>JAXMNT010000039.1:0-77464 GCA_034670305.1 Deltaproteobacteria bacterium
GTCCGCTGGGCATCGCGCTCCGATTCGCGCCTCGCCGTCGCGAAACACACGGCGTCCACGACGCGGGCAAGGGCACGGGCAAGGGCAACGGCAAGGGAGCAGGTCGCTTTTCAGCGACCTGCTAGAAACGAAGCAGCAGCGAGGTGGGGTCGAAGGAGAGGCCGGTGGTTTGTCGGGCGCGGTGACGCCGGACCCGGGCGATGAGCCACGCGAGCCCCGCCACCGTCAGCGCGGCGCCGAGCACCGTCGCCGTGAAGGTCCCGAGCGTCTGGCGGTTCAGCGAGTCGCAGGGCATCGCCGGCGCGGTGTCGCAGCCCGTCACCGCGAGCAGTCCATAGTTGATCCCGAAACCGGACATCGCGAACGCGCCGGTCAGGAAGATCGCAATCGGCGCCCGTACATGCAGCTCGGGCGCGGCTTCGGTCACCTGCGCACGGCCCTGCGCTTCAGCGTCTTGTGCCACCGCATCCTGTGCCTCCGCATCCTGCGCTTCAGCGTCCTGTGCCACCGCAACCTGTGCCATCGTGCTCGAGCTGGTCAGGGCGATGATGGTGAGGGCCGCGGCGAGTCGCATGCCCAAGCGTAGCGTCCAGGTCGAGCGACCGCGAACGCGACGGTGATCAGGGTCGCGCGCCCTGGGATCCTTCGGGCGACGGAACCTCTGGACCGTCGTTCGGATCGGTGTCGGCTTCGGTGTCGAGGTGCACGCAACCACGGCGATGCAGTCGCGAGAAGGCGACTCGCCCGCTGGACTTGGGCGACGAAGGAGGATGCAGTGACTGGACCCCGTGTGAGCTCCGCGGAGCGACTTGGACTCGTGTTGGACGCGCCGCAGCTGGAGGCAGAGGTGGGCCGGCAGCGTGTCGGCAGCATGGTCAACGATTTGGACCGGGGCGCTGGGAACGTGGAATCCGCCCGCGACCTGCTCGCGGAACTCGAGGATGCCTCCCGCCGAGCGGGCACACGCGGACCGGAACGCGCGCGCTTCGAGGCGTCCGCTCTGGAACTTCGCGGCGCGATCGACCGACGCACCTCGCGCGACACCATCGCTCGGGCCCCGATGGCACCCACCCGGCGCAGTCGTTCACGCGGCCAGAATCTGACGGGCGCCCTGCGGCGCATGGAGAGTCGCGGCCCCGGTGCCGCCGTGGCACCCCTCGTGCGAGGTCGCGATGCATTCCAGCAGTTGGCACGCACAGACCTGAGTCAGCTCCAGTCGCGGTTGACCGAGGCGGGCTTCGACGGCGCCCAGTCGGAGCAGTTCATGGACGCGTTGAAGACGAACCTCGCGGTCCGCTTCAACGAACGTCTCACGGACTTCGTCGCAGACGAACTCGAAGGCGCCGCGGACGAAATGGACCAGGCCTCGCTCGGGATGGGCCGGAGGTTCGACGAACTCCAGGCCACCTTGGAAGGCGTCGGCGGCCAACGGTTTCTGACGGAGCTCCGGGCTGCTGGGCACACGGCGGCGGCCCAGCAACTCTCCCACCTCCTCGACGACTACCAGACCCATGCGCTCGATCGCACGGCGTTCCGCGAACTCGCTCGCCCGGTCCTCGCGCGAACCGCCGCCCAGCTTTCCGATGCACTCCGAGCGGGCGCGCAAGCCGTGCGCGAGAACCACGGCAACGGTCTCACAGGTTCCATTCGGCGCGCCTTCCCCGGAGCGGCGGAGAAGCTTTCGGAGCGGCTCGGCCTCGACCCTGAAGCAGCCTCCGGCCACGCCACCCGCTCGGACGTGGCGAGCACACTTTTGAGCGACGCGTTCCGGACCCAGGACCAGGAATACGCCGAAGCCGAAGCGAGCGGTCAGTTGGCCCTCGTGGCAGCCGGCATCGTCGCGACCGCAGTCTCTGGCGGCGCCTCGTTGCTCGTAACCGTCGGCACGGCATCGGCGCGCGAGTCCATCACGACAGGTGCAGACTTCGAGGGGTCCCGCACCCGCGGTCTGGCGAGCGTGGCTGGGCTCGAGGATCCGCGGGAGGCCATCGAAGAACAAGCCCGCGAGGACGCGCAGGTGGCCATGTCTGTGGCCGCCGTCGCGGCAGAGGCCCTCGCATCGGGACCCATGCACAATGGAATGCACGCCCTCGAGCACCTCGCTGCCCCCAAAGCCATGCTTCCTTCCGTCCTCGCCCGCGCAACCCAGGTTGGAGCACAGGGTGCACGGGTGGCCGAGGCGGGCATCCCGTTCTTGCACCACATCGCCGCGCACGCAGTGGATGGCGACCACTGAGAGAACTCGAGGACCCCGCCGAGCCCCGTAGCCAACCCGCTCTCAGGCACTGGAGAGTGTGCGCACCATTGGGATGCTGCGGCGACGATGAGTGCGTTTCCTCGAGCCCAGGCGGACCGGTCGGACCCACCACGCACTGAGTGGACGTCTGGTCCACGCGGGCCGAGCCCCAGCTGCCCAATTCGTTTGGTGGCTGTTGGTGTCGATGGGGACCGGCACGACCGGGTAGGCTTGGCGCGTGGGGCGACGCATGGCGGGTTGGGGCGGTTGGGCGACGTGCATCTGCGTCGCCTGCATCTTCGCGACTGCGACGGCTTCCGGTTGCGGCGGACGCGCGGTCCCCACCGACCATGCATCGACCCGCCCGGAGACGCGCGCGCCACTCGATCCGCCAACGGAAGCCAGCACTGCGGTTCCCACAGCCAGCACTGCGACTCCCGAAGCCAGGCCGCTCGTGCCGATCCGGCAACCCGTGGACCCACCGGCGGCACTCGCGACCGGCGCGTCGCCTTCGCATCTGCAGCGGTGGCATCCGATCGAGGACATCGCGCAGTTCGGTTCCCTGCATCCAATCGATGGCGGACCCCTCGTGGCGCTTGTCGACGACGAGATCCGGTTCGTCTACGCCGATGGGCGGGTCCTCCGGTTCGAGAACCCGTTGCGGAGCTACGGAGAGGGCATCGGGTTCGAGGGCTCGCTCGTCATCGGCTCGAGCGACGGGGCGCTGGCTCGCTTGCAGGTGTCCCCGCCGGCGATCCTCTGGAGCGTCGACGATGTTCCGGTGGAGTCGCTGGTGCGCGGACAGACGTCGTTCCTCACCCTCGACGACACCCAAGTGTGTTCGCGCGAACCAGAGACGGGCGACGTGCGTTGGTGTGTCCCGGGCGATGGTCTGGCGGTGGCTGGCCACGGGCTCGTGTACGTGGCTGTGGAGCCCGACACGACGGTCGCGATCGACGAAGCCACCGGGCAAGAACGTTTCCGAACCGAGGGCACGCCGGTCCTGGCATTCGCGGGTGGGGTCGTGCTCTCGGTTCCGACCGGAGGCCGGGTGCTCGATGAGACAGGGGCAGAGATTGTTTCGATGACTCAGTCGCCGGTGGACGGACACGCACTCGCCGACGAAGTCGTTCTGACCGTGAAGGACTCCGGCTTCTCCGGCTTCCTCCAGTCGTTCGATGCCTCCACGTTCGAGCGGCGTTGGTCGACGCCGGTCTATGCGCACGCGCCTCAGCTGCGGGTCACCCGCGATGCGATCCTCGTGCACTCGCGGGTCCGGCGGCTCGCGATGGTGTTCGACCGGGAAGGCCGCCGCCTCGAGTTGGACGAACGCATCGACTACGACGGGTACGCCCAGTGGTGGTCGCCGAGCGCCGACGAGTTGGTGATGCTCTTCGGCAACCACGCGTTCGCACGGCTGGCCCAGGAGCCACGGAGGCGGGTCGTGCGCGTGTCCGGCCGTGTCCGCGCCAACGGCCGCAACGCCGGGGCGGGCGTCGTCCTCGATGTGGGCGGCCGCATCGCCGAGACCGATCCGCAGGGCCGGTACGCGGTCGAGGTCACCACCGCAGCAGAGGAGATACACCTGGCACCCGACATGTTCGGCGAGCTCGGCGCGCGGAGCGTCGACCTCGCGATCCCGACCTCGAACGTCGTGCACCACGACGTGAACTACGAAGCCGAGAACGAGACCGACAGGAGCCGACCACGCGTGGTCCAGTAGGAATGCGCCGCTTCTTTCGGCGGGAACCTCTTGGTCGGCTGGCCGTACACTTCGTCGACCCGTGACCCGCATGCGACCCACGAAGTTCGGAGCGCTCCTCGCCGCGACCCTGTTCGCGATCGTGTTCGCGACCCTGTTCGCGACCGTCGCCAACGCAGACGTCGTTCGCGCACCGCCGACGTGTCCACCGGGGAGCCGCGGCGTCTCCACCCACGGCGCCGTCCGTTGCGCCGAGTCCCCGTGCACGGCAGACGAGTCCTGTCCCACCGGCAACCGCTGCGTCCCGTACCGCGTCTGCACCCGGCCCGTGGAGGTGTTCGAAGGAGGCCGCGAGGGGCGCTTTCACGTTCGGCGCGCCGTGGTGAACAGTTGCCCCCAACGAGAACTCTGCCGCGCCAGCGACACCCCACCCGAGACCACCGGCATGTGGCAAGGAGCGCCCCGTTGTTCCAACGCCAACTACTGCGTCCCAGCCGCACGCGCACCGAGCTACCCCGCAGAGGTCCCCACCGGCACCGTCGCCCCACGCGATCCGGAAACACCCCCACCCACGAGCTCGAACTCGGACGACCCGAGCGGTTGCCACGTGGGATCCCAACCGGGATCCGCCGCCTGGCTCCTCGCCCTCGTCCTAGCCGCCCGCGTCCGCCGACCCCGTCTCCCATAGATCTCGCACCGCACCTCGCGCGCCTGCCCACCCCATCGAACCGGTTCGCCGTGCAGGTTTCCGGCGTGGTCCGCAGAACGGGAGGCAGGCCGCTCGCCGGCGCGATGTTGTGGATGGGCAGCTACGGAGTGCAGACCGACCGGCGCGGCCGCTACACCATCGCACACCATCGCAGGCACCGTCGGGGACCGGTTGCGCCTCGTCCCGAGACACACCGACCTCAGCGCAGACCCGTTGGACCAACCGGTCAGAGCCGGTCGAACTCCGGCACGACTGAGATGGGCCACGTGATCATCGGCGGCATGACAGCGATCTGAGGAGCTTCGTTCACGCGCGCTTCCGGTGACCTCGAGAGTGAGCTCAATGAGCGAAGGCGCGACGGACCTCAAGACTCGGGCGCGGGGCTTGGGGCCCCGCGCGATCGAACAGGTGACAGCGTCGGACCAGTGGGGATCCGCTGCGCTGTCAGAGCTCGAAGTCGAGCCACACCGCGGAGTGGTCGCTGGTGCCGTCTTCGCGCCAGGCGTGATGGAACCCGATGCGCTCCATTCGAACGCGAGGGTCGGCCAGCACATGGTCGAAACTCCGTTCTTCACCGTTTCGCTTGATCAGGGTCGCTGGGAGCGGACGGTCGGGATGGAGTGCGCGCCAGGCGTGACGGAGCGGTCCGCGGTGGAGCAGGCCCGCCACCGCGTCCTGCCAGCGTGAGCGTGGGAACGTATCGTTCTCGCGGTGTGCCTTCGTGCGCGCATTCTTGTCGGGCCGCCGCATTGAGCCTTCCGTCTTGCGTGTGCCGGTCCGACTCCGTCGGAAAGCGAAGCTGTCGGGCGCTTCACCCACTGGCCAGCATTCGGGTTCGTTCAAGTCGCCGCACACCAGAAGCGGTCGTGCAGTTCCCGCCTGCGCGAGCTCGAGCACGGGTTCGATCGTGTCGATCTTCCGCCACCCGTTGGCAGAGCCATTGGGCGCATGCACGCCCACCACCTCGAAGGCACCAGGCGCATCGACCCGCACGTGTGGGCACAGATGAGGAAACGGCGCGGCGAGGTCGGGCAGCGTCGTCATCGGCCACCGACTCACGAAGAGCAACCCGTAGTGCTTACGCGTCACCGGCTTCTGCACGCTGTAGTGAAGGTGGATCCCCTTGGACAAGGCGCCGCGCAGCGCGTCTTGAAAGGCATCCGCGCGCTTGACTGGAACCTCCGCGAGCACCCGCACATCCGCCGGCTCGCCAGCGATGCACTTCACCACCCGGTCGAGTCGTGCATGACCGATGTTCGGCAGCGCGTTCACGTTCCAGAACATCAACCGCATCACGCAACACTATCAGCCACCCCCGACATCCGGAGCCCAACCCCGAACCGCCCGCCGGCGCCGGCACGGATCTCCTTTCCGGTGGTTGCCTGAACGCCACCGGAAACCCGCACCCTACGCCGACGTGGGCGCGGGCGTGCTCAGTGGCTGACTTGGTCGCAGGGTCTTCTTGTGGAGCCAGTCGACCGCCCTCTGGGCCGTAGACGCGATCGTGAGAAGGGCACGGGGTTCCGCTCGAAGGACGCGCACCCAGTGGTCGAGGTACGCCGCGTGCTGAAGTCGTCCAGGGATCTGGAACTCGGCACACAAGAACGCGCTGCCGATCTCCGCGACGAGTTCCTCTTTGGCGTAGTTGTCGTCGGCGAACGCACCACCGAACTTCCGCGCGAGACGCGTGCGGTGACCGGTGGCATGCACGAGTTCGTGGAGCAGGGTGGCGTAGTAGCCCCCGAGGTCTTCGAATGCTTCGCGTGGAGGAACCTGCACTCGATCCGCTTCGAAATCGTAGAACGCATGCCCTCCTGCTTCACGTACTTCGAGTCCGGTGCCGCGTACCCACTGGTCCAGTTTGCCGACGGGTCGTTCTGGCGGTGTCGGCATGGCAAGCCCCGCACACTGGTCGATGTTGAACACGACTGCGTACCCGCTCACCCAACGGCTCGGAGTCTCGTGGGTCTCGTCGACTTGGCGCCAGAACACAACCGGTGTTCCTCGCTCGCCCCTCTTCACATGGCCTCCCAGTTTCAAGGCTTGTCGGAAGGTGCACCACCACCGTTGGGTGTGGCCTCGAGCGCGCATCGCCAACCACAGTGAGAGGACGTTGATGCCGCGGTAGACCTGTCCGGTGGCGAGGCTGGCCGGCAGACCAGCATCGGCCGCCCAAGGTGCGATCCAGGGAGGAACGTCCCCCGCCTCCAGTGCCTCGATGAGCCCCTGTGCGACCTCCATCTGTTTCGCGCTTCGCGCGCTCTTGCGTCTCGGCATCGCGCACCTCCTTCCATCACGTAGAAGGGGTCCCCGAATCACAGTTTGCAAGATCCGGCACATTCCGCTGACCAAGCGACTGCACGGCCATACGGCCGGCCGACGCTGCGTCGCCGTCCGGGCGCTCCCTCAGAGCCTGGAGGTCTCGCGCTCCCAGGTGCGTTTCGCGCGGCTCAGCTCAGAACTCGATCGTCCAGGGTTCGACTTGGCTGCCTGCGTGGACCTTGCCTTCGATTGTGGTTCGGACGGTTCGGTCGAGGGTGCCGATCCAGTAGCCGGGGGCGATCTCGTCGGTGGTCACTCCGTCGGCTTCGAAACGCACGGCGATGGGCTCGGCGGCGTAGATCGCGATCTGGCGCGGTGAGGGTTTGCGGAAGAGCACGGCTTCGAGGTCGATGGCGGTCTTGTCGTCGACCGCTTGTTTGGTGCCGACGACCTCACCCTCGCTCGGGTCGCGCATGTGGCCACCGCTCGCGGCGGCGAGCTCGATGGACGGAGGCTGCTCGGATTCGATTCGGACCATCGCGCGGACGAGTTCGCACTCTTCGGGATGCGCGTGCAGCCACCCGGCGACGTGCGCGGCCGCGAAGCCATCGAGCTCGCCGCGCAGCAGTCGGCTGAGCCTTCTCGGGCTCGGACGGATGGCGTCGGCGGGCCAAACGGTCTTGGCGATGCTCGTGACGTTGCCGTTCGATGCGTGCGGCGATCCGAGCGCACGGAGCACGGCCTCTCCGACACCGCGCACGAGCTCGTCTTCACAATGCTCGAGCGCCGCTGCAACCGCGGTGCGGACAGCGCTTCTCTCAGCGTTCCGCTCATCGGCGCCATCGAGCGCGTCGAGGACCACCAGCACGAGCACCCAGCCCGCCGGCTCGATGAGATCTTCGATCGCTTCTTCGGAGGCATCGTCCTCCGCGTACGCTCGGGCGAACGCATGGGCAGCCTCCACGGCGGCGGCCCACTTCGCCGCCAGTGCTTCGAGACGGACGTCAGTCATGGCTGGCCTCATCGCGGTCCAGCCGGGAAACGGACGTCGGTTCCTCGGCATACTGAACAGACGTGCGGTCCTTGGTTCGACTGACACCGTGGTCCGCGCGCCGTCCTGAGACCAGAAGTGCCGAGGTTTCTTCGACAAATCGCTTCGTGGCCGCCGAGATCCCCGCTTCGAGCAGCCACCCCTCCAGGGTTGGCAGGAGCACCTGATCTCGGCCCCGCTCGATCCACTTGTACAGCGTTCCCTCCGAGGGTGGGTTCTGCAGCTGCTCGAGGATCTGCGGCGCGGTCAGATTGCGCACCTTGCGGAGGATGGCGACCTCGGCCTGTTGGCGCATCTTCGCGCGGTGGGCCGGCCGTTTGGCCGCGGTCTCCACGAACTCGTCGACGCGATCGAGCAGTGCATCGAGTAGGTGCTCGAGCTCGGCTTCGGTCTGTTCGTCGGGACCCTCGTTCGCTGGGGCAGCGATGAGGTCCAGCGGGTCCAACGTGTCCGTGCCGGTCGAGCGCTTCCCACCGAGCGGGCTCCGTTTGCGTTTGCGGATGAGATCGATTCGGCTCCGCTCGTACACCTTGCCGACCCAGCCCTCGGCCTCCCCGACGGTGGTTCCGAGAAACGTCGGGGCGGCGCGGACGCACTTGACGGTGGTCATCTGACGGACCTCGTCGTGTTCCCGGCGCCCACGAAAGCGTCGGTCGAGCCACGCGTAGATCGCGCGGACGGCGTCGTCGACGGAGCGCGGCTGCCGCTCCCGTCTGAGCACGTCCAAGGCGTCCAAGAGAGTCACGCGCAGAGGGTACGCCAACCTCGCCGCGACCAACATCATCCAAGCCGCTCGCATGCCCGAAGCAACCGTCGGACGGAGCCATCGATGGCGAGCCGGCGGGCCTGGCTGGCGTGCGCATCCGCCGGCTCGGTGTGGAGCGCCTCCAGCGCTTCCCGCGCGATCGGTCCCAGCAACCGCGTCGCGGCTTCGTACTGCGGCAGTCCCTCGATGGCGATGTGGGCCCGCGCCACCGCATCCCGGCTCAGGCGGTCGTGGTAGGCGCGCAGCACGACCTCGTGAAGCACGTTCTGCTGCGCCACGAATGCGTTGTGCCCGTTGAGCAGCCGCCCATACGCGCTCGGTGAAGCCGCCAGCAGCGCGTACCCCGCTTCGAGATCCCCAAGCGCGACCAGCGCAGCGCCGAGCAGTCTGCGACCGAGCAAGCCAGGCATCGGTTGGGCGAGGATCGCGTCGCGCACGTTGGGCTGGTTCAGTGCTTCCAGCGCCTCCGCGTGTTGTTCGGCCTCGAGCAGGGCGCTGGCGAACGAGATGCGCAACCACACCATCTTCGATAGCGCCGACCGGCCGTCGACGTGCCGGCTGATGAGATCGAGACCCTCTGCGAACGCCTGTCGCGCTTCGTCCAGCCGGCCAGCGCGACCGAGCGCCTCGACGAGGTACGCCGCGCTCCGGGGCGCGCTCGCGGGTGCGTGGTCGAGCGCGATGCGGAGCGCGCTGCGTTGGTGTTCGATGGCGGCTTCTGGATCGGAGAGCGAGGTCGCGACGAGGCCCGCGGTGCCGTGACTCCAGATCAGCTGATCGCGCATGCGCGCTTCCTGGGAGATGCGCACCGCGTTGCTGGCCGCGTCGCGCGCCGTCTCGAAAACCCCGAGCTGCCGCAGCGTCATGGCGCGCTGCCGCTCCAGCCAGACCAGCGGCGCGTCGGGCACCCCCGCGCGTCCTTCGGGACTCTCTGCGAGTCGCGTGCCGCGGTCGAGGATGCGCATGCTCTCGTCTGGATCCCCGAGGTGCCGAACCGCTGCGCCGAGCATCGCCAGCACTTGAACGTGCAGGTCGATGCGGCGTGCTGGCAACGTCACGAGGAGTTCTTCCAGCTGCGCGCGCATGCCGGCCCAGCGCCAACCTTGCCAACCGCTGTTGAACGCCCGGAGCGCGTCGTACACGAGCTCGTCGTGGCGGGGCGCGGGCGGCGGCAGTTCCGAGAGGGTCGCCTCGAGGAGCGCGTCGGTGTCGGCCACGCCGATGATCTCGACGCCTTCGACTTTGGCCGGAAGCGCGTCGCGGTCCGGCGCCGGGACGACCAACTTCAGACCCTCGAACGGCGCGCCACGGACTCCGTCGAGCTTGGCCGCCAACTTCCCCACCGAACGCATCGAGCTGCCCTGCAGCGCGCCGGTGACCACCACGCCCGGCAGCACCGCGCGCCGGGTCCAGAGGCTCATGGCGCTCACGTAGGTCGCCGCCCCGAGCGAGGCGCCACGGATCCGCACGCCTCGAAACGCGGCCGGTTGCGCGGCGGTCAGGAGGTGCCCGCTCGCGTCTCCGCGCCCTTCGTGGACCGCCGCGAGTTGGAGCGCGCGTCGCACCGCCGCTTGGGAGGATCGCGACACGCGCATCGCGTCGTCCACGCTGCCGTCGTCTTCTGGCGTGTGGGGACGGAACGTGACGAACAACGTGCGCACGAGCCCGATGCCCATGGCCTCGAAGGGCACGAGCACCGCGTGGGAAGGCGCGCCGGCGCCCGCTGCGATCGGCAACCCGAGCTCGAGCGCCTGGGTGCGGACGGCCTCGGAGATCGAGCCCGGATCGGCGAGGCGCAGCGCCTCTTCGCACCGTCCCAGCAGGTACCGCCGGACACTCACACCGCGTGCCGCGACCGTCGCCTCCAAGAGTGGCCCGATGCGTCCGGCGACGATGCAGAGCTGGATGTCTTCAGGCGTCATGGTCTGTTGGGACGGTCCACGGGCTGCATTACTGACAGAAGCTGGCTGCGTTGTCTGTCTCGTGGCGGCCAGCGACGCCATTCTGTCAGATTTGTCAGGCGTCCTGTCAGACCTGGGAAGACGCACACGTCTTGCCACCCAAAGGGAGGACGTATGGCGGAGAACTTCACGTTGATCGAGGATGAGGAGATCGTGGCCGAGTGGGCCAATCTCGTGCTGACCAACCGGCGCATCGTCGGGTATGGGAGCGATGGAGGCCTCGTCATGTTGCCGATCTGCAACATCCACTCGGCCGGGTTCGTCACGGCCTCGGCGGACTGGCTGATCGTGATGGTCCTGCTGGCCGTCCTGTGTGCGGCGGGTGCGGCGGTTGGTGGCGCCACCTCGTCGAGCCCCGACGGCTACGTCGCGGTCGCTGTGCTCTGCGGATTGCTCGCGGTGGGAGCACTCGCCGCTTGGCTCTCCTCGAAGTCGACGGTGGTCGCGGTCACCGCGGGCAACCAGCGGGTCGCGGTGCTCATGAAGGGGCACGAGCAGCAGGGCGCCGTCGCGTTCTGCCGCAGCGTCATCGGCGCGGTGTACAGCTCGAGGGATTGAGGCGGTGCCGGTCTCCAAACGCCGAGACGCGCCGTGTCAGAACCTCGATGCGCCGCGCGTCCTCTTGGACATGCACCCGACGCCACTCGCTCCGCTCTTCTCGCATCTCGTCGTAGGCCCGGCGCTCGGTTCGCCCGGCGCTTCGCCGGTCCGCTTCTTCCCCCTGCGCTGGCCCGGCGCATCCGACCGCGCGGCCGTCGCGCTCCCGTTTGCAGAAGCGGTCGCGCGGGGTGCGAGTGCCCGCGAGCTCTCTGGCAAAGCGAAGGTCGGGTTCATCGCGCTTCACAATCCGCTGCCGGTACCGGTCGTGCTCTTTCAGGGCGACCTGGTGGTGGGATGCAAACAGGATCGCATCGCGGTCCACACCGTGGTGGTGCCTCCGAACACCACGCTCGAGGTCGAGGTGTGCTGCGTGGAAGCAGGGCGCTGGCAAGACGAGCGTCGAGACGAGCGCTTCGACGTGAGCGACTTCTCCGCGCCGGGTTCGATGCTCCGCGCGATGAAGACCCACGTGCGTGCAAAAGAGCCGGGCGCTCGACAAGAGCGCGTCTGGAAAGACGTCGCGGAGATCGCCTCCGAAACCCGGACCCGTACGTCGACCGGGACCCTCACCTCGTCGTTCGAGCTGCTGGGCGTCCCGATCGAAACGCTTCTCGAGGGCGTGCAGCCAGTGGCCGACCAGGTCGGGGTGGTGGTCGCGATCGGCGACCGCATCGAACACATCGTCGTCGTCGACGCCCCGGCGACCTACGCGCACCTGCACCGACGGCTCGCACGCGGCCACGCGCTCGACGTGCTTCGTCGACCACAACGCCCATGCAGCGTCACCGCGCCCGAGGTCACCGAAGTGCTCCGCTGCGCGGGCGCCTCGCCGATGTCCCTCGAGGAGAACCAGTCCCGACTGCGCACCGACGACCCACTGCCATCTCACGGCAAAGACTCTCGGCGGATCCGCTTCGAAGGCGACGCGACCACGCACGCGGGCACGTTCGTACACGTCAGTCTCCACACGCCGACCCGCGAGAGCCTCTCCGAGCGTGGCTTCCGTGTGCGCACGTCGATGACCGATCCGATCGGCGTCGGCTGGGTCGACCTCGCTGGGCTCATCGGTTCAAAGGAAGGCCATGGCAAAGGCCGCCTCGGCCTCACCTTCGCACCGGGCAAACGCGCGTCGAGCCTGTCTGGAACCAGCTGGGTCCGCGACCTCGAGCTCGATCTCCTCCGACTGCGCCACGCCCACCGTGTCGAACACCTGGTGTGCCTCGTGACCGACCGTGAGCTGCGCGCGTTGCACATGGGCGGCTACGTCGACGCCGTCCGCCGCCACGGTGTGACATTGCACCGGCTCCCGATCGTCGACGGCCGGGTGCCGTGCGACCTCGACGCGTTGCGGTCCGTGCTCAGCGAGCTCGCCGACATCCTGCGCGCAGGCGGAACCGTGGTCGCACACTGCCGGGGAGGCCTCGGCCGTGCCGGCACCTTCGGCGCGTGCCTCGCGATGCAACTCGGAGCGAGTGGAAGCGAAGCGCTCGCCCTCGTGCGCGCCGCCCGCGGCCACAACTGCCCCGAGAACGACACCCAGCGCCGCTTCGTGCTCGACTTCGCAACCGCCGCGTAGAGCGGCCGTGTCGCCAGACGGGGCCCGTCCCTGTCGCAACCGAACGTGTCAGTTCGGCGGTCGCCCATTCGTCCCCTTGAGGTGCACGCCGATCCGATTCTCTTGCTGGCCGTCGTACTCGCGGTCTCTGCTTGCGCCGACCCGCCCCCGATCAGGGACGCCCGCGAAGTCTCGTCGCCTCCGGCCGGCTTCACCCGCCTCTCGGACTCCGATGAGGACGCGCGTCAATGGGCGGACGAGCAATGGCTCGAGGTCGAACCTCCGGCGCCACCACCCGCCACCCCCACCTGGGTGCGCACTCGGTCGAATGCCGTCGCGCTTCGACCCGACGCGACCCACACCGGGACCGCTTGTGGCCGGCTGCGCCTGGGCGTCGTCGCACGCTTCCTCCAGCGTCGCGGCACCCGTGTGCAGATTGAACTCGGCGAGGGGCTCCTCGTACGGGCGTGGGTGGACGCCTCCGAGGTCGAAATCGGGTCGGGTGAGCCCCCTCCAGATCCCAACCTCGCGCACTCGACGCTCCTCGCCACAGCGACCGCAGGTGCACAACTCGGCCCACTGCTCACCGTGCCGGCCGGCACGCTCGTGCGCTGCCACGACGTCGCGGTCGCGCGGGTCGACGGAGAACATGCGGTGCGTCCTGCCGGCGAGCTCGGAGGCGGCATGTCGGCGCTCGTTTCCGGACCGCACGACACGGCGTACGTCTCGGGTCGGCTGGACGGCGTCACTTCGCTCACCGTGGGCGGGCGCGCCCGCGTCGTCGACGGGGAGGCCCGGCGGATCTTCGCCACCGCGAGCGAAGACCTGAACATCGGTCGGGTCTCGGGTGGCTACGTGGTGATCGTGCTCGAGCGTGTGGTCGACTGGGTCCGGGTGCGGGTGCCCGGCGCGGTCGCACTCACCGGGTACATGAACCCGAGCGCGCTCCTCTCGACAAACGAGTCGTTGCCGACGGACGCGGTCTCGGTGCCGGGCAACCTGGTGGCGCCGTCCGAGATCGGGTCACTGGTCGCGGTCCGCCCGGCGACGGAGATCCAGCTCGCGGGCGGAGCCGTCGCGCGGGTCGCGGGCGGCGGTGCCTTCGCCCACGTCCTCTCGGTCGATCGGGTCAACCGCACCGTCGACGCGCTCGTCGCCGCCAACGACGGGTTGGTGATCCGTGGCTCGGTCGCGCTGCGCGACTTCGATGTGCCCGAAGCCGAGCCCGAGACGCAGCGGGCCCGTCGAACGGTGCGGCCGCCGCCCGGTCCGCCACCTCGAGTGCGTAGCGCCCACGGCAACGGTGCACCGGGTCCGGTCGTCCGCGCGCTCTATTCCGTGGTCCGCCTGTGGTGCGTGGATCCGGAGGGTCGCATCGCGACGGGCTCCGCGACCATTGTCACCACCGGAGGTCGGCTGCTCACCAACTTCCACGTGGTGGGTCGCGGCGGGATACTCACGCGACCGAACTGCGCCGTCGGACCACTGCGGGATCCGCGACAACCCGTGGAACCCGAATGGGTGGCCCGCGTGGTCGCGCACGACGCCGCGGGTGACCTCGCGGTGCTGCAGGTTCGCGAAGCGCTCGAAGGGCATCGGCTCCCATCCACATTCAATCGACTGCGCGCGGGCAGCGACCCGGTGATCGGTGACCGCGTCTACGTGCTCGGCTTCCCAGGCGCGTCCTCCTCGACGACCCATCTCACGAGCGGCGCCGTGTCTGGTTTTCAGCGCATGGAGGGAGCCGACTGGGTCCGCACCGACGCGCAGATCAACCCGGGCAACAGCGGCGGCGCGATGATCGATGCCCGCGGTCGCCTGGTCGGGGTGCCGACCGCGCTCCTTCGCGTCGACGATCCGGTGGGCCTCGCCCGACCCATCAGCGCCGTACCTCGGTCGTGGCTGCGATGAAGTGTGCGCGCGACGCGTCAGTTCGTGGAGGGGCCGCGCGTCTTGCCGGGCATGGATGAAAGAGACCCGACGACCACGCGCTACTTCTTCGAACACGTCGGGGAGAGCGCCGGCCCGTTCACCCTCGCGCAGCTCCGGCCGCACGTGGCCACGGGCGACCTGCAACCGACCACCCGGATGTTGATCGAGGACACGTACGAGTGGGCCCCGGCCGAGACCCTCGTCCCCTCGTTGTTCACCAAGGTCCGCCCCCGTTCAGGGACGCGGTCCCGGCAGAGTCTCTACGTCGGCCTCGGCCTAGGCCTGCTGCTCGGCGCCGCCGGCCTGACGGCCTTCGCCCTGCTCCGCGACGGGGGTGGCGCGGCGGCGAACCTCGCGGACGCGGACCTGATGGCGTCGCTCCCTCCAGACGTCGATTCCGTGCAGCTCGGCGACTTCGCGGCCGACCCGCTCCTCATCCGCGGCTCTCAACTGGCCGGCATGGGGGGCGGCTTCGACTTGGCCGGCGCGCTCCTCGATCCGGACGACGACATCGTCGACGCGCTCGTGCGGCCCGACCTGCGTTCTGAGCTGCAACGGTCGGTCGGCGTCGCGTCCGAGCTCGACGGCGTCGGCCTCGTGCGCATGGGCGACACCACGCTCCTCTTCTTCCACGGCGGGCTCTCGGCGGGCTCCGAAGGCCTCACCCTCACGAACAGCCGCGACCACACGTTCAGTGGCCTCGCGGGCCGGTGCTCGCACGAGGAGGGCGTCGCCGAGTGCAACGACGGAACCGCGCTCGTCCGAAAGGGCCAGTGGAGCCTGTACGCGCCGCGCCCGACGGTCGAGTCCATGGCGCGCGACTGGGTCCGCGCCGACCGCCCCGAGACCACCAACATGCAGATCGCGCGCGCGCTGCTAGCGCGGGTCGAAGGCCGCGCCGACGTGCACATCCTGGTGAAACCCGAGAGCGTGCGCCCGAGCCTCGCCGCGCCGTGCGTCGCGATCCTCGGCCTCGCGGGCCTCATGCGCTGCGTCCCCTCCGGACTCGACGCGACCTTCGCGCGGCTCAGCGGCCTCGCCCGCGGCATCCTCCGCGAGACCGACGGCACCGCCCATCCGGATCCGGATCGCTACGAGGTCCGCTTCGACCTGCTCGCGCGCGACGCCCGCGACGCCGAGTCGATCGCGGCCGAGCTCGATGCGTTTCGCCGCGACTGGCGCGCGCACTTCGACAACACCGGCATGGATCTCGTCGCCACCCTGCGCGCCGGCACGCTCGAAGACGCAGACTTCGTCGAGAGCCGCTACCGCACCTTCGAGCGCGCGCTCGCCGAGTCGACGATCGAAACCGACGACGTCGCGGTGGTGTGGACCCTCGCCACCGACCTGACGGAAGCCGAACGCGCCGACGTCGTGCGGCGCCTCGCGACCCGAACCGAGCGCCAGCAGCACGCCACGAACGTCGTCTCCGCCGTGCTCGAGGGCACCACCCCGGCGCGCGGCGACCTGGTCGCCCTTGTTGGCGAAGAGCGGGCCGACGCCATGCTCTTCCCCCGCGCGACCGAAGAAGACTGCAACGCCATCCGCGCCCGCGTCGCCGAGCTCATCGCGGCTGGCGTGCCCACCCACCAGTTCGGTCTTCGCTTCGAGCAAGAACAGCGCTTCGCCGTCGGCACCTGCGTCGGCCGCGCGCTCACGCCCGAAGCCCGCGCGTGTCTCGTCGGCGCGCCGGACTTCGCCGCGATGGCCGCCTGCGAGTTGCCCACCCTCACCGCCAAACCCGAGACCGCCCCATGACCCGCATCGCTTCGCGCACCCCCACCGTCACCGCGCTTCTCGACAGCGGCCCTGCGCATCTCGAGAACGGCCCTGCGGCTCTCGAGGAGAACACTGCGACTCTCGAGGAGAACACTGCGACTCTCGAGGAGAACACTGCGACTCTCGAGGAGAACACTGCGACTCTCGAGAACAATACCGCGTGCTCGAGACACACCACGCTCCGCCGAACCGGGACCGCACTTCTGCTCGCGCTCTCGGTCCTCGTTCCGGCCACAGCCGGCTGCGCCGTTCAGGACGCCTACCTCCGCCACGACGACGAGATCCTCTCGCGGGTCGGCGTGCCGCGCCCAGGCACCGAACGCGCCGCCCGCATCCGCCAGGAAGGCACCCACGTCAGCGTCGAAGCCATCCAGCTCTGCGACCGAGTCGAGCGGCTCGAGATCGAACGCACCCACGTCTTCTCGCGACGAAGCCGCAAACCCATGGTCCCCATCCTCGCCGCGATCGGGGGCGCCGCTGCTGTCGCCTTAGGCGCGTTCGCCATTGTTCGTGCCCCCAACCTGCCCGAGTCCCGCCCTGACCTCGAGACCGGTTGGACACGCAGCCAAGCGCGCGGGCTCGGAGGCCTGCTCGTCGGAGGCGGAGGCGTCCTCGCGCTTGGGACCGTTGGCCACGCCTTCCGGCTCGCGCGTGGCGAACGAACCACCGAGACCGTCACCGAAGCCGGCGAGGTCTTGCAAAGCGGCGTCGCCTGCCCCTCACCCATCCCATGGCAGGGCGCCGAGATGCGCCTTGGCGCCATCAGCCTCGGCACCACGCCCAGCACCGGCCGCGCCGAGCTCGACCTCGACCTCGCCGTCCTCCCCCGCGACATCGCCGGCGCCCCACCGAACGTCGACCTCCGCATCGACGGCCGCACCGTCGGCCAGGTCAACCTCGCCCCCATCCGCCACGTACATCAAGAGCGCGCCTGGCGCGACGCCGGACAAGTCCGCTGCGCCGCCCCCGAGCGCCCCGACGACTGCGACGCGCTCAACGCCTACCTCATCCGCTACCCCGACGGCCCGCACGCCACCGAAGCCCGCCGCATCCTCGAGAGCGCCGCCGGCGCCCTCGTCGAAGCCGCCGCCCGCCGCCGCGCCGAAGCCGAAGAAGCCGCCGCCCGCCTCCGCCAAGCCGCCGCCGAGAGCATGGCCGCCCTCGAACGCCAACGCGCCGAATCCGAACGCCGCCTCCGAGAAGAAGAACGCGAACGAGCCCGCGCCGAGCGCGAACGAGAAAGAGACAGAGCCCGTCACATCGCCGAACAAAGAGAAGCCGAACAACGCCACCGCCAAACAAGAGAAAGAACCCAAGCCCGCCGCGCATGCCACGCCACCTGCCGCCAAACCTGCGGAGGCAACCAAGCCTGCCAAACCGCCTGCCAAACCACCCAATGCCAGTAGCCGCGCTCTAGACAGCGGGAGGGTGTCTGTCGATTCGTGAAGGACATCACGACTCGCGGTCGTACTCTCCCTTCGCAGGCGTCTTACCCCGCAGTAGCCCAAGAGAAAGCCATGACCTGGTTCTTCACCGACCTCGACCCACGCGCGAAGATCGCGGGGTCACGCGACCCGTTGGGTTTTCAGCAGCCGTGGACGGCGCTCGGGAGGGAGTTCGTCGCAACACTGACCACGGTCACCGTTTCGGTGCGCGGCTTCACGACCCTGATGCTTGGGCTCCACTTGGCAGACGAGCTGATTCGGGACGGCGAACCCGAAGAACATCGGGCTCGGTTCTTCCTCGAATTCGAACAAGTCGCTGGATACGCGCGTCACCTGAGCCACGGAGTGTCGTCGCTCGGCACCCAACGGATCCGCAAGCGCCTCTCGCAGTCGAGTACCGTTCCGCTCGGCTTGGGGTCCGATGCCGCGATCCTCTCGGATCAACGCACCTACGGGCTCTGGGGCCTGTACTCCAGCTCAGCTCGGGCGAGTGGTCTCGTGGACCGGAACGAGCAGCGTCCAACCAAACGTGCGCGTGACCACCTTCGCGAGGTTGTTCTGCCGCGCGCACATGCGGTCCATCCCAAGTTGTGGTCGGACCTTCTTCGGCTCATTCGACCGGAGAAGGGCGACCTCTACACGAAGGGGCGCCACCGCGACGTCGTCTCCTCGCTCGGAGAGGCGTTGTCACCCGAACTCCTGGAGACCGAGCGTGAGTTCTACCTCCAGACGCTCGTGGAAAACGACCTGGGCGACGACCCGACACACGGGCGTCAGCGCTTGCTCTGGCACCTCATGGAGGACCTGAGCAAGGAGTTCCCTTGGGACAAGGGACCCACCCGTTCCGAAGTCGAGGAACTCGCCAAACGAGCTGCGGAGACGGACGAGGGGCTCGCGGACTCGCTCCAGGCGGTCCTCGTGCTCGACCCCTTCTTCGCCCTGGTCTCCAGGCTCTTCTCCTTGGCGCTCCAAGCGAGCGGCACACGCGCCGAAGTCATTGCGACCATTCGGGGTCAGCGGGCCGCCTTCGGCGCGATCGATCCGGCCGCCCTCGAGAGCCGACGGTCGCGTTTGGGAGGAGACCAGGCGGACCGGCTCGTCGCTCTCGGGCACGCGCTTCGGGATGGGGACTTCGAACGCTCGCTCGATCTGATCCTGGAACAGAACAGCAGCGTGATGCGTGCTCGCGGCGGATCCGCGTGGGCCGAGTCGCGCGGTGATCGCATCGAGGTGCGACTGCGGTCCGAACCGTTGATCGCGCCGGCAGAAGCAGATGTGAACGCGGACCTCTTCTACCCCTACTTCCTGTCGTCGCTGAAGACAGTGGGTGGTGCGGTTCGCACGGGCAAAGAGACATGAGTGCGATTCCCACACAGGTCCTCTCCGACGCCTTCACCGAGGCGGTTGGTGCGTCGCGGGGGCGGGTCGTCGAGGCCGCGTTGTTCACGACGTTCTCGCTCCAACCAGACTTCTTCGAACAGGAGGTGCTGCCAACACTCTTCGATGCGCCGTTCTCCACCGCGCCCAACGTCAAACTGGTGCAGCTCGAGGAAGCGCTCCGGAAAGGCGCTCGCATTGCGGTCTTCTACGACGGGAACGCGCTCGAGACGACAGGGGTGGCGCCTGCACTCGACGTCGACCGAATCGCGATGGCGCGGGCACGCGGCTGCTTTCACCCGAAGCTCTCGCTCGTGCTGGTCCGCGAGGGAGACACACGCAGCCTCGTCATGCTCGTCTCCAGCGCGAACCTCACGCGGAGTGGCTGGTGGGACAACGTGGAGGTGAGCCACGCGTGCGAGATCCACCAGGCGACCAGTTCACACCACCGAGACCCACTACGGCAGGTCCTCGATACCTTGCGAGGCGAGACCCGCGCGAAGGGCTCGCACGTGCCCGCGCTCGAGGCGATCGACGGGTTTCTGAAGGATCAGGTGACGGCCTCCAGCCAGTGGTCCCGGACGGCGCCGCTTCATCCGCGACTGTTCGTCGGCGACGAGACCCTCCCGACCTTCATCCGCGATGCGCTGGGCAGTTCGACCGAAGACCTTCATCTCGAGATCGTGAGTCCCTACTTCGACCAATCGGATGCAGGCGCACTCAAGGCGCTGGTTGAACGACTGAAGCCTGCGTCGACCACCCTGTACCTGCCTCGCGACGACGCCGGGCGAGCCGACTGCCGGCCGGAGTTGTACGACGCGGTACTCGCGCTCGGCTGTCGGTGGGGCAAGTGGGTCACCGACATTCGGCGTCGCTCCAGTCAGCAGAGCGAGCGAATGACGGAGCGCTTCGTTCACGCCAAGGTCTACCGCTTTTGGTCCAAGAGTCCTCGGCGTGAGGTCGTGGTGCTCGGCTCGGCCAACCTCACCCGAGCCGCGCACGCCAAGGGCATCGCGGGGAACGTCGAAGCGAGCGTGCTCCTCGAGACCGCGAACCCTTCGAAGTTGAGCTCGTGGTTTGAAGTCGACGAGAAGCGTCCGCTCGAGTTCGTCGAAGAGCCCGATGCCGAAGACGACGTGGCATCGGGGCTCCCCGTCGCACCGATCGACATTCGCTACTCCTGGGCGACAGGACGAGCCGCACTGCACTGGAGTGGGGACCCACCAACCGGCCAAGTCGAACTTCGCATGCTCGGCTCGTCCCTTGGAGCTGAGTTCGACGTCGATGAGGGCTGGAACGATCTGCCTTCGGAGGTCGCTGCCAAACTCGAGCCGCCGCTCAAGCGCACGTCTTTCGTGAGTCCGTTCCTGATAGACAGCACGGGTGAAGCCAAGGAGCACCAAGCCGTCCTCGTCCGCGAAGAGGACATGGCGCACAAGCCTTCGCTTCTGTTCGAGTTGAGCCCTGAAGACATCCTTCGCTACTGGTCCTTGCTCTCGGAGGATCAACGCAACGCGTTCATCGAAAACGAAGGCCACTCGGAGCTCGTCAACGTCGGGCTGGCCGCGGCGCGGGCGCGGTTGGAGGGTTCGGGTGAGAACTTCTTCACGCGTTTCGCCGGGATCTTCCACGCCTTCGAACGCCTCGAAACGGGCATCCGGAGCGCGTTGTCGGCTGAGAACTGGAAGGACGCGGAGTACCAGCTGTTCGGCAAGAAGTACTACTCCCTCCCCAACCTCCTCTCGAAGCTGCTCAAGGAGGAAGGGGGTTGGGACTGGGTCGAGCGCTACCTCGCCTTGCTCACCGCCCGAGACATGACGGCGCGCCTTCGCCGCGACCATCCCGCGTTCTGGAGCGACCACGAACGAGACGCTGCCCAACTGGATCTGCAGCTCGAAAAGGGAGACGCACTTTCCAAGAAGCTCGGCCTGGGTGACGACCAAGACGGGCGAGCCTTCCTCACCTGGTTTGAAGCTCAGTTCAGGAGCGACTTGCCAGCGGATGGCGCATCGGATGACGCATCGTGAGGACGATCGAGCGCCTGGATCTTGAGACCGTCCGCAAGTTGATCGACTTTGGTGGAGGCCGCGTGTCTCGCGCGGTCGCACGCGACCAGGAGATGGGTGCGACCGCCATCCACAACATCCTGGTCGACCGAGCTCATGCGTACTTGGCCGACGAGGTCGGGATGGGGAAGACCTACGTCGCGCTCGGCGTGGTCGGTCTGCTGCGGTTCTTTCATCCAGGGATTCGCGTCCTCGTCATCACCCCCCGCCACAACATCCAGGCGAAGTGGGGGCGCGAGCTGCGCAACTTCGTCCGGAACAACTGGCGCAGCAGCGACCAACGCGTCCGAGGCTTCGATGGGCAGCCTGCCGTCCCGGTCATTCAACCGGGCTCGCTGCTCGAGTGGGCGCGCCAGTGTGTGGTCGATCCCGAGCGCGACGTCGTGCTCCGGATGAGTTCGTTCGGCTGGGCGCTCCAGAACGACGGCGGCCCATCGGGCACGTGGCGTGAGCAACGTGAGCGAATCGAACGACTGGCGCCGGTGCTGAGGGGCCATTTCGTCGACCCTACCGACCGCGACAAATCCAGGTTCAAGGCGCGGGCCGCGCTGGCGGTGAATGCACTGCTTCCTCACTACGACCTCGTCGTCATCGACGAGAGCCATCACTTCAAACACGGACGCGCATCGCAAAGCGCCCGCAACCGGATGCTCGCCATCACGCTTGGTGCGCACCCGCCGCGCGACGTCGGTGTAGACATCGAGCCGGGGCCGCTCTTCGAGCGTCGCTTTGACCGGCTTCTGTGCCTCTCGGCAACGCCGGTGGAGGAGGACTTTCGCCAGCTCTTCAACCAGTTGGATCTTCTGGGCTTGGCCGGCCCGTCGGCGGACCTCAGACCACTCGACGATCCCAAGGCATCCGACGCTGACAAGCGGACTCTCGCAAGGCGCTTCCTGGTCCGCCGCCTGACGACGCTTGCCGTCGACGGGGGATCCTGGACCCGCAACATGTACCGCCGTGAGTGGCGCGAAGGCGGCATGGCGCGCTTCGATGAGCCCATGAAGATTCCCGGGGTTCGTCAACGCCTCATCGTCGCGCTGGTCCAGCGAAAGCTCGCCACGCTGCTGAATCGTGAGACCTCGGGCCGGCGGTTTCAGATCGGAATGCTCGCTTCGTTCGAGAGCTTCGAGGAGAGCGCGCGGCCAGTTTCCGCAGAGACCGCCGACTCGGCGTTTGACGACGCGGATCAAACCGAAGATGTCGAACAGCGTCGGGGTGTCGACCGCGCGCTCGT
This sequence comes from Deltaproteobacteria bacterium, assembly GCA_034670305.1. GTDB lineage: Bacteria > Myxococcota_A > Polyangia > Polyangiales > Houyiibacteriaceae > JAXMNT01. The sequence continues at coordinate 22,676 of JAXMNT010000039.1, forward strand.
CGCAGAGATCGCGGACTCGTACCGGAAGACGTTCGGCGCGTCGCTGCCACATCCGAAAATGGATGCTGTCGTGGCCAGTCTCTCGAACGCGTTCGCAGAATCCAACAAAGCGCTCGTGTTCGTACGTCGGGTGAAGTCCGTTCCTGAGTTGGTCTTCAAGCTGGGAGACGGGTACGACGCTTGGCTCCAGGGGTACCTCGAAGCGCTCCTTCCGCCTTCGCTCCACGGCGCAATGCGCAAGGTCTGGGCGGCGTACCACGCGGAGCGGCGCGAGAAGCTCCACGCCGGCGGTCTCAACGACGAAGCCTCCGACCAGGCCAACGATACGTTCTTCGCATGGTTCTTCCAGTCTCAGACCCATCGCGGCGACCTCTTGACCGGCACCAAGTTCCGCGAGAACCGGTTGATGGAATCGAGTTCGACGTACTCGACGCTTTTCGAAGACGACTACCTCGGAGCCATGTTCGGCTTCCCCGCGAACCTCCTCGACACCCTCGCGTCTGAAGTCGGGCGCCCGAGCGAAACGGTCCGTGAGCAGCTTCTCGCCGAAGCGTCGCACCGCCTGGCACGGTGGTCGAAGCCGGGCCGCCTGCACAACCATCACGCGGTGCAGGAAGCCGGGCTGCGTTTGCTCGCGAAGTCGAAGAGTCCGCGGGCAGATGAAGCCCGCACGATGGCCAGCGACTTGTATGGTCCGCCGCCCAGCCGGTTGCGGGTGCCGCGCGTCGTGGCGATCGACGTGGACGCGTACCTCGGCGCCACGACCTTCTTCACGGAGCTCCGCAAGCGGCCCGCGTTGCAACGCGCACTGTGGCCGGTCGAAGACGCGTGGGCCGGCCGAACAGCCTTCCGTTCCCGAGAGTTGCGGCGGGAGTTGCTCGCGGCGACCGTCCGCCTTGGCCACTCCATGGTCGATCTGTATGCGTTGGCCGTCGCGGACGCAGGCACGCTCGAGATGGGGGGCTCACGTCTGCAGGACGATCGAAGTGCACGGCTCATCACCGCATTCCTCGACCGACTGGAGTCACTCCGAGGTGTCGAGGGCCTGCACGCCTACTCCGAGATGAGCTCGGTCGGGCGTCACCACGAGCACATTCTTGCTGTGAACTTCTCCGATGCGCGTGAGGTGCCGCTGAGCGAACTGCGCACGTACTTCGGTACGGCGCTCGGCAACCAAGTGCCCATCGCCGGGATGCACGGGCGCGCCACGGAGCGCGCCGTTCGCCACTTCCGCATGCCGGGCTACCCGATGGTTCTCGTCAGCACCGATGTGCTCCAAGAGGGCGAAGACCTCCACAGCTTCTGTTCCCGCATCGTCCACTACGGGGTGAGCTGGACACCATCATCGATGGAGCAGCGCACCGGCCGAATCGACCGAATCGGCTCTCAGGTACATCGACGCCTCGAGGGCGGGGAGGGAACCCCGAGTGACGACGCGCTCCTGCAGGTCCACTTTCCCCACCTTCGAGAAACGGTCGAGCGTGAACAAGTCCGGGTCGTTCTCGAACGCATGAACCGGTTCATGGAACTCATGCATACAGGTTTGGCTGCGGAGTCCCACGACCCAACTGTGGACGTGGCAGCAGAAGCTCTCCGTCGACCCCCTTTGGTGGGCTCCGTCCGCGCACAGCTCTCGACGGCGTTCCCCGTGACCGACGACATGCTCCAGGCGAGCTTGGACGATCGGTCCGTCGACACTGAGATCAATGCCGCTCAGTCTGTAGGTGAGGCGCTCCAAGCGCTCTTTGGAAAGGTGGTCGCGACGCTTCGGGGCATCGACTGGGATCCGATGGACGAGGAGTTCCGAGCGACCGGCCGTGCCGCGTTCGACTTCGGGTCGCTGGGGCCTAACGGCAAGCGGCCGTTCTCAGTGTTCTTGTCCCCCAACCCCGGCGGTCGCGAGACACTCTTGGTGGCCACGTGCGAGGTGCGATCCGTGTCCGACGACCCCACCGAAGTGCGACGGATGGAAGACCTCCAGCGCAGGCTCCCCCACGCCCGACTCTGCCTCGCGCCCGCGCGATCGGCACGCGAGCACCGTCTCGTCGCCGAGTCCGCGATTCTCTTCGACCCAGCTGTGACGCAGGCGGTCGAAGTACGGGACCTGATCGACAGCGTGGTTCGAAGTGCGGAACTCGCAGACGCGGAGTGGGACGGCGCAGCCTTCGACACCACCGTGGGCGGACGAGATCACAAAGGCACGAAATCGAAGGACGTCGACCTCACGGCATTGGTCGACAGCTTCCGTGCACAGCCCACCTGCTCCATCCAACTCTGCGACAGAACGACGTTCCGCGTGCACTTCGCATCCGCCCAGCCGCTGGGCTCGGATGAGAGCGGTTGGGGTCGCTCGCAGGTCGTCCGCTACGAACTCGCGGAGGGGTTCCTTCTCCTCTCCAGCACAGCTTGCGCCCAAGCCACTCTTGAGGCGCGCTGGTCGAGCCACCGGCTTGGGCGTCGACTCCTCGAGTGGAACCGGAACTCCGGCACGGCCGCCTTCCGTGTCAGCCACGAACAGAACATCGAAGCATGGTCGGCCCACCGGCTAGAGACCCTGCAGCCCGTCGAACTCCAGCACTACATCGTCTCCGTCGCCCGCGCCGCAGACCGAGCAGAGTTCGTCCTGACCGGTGAGGACCGGTTCTAGACATCTCGGTCGGCGTGGGGGAGAAGCCCGAGCAGGTCGCCATCCTCTGGGATGGCCGGCGCGCCGTTTCGCTCGACCAAGGCTCCCGTACGTTGACCGAGCTGAGTCTCGAGCCGTTCGAGCGTGTCCAAGGCATTGCGCTCGACCACGCACCGGGCGAGGTCGTCGTCTCTCCGAACGGATTCGCCGCGGTCGTGCTCACTGGCCGATTTCGCGGTACTGGGAACGGTGTCGTCGTGGTTGCGGGAGATCCGCTCCGAGTCGTCGCGCAAGGACCAACGGGACGCGCCCCCTACTCGATCGCCATCAACGGCACCGGGAGCATGCTTGCGACGGCCGACAGCGGCGGCGGGACCGCGACGTTCTTCGAGGTCATCGCCCGTCCCCGTGAGCAAACCGAAGGACCGGACGAGACCGGTTTCGATGACTCGATCGATAAGCCGGAGGACGACGAAGAAGACGGGGAGTAGTCCCGTCCCACATCGCGGAAGTGATCATTGGCTCTCTGCGAGGTGCCCATCCACTTGCCGCCAAACCTGCGGAACCAACCAAGCCCGCCGACCGCGGCCGACCATGACCCGCCATTCCCCGATCTTACGGAACAGACCAAGATGCCGAGCGCAGCGCCTTGTCCCCTTGTTGTGTCGGAAAGCGATCGCATCAACGGAGCCGACTGTGGCCAAACGTCTACCCAGACAGAGCCGAGTTAAAACACCGAACAGGCCTGACGTGATTCACGTTGAACCCGTCTTCGTTCCGCAGGTAGTCTCTCCGGTCCGTGTCCGATCGACCTTCGACCCGTTCCCTGCTGCGCGTCCTCTCGAGGGCGCGGTTGCAGGACGTTGCCCGCTCCCGCGGCATCGGAGCGCCGAGCGCGAAGCCCAAGCGCAAGGAGATGATCGACCTGCTGCTCCAGGACTCGGCTCTGAACTTCCGCGCGGTGCTCTCGTTGCTCGGGCGGGACGAGCTGAAGGCAGCCTGCCGCGCCCACGTCGTGGACCACTCCGGCCGCAGCCGCGCCGACCTTCAGGCGCGGCTGATCGCGGCCCGTGGGGACGCGGTGGAGTCCGCGCCGCCGCCGCCTGCTTTCGTCCCCACCGGCCCAGTGCGCCACGAACCCCGCACGGGAGACATCGTGCTCTGCCGGCACCGGCAATGGCTCGTCGAGGATGTGGTTGCGATCGAAGGCCAGGCGACGCGGGTCGCGCTGGTCTGCCTCGACGACGACAACCAAGGGGCGAACCTCGAGACGCTCTGGGAGCTGGAGCTCGGCGCGAAGATCCTTCCCCACGAGTCGGGCAAGCTCACCGAGCCGAAGCAGCTCGATCAGCCGCGGCACTTCGGGGCGTACCTCCACGCGCTCAAGTGGAACGCGGTCACCGCGACCGACGCGAAGCTCTTTCAGTCGCCGTTCCGTGCCGGCATCCGGCTGATGCAGCATCAGCTCACGCCGCTCACCAAGGCGCTCTCGCTGCCGCGCGCGAACCTGTTCATCGCGGACGACGTGGGTCTCGGCAAGACCATCGAAGCCGGGCTCGTGCTCCAGGAGCTTCTGCTCCGGCAGCGGGTCGAGTTCGTGCTCGTCATCTGTCCGGCTTCCGTGCAGCTCCAATGGAAAGAGGAGATGGGCCAGCGCTTCGGTCTTCCCTTCGAGATCATGAGCCGGCACTACGTCGCCCGCGTCCGCAAGGAGCGGGGCTTCGGCCAGAACCCTTGGAGCACCCACCGCCGCTTCATCGTCAGCCACCCGATCGTGCGTCGGCCGGAGTACCGCGAGCAGCTCCTCGCCCACCTTCGGGAACGCGGCGCCGAAGAAGGCACGTCCCGCGCGAAGAAGTCGCTCCTGATCCTCGACGAAGCGCACGTGGCGGCGCCCGCGAGCGCGAGCAAGTGGGCGACCGACTCGGAGATCACGCGCGTCGTCCGCGACATCGCCCCGCGGTTCGAGAACCGTCTCTTCCTCAGCGCCACTCCGCACAACGGCCACAGCAACAGCTTCAGCGCCCTGCTCGAGATCCTCGATCCGCAGCGGTTCACCCGCGGGGTGCCCATCCGCGATCCCGAGCGTCTGCGCCCGGTGATGGTGCGTCGGCTCAAAGAAGACCTCCGCGAACGCGAAGGCATCGACTTCCCCAAGCGGCTGCTCGTGCAGGTCGACCTGAAAGAGAACGCCGGCTCGTGGGACGTGACCCACGTCACCCACGACCGGAGCGAAAAGAAGATCCAGCGGGGCAAGACGCGGCAATGCGAGGGCGCGGCCACCGTCGGCGGTGTTGCGGTGGAGCTGGAGCTCAGCGAACTGCTCCGCGCGTACCGCAGCTTGATGCGTCCACTGCTGCTCGCCGATGGACAACGGAGCGCGCGACTCGTCTTCGTCAACCTGCAGAAGCGCTTGCTCAGCAGCGTTCCGGCCTTTGCGCGGACTCTCCGCGTGCACGCCAAACGGCTGCGTACCCAGGGCACGCTTTCTGCCCAAACCAAGATCATCCTCCAGGACGAAGACGCGCTCGGCCTCGACGACGAGACGCTCGACGCGGCCGAGGACCAAGACGTCGTTCGTGCGACCGAAGCGCTCCGGCGCGGGCTCGAGTCCGCCACCGAGAGCGACGCCCGCACGCGCGCGTCACAGCTGCTCGATCGTATGCTCGAGCTCGCGGAGGCCCGCGCCCACCAGCCGGACGGCAAGACGCTCGCGCTGCTCGACTGGATGCAGCAGCACCAGTGCGCGGGCGCGCGCCTGCATGGACCGAAGAAGAAGTCGAAGGCCGAACGCGCCTGGACCGGCCGCCGGGTGCTGGTCTTCACCGAGTACGGCGACACCCGCCGCTACCTGAAGCAGATGCTGCAGGCCGCGTTCGACCAGACGGATCGCGCCGAGGTGCGCATCGCCGAGCTCTACGGCGGCATGCACGAAGACCGGCGCGCCGAGGTCCAGCGCGACTTCAACGCACCCCCGGACAAAGCCGCGGTCCGCGTGCTCATCGCCACCGACGCCGCCCGCGAAGGCATCAACCTCCAGGGGCACTGCGCGGACCTCTTCCACTTCGACGTGCCGTGGAACCCGGGCCGCCTCGAACAACGCAACGGCCGCATCGACCGAACGCTCCAGCCGTCGCCCGAAGTGCGCTGCCACTACTTCCGCTACACCGACCGCGCCGAAGACGTGGTGCTTCAGCGCTTGGTGGAGAAGGTCGACGTCATTCGCCGCGAGCTCGGCTCGCTCGGCGCGGTTGTCATGGAACGCATCGACCGCACCCTGGCCGAGGGCATCGACGAAGACACCGTGGGCGCTCTCGATGCGGCGAGCGAACCCGGCGATCAAAGCGTCGTGCAGGCGGAACTCGAAGCCCAGCGCAGCACGCAGGACGCGCTCGCCGCGGAGATCGAAGAAGCCGGCGAGATCCTCTCCCGCTCTGCGAAGGTGATGGAGTTCCGGCGCGAGCACCTGCGCGAAGCGCTGGACGTGGGTCTCGAACTCTCGGGCGTGCCCGCGCTGGTGCCTGTGAAGGACACGAAGGGCCGGTTCGAACTGCCACCGATGCCCTCCTCCTGGTCACGCACCGTCGACTCGTTGCGGGTGCCGAAGCAGCGCGACGAAGAGTGGTGGGAGTGGCGTCAGCGCCCGCCACGCCCGGTGGTCTTCCATCCGCCCGCAAAGATGAACGACGACGCGGTCCACCTGCATCTGAGCCACCCCTTCGTGAAGCGTATTCTCGGCCGGCTCCTGGCCCAGGGGTACAGCGCCCACGACCTCTCCCGGGTCACGGTCCTCCGGAACGAACGCGACCACCGCGTGCGCGCCATCGTGTTTGGCCGCTTGAGTCTCTTCGGCCACGGCGCCGCCCGCCTGCACGACCGGCTCCTCAGCGCCGCCGGCGAGTGGAAGGGAGAGGCCGACGAGATCGTTGCCTTCCAAGACGCCGCGGACCGCAACGCCATCGCCATGCTGGAGGATGTGCTCGCCGACAGCCCGAGCCTCGACCCGATCCCGGAGGTCGTGCAGCGCCGCGTGCTCGATGCCGCACCGGTGCTCTTCGAGCGGCTGTGGGCGCGGGTGCGTGAGGACGCCGATGCCGAAGCCCACCGTGCCCAGACCGCGCTCACCGCACGTGGTCTCCAAGAGGCAGCCGCCCTTCATGAGATTCTCGCAACGCAAGAGAAGGACGTCGCGGAGCGCATGAAGGAACTCGAGCAGCTACCGCTCTCGTTCGCCGACACCAAGACTAGAAAGCGCGAGCAACTCCAGCTCAAGAAGGACATCGCGCACATGGACCGTCGCGTAGGCGAGATTCAGAAGGAGCAGGCGTCCGAGCCCGACCAGCTGAAGACCCTCTACGACGTCGTGCTCCGCCGCCTCGAACCTGTCGGCCTCGTGGTGCTCTGGCCCTCCTCCCGACTCTCGAAAGACTCGCGATGAGCTCCGATGCGCAGCGCCGGCATGAGGCTTGGCTTGGGATGGCGCAGCCCGTGGAGGGGCTCGTCTTCTCTGCGCCCGTCCTCGCCGACCGGAACGTGCCCCGGCCCGAACTCTCGCCGACCGAACTCCAGCGCCTCTTCCTCGAAGTCTGCCCACCCAGTGAGATCGAAGAGGGCGTCTCCACCAAACCCGCCATCCGCGACCTCCTCCGCTTCTTCCAGACCCTCCTCGCCTACGAACCCGCCGACTGGCACGGCCCCGAACTCACCGGCGGCAAAGCACTCGGCCAAGAAGCCAAACAACTCGGCGGCACCTTCCCGCCCGCGCTCCATCTCGACGTGCCCGAAGCCGACCAGGTCCTCCGGCCCACCCTCGCGCTCCCCAAACGCACCCCCACCCCCATCCCCGACGGCACCGACGCCACCGACGCCGCGCGCGCCGGCGCGGCGTACGAACTCCTCGTCTGGGACCTCGCCGACCCACAGTGCGCCGGAGACGCCGCCATCGGCCTCGACCTCGACAAACCCGAAGACGTCACCGGCCACTGGCGCTACCCGCCCACCGCCAAGTTCGAACGCCTCCTCCGCCACCTCCGCGTCCCCGTCGGACTCCTCACCAACCGCCGCGAACTCCGCCTCGTCTACGCCCCCCACGGCGAGTCCACCGGACACCTCACCTTCCGGTTCGACGACCTCGCCGAGATCGGCGGCCGCCCCATCCTCGACGCCCTCGTCGCGCTCCTTCACGCCGAACGCTTCTTCAGCCTGCCCGCCGACGAAGGCCTCACCGCGCTGCTCCGCGAAAGCCGCGAACGCCAAGCCAACGTCACCACCGAGCTCGCCGAACAGGTCATGGACGCCCTCCAGATCCTGCTCAGCGGCTTCCAGGCCGCCGCCGAACGCGACCCCGAAGGCTACGGCGCCGTCTTCGCCGACGCGCTCGAACGCACCGTCGTCAGCCACCACCAAGTCACCGACGCCGCCACCGAAGCCGACCACGTCTACCGCGGCCTGCTCACCGTCATGCTTCGCCTCGTCTTCCTGCTCTTCGCCGAAGACCGCGGCCTCCTCCCCACCGACCACCCCCTCTACCGCGACCACTTCAGCGTGCTCGCGCTCTTCGCCCGCCTCCAAGAAGACGCCGGCGCCCACCCAGACTCCATGGGGCTGCGCTTCGGCGCGTGGGGCCAGCTCCTCGCCGTCTTCCGCGCCGTCTTCACCGGCGTCGAACACGGCGACCTCCGCATGCCCGCGCGCCACGGCGACCTCTTCGACCCCCACCGCTTCCCCTTCCTCGAAGGTGTCGTCGTCGGTGCCTCCCCGCTCCGCCGCCCCGAACAACAAGCCGCCATCAACGTCCCCACCATGGACGACGGCACCGTCTTCCGGGTCCTCGAGAAACTCATCGTCTTCGAAGGCCAGCGCCTCAGCTACAAGGCCCTCGACGTCGAGCAGATCGGCAGCGTCTACGAAGCGCTCATGGGCTTCCACGTGCACCGGTGCGAAGCCCCCGCCGTCCGGGTCCGCGTCGCCAAAGGCAGCCCGCCCTGGCTCACCGTCGACGAAGTCCTCGAGCAGAAACCCGCCCAGCGTGAGAAGTGGCTCAAGAAAGAGATTGGCCTCACCGGCGCCAACGCTAAGAAGCTCGCCGCACGCTTCAAAGCCATCGACAAGCTCTCGGACGAACAAACGCTCACCGAGTTCGAAGCGCTCGGCCACGCGGCACCGGTTTCGACCGACGACGCCGCCACTGGCTCGGCCACCGCCGACGCACGCCGCCACGCGTTGATGCTCGACGCACTCTCCGACATGGCCGCCGTCCGCAAGAAGTCGCAGCGCGGCAAGGCGCTCGCCGCTGCCGGCCGGCTCGTGCTCCAGCCGGGCGAAGAACGCCGGCGCACGAGCAGCCACTACACCCCGCGCTCGCTCAGCGCGCCCATCGTCGAACGCACCCTCGAACCGCTCCTGCGCGCTATGGGCGACGCCCCCACCGCGGACCAGCTCCTCGAGCTGAAGGTCTGCGACCCCGCCATGGGCAGCGGGGCGTTCCTCGTCGCCGCCTGCGATTACCTCGGCGACCAACTCGTTGCCGCGTGGACCCGCGAAGGCGCGCTCGAACAGGTCGCCAAAGACGCACCGAACGAAGACCCGGTCCTCTACGCCCGGCGCCTCGTCGCGCAGCGCTGCCTCTACGGCGTGGACAAGAACGACGCCGCCGTCGAGCTGGCCAAACTCTCGCTCTGGCTCTTCACCCTGGCCCGCGACCGCCCCTTCACCTTCCTCGACCACGCCCTGCGCCACGGCGACTCCCTCGTCGGGCTGAGCTTCGAACAGATCCGCAACTTCACCTGGGAGCCGGAGTCTGAACTGAAGGGCCTCGACAAGAAGGGCGCCCAGCTGGACCTGAGCCACAGGGAACTCGACGTGGCCCTCGGCGAAGCCATCCCGATCCGCCAGCGCATCCTGGAGCTCGCGAAAGACCCGAGCCCGGACGCGCAGTCAGAGAAGGAGCAGCTCGTCTTCCAAGCCGCCGACGCGCTCGACCGGGTGCGGCTCATCGGCGACGTGATCGTCGGCGCGTTCTTCGCGGAGAAAAAGAAGAAGGCCCGCGAGAAAGAGAAGGAGCGCCGCCGCACGCTCGTCCAGCGCTGGCTGGCCGGCGACGAAGAGGCGGGCGGGGAGCTGCGACAGCTCCAAGCCGAGATCCGCGCCCGGCTACCAGTGTTCCACTGGATGCTCGAGTACCCGGAAGTCTTCTGGAGCGAACGAGCCGACCCGCTGGCGATGTGGGCGACCGATGGCGAGGCGTACATGGATGCGTTCGTGGGGAACCCTCCGTTCATGGGCGGATCGGGCATCTCCACCGCAATGGGTGACGAGTTCCGAGATTGGTTGCTCGCGACCCACATCAACTCTCACGGCAATGCCGACCTCTGCGCCCACTTCTTCCGCACTGCGCATCTCCTCCTCGGAGCGCACGGCACGTTGGGCTTCATCGCAACCAACACGATTGCTCAAGGCGACACCCGCTCGACCGGCTTGCAGTGGCTTTGTCGGCGAAGCGGCGTCATCTACGCGGCCACCCCTACGAGGACGTGGCCCGGGGACGCCGCGGTGATGGTGGCCGAGGTGCATCTCTCATTCGGGCGCACACGCCCTGGCCAGCGCACGTTGGCTGGTCAGTCCGTAGGAGAGATCAACTCCCGACTTCGAGGCGGTGCCGAGCGGGATGATGCGAGTCATCTCGATGCTTGCTCGGGCGTCAGCTTCCTCGGGTCGAAAGTCTACGGACAGGGGTTCGTTCTCACCCCCGAAGACCGCGATGCGCTCGTCGCCAAGAACCCACGGAACGCCGAACGCATCTTCCCCTACCTGGGCGGAAAAGAGGTCAACACCAGCCCCACTCAGTCACACGACCGATTCGTGATCAGCTTCGGACAAATGTCACTTGAGCAGGCGGAGGCGTGGCCGGACCTCATCGAGATCGTTCGCACAAAGGTGAAGCCCGATCGAGATCGTCTGAAGGACAATCCAGATGGTCGTCGTCGAAAGCAGTACTGGTGGCAGTTCGGGCGCTGGACCCCTGCGCTCTTCGAAGCAATCGCCTCAGGCAGCCGTTGCCTCGTCAACTCCCAGGTCAGCAAGCACCTGGTGTTCGCGTTCCAACCCACCGACCGCATCTTCGGCCACGCTCTCTACGCTTACCCCCTCCCCGCCTACGCCTCCTTTGCGACCCTCCAGTCGCGCATCCACGAGGGCTGGGCGCGCTTGCTCTCGTCCTCGCTTGAAGACCGACTCCGCTACGCGGCGAGCGACTGCTTCGAGACCTTCCCGTTCCCGGAGCCGGACCCCCGCACCGTACTCCCCGCGCTCGAGACGATCGGCGAGCGGCTCTACGAAGCGCGGGCGAAGTACATGGTGGACACCCAGCAGGGCCTGACCACCGCCTACAACCTGCTCAAGGACCCTGCCGAACTGGAGCCCCGCCTCCTCGAGCTCCGCGCCCTCCACGTCGCCCTCGATGAAGCGGTCCTGCAGGCCTACGCCACCAGCACCGCCCCCATCGAAGACGCAGAACTGGTCAACGGCCAAGACCCCCGCTGGACGGCCATAGAGGTCCCCCCCTTCTGCCCCGAAACCCCCGGCCCCGAACCCGAAGCCAACTGGAAGCGCCAACTAGCCCGCTTCCAAGACCAAACCATAGACCTCCTCTTCCAACTAAACGCCTCCCGAGCGAAGGCGGAGAAGACAACCGCAGGCAGGAACTCGGAGAAGTAATGGCGCATGTACTCATCGACCTGGAGAACCGGCCCGCAGAAGAGGAGGAGCTGGACGACCTTCTGCAGCGGCTGGAAGGAATGCGAACCGCAGCGCTCGACGAGGCTAGCGCCCGTAGGAAAGGGGATCGCCTTCCGAACTCGATAGACCGTTTTCGCACAGCCAAGGCGCTTCTCATCGATGGCCCCCGAGGAAGCGGCAAGACCACGCTGCTGCTCGATGCCCTGACTTGCTGTGGCACATTCTACCCCAAGGGAAGTGACCAACCGAGGCATTCAGAACTCACCCCCGTCTGCCTCATTGACATGGAGCGGCTTGCAACCGACGTACCTCTTGCCATTCAGACCTTGGCGGCTCTCCGGAGGGCCGCCACACCACCCGATGCCGACCGTTGGACCGAAGACGACAGAGCACTCGACGAAGACTGGAAGCGCGTCTTGGAGGCTGTTGGTCGCGGATGGCGCAACAACCTCGCATCCAGGCGGTCGGAGATGGATCCGAGTGAGTACGTCTGGGTGCTCGAGAACGCCGCCGAAAGCGCGCTCGAGCATGCGCACAGTCACCGGTCCTTCGTGGACAGACTCGTACTCACTTGGCAGCGCGCCGCGCCCGGACGAGAGGACACCCAGCCGCTGTTCATCGTCGCTGTAGACGATGCGGACATGCAGCCCGACCGCTGCGCCGAGCTCCTTCACATGACAAGAGTTCTGTGGCACCCGAACGTTGCGTTCCTGTTGGCGGGGGACGAGAACCTCTTCATGGCGAGTCTCATTGGCCACTTCACCGCTGCCCTCGCAGTTCCGCCGATGACCTCACCCCCGCGTGCGATCCGCGGGCACATCGACCCACGAGTCCTCGCCCGAGACCTTTTCGCAAAAGTCTTCCCGCCCAGTCATATCGTTGAACGCCAGCCGGTTCCTGAGCGCGAGCGAACTGAGAGACTGCTCACCCTCCTGGAGGAGCAGGAGACATCGGTCGCTGAACGCCTGAAGTTCTTCATCAAGTCTCATTCGGCGACAGTACAGGCTGCGCTCCCACGCTATCACCGTCACCTCAATCAGCTGGCCGAAGCGCTAGGAAAAATTGGCCGCCGCAGGGAGGGGCTCGGGATAGAGGACTTCGTTGAGGAGCTGTTCCGGAACGCCCACTCTCGGTACGCCATCCCGGAGGATGCGGAAACTGCGGCATCCGTGGGGCCCGGGTTGGCCGTCCACAGTAGCGGAGAGCGGGTACGCTTCATGCCACAAGTGTTCGAACCTGGCTTTCGGATACCCGCAGTACATAGCGGCTTTATTAGACTTCGAGATGGCGAACGGTGGCCAGAGCTCGTGGAACGCGACGAGGACGCGCAGATGGCCGCCGCCGCATTTCAATTGTCGATACTTGTCTTCATGCCCCTTGTCGGCGAGCACCAGCTCGACGGGGGCGGCGGCCTCGTGTCGTTGCGTGTTCCAGGTCACTTATGCCCGACATCTGACGACCTATGGCTCCCAATTACTTTTCGTGAAATCTGGACTAAAACTCTCATCCGCATTCAAATGGTTCTTCGCTCTGCTGCCGACCCACTTCCGCGCATGCAGGGCATATTGATGTGCATGCTGAACGATGATTCAGCAGAAATGATCGACGAGCTCACGACGAACACCAAGGAAATCGGAAGGCCGTTGAGCTTTCTGTGGCGAGAACTCATCGCCAGAGAAGGGGTCCAACCCCGGCAACATGATGCCGACGCACTACTAGTGGGACTAATGGCAACACTGCCAGAGTCTGGCTTGGAAGCAGAAGCTGCCAACGCACTTTTTGATGACATTCGCGTCCTCTGCGGTACCCGGTTCGAACGGGTTCTTCGTGCCGGAGTCGCTCTCCGGCGGAGGCGACTCTCGAAGATTGATCTCGGATCGTACTCGGCGGTCGGGTGGCTTGAGCACATCGATGGACCCGACGATGGAGAAGTCGATGATGTATTGAACTCAGTCGCATGGTTTCGAATTCCGGTCGGTGGTGTGCGTGGCGAGGAGGTGCGACGTTTCCTTGAGGCAATGCCGGAAGACTATAAGGGCCTGGAGATTATGCCCGGCTGGGCGAATGGGAAGCAGCGACCCCTGCAGCTCTATTTCACTGAGTCGCGGGTGCTTGAAATTCTCGACGCTCGTCGGACTGGCGGTCAGGCTCGAACCCACTCCCTGGTGCTCGAACGGGAGATTCCCCGGCTAAGGCGGGGTCGCGGTGCCGCATACGTGCAGCTGCACCAGCTGTGGGAGGCTGTGGGTGCCCCCTTCCTCGGAGGGCCAGGTTCATGGCTTGCCCGACTCCGGGGGGGGCGGCTTGAGACATCCAATGGGAACGAGTTCCCGGAACCCGTGGTGTCTAGCATTGGTCGCCCCCTGCTCCCGCACGCACAGATTGCACCCCTCGACATTGCGGGTCAGGTGTTTGGCCTCGACACTGTGCAAAGCGTGCTGCTTCGGATCATTCGAGACGTGCACGTTGACAGCACAGACCAGACAAAGTCTCCACCCCCGGCCCTCGGCGATCTGGGGGTACACGTCTCAGGCGGAGTGACTGTGACCTGGCCCGCGCCAGCCTACATGGCCCCCATCGACCGTGAGACCCTCGTATTGGTATGGAACCAACTGGTCTCCAGCTGGCTGGATGAGCGACCGAACGTGGACCCTGAGCAGATACTGGATCTCATGGCAGTGGATGCGCTCCAATCTATCCAGCGTATTGGGCAGTCACGCTCATCCCATCGTCCGGACCACGACTTCCGGACACCTGAAGAGCAGGTGGAGGAGCTGCGGTTCGGGTACACTGGAATGCTGAACGCGGGCGGGGCAAGAGCGTCTCTTCACAAGCACTTTATTGTGGTTGGCGTGCCTCTACTATGCTGTCCCGAATATGGTCTTTCCACTGAAATATCGAACGCGATCTTCGGAAAGTGCGATCCACCTGAACCTGGCGTGTTGGAAGCGATTCGGGCGGAGCGCATTCGACGGGTTCATGCCGAGGAAGCGGACCAGGTTCCTCGACTGTTGGCCGAGATCGACTCGGCCCACGGCGACCGGGAAATTGTCCGGGCGCTTGCTGAGCAGGCGTAGTGGAACGGAGGCCTCACGAAGCACTACATGCGTACGCGGTGGCCGCCCCCCTGTGTGAACCATTGGCCTTCCGTCTATGCCTACGACAGTTGGGGGACTGGCAGCGGGGTGTTGCCAGGGACGCAATCCCGGTCGCAAAGGCAACGAGGCGGCGTCTGCGCGAACATGGGCGGGGTCGTTCACTGCGAGAGCTTGAGTCGATTCGCGACGGTGCCTGGTTCGCAGCCAAGAAGGGAAGAGCGACACCTCGCACGGTGCTCAAGCGCTATGCGGACTCATTGCTCTCAGCGAACGGGGAACTGCAGACCGGGGGCGCTCCGTGGTGGCGCACGATACGAAACTACCGTTGGGCGACACTCGCGTTGCCATGGGAAGTGCTGTTGCTTGCGGTCGCACAGACGACGCCGACCGAGTTACGCCGCCCTGACCTCCTGTCTGCGATCGGCCCGCTCTCGCGCCGGTGGAGCGAGAACCACCTCCATCAGGGCGGAGCTGCGGAGTACAGCGAACTGTGGACCGGCCTCATGCTGGATGCGTATCAGGGCACGTTGAGTCTCGCGAGCATGCCGGAGGACAAGGCTATTCCGATGGGCTCACCCACCGGGGTCGAGCGACTCCTCTATCAAGCTGCCGCCGTTCGCATGCGTTTGGTTGGCTTCAATCACAAGCCGGCAAGCGTGGGTGAGAGACGGGCCTGGAACGCTCTCGACGCGACCTGGCTTGGAGCGACCAGACAGCCACTCGGAGACTATCGACTGCTGTCTCGTGGAGTCAGGGTGCACAGACGTGGTGGCTGCCCGACTGACCCCGCCTCCGTAGCCCTCGGCCAGCCAAGTCCATCCGCCGAGTGCGAGGTGCTCCACAAGGCACTGCACTCCTCATGCGTGTACTCGTTGCAGTACCTGCGGGTGTACTGCTGGCTCTACCGATACGTTGTGCAGCAGCCGGGTGTCCAAGGCCTGGGTTGGTTCGATCGTCACTACCGCAGGCTGGACACACTCACCAAGGGCATCGAAGACCATCGCCAACGACGAGCACTTCGCCTCACCGAGTCACATCTGCGGGCGCAACATGTGGAAACGCGTTCGACCCCACGTCGTGCCTTGAGGAAGATCCTTGAGACACACCGACTCGCCCACGAGGTAGGTACACGCGTGAGGTTCGCCGTGCATTTTCTCCGCGCCGACTCACGCAAGACTCCATGGCATCGCGATTGGCTGGAGGAGAACCGAGGGTCCGCGACGACCGTCGCCCGCCTGATACGTCGACCCGGACCCTCGTTCTCTGCAGTCGATTGTGCCAACGATGAACTCAGCGTACCGACCGGTATCGAGAATGCGGTCCTCCACTGCGCACTAGCTAGCGCATCCAGGTCAAGGCATCCGCCCGCACTGTCACTCCATGCCGGCGAGGACTATCGCTCACCCTTGGAGGGTCTGAGACGCGTCGATCGTGTCTTGATGCTGGCATCACACTACGGACTCAGGGCCCGCATTGGGCACGGCCTTGCACTTCTCGAGTCACGTGAACGCAGCCGTGAAGGAAGGCTCCTGCAGCCCCGCTTCGAGCGGCTGTGTGACTTGCGGTGGGAAGAACACCTGGCGTGGGACATGCGGATCCGACGGGGGGACGGCCGCAAGCGTGCGGTCGAACATGAGATGCGTCTGCTTCTGGACGAGATGGAACTCGGTTCGACGCCGCTCCCTCAAGCCCGTGTTCTACTTGATCGGTTCACGAGCCCGGACGAGACCTTCGCCCTGCATGGGCGGAAGCCATACCGCTACGAGGATCCGCTGAGTCAGTTCTTGGGCAACCGTCGAAAGACTCTCCTTGGTCAACAACCCGTCGAGGTTGTCTGGAACTCAAGCGAGAGAGAGGTCTCGCAAGCCGCACGGGACGCGGTCCGTCGAAAGGCGATCGACATGGGTGCCTTCATCGAGTGCTGTCCGTCCAGCAATCTCCTGGTCGGAGACTACAATGCGCTCGAAGACCACCCGATGTATCTGGAAGAGAACGAGCAGCTGAAGCTCACTATCAACTCGGATGACCCGCTGACATTCGCAACCTGCCTCGCGGACGAAATCGCCTATGCACTCGCGGGTGCCATTGCGAGCGGAATGACGCTGCCCGAGGCGCTCACGTGGATCGACCGCCTCCGGCGAAATGGAAACGCAGTTCCGTAGCGGCACCGCTGTCGACGTACACGTGCACTCTCCTGCAGGCCATCGCGTGACCCGTCAACGCCCGTTCAATTTCGGGAGAGGAACGCAGGAGTTCGAACGAGTGTGGGGGAGTTCCGTCGCAGGACAACGAACTGCAGACGGCCGTCCACTGTCGTCCCCTACCAAGACACCGCTCAGAAGCACGAAGCGCTCGCAGCATCCCTGACTTCTCTCCCCCAATCCCCCAACTCTTGCGTTCCTCCCCTCAAAAGAACCAAGAGCCAACGCGAACCACCACCAAGCAGGAGAGCCCCGCCCGCGAGAACAACAACACCCGTTCTCTCAAAACGTCAGGTGGGCAACGAGCGGGTCTGTCAGGGACAGCTGGTTCGTTCTGCCATCGAGACCTCCCGGCCGCCGAACGACAGCGTGTCCGCCGCAATGATCGGCCGGACCGTGAACTCCGCTTCGGTGCTCGTCCGTTCAATCGACCCCGTACGCACTGGCAGCTCGTCGGTGCCAGCGCTGCAGCTGTCCAGGCCTGGGTGGGACAGGGCAGAGAAGCGCAGCGCGCGGTCGCCCTCCAGGACCGTGCTCAGCACGTAGGTGCGGTCCGCGGTCGGGACGAAGGTGTTCGAGTCCACGTCGCCTGGCGCGAAGAGTCTCGTCGACGTCAGGGCGTCGGCGCTCGAGAAACGAATCGCCACCGGCCGAGAAGGCATCCGCACAATCTCGCGCTCCGCCAGTACCACCAGCTCGTCGCCGATCTCCATCGCGCGCACCGCCCGCAGATCGACGCCCGTGTCGGTCGGCTCGATCGCCACGCCCACCCGCACCGCGCCATCGGGCGCGAGTCTCAAGTAGCCCGACCGTGTCACCGGCCCATTCAACACCGCGACCACATCTTCCCCGGCCTCCAGCAGCCAGGTCACTTGCGCGTCCACGGGGGCGTAGATGCGTCCCCATTCGAAGCCGCCCTCGATTGAGAACCGAGCGACCATCGGCGAGTGGTCCGATATCGGACCGGAGTGGCCGCCCACCAACACCCCGCCGCTCGAATCGAGCATCACCGTGTAAGCGGCTTCCTGCGCGTCGGTGCCGAACTCCCGGAGCCACTGGATGACCCCGTCTCCTGACATGCGTGCGACGGACGCGTTCAGGACCCGCGTGTCCGGGTCCATCCTCGACCCGGCCAGCAGCATGCCGCCCGCACCGTCTGAAGCACAGGCGATGAAGCCCGCGCCCTCCGTCGTGAACTGCTTCGTCCACAGCAGGGCTCCATCCGAGTCGAGCCGAGCCGCCAGCGGACTCCCGGCCACCGACCCGACCACGAGGATGTCGTCGTCCGAACGCACCGCGCACCGAAGCAGCGCCCCGCGGGGCTCCGGGTTTCCGACCGTCGTCGCCCATCGCTCAGACCCCGCGAAGTCGAACCCCGCCACGAACGCTTCGCTTCCGTCCAGGCTGCGACTGCGCCCAAGCGCGACGAACCCATCGTCGACCGACACACCCGCGAGGACCTGCTCGGACGCAATCCCGTACTCGGTGATCCACGGCTCCACCTGACAGTCGCCGCCCATGCAGGTGCTGCCCGCAGCGCAGTCCACCAACGTCTCAGTGGCCCCGTCGGCGTCACACTCGGCGACGGTTTCCGGGTCGACACAAGTGCGTGCGTCCGGGACGCAGACGTCTTCCATGCAGCTGTTCGAAGCGCAGTGCTCCGCCGGCGCACAGTCGGCGTGGGCCACGCATTCCACGCACTCACCCGTTGAGGAACACGTCTCACCCAAGCAGTGGTCGTCGGAGAGACACTCGACGCAGACTCGAGCGTCGGAATCGCAGTACGAGTCACCGCTGCAGCCGCCGCACACATCGGCGGCGTCCATGCCCCCATCCAGACCAACCCCCACATCGACGCCCGAGTCCGAGGGCCCCGCGTCCATGTGGTCGTCGTCCCCGCAGGCCACGAGGCAGAGCAAGAACAAAGGCAAAAGACTTCGTGACATGAGACCAGCCTATGCCGAGCCAATCTCCGGATGCAATCGGCGTTCTGTTCTCGAGAAACGCTCGGCCACAAAATTCGTCATCACGGGGTTGTTGTCGGATGCGGTAGCCTCCCTCGCACCGTGGGGATGCCGTCATGAGCTGGAAGCTTTCGTTCAAGCCTGCCGCGTTTCATGCGCTTTCGGCCAACGTGCCGAAGAACGACCTGCCCCGCGTCCTGCGCGGCCTCGATGCCCTGTGCGAGGACCCCACGCCGAATGGATCGCAGAAGCGCAAGCTCAAGCACGCGAAGGGGCTCTTCCGGTGCAAGGTGCATGGGTTCCGGGTCATGTACGTGTTCGACGACACCCACGTCTCCGTGCTCGACATCCGCCCGCGCGAGGACGACCACGCCACGTACTCCGGGCTGCCCGCCCCCGAACACCAAGGCGCCGGCCCCGATGCGGACCTGCCGGAAGCACCCGACGCGAAAGCGAAGCCCGCGTCGGTGCCGCCGCCGTTCCTCGAGGTGCCCGCCAGCGAGAGCACCGCGCTGCCGCGCCCGATCACCGAAGAGCTGCTCGCCGCGCTGCGGGTGCCAGAGGCGTTCTGGGCGGCGCTCACCGCGTGCGACTCCGAAGAGGCGCTGCTGGATTGCGACGCCGTGCCCGAACAGCACCGGCTCGCCGTGGTCGACGGGCTCGTCGGGCGGCCCGTCGAGGAGCTCCTCGCCCAGCCGGACCTCTTGGTGCCTGCCGCCGACGATCTCTTGCGCTACCGCGAAGGAGAGCTGCTCGGCTTCTTGCTGCGGCTCGACCCGGAGCAGGAGAAGTTCGTGCATTGGGCGGCCGATGCCAAAGGGCCGACGCTGCTCAAGGGCGGGCCCGGCACCGGCAAGTCGACCGTGGCGCTGCACCGGGTGAAGGTGTTCGTGCAGAAGCTGCGTGCGGCTGGCGTGCCGAAGCCGCGCATCCTCTTCACCACCTACACCCGCGCGCTCACCCGGGTGAGCGAGCAGCTGCTCGAGCAGCTGCTCGGCGAAGACGCAAAGCTGGTCGAGGTCAGCACCGCGGACAGCGTCGCCGCGGGCATCGTGCGGCGCGCGGACGGCAACCAGACGGTGGCCACCTTCAAGGAGCAATGCGGGCTCTTCGAACAAGCGATGCGCGACGCGAAGTTCGAGGGCAACGCGCTCCAGGTCGCGGCCCAGCGCAAGACGCTGGAGCGCACCGGCACCGATTACTTGATGGAAGAGGTGCTCGGGGTGATCGAAGCGCGGGCGCTTGCCGACTTCGACGCCTACCTGGAGACCTCGCGTGCAGGCCGCCGGCTGCCGCTCGCCAAGACGCAGCGCAAGGCGGTGTGGGCGGTGCGGGAAGCGTTCGTGCGGCTCGTGGATGCGAGCGGCAAGACCACGTGGGAGCGGCTGCGGGCCCGGGCCGCGGAGCTCACGCAGGCGGCTGAGGGCGACTCGAAAGCCGTCACGCCGTACGACGCGGTGGTCGTCGACGAAGCCCAAGACTTGCAGCCGAGCGCGCTGCGCATGCTGGTCGGCCTGGCGAAGGATCCCTCGCGGCTCTTTCTGACCGCGGATGCGAACCAGTCGATCTACGGCGCCGGGTTCCGGTGGGCCGACGTGCACGAGGACCTGCGCTTCGTCGGCCGGACCGGGGTGCTGCGGGCCAACCACCGCTCGACGCGCGAGAACGCGGAGGCCGGCGAGAGTTACCTCGATGGCGGCAGCGCGGCGCTCGACCGGGAGGATGGCCAGGGCGGCAAGGCGGGCACGTACCTGCACCGCGGGCCGGTGCCCGTGGTCCGCAGCGTCGTGCAACGAGACGAGGTGGCGCTCGTCGCGCGGTTCGTGCGGGGCGCCACCCGCGCGCTTCGGCTCGGGACCGGGTCGGCCGCGGTGCTGTGTCCCACCCGCAAGCAGGTGCAGCGCATCACCGAGGGGCTCGAGGGTGCCGGCATCGCCGCGCTCGCGGTGGACGCCGACGATCTCGATCTGAGCAGCGCCGGCGTGAAGGTGATGACGCTGAAGTCGGCGAAGGGGCTGGAGTTCCCGGTGGTGGTGATCGCTGGGCTCGGGGACGAGAACTTCCCCGCGCTGTGGACCCGAGTAGACGCCGACCAACGCCAGGAGCTGGTCGAGCGGGAGCGCCGCACCATGTACGTGGCGATGACCCGCGCCATGCGCGCGCTGATGGTGGTGCTGCCCAAGGAGCGTCGCGGCGTCTCGCTCTTCGAGGGCTTCGACCGGAAGCTGTGGAACAAGTCATGACCGAGACCATGCAACTCCCCGCGCAGTGCGACGACGTCGCGCTCGCCTCGAAGCTCAACCGCGGCATCAAGGAGGGCAGCGCCACCGCCGACTGGGCTGCCGTACACGACGTGAGCGATGCGTTCCTGCGGGCGCTGGTGGCCGGGCTGGATCTGGACGCCGCAGCCGACGCGATCGGCGCGGACACGATGTCGGACGCCATCGCATCGCGGGTGGTGAAGGCCTTCGAGGGAACGTTCACCGAACGCAAAGCGCCGTCGGGCGGCGTGGACTTGTCCGAAGCCCTCGCCGCGCGTGCCGCTATCGTGCGCGGACTGGAAGCGGACCTCATCGGCCCGTTCACGGACACGGGCGAAGAGCTGCTGCCGCTCGCGCCCTCCCGCTGGTACCTGACCGGCTTCCTGGCGCCGGAACTCGCCCGGGAGACCGACGACCCGACGGCCGAGGAGGACGAGACCCACCTGGACGAGTCGTTCGAAGAACCGAGTGGGCCCGCGCAGCAGCCCAAACAGAAGCGCCGGTTCCCCGCGTCGATCGGGATGAGTGTGATCCTGCCGGCGGACGGCCAGACGATCGAAGCCAGGGTGCGGTTCGGGGAGTACGAACCCGAGGTGGTCTTCGAAGGCACGACGCCGAGCGGCAAGCCGAGGAAGAAGACGCTCTGGCGACGAAAGGCGGTCGAGTCCGACTGGACCACCGTCACACTCTCGAAGGCAGACCTCGCGACCGGGGGTGTGCCGGTGGAGGGCGCGCCGGGTCTGTGGCTGGTGGGACAGATCGAGCCCGCCGAAGCACCTGGACTTCCCGACGGAGCCCGCGCGCTCGCGCTCTTCGTCGTGAACCGCCGGACGCCCGGTGGTCGGGGCGAACAGGACAAGAGCTTCGTCTTCCAAGTGGAGATGGAGGTGCGCTTCGAACCCGGCTTCGTGCCGCGCCCGGACCGGCACGGCGAGACGAGCAGCGAGACCGACGACCTGATCGCGGATCTTCAGTTCCGCGGGCGGGCCGAGTTCGCCGTCGGCCACGGCGTCTCGGTGGACGCACCGACCGACAGCCACGCGCGGGTGACGACGGTGCGCACGACCTGGATGCCGCGGCACGAGGTCGCGCGGGTGCGGGCCCGCAAACCACCCGAGGGCAGCACCGTCTCGATGGACGAGCTGGCGCAGCTTCAGAGCGAGGATGTCCGGGACCGGCTCGGGCCCATCGCCGACGACTACGCCGCGTGGATCGCCGCGCAGTCGAAACGCACCGACGGCATCGACAGCAAGGCTCGGCGCGGAACGCGGGACGAGCTCATGTTCCGAGCCGAGCGCGCCCGGCAACGCATCGTGCGCGGCGTCGAGCGCCTCGCGACCGACCCGGAGTTGCTCGAGGTATTCCGGCTCGCCAACCGCGCGATGGCGGAGTCTGCGCGCAAGCGCTCGCCCGAACGCTACGAACGCGGAGCCGTGCCTTCGTGGCGGCTCTTCCAGCTCGCGTTCATGCTCTTGAACCTCGACGGGCTCGCGGACCCGGCGCACCCGGACCGGAAGGAAGTCGAACTGATCTTCTTCCCCACCGGTGGTGGCAAGACCGAGGCGTACCTTGGCGTCATCGCGATGACGCTCTTGCTCCGGCGCATGCGCGGCCAATCGCGGCCCGACCGCGGGCTCGGGGTGGCGGTGATCCTCCGCTACACGCTGCGCCTGCTCACGCTCGACCAGCTCGGCCGCGCGGCGACGCTGATCTGCGCGCTGGAACTGCTCCGCCGAGAGCAGCCCGAGTTGCTCGGACGAGAGCGCTTCACCGTCGGGTTGTGGGTCGGGCTCAGTGCCACCGCCAACACCCTCGGCGCGCTCAAGAAGCAGGTCGCCGACTACGGGAAGAGCACCGCGAAGAACCCGGAGAGCCCGTTCCCGCTGCCTGAGTGCCCGTGGTGTCGAACCGCGATCGGGAAGCGCAGCTTCAGCCTGCGGCCCGACGCGAAGAAGACCGAGGCGATCTACGCCGGCTGTCTGGGGAGGGATTGTCCATTCAACTTTCGACGCTCACCGCTCGGCATGCCGGTGCTCTTTGTGGATGAGCAGATTTACGCCGAGTTGCCTTCGTTCGTCGTCGGGACCGTCGACAAGTTCGCGATGCTTCCGTGGCGCGGTGAGACCGCGAAACTCTTCGGGCGGGTGAGCGCCCGGGTCGACACGGCCTGGCCGGTCGACGGCGGCGGAGAAGAGATCGCGAGCCGGTTCGTCGGCGCGGCGGACGGCAGCACCAAAGGCGCGACGCTTCTGACGGGTGGGCTGCCTCCGCCCGAACTCATCGTCCAGGACGAGCTGCACCTCATCAGTGGACCGCTCGGCACGATGGTGGGCCTCTACGAGACCGCGATCGACTTCCTCTGCCAGCAGGAACGCGACGGGGTGCTCGTGCGTCCGAAGATCCTGGCGTCGACGGCCACAGTGCGCCGGGCGCGCGAGCAGATCCATGCGCTCTTCGCGCGCGACGGGGTGAACGTCTTTCCGCCGCCGGGCATCGACGACGGCGAGAGCTACTTCGCGGAACTCGATGTCGACGCCGACGGAAACGTGTTGCCGGGGCGCCTCTACCTGGGCGTCGCCGCGGCGTCTCGTTCGATGAAGGGCGTGCTCGCGCGGACCTACACCGCGGCGCTTGCCGGCGGACAGAAGCAGTACGAGATGCGCGGTGCGGCGGCGGACCCGTACATGACCTTGGCCGGCTACTTCAACGCGCTCCGGGTCCTCGGCGGCATGCGGCGCCTGGTGGAAGACGACGTGCGCGGCCGGTGTGCGAAGATCGAAGAGAAGGTCCCCCGCGACTTCCAAGGCAGCCACCCGCACATGTCGACGCGCGCGATCCAGGCGGAGCCGGTGGAACTCACGTCACGCGAGACGACGGGCAAGATCAAAGAGGCGAAGGACCGGCTCGACCAACCGCACAGTGACCCGAAGCACGTTGACGTCGTGCTCGCGTCCAACATGATCTCCGTCGGCGTCGACATCGACCGCCTCGGACTGATGGTCGTCGCCGGGCAGCCAAAGTCGACCGCCGAGTACATCCAGGCGTCGAGCCGGGTCGGCCGCCAGTTCCCTGGGCTCGTGCTCACGTGTTTCAACGTCAGCAAACCGCGGGACCGCTCCCACTACGAACGTTTCACGGCCTACCACGCGAGCTTCTACCGCTTCGTCGAAGCGACCAGCCTCACGCCCTTCTCGGCGCGGGCGATCGAACGTGGACTGGTCGGCACGCTCTTCGCGATGACCCGCCTCGGCGACGACGCACTCACGCCCGCGATCGGCGCGCGGTACATCGAAGCACACCGCGAGGCGGCCGAGCGGGCCGTCGAAGCGATCACGGAGCGAGCCCGCGCCCACCAGCGGCTCGGCACCGAGGAAGAAGAGCGGCTCGTGCAGGCGCTCCGAAAGCGGGCGCGGCAGTTGATCGACATCTGGATCAAGCTCGTGCACGGCGAAGCAGAGCGCTGCTACTCGCGCTTCGAGAAGGGACGCGGTCTCGGACGACCGCTCCTCACGATGCCGCTCGAGAAGGTGGAACACGGCGAGGTACACCTCGAGCGCGAACTCGTCGCACCGACCTCGATGCGCGACGTCGAACCCGAAGTGCACCTGTGGCTTGAACGCGCGAACCGAATCGAAGGAGCGGACGCATGAGCACGCGCAAGAGACGTGGCGGCAAGGTCCAGCAACAACCCCCGCACGGCCGCATCCGGCGCAGTCAGATGGTGACCACGTTCGGCCCAGGCGCGATGGTCGACCTCGTCGACCAGGCAGTGCTCATCGGGGGTCTCGACTACTGGGCCTACCCCACCGACGAGCCCGAGCCGGTGCTGCACGAGCCAAGGTTGGTCGACGCGCTCAGTGCCCGGATGCGATTGGCCGGCATCACCCTGAGCGAGTCGAAGCCATTCAAGCA
This sequence comes from Deltaproteobacteria bacterium, assembly GCA_034670305.1. Classification (GTDB taxonomy): domain Bacteria; phylum Myxococcota_A; class Polyangia; order Polyangiales; family Houyiibacteriaceae; genus JAXMNT01. Next base: position 47,474 of record JAXMNT010000039.1, read on the forward strand.
GCCCCCGGCGGGCGGCGACGAGAGCGGCAAACACAACGGTGTACGGGTGCTCGAGTTTCCGCAGCGCTTCGTCTGCCAGAATCCGCGGTGCCGGCGGCTCCTGTGGAAGAGCGAACTGCGTCCGGTCGACGGGCGCTATTGGCACGACTGCGGCACCGGGAAGTCGCTGCGGATGGAGTGCGTGCCGGTTCGGTTCCTGGGCGCGTGCCGCAAGGGACATTGCCAAGAGTGGGAGTGGGACTCGTTTGCCCACATGCACGGGGCCGAATGCCGGGCGAGCCAGCTCGTACTCGAGGAGGGCGCGACCGGCGACTTCAGCGAGATCACCGTGCGGTGCCTGACCTGCAAAGGGCCGCCTCAACAGTTGGTGGTCGCGCTGCCGAGCGCCAACAAGGACCAAGGGCTCTTCAAGTGCAAGGGGCACCGTCCCTGGCTTGGCGGAGATGCAGACGAGAAGTGCGAGGAGTGGCTGCGGCTGCTCGTCCGCACCGCGAGCAACTCGTACTTCTCGCAGGTGGTCAGCGCGTTGACCGTGCCGGAACCGGGCAAGGATCTGGACGACGTCCTCGGCGTGCATTGGGCCACGTTGCAGGCTGCGACGGACGTGAGCCTTCCCGCGTTCCGCACGATTCCGGACATCGGCCGCGCGCTCGAAGGATGGGACGACGACACCGTGCTGCGCGCGGTGCAGGCGAAAATCGCCGGCGCTGCCACAGCGCGGGAGCCGCTGCGCACCGCGGAGTTCAAACAGTTCGTGGCGCAGCCGGTCGAAGAGCCTGGCGAACGTCCCGGGCCCGAGGAGTTCTTCGCGCGCCAGCTCGCGGTGGGGGACCCGCTGCCACATGTCGCGCGCATCGTGCTCGCCTCGAAGCTCCGAGAAGTCCGCGCACAGATCGGGTTCACCCGACTGGAGCCGTCGACGCCGGACCTCCAGGGCGAATACGACCTCGCCGTCGAGTCCGCACCGCTCGGCCTGAACACCGACTGGCTCCCCGCGACCGAAGTACTCGGCGAAGGGGTGTTCCTTCAGATCTCGGAAGCCAGCCTTGAAGCGTGGGAAGCGCGGCCCGCGGTGAAGAAGCGCGAGAACGAACTGGACGCCGGCTACGCCGCCTGGCGCAAGACGCTGCAGCCAGAGTCTCAGGAGCGGACGCCCGGGTTCCCGGGCGCCCGCTACTACATGCTGCACTCGCTCTCGCACCTGCTCATCAGCGCGATCAGCCTGGAGTGCGGCTACAGCGCGAGCGCGATCAAAGAACGCATCTACTGCAGCCCGCCCGGCACGGATCCCGCCGGTCGCATGGCGGCGATTCTCTTGTCGACCGGCAGCTCGGGCAGCGAGGGCACGCTCGGTGGACTCGTCGAACAAGGACGCCGGCTGCTGCCGCATCTGCAGTTCGCGTGGGACCTCGGCCGGCTGTGTGCGAACGACCCGGTCTGCGCCGGTCACTCACCCGAGAAGGACCACGCCGAACGGTTCCTCGAAGGGGCCGCGTGCCACGGATGCCTCTTCGTCGCGGAGACGAGCTGCGAGCGGTTCAACCGGTTCCTCGACCGGAGCCTCGTCGTGCCAACGGTCGGGCGAGATCCGAAGCTGGCGTTCTTCTCGGAGCGCCCCTGAATTGGATCTGCGCGACGTATCGCTCGGCACACTGAGGGCACTGCGCGCTGCGCTTGCGGGCCGCGCACTGGCGACACCGGTGACCGAGGCCGGCCTCAGTGGGGCGGGACTCGGCCGCAGCGCTCAGGCATTGGCGGCGCGACTGAGCGGATTCGACAGCGCTGCGCTAGAAACACTGCTCGACTGCGTGATCGCAGAGCGTGAACATCCGGGCGCGGCACTGGAGCTCGTGTGGACGGGCCCGGGAGGGCCGGCCGACCCCGTCCGCGACACCGGCGTCGTCATGCGTCAGCTCTTCGGCTTGGCGAGGGCTTCGGTGCTCGTCGCAGGCTTCCGCATCGACGACGGCGAGCAGCTCTTTCAGCCACTCCATCGCGTGATGACCGAACACGGCGTCGACGTCACCTTCATCGTCGACATCCACGCGAGCGCGCGGACTGAGGGCATGGCGGAAGCGGTGGCGCGGGCCGAGATCGATCGCGTGTTCGAGAAGCAGTGGCCGTTCGAAGGCGAACGACCGGCCATCTACTTCGACCCCCGCACCGCGGTGCGCGGCAGCGTGGACCGACCTTGGGCCAGCATGCATGCCAAGTGCATCGTCGTGGACCGCCGTCACACCCTCATCACCAGCGCCAACTTCACCGACCGCGGCCAAACCCGGAACATCGAACTCGGCGTACGCATCGACGACCCCGACTTCGCCACCGAAGTCGACACCCGCTGGCGCACCCTCATCCGCCAAGGCCACCTCCTCCGCGCGAACTGAGTTCCCTTGAGGCGAGCCGCACGGCCGGCTCAGCCTTCGGCGATGCCGGCCGTGAACCGCGCACGGCCGTTGGAGGTCGAGTGGGCCGCGGCAGCGGCCATGATCTCACGTGCCCGTTTGGACTTGAACCCAATCAACTTCACGATGTAGGTCCCCTCCTGCGTCTGCGCGAAGGTGAGCAGCCTGTCCTTGCTCAGGCCACGGCGGAGTTTCAGGTGCTTACCCCTCCCGAAGTTGATGTTGAGGGTGTTGTCGCCGTGGTTCAGCTTCACCGTGGCGGAAGCGAACTCGCCTTCGAACTCCACCATGATCGCGGCTTTCTGGCCCGCGTCGTGAAGGTTGAAGAAGAACCCGAATCGCCCCGGACACTGGATGCTGCTGCCACTGCCGCCGCGTGGTGATGCCCTGACGGCAAAGATGGCACCGGGTCGTGGCAAGCCGGGCCCGCCGGTCGGTCGGGGTGGTTGTGGTCGGTCCGCGTACATGCGCTCGTAGCGATCGATCCAGGCTCCATCGGGTTCAAACGCAAGGGGTCCGCCCCACGCCACGTCGAAGAACTCGATGAGATCTGCAAGGGGACCCTCGTCCCTGGCGCCCTCCACCAGAAGGTTCAGCTCCGTGTTGCTGCCGAAACCGCCGGACGTGAAGTTGGACGAGCCGACAATAGCGCGGGCCACGCCGGCCCTGACGCCGAGCATGAGCTTAGGGTGGAACACCCCCTCAGTGTCTTCGACCACACGCAGTCGATCCGGGACCTCCGCAAGCTGCCGCAATGCCCATGGTTCAGTCTGAGCAAAGTGGATTCCGATCAGGGCTCTGGAGACTCGGCTCATGGGAAGGCCCTGCCAGTGCAGTGCGGCACCCCCGGATGCGGTCGCCCACGCGTAAGCGATTCGCAGATCCGTGGCCCAGTGTCCCAATCCTGCCGCAGCGTCGCGGAGCATACCTGGACGCCACAGCACCTCGATCCTCATGGGGTCCCTGGCTCGCCATGGATCGCCAGGCTTGGACTCGCGAACCTGGGTCCAAGCTGTCGTAGTTCGCGGATGTCTCGCACCGGCTGAATCCCACCTCGATACATGGTCGGGAGTCAACTGCGAGTCAGTGGGACGGAACTGAAAAACCCCGCTTTGCGCGGGGTTTGGGGGTGCCCAGACCAGGAATCGAACCAGGGACACGGGGATTTTCAATCCCCTGCTCTACCAACTGAGCTATCTGGGCATCTCCGTTTGGAGAGGCGGGAGCCTAGCGATACGAGGCGGGCTGTCAACTCACTTTGCGATGGGTGGCGGTGGGTCGATCGGATGCGCGCGGTGCAGGTACGCTCGCGGGATGGGGCGGTGTTCGAGATGGTTGGGCCGGGTGGGTTGTGGTCTGCGCGGCGGGTTGTCGCGTTGAGGTCGCGGATGGGTGTTTGGGCTTGGTGCGGGTGTGCGGTCGCGGTGGCGCTCGGTGGGTGTGGGTCGGAGGCGCGGGTTCAACCGGCGACCGAAACGGCACCTCCTCCGCAGGAGCCGGCGCGGCCAGTTGCAGCATCCTCGCCGGAGCTTCCGGCGGTGCCGAGTCCGGCGGCGATCGCGACGGGGGTGCCGCCGAGCCATCTCAATCCTTGGGCGGCGGCGCCGGATCTCGATGCGCCGGTGGTGGTGGGGATCGAGGGGGGGCCGCTGGTGTTCTTCTCGAACGCTGCGCCGGCTGAGATCCGGTTGCTGGATGCGGTGGGCGGGGCGCCGCGGCGGTATCCGAACACGCTGGGCGAGGTGCGGGTGGCGGCGGCGACGGACGACGGCGGCGTGGTGGTCGTGTCGGTGGACGACGAGGTTCGGCTGCTTCGGCTGTCGCCGGATGCGGCGCCTTCGGTGGTTTGGTCGGTGGCGTTTTTGGAACGGGTCTCGTTCGTCCGCACGGTGGGCCACTCGGTTTGGGTGATGGCGCAGGGCCGGGTGACGAGCCTGGATGTAGCTACGGGCGAGCGCCGCTGGCAGGCGGCGGGCATCGATGCGCGGGGCGGGTTCGGTGTGGTGTACCTGACGCGCGAGGAAGCGCTGGCGGAGGGGGCGGACGAGCCGGCCGACGCGATGGGCGTCGAGACGGTCGCGGTGGAGGAGGCGACGGGGGTGGAACGCTTTCGGGTGCCGGGCGCGGCACGGCTGGCGTTTCCGGGCGGGGTGGTGGTGTCGTCGCGCCGCTCGGGCCAGGTGGTGGGGGACGATGGTCGGGTGATGCGGGGGCTCTCGGAGCATCCGGGCAACGGCTTCGTCGACGGCGACGAGGTGCTGCTCTCGCTCTCTGCGGAGGGGGAGGTCGGCACGTTGAAGTCGTTCGATGCGGCGACGTTCGAGCCGCGGTGGTCGACCGAGATCTTCGGGTACCCGAACTTGGTCTACGCGGCCGAGGATGCGGTGTACGTGTACGTGCTCGAGCGGGGGGCGCTGCTGGTGTTCGATCGGTCGGGGACTTCGCTCGGGCTCGACGAGCTGCTCGCGCCGAACGAGATGGTGGCGGCGTGGTCGCCGGCCGATCGCGCGCCGGTGTTCGTGGCGAAGGACAGCGCGTTCGCGCGACAGGCGTCGCCGGCGGTCCGGTTCCAGGTGCAGGTGTCCGGGGTGGCGCGCGACGCGGCGGGGCGGCCGCTGGCGGGCAGGTACTTGTGGTTGGGCAGCCAGGGGACCCAGACCGACCGGCGGGGGCGGTACACGATCTCGGGGCAGGTGCGGGACCGGCTGCAGCTGATTCCGATGGCGACGCCGCGGCTCGCTGCGGACTGGTTTCAAGTCGAGGTGTCGGAGCCGGTCGAGCTCGAGCACGATTTCGTGTTCGGCGAGCCCATCATCGGCGGCATGACCGGGATTTGAGCTCGGGCTGAGATCGCCGGCCGAGGGCTGGGTTACGGAATGAATCGCCATTCAGTAGACTCCGCCCATGCGGTACTTCGTGACGGGTGGGACAGGGTTGATTGGGCGGCATCTGGTGCCGCGGCTGGCAGCGCGCGGACCGGTGACGGTGCTGGTGCGGGACCCGGCGCGGCACGAGGCGTTGCTCGAGTCGTGGGCGGGGCTCGACGTGACGGTGGTCGTTGGCGATGTCACGGCGCCTTCGCTCGGGCTCGCGGATCTGAGCGTGCTCGAGGTGGACCATGTGGTGCACGCGGCGGCGCTCTACGATCTGGATGCGTCCGCCGAAGCGCTCGAGGAAGTGAATGTCGGCGGGACGCGCGCGTTGCTCGCGCTGCTCGAGGCGCAGAAGTTCGGCGGCACGTTTCATCACCTGAGCTCCATCGCGGTGGCCGGTACGTTCAAAGGCACGTTCACCGAAACGATGCTCGACGCGAAGCAGACGTTGCCGCATCCGTACCACCGGTCGAAGTTCGATTCGGAGAAGCTCGTGCGCGCGACGACGGCGTTCGAGGTGCGCATCTACCGGCCGGGCGCGGTGGTGGGTCACTCGGTGACGGGCGAGACGATCCGCGCGGACGGTCCGTACTTCTTGTTCAAGACGATGCAGCGGCTCGGCCGCAACCTGCCGCGCTGGATGCCGCTGCTCGGACCGAAGGGGGCGCCGCTTCAGATGGTGCCGGTCGACTTCGTGGCGGACTGCATCGATCACGTCGCGCATGTGCCGGATCTCGGCGGCCAGACGTTTCATGTGGTGGACCCGAAGCCGCTCTCGTTTCGGCGCACGTTCAACCTGCTCGCCGAGGTCACGGGCGGGCCGAAGCTCGGGCGCAACTGGCTGCGTCCGCTCTGGGCGATGTCGCCGGCGAAACAGATGTTCGGGCAGCTCGGCGCGGTGCGCGCGTTTCGCGATTGGATGTACGAAGACGCGGGGGTGCCGCCGGTGGTGGCGGACTTGCTCAACGCGGAGGTCCGCTACGACACGACGAACGTGGCGGCGGCGCTCGAAGGCAGCGGCATCGAGTGTCCGCCGCAGGCGGCGTACATCGAGCACCTGTACGACTACTGGCGCAAACATCTGGATCCGCACCGGGACGAAGAAGGGCGGCGCACGCGCGCGCTCGCCGGCAAGGTCGTGCTGATCACGGGCGCGTCGAGCGGCATCGGGGAAGCGCTCGCGCACACGCTCGCGGGGTACGGCGCGAAGGTGATGTTGGTGGCGCGGCGGGAAGAAGAGCTCGCGCGGGTGGTGGCGGCGATCGAAGGGAAGGGCGGCGAGGCCGGGTTCGCGGCGGCGGACCTGACGGACTTCGACGCGTGCGACGCCGCGGTGGCGGAGACGCTCCGGAAGTTCGGCCGGGTGGATGTGCTCGTGAACAACGCGGGGCATTCGATCCGGCGGCCGCTCGCGGAGTCGCTCGAGCGCTTTCACGATCTCGAGCGGGTGATGTCGATCAACTACTTCGGTCCGGCGCGGTTGATGCGCGCGGTGCTGCCTTCGATGCGGGCGCAGCGGTCGGGCTGCGTGGTCAACGTGCTCTCGGCGGGCGCCAACATTCCGTCGCCGTGGTTCGGTGCGTACACGGCGAGCAAGGCGGCGCTCGGGCAGCTCGGCAACACGCTCGCGGCGGAGCATGCGCACGAGGGCATCCATGTCGCGAACGTGTTCCTGCCGTGGGTGCGCACGCCGATGATGGACGCGACCGGCGCTTACGAGGAGACCGACGCGATGACGCCCGAGGCGGCCTGCGACTGGATCCTGGAGGGCATCGTCGACAAGAAGCGGCTGGTCTTCGACGCGGAGATCCAGCGGCGGTTCGTGCTGGGGGTGGTGGCGCCGGCGTTCATGGTGCGGATCACGAACGTGCTCAGCCGGATCTACGCCGACGACCCGAAGCAGCACCCGGAGCTCGATTTCGACCGGGCCATCCTGAAGAAGTTCGTCAAAGGCCGGATCATGTGAGCAGTGCCCCGCAAGGCTGCGGGCCTGTGGGGAATCGCAGGGGGGTGCGTGGGTGGATCTCGGTGCGCGTGGTAGCGTCCGCGATTCGCGTGGGGCGCTGCGAGCGTCGCAGCCTGCGCTGGGAGTGAAGATGGAATCGGTCGTAGACGAACTGAGCGTGGGCGAGACGGACGAGGGTGCCCGCACGAAAAGCGCGCGGCGTCCCTGGTGGCAGTCTCAACCCTCCACCGCGTTCGCGCGCGACCCGTACTTCTACTTCAAGTACGACTTCGTCTGGCTGTGCCTGTTCTCCGCGGTCGTGGTGGCCGCGCACATGACCGGCTGGACCGGGCTCGGGCTCACCTGGACTTCGCTCTGGGCCATCCCGGCGCTCCTCGTCGGCTGCTACGTCCAGGTGCTCGCGGGCGTGTGCGTGCACAACTGCACCCACGGCAACTTTCCGCGCCCCATCAACCGACTGGTCGGTGAGACGCTCGGGGTGATCATCGGCACGCGCTACGCCTCGTGGGAGATCCTCCACAAGCGCCACCACGCGTTCACGGACGACGTCGAGAAGGACCCGCATCCGCTCGAGCGCAGCTTCTGGAGCTTCTTCATCCGGAAGATGATCATGGGCCTCGAGACGAGCATTCGGAACCAGTCCTTCGAGCGCTTCGGCGAGACGCCGCGCATGGTGAAGCTCGACAAGATGCGCACGGTGTTCTCGTTCTTGGTCGGCATGGTGATGCTGGCGTTCTGGCAAGCAGCGCTCGGCACGGTGGGCTTCTTCTACGCGTTCTTGCCCTCGCTCGTGGTCGGCGCGATCCACGTGAGCCACTTCAACTGGGCGACGCACCGCGGCTGGGCCGACGACGGCGACTTCCACCCGGTGAACCTGAACCACGGCCTCTACAAGCTCGGGAACTTCCTGTGCTTCGGCCTCTACTTCCACGCGAACCACCACGCGTTCCCGACCTACTTCGATCCCGGCAAACTCCCGCCCGAGAAGGTCGCCCGCGTGGAACAGCGCCTCGCGGCGATGGCGCCGAAGACCGCCTAGCAGCTCGAAGAAGTCACCGAATCTCGGCGCGGACCATCGAGGGGTCGTCGATCTGCCAGCGCAAGAGCAACCAACGGACCGGGCGGGGGCGCACCGCGGCAGGGTAGCGTGGGACCACATCTTGCAGAACCGTGGGTCGAATGGGTGACATGCGACGTGTGGACGTGCGGAAGTTGACGGTGGTCTATCCCGCCGTCGTGGTTCTGGTTCTCTTGGCTGGCTGCTATCGGAGTCACGGCATCGAGGGCGGGCCCGTCGATGCGTCTGCGGACGCGCCGGTCCGCATCGATGCGCCCGGCACCGACGTGGGGCCAGACGCGCCGCGGCTCGACGCGGGCCCGGACGCGATGGTGTTCGTGCCGCCGCGCACCCCGCGCACCGAGCGCTGCGACCTCGCGCGGCCGCCGACCTACGCGGGCGAGGCGCCCGTGGTCTGTGAGCGGCGCGGGGGCGACGCGGACCGCGACGGGTTTCCGGACGAGGTCGATTGCAACGACTGCAGCCCCCAGGTGAACCCGGGCGCGTACGACTTTCCGGACAACGGCGTCGACGAAGACTGCGACGGGCGCATCGACGAGCGCGCGTGTCTGGAGACGTTGACGCCCACCGGCCCGACCGGCGCGGAGACGCTCTTGGAAGGCATGGGGCTGTGTCCGGCGCTCGGATCGGGGCCGGGGGTGATGGCGTCTTCGTTGACCTTGGCCAACGGCAGCGGCGAACCCGACCCCATCCAAGCGGCGGTGCTCGGCGAGCTCGGCTCGATCACACCGCAGCGTGGCAGCCGGATGGCGTCGCTCTCGAACGGGGTGGCGACGGAGACGAGCCGGCTCGGCGACCGGTGTTTCGAGGGGACGATGACGACGCGCAGCGAGATTCCGAGCGGGGTGTCGATCGACGCGCCGCGCTGCCCGGGCATCACGCCGGACAGCATCGCGGTGGACTCGGTCAGCCTCGAGGTGACGCTCCGGGTGCCGACGAACGCGGCGGGGTTCCGCATCGGTTCGAACTTCTTCACGCGCGAGTACCCGGCGTTCATCTGCAGCCCGTTCAACGACGTGTTCGTCATGCTCCGGCAGCAAGAGGACGGCCGCTGGGAGAACCTCGCGTTCGACGACGAGGGCAACCCCATCAGCGTCAACAACGGGCTCTTCGAGATGTGCAGCCCAGGCACGTACGGCGGGCGCCGGTTCGATTGTCCGCGCGGGGTGCGCTCGTTGCTCGGCACCGGGTTCGAACTCAACTGCGACTCGTTCGTCGGCGCGGCGCGCGATCAGCCGGGCGGCGCGACGGACTGGTTGTGCACGGACGTTGCGACCGAGGCAGGGCAGGAGCTCACGCTGCGGTTCATCGTCTGGGACTCAGGGGACCACGTGCTCTCGTCGCTGGTGCTGCTCGACGGGTTCGCGTGGCTGCCGGCGGAGTTCGAGTCGACGCCCTGACCGTGCCGCCCTGACCGTGCCGCCCTGACCGTGCCGCCCTGACCGTGCCGCCCTGACCGTGCCGCCCTGACCGTGCCAACCGTGCTCCGGAGGCGCGACTTGGGGCCAGTCGAGCGAAGCGAGGTAGGCCCGTGGTGACCATGAGAAACGGGCACCCACTGGTGTGGATGCCCGCGCAGGACGCAAGTCCGGTTGGTGGTGTACTCGTGTCCCGCGCGCAGGGTCCGAAGACCCTACGTTCCAGAACCCTCTTGCCGGTGGCCAGAGACCTGACCAGCCGACGCGAGACTCAGGCCGACTCGAGACTCAGCGGGTGCGGACCTGGACGGTCGCGCTGCCGCCGCGACGACGCGTGGTGCGGGTCGTGGTGGTGGTGCGGCGCCGGTTGTTGCGACGGTTCGAGGTCCGGACCGTCGTGCGACGTGCCGGGCGTACCGTCGTGGTGCGAACGACCGCGCGCCGAGGGCGGGTCTGAACCCGGACGGTGCGTCGACGTGCCGGTTGGACGCGGACGTTGGTCGTGCGGACGGTGGCGCGGCCGGGCCGTGCCTGAACGTAGCAACCGCTGCCGAGAACGAGGGACGCGCAGAGCGTGACGAGGATGGAAAGGTTCTTCATAGGTCGCAACGATAACAAGCCCGGGCGTTCGCATCAAATCCATGAATTCCCCTGTGGCGTAGGGAGAAAGTGGATTTGAATAAACTCGGGGGGATCCACGTCGCCGGCCGCTCGGGCCAGAAAGATGCAGAGTCAATGGAGGCCCGTTCGGCGCGAACTGTGTCTTGCGTCTGCCTCGATATTCGACGCGGCGAAGCCGAGCGAAGCGAGCAAGCCGTGTCACCGGGACGGGTTTGGTCGTCGCGATGCTCGTCGCGCTCTGACCGCTGATCCGCGGGCAAGGGCAAAGGCAAGGGCAGGGGCAAGGGGCAGGCTGCGAGAACGCCCTGCGGGCGTTCTTCAGCAGCCTGCTACAGGCTGGCGCCGACCTGGAAGTCCCGGACGACCGCCATGTGCTGCATGCTCGGCGCGCCGCTGTCGGACTCGAGCGCGGGCGCGAGGTCTTCGATCGGGGTGAAGACGCGGGTGTCGACGACCAGCCCGCGCATGAACGACGCGGCGCCGATCTCCACCGGCACTTGGCGGGCTTGCAGCGCGGAGCTGACGAAGAGCGCGTCGAGCACGCGGCTGCGCGGTGCGTTGGTATTGCGGTTGCCGAGTTGGTCGGTTGGCAAGGTCGCGATGACGACGCGCGCACTGAGCCGGTCGAACACTGGGCCGCCGCCGACGTTGAAGTCCCCTCCGATCACGAGCAGATCGCCGGCGGGCACGTCGGCCTCCAGGTAGTCGATGAGATCGGCGGCTTCGCGTTCGCGTTCGGCGCCACTCGAGGTGAGCAGGTGCAGGCTGACCGCCCAGAGATCGCGGTCGCCGGGCACGTCGATGCGCGCCCACGCGAAGTCGCGGCTGTCGGTCTCGAGATCGCGCCAGGAGCCGGCGTCCAAGATCGGATAGCGGCTGACGATGCCGTTCGGAATGGTGTCGCCGCCGCCGCGGTGGGCGCGGCAGGTCTCGCCACACGCTTGGTCGGCGAAGGTCTGGAGGGCGGACGGGGAGTTGTCCCCGTACTGAAACTCTTGGATGAGCAGGATGTCTCCGTGGAGGCCTTCGAGGATGCGCAGGCCGTGGCCTGGATCGTAGGTCTGGGTGCCGCCGCTGGTGAGGTTGGCGGCGACGATGCGCACGGTGGTCTCGAGGCACTCGGGCAGCTCGATGCAGACCGGGCTCTCGCAGTCGGTGAAGCCGTCGCCGTCGTTGTCGATGCCGTCGCTGCAGCGCGGGCCGTCCGTTTCGTCGCCGCAGAAGTCGACCCGCGGGTTGTCGCTGCAATCGGAGTCGAGGCAGTCGGTCAGGCCGTCGTCGTCGTTGTCGCGTCCGTCTTGGCAGCGGGCGGGCGCGCGTTCGGTGCCGAGGCAGAAGGGGGAGTCGTCGCAGCTCGGGTCGTCGCAGCGGCCGCCGCAGAGATCCGGTGCGTCCGGCCGGTCGGGGGCGTCGATGGACTCGGCATCGATCAGGGCGTCCCTGAGCACGCTGCCGTCGACGACGTTCGCGTCGAGTCCGCCGTCGGTCTCTGGTGCGGAGTCGTCTCCACACCCGGCCGTCAACGCGATGAAGAGAAGAAGAGAGAGACCTACGCGGGACCGCATCGAGGCCACAGTAGCAGCATCGTCCTCCAGGCAAGCGGTCCGCCCGACCCACACTGCAGGCAGCGGGAAGCTGGCGCTCTGTCGCACGGTGTGCGGTTCTCGGAGACGATGCCGTGGTCGAGTTTGTCTATGCTCTCGGCATGATGGTTCCCGGGCGGTGGTGGGTTGCGGTCGTCTTGTTGGCGTTCGCGTGTGGTGACGACGACGGTTCGGTGGATGCGGGCGGTGCGGACGCGCCTGCGGTGGACGGGTCGACCGAGGATGCGCCAGCCGCGGACGCCACCGAGCGCGTCGACGGCAGTGTCGAGGACAGCGGCGGCGGCGGGACGGATGCCGGGCGAGATGCCACCGGCGGACCGGCTCATGAAGCGATCCTCGGTGAGCTGATCGGTTTCGGTCAGTTCACGACCGGCGGCGCCGGCGGTCCCGTCGTGGAGGTCACCACACTCGCGAACGACGGCCCGGGATCGTTGCGCGCGGCGGCGACTGCGGAGGGCCCGGCTTGGATCCGATTCTTGGTGAGCGGGACGATCGCGCTCGAGTCGGAGATCTTGGTCACGGACGACAAGACGATCGATGGGCGCGGCGCGGACGTCACGATCACCGGTGGCGGGCTCTTCGTTCAGAACGGCGTGAGCAATGTGATCCTCACCTACCTGAAGATGCGCGACTCACCGAACGACCTGATCCGCTTCTTCAACGGCGGCGCGCGCATGTGGGTGCATCACTGCACGTTGAGCAACGGCGGCGATGGCGCGTTCGACGCAACCGAAGGCGTCACGGAGATCACCGTCTCCCACACCCACATCTTCGACCACGACAAGGCCATGCTCATCGGCGCCGGGAGCGACGACGGAGACGGCGCGTCGATGCGGTGGACGGGGCACCACAACTGGTACGAGGACGCGGTGCAGCGGCTGCCGGCCATTCGGTTCGGCCGGGCGCACTCGTTCAACAACCTCATCATGTGGCGCAGCGGCACCGCGATGTCGGTGCGGCTCGGCGAGTCCCAGATGTTGGTGGAGAACAACATCTTCATGCCGCAGACCAACGTGGGTCACAAACTCATCTCGATGACGGACGGCCGCGGTGCGGCGCGCATCGTCGGCAACCTCGAGCGGCCCTTGGATGGGGACGAGATCGAGTACACCGAGTTCATGCCCGAGACGGTGTTCGACCCGCGCGACACCTATGGGTACACGGCGGAGACCGCGGACGACGCGTTGATCGCGTCGGTGCGGGCGACGGCCGGTTGGCAGGACGTGCCGTTCCCGGAGTAGCAGACGCCGACGCCGACGCGGCGGCCCGTGCCCGTGCCCGTGCCCGTGCCCGTGCCCGTAGGTTCGCCGAAGCCGAAGCCGAAGCCGATGCCGAAGCCGAAGCCGAAGCCGAAGCCGAAGCCGACGCCGAAGCCGACGCCGATGCCGAAGCCGATGCCGATGCCGAAGCCGATGCCGATGCCGAGGTCGAAGCCGACGCCAAGGCCGACCGAAGCCGACGGCGAAGCCGAAGCCGGAGCCGAAGCCGACGCCGAGGCCGACCGAAGCCGACGGCGAAGCCGAAGCCGAGCCGATTGCCGGTGGGGGGCGCAAGTTGCGGTAGGCTGTGGCGGTGGCGCGACCCACCAACGCCGATTCTGCCCAGACGTACGACCAGATCGTGCGGGCGGTGCTCGAGGTTCTGGAGGAGACCGGGATCCACAAACTCTCGGTGCGGGCGGTCGCGGCGCGTGCCGGCGTGAGCACGGGCACGGTGCAGTACTACTTCGTCAGCAAGGACGAGCTGCTCGAGGCGTGTCTCGACGAGTACTACGAGCGGCTCTCGGAAGAAGGGCGGCAGCTCCTGGCGCTGGTGCCGACGGACGGGCGAGACATCATCGAGATGGGGGCGCGGCGACTCTTTCGATTCGCGGTGCGGGAACGGCGGTTGGTCGAACTTCGTTTGGCGATGAACAGCAGCCAGGGGCAGCTCCATCCCCGCCGGCAGCCGGAGTTCATGGGCACCCTGATTCGAAGCGTCGCGAAGGCGCTCGCGCCCCACGTCGAAGTGAGCGAAGGCGACACGCGCCTGGCGGTGCAGGCGATGGCGTTCATGGTCGTGCGCTTCGCGCTGCTGACGGACTCCGAGATGATGGAGCTCTGCGACGCGGAGGGGGAAGAGGGCCGCAAGGTGGTGGAAGACTTCGTCGTGCGGTCCGCCCGGCGTTTGATCCGCCCGTCGGACGGGTGAGGGCGGACTGAAGGGGGACGGCACGCCACCGAACTTGCCCTTGCCCTTGCCCTTGCCCCTGCCCTCTGGCTCTCGAAGCCGAAGCCGAAGCCGAAGCCGAAGCCGACACCGAAGCCGAAGCCGACGCCGAAGCCGAAGCCGACACCGAGGCCGACACCGAGGCCGACACCGAAGCCGACACCGATTCCGAAACCGAAGCCGAAACCGAAGCCGACCCCGAAGCCGACCCCGAAGCTGACCCCGAATCCGACACCGACGCCGACACCGCTTCCGCTGGGTCAGCGGTTGGCGTGGGCGCCTAGGTCTTCGTAGGGGGAGCCGGGGGTGGGGACGAGGAAGTCGGGGGAGTCGGGGTCTGTGCTCACGAAGGTGATGGTGCCTTCGCGTTGCCAGGAGTTGTTCTCGTCGCTGCCGGTGCCGCCCCGCGGCCGGTCGTCGCCGGCGAGGTTGAACTGCATCACGGTGTCGTCGCCGCCGTAGAAGCCGCTGCCGTCGTTGTTCCAGCTCGTGTTGTAGAAGAACTCGACCGCGACGCCGCTGTTCTGGTCGAAGCCGGCGCCGCGGTTGTCGTAGGAGATCGAGTGTTCGACGGTGGTGCCGCGGCTCGGCGGCGCGCCGCCGGACTTGAAGCCTTGGCCGTTGCCGGACGCGATGCCGTTGCCGTGGGTGATGGAGTAGCCGACGTAGCTGTCGAGGGTGCGCCAAGTGTCGATGCCGTCGTCGGAGTTCGCGTAGACGAGGCAGTTCTCGATCCGGTTCTCGATGCCGCTCGACATCGAGATGCCATCGGAGTTGCCACCGTCGGCGTACTCGGCGCCGTCGATGCCGGCGCCCGAGTTGTCGTGCACGAGGCAGTCCGTGATGAGGTTCCGGTTCGACGACGGCACGTCGTAGCTCTCGTGCACGTGGATGCCGGACAGCAGGTTGTGGTGCACGTGCAGCCCTTCGAGCACGTGGTCGCTGCTGCGGACCGAGAGCGCGGAGCGCGGCATGTTGCGGACTTCGAAGAGGCGGCAGTGGGTCGCGTCGCCGAGCACGCGGATGTAGACGTCGGCGTGCGCTTCGTGCCGGCTGCCGTCGAGCACCGCGGTCTCGCCCGGGTAGCTCTCGAAGACGACCGGCGCCGGGTCCGTGCCGCGGCCGCGGAAGTAGAGGTTGCGATCGATGTCGTAGACGCCGCCGCGCATGAAGACGACGTCGCCCGCTTCGGCTTGGTCGGTCGCTTCCCACAGATCGCAGGGGGCGGCTTCGGTGCAGTCGGTGCCGGTTCCGTCCGGAGCCGCGAAGATCGTGCCGGCGCTCAGAGGCGTGGGGGTCACGGGCCGGGGGCCGATGGGGCGCACCGCGGGCCCGGCGTCTTCGCCCGCGTCGCTGCCTGCGTCGATGGCGGGGGCATCCGATCCGGGGGCGTCTGAGCCAGGCGCGTCCTGAGCAGGTGCGTCCAGGGCGGGTGCGTCCAATCCAGCCGCGTCGGGCGACGACGCGTCGAACGTTGCGTCGTCGTCCCCGCACGCATGGAGCGAACCCAAGAGTGCGCACAGAGCCAAAGTTCTCGTCGCCTTCATGGGGGGACGTTATCAGGATGGCGGCGGGGCCTCCGCTCTCGGAATCGCACGGCGTCCGGTCCCTCACCTCAGCGGCATGCGCCGCTTGCCCATCAGGGGCGTGCATCCGGTTGTGGGTGCAGACCCAGCGCCTGCCAATGCCCAATGTCCGGTGATCTGGGGACATTCGTCAGGAGCGAAAAAGGCGTAGAATGGCGGAATGCTTCGTTCGATTCTCCTGGCGCTCCTTGCACTCCCCCTGACGTCGGTCGCGCTCGCCCAAGTCTGTGGCGACGGCGACTACCAACCTTTCGCGATGACGATGCCGGAGCAGTGCGACGACGGCGATCTCGACGACGGCGATGGCTGCGACTCGATGTGCCAGATCGAAGACGGCTGGTCGTGCAACAACCCGCCGGCGTTCCGGATCATCAACACCGAGTCGTACCCCGGGACCTCGGACGATCCCAACTGGGTCATCACGGGACGCAGCGCGACCGAGACGACGAACTCGGATCCATCGATCGGTCTGTTCGAAGCGGACGCCACGGCCATCACCTACGAGTTCGACGTGCGGGTGAACACCAACTCGGACGACGACTTCATCGGGTTCGTCTTCGGCTTCTTTCCGGGCGACACGACCAACCCGGCGGCCGACTACCTGCTGCTCGACTGGAAACAGGGGACTCAGAGCGGCGCGTCCGCAGGCATGAACTTGTGGCGGGTGCAGGGCATCCCCGACATGACCGGCGCCACCACCAACACCGATCTGTGGGACCACAACGGCGCGGTCTCTGCGGTGGCGAGCGCCGCGACGCGCGGCAGCACCGGCTGGGTCGACCAGGCCACCTACCGGTTCGCGATCTCGTACCAGCCCACGCGGCTCATCGTGACGGTGACGAGGATCGTGGCGGGCATCCCGGTGCCCGGGTCGATGCAGGAAGAGTTCAACGTCACGCCGCCGGCCGGTGAGACCTTCCCGCTCGGTGAGATCGGGTTCTACGCGTTCTCGCAGGAGAACGTGACCTTCACGATCATCGCGCCGCCGCCTTCGGACTGCGACCGCGATGCGGACGGCGACAGCGTCTTCGATGTGGACGACGCGGATGCGGACGGCGACGGCGTGCCCGACCTGCTCGAGATGCCGGACTTCACCACCGACCCGGACCGCGACACGGACGACGACGGCGTGCCGGACTGGAACGACCCGGACCACAACCCGGCCGGGTGCCCGCCCACCCCGACGGTCCCGGCGCAGTGCCTGATCCTCCCGCCGGGTCAAGACGTCGATGGCGACGGAGTGCCGAACCACCTCGACCTCGACTCCGATGGCGACGGCATCCCGGACATCGTCGAGACCGGCAACGCGTCGCTCGCGGGGCCGGATGGACGGCTCGCGGACAACACCGACAGCGACCTCGATGGTCTGGCGGACTCGGTGGACGAAGCGCCCGCCGACAACAGCGTCGCCACCGTGGCGTTCACGCCGACCGACACCGACATGATGGCCGGGCCGGACTACCTGGACACGGACAGCGACGACGACGGGATCCCGGACTCGATCGAAGCGTTCGACACCGACGGCGACGGAGTGATCGCGGGCGGCGAAGCGACGCCGGTCGGCAACGACCACGACTTCGATGGCATCGACGACGCCTACGACAGCGACTGCGCGGGCATGCCGGCCGGTTGTATGGCGAATGGACAGTTCGTCGACCCGGCGCTGAACGCAGCGACCGACGCGGACGGCAACGGCACCCCGGACTGGCAGCAGCTGTGTCTGGATGCTTACGTCACGGCGCCCGAAGCGTGCGACGACGGCAACACCGACGACAGCGACGCGTGTACCTCGATGTGTCTGCGCACCGACGGCGAGCCCTGCACGCTCGGCCCCCAGTGCGACAGCACCACGTGCAACCCGCTCAGCATGACCTGCGAGGGATGTGCGGACACGAGCACGGGCGGCATCGACGAAGGGTGTGCCGCTGGCGCGCCTGCGTGTGTGACCCCCGCCGCCGGGCGCGCGTTCTGCGGCGCGTGCGACGACGACCAAACGGGCGGAGCGATGGACGACGGATGTGTGGGCGCGGCGCCGCTCTGCGATCCCAGCTCCAACACCTGCGCGAGCTGCCTCGACGACAGCGCGACCATGGACTCCGGCTGCAGCGCCGGCGCACCGGTCTGCGACACCTCGGTCGGGCTCGGCGTCTGCGTCGCGTGCGAAGACACGAACGCCGGCACCGGTCCGGGCGACACGGACTTCGGCTGCGGCGCCGGCTCGCCGTACTGCGACGACAGCGGTGCGGCGCCGGTCTGTGTCGAGTGTCTCGGCGCGGCCCAGTGCGAGGACGGGAACGACTGCACCCAGGATCTCTGTACGGCCGGCGCATGTGGCAACCCGGACGAGACGGCCGGCACGAGTTGCGGCACCGGCGACGCCTGCGACGGCGCCGGCACCTGTGTGGACTGCGTCGATGGCGGCGCGGGCACCGACCCGGGCTGCAGCGGCGGCGCGCCGCTCTGCGACGTCAGTGGCGGTGGGCCGGGCGGCATGTGCGTGGAGTGCCTCGGCAACGACGACTGCGGCGTGGATGAGTTCTGCACCCCGACGGGCGTCTGCGCGCCCGGCTGCGACGACGACACGGACTGCGACGGCGGCGAGGTCTGCCACGAAGACTCGATGACTTGTGTGGCCTGCGTGGACTCGATGACCGGCATGGGCGTCGACGATGGCTGCGCGGCCGGGACGCCGGTGTGCGTCGGGACCGGGGCAGGCACCGCGGGCACCGAGTGCGTCGAATGCACCGAAGACAGCCATTGCGATGGCGCGGTGTGCGATCTGGCGACCAACGAGTGCATGGTGTGTCTCGACACCGCGCCCGACGCCGGTACGGACTCGGGTTGCATGGACGCGACGCCGGTCTGCGACACGAGCGGCGCCGATTCGGTCTGCGTCGAGTGTCTGCTCGATGCGCACTGCCCGGGGCTGCAGGTCTGTGACGCGCTCTCGACGTGCGGCTTCCCGGACACCGATGGCGACGGCGTCACCGACGACGTGGATCTCGACGACGACGGCGACGGAGTCATCGACTCCGAGGAGACCAGCGGCGTCGACCTCTCGATCGACGAAGACGGCGACGGCGTGCCCGGCTACGCAGACCCGGACGTGGTCGCGTGTGCCGACGTGGACGCGGATGGCATCTGTGATTCGTTGCCGACCGAAGTGGACCAGGACGGAGACGGACTGCCGAACCACTTGGACCTGGATGCCGATGGCGACGGACTCCCGGACGCACGCGAAGCACACGACCTCGATCGCGACGGGGTGGCCGATGTGATCGCGTCTGGCATGGACGTCGACATGGACGGACTCGACGACGCATTCGATGCCGACCAGGGCGGCACGACCGCGCCACTGCCCGACGCGGACGGCGACATGCAGTTCGACTTCCTCGACGTCGACAGCGACGACGACGGACTCTCGGACCGCCAGGAGACCTTCGACCTCGATGGCGACGGCGTGGAAGACGCGACGCCGACCGGCATGGACGCGGATGGAGACGGAATCGACGATGCGTTCGACGCCGACGCGGGCGGGGTCGTGGCGACCGCGCTCGACACCGACAGCGACGGCCTGGCCGACGCGCTGGACGTCGACTCGGACGGCGACGGATTGCGCGACGACCGCGAGTGTCCCGACCCGACGCGATGTTCCGACGTCGACATGGACGGGGTGGCGGACCACCGCGACCTCGACTCGGACGGCGACGGCATCCTCGACGCGATCGAAGGCATCGACCTGAACGCAGATGGCGTGGCCGATGTCACGCCCTCCGGCACCGACGCGGACCAGGATGGCCTGGACGATGCGTACGATCCGCTCGACCCGCTTCCCGACACCGACGGCGACGGCACCCCGGACTTCCGGGACACCGACGACGACGACGACGGCATCGCGAGTTTGTTCGAGTGCCCGGATCCGAGCGCCTGTCCGGACACGGACGCGGACGGCACCCCGGACTACTTGGACCCGGACAACGGTCCGGTGGACACCGACGGGGACGGCATCCCGGATCTCGTGGAATGCGATGGCGACACGGCGACCTGCCGCGACACGGACGGAGACGGAATGCCGGACCACATGGATCCGGACGACGACGACGACGGGGTTCCGACCGCGGTCGAGTGTCCGGGCGGACCGGCGGTCTGCGACGCGGACGGCGACGGCGTGCCGAACCACTGGGACCTCGACTCGGACGGCGACGGCATCCTCGACGCGGCCGAATGCGAGAGCGGCACCGAGTGCGTCGACACCGACCGGGACGGTTCGCCGGATTGGCTCGACCTCGACAGCGACGGGGACGGGATCGTCGACGCCATCGAAGGCCACGACGCGGACATGGATGGCGTGAGCGATGTGATCCCGCTCGGGGTCGACAGCAACTCGGACGGCCTCGACGACGCGTACGATCCCGACTTGCTCGGCACCGCCGCAGCGCTTCAGGACACGGACTCCGACGGCACGCCCGACTGGCGGGACGCCGACGACGACGGCGACGGAATCGCGACCTCCCTCGAGTGTCCCGATCCTTCGTCGCCGTGCCCGGAGACCACCGCTGGCTTGCCGAACTACCTCGACCCGACGGTGGCACCGACCGACACGGACGGCGACGGACTGCCGGATGTGTTCGAGTGTCCGCCGCCCGGCACGCCGACCGACCGAGACTCGTGTCCGGACAGCGACGGAGACGGCAACCCCGACTTCGACGACCCCGACGACGACGGCGACGGCATCCCGACGCGCGAAGAGAACTACGACGGCGACGGAGATCCGACGGACGAAGACAGCGACCGGGATGGCATTCCGGACTACCTGGATCCGGACGACGACGGCGACGGAATCCCGACCATGACGGAATGCCCGGACTTTGCGTCGGGCTGCCCGGACACCGACGGCGACGGGGTGCCCGACTACCTCGATGTGTGCGGCGACGGAACGCGCACGAGCTTCGGCGGCGTGACCTCGTGGGAGGAATGCGACGACGGCAACGCGATCGACGGCGACGGCTGCGACATGAGCTGCCGGCTCGAGACGCCGCGCGACGGCGACCTCGACATGGACGGCCTGCTGGACTCCTTCGAGTGCCCGCCGCCCGGACGACCTTCGGATCCGGCGAGCTGTCCGGACAGCGACGGGGACGGCAACCCAGACTTCGACGACCCCGACGACGACGAAGACGGCGTGCCGACCCAGGACGAGCTCGGACCGGGCATGACGCCGCGGGACACCGACATGGACGGAACCTCGGACCACCTGGACACCGACGACGACAACGACGGGGTGCTCACCGAGGTCGAAGTCGCCGGGTCGGCCGATGGCATCTACCCGGACACCGACATGGACGGAGTGCCGGACCATCTCGACACGGACGACGATGGCGATGGACTGCTCACGAGCGATGAGCTCGGCGACGGTGCGGAGCCGCGCGACTTCGACGGGGACGGCGAGCCGGACTGGCGAGACGCCGACGACGACAACGACGGCATCCCGACCGCGACCGAACGCCGGGACGGGCAGGCGCTCGAAGTGCCGAACGACGACGTGGACGGGGACGGGAGCCCGAACTGGCTCGACGTGGACGCCGACGGCGACGGAATCTTGGACATGGACGAGCGGACCGACGCGGATGGCAACGGCGTGCCGGACTACCTCGAGCCCAACGTGCCGAGCACGATCGGTGGCTACTCGGGCGGTTCGTGCTCGACCGGTGGCAACGCGGGTGCGCTTCCGTGGTTGCTCGGCCTCGGGGTGTTCCTGCTCCGGCGCCGCCGACGCTGAACAACGCACCGATAGATGAATGAGCGAGATGGCCCGGCGACGGGGCTTCTCTCTTTGGGCCGCAACCCGCGACACCGCGCACCGAGAAGCCCCCATTCAGGAGGTGCGCGATGTCGGCATGGGCGATGGTAGAGAAGCAGACGCAGGCGTTCGAGACCCAATCGGAAGCAGCCGAACCGCTCGAACCGCTCGACTTCCTCGACAACGCTGACTGCGAAGCGCCCGCGACGGACCGCGAAGCCCGCGCCGAACTCGAAGCACTGGCGCGCGACGCCCATCCACTCGCGCACCGGCTCTCGGCGGAGAGCTTCTGGGTGCACCGGCTCTACCACCGGCGGGTGTGCGAGTTCGTGATCGAAGAACACGAGCGACGCGGCGACTTCGAGCGGTGGGACGAGACCTTCACCGCGGTGAGTGAGCTCGTCACGTTCCTGTACGGTGTGCCCCATTGCCGACGCGATCGACCCGAGCCGAGCGACGCGGAAGCGGCCGCGCGCGTGCTCCGTGAGTGGCGCCGGTTCGATGTCCTCGAACACCTGATGCAAGCGGGTCGGGCCAGCTTCTTGCCGAACGACACCTACCTGCCCGCGTTCCTGTCGGTTTGGCGCGACTTCGTCGTGTTCCTTCAGACGAAGGGGCTCATCCCTGCTCTCGAAGCCGATCGCATCTTGGCCCAGTACGAACGGATCGAATCGATCGGCCTCGACACCTGGGCCAACCTCGCCGCCTAGACCGGGCCGCCTTTGGCGAGTGCGGTTTGGCGCCAGGGGCAAGGGGAAGGGGCCGCTACATCAAGACTGGGCCGCCTTTGGCGAGTGCGGTTTGGTAGGCCGGGCGGGCTTGGAGTCGGGCGAGGTAGGCGGTGAGGTTTGGCGCCTTCGACGCGTCGAACCCGCCGCGCTTCGAGAGCAGCGCTTCGATCGGGAAACTCATCTGGACGTCGGCACCGCTCAGCTCGTCGCCGGCCAAGAAGGGCCGGTCCTTCAGCTCGGATTCGAGAAACTCGACGTGGGCACGCAGCTCTGGCGTGGTGAACGCCGCGTCGATGTTCTTCGAGATGGCCTTGGCGATCGGCCGAACCAAGAAGGGCACGTCTTTGGTACGGAGCTGTCCCGTGATCAGACTGACCAAGAGCGGCGACATCAGCGACCCCTCCGCGTAGTGCAGGAAGTACCGGTAGCGCCGGTGGGCTTCGGTGCCGGGTTCGGGGCGCAGCCGCGGGTGATCGTCGAGCACCTCTTCGATGATGGCGCCGGACTCCGCGAGGGTGTGCCCCTTGTACTCCACCATCGGGAACCGGCCGCGGGGATGGATCGCACACGCACTCTTGGGCGAGCGCATCGTTTTCGGATCCCGGGCGTAGGTCTTCAGTTCGTACGCGAGCTCGAGCTCTTCGAAGAGCCAGAGCACGCGGTGGGAACGAGAGGTCTCGAGGTGGTGTACGACGATGGTCATGCGCCGGACGTAGCAGCTTCGGGTGCGGGAGGCATTTCTCCTCGTGCGCAGGTGCGTCACACCCGCGAGGCCGAAGCGCGTGCGAGGTTCGCGGACCTCAGTCGACCGTGAGCGTGGTCCACATCGGGTAGTGGTCGCTCGTGTCCACGTCGCGCAGCACGGCGCCGCCGGTGGCGCTCAGGCCCCGCGCGAAGATGTAGTCGAGCCGCCGGCCCGAGTCGTGGGTCGAGTCGTCGTCGCCGAGCACCGCGAGGGTGTCCGTGAACCCATTGTCCTTGAGCACGACGAGCTCGGGCGCCCGCCGGAACCACGCGTTGAAGTCGCCCGCGACGACCTGGGGCCGGTCGCACGCCAGCGCTTGCGACGCATCGAGCAGTTCTTTCGATTGCACCGCGCGCAGCTCGCCGAAGATGTCGTTGCTCTCGAGGTGGACCGCCCAGACCCGGACTTGGGTGTCGCCGGCGGGGAGGTCCGCATGCAGTGCGACGCGCTGGCCGAGCCGCGGCTCCCCGTCGTCGGCGAACCAATCGTTCTGACGCGAGTGGCAGGTCAACGACGCGCCGGTGAGTGGGCGACGCGAGACGATCGCTTGGCCGGTGTCGCCACCGACGGTGCGATCGATGCTCAGCTCGACGAACTCGATGCCGTAGACGTACTGGCCTTCGATCCGGCGGGCGAGTTCGCGGGCCGCGCGGCGCATGCCGTTGCGCGACGAGCATCGGTCGACTTCGCTCAAGAGGTAGACGTCCGCGTCGCGCAGATCCGGATGGGTGGTCAGGGTCTCGATCTGCGCATCGAGGTTGCGCGAGTACTCCATGTTCCAAGCGACGACTCGGAGCGTGCTCGGCCAGGTGTCCGGAAGATCGGCCGGCAGGAACGAGCCCGACTCCGAGACGGGGATCTCGAGCGGCAACGTGCGCGTGTCCTCGGGCGGCAAGCTCATGCCGGTGTCGGGGTCGACGCGGGTGGTGTCGCTCACGGTGGGACACACGAACCGCAGGTCCAGGTTCGGCCAGATGCCGGCCGGTTCGCCGGCCTCGTCCACGCACGCTTCTTCGGGCGGCTCGGCTTCGAGCGGCGTTGCGGTTGCAGCCACCTCGCCGCTGCAGGTCCAGTCGTACTCGTAGGCGGCGGCGTCGACGAAGACGGAGGGATCGCCGGGGTCGAGCCCGTCTTGGTTCGCGTCCACCGGCGGTGCATCGACCCCGGCATCCGTGGGGGTGCTCGCATCGGCGCCTGCGTCCGTCGGGGCGTTGTCGTCGTCGCCGCACCCGAAGAGGAGGGCGAGCCCGAACGCGAACGCGATCGGGCACCGTGTCCGCTGCGTGTGCTCTGCGACCGCACGTCGAGGTGCGTGGGTCACGGGGCGACCTCGTCCAGGAACTCGGCGATCAGCCCGGCGACTTCCTCCGCACGCTCCTGAGGGAACATGTGGCCGGCGTCTTCCAAGGTCTCGAGGGTGGATTCACGAAGCCCCTGGTCCAAGAACTCCAGGTACTTGGGCGGCGTCAGCATGTCGGCTCCGCCGCCGATGACCAGCGTGGGAACGCGGAGCTCGCCAAGGGTGGCGAGTCGATCGAACTGGTTCACCGCGACCCAATCGGCGAGCGTCGTCGCGGCGGGGGTGCGTGCGCTCGCGGCTTCGTTGCGCGCGACCAGTTCCGTATCGGTGGTGGCTTGCCAGATCAATTTGGCCATGGACGCGGGTTCTCCCGATTTGGCCGCTTGTCTGAAGAGCTCCAGGATCTCCTCCCGGACCCGCAGGCGGGCACCAGTCGCCATCAATACGAGACCGAGCACCTCGACGTTCGCGGCCGCGGCCGCGGCGAGGGCTTCCATCGCCACCGCGCCGCCCATCGAGTGGCCGACGAGCACGATCGAGTCGAGCCCTTCGGCGCGCACCGCGTCGATGATGAACCGGCCCATGGCCTCGACGTCTCCGAGCGGTGGACCGGGGGTGCCGAGTCGACCGGGGAGAGACGGACCGAACGTTTGGTTGAGGAGCGCCTGGCACAGATCCGCGAACGAGTCCTCGTTGTGGCCGGCGCCGTGGCAGAACACGAGGGGAGGCTTGTCGCCGCGGGTCCTCGAGGCCGAGAACTTCATCGTTTGGCGTGCGCGCCTTTGGACCGCGGCGTTCTCCTCGGCGAGGATCGTGACCGGCTCCCTCCGGGCTTCGGTGAGGTACTGAAACCGGAAGCCGCGGGCACGTTCGTAGGTGCCGGTGCGTGCCAGGACGATCTCGTCGAACGTGTCGACGCGTACGTCGTGAAAGCCGTACTCGTAGAGGAGCGGCAGCACGTCGTCGCTGCCCCAGAGCAGCGGCTCTGAGAGGCCATCGAGCAGCGACAGCATCTCTGCGTCGGACGCGTTGCGGCTCTTGCCTTCGACGAAACGTTTGCCCATGGAGTCGAAGAGCAGGGTGGTCTCTGGATGGCACGAAGCGATGCGCTCGAGGGTGGCGCGCACGGCCGCTTCGGGCAGGTAGTAACTGACCCCTTCCCAGACGAACACAGCCGGTCGCTTCGGGTTGAAACCGGCGTCGCACAGCTTCTCGAGGAAGTCCTCCTCCGCGAAGTCGCACGAGACGTAGCGCGCCACGTCCTTGGGGTAGCTCGCCGGCAGACGGCGCTGCTTCTCTTCGGCGGAACCCGGCATGTCGACTTCGAAGAACGTGACGCCGGGGCTCTGGAGCCGCTGCGCGCGGGTGTCGAACCCGGCGCCGAGGATCACGATTTGTTTGGCGTCGTCGGACAACCGTTCCACTGCGTCGTCGATGTGGGCCGCGCGGCACGCGACCCACAGCTCCATGTGGGGATTGATCGCGAGCATCTGGGTCGCGAGCGCTTGGCCTTCCTCGCCCGCGAGCTCGTCGGCCCACTCGTCGACGCAAATCGGGTGCTCCGCATCGAAGCTCCGAGCGCGGAACGCGGCGACGAGTGCGGCGGTGCGGCTGCGTCGTTGGGTCATCCGTTTCGGAGTACCACGAACGGGTCGGCCGGGCTTTGCCCGGCCCCTTGCCCCTGCCCTTGCCCTTGCCCTTGCCCTCAAGGCACGAAGCCGAAAACCGAAACCGACCCCGACCCCGATTGGCGTCGCCAGCCCCTTGCCCCTGCCCTTGCCCTCAAGGCACGAACCCGAAACCGACCCCGAAGCCGAAGGCGAAACCGTCCCCGAAACCGAAGCCGAAGCCGACCCCGAAGCCGAAGCCGAACCCGAAGGCGAAGCCGAAGGCGAAGCCGAAGGCGAAGCCGAAGCCGACCCCGAAGGCGGCCGGGCAAGGGCAGGGGCAAGGGCAAGGGCAAGGGCTAGCCGGGCTTTGCCCGGCTAGAACGCGACTCCGATGGCCTCACACAGCAGCGCCATGTGCGGTTTGGCGGTTTTGGCGCGGGCCATCACTTGATCGACGAGATCGGAGCCGGCGGCTTCCTTGTTCGTCAGGTCGCAGACGAGGATGTGGTCTTTGCGGCGCAGCAGTTCGATGTGCGGGTGGTCGGGGTCGTAGCCCTTGGGTGCGCGCTTGAGTGAGTCGCCGCTCTGACGCCAACCCTTTGACTGCACGGCGTCCACCACCTTGTTCCACTTCTTGCCCTTGCCTGCGATGTGGCTGCGGATCCCCTTGAGTGCGTCCGCGTCGGGGTGCCACATGCCCATGCCGAGGAAACATCCGTCGAGGCCAAGGTGCAGGTAGAGGCCGGGCGCGTGCACGTCCTTGCCGACGTCGTGTCGGAACTGGATGCCGACGTTGGTCTTGTACGGCGTCTTGTCCTTTCGGAACCGGACGTCGCGGTGCACCCGCATCAACGAGCCGCCCACTTTGGAGTCGTCCGCCACGAGCTGTTTGCTGATGGCGCGCAGCGGCTTCTCCATCGCGCGGATGAAGGCGCGGGCCGGCTCTCGGATCTCGTCCTCGTACCGGTCCTTGTTCGCCATGAACCAGTCGCGGTTGTTGTTTGCGTCGAGGGCCTTCAGGAACTTCAGTGCGTTGGGACCGAACCCGGTGAACGGCCGCTCGGTCGCGGACTTCTTGGTCGCGGATTTCTTGGTCGCGGACTTCTTGGTCGCGGACTTCTTGGTCGCGGACTTCTTGGTCGCGGACTTCTTGGTCGCGGACTTCTTGGTCGCGGACTTCTTGGTCGCGGACCTCCTGGTCGCGGACTTCTTGGTCGCGGACTTCTTCGCAGGCTTCTTGCTGGCCATTTGGATCCCCCAGGTGGATTGGCGGGGGAGCATAGCGCACGGGTGAGACACGGGACCGGTCGACGCCTTCGGCGCGGTACCCTGCGGCCGATGTACCGAGCGCCCGCACGTCCTGCCGAGAGCAGCCGAGTCCTGGTCTGCCCACCGCACAAGTTCCGCCGGTACCTTCTCGGACCCGGTCTTTGGTTCATGGCGATGTGGTTTCTGCTCTTTCCGGTGAACTGGATCGTCACCGCAGCGCTCACCTTCGAAGACGTCTGGCTCGCGCCGATCGGCCTCGCACTCATCGCGCTGATCGTCTTCGTCATCGTGCGCTGCATGCACATGGAGACGTTGCTCATCGGAAGCAGCGCGTTGCGCCGAGTCGGGATCCTCAAGACCCGCTCGATCGCCTGGGCGGAGGTGACGGGCACCGAGAAGGTCACGCGCGTGGGCACCCGCGGACGGCGCATCGAGTTGCTGAACGTGATCGGTGAGAAGGGTGCGCTCTTGATCGCGCCTCACCAAGTGGCCGACCCGCACCGCGTGCTCTACTGGGCGCTCGACCAAGCCAAGAACGGCAAAGCGAGTGCGATCGGAGAGCGGGTGCTCCAGGAAGGCGCCGAACTGCAGCGCTGGCGGTGGTACATCCCGCACGCCGCCGTCGCGCTGGTGCTCTCGTGCGCGATGACCGCGTTGTTCGTCTCCGACATCCGCAAGAAGCAGACGCGGCACGAGCTCGAGCGGATCACCCAGATGTCCGATCCCGCCGAGAAGATCCCAGCGGCGCTCGCGCTCGCGGTCGATGCCGATCAAGAGCGCTCCGCACGGTGCCGCGCCTACCACATCATGATGTACAGCCACCTCGCGCTCGGGCAACTCCCCGAAGCAGCGACCGCGTGTGAGCCGCGGGTCGCCCTCGCCTGTGGCACCGCCAGGGCGCAGTGCGAGGAGGTGCGTCGCCTTGGGGAAGCGCACGCTGCGATGGCGGCGTCGAACCCGACGGAGGCGTTGCAGTTGCTGGAAGCGGTGCCGCGCCTGCGCCCCGCGATCCGATTCGATCTCGAGGTGCGCGCGCTCCAAGCGGTGGGCCGCGACGCGGATGCGATCCTGGTCGCCGAGCAATGCATTCAAAGGTTCGGCGCCTCGCAACAGCCACAGCTGATGGCCTATGCAGCCACCTGTCGCGCCGCCCTCCCGGCTGGCTCCCCGACCGATCAACCCTGACGGTTGAGAGGCTCAGCCGCGGATCAACGCATCCGCCGCGTCGCGTTCCATCTCGAGCACCCGCTTCGCGACGCCGTACCCGAAACCCGCCCGACCGATCGCAGCGAGCTCCTTCTGCTCGAGTTCGCGCGAGTGTTCTTTGGTGCGGTACGGGCCGAAGCGTCGCCGCTTGGCCAGCCGAAGCGCCGCGATGAGCTCGCTCTCGTCCGCTTCTTCGTCAAGCCGCTCGTCGACCACGTCGGAGTCGATGCCCTTCTCCTGGAGCTTCGCGCGGATCTTGCGGGAGGACGCGCCACGCGCCCGCATCGACTTCATCTTGCCCTTCGCGTACCGCGCGTCGTCCAAGTACTCGAGGCGTTCGAGTTTGCTCAGCACGGCGACGATCGCCGCTTCGTCGAGTGCCCGCTCTTCTTCGTCGCGCACCCGTTCTTCTTTTCGCGCGATGCGGTCAAGGCGCCGCTCCATGAACCGCCGCACCTGTTGGGTGCTGCCGGAGCGCTGGAGCAGGTAGCGCAGGGCGGCCCGTTCCAGCCCCTCGCGTGGGTGGGCCATCGCCTACGCGTGAACGCGGGCGGTGGACTGCGCGAGCACGGTGTTCTCCGCGTCGGCGAAGTGCCGTCGGAGGCCTTCGTTCACTTCGTCTTTGCACTGAAAGATGACGCCGTGTCCGGCTTCCGGAAGGTCGAGCAGCTTGGCGTGGGCGATGCGGCGTCGAAGCCGGTCGGACCGATGCGGAGGCACCAGCACGTCTTTGCCGCACCGCACGATGAGCGTCGGCAGCGTGAGCTGTCCGAGCCGGCCGCCCGCGTCGTGACGCAGCACGGCGCTGAGCTGGCCGTTCGCGGTGGCGCGTTTGGCGGGGCGACCGACCTGGGCGTGCATGCGCTCGCTCAGCTCGGCTTGGTCGACCGAGTCCAGGAACGACTTCGGGTAGAGCAGGTGCCTCAGCGCCGCGACGCGTTTCTCACCGCTGTTGAGGTTGGCGGTCAGAAAGTGACGCAGCCCGCGCAGACTCGGCAGTTTGTCCTTGAGCCGTCCGCCTTCCATCGTGGCGATGAGCGTCAGGCTGCGGAAGCGCGACTCGGCCATGAGCGCGGTCTCTTGGGCGACCATGCCGCCGAGCGAGACGCCGACCAGATGCGCGTCGCGCCATCCGAGCGCGTCCATCACGCTCAGCGTGTCGCGCGCCATGTCGGCCATCGTCCACGTCTTGGCGGAACCGAGTTCGCTCTCGCCGATGCCCCGGTTGTCGAACCAGGCGACCTGGTGGGTGTCGCGGAGCCCTTCGATCTGGAACTTCCACACGTCGCCGCGCATGCCGAGGCCCATGATGAAAATCACCTTCGGGCCCTGCGAGCCCGCGGTCCAGTATCGAAGGCGAGGCGAGGAGGGCGTCAGGCCGGTGTGATCGTGCATCCCTCTTAGAGTTCGATCTCGAGCCGGCCTGCGCAAGTGCTTCGGTGGATTCTAGCAGGTTGCTGAAGAACGCCCGCAGGGCGTTCTCGCAGCCTGCCCCTTGCCCCTGCCCTTGCCTTTGCCCTTGCCCGCGGATCAGCGGTCAGATCGCTTGATCAGCGCGACGAGCATCGCGA
>JAXMNT010000040.1:0-76479 GCA_034670305.1 Deltaproteobacteria bacterium
CCGTTGCCCTTGCCCGTGCCCTTGCCCGCGTCGTGGACGCCGTGTGTTTCGCGACGGCGAGGCGCGAATCGGAGCGCGATGCCCAGCGGACGAAGCCGCCGGGCATCGGTCGGTGCTACGCGGCGCGCTCCGCAGCCGCGCGACGCGTAGGAGGTTGTATGCGGCGCCGGCCAGGTAGGCGGCGAACTGTGTCTTGCGTCTGCCTCGATATTGCTGGTCTCTCGCGGGGTTTCTACGGGCTCGGACGCCTTCGGCTTTCCGAACCCTCGAAAGCGGCTCCGGACCTGCTGGTCGCTTCGCTCCTGCGCGGGCCCAGAGCCTCCCGCGCGAGAGACAATATTGTCTGGTCTCTCGCGGCGTCCCGACGGGTGCGGACGCCTTCGGCCGTCCTGGAACCCGTCGGGAACGGCTCCGGACCTGCTCGTCGCTTCGCTCCTGCGCGGGCCCGAAGCCTCGCGCGCGAGAGACAATATTCGACAGCGTGCAGCCTCGCGAAGCGAGCCAGCGGTGTCACCGGGACGGGGTTTGGGGGCTGTGCCCCCAAAAAATATCGAACGGGCTCTCGCCCACCTCGAGCAGGTTGTCGCGATGCTCGTCGCGCTGATCAAGCGATCTGACCGCTGATCCGCGGGCAAGGGCAAAGGCAAGGGCAGGGGCAAGGGGCAGGCTGCGAGAACGCCCTACGGGCGTTCTTCAGCAGCCTGCTAGAGGCCGCGCGCTCCAAAGCTGCTGCGCTTCCACCACATCCCGCGTGGTACGGTCCGCGTCCCTTGGCCGAATCCGTTGGCCTCATCGCCTCCCAGATCGGATCCCCCTGTGCGCACCTCTCTGCTGCTGACCTCCCTGCTTCTCGCCCTCGCTGCCTGCGGGGACGACGACACCATGACCACCGCGGATGCGGGCCGGCGCGACACCGGGGGGGTGGACGCGTTCGTGGGGGACACCGGCGGGGGCGTCGACACCGGCGGGGGCGTCGACACGGGCCCGGGCGAGTCGTGCTCGGACGGAATGCGCAACCAGGACGAGTCGGACACGGACTGTGGCGGCGTGTGCACGGGCTGCGACGAAGGCCAGTCTTGCAACACGCCGTCGGACTGCACGATGGGTGCGTGCGAAGGCGGCGTCTGCGACGCGAGCGTCGACTGGGGGATCACGAACATCGAGGTGGTGAGCGCGACGCCGCCGCTGCTCGAGAGCGGGCAGCGCTGCGAACAGGTCAGCTGCCCGGAGGGCAAGCAGGTCATCGCGGGCGGGTTCCACACCACCTCGACCGAGAACAACCCGCACGACGGGACCAGCCGGCCGATCACGGACACCGCCTGGGAGGTGTGTTCGAGGGCGAGCATCGGCGAAGACACCGAGACGGTCCTCTACGCGGTCTGCGCGAACGTCGCGTCCCACGTGATCGACACCGTCGACGCAGTCTTCCCCGCCTCGACGGACGGGATGCGCCACGCGGTGGACCTGACCTGTTCGAGCGGCGCGACGACCATGGTGGGCTACGGGCCCATGAGGGACGATTCGCGCGGCAACACGAACATGGCGCCCTACTCGACCCCGCTGCCCCCGGGCATGGCGCGCGCGCTCTATCAGCCCCCGCCGTCAGTGCGCCGCGGCTACGCTGCGCGGAGCTACGCGGTGTGCGCGGCGAGCGAAGGACCGAACACCAACAGCGAGATGGTGGTCGCGGACCTGGGTGCGACCGGCTGCGTGACGGCGCGGTGCCCGACGGGGCAGGTCATGGTGGGTGGCAGCCACGAGTTCTTCTCGACCACCGACACCAGCGAGTGGAGCGACACCAACCGCCTCGCGGCGAGCCGGCCCGAGGGCACCGACGGCTGGCACGTCTGCTACAACAACAACACCGCCAGCCGGACGCAGGTCACCGCCCGCGTGCACTGCATCGACGCGCCCTAGGGAGGTCAGCTCACGGCAGCGCGGAGGCGAAGAGGCCGAGGTGTTCGTCGAGGCACCCGGCTCCGCGTGCGCTGCAGGCGACGCCGCTCACCTCGACCTGTCACGACGGCGTGGCCGCTCGCGATGAGCTGCGCCTCGCCGGATCGAATGCTCACTCGCGGGGCCTACCTGAAGGACCGCCGCTACAATCCGATGCGGACGTCGACAACCGGCAAGACGTGGGTTCGTACGCCGACTGGGTAGCGGCCGTGGGCGATGCGGGCGCCGAGGTT
This sequence comes from Deltaproteobacteria bacterium, assembly GCA_034670305.1. Classification (GTDB taxonomy): domain Bacteria; phylum Myxococcota_A; class Polyangia; order Polyangiales; family Houyiibacteriaceae; genus JAXMNT01. Next base: position 2,190 of record JAXMNT010000040.1, read on the forward strand.
CACGCCGAAGTGTTCGTTGGCGTAGACCTGCAGCGCGCCTCCGGCTTCGAGGATCCAGCCGGCGCCTCCGTTGCCGTCCGCGATGGGGATCGGCGTGAAGCGCGCGTCGATTTGCCAGGCGATGCGGCCAGCGAAGCTGCCGGTGAGGCCGAGCCCGAGGTACACGGTCGCGCCGGTCTCTACGGCTGCGAACCGGGAGTAGAGGAACGGGAAGTCGAGCACGATGCGGTCGCCGCCTTTGGCTTTTGGCGCGACGAAGAGGCCCAACTCACCGGTCACGCGGAAGCACTCGCACGGGCTCCAGGTGGCGAGGTACGCGCTGTCGAGACCCAACACGAAGGGCACGTCCGTTTCGGCTGGGAGCAGGCCGAGCGCGCCCTCGCGCGCGAAGAAGTCGAGCATCGGTGTGATGTAGGAGAGCCGGTGCCGGGTGGCGATCGCGAGCGTGCCCCGTCGCCACCACTGCAGCTTCACTTCCAGGTGCGGCCAGATCGCCGCCAGGATCGGATGCGCGGAGAGTTCGATGGCATCGGTCACGCCCCAGTGGATGGGATGAAAGAGGCCGAACTCGGTCCGCCCGGCCGGCACGGTCAACGCGGTGTCGCTGGACCAACGCTGCGCCGATGCGAGCGGGTGCGCTTCGGATTCCGGTGCGTCCGCAGAAACCGCGTCCGCATCCACGACCGGGGCGTCCGCATCCGCGACTGGTGCCGCGACCGCCGCATGCGCGACCGGGGCATCCGCATCCGCGACCTGGGCGCCGAACGTGAGCGCGCCGAACGTGAGCGCCATCGCTGCGAACGCCATCTCGGGCCGGCCAGGGGTCACGGCAGCACGACCTCGCCCACGATCGGCGCGTGGTCGGAGAGCGGCATCGTCGGCAGCCCGGTGGCCCGGTCCTGGTGCACCACGCCGGAACCCGCTCGCCACGTCTGGTTGGTGAACAGGTAATCGAGCTGGCGGTTCCAGTACCCTCGACCGTCCACGGTGTGGGTGAAGTGGCGCGCGTTGTCGGCCTGGATGTCGGCCAGCGGTACGAAGTGCGCGTAGCGTGCGAAGAGCGGGTCGAGCCAATCCGCCTCGGGGCGGTAGTCGTCGGCAATGAACTCCTCGTCTTCGCAGACGCTGTCCGGGAAGTCGTGTTGCTGTTCGGCCCCCGGAGGGAGCGCGTTGAGGTCGCCGCCGCCGATCACCACCGCGCCCGCGTCGTCGAGCGCGTTCATGACGTCGGAGAAGCCGTCGATGTGGCGCAGCTTGGTGCCGTCTTCGCCGTAGGCGTCGGTGTGTACGTTCACCACCCAGACGTCCCGTCCGGCCGCGCTCCCGGCCGGCAACTCGAGCCGCGCGGAGAGCACGTTGCGTCGCAGGTAGAAGTAGCGCGTGAGGCTGCTCTGATCGGTCCGCAGCGGCAGCGCGTGGCGCTCGGCTTCGGCAATCGGCCACCGGCTGAGAATCGCACTCCCGTTGTCCATCGCCCCGAGGCCATCGCTCGGAATGAAGTCCGCCTGCCAGTGCGACGCATACACGGCGTGGTTCAGCTCGGTGTGATCGAGCAACCACTGCAGCTGGTCGAGGAACGCCGAGCGTTTGGAGTTCACGTCGACCTCTTGCAGGAGCAGCACGTCCGGGTTCACCTCCCGGATCTTCGCCGCGAGCCCCTCGAGGTTCGTGACCACCTCGTCGCGCGTCATCAGCACGCGCTCGCCGAAGCAGTCGAAGAAGAAGTCGATTCGTGCGCCGCCGAACTTGACGTTCCAGTCCATCACGACGAGCGACGTAGGCGGCTCGGCCGCGGTGGGCTCGGCCGCCTCGTACAGACGGGGCGTGCTCTGTTCGAGCTCCGTGTGGAACGGGTCACAGCTGGCGAGCAGGACCAAGAGGAGCACAGGGTGCGAACGCGGCACCGCCGCAGTCTACGCGGTTTCGTCTCGCCATCGCGTGGTGTTCAGACCGCGTCCAGACCGCGGCGGGGCGAGATCAGAACGTCAGGCGGGCGTGGAAGGGGAGCGTTGCGGATTGTCGCACTCCGTCTCGGTCCTCTAGGTAGACCTGCGCCTCGAGCGGGCGGTCCTCGAGGTCACTCGGTGTCGCGTCGACCACCACGAAGTACGAGAGCCCGACCAGGCGCCCGTCTCGTTCGGTGAGCGCGACGCGGTCGCGGTAGCTGGCGACGACTCGGCCTTCGTCCAACACGTCGATCTCGATGAGTGGGCTCTCGCTGCCGGCGGGCCGCTCTGGATCGCCCGGGTAGACGCCGTCGGTTCGGATCGCGAACACGAACATCGGGCTGCCCTGAAAGCCGATCACCATCGGGACCTCGGCCGCGGGCTCGTACCGCTGGAAGCGCCCGTCGGCGACGTCCCCGAAGCAGTCCTCCCCATCCGGTTTCGCGCATCGGCCGATCTCGAGCTCGGGCGCCGCGGGCGCGTCGGTCGGGGCGACGTCCGCGACGAGGGCGTCGATGCCCGCGGCGTCGTCCCCTGCGTCGGGCATCCCTTCGGAGACGTCTTCCAAGGTGGCGTCGACCGCCCCCGCGTCGGGCGCTCCGGCATCGATGGGCTGGCTCCCTCCACAGGCGAAGCCGAGGAAGAGAGTCAGGCACAAGATCCAGCCGCGTCTCACCCTCGGCACTCTGGCGCACCGGCGACCTCTCGCGCAACCGAAGCCGCGACGCCGAACCCAGCCGAGCCGCGCGGTGATCGACAAGCGGAGGTGTCTCCGTCATCGTGAACGGGTGCGCGCGCTCGCGGTCCTCTTCGTTGTCGTGCTGGCCCAACCAGTGAAGGGACAGTTCACAGACATCAGCGCGGCCATGGGCACGACCGGTGCGTACGGGGATTCCTACCTCATCGGTGGTGGGATCTCGGTGGCCGACATGGACGGCGACGACCGGCTGGATCTGGTGGTCACGGCTTTTGGGTTGACCGTCTACCGCCAGACCGAGGCCGGGGTCTTCGAGGTGCTTCCCGACGTGCTCGCAGATGCCGGCGTGCCCGCCGATCTCGCCCCGAGCGGCAACCTGCCCTTCGACATGGACGGGGACGGAGATCTGGACCTGCTGCTGGTTGGGACCAACGCGACACTCCTGCTCCGCAACGAGGGGGCGGGCGCGTTCACGGACGTGAGCGCGACCCATCTGCCGGGCCACGGCATCGCGACCAGCGCCGCAGCGCCGGCGGACTTCGACGGCGACGGGGACGTCGACCTCTTCGTCACGACCTACATCGAGACGGCCCTGTACCCAGTGCACGAGTGTGGCCGCGATCTGCTGATGCTGAACGACGGCGCCGGTCGTTTTGTCGACGCAACGGACGCGGCCGGCATCGGGGGCTTTGGGTGCGGCTTGGCCGTCGCCGCGCAAGACATGGATGGAGACGGCGACCCCGACCTCCTCGTCGCGAACGACTTCGGCCTCTTCCTCGAACCGAACCAGTACTGGCGCAACCTCGGCCCAGGCGAAGACGGTGTCGCGGTCCACTTCGAAGACGCCTCCGCAGCGACGGGCTTCGATCGCGGGGTGTATGGGATGGGGGTGGCGACGGGCGACGTGAACCTCGACGGCGCCCCCGACGCGGTGACGACCAGCATCGGTTTGCCGAGCCTCGTGGTGTCCGGCGCCGGCGGCGTCTTCGCGGACGAGACCGAGGCGCGCGGGGCGGGCGTCGTGTTCTCACGCGAAGGACTGCAGGTCACGTGGGGGGCTGTGCTGGAAGACTTCGACCGCGATGGTCGCCTCGACATGGTTCTCGCCGGGGGCGAGGTGGCGGCCGCCCACTACCTTCGCTCCGGCGTGTACCAACCGAACGTCGTGAGGCGGGGAACCGTCGGCGGGTTCGAACCCGCACCGACGTGGGGGCTCGATGAACCGAGCGGCACCGGACGAGGTCTCGCGGTCGGCGACCTCGACCGCGACGGCGACCCCGATCTCGTGATCGCGCACTCGAGCGGCAGCGTCGCGGTCCATCGAAACGACTTCCCCGGCACGCTCCCCTTGCGCATTCAGCTGCGGGCCTCCGAGACGTCGCGGGACGCCGTCGGCGCATCGGTCGAGGCGCGCTGCGGCGGTCACACCCGAACCGTGTGGCGGGTGGGTGGGGGCAGCTTCGCAGGCACCTCTACGGATGAGCTCCGGGTGGCGTTTCCCGCACCGTGCAGCGACCCGGGCGCCCCGATCGATCTGCGGGTGTCCTGGCCGAGTGGCTACCGCCAAGCGCTCGCGGCGACCACCGGGGGCGCGGTCACCATCGAAGAGCCGGACTGGCTCCGCTTCGAAGGCGGGGTGCTGCGGGCCGAGCCCACGGACGAGTCGGGTGTGCCGGTCTCATCGGGATCGCTTCACGTGCGGGTCGGCGGCACTGCGCTTGGCGACGCGCCTTACGTGGACGGCGCGTTCGAACTCGACCTGGCGGGTGCGACGGGTCGGGTCGACCTGACGCTCGATGGACGCGCGCTCGGGGTGCACCCGGTCGTGGGTCCCGATCTGCGCATCGTGCCGCGACCCCATCACGTCATCGGCGGCGACCCGATCACGTGGGTGCTCGTCGGACGAGACGTCGAAACGCTCGCGGGCGACACAGCGGTGGCGGTGACGGCGGGAGGCCGCACCGTCGCGCTCTCCCGGGAGGCCGGTGGGCACTGGGTCGGCACCGATGCCGTCGGTCTGCCCCAAGGTCCCCACGTCGCCACCCTCACCCTCGATGGGCTCGCAGCCGGCCCTGCGATGAACCTCGTCGCCGAACCGGAGGTCGACGACGACCGTTCCTACATCCGGTTCTGGAGCCTGTATCAGCAGCGCATGCCGTTCTTCCAGGTCCAAGGGGTCTTTCGAGATGCCAATGGCCGGGCCCGCGCCATCGAAGACGACCGGGTGGAGATCCGGATCGCCTCGGAGGCGCGCGCGCCCACGGTGAGCGCGAGCGGCGATGGCGCGTTCGACTACACCGTCAACAACAGCGGCGCGGCGCATGGCGCCCGCGTCGAGCTGACGGTCGACGGACGGACGGTGGGTCCGGCGCAGTCGCTCGTGCTCTTGGAGGGACCCGAAGACATCGTGGCGTACATCGATCCGGACCGAAGCCGCTGTGCGCCGGTGATGCGGCGCATGGCGGCGGACGGGCACGACGTACTCGACTTCCTGGTCGTCCTCCGTGACGCGCACGGCCAACCCCTGCCCGCCACGCCCGAGAGCGCGCCGGTGTTGGTCGGTCCACTCACGCAAGTCACCGAAGTCACCGTCCGCGACGACAGCTCCCACGCCGCCTACGGCCGCTACGCTGGCGACGGCCCGATCGAGATGCAGATCCGATGGCACGACACGCTCGTGCCCATCCGATGCACGGTCGAGTCGTTCGTGCCTTCCTCGACCGAACCGTCGAGCGAGCGCAGCGAACTCTCCGCCCGACCCCGAGAGCTCGACCTGGATGTGCCGGAGATCACCTCGCGCCTCGAGTGGCGGCCAAGGGATGAGGCCAGTCGGTTGCTCGGGAGCCGCGCAGGACCTGGGGCGTGGTCGACGGAGATCGGTCGTTTGGGGCCCGGACCGATCTACGCCGGGCTCGGTTTGTGGGTGCACGCGCTCGCCCCAAACGACCTCCCCGGCACCGACGTCGTGCGGGTCCGAGTGGGTGGCTCCGAAGTCGAAACGGAGGTCACGATCCGGGGCATGGCGCGCGACGCAGGACTCCCCGACGGGGGACCCGTGCCGGATGGCGGCGCGCCCGACGCGGGCATGGAATCGGACGCCGGAGCGGATGGCGGCAGCGTGGATGGCGGCGTGCGCACCGACGACGCGAGCGTGGTTCCGGACGGTGGGGTGGAGGCCGTCGAGCCCGGCGGCTGTGGGTGCCGAACCGAGCGCAGCAGCGGCCATGCGCTGCTCTGGATCGGCCTATTCATGCTTGGGCGGCGACGACGGCTCGTGTAGGGTTCCGCCCGAGGTGAAGATGTACAGATACGCATTGTTTGCATGCCTGAGCGTGGTGCTCGCGTGCGGAGACGACGACTCGATGATGATGGACGCCGGCGGCGGCGGCGACGCCGGACTCCCGGATGCCCCCATGGGTGTGGACGCCCCCATCGGCATGGATGCCCCCATCGGCATGGATGCCCCCATCGGCATGGATGCCCCCATCGGCATGGATGCCCCCATGGATGCGGGCACGGACGCCCCCGACGTGCCTTGCGGCGACGGGACGGTGGACGATGGAGAGGCCTGCGACGACGGCAACACGGAAGACGGCGACTACTGCTCGGCCGACTGTTCCACGGTGACCGGCGCGTGCGGCGACGACGAGGTCCAGACCAACGAAGCCTGCGACGACGGCAACACCGACGACGACGACTACTGCTACGCCGACTGCACCATGGTCGGGTTCTGCGGAGACGATCTCATCCAGCTCGACGAGATCTGCGACGACGGCAACATGGAGGACGGTGACTACTGCGCCGCCGACTGCACCGCCGTCACCGGCGCCTGTGGCGACGACATGCTCCAGACCAACGAGATGTGCGACGACGCGAACACCGACGACGGCGACTACTGCTCGGGCGATTGCACCGAAGTGACGGGCGCGTGTGGCGACGACGAAGTCCAGACCAACGAGGTCTGCGACGATGGCAACACCGACGACGACGACTACTGCTCGGCGGACTGCCAGACCGAGATCGGCTTCTGCGGGGACGGCGTGCTGCAGGCCACGGTCGAGATGTGCGACCCCGGCGTGCTGCCGCTTGGACCTGCGGACCTCGGTGAGCCGTGCGGCATCTCCGACGACTGCACGAACCCTGCGGCCCCGATCTGCAGGACGGGCGACAACGTCTGCGTCGCAGGCAACGCCGGATCTCCCTGCACGTTGGACTCGGACTGCGGTAGCGCCGCGCCGGTGTGTGGGGCCAGCGGGCAGTGTCGCGCCGATCGCTGCACCTCCGGCGCGGAGATCTGCGATGGCTTCGACAACGACTGCGATGGAATCGTGGACAACGGATGCGAGACGCAGTGCGACCGCGACGACTCACCGGTCGTGAACCTTCCCGAGAGTTGCAACTACACGTGCGACGGGACCCTGCCGGCCGGCAGCCTCATCGTGCCCTGTGGTGCCGTCGTGACCCTTCACGGCGCGCTCAACTACTCGACCGTCTTGATCGATGGAATCGTTCGGGTTCCCGCTCGAACGGGCGCCGCGCCCGACCAGGGCTCGCTCGATCTCACCGCCGCCACGACCTTGACGGTCAACGGCCTCATCGACGCCTCCGAAGCTGGCTTCCCAGCCGGTCAGGGCGACGGAAACGACGCGACCTGCGAATCGAACGGCGCGGGCTACGGCGGCATCGGCGGTGCGTACCGCGGGTGCGCGATGAGCGGCCCGACCTACGGCAGCCCGTCCAGCCGCACCGTCGAGCTTGGATCCGGCGGCACGAACGGAACCCGCTCCGAAGCCGGCGGACGGGGAGGCGGGCGCGTCATCCTTCAGGGTGACACCGTGACCGTGGCAGGCATCGTCGATGCCGATGGCGGACGCGGACTCGCGGACGACACCTTCTCCGAGGGTGGCGCTGGTTCGGGCGGCGGCATCCTGCTGGATGCCACCTCGAACATCGACATCCAAGCCACGGGCGTGCTCCGTGCGCGGGGCGGCAACGGCCACTCGACCGGGTTCACCTCGGGCGGCGGCGGCGGCGGACGCGTGAAGCTCTTCGCCCCGGCCGGAACCATGATGGGGGTGGCGCAGGTCAACGGTGGAACCGGCGGCGTCCAAGGACCGTTCAACTCGACCGGCGGAGCGTCCGGGAGCTACTTCCAGCTCTTCTGAGAACGGGTCTGACCCATGCGAGGAGGCCGTCGCCCAACCCTGGGCGGCGGCCTTTCTCGTTCCGTCGCAGGATTCGCCTGCGGGCATCGCGATGCCACCGCCAGCTTCGGCTTCGGCTTCGGAGCCTCCCCAGCCTCCGCGAGGCACGCTATCGTGATCGCATGAACCGCCGTTTCGCCTTCGCACTTGCCCTTCTCACCACGAGCGCCTGCGGCAGCAGCGTGGCGCTCGAGGACGCCGCCGTGGATGCGAGGGTGGAAGACGCGGGGCCGGATGCGTTCGTCACCGAGGACGCCGGCACACGGGACTCCGGCGGTGAAGACGCGGGCGGCGATTGCGCACCGGTGGGCAGCATGGAGACCGTCGACTGCGGCAACTGTGGCAGCCGGACGCGCGTCTGCACCGAAGCCGGATGGGACGAGGGCGTGTGCGCGGACGAAGGCGTGTGCGAGGCCGGCACCACCCGCTCGAGCACGTGCGGCAACTGCGGAACGCTCGAGGAGCGATGCGACGCGACGTGCGCATGGATGCCGGTGGGCGATTGCACCGACGAGGGTGAGTGCGCGCCGGAGGGAACGCTGATCACGGAGGACGGCTGTCCGGCAGACGAGACCCGCGAGCTGCTCTGCAACGCGTCGTGCGTGTATGAAGAAGTGTCTGCGTGCCGAGGCGCCGCGTGCGATCCGCCGGGCGCGCTGGAAGAGGTGCCCTGCGGTCTGTGCGGGACCCGCGAACGTTTCTGCACGGTCGATGGGGTGTGGACGTACGACGAGTGCGTCGAAGCGGGCGAGTGCGCACCGGGCACGCGGGACATGGTCGACTGTGGCTTCTGCGGGACCCAGGCGCGCCGGTGCACCGCAGACTGCATGTGGGAGCCGGGCGCGTGCGAAGGCGAGCTCGATTGCACGCCGGCGGCCCCGACCTGCGTCGACGCATCCACCCTCCGCATCACCGAAGTCGCGGGCTGCGCGGCCGACGCATGCATGTTCACCGAGCGTGAGGTGACCTGCCCGTGTGCCGACGGCCGCTGCAGTGGATTGATCGAAGGGCTCGGCGGACCGGCGGGCTACGGGACCGAAGCCGTGCCGGTCGGAGACGACGTCTCGTCGCCGGCGATCTCGGTGACGACGGCGTTCCCCACCGGGATCCACTTCTACGACACCTTCCACACGTCGGTCTTCGTCAATACGAATGGCAACATGTCGTTCGGTGCAGCGCGCACGACGTACACCGCGGCCGCTTTCCCCGCGAGCCCGGTGCCGTTGATCGCCACGTGGTTTGGCGACGTGGACACCCGCACCGATGGGCGCCCGGCGCAGAACAACGTGCACTGGTTCGTCGACGGCACGCGCGTGATCGCGACCTGGCACCAGGTCGGGTACTACGCGATGCACGAGGATCTTCTGAACTCGTTCCAGATGGTGATCACGGAACGGAGCGACGTCGCGCCGGGCGACTTCGATCTCGAGCTCCGCTACGGCCAGTGCGAGTGGACGACCGGCGACGCGAGCGGCGGCACCGGCGGCCTCGGCGGCTCCGAAGCGCGCGCCGGGTTCGATGCGGGAGACATGCTGCGCGGCCAAGAGCTCCCCGGCTCGGGGACCCCTGCGGTGCTCGACCTCTGCACGATGGGCAACGCCGGCACACCGGGCGTGTGGTCGTTCCAGTTCCGCGACGGCCTGCCGCTCTGAGTCCCGCAGTTCGGCAGACTAGCGCTGCGTGAGGGCGCGGAAGTCGGTGCGGGTCCGGAGCGGTGCGAGATCGGCGTCGGTGGCGGCGGCGCGAAGGCGCGCGCGGCAGTCCGTGCACCCCGCTTCGGCATCCTCCGCGAGTTCACGCAGGCGCACCATCGCCTGCTCAAGTCGACCGAGGCGGGCGTAGGCACACGCGGCGTCGAAACGCGCGGCGGCGTACGCGGGCTGCAGTTGCAGTGCCTGGAGGAAACTCGCGAGGGCGGCTCCGTAGCGACGCGCACGGTGGTCGCGCAGACCCTGACGAACCAGGTGCCGCGCGACGTCTTCGGGTGGGGGAAGCGCCGCGATCGGCCGGAGGTAGATGTCGTCGCTGGCGGCCGCCTCGCGGACCTGGACACGGATGCGCTCGCGCCACGCATCGGACTGCGGGGACGGCCGCACCACACCATACACGGGCACCGGCTCCTCGACCGAGGGCGGCGGCGGTCCGGTCAGCTCCACCATGTGCGGCTCGTCTCCAAAGAGGCCAATGCCGGGGTCCTGGTCGGTGCCGGTGAGCAGCAGCAAGCCATGGTCCCCGCTCGGTGCGAGCGCGATGCGCGCGGTCAGCGTCGTCAGCCCGTAGTAGGCCAACGCCTCGTTCGCGGTCGGGGCGCGGGCTTCCTCTATGAACTCGGGTTCGGTGTCCCCCTCGTCGTTCTCGCCGCGAAGAAGCACCACGTGGAGGCGCGCTACGACGGTCCATTCGGTTCCGTTCCAGTACCGGACCTCGACGTCTGCATTCCCAGGTACGTCGTCGTCGTCGTCCTCCACCGCGCGCCAGACGACATCGATGCGCGACGCCTCCACCCAGCGCACGGGCTGCGGAAAGAACGCCTCGCGGCCGGTGGCAGCGACCGGGTCGCCGTAGTCGCCGTCCCGCACCCGATCGCACGGGACCGCCCGCTGCGGGGTCTCCGCTTGCCGGTCGAAGCAGTGCACCGGCGCGTCCTGCCCCCGCCGCCACACCTCTTCGAACTTGTGGATCGAACAGCCCGCCATGCGTGAGACGCCGACCCGCACGCCACGGTCCGACCAGCCGAGCACGGTGCGGCCGACCGTCCCATCGCAGCACGCACACGCCGCCGCGACCGGCTGCCAGACGAACAGCGACACGACCGCTGCGACACACGCGAGTCCTCGAAGTCTCATGCGCCGAGGGTACCCGCTCCCGGACATCGACGCGTCGGCACGCCCGCCAACGCCCGCGGGCGCTGCCTGCAAAATCGCGCGGAAGCCGGCACCGGGAGGATGTTCTCGGACAACGCGCGTACCACGGGGCATGGCCCGTTTCCTCCCGCTCCTCCTGATCGCGGCTTGCGGTGCGAGCAGCCTCCGCCTCGAGACGCTGCCGGACGACGTCGATCCGGGCGCGTCGGAACCCTTGCTCGCCAACGCGCCACTGTCTCTGCGACGGGCGCTGATGGAGGTCGAGGATTCGGCGACGCGTGGCCTGCTCGACGAGGCGCTTCGAGAAGGACGCACCCTCGGCGCGCAGGAACTCATCGTGGCGATGTTCGTCATGGAGGCCCGAAGCGACCAAGCGTGCGACACCCGCTGCCTCTCGCATCTCGAGCTCGTGTACCGCTTGCTCTCGCTTCTCGGCGACACGGGGTTCCAGGACACGCTGGCCTGGTTCGAACCCTGGATGGCGCGGTTCCAAGATGCGGAGAGCGTCGAGGCGCAGCAGTCGATGGCGTTCTTGCGCGAGATCTTCGAGCGCGCGCCAGAGCGGCACGACTGGGCGGCCGCGCGGCTTCTTCGAGCCGATGTCGACGCCCACGTACACGGCGAAGTGGTCCTCGGGTTGGCGCAGCGCGCACGCTCCGGCGGTGACCTCGAACGGGCCCGCAACCTCTTCGGCTTGGCGATCCCACTGCTCGGCGACCACGCGCGGGTCGCGGACGTGTCGGGGCTCGCGCGCGCTTGCTACGCGGTGCTCGACTTCGCGTGCGGAGACGCGGCGGCCGCGCGGCTTGGTGCGATGCCGAACGCGGCCGAGGACGTGCGGCGGGTGGACACGATGCGGGACGCGGCAAGGCTGGTTCGAGGAAGCGCGCGGGGACTCGACGCACGCCTGGCCCGAGCCGACGCGCTGGTGACCTTGCATCGCGACGCGGAGGCGACCGCGCTCTACCGCGACCTCGCCTACGATCATCCGGACGATGCCCGACCGCACGTGGGGCTCGCCCACCTGGTGTTTGCGCGGCACGGAGGAAGGCTCGTGTCCCCGACCGAGGCGGGGTTCGAAGCCCACGAGAAGATGCGCGGCCACCTGCAGGCTGCGGGCGGTCTCTCGAACCGAGGCGAGCGCTACTACGGTTTGAGCATGCTCGGGTGGAACTTCCGAGTCCTCTGGACGGTGACCCGTCGGGTGCTCGCGAACGCGGAGCAGGGTGTGGAGGGACCGGCCCTCGACCCGGCGAGCCTCCGCGCGTTTCGCGAGGAGCTGCACGCATTCACGGACGACTTCCGTCGCTTCGATGGCGGGACCGCGACCGCGTTTCGCGCGCTCGGGGATTTTCAGCTCGCCGTCTTGAGTCGGCCGACAAGTGTCCCGGATGCGAACGGACACACGAACGAGCCGAGCACGGCGGAGCTCGTGGCGCCGAGCCTGGGTGCCGTCCGGGCGCAGCTCGACTCCAGCCCGAACAACGTCGCGACGTATCGGGTCGCGATCTTGATCGCGATGCTCACCGAGGACGAAGCGTTCGTCACGCGTGCACTGGCCGGACTTCCACCAGCCACGGACGACGACGAACCCACGGCGCGGGCTCGGTCGCGCGCGAGCCTCCTGGTGGGCCTCCGAAGCCGCGACCCCAACGTGCCGCGCGACGGGAGCGGGGACGCCGAGACCGATGCACTGGTGCGGTGGGCCCGCACTGCGGTTCCCACAGCCAACACTGCGGTTCCCACAACCAACACCGCCGACGCAGACGCGGCGGCTGAGCTCGAACGCCTGGTGGCGTCGGCCCCACCCGAGTCGCGCGCACGCGTGCTGAACAACGCCGCGGTCGCGCGGCACCGCGTCGGCGACGGGGCCGCCGCACGCGCGCTGCTCGAGCAGGCACAACACGAAGAGGGGTGGGATGTGCTCCGGTACAACACGCTCGCGCTCCTCCCGGAGGCGGAGCGCGACGCGCAGTGGGCGGAGCGGCTGTCCCAGCTGACCGAACCGACCGCCCGCTCGGCGGTCCGTTTGCAGGCCGCGCGTTTGCACTCGCACCACGCCGGAACGCTGCACCCTCGGCTCGCCGAAGCGCGCGAAGCGGTGCGACGAGACCGCATGCCCGAGCAAGCCGCGTTCGTCGAGAGCTACCAGGTCGGGCTCGGCTACACGTCCGAGAAGGGCATCACGACTTCGGGCACCACCCCTCTGCCCTGGCTGCTCCTTGAAGCCCCCCGCCCCCCACGGGACGTTGGGGTCAGACCGCTGGCGCCAAGAACACCACCGACGTTTGAGTAGGCGCCGAAGGAGCGGTAGGCCTGCTCACTCCAAAGACAACACCGCGCGCTGCAGTGGGTTGCCGCTGTGGGGCGAGGCGCGCAGCTCGTATGCGATGGATTCGAGGAAGAACGCGCCGACGTCGGTGTGCCAGTACCGAAGGTCCGCGAGGCGAAGCTGCATGGTGACCGGCGCGGTCTCGCCGGGCTCGAGGGTGACCTGGGCGAAGGCGCGCAGATCCTCCGGCGCCCGGATCACCGACGAGCCTCGGGCCTCGACGTAGAGCTGCACGGTCTCGGTCGCGGCGCGGGTGCCTTCGTTGGTCACGTCGACCGTCACCTCGAACACATCGGGGGCCGCTTCCGCGAGTGCGATCGGTCCGTAGGAGAACGTGGTGTAGGTCAGGCCGAAACCGAACGGGTACCGCGGCTCGGCGCCTTCGTTCTGCAGGTGCCGGTACCCGTGGAAGTAGTCGTAGGTGGTCGACATCGGCGCGGGTTGCCACGCGGGCAGGTCGGACTCCGCGCGCGGGATCGAGAAGGGCAGCCGGCCCGAGGGCGCCGCGTCGCCGGACAAGAGATCCGCGATGGCGTGGCCGCCCTCCGAGCCGGGGTAGAACGCAAAGAGGATCGCCTCCACCGTCTCCGCCCATTCCATGAGCACGGTGGCGCCGCCCTCGACCACCACCACCACGCGGTCGTGCAGGCCGGCCGTCTCGGCGATCAACGCACGGTCGGCCGCACTCAGTTCGAGCGTCTCGCGGTCGCCGGCGCCGATGGTCGCTTCGCCTTCGTCCTCGGCGGTCAGTCCGACGACCACCACCGCGACATCCGCGGCCTGGACCGCGGCTCGGCCGGCGGCGTCCAGCGTCGTCACCGGGGTGACGTCGAAGCGCGCCCTGAGCCCCTCGAGCACGGTGACGACGTCGGTTGGCAACACGTTGCTGCTCCCGGTGTCGCCGATGTTCCACTGGTCCGCGAGCGGGCCGACCACGGCCAAGGTCTGCGTGGTCGCGAGCGGCAAGAGCGGTTCGGCGTCTCCCTCCGGGATCTCGTTGCGCAAGAGCACCGCGCCGCGCACCGCGACTTCCCGTGCGAGTGCCAGGTGTTCGGCGGTCTCCCGCGCGCTCGCATCGTCGGTTCGGTCCCGGCCTTCGAGCCCGTAGCAGAACTGCGCGCGAAGAATGCGGCGGACCGAGCCGTCGATCTCCCGCTCTTCGATCGCGCCCTCCTCCACGCGTTGCGGCAGCCGGCGGAAGTTGGCGCCGCTCGGCATCTCGATGTCGAGCCCGGCGCGCACACTCTCCACGTCGCCGTGGGTGCCAAGGAACCAGTCCGACTCCACGAAGCCTTGAAAGCCCCAGTCGTCTTTGAGGATGTCGGTCAGGAGCGGACCGTTCACGTCGGCGTACTGGCCGTTGATCTGGTTGTACGCGCTCATGACCGACGCCACCTGCGCCTCCTGCACCGCGCGCAGAAAGTGCGGCAGGTAGATCTCGTGCAGCGTGCGTTCGTCGACCTGCACGTCGACCGAATGCCGCGAGTCCTCGATGCTGTTCGCGGCGAAGTGTTTCGCGCTCGCGAGCACCCCCTCCGACTGCACCCCTTCGATGAACGCGACGCCCATCTCCCCGAGGTGCATCACGTCTTCGGAGTACGTCTCCTGCGCGCGGCCCCACCGCGGGTGACGCAAGATGTTGATCGTCGGCGCGAGCAAGACGTCCGCGCCCGCCGAACGATGTTCGCGCGCCATCGCCGCGCCCACCCGTCGTTCGAGCTCGGGATCCCAAGTGGCGCCGCGCATCATCGCCACTGGAAACGCGGTGCCGTTCTTCTCGGTGAACGCGCTGAGGCCGCGCGGGCCGTCGAGCATGTGCAGGCCAGGGATGCCGTGGTCTGCGTGCCCGTCGACCTCCCACGTGCCGTTGCGCAGGGTGAGCGCCGCGCCGTGCATGAGCCGGACCTTCTCGCGCACCGAGAGCACCCGGAGCAGCTCGGTGATGCGCGCCTCCACCGCGTCCACCGCGTCGCGCTCCAGCGGACAGTACGCGTAGGTCGCGTCGGTCGGAACGAAGGGCTCCGGCTCGTACATCCGCGGCGCATCGAGTGGCGCGTCCGAGGATGCGTCGTCCCGGGCGGCATCCGCCCCTGCGTCCGAGAGACCGGCGTCGTCGCCGCAGGCCAGAAGGGAGACGCACGAGAGCAGGAGTACGAAACGCATGCCCGGACGATACGGTTCCTGGCCCGGACAACCAACCGGCCTTGTCCGTGGTCACCGAGCTCGGTGTCGGCGGAGGGCGTTGCTAGCCCATGGTGTCCAGCAACTGAACCGCCGCCGCGTGCCCTGCGCGCTCGGCGGCGTCACGCGGAGTCGCGCCGTCGTCGTCGGGTTGCCGCGGATCGGCACCCACCGAGAGCAACCAGCGCACCACCTCCAGGTGCCCGCCTTCCGCCGCGAAGTGCAGCGCCCGCCGCCCGCGCTCGTCTTGCAGATCCGGATCGGATCCCGTGTCCACCCGCTGTCGAACCCGCTCGAGGTCTCCCGCGTGCGCCGCGTCGTGCAGCGGCTGCCGACGTCGGCCCACCACCTCGAGCGTGCTGCCGGCATGAATGGTCATCGAGCCACCGGAGATGGTGAGCTGCGAGATGCGCAGGTGTTCGATCACGATCTTCGCCGCGCAGTGCGCGCAGTGTTTGGCGCCCCCGACGTTCGTCGCGCCGCAGAACGGACACGCACGTTCCTCCGCGCCGCCGAGCACCACGTGGGCGCCCTCGATGTGCACCCGCCCCTGCGCATCCTCGCGGACCCCGCTCCCCACCGCGGCCTCGAACCCGGTCGCCTTGCCGCAGTACGGACACACCCGAACACAATCGGCCGCCGGCGCCCCACACGCACCACAACGCAAAACGAAATGAGTCCGCATCCAGCGATCTTACCTCCGTCGCGATCCGATCTGGCGCTCGGCTCTTCGGCGGGCCCCGGCACTCGAGAAGCCGACCAACACATCGCGGTGCTTCAAGACGCCATGCAGGAACAAGATGCGGGACTGTTCGGGCGTCGGGCTTCGCGTGACCGCGTAGAAGCACTCCTCGCCCAACGCACGTGGGAAGGAGATGCCGGACAACGGATGGCTGGAGCCGAACCCTGGTGTCCCCCGCAGCGTCGACAAAGAGACACGGCGCTCGCGGACCAGCGAGTTCAGGCCGAACCGCACGTAGGCCCTGTCGCCCTCCACGCAAATGGTCGCGCACGCAGGGCTGAGGAAGAACACCCAACCGATCGCCGCGAGGAATGCGAGCGACGCGAGGACGCTGGAACCCGCGACGGACAGGCCAAGGCCAAGTCCGTACCCGAGCGCCATCCCGATCATCAAGCGGGTGTGAAGCCGTTGGATGACTTGCGACCCGATCGCGACGGCTTTCGATCCGGAATCAGCCAACCGGCAGCCACTCGTAGTCTGGATCTTCGACGCCCGTGCAGAGCGAGACCGGCATCCACCGAGAATATCCGACGCCGTGAAGCGGAGTGAAGCGCTGGGAGTTCTCGCGCAACCGGGGGCGGGTCGGGGCGAGGAGGGGCGTCATGAACCACGAACTCTCCTCGCCGACGGCGGCCTTCGATGTCTTCGATGCCTCGCAGGTTCCCCTTTCCCCATCCACCCCGGCCGCATCCCCACTGCGACTCCCCGCCGCGCTCACCGTCGGTGGGCTCGCCGCGCAAGGCGTGCTTGGGCTCGGGGTGCTGGCGGGTCTCGTGCTCCCGGTTTCGGTCACGGCGGATCTGGTCCTGGTCTTTGCGACGCTCGGCAAACTGAGCGCGTACCTCTTCACGGTCTTCGCGTTCCTGACCTGGTTCGGTCGCTGCTACGACGCGACCATTCAGCGCAGCGGCCCCCTCTCGCTGTCCAAGAACCTGGCGGTCGGCGGGTTCTTCATTCCGGTCTACAGCATGGTCGGTCCCTACCTCGCGGCGCGCGACATGTGGCAACGCGCCGAAGGCTCGCTGACCAGCCGCGCGTTGCCCGTCATGATTTGGTGGGGGCTCTGGGTTGCTCGGGTGTTCTCGCCCATGGCAGGAGACGTGGGCGCCGCCATCCTGGAGCTCGCCGCCATCGTCGCCGCGATCGTCTTCGTTCGCGGCCTCACGCGCATGCTGCAAGGCGAGACGCCTCGCGCGTTCTGAACAGCGACCGGTGTCAGTCGGCTTCGGCGGCTCGGTCGCGCAGCATGACGAAGCCACCGTGGGCCCAGTCCGCGAAGATCTCGAGGTTGGTGTAGCCGGCGGCGTTGACGAAGGTGGCGCCGTCGAGCGTCCAGGTGCCACGGACCCCCTCGTGGTCGCGCTCGCCGACCACCAGCCCATGCAGCCGTTCCCACGCGTCCGCCATGCCGTCGCGGTCGGTGTCGGCGTAGGGGGCGGCGGCAGCGGGCAGCGTGGGTCGGACGAACGCGCTCTGAGCGCGGAGGAAGTGGTCGTCCACGCCGTCCACGGCGTCGTCGAGGTACCCCTGCGTGAGCGGCAACACCTGGCGCTGCCGCATGCCGTCCTCATCGACGACGTACCGCGCGCCGACGTGGCCTCCCTCGATGTTGTATCGGAAGGCCTCCGCCGCGGTCCGCGGTCGCATGTCGGTGCCGAGCGGGTGCGGTGTGTCGACGAAGAAGCTGTCGGGGAGCGGGTCGCCGGCGGTGAAGCCACCCGAGGTGATGTGGTGAAACCACAGCACGCGGTTGTCCCCGTCGGGGTCGTCGAAGAACCCGGTCATGATGTTGCCGGCCGAGTAGAACTGCGGTGGCGGGTTCCACAGAGGGCTGTCGGCTTCCTGGTGCGCGTTCCACATCTTGCGCGGGGACGAGCTCGTGCGCGGCCCGCGGCGGTAGTAGTTGTTGATGTCGTTGTGGACGGGCTGGAACTTGTGTGACTCGGTCCGCGTGCCCCAGTTGAAGGCGAACTGGTTCACCACCTCGTAGCGGTCGGTCTCGAGACCTTGCGCGTTGGGGAAGCGGTGGCTGATGTGAATGTAGGCGTTGTCGTGCGCGCTCATCGTGCGTGCGCCGGCGTTCTCGGTGTCGGCCGCAAAGATGCTGCCCACGTTGTGGTCCGGGTGTCCTTCGAAGGCGACGTTGCGCTGCGCGAGCAGCCCCTCGAACCGCCGTACGCTGTACGCCTCGTCGGCGCCCCAGCCGAACGTGTTGTCGGCGAGCGCCAGGTAGCTCGGCCCATCCGCCGAGAACGTGTCGTTCGCGCCAGCGCTCAGCCCATCTCCGCCAAGGAACGTCACCCCACGCACGACCCAGTCGCCCGTGCCCCGGAGCGTGAAGGACCCGCCATAGAAGACCACGCCGGGCGCGGGTGCCGTCGCGCCGAGGATTGTCTTGCGGGCACCGTCGCGGCGGAAGGTGTAGCTCGCGCCGGAGCCGACCTCCGCCAGGCCCGCGGTGCGAAACACGATCACGCCAGGGTCCGGATGCTCGAGCGCGTAGCGGAAGGTGCCGGTGTGGGTGTTGGTGTCCGGGTCGTAGCTGCCTTCGTCTCGGTTCGCGAGATCGGTGACGAAGAAGATCGCACCACCGCGGCCGCCTTCGATGTCTTCCGCGCCGAGGCCGAGCGCGCTGGGAAACGCTTTGCGGGTCTCGAGCACGACGACGTCGCCGCCACCGCCGTCTCCCGCATCGGACATGCCGGCGTCGAGCGGTCCGGCGTCGGGTGCCTCGGCGCGGTCGCAAATGCAGAGATCGGAACCGTGGCCCGTCGGCGCGCAGCCGAGCGACGTGCCGTCGTGTTCGCATCCGGTGCCAGGGGTGTCGAGCGCGTCCACGCAACGGCGGCCGATCGCCTCGCAGACCACGGCACAGCCCGCCCCGTCGTCGAACGCGACGGAGCATCGGTCCCCCAGATCCTCGCAGACCGACCACCCACGTTCCGTGGCTTCCTCGCACGAAGGCAGCGGCACGAACGCATCGACGCCTCCGTCCCGATCGGGGGCATCGACGCCCGCGGCATCGGCCGAGGCATCCGCGCGACCCCCATCGACTGTGCCGTCGTCGTCGCCACAGCCGGAGACGAGGAGAACGAACGCGAAGAAATGAGACACGGTACGCGTGCGCATGGCCCGATCGTACGTGACCAGGCGCTCCAGCACAGCGTCGATGCCGTGGTCGAATGGTACATTGACCGGTGGCCCTTTCGTGCGGCGCAGGTCGATCCACACGGCGTTCTCCAAGCCACACCGCGTTCCCCAAGCCACACGGTATCCTCGAGCGACACGGTATCCTCCGTTCCGAAGCGAAGCCGGGCGGCGCGTACCAGTTCGGCACCGCAGGCAGCGACCGATCGGAGTGTTCGTGGAGTGGCTCAACTACCATCACCTTCTGTACTTCTGGACGGTCGTCAAAGAAGGTTCGGTCACCGCTGCGGCGAAGAGCCTGAGCCTCTCGCAGCCGACCATCAGCACCCAGATCAAAGCGCTCGAAGAGTCCCTGGGCGAGCCGCTGTTCCGCCGCGTCGGGCGCACCCTCGAGCCGACCGAGATGGGCAAGGTCGCGTTCCGCTACGCGGACGAGATCTTCTCCCTCGGACGCGAGATGCAAGACGTGCTCGCGCGGCGGGCGGAACAGGGCACCCAGAAGCTCTCGGTCGGGGTGAGCGATCTGGTTCCGAAGATCGTGCTGCACCGGCTGCTCGAACCCGCCCTCTCGATGGAGAACCCGCCACGCATCATCTGCCGTGAGGACAAGACCGAACGGCTGCTCGCGGAGCTCTCCATCAACGATCTCGATCTGGTGCTCGCGGAGGCGCCGATCGCGCGGCAAGCCAGCGTGCGCGCGTTCAACCACCTGCTCGGCGAGACCGATGTGAGCTTCTTCGCGAAAGCACCCCTCGCCAGGAAGTACACGAAACACTTCCCGGCCTCGCTCGACGGCGCGCCGCTCTTGTTGCCCACCGAGAACACGCTGCTGCGCCGGGATCTCGACCACTGGTTTCAGGACCACGACATCCACCCGCGTGTGGTCGCCGAGTTCGAGGACAGCGCACTCCTCAAAGCGTTCGGCAGGGAAGGGGCCGGTCTCTTCCCGGGACCTCAGGCGATCGAAGACGAGATCTGCGACATGTACCGGGTGAAAGTCGTCGGGCGCACCCACAGCGTCGTGGAGCGCTTCTACGCGATCACGATCGAGCGACGGATCACCCACCCCGCGGTGCGCGTCATCAGCGAAGCGGCGAAGACACGCCTCTTCCCCGCCCGGAAACCATAGAGAATCTGGATACCAACGATGGACTCATAAGAACGGCAACCATCGCCTCGGTTCTTGATAGTTAGGTTTTCTCTAATTATTAGATGGCGATTATCAATAGGACCTCTGAGTCCGCTTCGCTTAGTTTCATCTGGGTGGAACGCCGGACCCTTGGCGACTTCGGCGCGCGCTCCATCGTACCCGCGGCTTGGAGGAAGAGCGGATGACCCTCGATGCCTTGAGAAGTCTTGCCGCCGCGGTCCTGTTCGTGGCCGGTCTGATGCTGTGGACGCGGGCGAGCATGCACGTCGAATCGAACGCGGGCTCCCCTGGAACCGTCGCGTCGTGTGAAGAAAGCGAAGTGGACGCTGCGCACCCCGACGTGGAGCCCCCGGCCGCGCAGGGCGAGTGCCCGCCGACCGACGCCTTCGCCCTGATGCTGCGCAGCGGCTGGCACACGGTGGATTGCAGTACGCTCGGCCGATGGGTGAACCCAAGGTCGAAGGCGTCGAGCTCGAGCTCGAGGTGAAGTGGCTTGGCCGCGCCGACCTGCTCGCCTTCATCGTCCGCATCCACAACCGCTCCCGCGGCGATGTGCCCGCCGGACGACGGGTCGGCATCTTCGAGAAGAAGCGCCGCGCCTGCGTGGAGACCGTGACCCTGGAAGCCCCGCTCCCACCTGGCGAGACCTTCCACCACGCCTTCACCATCCCAATCGTGTCCGAAGACTTCGAACGCGACCACACCATCCACTGGCTCGACGACCCAGAAGCCTGAGCGCTGTGCGGCCCTTCACTCCCCCGAAACGGACGGGCGCTGCTGAGTCGTAGGTAGGACCCGTCCGCGGTTGGACCTCGAGGCCCAGGACCTCGGCGACGCGGTCGGGAGCGTCAGGACAGCGGGGCGTT
Source organism: Deltaproteobacteria bacterium (assembly GCA_034670305.1). Taxonomy (GTDB): domain Bacteria; phylum Myxococcota_A; class Polyangia; order Polyangiales; family Houyiibacteriaceae; genus JAXMNT01. The sequence goes on from JAXMNT010000040.1 coordinate 23,319, forward strand.
GGTGAGGGGGAGCGCGGTCCATCGGTTGTCGTGGAAGCGGTGGAGGGTGTCGCTTTCTGCGAAGAAGAGACCGACCGGCGTGCCGAAGAGACAGGTGTCGCGATGGGTCTCGCCGGTGACCTCGAGCTGGGTGACCTTGCCGTCGAGGTCGATGCGCTGAACCTGGTGGTTGCTCCAGGCGTAGAAGGCGCCGGCGTAGGAGGTGAGGCACCAGCAGTCCGAGAGTTTCGCCTCGCTGACCTTCTTCTCACGCACGAGCTGGACGGTGCCGGCGCGGGAGCCGGCGGCGAACACCTTCTGGTTCGGCTCGAAGGCGACGGTGTGCAAGTGGGGCAGCGGTTTGGCGAGCGTCTTCCACTTCGGGTCGGAGAGCGCGCGGCGGCGGGTGCCGGCGCTGCCTGCGTGCCAGACGAACCCTGGGCCGGCTTCCACGGCCGAGAACGCGCCGCCCGATCCGAACGCGTGCACGACGTCGTCTTTGTCGAGCACATGCAAGCCGGTGACGGCCTCGAACGCGGCGTGGCGCTCGATGCCGAGCTTCTGGTTGGCGCCGCGTTTGCCAGAGTGCGGCTGGACCGAGAGTTTCTCGATGCTCCAGAAGACGCTGTAGCCCTCGGTGCCGTCGTGGCCGGACCACATCTCTTCGGAGGGCGGGGAGACCTTGCGCACGAACTCGAACTGGTCGTCGCGGAGGCGCAGCACGAACCGCTTCGGCCCGGAATAGACGAGCACGAGGACGCAGTTCGTTTCAGGTTCGTGGGCGACCGAGCGAGGCGTGGTGCGAGGCATGCGGGGAGGATACGGCAACTTCGGCAGCGTGAGCGGCACGGCTGACGGGTCGCGGGGCGCGTGCTGGGCGGGCGTTGGATGCGCGGGTAGCATCGCCCCATGCGGGCATCGTTTCGAATCGCGCTTGGCTTCTCGGTCGCGTGCACCACGGTCGCGTGCACCACGGCCTCGGGTGGCGAGTCGAACCATCCGGCCACCACGCCCGACCCCGCCACCGAAGCGGAGCCGGTTCCAGTCGAGCCGGTCGTGGGTACGGTGGCCGCGACGCGGCTGACGGGTCCGTTCCCGACGCGCTGCGCCGCCATCGAGGCCGCCGAGGAAGACGCGGACTGTGATCTGTTGCAGGACGGACCACGCGCGGAACAGCCTCCCGCGCCTTTCCTGGACGTGCGGTTCGACGAGGCCGTGTTCGAAGACGGCCTGCCCGACTCCAGCTGCAACCTGTTCGTTCGAACCGAGGCCGGATGGTTCCACCACGACCTCGACGGCATGCTCTGCGGCAACTCGGGCAGCGTGCGGGTCTCCGTCAGCGCCTCGTTCGAGTTCCAGCCGGTGGGTCCAGAAGGTCTGCCGCGGCTCGTCGCGCGCGTCGGCGAGTACTATTCGCACTCCGTGGACGGCGAAGAAGAGCGTTCAAGGGAGATGTTCTGCGGCACGACCGAAGACCACGGGGTCGCGTGCACGTTCTGGTGGGTCGCGCAGACCGTCACGCCTTTCGATCCCGACGATCAAGACGGAGACGGGGAGCCCGACGAGAACCCCACACCGCCGCCCCACTGGAACGCGGGGCTGCGCTACGAGGCGACCGACGCCGTCGTGGTGGGCGCCCACACGCCGCCCGAGTACGGCGCGAACCTGCCGGGCATCGGACGTTTTCAAGTCACGTTCTGAGGCCTGGTTGCGGCGTCTGCGCGATGCGCGGTAGTTCCGGGGATGCGCTTCGTCGTTCTGATCCTCCTGCTCGGGTGTCCGGCCGCCACGACCCCGGCCGCCACGATCCCGGCCGCCACGACTCCGCCGCCCGCGGTCGCACCGGCACCGACCACCCAGTGTCGCGTCGAGCAGCGGGAGGTCCAGGTCGAGTGGACGCTCGATGCGGCGGGGTTTCCGACGAAGCAGTACGTGAACAACGACGCGGCAGCGCATCAGTTCGCGACCGAGTGGGTGCGCGACCGAGACGGACGCACCTTGCGGGTCGAGACCGAGATGCTCGAGGGCATCGGTGAGGATCGCCACTTCACTCGAACACTCACCCATCGAGAGAGCAACCGAACGGTTGAGGTCCGGTACGAGGAACGCGGCGAGGTCCACAGCGAGCGCTACTTCTACGACGACCGCGGCCGCCCGATTCGAATCGAGTCCGTCGTCGGCGACGGCGAACCCCGCATCACTTCGTGCAGGTACGACGACCGTGGCCGGGTCGTGATGCGCGACGGGGTCATGTACGAGTACGTGGGCGATCGAACCATGCCGAGCCATGCCCGCTACGACGCCTTCGAGCGCGCGCCCTTCGTCGCCGTGGGCGACGCCGTCTTCGAAGGGGACCCCCTCGAGCCCTACCGTCACAACGCGGAGATCCAACGCTACCTGGGCGACTGCACCGACGTGTTCTTCTACCCGTGCAGCCCCGTCTTCGCACCACCGCCTGCGGCTGGAGACACACGCGGTGTGCGCCTGCCGCGCTTCGAACGGAGGCCGGCAGCCTCGATGGAAGCGGTGGTGGAACAGAGCCTCGGGTGCAGGAACAACGGCGCGTCCGGCGAAGACGCGCCGGACGAGACCGCGTCCGACGACGACGACTGGGTGGATCTGGGTGCCGTCCGATGCACGGTGGAATCCGTACAGACCGCGGTGGGCACCGGCAGGGTCCGCGGCGTCGCGCTGGTCACCATCGCGCGTGGTGAGGAGGCGGAGGAGAGCACCCATCTTCTGCTCCACCTCGAGGACGGTTGGTCGCTCGGACCCGAAGTCGCCGACGGTCCGTTCAACGGAAACCAGACCGTGGGCACGCTTCGGTTCGCAGTCTCCCGAGTGGCCCTGCAGCCGGTCCTCTCTCCAACCGAACTCGGGCTCGTGGCGCACTACGAGACCGAGACGAACGTGGCGGTCGACGGGGCGGAACGCGCCATCCGGGAATCCGGGCTCATCCTGTGCACCGGCCTCGCGTCCGCCATGCTCCAGTGCACGCGCGTCGCAGAGTCGATTCACGAACAGGTGGGCGACCAAGTGACCGAAGCCAGCGCACGTCTGCGGATCGTCGGCGACGGGACGATCGCAGTCGATCAGGTCAGCGGCCGCCACCAGCGCGTGCCGGCGGACACGTTCGTCGTGGAAGACTGGTTCGAGTAGCGGGGCAAGGGCAAGTGGGGTGCGCAGGGCCGAGTACGGTGACGTGGTACACCGCTCGCGTGTCCGTCCTAGGTCCCCAACGAAAGAGAGCCGGATGAACCAACCCCTGGTCAGCGCACCGTACGCGCAACCGCAGGTCGAACTGCGCCATCAGACGCCGACTGAGGCACCCCGCTCCTCTGAAACGGACGTGTCGTGATGGACACCATCTGGAACCGGCTGGCGGAGCTGTTCTCGCCGACTCGGATCGGTGGCTACCTCGCCGACAGCCTCGTGCCCGACCTCATCGCGGCCGTCGCAGCGTTTCTGGCGCTTTGGTTGCTGTACAAGCTGGTCGACCGGGCGCTCCAGGCGTCGCTCCGGCGGACCGACCTGGACAAGACCGCGAGCCTCTTCATCCGCACCGTCGTGCGCTACGGCATCCTCACCATCGCCGTCGTGACGTCGCTCGCGCAGCTCGGGGTCGACGTGACCTCGCTGCTCACCAGCCTCGGCGTGGCCGGCCTGACGATCGGTTTCGCGGCAAAGGACGTGCTCAGCAACGTCATCAGCGGCCTGTTCATCTTCTGGGACCGGCCCTTCGTCGTCGGCGACCTGGTGGAGATCGGCGACCACTACGGCACCGTCCAGGAGATCACGATGCGCAGCACCCGCGTCGTGACGGTCGACGGGCGCATGCTCGCGATCCCGAACTCCGAGATCGTCTCGAAGACGGTGGCGTCCTACACGAACTTCCCCGGCTTGCGGCTGGACGTGGACTTCACCGTCGCGGTGACCGAGGACCTCGGCCGGGTGCGCGACATCGCGCTCGGCCTGGTCGCCGAGGACGCACGCTTCAGTCCAGACAAAGCGCCGACCATCGTCGTGACCGCCCTCAACGACTACAACTGTGCGATCCAGCTCCGGGTATGGCTGCTCGACGAACGCAAGCACATCGCCACACGGTTCGAGATTCGGGAACGACTCTTCGAACAGCTGCGCGAAGGCAACGTCGACATGCCGTACGAGACCCTCGAAGTCCGCACCCGCGCGGCCTGAATCTGAACGGTCTGGTCAGCCGGAGTCGTCGGAGCCGGAGTCCTCCGACCCGGCGACGGCCCCCCCGTGTCCCTCGATGGCGGGGCCGGGGCCGCCAGGATCGAAGATCATGCGAGAGCCAGGGACCGCGATGGCCTCTGCGTCGAACTGGCGGCGCACCTCGATCTGAAGCTCGCTGCGAACCTCCAGGTAGATCTCGCGGCGGGCCCAGACAGAGAACTTGATGAGCACACCGTCGGCCTCGAAGTCCTGCGCCACGAAGACGGGCTTGGGCTCCTCCAGAATGCGCGGCTCCCGGGCCGCGATGCCGTCCAGAATCGCGCGTACCTGTTCGAGGCCTTGGCCGTAGCCGACCCGCAGCAGCAGATCGATGCGACGGAGCTCGAAGCGGCTCAGGTTGGTGAGTTCGGCTTTGATCAACATCTCGTTCGGGAGGCGGACGAAGAGGTTGTCGAACGTGCGGAGCTTCACGGAGAGCATGTCGATCGAGAGGACTTCCCCGCTGGTCGTGCCGACGCGAATGACGTCGCCGACACCAAAGGCGCGTTCGCCAATCAGAAAGAGACCGCTGATCAGGTTCGAGGCGGAGGTCTGCGAAGCGAAACCGACCGCGACGGTGAGTGCGCCTGCGGCGCCGAGCAACACGCTGAGATCGAACCCGGCTTCCCGCAGTGCGCCGAGCACGCCGACGCTGGCCACACTGTAGAAGATCGCACGCCGCACCAGGATGCTGCGCTGCATGTCGTCTCGCCCAAGCCAACGCCCTGCGGCCGCGGCTGCGACCCGCGCCAGCAACAACGTGAACACGAACACGAGACCGGCGCGCGCGAACGTCTCCCAGTGGTCGGAGGTCCAGGTTCGCAGGGTGTTCCACAGTTCATCCATGGCGGTTCACCCCGTCGACCGGCTTGAGTGTGCGGGCATTCATGACCAGAGCGCCGCCAGCGCGTGCTTCCAAACCGAGCCGCTCTTCTGGCGCGGCGCGTTGAGCACCTTGGTGTCTTTCGGAAGCGCCTCGACCCGGAGCTCGGCGTTGTGGGCATCCTTGCGGACGAGCCGGACCGTTTCGGTCACCAGACACTCCGAGGAGGCATCCCACGCGAGCGTCAGCCGCGGGAGTGGCAACCGGATGCTTTTGGCCTCCAGCGTCTCAGCGCCTTGGTTCTCCAGCATCACCTCGGTGACCGCGCGCGTGGCCGGGACCGAGAGTTCGGCACGCTGGCGGGTCCCGCTCGTGCGCGACGCGTAGCAGAGCTCCCCGACCACGGGGGATGGACCGAACCAAGTCTCGGGCGGGTCCCAGATGGAACGTTCTCCGAGCGCGACGCTTCCCGCGAGCAGCAGGACGTTCAGCGGGGTCGTCACGAAGATCGAGACCCGCTGACCAGGCGGCAGGTAGACGGGAATCAGCGGCCTCACGACGACCGACCTCTCGGCGAGGCGTGGTTGAAACGCGAAGGTCTCGACGACCTCCGACATGACGAAACGCCGGACCTCGAGGTCGGGGGGCTCCGGGGCCTCGTCGAACTCGAGTCGGTCGGACGCGACATCGCGATCGCGACGGGAGCTCACGATGACTTCGCCTGCTTCGCGTCGGATCCACAGGCCGAGCTCGCCGAGCTGGGCGTGAAGGCATTCGGGGCCGAGCGGACGGGGGTCCCACCACATGGTCGCCAGCGTCGCAGAATCGCCGCATGGACCCCAGAATTCGGCGTCTTTCTTCCCCCCGCGCCTGGCATCGCGGGGCGGCAAGCCCGCGATGCCGTTACAGCCAGCGTTTGCGGCGGAAGTAGAACAGCATGCCGACCGCCAGGCTCAGCATGAGGGCGATCAGGATGGGGTATCCCCACGGCGACGAGAGCTCGGGCATGTTGTAGGGCGACGCCTGGGTGTCGAAGTTCATGCCGTAGAGCCCCGCGATGAAGCTGAGCGGGATGAAGATCGTCGCGATCATGGTCAGCACCTTCATGACCTCGTTCGATCGGAACCCAAGCGTGCTCAGATGCGCCTCGCGGAGCGCGCGGGCGAGTTCGCGTTGGCCCTCGAGCAGGTCGACCATCTGGGTCAAGTGGTCCTGGCAGTCGCGCAGGTAGAGCCGCACGTCGCCATCCAACAATGGGTGCTGGTCGCGGACCAGTCGCACGATCGCTTCGCGGAGTGGGAGGATGGCCCGACGAACCGCGACGAGCGCGCGGTCCACCGAATGGATCTCTTCCATCAGCGTGGTGTCGTGCGAACGAAATGCCTGCGCGTCGAACGCTTCGAGCCGGTCGTCGTAGGCCTCGAGCAGTGGGAACATCGCGTCGACGGCGGCGTCCAGCAGCGCGTAGGCAAGGTAGCCCGCGCCTTGCTTTCGAATGCGCCCAGTACCCGCGCGGATGCGTTCGCGCACCGGATCGAAGCAGTCGCCGGCCCGCTCCTGAAAGGTGATGACGAAGTCTTCGCCGAGGAACATGGCGACCTGTTCGATGTCGAGCTTGCCGTCGACCTCGCGGGCGATCCGGGTGACGATGAAGAGGGCGTCGGTGTAGCTCTCGACCTTGGCGCGCTGACCCGGTTGCAAGGTGTCCTCGAGCGCGAGCGGATGCAGCTTGAACGCATCGCCCACTTGTTTGATGAGCTCCAGCGATCCGAGACCGACCACGTCGATCCAGGTGACGGCACGGCGGGGCGCAGTGAGCGATTCGGACTCGGAGAGGTGCTCGGCGTCGTAGGTGATGATCCGGAGCTCGGACGCGGCGGCGCCGACCGGTGGCGTGAGGGTGCCAGGCGGTTTGGCTCGGTTGCGCCGCGTGGTGGTGTTTCGAAACGACGATCGATGGTGTCGCACGGGCTTGTGGGACGGTTTGGGTTTCGAGGGGGCCACGGGTTCTCTCCTGAGGGCCGCATCCTATCAGCGGGCGGGCGAGGTAGACTGCGCGTCGTGCTGTACCTCCTCGTGGGCAACCCCACCGCACAGTCCGGCCGCGCCGCCGACCACCTCGACCGCACCGCCGCCTCGGTGCGCGCGCGTGGCAGTCGGGTGCGGCTTCTGGCGACCGAGCCCGCGGGACGAACGGTCGGCCTCGTGACCTCGGCCATCGAAGAACTGCGGCCCGATGTGGTGCTGACCTTCGGGGGGGACGGCACCTTCAACGAGGTGGCGCGGGGGATTCTCGCTGCGCCCGGCGATCCGGTCCCGCTCGGCATGTTGCCGATGGGAACGGCCAACAACCAGGGGCGTTCGTTTGGCCTCGGCGCGGGACCGAAAGCGATCGAGAAGAACCTCGACGTGGTGTTCGGGGGACACGTGACCCAGCTCGACGTCGGGTACCTCTCCCTGCTCGACGTGGACGGGCGCGTCACGCACGAGAGCGCGTTCTTCGACTCGGTGGGTTGGGGCATGCAGGCCGACATCCTCGCGCAACGCAACCGCGACCGCGCGGCGGTGAAGGAGATCCCGCTCTTGCGCGACGTCTGGCGCGACCAGGCCGTGTATGCCGGCGCCACGATCACGAAGTTGCTGGAGAGTTACGTGCAGCCGACGAAGTTCGACGCGCGCATCGTGAGTGAAGGCGAAACGCACCTCTACACGGGCATGACCGACATCGTCATCAGCAACACCGCGCTCTACGCCGGCGAGTGGATCGTCGACCGGAACTCGGAGCCGGACGATGGCCGCTTCGAACTCGCGCCGTTCCAAGGCCGCCGCGATTGGCTCTCGAAGACGATTCGCGATCTGACGGTGCTCGACATCAAACAAGAGGACCTCGACGTGCTCGGCATCACCCACTCCGTCGGGTACACCGCCAAGGACTTCGACGTCGAACTCACCCGGTTCGGCAACGAAACGGTGGCGGCGCAGCTCGATGGCGAAGAGTGGAGACCAGGGCGCCACTATCGGGTGCGGTGCGAACCGCAGGCGCTGCCGCTGCTCACGCCGCGCCGTTTCGTCCCGCCCTGGCGGTGACGAACTTCGCTGAGGGTTCGGCGGTGTGCCAGAGTACCGGCATGCGCTCGTTGTTCTTGTTCGTGTCCGTGTTCGCTCTGCTGGCCTGTGAAACGGACGACCCCGCGCCGCCGCCTCCCACCGACACGAGCGGCGTGGACGGTGGAGCGCGCGACGCGGGCATGCTGGACGCCGCAAGGCAGGACTCCGGCGCAATGGACGCAGACATCGACAGCTCGGTCGACGCTGGCCCAGGCGAAGACACGGCGACCGATGCGGGCGCCCAAGACAGCGCCACGCCCGACGCTGGACCCATGGTGCCCAGAATCGATGGTCTGATCGGCGAAGACGAATGGGCCGGTGCGGTACGGGTCGCCGACGTCACCCTCTCCAGCACCGGCACGCCCTTCGAAGGCAACGCGTTGCGGGCGCTGCTGGTGTTGCGCACCGAAGAACGGCTCTACCTCGCGGTCGACGCCGATCTCACCGATGGCAACGCCTTGCTCGTGTACATCGACGGAGACGTGGGGGGCGGTGAAGGCGTCGTGAACACCAGCGAGCTCGGCGACCTCGTCGGCGCGCTCGACGCCGCGTTCTCCACCAAGACCGTGCTCTTGCCGTCCGAGTTCCGGCTCGACCAGGTGTGGGGGACCCTCGACATGGGCCGCGCGCTCACCGCCGACGATGACCGGATGGGCTGGCGCGACGTCTCCACCAACCCGAGCCTCTTCCGAGCCTTCACGCCCGACGTCAGCGCGTCGGTGTGCAGCGCGGCGGCGTGTGAGGCGTCGGTGCGGCTCGACGAGCTCGGCACCCTCGGCACGATCGGGGTGTTCGTCCGGCTTGGTTCGGCCACCACCGCCAACCTCTCCAACCAGACGCTCCCGATGGACGCGGACCCCGAGTTCGTCACGATCTTCCTCGAAGCGCCCTGACCCTGCCTTCTGGCGGTGTCCAGGCGCACACGGGGCGGTCCGGAGTTTGCAGGGGACCGGGCATCATGATCAGCGAAGTCCCTGTCGAACACAGCCGCCAAGTGGTGGGATCGTTCGATACCCTCGTGCGCAGTGCGCGATTCGCGCCTGCTCAGTCGCTGATGCTGGCGGACCGGGCGTGCACCCACTGGAGGCTCGACCCCGCACTCTTGCTCGAGTTCTCGAGCGACGGACTCTCGGTTCGGGACGAACTGATTCTGGTCCCCGACGACGCGCACCGGTCGTGGATGCTTCCCGTCGTGATGGCCGGTCTGCGATCGATCCGGATGCGGCCGGAAGCCAGCCCCGACGACTTCATCCAGCTGGCCCTCGAACTCTCCGCGGTGCAGGTCGACGAGGACTCCATTCGTTCTTTTCACGACTGGGTGTGGGCGGATGGCGCGGAAGGGTTCGACATCGTGCTCACGCGTGGGTTCGTGGAAACGAGTGACTCGTTGCGCTTCGGAGACGAGGCCGAAACGAGCGCCATCGGCGTCGTGCGCGGGCTGGCTTCGATCGCGACCGAAGGCGGCATCGAGGTGCTGTCCAAAGACCTCGACGTCGCGGTCTTGCGGCCCGAGATGGAGGTCGATGTGGACGCGTTCGATCTGGGCGCGCGACATGGCGCGTTCGACGCGAGCCAAGCCGAGATCGAAGCGCTTCGGGAGCACGTGGAAGACGCCGCGGCCTGGTCCATGACCGAGATGGAAGCCCTGCTCGACAGCCCTTCGTTGCGAGAAGGGTTGCCGCCCAAAGTGTTCGCGCGGCGTCTGTCCGCGCGGCTCGTGCCGCCGGTGAGGGTGGAGTTCTTGCGGATGCTCCGAACCGTCGTTTCCTCCGACGACGACTACCTAGAACGCGCGAGCGCCCACCTGGACGAGCTCGACGTGGGCCAGCGCCTCGGGCAGGCCCTGACCCTGAGCGAAGAGGCGCTGGCGGTCACATCGGACTTGATCGAGGTGCTCCCGCCGCAGAGCGCAGCACGTCTGACCGGGGCACTCTTCGAGCGGGCCGGCAAAGAAGAACCCGCGGCGCGCATGCTCACGACGTGGATCGATCTTCAGGGTATGCCGAAGGTCAGCACGGCCACGTTCTCCGCCCCGGCGGCCGTCGGATTGGTGGAGGTCCTGCAGCGGTCGAGTCGCGAGGGCGCGGCACGCATCGCGCTCCACACGCTCTCCGACGGGTCGTTCGTCAAGGCGCTTCGCAAGGACCCCACGCTCATCATCACGAGCAGCCTCGAACGGCTCCGGGAACTCCTGGAGTCCGGTTCCGAAAAGGCGATTGGCCGCGCCGTCATGCAGCTCGACCAGAGCAACGCCTGGAGCCTCGACGTGCTCACGATGACCATCGAGGTGTTTGCCCAGCGGGCGGAGGGTTGGCCGGCTTCCGCGGTGCGTCTGGTCGCGCGCGCGGCACGCCGGCACAAGGTCGATGCACGCGCGTGGGTGCCGCTCGCGCGGGCAACGAACGTGGACGACGACGTGCGGCTCGCGATCCTCCAGGAACTCGGGCAGGTCCCCGAGTTCCGCGACGCGGTGCTGAAGTTCCGGTGGTCTAAGATCCTGGACTCGGGCGCCGTTTCGGTCGCGATTCGTGAGATGAAGGCCGAGTTGACGGCATCTGCCACCGATCCCGAAGAGGAGTGATGGGGACCTGCCCACGGGTGGGGGGGACCACCGACACCCAGGTCTGAGATCGGCCGCGATCCCAAGCTTCACGCCTGGGATGGTTCTTGCAGAAGTCGACGGGCATGACGCTCTCCATCCGCCCGCGGTCGCGGCCGCCCGGCCAATCCACGGTCCGTCCGCGTGCAACCGTCGGGACGGACAACCTGGTCGGCGACCTGGTGGACGCGCTCTTCGTCCTACATCGCACCACCCAGCTGCACGGCCCGACGCACCCGTCGGTGTCCCGCGCCGCGGGCCGCGCGCGTGAAGCGCAGGCCAAGACCGGACCGCTCACACTGCAGGTCGTCGAGGGCATGCTCTTCCGAGACGGTCGCCTCGTCCCGCTCGTCTCCGAGGACCACGAACGACTGCACGTACTCCAAGATGCCATGGACCTGCGAGGGGTCGGAGAACTCGTCTTCGGCGCACCGACGCTCCAGTCGTTCGTCGCACTCGCCGCGGCGCTCTGCGACCCCTCCATCGAGTTCTCCGAGAAGGAGATCACCCTCTCGGAACTCGACGTCGAACGCGGCGACGAGAGCGAAGAGGTCGCACCCGAAGTCTTCGTCGCCACCCAGTTCGCGCTCGCCATCTCGGATGCGGAGACGCTCCGACGGGGCGACGGGTGGGACGAGCGGCACGCGCTCGCGGTGGTGCGCCGCATCGAACGCGCGTGGGAACGGAGCGGCGCGTTGGCCGGCGCCATCCTCGAGCGTGCGCCGGGGGAGTGGAACGTCGCCCGTCGCGCGGTCGCCGCCGTCAGCCACGCCACCGCGGTGCTGACCCGGCTCGAAACTTCGCGGAGCATCCGCCGGGTGGTCTGCCACGCCGTGCTGATCACCTCGATTCGAGGGTTTCGCAAACGCTCCGGTTTGCCGTTCGAGGAAGCCATCGGTCGCGCCCGCACCGAAGTCGAGGCGCTGCCGACTCGGAAAGCCTCGCTCGACCCACACCGCCAACGACTCGTGACCTTGCTCCACGCCGCCGCGTCCAAGGAACCCTCGCTGGGCATCGTGTCGCTGCTGCAGCTCGCGTACGGCATCGAACGCGAGCGTTGCCCGGACGGCGAAGACGGCGCGCTCGAAATCACCGATCTGTTCGCCTACGCCGCCGCCAACATGGGTCGCCTGTTCGATGTGCGGTGGGTGCGCGCGTTCATCAGCCTCTATGGCCTGATGCCGGCCGGGACCCGCGTGCGTCTCGAAGACGGTCGGATCGGGGTGGCGCTCGGACCTGGTCGGCGCGCGGACCGGCCCATGGTGCTCGTCGAAGGGCTCGTGCAAGAAGCCACCGGCCCGGTCACCCGACTCACGTCGGAACCGGCGAACCGCAAGGTGGGCTGAACGTTCATGGAGTTGCCGGACCTCGTGCTCGGTCGCTACCGGGTGGAAGGCCTGCTCGGTGAGGGCGGCATGGGCTTGGTCTTCCGCGGACGCCACGCCGAAGTCGATCTCCCGGTGGCGATCAAGGTGATCCTCGGCGAAGCGAGCGCGTCGCTGCGGGCGCGTTTTGTCCGCGAGGCCCAGCTGATGGCCAAGGTGCGACATCCCAACGTCGTCGCGTTTCACGACTTCGGGATCCTGCCCACCGGCGAACCCTGCATCGTGATGGCGCTCGTCGAAGGAGAACCGCTCGACGAGTACATCGATCGCAAGCGCGCCCTCGCCTGGCCGGAGGTGGTGGAGATCGCGAGCGACATTCTCGAAGGCCTCGCCGCCGTGCACGCACTCGGCATCGTGCACCGGGATCTCAAAGACGCGAACGTCATGCTCTCCACCCCACCGGGATCCCAGCGCCGACTCGCCCAGCTGCTCGACTTCGGCATCGCGCGGCCGGACGCGTCGTTCGAGAAGCTGACCAAGACCGGCAGTCTGCTCGGCACGCCGCACTTCATGGCGCCCGAACAAGTCACGCACTTGCATGCGATCGACCACCGCGTCGATCTCTTCGCGCTTGGGGTGATGATGTTCGAGATGCTCAGCGGGCTGCCACCCTGGGAGGTCGACTCGCACGCCGCGCTCTTCCGGCGGGTGCAGCAGGAACCGCCGCTTGTGAAAGCGGCCGCCCATCTCGAACCGCTGCCCCCCCGCCTGGTCGAGACCGTGGCCCGGTTGCTGAAGATCGATCCCTCGGATCGGCCGGCCGACGCCCGCGCGACCCTCCAACTTCTGACCGACACAGCGGCGGCTCCGATGGCGCCGCGCACCTCCCAGAAGCAGACGGCACGAGGCGGTGCCGCGCGGATCGCCGACACGATCGCCGTCGCAGAGGACGCCCCGCAACCGTGGCTGCTCGCCGCGCGCGTGCCTGCACGGAAGTTGCGGCAGAAGAGCCTGCGACAACAGCTCGCCGCGCTGCTCCCGATCGGCGGCCGGGGCTACACGTTGGGGGCGGAGCTGTGGTTCGCGACGTTGCCCGAAGACCTCGACGCCAGCCAGCGGGTGCGGGTCGACGCGCTGCGACAGGCGCTCACAGCGCTGCTGGGCGAGGTCCCGATCGAAGACGTGGGCGCCGGTCCCGACTTCCGACTGCCGGCCAGCGCACTTGCTGGGGCGACCCCGTTGCCGGCGACCCTGCAGCGGCTCGTCACCCGACTGCTCGCTTAGCCGCCGCGCTTCCGGTCCGCCTGGACGGTCCATCGGGATTGTGCATCGGGACGGTCCATCGGGACGGTCCATCGGGGCGGTCAATCAGGGCGGAGCTCGCGCGCCCGCCGTTCGGCGCGTTCCCACATGCGCAGGTAGCCCTCGGCCGACCGAAAGAGCGGCTCCAGTTCTTCGTCGGTCATGCCGTCTCGGCGCGCGTCTTCGATGAGCTCCGGCACCAGGCCCAGGTGGATCATGCCTTCGGTGTTGAAGTCGACCGTGCGTTCGCCGAGCTGCGGCTCGGTGAAGGTGACGTCGCCGCGGTACGACTGAAACGGATAAGTGATCGGGTTCTCTTGCCCTTCGCCGCAGCCGCTGTTCTCCCCGAAGCGCGGGCGCGGTGACCCGGCGAAACCATTGAGGTCGAAGCCGAAGCCTTCGGCCGGGTAGCCGCCGTGGTCCCGGATGAACTGGATCTGCTCGACGAACTGCCGCCCCATTGCCCCAGGCACGCCAGGTTCGCCGCATCGCCCGAGGTTGATTTTGGACAGTCCGCCGAGTTCGTAGAGGAGCCCATTGTTGTTGCGGCCATGACTTCCGACGGCCGGGTAATCGTTCTCGACCAACAGCTCGTACGCGCGCTCGTACGAGCGCCGCGGCAAGTGATCGACTTCCAGGATCATGCCGCGAAGCATCATCTCTCGGATCAACGTCTCGCCCAGATCCGTCAACCCGGTCGCCTGACAGTACTGCCCCTCGAGTGCGGGTTCGCCGAACGCGTCGAGAAACGGCAAGAGCGTGCCGATGGGGCTGTCCGCGAATCCGCTCATGTCGTTCGGCGCCGGATCGTCGTAGTTCGCGCGCGGCATGTTCAGCCCGCCGAACACGACCCCGCCGTTGTCGAACGCCGCTTGGCTCTCGGGACAGTCGGTGACGAAGTTCGAGTAGTGGCCGCTGTTGATGAAGCTGCCGATCTGCCCAACGTTCCGGTCCCCGTCGCCGGCGGAGAACGCGTTGTCGAACTTGTGCACCGGGAAGAGCACCCGCACGCCGCGCTCGTAGTACTCGTCGAGTTGCGCGCGCACGTAGTTCGCATCGCAGTCGGGGAACCCTTCCCGCGGGGTCAGAAAACAATCGAAGAGGTTGGAGGTCTCGATGCCGAGCAACACCGCCATGCGGCCTTCGTGGATGACGCGCCGCGCGTCTGCCGGCGAAGTGACCACGCGGAACCAACCTTGCCCAGGCCCGCCCGACTGCGCGTCGATGTAGCGCTCGAGCGCGTAGGTCTCTTCGATCTGACGGTCGACCGCGACCATGTCGTTGCATGAGTAGCGCCGCGGCTGCGCACGAATGCCGGAGATCAACTCGCACAGCACCGAGTTGCTCGTCGCGTCCTGGACGAGCAACCGCAGGCCGGACCGATACGCGCGCTCGATCCAGCGGTGGTATTGCGCTTGGTGGGTGGAGCTGTTCCAAGCGTTCGGCCAGTCGGTGAAGGTCGGGTAGCCCTCCGGGTGGTGGTTGAACTCCGGGGTCCGCCCAGTGATGAAGACGCCGATCAGCGCGTCGGTGTCGAGCTCTCCGCCGAGGCCTGAGAACGCGTACCCGATCAGGTCCCGCCGGCCGGTCGGGCCGTGGAACTGTTGGCAGCTCGGCAACGCGTGTTCGACCCCGAGCCGGTGGTAGGGCGACCCGTGGAACATGCCGGCGCCTCCGAAACCGAAGTTGGTGAAGAGGTGCGCGTGGGTCTCTACGAAGCCGTAAACGTCTCCGTCCTCCCACGCCGCTCCATCGACGGTGCCCTCTGCGTCAACGGTGAGTTCTGGGAACTCGGCGCACCCAGTCGCTGGATAGAACGAGATCGTGGCGGCCGAGTTCACGTCGCTGACCAGGGTGCCGTCCGAGGTCAGGTACGCGCCGGTCGCACGGTGGCGCAGTTGCAGGCGCGTCTCGTCGGACACGGCGATCTCCACGTCCCACTCCGCCGGTGAGACGAATGCGTCGTCGAGGCGGGTGAGGTCCGATTCGAGCGTGATCCGGCGACGCAGCGAAGCGACGGGCGCTTCACCTTCCGGCAGCTCGGGCAGCTCCGCCATCTCCGCGCCGTTGGGCACGTCGAACACGACGTAGCGTCCGTCCGCGTCGTAGAGGAGGTACGTGCCGAGGTCCGCGGCGCGCAACAAGAGCCGCGACGCATTCTCGGGATCCGTGGCCGTGAACTCGAACGTGGTGCCGAGTTCGTCCGTGGTGAGCCAGCGGGTGTTGGTCGAGCCGGGCGCGGCCGCGTCCATCGTGAAACATCCGTTGGCGAACGAATGCACGCCGTCGTGCGCAGGCGCCTCCGGCCGCGGAACGACGACCTCGGTGGGCCCGCAGGACACGAGAACGAAGAGCAACGAAAGAACGCAAGGCGCAGAGTGCATCGAGCCCCTGTGTAAAAGACCTTCGTCCTCGGGTCGAGTGGCGTTCTCCTCGAGTCGCGGTCTGACCTACGCAGGTGGCTTGTCCACCCGGAGTCGCGCGGCAGTCTCCGCGTCCACCGGGTAGACCCGCTCACTCGGGGTCTGCAACTCGTCGCGGGGACGGTCGCGCTGTTCGATCACGAACGGGGTCGCGTCTTCGATGCGGACGATGTCGTCGTGGACGTAGCGTTCGACCGCGGGACCCCGCAGCCCGATCTGGATCGCGCGCCGTTCGAGTTTCTCGCCGCCGGGGCCGTGGTCCGGATCCCACTGCAACCGAACCGACGAGTCTTTGACCGCTCGCTTCCACTCGGCCTCGGTGTCGAAGAGGTGGCGGGGCCAGCTCGAGTGCACCGCGGCCGCGAGGTAGCTGTCGAACGCGTCGCGGCGAAGATGGAGGGCGAGCACCCGCTCCTGGCCCTGGCTGCGCGCCCAGTCCGAGCGGTACATCATCCAGAGGAAGTTCGGTTTGATCCACGTCATGCGGGTCATCGAGAACGGCCCGCCGAAACGCTGGTGCGTCAGCGCGTGCTCGGCGATGGCGACTGGGTAGGCCTGGTAGACGACGATCACGGCGTCGTCCCAGTGCGCCATCACGTGACGGCCTTCGCTGGGCCAGCGGGTGTGCTGATCGATCCAGCGTTCGGTCGGGAGAGAGAACTTCATGCGCGCCGAAGGTCGTCACGATGAGCGAGACGTCAACCACAGGTGAGCGAACAGCGGCAGACACAGCGGCAGACACAGCGGCAGACACAGCGGCAGACACAGCGGCAGACACAGCGGCAGACACAGCGGCAGACACAGCGGCAGACACAGCGGCAGACACAGCGGCAGACACAGCGGCGCCGGCTCTCTGCACGGCGACTCACTGGCCGTGACTGCGTGGCTGGTCACGCCACGAGAAAGGCGCTCAGGGCGTGATGGTCACGGGCAGGGTTCGGTCGAGGCCGGCGACGCGGACCGTGAGGGTGGTCTCCCCCTCGAGGTTGCCGGTGACCTGGACGATGGTGCCGGTGAGGGCGTCCGCCTCGTAGGTGTGCAGCCCACCGCGAACCGTCGTGGCGAGTTCGGTGTCCGCGACCGACGCGTGCTCGTAGTTGGCGGCGAGCAAGTGACCCTCGGCGTCGACGGGGAGGATCTCGAGGCTGCGTGTCTCGCCCACCTTCAGGTCGAGCCGGGTGAGCTCGCCTCCGAGGTCGAGGTCGAGCACCGCGACGTCCACCGCGTCGCGCACGAACACGCGCTGCGTCACGTCCCGTTCCCCATCGGTCCAGGTCAACTCGGTGTCGCCGGCCGTGTCGAAGTTGGCGTTGAACGCGGTCGCCTCGCCACCGAACTCGGACACGCTCCAGCCGGCCTCGGGCACCACGGTCACCTCTTCACCGGCCGCGACATAGGTGTCTTCGCCGCCTTCGCAGCTGCTGCAGTCGAGGTGGCCGACCCGCGCACCCGAGACGTCGAGGTACTGGTGGTCGTAGTCGAGTCCGCCGTAGAGGACGCCGAGCACGAGGATCGCGGCGTTGATGCCGCCGTTGAGCGCGACGTCGAAGGCGACGCCCACGACCAACTCGACCAGGTTGACGGCGCCGCGCACCAGACCGCAGCCCTGGGCGGCGACGAGGAGGGCGGTGGCGGACGATGAGATTCGAAGCGTCTTGTGCATGCCGCCCTCCATCTCAAGACCCGTGCCACCCGTTTGTGGTCACAAACCCCGTAATTCTTGGGTTTGGCCGCAGATCGGGACTGTGAACACGGGTTCCGATCGGCCTGGATCGCCAACTCGCGGTGACGCTGGGTCGAAGCGACCCCACTGCGAACTTCGGTTCTCAAGGGTGGATGGAGTCTCTGCGCGAACCATGTTCCGAAGCACGGGTGCGGAGGCTGTGGCTGGGTCTCTCGGCCCCAAACTTGACCGGGCGCGACTGCACACCTGTAAAATGTGGGAATGGAGGATCGTGCGCTCTCGGCTTTTCGCCGCCTACTGGCCGATGGGGCCGCCGGTGGGCAGTCGAAGGTGGATGCGCTCGTCGCATTGGCTCAGCGCACGGTCTTCGTCGCGACGTGGACGGCGGGCGGCGACGACTTCCGCACCCTCATCAACAGCAACGGCCAGAACGCGCTTCCCCTCTTCACGGATCTCGCGGAGCTCGAAGGCGCCGCCCAGCGCCTCGGTTGGGTGACCGCCGACGGCCGGATCCCGCACCAAGAGATTGGCGCCCGTCGCGCGTTTCGACACCTGATCGCGCACGACCTCGGCTTCATCATCATCGACATCGCGGCCGACCACTCTCTCGAGTGCGAACGGTCGGAGATCGAACCGCTGATGCAGCGCCGGGGCAACGACCAGACCGGGCCCTTCGCAGGGGTGGGCCGGATCAGCGAGACCATGCTGCAGGCGGTCAAAGCGACTCCGTCGAAGGGGACACCCATGGTGGGCGCGGTCGATCCACCGTCGAAGCTCCCGAGCGGCGCGTTGGTCCCATCGAGTCCGGGCACGACCACGAGCCCGGGCGAACAGTCCAGTCCGGGCGCATTCGACAGCCCTTCCCAGTCTTCGCCGGGCACCCAGTCTTCGCCCGGCACCCAGTCTTCGCCGGGCACCCAGTCTTCGCCGGGCACCCAGTCTTCGCCGGGCACCCAGTCTTCGCCGGGCACCCAGTCTTCGCCGGGCACCCAGTCTTCGCCGGGCACCCAGTCTTCCCCTGGCACCCAGTCTTCCCCTGGCAGCCAGGCCGCCCCGTCCTCGCCGGGCGATCTCCCGACCCCCGACATGGACCCGCCGGCACCGGGCCTCTCCGTCTCCGACGCCCTGCCCTCGACCACCTCTGCGGCCACGTTCGGATCCGGCGCGAGCACCGTGGAGATCCAGCCGATCTCGCAGGAGCCGAGCAACGAACTGCTCGATGCGATCAGTGCCGTCTTGAGGGGCTACCCGGAGATCGAATGGGCCGCGTTCTGCATGACCTCGCGCGGACCTGCGGGTGCGTTGCCGACCATCGGGCTCCGTGTCGACACGAGCTACCGCGCGCGGGTCAACGAGATCATCCGTGACATTCGGACGGCGGGCGATGGGCGCGGGGCCAGCCTCGATGTGCTCTTGCTCGACGACCCTTCCTTGGTCCGGGCAGCCCGCAGCTCGGCGATTGTGTTCTTCCCGTGGCGCCGCCGCTCGAGTTGACCGTGGCGCGCTGAAATCCGTACGCGCCACCTGGAAGACGTGAGACCTTCACCCATCGCGACCGACGCGTCGCATGGAGGGATTCATGGTCGACAAGAAGAACCTGGGCGCCGGCAAGGCAGGGGCAGTGGCTGGCAAGAAGACGGGTGGCAAAGGCGTGCCTGGCAAAGCTGCGGCACCGGCGAAGACCGCTGCCAAGGGCGCGGGCAAAGCCGCCGCCAAGGGTGCGGGCAAAGTCGCCACCAAGGGGGCCGTCGCGGGCAAAGGCGCGGCCCTCGCCAAGGGTGCAGGCGCCGCTGGAAAGGGCGTGGGCAAGGTGGCCGGCAAAGGCGCAGCGCCTGCCGCCAAGGGCGCCGCCAAGGGTGCCGCCAAGCCTGCCGCCAAGGGTGCCGCCAAGGGTGCCGCCAAGGGGGGCGCCGCCAAGGGCAAGAAGTAGCGTTCCGGACACGCCGGCGGATCTCTTCCGTCGGCGTCGTCCTCCGCTCCGGTTGACGATTCCAACCGGGGACTGCACGCCTTTGGTGTGAGTGCAGACTTCGACGAAGAGCGAACGGACCCTTCGAACCACGCGTTCGGGTCGTGCGCGCCGAAGATCTGGACGCCCGTGCCCGGCAGCACCTCGCAGGCCCTCGTCGAAGTGTTGGCCCGCACCGAGTGCCCCGCATTCACCGCGCGTCGGGCCCGTCGTGCCGAGACCTCGGGGGCGTCCGCCGATCCGATCGTCTGGACGCGGGCGGTTGGATCGAACGTCGGCGACGCCGACGGAAACATCTACGTCGATCTCACCTCTGGATTCGGCGTCGCGGCGATCGGGCATGCCCACCCCGCCGTGACCGCGGCGGTGACGGTGCAAGCGGCCAAGCTCTCACACGCGCTCGGCGACCTTCATCCGTCCGCGGTGAAGATCGAACTCCTCTCACGGCTCTGCGCGATGGCGCCATTCGAGGATGCCCGCGCCGTGCTCTCGCTCAGCGGCTCCGACGCGGTCGAGACCGCGCTGAAGACCGCGATGCTCGCCACCGGAAAGCCGGGGGTCCTCGCATTCGACGGGGGCTACCACGGGCTCTCGCACGGACCGCTGGCCGCCTGCGGCTACAGCCTTGGGTTCCGGAGACCCTTCGCGGCACAACTCAACCCGCACGTTCGGTTCGCGTCGTGGCACGAGGTCGACGCTGGGGCTGCGATGGAAGCGGTGGAGCACGCGTGGACCGAAGACATCGGCGCGGTGCTCCTCGAACCGCTTCAGGGACGCGGAGGTTGTCGGCCCTCCGCGCCCGGATTTCTCGCGTCGCTCTCAAAGTTCTGCCGCCAGCGCGGCGCCTTGCTGATCGTCGATGAGATCCTCACCGGGCTCGGCCGCACCGGTCGTCCTGGTGGCCGGATGTTTCTCAGCGACGCGCTCGGCGCCTCGCCGGATCTTCTCTGCGTCGGCAAAGCACTCGGAGGCGGGCTGCCGGTGAGCGCGTGCATCGGGCGCGCCGAGGTGATGCAGGCGTGGGGCGACCCCGATGGAGAGGCGCTGCACACCGGCACGTTCTTCGGTCATCCGCTCGGGTGCGCCGCGGCCCTCGCCGCACTCGACGTGCTCGAGTCCCTCGGCGACCGCGCGACGGTGATCGGCGAGGCGTGGCGCGCGCGGCTGCGACGCATCACCGGCCGGCCGGTCACGGGCGCCGGGCTGCTCCTTGGTGTCCGGTTCGACCACAACGTGCTCCCGCTCGTCGCGCGGCTGCTCGAACGCGGCTACCTGACGCTGCCCGCCGGCGCCGACGCACACACCCTGCAACTCGCGCCACCGATCCCGATCGACGAAGCACTCCTGCACGGATTCGACGCCGCGCTGGCCGAGGTCCTGGCGGACGCCGGATGAGTCCCGAGTCCGAACGCGCGCGGCTGCGCAGCGCGATCCTCGAGTTCATGCCGCGCTCGATCGAGTCGCCGGACGAGAAAGCGCTCGGTGCGTTGCTGGACGATGTCGCCGAATGGCAAGCCCGGCACGTGCCGCCCTACGCGCGGTTGGTCGCCGCGCGGGGCATCGGTGCAGCGCTCCCGACCGATGTGTTTCGACACGCCCGCGTCGCCGCGCACCCGCTGTCCCAAGACGTCGCGGTGTTCCGCACGAGCGGCACGACCGCGAGCCCCGGCGAACACTTCTTTCGGTCGCTCGAACTCTACGAGACCGCGGCGCGGCTCTGGGCATCGCAGCTGCTTTTCCCGAGCGACGTGCGGATGCGCTTTGTGCTCATGGACACGCCGCGCCCCGGCTCGTCGCTGGCGCACATGGTGTGGTCGTTCACCGACTGGTTCTCCGCGGGCGATTCCAGCCAAGTGACCCCCTGCGATCCGAACAGCGCGGCAGAGGTCGCGCAGACGATCGAAGCCGCCGCTGGCGACGGTCCGGTGTGTCTGCTCGGCACCAGCTTCGCGTTCGTCTTTGCGGAGGAGGCCCTGCGCGAATCGGGTGCGAGCTTCCAGTTGCCCGAGGGCAGCCGCATCATGCACACCGGCGGCTTCAAGGGCCGCACCCGCGAGGTCGAACCCGCCCACATGATCGAACAACTCGCCGCGCGCTACGGCGTCGCGGAGAATCACGTCGTCGCCGAGTACGGCATGACCGAGCTCAGCTCGCAGGCCTACGAGACCACGCTCACAGAGCCCAACACACCGCGCCGGTTGAAGTTCCCGCCTTGGGTGCGCGCAACCGCCGTCGACCCCGCGACCTTGGAGCCCACTGGCGACGCGCCCGGCATCCTGCGCCTCGAAGACCTCGCGAACCTCGACTCGTGTTGCCGGATCCAGACCGCCGACATGGCCCGCCGCGAAGGCGACGGTTGGGTGCTGCTCGGTCGCGCGCCCGGCGCGGTGCCACGCGGGTGTTCACTCGCCACGGAATCGGCGCTCGCGTGAGTTACCGGGTGACCCGCGCCGATGAGGTACGCGCCCGCGTCGATGCGATCCGCGCAGCGGGCGTTGGCCTGCGCGCGCTGACCAAGAAGGATCTGGAGGCTTTGTGTCGGGCGGTGCGGTGGGTCGCCGACGACAGCGACCTCCGTTCCGCGATCGCACGACGGACGGGTCTCTCGACGCCGATGGTCGAGTGGGGGCTGCGTACCAGCGTCGAATCGCTGGACGCGGAACGGCTGCTCGAGGTCCGCGAGCAGCTGGGGCTCGACTGGGAGAGCAACGCATCGGGACACGTGGCGGTGGTGCTCAGCGGCAACCTCTTCACCGCCTGCCTCAAACCGATGCTCTGGCCGCTGGTGCTCGGGGTGCCCGTGATCGCGAAAGCCACGGCACGGGACGACGTGCTCGTCCGCGCCCTTGCGGATCGATTGCCCGATCCGTTCGCAAATGCGATCGCGGTCGAGACATTCTCTCGCGACGAGACCGCGTGTCTTGAGGCACTGCTGCAGACGGACGTCGTCCACGTGTACGGTGGTGCGTCGGCGATCGAAGCGGTGCGTGCACAGGCACCGGCTCGGGCCTTGGTGGTGCCGCACGGGCACGGCTTCGGTGTGGCCTTGGTCTCCTCGGTGGGATTCGAAGCCACACAGGCAGACATGCTGGCGCTCGACGTCGCCGCCTACGACCAGCACGGCTGCCTCTCTCCACGCGAAGTGTGGGTGGTGGGAGACGCCACTCAGGTCGCCATCGATCTCGCCGCCGCGCTGGATCGGTTGGAGGTCCGGCTGCCACGGGGTGCCGTGTCCGATTCGGGCGCTCAGCAAAGCTGGCTCGGCACTGTCCAGTCGCTCGGCGACGTCCGAGTGGGACACAGTTCGGTGGTCGCGATCGAACCGCAGGGCAGTGCGCTCCCCCGCGGGCTCGGAGACCGGACCGTCGTTGTCCGTGGGGTGGCCAGCTTCGAGGCGGCCGGACTGGAACTCGCTGCGCTCGGGCCGCACCTCAAGTGTGTCGGCTACTACTGGACGAAGGCCCACCCGACCGTCGTGCCGGTGCCACCGATGCCTTCGGCGCCGCGCTGCGTGCCGATCGGACAGATGCAGACGCCGTCGTTCTTCGACCGCCACGACGGATGGGAGCCCTGGCTCGGACTCGTCCGGCGCTGACGTTCAGACGCCGATGAAGAGGCGGTGGCCGAAGTTGCGTTCCAGTTTGGACTGGAAGATCTTCGAGGCGGCCGCTTCGATGTCGTACTCGACTCGGCGGAACCCGAAGGTGCGCGTGTCGGTGTCGAAGGTCGTGTAGCTCGCGCGGTTGTCGTAATCGCGCGGCTGGCCGACGCTGCCCACACTCACGATGTACTTCGCGCCCTCTTCCAGCTGGAAGTCCTGCGCAGTCATCTCTTCGACCTCGCCCGGCGTCAGCTTGAACACCTTGCAGAGGTGCGAGTGGCCGATGAGCGTGATGTCGCCGAGCTCGTCCCAGATCTGGAGACACTCGCGCGCCTGCTCGGGCGCAAAGATGTACTCGAACTCTTCGAGCCGAAGCGGTGAGCCGTGGCAGAGGTGCACGCCGCAGTCGAGTTCGTGTTTGTACGGAAGGGTCTTGAGCCAGTCGACGTTCTCTTCCGTCAAGATGCTGGCGTGGTAGTCGAGCGCCTGACGGGCCGCCTGGTAGTAGTACGAGTAGTCCATCCGGCCCGCGACGGCTGCGTCGTGGTTGCCAAGGATCGTCACCTTCGCGGTGTCTCGGATGATGTCGGCGCACTCGTTCGGACTCGCCCCGTAGCCGACCACATCGCCCAGACAGTAGAACTCGTCGATCGCCTCGGAGTCGTACCCCGCCATCACAGCCGAGAGGGCTTCGATGTTGGCGTGGACGTCGCTGAAAATCCCGAGGCGCATGGGGGTGGGTCGCGACGCGGAGAGGTCGCAGACCGAACCTATCTTGTAGAGCCCGCGGGGACAATTGTCCACGACGGTTTCTCTGGGGTGAACCTCAGCCGCGGACCGCCGCGACCACTTCGTAGAAACGTCGGCTGAATCCATGCACCCCATCGTCGGGGTCTTTTCGGCTGCCCTGCACGATCGCCGCATGATCGTCCACGAGTTGGCGGTGGGTGCGGGCTCCAGCCGCGAGTTTGCGGACCGAATCGTGGGAGTCGTCGTGCAACTGGTCGAGCTTGCCCACTTCGAGCCGAGTCATGTGTGCGATGGTGTAGGAGAAGCGCTCCCCCGCCCCTTTGGGCTCCCGCATGGCCCGGGCCAGTGTCCGGATCGCAGCACTTCCGAACAGGGCCAGGACCCGCCCGACCTCGTGCCAGACCTCGGTCGGCTCGTCGCGCAGCAGCTGCACGAGTGGGGAGATCGCACGCCGGAGTTTCAACTCCCCGAGGGCGAGGGCTGCGGCTTGTCGCACGAACGTCTTTCGGGCGGCGAGCGCGTCGATCAGGGCGTCGGCCCCCTCTTCTCCGAAGGCCACGACGCGTGGCACCACCTCAAGCACCTCTTCGCGCGGCATCTTGCGGGTGGCGCGCAACACGAGTGGAACGAGTTTCGCGTCGGTGCGCGAGAGCAACTCCAGCGCAGCCGGCAAACGCATCTTCGGGTGCTCGAGCAGCTCGCTGAGACGCGGTGGCGGGAGCGTCTTCAGCTCGGCTTCCTCGACCACCGCCGGGCCGGTCTCTCCCTTGGCCGCGTTGATGTCTTTCCACGCCGCTTCGTGGGTGTCGCTGTCGAGCGCGACCTCGTACGCATCCGCGAGCGCGAGCAGCCGCTCCCAGTTGCGCGCGACCGCGTCCTCGGAGAGTCCGCCCCGCTCTGGCAGCGCCGCGGTGCCTCGGAACGAATCGGCCACCCGCAACACGAGCTCTCCAGGTTCTGCGACGACGCCGAGCGAGACCGCCCGGGCGATGAGTCGCTCCGAGATCGCGACGCCGTGACGAATCGCGTCGTCGAGCACTCGACGGAAGCTGTCGTCCACCAGCTGGCGGGGAAGCGAGAGCCCGAGCAGCGCCAGCTCCATCTTGACCGGCGTGCTCCACTTCGAGAGCGCCGCGACGGCCTCGAGCGCTTCGGATGCGGTTTCGGCATCCGCTGCGACCACGAAGGGATGACCGCGAAGTCGGACGGGCGGGGGCGCCGCCAACGCACGCTCCATGGACGTGATGCCGTCTCCGGTGCCCTCGGCGCGGTCCGCGTGTTCCAGCGCCATCGCGAGGTTGAGTTCACGCTCGGGCACGTGAAGCTCCAAGGTACGTTCGTAGCTCCCCGACGGCCCGAAGAGCGCCACCTTCAATCGCAGATCGGTGCGCAGCAGATCGAGCATGGCGCGATCGCCCGCCTTGCGCGGATCGAACGCTGCCCGACGGACGTACGGGCGGTCGTCGCCCCAGTCGACGAGCGCCAGCAAGACGACCGGGTAGTCTTCGACGGCCACGTACTGCACGAGCAACTCGGCCCGTTTGCGGAAACTCTCTTCGTGTCCTTCTTCAAGGCGCGCGAAGAGCCAAGGCCCATCCGCCATGCGGGCCAACATCTGGATCTGCCGATCCTCGAAGAGTTCGGGAGGTGGGGTCGCGGCGCCGGAAAGCGGGCCATCCATCACCGGTGGCTGCTCGCTCCGGTGCACGCCGGTGGTGTCGACCTCGGCGATCTCGAGCACGTCCGAGTCGTCGAGTTCCTCGCCTTCGACCAGTTCTTCGACGTCCTCCAGCAACTCCGCGGCGAGCTCTTCCACGTCTTCCTCGTGCAACCCATCGGGTGCCTCAGAGACATCGCGCGGATCGACCAGACCGAACGGCGCTTGCTCCAACCCATCGTCCGGCTCGACGATGTCCGGCTCCGCGTCGTCGACCAATTCAACCGACTCGACCAGCGGTGCGGGCCGTTCCGATTGCGCCATCGTCGGTTCCGCGTCGAGGTCGCGCACCTCTTGGACGAGGTCGTCGGTGAGCTCCCCGGGCAGATCGCCGGATGTGATCTCGTCCGCGAACTCTCCGAGTTCGGCGGCGTCGTCGGAGAGCGCGTGGACCTCTTCGAGCATGTCGCGCTCCCGTTCGCGCAAACTCTCGAACCGCGTGTCCAGCTCCTGCTCGCGGAGCGCGACTTCTCGTCGTGCGGCCTCGAGCCGTTCGCCTTCGAGTCGCAGCTCGTCTTCGCGCGCGGTCACCGCCTCCGCGCGTGCCCGCAAACGCGACTCCCGATCGGCGAGCAGTTCTTCGCGTGCTTCCGCTTCCCGCGCCCGGACCGCCCCCACCCCTTTGGCGTGGTCGCCGCTCACCCGCAGGCGAAGCGCTTCGAGCGATACGACAACTTCTGCGTCGGCGACGTAGGGCGGCACAGGATGCGCGTGGTCGTCGCCGATGCGGCGGAGCAGATCCGCGCGCTCGTGAAAGATGCGGTGCGCGAGGACCTGCGGGACCACGAGTACGAAGATGTGTCGGCTCGGGTCGTGGTAGACGAACGGAAGCGCCAGAGCCTGGCCGTCGTCGAGCACATGCAGCGTGCCGGACAGCGCCCGCTCGCCGAGACCCGGGTCGGTCGCCACGTTGACCACCCGGTGCAGCAGCACCGCGACCATGCCGCGTTTGCCGCCCGTCGCATCATCGGTGGGTGCGGGCACATGCACCGGTTCGGTGCGTGTCTGTCCCTCTCGGCCCTCGTACGCGAAATGTTCGGTCACGAAACACGATCGGTATCACAGCAGGGCAATGTGGTCATCCGTGACGATCGCAGTCTGTGTCCGGGGACGGTCGGATCCGCCACCCATCCGGCCAGCCATCCGACCCAGTCACACGGCCGGCTCGACGAGGTGCCCGAACGGACATTGCGGGCTATGTCGGGGCGATGGCCGACGCCCCGACCCACGTGACCGATCTGGCGACCGCATGTGTGCACAGCGTGAAGCAGACGCTCGACATCGCGCTCGACCTCCAACCCGACACCCTGCCGATCCTCGACCACTATGTCCGTGAGATCCTCGAACGCGACGCCGAGGGTCTGGCGCTCGGGGTATCGATCTGTGGGGCCTACTTTGGTGAGGTGGTGCGGCGCCGGTTCGAGTCGGTCCGGTGGTTCGCGCCTCAGGCGATCTCGGACGTGCTGCGCACAGAGGAGCTCGCGCACGGCGAGATGGCCGGCGACCCCTATCCCGAGTGGCGCCTCGAGTTCGAGCAGGTGTTTCTCCACTTCAACCCGCTCGGGGTGGCGCTCGAGGTGGCGGAGACCGCCGACGCGGCCGGCTGGAAGGCGCACCTCGGGGTGCAGAAGCGGGACCGTGAAGCCGTGGACGCATCGGTGGCGCTCTTCGGGGTGGCCCGAGAACGCGACTACTACTCGTTCACGGTTCGGTTCGAGGTGCTCGAGCAGGTGGTCGAGGCGCTGGTCCGCGAACGGCAACACCGCAAGGAGTCCCCTGGGTCCTACGGGCCGGTCGACTACGCGAGCGCGCCGTCCATCCTCTCCTGACGCCGCCGGAGGTTCGCGTCAGCGCTCTCCTGACGCCGCCGGAGGTTCGCGTCAGCGTGGAAGGTTGATGCGGCCAGGTACGACCACCGGCCGCCGCGCCGCGGTCTGCAGACCAAACGGACGCATCGCACCCACCTGATAGGTCCCCGGCCGAAGTCCGACGAAGTGCGCGGTGGCGCCCCGGTCGACCCAGCCCACGGGCGTCCCACCAACCGTGACGATCATGCGGGCGCGCCCGCGGTTGGTGATGATGAGCCCTTCGCCCGGTGCATCGTCGGCGGGCTCCGGGGTCGGCCCGCGCCTGGGACTGATGCGCGCCATCAACTCCGGAGACAAGAACGCTCGATGCGCGACCTGCGCGGAAGGCCTCGGCGGGTCTTCGTGGTCGGCTCGGAGGGCTTCGCGCGGAACCTCCACCGCCACATCCGCGGTGCGCTCCATCCGCCACAGGCCCACCCGCATGCTCGGCGGCGCCCCACCCTCCCCGCAGCGACGCGCGAGCGTGTCGGGGGGACTGTTCGTCCACTCCGCCACCAAACGACACAGCAGATCGCCCGGACCGCTCTGTTCACGGGACGGCGGGGTGTTGATCCGATAGCGGGGTTCGAACCGAGTGCGTCCGCCTTCGAACCACTGCGCGAGCTGCCCTGGTCCAAGCGGTCGCCCATCGGGACCATGGAATACGTACACGCCCGGCTCGTCGCGGCGCAATCGAACCTCGGCTCCGGGCGGAAGTGACCACCCTCCTCCGGCGAAGCGTGCGCGCAGCCGGTCGCGCGAAACGTCCACGTACAGTTCGGCCGCTGGGCTCGGCACCGACGGATCGGCGACGCCCAGACTTCGAGGCACACGCAGGGTCACCCGGTAGACGAGTCGCCGAGCGCTCTCGGGGGTGCCACGCGCATACTCGTCGTCCGCCGCGAACGCGGGTTGAATGCGACGCGCGCGGTCGGGTTCGGTCTCGCGGGAGGGCAAGCCTGGAACCGGCGCGACCACCTCTTCCGGAGTCGGCGCGGCGAGCGGGATCTGAGGCTCGGGCGGCAGCGGAGGCGCCTGCAACGGAGGCTCCCGACTCTCGCAGGCGAACATGCCGAGGCACAGAGACACGGCCGCAAGCAGCGTGCGCGACGACGCGTTCACGCGTTCAGAACTCGAAGACGACCTGGCCGCCGGAATCTTGGCCGAGATCATCTCCGCCGCTGGCCACGACGGCGATGGCGATCACCGCACCGAGGACGACCGCGCCACCGATGGCGGTCCAGAACCACCACTTCCCTGTGATGCTGTCGTTGTCGTTCTCTTCGGGCTCGGTCCCCACGGGATCCACGACGATGTTGCCGATGATGTTCTCGTCGTCGCTGCCTTGGGCCTGCGGTCGCAAGATGTTCTCGATCGCAGCCTGGATGGAGCGCTGCACGACCGGCTCGAGTTCACCGAGCGCACGCGGCGCCATCACTTCGCCGCGGAGCAGGCGCCGGCCGGTGGCGGCGTCGAACATCACGAGCTCGAGTTTCACCGTGTCCTGCGAGTCGCCGTACGAGACGCGGATGACGCCGATCTTGTCGAGGTTGAGCGTCTGGGCGACCGTCGCGATCGGCCCGTCGCCTTCTTCGAGCTCATGTCCTGTGATTCCCCGAACCGCCTCGGCCAAGCCTTCGTTGCCCTCGATCTCCATCAGGAATGCGTTGACCGATGCGTCGGTGGACCGGCGGGTCAGGTTCACGTTCTCGATGTACGGCGTCGAGCCGGCGAGCGCTGTGCGCACGCTGTGTTCTCCACGAGCGAGGCCATCGATCGCGAGCGGGGTGAGACCGCGCGGGATGAAGTCCACGTACGCGACGGCCCCGGGCGGATCGCTCTCCACCGTGATCGTTCCGTCGGTGCGGCTCGGCGCCGCCGCTTCGTAGCGACTGACCACGTCCGGCGGGAAGACCTCGGGGTCCGGGCGAATGTGCGGCATCTGAACGTGAAGCCGCTCGAAGGTCGTGCGGGCACCGCGGCTGTCGCCGTTGAAGGACTGGGAGGCACCCAGGTAGAGAAGCGCGTCGCCTAGGTCGGAAGGATCTTCGAGCGCGCTCAAGGCCTGGTTGAAGTTCTCCACCGCGCCGGTGAGGTGCTGGGTCGCTTCGTCGAGGCGCAGCTCCAGGTACGCGGTCCGGCCTTCCTCGAGCTGCTCGCGCGCTTCACGCAGGCGTACGAGGGTGTTGTCGTCGTAGCCAAGGTACTGCTGATCCGCTGCCTGCCAGTCCGCGCCATCGACCCGCCGCATCGCAGCGCGCGCCGCGGCGCCGGCCCGGGCGGCCACCGCTTCGAGTTCGGGGTCGATGGCCGCGGCGACCACGTAGACCCGCTGCATCTGGACCGGCCCCTGTGCGCTCGCGCGCGGAGTGTCGACCGCACCCATCGAGAGTGCGACCAAAACGGTCGCCACGAGCGGTCGGGGGAACGATCGAACAAACGTACGCGTCAACATCGAGCCTCGTTGGGAGTGGTTCCCATGGGTGCAGTACAGGAGGCCGCGCAGATCACGAAGCCCGTTCCAAGTCTCTCACGAGTTGGACCAATGCTGGGTCGTCCTCGAGCGTTGCGCGCAAATGCGCCTCGAGCTGTGCGCGGCCGCTTTCGTCGAGGAGCTGGGCCTCGGGGGCACTCAGCGCCGCCGCGATCACCCGCTCGAGCGCGGCCGCCGCATCGATCGCGCCCGACTTCAGATCCGCCGCGGTCTGAGAGACCGCATCGACGGACGCGGCAGACGAGGTCTGCTCGGCGGTGACGTCGCCGACTTGTTCCGCGGCCATCGACTCCGAGAACTCGGCGCCAGCCGGTTTGCCCGACGTCGCGGGGTCCGGGGCGCCCGGGGGTTTGGGGCCGCCAGGGGGTTTGATGGGAGAGGTCATGATCGGGCTCCAGCGGAGGGTAACGAACCGGGGAAGCGCACCGCAAGATGCGCTTGCGTCATCGCACGTTGCCGATGACCGCCTTCGCGGTGTCGTGCCTCGCCTTCATCACGTTGGAAACCGTCTGAAAGGAGCGCTGTTCCATGGCGATCTCCTGCTGAAGCACCAGCAGTTCCATGGAGCTGCTGGTGTGGGCCGCGAGCATGTCCGAGGACGAAGGGCCCCCGGTCCCGGGTCCGTTGAGCCCGCCGCCCGGGCCTTCGGGAGAGGTTCCGCCGGCCGAGGTGCTGGCGAGACTGGCGCTGCCGACCCCAGAACCCGAGCCGCTCGACCCTCCTCGGATGGCGGCGGTCAACGCCTGGCCGCCGGGCACCAAACCGGCGACCTGTTCGACCCCAGCCAGCAGCTGGCTCGCGCCGGAAGCGAGCGCGTCCCGAAATGCGTCCGATCCGGTGCGGGGTGTCTGACGGGGCTGGGTGGTTCGGGTGGTGAGTTCATCGGAGATGCGGGTCATGTCGTGCCTTCTTTCTGCGCTCCACGAAAGAGCGACCGTTGGCTTCCCTCCTCGGTGGCACGCTGGGCCGGTTGCGTCGTTTTCGTACTTTCGCCTCCGAGCCGCTCTGCCTTTTGTCGTCGCGGGCAAACGTGCAAGGATCTGGATGTGTCGAAACCGAGGACAGGGACGTGAGTGTGGACCGAGCGGCGGCCGCCGCAGCGATCGAGGCGTTCCTGACTGCGCTCGGACATCCACCGGACTCCGACCCCGAACTCGCAGAGACCGGCGTGCGGGTCGCGGAAGCGTTCGGCGAGGACCTGCTCGCGGGCTATCGGATGGATCCCGCGAAGATCCTCCGGGAGACCTGCGGGGTCGACGGCGACTCGGAAGGGCTCGTGGCGTTGTGCGACATTCAGACCACAATCGTCTGCCCCCACCATCTGTTGCCGGCGACCGGGGCAGTGCACGTCGGGTACCTGCCCGGAGACAGCCTTGTCGGGCTGGGCGCGCTCGGTCGATTGGTCCAGTGCCACGCACGCCGGCTCGCGCTTCAAGAGGATGTTTGTAGAGACATCGCCCGGTCGCTCGTGCTCCACGCCGGGGCCCGCGCGGCGGCATGCACCGCAGATCTGGCACCCGCCTGCGTGCGTGCCCGAGGCGACCGCCAAGCCCACGCGCGCAGTGTGACGATGGCCTATGCCGGAGACGCGGACGAAGGGTTCCGCGCTGCCTGGCTCGCCCACCTCACGGTGCGATCGCATGCGTGATGTCCCAGCACTGACCGAGTCGGAGCTGGAGGCCCTGCCCATCTTCCCGCTCCCGCGCGTGGTCTTCTTTCCGGGCACGCTGTTGCCGCTTCACCTCTTCGAAGAGCGGTACCGCGATCTGGCGGAGTGGTGCACCACCCATGGACCGGCCGCGATGGCGATCGCGTTGCTCGAGCCCGGCTACGAAGACGAGTACGAGGGGCGCCCCTCGATCCGGCCCGTCGCGGGCGCAGGCCGCATCGTCGCGCACGAACGCAACGACGACGGCACCCACGATCTGGTGCTGCACGGCGTCACCCGCGTCTCACTCGAAGAGTTCGGCACGGACCAATCCTTCCGGATCGGCAAGGCGACCGCGCTTCGATCCCACGAAGGCAGCCTGGGTCACCGCGACGTGACCACCCTGGTGACCTGTGCGACCCAGGTCGCACAAGTGGTGCGCCGGAAACATCCAGACTTCTCACTCGGCGTCGGCGTGGCCGACCCGCCCGGCTTGGTCGCAGACACCATCGCCGATCGGTTCGTGGCGGATCCCGACAAACGCCAGGCGATCCTCGAGGCCCTCGACCTCGGCGAACGCGTGCACCTCGTCACCGACGCCGTCGGCGAGCTGCTCGCGATGCTCGCCAGCAACGACGTGAGTTCTTAATTGGCGCTACGGGCCTGGCTCGCTTCGCGAGACTGGCGGCCCTAGCTCTTGCGGAGGGCGCTGAGGTCGATCGGTGCGGTCGGTGCCACGGCGTCCTCTTCGTCGTAGACGTGGCCCATGCGCGCACGTTTGGTCTCGAGGTAGCCGCGGTTGAGCGCGTGCGGTTCGATGAGGTGCGGCACCCGTCGCTCGACCAGGACACCTTCCGCACGAAGCTGCGTCACCTTGGAGGGGTTGTTCGTCATCAAGACGATCGACTTCACCCCGAGGTCCGCGAGCATGTCCGCCGCCATGTGGTAGCGGCGCAGGTCGTCGCCGAAACCGAGGACGCGGTTGGCGTCCACGGTGTCGTAGCCCTTCTGCTGCATCCCATACGCGCGGATCTTGTCGCCGAGACCGATGCCGCGCCCCTCCTGACGGAGGTAGAGCACGACGCCGCGGCCGGCCTTCGCGATGCGCCGCAGCGCGAGGTCGAGCTGTTCTCGGCAATCGCATTTGAGGGAATGAAGAACCTCCCCGGTGAGGCACTCGCTGTGCGCCCTCACCAGGATCTCTTCGCCTCCCCGAACGTCTCCGCAAACGATGGCGAGGTGCTCGGCGGCCACTCCCTCTTCACGGTAGCTCAGGACTCGGAACTCACCGTACTCGGTGGGCAGAAGGCACTCAGAGTAGCGTTGAACGTGTGGTGCGACCGGTAGTGGCAGCACGTCGGAAGTTGATCTGCTCATCGACGGATAGTTCCCTCGGGTGTTGAGAGGGGGCGCCGGGCTGAAGGCTCTGGGAAGCCAGGTGGCTCGGACAACCTAGGGGTTGTGGGGGCCTAGTCAAGACGGCCCAGTGAGCGATCCGTTACAGGGTTCCCCCCAGACAGCCGCTTTCAACGAGGGTTAAGGGGTCCGGCGGAGCCGCTGAAAACCGGCGCGGTTTACTCGCGGGAGGTGTCGTCGAGCATCGCCGCCCGTTGATGGGCGCGCAGGGCGTCGAGGATCTCGTCGAGCTCCCCGTCGATGATCTTCTGCAGCGCGTGGCTGGTGAGGTTGATCCGGTGATCGGTGACGCGGCTCTGCGGGTAGTTGTAGGTGCGGATCTTCTCGCTCCGCTCTCCGGTGCCGACCATCGTGCGGCGCTCACCCTGGATCGACTCGTTCTGTTCTCGAATCGCTTCTTCCAACAGACGCGCTCGAAGGATCTGCATGGCCTTGGCCATGTTCTGGTGCTGCGACCGTTCTTGTTCGGAGCGGATCTGGATGCCGCTCGGAATGTGCAGAAGGTTGATCGCGGAGTTGGTGGTGTTGACCTTCTGGCCACCCGCGCCGCCGGCCGCGGTCTTGGTGATCTTCAGATCCTTGTCGTCGATCACCACGTCGACTTCGTCCGCCTCCGGAAGCACCGCGACGGTGGCGGTGGAGGTGTGGATGCGGCCCTGCGACTCGGTGCTCGGCACGCGCTGCACCCGGTGCACACCGCCTTCGAACCGGAGCCGCGAGAAGACCTTGTCTCCCCGCACCAGCGCGATGACTTCTTTGAAGCCACCCGCGCTCGCCGCGCTCGAGCTCATGATCTCGACGCGCCAGCCCACCTTGTCCGCGTAGCGCTGGTACATGCGGAAGAGGTCCGCCGCGAAGAGCGCGGCTTCTTCGCCGCCCGTGCCCGCGCGGATCTCGAGGATGGTGTCTTTGGCGTCGTAGGGATCTTTGGGGAGCAGCAGAAGCTGGATCGCCTTCTCCAGCTCCGCCCTCTCCGCACGCAACTCCGGCAACTCGGCTTCGGCCAGCGCCCGCATCTCCGGATCGTCGAGCAGCTCTTCGCCATCCCGGATCTCGCTCTCGACCACCTGGTAACGATCGAACGCGGCCACGAGGTCTTCGAGCTCCGCACGCTCCTTCGTGAGCTTGGTCAGCCGGTCCGAGTCGGAGGTGATCTCCGGACGGCACAACATCTCTTCGATTTCTCGCCAGCGGGCGGCGAGCGACTCCAGCTTGTCGATGGGCAACATGGGCGGGTCTCTTCAGACCGAACGGAGCGTGGGAAGCGCCTCGACGAACCCGTCGAAGTTCGGAAACACGAGCGGCTCTTCGCCCTTCACTTCGGCGCCGGCGCGTTCGCGCCACGCGGCGGCTTCCATGGCGGTGATGGCGACTTCGATCTGGTCTTCATCCGGCTCGCGGGTGCTGATCTTCTGGAAGAGAAACCCCGGCCACAGAAGAAACTGGAGCGGGCCCGTGGTGCAGTAGCGGGCTGTGAAGCGCTGGAACTCGAACGAGATCGCGGCGATGACGGGGAGCAGACCGATGCGGAGCGCGAGCAACTGAATCTGTCCGAGGAACCCTTCGGCGTTCGGCAGCAGCAACGGCGCAGCGATCGCACCGACGATGATCGAGACCATCACGACCACGACGAGGAACGTGGTGCCGCAACGCGGGTGCATGGTCGTCTGCGCTTTGACGTTCTCGACCGTCAGCGGCAGCTCGCGCTCGTAGGCGTTGATCGTCTTGTGTTCGGCGCCGTGGTACTGGAACACCCGCCGGATCTCGGGGATGCGGCCGATCAGGAGCAGGTAGCTCAAGACGATGAGCAGCTTGAACCCGCCGATGACGATGTGGAAGTTGGCTTCGCCAAGTCCGAAGTCGTGTCCGAAGAGTTTGCCCGAGCCGGCCGCCAAGAGCTGCGGGAGCGCGACGAAGAGGCCGAGCGCGAACATGGTGGAGAGCACCATCGCGAGGCGACCGCCGCCCGACTCCTTTTCCTTCTCTTCTTCCGTCATCTGCTGCTCCGCGCTGAACTGCAGCGCGCGGAACCCGATCTTCAACGACTCGACAAGCGTCGCGACTCCGCGAAGGCCTGGCATCTTCCAGAACTTCTTGTCGAACCGGGTCGAGTACGGCCCCTCTTGCACGATCAGCGAACCGTCTGGGCGGCGAACCGCCACCGACAGCCCGTGCGGTGCCCGCATCATCACGCCTTCGATCACGGCCTGACCACCGATGTAGGGCGTCTTGGCGAGCAGGGAGAGCAGAGCGGCACGTTTCATAGGGAACGGCGAGCATAGCCCCCATCCGGGCCACGTCGAGGGAGAGGGCGCTCGGGCGTGGGGGCCGGGTCCCCCGGGGACAAGGCTTGCCTGAACAGGCCAGGGGGGTAAGCCAGGGCTGTCGGAAAGTTGCCCTCGCCGGGGCAGGACTGGCAGAAGCAAGGGACTACGAGGAATGGGACAGAAACGCATCCAGCTCATCGCACGCGGCCGCGTGCAGGGCGTCTTTTTCCGCGCCACCGCGCAGCGCGAGGCCCGTCAACTGGGCCTCACCGGATGGGTCAAGAACCGTCCGGATGGCTCCGTCGAGATGGTGGTCGAGGGAGAAGAGGATGCGGTGAAGGACTTTCTCGCATGGGCACAACAGGGACCCACAACGGCCCGCGTGGACAAACTCGAGACCCGATGGCGAAGTCATACCGGCGAATTCTCCGACTTCCGCATCGCCAAACCCTAGCGGCTTGGTGTGTGGCGTGGTCCGTCTGCTTCACGGCAGGCGTGCGCGCGCAGACGCCGGAAGGCACCGGCGACGGCTGGTCCCGTGACCGCATCGAAGCGCTCGCCGCCCGGCTGCGGAGCGACCGTGGCGAAGAGCGGGCGCGCACCATCGAAGCGCTCTTGCACCTGCCCGAAGAAGCCCTTGGAGCCATCCGTGCCCGCGTCGAGTACACCCGCCGGCAGATCGTCCCAGGCGAAGATGGCCTCGAAGCGCTGCGCTCGTTCCGCCACGCCACCGGCAGTCGTCGGGCCGACGACATGGTGGACATCGCGACCGGCATCGAGGCGGTGCTCGAAGAACGGCGGGACGACATCACCGCGCGGTCGGCCGAGCGGGTGCTGCTGATTCGGTCGCTCGAGGGCATCGGAACGCTCGATGCCCAACGTTCGATCGCCGACATCTTCTCGCTCACGAACGAGATGTGGCGGTGGGAGCAGCGGCGGATCCTCGAACGGATGGGCGGGCGAATTCTCGCGGGGCTGATCGTGGCCCGCGGGCACGCGGACCGCGGCGTGCGGCGGTGGGCCCGCGAAGCCACCCGCACATTGAACATGGAGAACCCGGCGATGGCGCTCCAAGAGGAGACCGCGTCGATCCTGCAGGATCGGATCACCGCCTACGCCGAAGTGCGCGACCTGGACGCGATGCCGGTGATCATCTCCTTCGTCGACCACCCCGACCCGGGCGTGCGGGATGCCGCGCGCGCCGCGATGGAGCGCTACGGACGCAACGGGATCTGGCAGTTGCGCGAAGCGATGCAGAACACCCTCGGGGAGCGGGCGGACGAGAGCTGGGGATGGCGGCGCACCATGACCGCTCTCTACTCGAAGCTCGACGAGCGCCGGCTCGCGCCCTACGCGGCGCAGGTGGACGAAGCGCGCGCGTCGTTCGACGCAGGCGACCTCCCGGCGGCCCGTGCCACCCTCGACCAGTTGCTGCTCGATGCCCCCGAGCCGCCCCGCGCGGCGGACATCGCCGCGCTCTACGCGGAGATGTCTGCGTCCGTCGACGCGCCGGTGGAAGCGCGGCGGCTGATGCAGCGCGCGGTCTGGCTCGGCGTCGAGCACCCGCACGTTGGGCAGTGGCGCGCACAGCTCGTTCGCATGGACGCGGAAGTCGACCAGGCGCGCGGCCTCGTGGATCCGACCGCGCTCGGCATCGAACGCCCCCAAGACGCGTCTGTTGCGAGCGCGGAGGCCACCCATGAGAACGGTGTGGAGAGCAACGGAGGCGGGTACGTGTGGCTGCTCGCGCTGCTGGGCCTGGTCGGCCTTGGTGTGATCGGCTGGCGGACCGGCTACATCCACACCGCGGCGCGCATGGCCGGCGTTCGGCTCCCCCGATGGCGGCTGCCGCGCGTGCCGATGGGCTCGGTGCGGGTCGCTGCGCGTTCCCTGCTGAGCAAGCTCCGGCCGACGCCACGCCGCTCGGCGCGGACCAAGTTCATCCGTCCCACGACAT
This sequence comes from Deltaproteobacteria bacterium, assembly GCA_034670305.1. GTDB lineage: Bacteria > Myxococcota_A > Polyangia > Polyangiales > Houyiibacteriaceae > JAXMNT01. Next base: position 60,464 of record JAXMNT010000040.1, read on the forward strand.
GCGATGACGCGGGATCCGAAGCCAAGGTCTCGCCCAAGGTCCGCAAGAAGGCGGAGCCAGTGGGCGCCGCGTTCGTCTTCGGTGCCGAGCCGGCGAAAACGAAACCGACCCGTACGCCCGAGACCGCCTCGCGCCACGCGGACGACGAGGTGCTGCCCAGGAACACCGACCTCGGTGGGCTGATCCTGGGTGAACCAGACCGCGTGGACACCCCGCAGACCCCGCCAGAGGCATGCGCGCCCGCGGACGAGAAGAAGCGCCGCCGGAAGAAGCCGCTGCGGGGCCGGGCGGCGATCGGCCGTCGTTCGTCGGTCGGCCAGGACGCACCGATGCGGCTCGACGCGTGGATCCAAGGTGCAGGGCACGCGCCCGAACACGCGCCGGACACGCTGCCCGACCCCGCGGACACGGGCGAGCGCACGCTCCAAGACGCGCCCTTCCCGTAGGCGGTCAGAACGTCGCGGGTTCGGCGTCCGCGCTCGGCTCGACTGGTTCCTCTTCGTCGTCGGGCCCGCCTTCGCCTTCGCCTCCGTCGCCCGAGTCGCCGGCGTCCGGGAACATCGACGCGATGAAGAGCATCGAGAACAGCGCCATCAGCACCGCCAGCGAGAGCGAGTACTGTAGGTAGATCGCGTAGCCGAACCCGAGCAGGATCGGCACGAGCGCGATGCGCACCCAGAGGTGCCCCTTGGTGTTGAAGCTGTGCTGCGGGTTCGCGTCTGCTGAGCGGACGACGCGATCGTAGATGAGCAGGAACTGGAGTGAGCCGACACCGATGGCGGTGAAGATGAGCCACATCGACGACGGGTCGTACGCCTCCCAGAGCAGCTCCCGCAGCTGCCACGCATCGATGCCGAGGTGGTTGGTCGCGAACTCGACGACGTTGGCCCGGTCGAGACCACTGACGGTGGCTTCGGCGAGCCCTTCGTGTTCGACCAGGTACTTCTGCGCGAGGCCGACCTTGTCGCCGCCTTCTTCGTAGAGGTGACCCGCGACCACGGAACCGACCGACCAGCCGATGCCGACCGTCATGTTCACGTAGCCCATGTACAGGCCCTCTTTGCCCTTGGGCGCGATGCTCGCGAGGTAGCGCATCTTGGTCGGGCTCGCGGCCATCTCACCGATGGAGAAGAGCGCGATGCAGCCAACGATCCACCAGCCGTTCATCGACATGCCGAGGCCGTAGATCGCGACCGCGCTGACGCCGATGCCGACCACGATCGCGGTGAGCGATCGGAAGAAGCCGGTGAGGTAGCCAAACGCGAACGCGAGGAAGCTGATGAGCAACGCGTTCACGTTGATCATCCACTCCTGGGTCATGTTGCCGTCGTCGTTGCGCGGCACCCAGTCGCCGAGCGCGTCGGCGATCATGCGCGAGTCGACCCAGTCCTCGATGAAGTTCGGGAGGATGTCGAACAGCTGGTAGAACATCAGCCAGAAGCCCGCGAAGGCCATCGTGAAGAAGAAGAGGCGCGGCTCGAGCAAGCCGTAGACCGCGTCTTTGAGAAGCGAGAGCACGCCCTTCGTCTCCGACTTCTCGGGGTCCGAGAAGAAGAAGAGCGGGATGAAGTTGAGCGCGATGCCCGCGGCGCAGATCAAGAAGACGTAGTCCCAGTCGAGCACCCGCAGGTAGCCGGCGGCGAGCGGTCCGAAGAAGCCGCCGATGTTCACGCACTGGTAGAAGACGCCCCAGCCAAACGCCGCGCTCTCCTTGGGGAGCTCCTTGGCGATGAGGCCCTGCAGACCCGGCTTGAAGATCGCAGTGCCCGCCGCGAGGAACATCGCGCCGGTGAAGAACACTTCGTAGACATGGTCTACGCCCGCGTCCCGCGCATCGGCGAGCGACATGCCGTCGAGCATCTCGGTCAGCGGTATGCAGTACCCCATCACGAGGTAGCCGATGATCTTCAGGACCGTCGCAACCGCGATGTTGATGCGGCAGCCGTAGCGGTCTGCAAACCCGCCGGTGAAGATCGGGAGGAAACTCTGCACCACCGCCCACAGGCCGTAGATCGATCCCTTCTGCACATGGGTCAGCTCGGGGCCACCTTCGCTGACCGCGAGCACCATGTAGACCGGCAGGACGACCCGCACGCCGTAGTAGGCGAAGCGTTCGACCAGCTCCATCCAGTTGCTGATCCAGAAGACCGCAGAGAACGACCGCAGCTGGGTCCAGAGGGGGGCTTTGGAGCGTTCGGTTTCGGCCATCGCGCGGCACCCTACCTGCAGACGTCGGCGGAGGGATCGGAGCACGTGCCACAACTCACGGAGCCCTCGCTTCGTCAGGCGGCCCCCGTAGAGGATGGCGGAAGATGGGGTCGACTGGCGGAGCCCTCGCTTCGTCAGGCGGCCCCAGATTGCGCGTCCTCAAGGCGGAGCGCGACTACTGTCGGCGGAGCCGCAGAGGATGGCGGAAGATGGGGTCGACTGGCGGAGCGACGACGGAACGACGAAGGCCCCGCCGCTAAGCGAGGCCTTGTCAGAGTCCGAGTCGAACCTGAGGTCCTACTCTTCTTCAGCCTTCGGGGCCTTGGCCTTCTTGGGCGAGACCTGGGCACCAACGAGCTCGATGATCGACATCGGCGCGTTGTCGCCGTCGCGGCGGCCGATCTTGACGATGCGGGTGTAGCCGCCGCCCTTGTTCTCGAGGGCCCTCGCGACGTAGCGGGGCGCGACGTCGTGGAAGAGCTTGTGCACCAGATCGACGTCTTCGACGGTCTCGTCGTCGAGCGTCTTCGTCATGTTGCGCGGGAGGAACTTGGCCACTTCACGCTGGGCGTGAATGCGTGCGCCAACCACGCGGGTGCGCTCACCCTCATCGGCGATCTTGCCGATGTCGACCGTGAGGTCTTCACCGAGCCGGACAGCGCGCGTGATGAGTCGTTCGACGATGCGACGAAGTTCTTTCGCCTTCGCGTCGGTGGTCCGGATCCGCTCGTGGAGGATCAGGTTGCCAGCCATGTTGCGAAACATGGCGCGGCGGTGGGGGCTGTTTCGGCCGAACTTTCGGCCCGCTTTGAGGTGTCGCATCGTCTAATCCAAAGTTGTCGGTCAGCGCCGCCTACGCGGTGGCTTGCTGAACCTTCCAGCGCTCGACCATCGCGGTCCAGTTGTCGATCTTCATGCCGAGGCTGAGGCCCATGTCGGCGAGGATCTCTTTGATCTCCTTGAGCGACTTCCGGCCGAAGTTCTTCGTCTTCAGCATCTCGGCTTCCGTCTTCTGGACGAGCTCGCCGATGAGGTGGATGTTCGCGTTCTGGAGGCAGTTGGCGGAGCGCACCGAGAGCTCGAGCTCTTCCACGGAGCGGAAGAGGTTCTCGTTGAGCGGCTCTTCCTCATCCTCGGTCTCGGTCGGCTCTTCTTCTTCTTCGAAGTTGATGAAGATGGTGAGCTGGTCCTTGAGGATCTTCGCTGCGAAGGCGACCGCGTCGGGCGGCTCGACCGAACCGTCGGTCCACACTTCGAGGCTGAGCTTGTCGTAGTCGGTGACCTGTCCGACACGCGCGTTGGTGACCGTGTAGTTCACCTTGCGGACCGGCGAGAAGAGCGCGTCGATCGGAATGGTTCCGATCGGCATGCCGGGCTTCTTGTTCCGCTCGGCCGGCACGTAGCCGTGTCCGACGTCGATGGTGAGCTCACAGCTGAGGCGGCCACCCTTGGCGACGGTGCAGATGATGTGATCCTTGTTGAGGATCTCCACCTGGTCGTTGACCTGGATGTCGCCAGCGGTGACTTCGCACGGGCCTTCCATGTCGATCCGGATGATCTGAGTCTTCGCGGAGTGCGTCTTCACGACGACCTCCTTGAGGTTCAGGATGATCTCGGTGACGTCTTCGACGACGTCCGGCACGGAGGTGAACTCGTGCAACGCGCCGTCGACCTTGATGGCCGTGATCGCCGCGCCCTGAAGCGAGGAGAGCAGGACGCGCCGAAGCGAGTTGCCGAGGGTGATGCCGAAGCCACGCTCGAGCGGCTCACACACGAACTTGCCGTACGTGGTCTGCTCATCGGTCTGCTGGACCGACTTCGGTCGAATGAGTTCACGCCAGTTACGGGCGACGAGGGTCGGGGTGCTCATGGTGTTTCCTTGAAGTTCAGCGTGGCCAGGTGGGTCAGACGCGGCGGCGCTTGGGCGGGCGGCAACCGTTGTGTGGAATCGGGGTGACGTCGCGAACGAGGGTCACTCGCATGCCGACGTTCTGGAAAGCGCGGAGGGCGGACTCGCGACCGGCGCCGGGACCCTTCACGAAGATCGCGACCGTCTTCATGCCGAGATCGAACGCGCGACGGGCGGCCTGCTCCGCGGCGAGCTGCGCCGCAAACGGCGTGCTCTTGCGGGAGCCCTTGAAACCACGGGCGCCAGCGCTGCACCACGAGACGGCGTTGCCGTTCAAGTCGGTGATCGTGACGATCGTGTTGTTGAAGGTGCTCTGGATGTGGGCAATCCCGGAAGCAGAAGCCTTTTTGGACTTCTTCTTCTTGGTCTTGCTCTTCGGAGATGCTTTCGCCTTGGCCATTACTTCTTCCTTCGGCTCATCGGACCACGACGCGGACCCTTGCGAGTACGTGCGTTGGTGTGTGTTCGCTGACCACGGACGGGGAGACCACGACGGTGGCGGAGGCCACGGTAGCAACCGAGGTCCATCAGACGTTTGATGTGAAGCGTGACCTCGCGTCGGAGGTCGCCCTCGACCTTGAAGTTCTGGTCGATCGCTTCACGGATCTTGCGGACCTCGACCTCGTCGAGATCATCGGCCTTCTTGCTCGGCTCGATCCCGGTCAGCTCGCAGATGCGCGCCGCCCGGTGTTCACCGATGCCGTAGATGTACTGAAGAGCGATGACGGTGTGCTTCCGTCCAGGAATGTCGACGCCTGCGATGCGTGCCATGAGTTTCTCGTGCCTTCTCGTGCTCCGAAGAGCGCCTCTAACCAAACAAAGCTGTGAAATCTAGATTTTCGCGGTGATGCGACCGCGTCTTGGGTCATGCGGAGAGACCCGAACTCGTACCCGTTGCCCTGGAATCAGACTGACCGTGAACCGCTTGGCTTCCATCGTCAGTCCCGCGCGTACGCGGCTTCCATCGTCGAGCCGTACAAGGAAGAGCCCTTTGGGCAGTGTTTCCTCGACGATGCCTTCCGTTTCTCGCGAAGGCTGCTCCATCTCAGGCTCCGATCGCGCCCTTGATCCTCTCCGTTACCTCATCGAGCGAACCGACTCCGTCTACCTTCGCGAGCAATCCGCGCTTCTCGTAGTAGGGAAGGACCGGTTCGGTCTTCTTCTTGTAGCCCTCGTACCGGGTGCGAACGACCTCCTCCGTGTCGTCCTTCCGTTGAGTTACCTCCACGCCGGGGGGCGGGGGATTATAGCGGAGGTGGTATGTTTGTCCACTCGCCGGATCCACCCGACGGCCCGTGATTCGATCGACGATGTCGTTCTCCGGCACGTCGATGAGAACCACTTTGGCCAACTTCCGGCCCAATTTCGCGAGTACCTGGTCGAGGGCCTCGGCCTGCGGCTCCGTTCGGGGGTAGCCATCGAAAATGGCGCCCTTCTGGGCATCCTCACGCTCGAGGCGCTTTTGGATGAGCTCCAGGACCAGCTCGTCCGGAACGAGCTTGCCCGCCGACATGAACGAATCGAACTTCTTGCCGAGATCGGATCCGCTCTTCCGCTCCGCCCGCATCATGTCGCCGGTGGAGATCTGGGGCACCCCGAGCAGCTCGACGAGCCGCTCCGCTTGGGTTCCCTTACCCGCGCCAGGCGGGCCGAAGAGTACGAGATCCATCAGCCCTTGCGTCCTCGGATCTTGGGACCCTTGGAGCCGCTGAGGCCCTCGTAGTGTCGCGTGATGAGGTGGGACTCGACCTGCTGTGCGGTGTCGAGCGCGACGCCGACGACGATCATCAGCGAGGTGCCACCGAAGTAGAACGGCACGTTGAAGCGGCCCTGGAGCAAGGTCGGCACCGTGCAGACGAGGGCGACGTACATGGCGCCACCCACCGTGATGCGGGTGAGCACTCGGTCGATGTAATCGGCCGTGGTCTTGCCGGGTCGAACGCCCGGGATGAAGGCGTTCTGCTTCTTGAGGTTCTCCGCCACGTCGACCGGCTGGAACGTGACCGCCGTGTAGAAGAAGCAGAAGAAGATGGTCATCACCGCGAACACGACCAGGTAGATCCAGCTGTTGGGACCGGTCGGTTGCAGGTGGTTGTTGACCCAGGTCATGCCCGGCACGCCGAGTCCGGCGAGCGTCATCGGGAACATGAGGAGCGACGACGTGAAGATGGGCGGAATGACGCCGGACATGTTGACGCGGAGCGGCAGATGCGAGCGCTGCCCGCCGAACATCTTCCGGCCCACCATTCTCTTCGCGTAGGTGATCGGCAGTCGCCGCTGGGCCCGTTCGAAGAAGACGATGATGGCGGTGACGATGCCCGCGATGGTGACGATGAGAAGCAGGTCGATCGGTTTGATCTGGCCGTTCTTCACAAGCGCCGCGGTCTGGAAGAGCGCGTCCGGGAGGTTCGCGACGATGCCCGCGAAGATGATGAGCGAGATGCCGTTGCCGATGCCGCGCTCGGTGATCTGCTCGCCGAGCCACATGAGGAACGCGGTGCCGGTGGTGAGCGCGAGCACGGTCATGAACCGGAAGGTCCAGCCCGGATCGCCGACGACGTCGGCCCCGCCGCTCTCGGCACTTCCGTTCAAGCTCTCGAGGTACATCGCGATGCCGAAGCCCTGGATGATCGAGAGGATGATCGTGCCGTAGCGCGTGTACTGGTTGATCTTCCGCTGTCCGGCTTCGCCTTCTTTGCGGAGCTCCTCGAGCGGCTTCACGACCACGCCCATCAGCGAGAGAATGATGCTCGCGGAGACGTAGGGCATGATGTTCAAGGCGAAGATGGAGAGCTGCTCCAGTGCTCCGCCGCTGAACAGGTTGAACATGCCGAGGAACGTCCCCGACTGGGACTGGACCACCTTCCGCATGACGTTCCGGTCGACACCGGGGCTCGTCACGAAGATGCCGACCCGATAAACGGCCAGCATCCCGAGCGTGAAGAAGATCCGTCGCCTCAGCTCGGGAATCTTGGCAATGTTCGCAATGACGCTCATGGAATGGGTCTCATAGGCACGCAGCACGCTGCACGCCAGGTAGCGTTAGGCGAGAACCTCTGCGGTGCCGCCGGCCTTTTCGATCTTTTCCTTCGCGCTCTTGCTGAACGCGTGGACCTTGACCGTCAGTGCCTTGTCGATTTCGCCGGTTCCGAGGATTTTCACCACGTCGACCTTGCGCTTGAGCAGGCCCTTCTCCTTCAAGGAGTCGAGCGTGACTTCGGCGCCCGCGTCGAACCGCGCGCTGAGCAGCTCCACGTTGAACTCGGCCACGGACTTGGAGAAGGGGTTCCGGAATCCACGCTTGGGAAGACGACGGTAGAGGGGGGTCTGACCACCCTCGAAGCCGAGCTTGCCGAAGTCGCCGGGATGCCGGGCCTTCTGACCTTTTTGACCCTTACCGGACGTCTTGCCGATGCCGGAGCCGGGACCACGCCCCTTGCGCTTCTTCTTCTTCACCGCACCGGGCGGTGGACGAAGTCGCGAGAGGATCGGGATGTTCTGTTCTTCGTCAGCCATGTTTTCCTCAGCCACTGACTTCCTCGACCTTCACGAGGTGGATGACCTTGGAGATCATGCCTCGGAACGACGGGGTGTCGTCGACGACGACGGTCTTGTTCATGCCGCGCAGACCGAGCCCAGCGAGCACACGACGGTGCTTCGTGGGGCGTCCGATCTGACTGCGGACCTGCGTCACTTTCAACTTGCTCACGACGAGCTCTCCTCGGTGGCCGGTGCGTCGGCGGCCGGTGCTTCAGCAGCCGGTGCGGCTTCTGCGGGTGCGGCGGCCGGTGCGGCTTCCGCCGGTGCGGCCGCTGCGGCGGGCGCCGCGGCCGGTGCGGCTTCCGCCGGTGCCTTCTCGGCCGGCTTGGCAGCGGGCTTCTCGCCGCGGGCCGTGTCGACCTTGACCTTCGGGGTCGCGACGACGGGCTCTTCCTTCTTGCCGGTCACGTGCTCGGTGGTCACTCCCCGACGACGCGCGACCATGCCGGCGTCCTCGAGCTGCTTGAGTGCATCGACGGTGGCGCCGAGCACGTTGTGCGGGTTCGTGGTGCCGATGATCTTGGCGAGCACGTCTTTGACGCCAGCAGCCTCGAGCACGGCGCGCATGGCACCGCCGGCGATCACGCCGGTACCGGGCGAGGCCGGGCGGAGCATGACCTTGCCTGCGCCATGATGGCCGCGGACCTTGTGCGGAATGGTGGTGCCGACGAGCGGAACGCGGAAGAGCGTCTTCTTGGCGCCTTCGTTGCCCTTGCGGATCGCATCGGGCACTTCGTTCGCCTTGCCGAGGCCAACGCCGACGTGGCCGTTGCCATCGCCGACGACGACGAGTGCGCTGAAGCTGAACCGACGGCCGCCTTTGACGACCTTGGCGACGCGGTTGATGTAGATGACGCGCTCGGTGAGGTCTTCGAGAGACGCGGGATCGATGATCGGATCGGTATAAGCCATCAGAAACTCAGTCCACCCTCACGGGCGCCTTCAGCCAACGCTTTGACGCGGCCGTGGTAGAGGTAGCCATTGCGGTCGAAGACGACCTGTTCGATGCCCTTGCCCTTGGCAAGCTCGGCCAGCGCGCTGCCGACCAGCTTGGCCGCATCGGTCTTCTCGCCTTCGACGGCGAAGCCCTTGGTGCGCGACGAGGTCGCCACGAGGGTCTTGCCCGTCGCGTCGTCCACGATCTGCGCGTAGATGTGTTTGGTGCTTCGGAACACCGTGAGCCGCGGACGAGCCGTGGTGCCGGTGACCTTCTTGCGGATGCGCCTCTTGCGGCGGGCGCGACCTGTGAGTCCAGTTTTCATCGTTGGGTATCCTGTCTGAGGCTCACTTGCCCGACTTGCCGGCTTTCATCCGGATCTTCTCGCCCGTGTACCGAATGCCCTTGCCCTTGTAGGGCTCGGGGGGACGCTTCGAGCGGATCCGAGCAGCAACCTGCCCGACCATCTCTTTGTCCACGGAGGTCAGCTGAACGCGGGGGTACTTGGTGCCCGCTTCATCGATGGTGTCGATCTTCACCGAGATCTCTTTGGGAATCTCGAGCTCCGGCTGGTGTGAGAGACCGACCGTGATCTTGAGCGTGGTGCCGTTCATCTCGGCCCGGTAACCCACGCCGCGGAAGTCGAGGCTGATCGTGTAGCCCTCGTGCACGCCGACGACCATGTTCTGGAGAAGCGCCCGGGTCGTGCCCTGGAACTTCAGACCGGCGGTGCCGGAGCCTTCGACGGGACGCACGAGGATGCCCTCTTCGGCGTTCTGGATCGTGACTTCCTCACGGAAGGTGCGGCTGATCTCGCCCTTGGAACCCTTGAGCGTGACGGTCGTGCCCTCCATGGAGAAGGTCACGCCCTTGGGAAGGGGCACCGGCTTCTTGCCGTTGCGGGACTGCTTGCCCTCGAACGTTTCTGCGGTTGCCATCACCACACCTCGCAGAGGACTTCGCCGCCGACACCCTTGGTGCGGGCGGAACGGTCGCTCATCACACCGTAGGAGGTGGAGAGAATGGCGACGCCGAGGCCGTTGTGAATCGTGGGGATGTCGCTGGTGCCGACGTAGAGTCGACGGCCAGGACGGCTCGAGCGGCGAATGCCGGTGAAGGCACAGCGACGGTCGCGGCCGTACTTGAGGAAGACGGTGAGCGTGCGCTCGCCGACTTCGTAGTCCGCCACGTAACCCTCTTGTTTGAGGATCTTCGCGATCGCGAGCTTCAGCTTCGAGAGCGGAATCTCGGCGCGGTCGAGGTGGGCCAGGGAGGCGTTGCGGAGGCGCGTGAGCATGTCCGCAATGGGGTCGGTCATCATGGGCTTGTTCTCTTCTACTTGCGGAGGGGCATGCCGAGGCCCCGGAGGAGAGCGCGGCCTTCGGCATCGGTGCGCGCGGAGGTCACGAGGGTGATGTTCATTCCCTTGATCTTGTCGACCTTGTCGTAGTCGACCTCGGGGAAGATGATCTGTTCCTTGATGCCGAGGGTGTAGTTCCCGCGGCCATCGAACGCCTTGTTGCTGACGCCCTTGAAGTCGCGGGTACGCGGCAAGGCGAAGGTGACCAGACGATCACAGAACTCCCACATCCGGTCCTGGCGCAGCGTGACCATGCAGCCGATCGGCATGCCTTCACGGAGCTTGAATCCAGCGATGGACTTGCGGGCTTTGGTCACGACCGGCTTCTGGCCGACGATCGCGGTGAGCTCTTTGACAGCAGCTTCGATGATCTTGCCGTTCGAGACGGCTTCACCGAGGCCCATGTTGACGACGATCTTCTGAAGGACGGGGACCTGCATGGGGTTTCCGTATTGGAACTCGCCCATGAGCTGTCCGACGACCTGATCGCGGTAGAGCTTCTTCAGTCTAGGGGTGTACTCAGCCATTTTTACCTCCGGGTTGCATCCGCTCGGGTCGCCGTGGCGTGCCGAGTACGGATGGGCCGGAAAGGGAATCTGTTGGGGAAACGGGAACGGTTGGATTCAGGGAATCCGGGTGGCCGAAGCCGGGTGCGGCAGGGCCGCGGAGCCTGGCCGACAATGCCGGCCTGATCAATCGGTCGTGTGCGTTCAGTCGATGGCCGCGCCGCTTTTGACAGCGATGCGCACCTTCTCGTCGTCCTTGCCTCGGCCGACACGAACGCGCGTGCCCTTCTCGGTCTCGGGATCGACGAGCATGACGTTGGAGGCATGGACGGGCGCTTCGCGCTCGATGATGCCGGCTTCCGGGTACTTCTGAGGGCTCTGGTGACGCTTCATGAGCTTCACGCCCTCGACGAGCACGCGGCCGTCTTCGAGCACCTTGAGGATTCGGCCAGTCTTGCCCTTGTCCTTGCCGGTGATGACGACGACGAGGTCGTCCTTCTTGATGTGCTTCGCCATGACTAGATCACTTCCGGCGCAAGCGAGACGATCTTCATGAACTTGCGCGCGCGGAGCTCGCGAGCGACCGGTCCGAAAATACGGGTTCCGATCGGCTCGTTCTCCTTGTTGATGAGAACGGCGCTGTTCGTGTCGAACTTGATGTACGTGCCATCGGGGCGTCGGTACTCGCGGCGCGTCCGTACGATCACGGCGCGGGCGACTTCACCCTTTTTGACGCGTGCCGTCGGCAGCGCTTCTTTGATGGACACGACGATGACATCGCCGAGTCCTGCGTAGCGGCGGCGCGAACCGCCGAGCACCTTGATGCAAGCCACTTTTTTGGCGCCGCTGTTGTCAGCGACATCGAGGACCGATTCAACCTGGATCACGTCACACCTCCGGCGGACGCTCGAGGAGTCGTGTGACCACCCAGCGCTTCGTCTTGGACATCGGTCGACAGCTCTTGATCTCGACCAGGTCCCGCGTGCGGTACTCCTCGGTCTCGTCGTGAGCGTGGTACTTCTTTTTCTTCTTCACGTACTTGCCGTAGAAGGGATCGCGCGTGCGGCGGATGACTTCCACCACGATGGTCTTTTTCGCGCGCCCTTCGGCGGACGTATCGTTCACGACCCGACCAACGAGCTTGCGGTCGTGACCGCGCTCGGTGACCTTCTTGGGGGTCGCTTGGGCTGTTTCCTCGGACATCGTCTTCAGGCCTTCTTCGCGCTGGCGCGCTCGGTGAGGATCGTCTTCACGCGCGCAAGATCCTTACGGATCCCGCCAATCGTGCTCGTGTTGTCGAGCTGGTTCGTGTGGTTGTCGAAGCGGGCCTTCCAAAGCTTGCGCTCCAGGTCAGAGACCAGGGTGCCGAGCTCTTCGTCGGTCTGCTCGCGAATTTCGGACGCCTTCACAGCTGATCACTCCGCTTCAGGAACTGAGTGGCGACGGACAACTTGTGACCGGCGACACGGAACGCCTCTCGGGCGAGTTCTTCCGGAATGCCCTCGATCTCGTAGAGGACCTTGCCGGGTTTGACGACCGCGACCCAACCCTCGACGGGGCCCTTGCCCTTGCCCTGACGGGTTTCGAGCGGCTTCTTCGTGAGGGGTTTGTCCGGGAAGACTCGGATGTAGAGCTTGCCAGCGCGCTTGACCTTGCGCTGGATCGCCATTCGAGCGGACTCGATCTGGCGTGCGCTCAGCCGACCGCGGTCGGTGCACTGGAGTGCGTAGTCTCCGAAGGAGACGTCGCTGCCGCGATGCGCTTGACCGCGCATGCGGCCCTTCATCTGCTTGCGGTACTTGGTTCGTTTCGGTTGAAGCATGGTCTTGTCTCAGCGCCTAGCGGCGGGCCTGGGCGGCGGGCCGACGTTGGGAGGGACTGACTTCGCCCTTGAAGATCCAACACTTGATGCCGACGGTGCCGGCAGTGGTCTTCGCGATGCAGAAGCCGTAGTCGATGTCTGCGCGGAGCGTGTGAAGCGGGACGCGGCCTTCGCGGTACCACTCGGTCCGAGCGATTTCGGCACCACCGAGGCGGCCACCGGCCTCCACGCGGATGCCCTTGACGCCAAGCTTCATGGCGGTCGAGACCGCCTTCTTCATGGCGCGGCGGAACGCGACGCGGCGCTCGAGCTGCGTGGCGATGCGCTCGGCCACGAGCTGGGCGTTCGTGTCGGCCTTGCGCACTTCCTGAATGTCCGGCGGCATGAGGTTGCTCTTGGTGAGCTTGCCGAGGTCCTTCTGGAGTTGCTCCACGCCGGAGCCACGCTTGCCGATGATGATGCCCGGGCGGGACGTGTAGATGATCACACGCAGGTTGTTCGCGGCGCGCTCGATCTCGATGTCGGCGATCTCGGCGTGCGCGTACTTCTTGCGGATCTTGCGCTTGAGGGCGAGGTCCTCGTGGAGCCAGGCCGCGTAGTTGCGGTCCTCGTACCACTTGGACTTCCAAGGCTTGATGACGCCGAGGCGGAACCCGTAGGGGTGTGTCTTCTGTCCCATTTCAGTCTTCCTCACCCACGACGATCGTGATGTGACTCATGCCTTTCACGATGCGGGTGGCTCGGCCCATCGCGCGGGGCCGGTAGCGACGCATGTGTTGGTTCGGTGCTTGGTCGACGAACGCGGTCTTCACGACGAGCGCGTCGAGGTCGACGCCAGCGTCCTTCTCTTTCGCGTTCGCGATGGCGCTGTCGAGCACCTTCGAGATGATCTTCGCAGCGGCCTTCTGGGTGAAGCGCAGCTGATCGATCGCCGTGGCGACGTTCTTGCCGCGGATCATGTTCACGACAACGCGCGCCTTGCGGGGCGAGATGCGTTGAAATCGTGCTTTGGCGATGGCTTCCATGGTGGTTCCTGCTGGTCCTTTAGGGTCCGGTGACGTCCGGTTCGAAGCAGTGAGTGGCTGCGTGAACTCCCCGTGCGGACCAGGCCCCACCCCGGAAAGGGGCGGTTGGCTCGAAAACCACGATAAACACGCGGGTTCGGCCAAAGGGCACGCGATCTAGCACGAGGTTGCCGGGTTTCAAGGGACTGAGCCACACAACCCGACGATTCACGCAAATGCTCTCTACTTCTTACCCTTCTTGTCCGCCTGGTGACCGTGGAAGGTCCGCGTCGGCGCAAATTCGCCGAGTTTGTGACCCACCATGTTCTCGGTGACGAAGACGGTGATGAACTTGTGGCCGTTGTGGACGGCGAACGTGAGCCCGATGAAATCGGGGGTGATGGTCGAACGACGCGACCACGTGCGGATCATCTTCTTGTCGCCAGCGGCGACGGCCTTGTCGACCTTCTCCACCAGGTGGAGGTCGATGAAGGGACCCTTCTTGATTGAACGTGCCATTACTTCTGCTTCCGCCTTCGGACGATGAACTTGGTCGTCGTCTTGTTCGTGCGCGTCTTCTTGCCCTTCGCGAGTTGACCCCACGGAGAACACGGGTGCCGGCCACCCGCAGTGCGACCCTCGCCACCACCCATGGGGTGATCGACCGGGTTCATGGTGACGCCGCGGTTGTGCGGACGTCGGCCCAGCCAGCGGCTTCGGCCGGCCTTTCCGAGCGTGACTCGGGCGTGCTGCCCATTCGAGACCTGGCCAATGGTGGCCCGGCAGTCGAGATGGATCTTGCGGACCTCCGAGCTCGGGAGACGAACGTGCGCGTAGTCGCCGTCCTTCGCCATGAGCTGTGCGGCGGTACCGGCGCTGCGAACGATCTGCGCGCCCTTGCCGATCTTCAGCTCGATGGCGTGAATGATCGTGCCCTGGGGCAGGTGGCGCAGCGGCATCGCGTTGCCGGGCTTCACGTCCGCGTTGCGCGAGCTGACGACTTCGTCGCCGACCTTGAGGCCGTCCGGCGCAAGGATGTACGCCTTCTCACCGTCTCGGTAGTGAAGGAGCGCGATGCGCGCGGTGCGGTTCGGGTCGTACTCGATCGCGGCGACCGTGGCCGGCACGCCGATCTTGCGACGCTTGAAGTCGATGAGACGGAGCTTCTGCTTGTGGCCGCCACCACGGAAACGGACCGTGATCCGACCGTGGTTGTTCCGGCCGCCGCTCTTCTTCTGAACGCGCGTCAGCTTCTTCTCGGGGCGCTTCTTGGCAAGCTCCGAGAAATCCGCCGTTTCGTAGAAACGCATCGACGGCGAGGTGGGTTTGAACTTCTTTACCGCCACGGATCAGGCTCCTTCAAAGAAGTCGATCGAGTCGTCCGAGGACAACGTGACGATCGCTTTCTTCCAGTTGCGTCGCTTCAGTCGGCGACGACCCATACGCTTGGGCTTGCCCCGAACGATGAGCGTGTTCACGTCGAGCACGGTGACGTCGAAGAGTTCTTCGACGGCCCTGCGGATCTCGACTTTGTTGGCGCGCAGGTCGACTTCGAACATGTACTTGTTCAGGTCGTCGCGCTGGGTGCTGCCCTTCTCCGTGAGGATGATGGGGCGTTTGATGATGTCTACGATCTGCACGGTCTCGGGCCTTACTTGCTGCAGCGCGCTTCGAGCGCTTTGGCCGCCTCTTTCGTCAGCACCAGGTGCTCGTGACGAAGGAGGTCGTAGAGGTTGACGCCCTCGGGGGGGAGGACGACGTGCGAGGGGAGGTTGCGTGCGCTCAGGCGGAGCTTTTCGTTGCCTGAGTCCACGATCATCGCACTGGTTTCGACCTCGAGCTTGGCCAGCACGCTGGCGAGCTTCTTGGTCTTGATCTCATCGAGCTCGAAGGCATCGACGACGGTCAGCTGTCCCTGCGCGAGCTTGAGCGAGAGGGCGCTGCGAAGCGCACCCACGCGCATCTTGCGCGGCGGACGGTAAGCGTAGCTGCGGGGGGTGGGTCCATGGACCACGCCGCCGCCCTTGTGCTGCGGTGCGCCGATCGAGCCCTGGCGTGCGTTGCCGGTGCCCTTCTGGCGGAACAGCTTCTTGCTGGACGCCTGCACGTCCGCCCGACCCTTGGTCGCTGCGCTGCCCTGCCGTTTGGAAGCAAGCTGCGCCTTGAGCACCTCGTAGAGGAGCCCTTCGTTGACCTCGCAGCCGAAGACGTCGTCGGAGAGTTCGATCTCTCCGACGCTCTTGCGGTCGAGGTTGTACACGTTGGTTTTCGCCATCTTGATGCCCTCAGGTGGTCTTGATCTCGACGTCCACACCCGCCGACAGATCGAGCTTGGAAAGCGATTCGATCGTCTCTTGGGTGGGCTCGAGGATGTCGAGGAGGCGCTTGTGCGTTCGGATTTCGAACTGCTCGCGCGACTTCTTGTCGACGTGCGGTCCGCGAAGCACGGTGTACTTGTTGATGCGCGTCGGGAGCGGGATGGGACCCGCCACACGAGCGCCGGTGCGCTTGGCCGTGTCCACGATCTCAGTCGCGCTCTGGTCGAGCAGGCGGTGGTCGTAGGCCTTGAGTTTGATTCGAATCTTCATGTGTTGGTCTCTTATTCGATGATCTTCGCGACGACGCCGGCACCGACCGTGCGGCCGCCTTCGCGGATGGCGAAGCGCTGCTTCTCTTCCATCGCGACGGTGGTGATGAGCGTGACGACCATCTTCACGTTGTCGCCCGGCA
>JAXMNT010000041.1:0-73861 GCA_034670305.1 Deltaproteobacteria bacterium
ATGCCCGGCGGCTTCGTCCGCTGGGCATCGGGCTCCGATTCGCGGCCTCGCCGTCGCGAAACACACGGCGTCCACGACGCGGGCAAGGGCACGGGCAAGGGCAACGGCAAGGGAGCAGGTCGCTTTTTAGCGACCTGCTAGGTCGGACCGCGCCGGATGAGCTTCCGGGTCGCGAGGAAGATCAGCGGGATCGCTCCTGCGAGCACGACGAAGATCCACTCGATCCACGCGGGTTCGATTGCGCCGACGACGGTGGCGACGAGCGCAAGGCCTGCGAGCCACGGACCGCTCCGATGAAACGGTGTCAGACCCGCGCCGGCCATCGCGATGAGGAGCGCATCGGTCTGCAGCGTGCGGGTGGGATCGATGTCGCCGAGCAGACCGACGAGCCGGTTGATGGCGCTGCAGCCGAGGGTGGTCAGCGCGACTTGGGAGATGCGGCGGTTGACCAGGTTGAACTCGCCGCGCCGACGCCACCAGCGGACGACACCTGCCGCGATGAGGAACACCACGAGACCGACGAGGGCGAACCGGAGTGGGGCGCTGGCGTAGTTCGGAAAAGCCAGCCGGAGCGTGCCGAAACCACCGACGATCAGGAGCACCCCGAGCCCGAGGCCCACGAGCGCCGCGTCGCGTTCACGTTTGCCGAACCGTTTGTCCTGGTCGCGCTCGAGGGTGTGCAAGCGCTGGTCGGCCGCCGCCATCTCGTCTCGCAACGCGTCGAGGGCGCGCTGCAGCGACGCGGGCGGATCGATCATCGCTTCGAGATGGGTTGCCGCCGCGTCGGGCTGCCGGCGCGAGAGTTCCGCACGCGCCATCAAGAGCAGCGCCCGCTGCAGACCTCGCTCCGCTTCGGCCGCATCGGGCGCCATCGCGGCGGCCTGCTCGTACGCAAACCGCGCTTCGTCGAACGCGCGTTTCGCCGACGGGTAGTCGTCGGAGTCGAGGGCTGCGGACAGCGTCTCCAGCCTCGCGTCGGCGACCTCGACCAGATCCTGCGCGGCCCGCTGGGCGCGAAACGAGATGACCGCATCCCGGAGCGCCTCGACGGATTCGAATCGATCCTCTGGCGCCCGCGCGCACGCCCGGTTGCAGATCTGCCCGAGCAGCGGAGACACCGACGCCGGGTAGTCGAACGGCGCACTCTCGCTCGCTTGTTGCACCGCCTCGAACAACGTCTCGGCGGTGTGGCGCGGCGCCCGCATCAACACCTCGTGCAAGGTCGCGCCCAGCAGGTAGACGTCGCTCCGTTCGTCGAACGTTCCGTCCACCATCTCCGGTGCGAGGTACGCCGGTGTGCCCGCGAGGCCGCGGCGCGTCTGGTCCGAGAGCCGCCGCGCGATGCCCCAGTCCATCAGGTAGACCTCGCCGAACGCGCCCACCATCACGTTGCTCGGTTTGATGTCGCGGTGGACGACCCCCTCGCTGTGGGCGAACGCGGTCGCGTTGCAGACCTGGACGAAGATTTCGAGGTGCCGGTCGAGCGTGGTCTCGGGATCGCGGATCACTTCGGCCCACTCCTGGCCGGAGATCCGCTTCATGACGACCGCGGGTCCGTGTTCGTCTTCCACCACCGCGTGGATCGGGACGATGCTCGGATGCTCCAGCCCTCCGGCGATCATCGCTTCGTGCAGCAGCGCGTCGACGAGCCTCGGACTCGGTTCGACGAGCCGCTTGATCGCGACCTCCCGGTCGAGTGCCTTCTGCCCCGCAAGGAAGACCACACCCATGCCGCCGCGACCGAGTTCTTCACGCAGCACGAAGTCCACGTCGAGCTCCGGAGCGCCGGCGGCGGAGAACTTCGCCGGCGGGAGGGAAGGCCGAAACGACAGCGCCTCTCGGCCCACGGTCGAGTTCGCCGGGAGGGTGCGGTCCAGCCCGGACAACCCGACCCCGGCGTCGCCCGACGACGCATGCATCGTCTTCTCCAGCGGATCCACCTCGGCCATCAATCCGCGACTCTAGCAGGTCGCTGCCCCCGACCTCTCCCGCTCCGCGAAGCCAGGGTGGCGTGCAAACCCAAGGGGTCGTCGGTACCCTGCGCCCATGGTCACACCCAGGAGGCGCGGGCTCCGCACCGCAGGCGTTCGCGTCGCAGTCCTCTCGTGGGCCGTGTGCGGTCTGGCGTGCGAGCCGGGCGTCCTCACGCGTGAGGGCGACATCGCGCTCGTCGACGCGGGCCCCCGCACCGACGCACCCGGCACCGATGCACCCGGCGTGGATGCACCCGGCGTGGACGCACCGGGTGTCGACGCGCCTGGCGCACTGGACGGCGGGGTCGACGGCGGACCCGACGATCCGTGCCTCGGGGTCGCGTGCGATCCGGGCGCGATGTGCGTGGCGGGAGAGTGCGTGTGCCGTGAGGGGTTCGTCGACGACGGGTCCGGGTGTGTGGCGCCCCCCGCGGGCGACCCGGCGACGCGCTCGATGAGCGACGTGTGCGACGGCTGGAACGCCGGCCACGTGACGAACGCGAGCCCGGAGTGGATGGACGACGGGCTGACCTGCGGTCCGGGTGTGATGGCGCGCGCTGGCATCGACGACACCCTGCGGCGCATCAACATGTACCGATGGCTCGCCGGCATGACGCCCGTCGTCGACGATCCTGCGCGACACGCGGGCATGATGGAGTGCGCCGCGATGATGAGCGTCAACGCGATGCTCTCGCACTCGCCGCCGATGTCGTGGACCTGTTACACCGCGGCCGGCGCGACCGCTGCGAGCCGCGCCAACATCGCGCTCGGCTACGGGTCATCGCCGGCGGCGATCAACGGCTACATGCGCGATCGCAACGTCGACAGCCTCGGCCACCGGCGGTGGATTCTCTCGAGCCGACTCGCGAGCGTCGGCATCGGGTTCTCGTCGACCGGCAGTCGTCCTGGGCAGTGCCTCGGGGTGATCGGCGGCACCGGCGCCGCGACCGAGCGGCCGTGGAGTTCGTATCCGAACCAGGGGTTTGCGCCGATGGAGACCGCGCTCGATGTGTGGTCGTTCCAGCCCTACGCGATGAGCCTCACCGGTTCGAGCGCGGGTTCGATCGTGCGGACGTCGGATGGCGCCGACATGCCGGTGCTCTCCGAGCGCCAGCCGAGCGGTGGTTCGGTGGACGCAGTGAAGATGACCCCCATGGGTTGGATGCCGGTCGCGGGAGAGACCTACCGAGTGACCATCACCGACCTGAGCACCGGCGAGCTGAGCTACGAAGTCACCCCCGTCGACTGCTGAGGCGAAGGGCGGACAAGCGCCTCCCCGTGCCGGCCCACGACGATCATCGAGGGCAAGGGCAGGGGCAAGGGCACGGGCAAGGGGCGCTCTAGCGCTTTGCGCTAGAGCGCGGCCGGGTCGGTCAGCCAGGGGAGCACGGCGCGGATCGTGTGGACCTCTTCGCGGCTGAGCACGCCCATGCGCTGTTCGGATCCGGTGACCACCCGCAGCGCGGAGCGACCGCCCACGTCGGACCAGGTGTAGGTCGCGCCCGCGTCGAGTTCGCGCGCGAGTTCTTCGAGGCGCGATGGCAACTTGGACCAGCCCAGTCCGACGCGGCCCCATCCCATGCGTGCGGTGGTGGCGATCTGATCCGCCCATTTCAGACCCACCAGGCGCTCCATGCGAAACACGATCTGCTTGCGCGGGATGGACTCGATCTTGCCAGCCTGCGTGAGCGTCTGGAGGAACTGCGTGACGCCGACCTCGCGCGGATGGTCTTCGGGCAGCCCGACGAGCGGGATGTGGCGGGTCGCGATCGCCATCTGCACGTACGCCGCGAGCATCAGCGGCGAGTTGTCGTTCGGGCTCAAGTTCTGACAGGCGCGAAACTCCGCGTCCACGATCGCGCTCAGCGGCGTGGTCTCCACCGGCCGCAGACCCTGGCGTTTGCCGACCCAGTCCACGAGCGCGCTCCGGAGACTCTCGTAGACGCCGCGGTCGGCTGCATCGAGCGATCGGCTGAGCGCGTGGGTGCACCCGCCCGCGATCAGCAGGGCGGTGTCGGTCGGCCAGAGCGCGGCAGCGGCGTCTTTCAGGGAGGTCATGCGCGCCAACATACGCGCATCGCCGCGTCGGTCGAGCAAATCGTCACGGATCGGGGCCCCTTCTGTTCTAGAATCGCGCGATGCATCGGCGAACCTTGGGTGGAACGGACATCGAGCTCTCCGAGATCGCGCTCGGCACCTGGGGACTTTCGGGCGCCTGCGGCAAGATGCACGAGCCGGTCGTGCGGGCGACGGTGGAAGCGGCGCTCGAGGCGGGCGTCACGACCATCGACTGTGCACCGCTCTGGGGCGATGGCGCGATCGAGACCGTGGTCGGAGAGCTGACGGAATCGGCGCGGGCGGACGTGCAACTCGTCACGCGCGCGGGCGCCCGCTGGCAAGACGGCGAGGTCGCCCATGGGTTTGGTGCGAACGCGTTGCGGTCGGATCTGACCCGGTCGCTGGACCGGCTCCGGACCGAGCGGGTGGACGTGTGGCTCTTGCACGATCCGCCGGAGGACGCGCTCACCGCCGAGCACCTCAAGCCACTGGTCGAAGAACAGAAGAAGCTCGAACGCATCGGCGCCTTCGGCGTGAGCACCGGGTCGATCGACGTGGCGCGCACCGCGCTCGAGTTGGGGGTCGACGTGCTCTGCATGCCCTACAACCTGTTGTGCAGCGACGACGTGACCGAGCTGAGCGATCTCTTGAAAGAGAAGCAGGTGGGGTTGATGGCCCGTTCGCCGCTGCTGCATGGACTGCTCTCGGGTCGATGGACCGAGTACCGGCAGTTCGCCGACGACGACCACCGCAAGGCGCGCTGGACGCCGCGCGCGCTCGCGCTGCGGGTGCGGCAGGTCAACCAGCTGCGCTACCTGATGCACGACGACGTGCACAGCCTGACCGAAGCCGCGGTGCGCTTCGTGCTCGCGTCACCCGTCGTGACCTCGTGCGTGCTTGGCGCGCGCCGGGCGATCCAGATCAAGGGCGCAGAGAAACTCGCCGGCGAAGTCCCCTACCTCCCCGACGAAGATCTCGAGCGCATCGGCCAAGTCCTCGCCGCCACCGGCGCTTAGGGCCGCCAGTCCCGCGAAGCGGGCCAGGCCCGTAGCCGATCAATAAGTACGCGTGGGGGTGCCGAGGGCGCGGCGTTCTTCGGGGACGGTGCGCGGGTGGGCGTAGCGGGCGCAGCGCGCCACGCGAGGTGCGGTGGCGGGACCGACCGCGTAGACCACGTACCGCTCCCCGACCTGGAAGTGCGGGGGACACATGCTGTTCTCGGACGGGATCTGCACCGTCACTTCTTGGGCGACCGTTCCCTTCCACACGTGGCTGACCCGGAACACACCCATCGATCGTTCTTGGTTGGGGTCGCCGACCAACGTGGTGCGGAGCAGCTCCCCTTCGAAGACCCAGGTCGCCGCCGCGAGCGAACTCGGCGCGTCTTGCACCAGGCACGAGCATGCCCGCGCCAGCGAGGAGCCGACCGAGAGTGAGAGCACGAGCGCGAGGAGCAAGGAGAGGTGTTTCACGGGACCTACGTTGCGCAGAGTACGCGGAGCGAAGTTGGGGAGGCTGGAATGCCGGCGGGGGCATGCGCGCATCCCCTCGGACATCCCCTCGGACAACCGAGGGTGGGACCTGCGCCCGGCGCGAGATCTTGGAAGCTCGCGCCGGCGAAGGTCACGGTTCGGTCCAGTCGACTTCGTCCGCCTCGAAGTCGAGGTACATCCACCAGCCGTCTTCCATGCCGTCGCCGTCGCGGTCGTCCGCGTCGCTCGGGGGCGATCCGCAGCCGCCGTTCGTCGTGTCGCTGCTTCGAAGGAGCGAGTAGAGCGACCGGTCGCCGAGGATGGGCACCGGCACGATGGCGGCGCGCGCTTCGGCGAAGGTGAGGAAGCCCACGATGACTCCGTCGACGATGCGGGTGCCGGCGTATTCACCGGCGACCTGCGCGTCCTCGAGCGTGATGGTCGCGCCGGACAGGGAGATGCTGACCGTCTCGGTGCTGCTCACGAAACAACCCATGCCGCCCGGGTCGGCCGTGGGGGTGTTGGGCGCCGTGTACGCGCCGGTGAGGGTCATCGGGTCGGCCGCGTAACAGATGCCACTCGAGGAGTTGTTCGCGGTGCCCATCACCTCGGTGCCGCCCGGCGAACAGTCGTCGGTCGGGGCATCTGCCATGCACATGCCGTTCGTGTACAGGCTCACCGGGGTGGACGACATGGCGGGCGCCAGCGGCCGGAACACCGACACCACGTTCAACGAGTAGTCGTCGATGCCGCTCTGGAACTGCGCGTTTGCGCCGGGCTGTCCGAGCACCGTGTCGGTCGCGTCGCGGCATCCGAACGCATCGATGAAGACGTGCGGATCACGCAGCACGAGGCGGGTGATCCGGAACGCGGTCGGGGTGGTGCTCATCTCGATCATGCACGAGCCGTCGCATCCGTCGCCCGGGTCCAAGTTGCCGTCGTCGCAGGCTTCGCCGGTTTCGCGGACGTTGTTGCCGCACACCGGCGCGCAGTCGTTGTCGTTCGTCTCGTTGGCACCGGCGGGGCAACACATGTCGTCGTCGGTCGGCGCCGTGACCGCGGTGGTGCGACAGCGGGCGCGGCAGTTGCCCGCGTTCGCGAGTCGATCGCGCGTGCATGGATCTCCGTCGTCGCAGTCCGCGAGCACGGGACACGCGTCGGGTTCGCCGGCAGGGATCGCGGTGTCGCAACGTTCGCCGGTGTCGCGTACGCCGTTGCCGCACTCGGCCGAGCAGTTGGAGTCGGTCGCGGTGGTGGCGCCTTCGGGGCAGCATCCATCGGTGCCGTCGTCCGTGGTGTCGATGAGGGTGTCGGTGCACTCGGCGCGGCAGGTGTCGGGCATCGAGAGCGCTTCCACCGTGCAGGCGTCGCCGTCGTCTTCGCACGTCGTCGGGCATGCGCCGGGTTCGCCGTCGGCGATGGCGGTGTCGCAGAGCTCGCCTGCTTCGAGGACGCCGTTGTCGCACATCGCCATGCAGTCGGCGTCGTCGGCCGAGCTCGCGCCTTCGGGGCAGCAGAGGTCGCCGTCGACGAAGTCGGTGATGGGCACGGCGGTGCAGGTGGCGAGGCAGTCCCGCCCGGACGCGATGTCGGAGGTGCAGGGGTCTTCGTCGTCGCAGGTGGTCGGGCACGCGCCGGGTTCGCCCGCGGCGATCGCGGTGTCGCATGCTTCGGCGCTGTTCACTTCTCCGTCGCCGCACGTGAAGCGGCACTCTGAGTCGCAGGCGTCGAGGTCGTCCTCGTTGCCGTCGTCGCACTCCTCGTCGCCTTCGACGACTTCGTTGCCGCATCGGCCGGTGATGGGTGCGTCGGGTCGTCCGGTGTCGACGCCGGGCGCGTCTTCGCCCGAGCGTGCGTCGGCGGTGGCGCCGTCGCTCATGCCCGCGTCGCCATCGGGCGGAGGACCGTCGTCTCCGCAGCCGACTGCGCCCACACACCCCAAGATCCCCACCCACAAGACCAATCGATTCATGCTTTCGCTCCCCAGGACGTTGAGTCTAACAGCCCGGGCAGGGATCGGCAGGACGGTCCCTTGCCCGTGCCCTTGCCCGTGCCCTTGCCCTTCGTTCCGACTCCGAATCCGAAGGAGAGGATGCGGCCCGCGCCCGTGCCCGTGGTTCGTTCCGAAGCCGAAGCCGAAGCCGATCCCGAAGCCGAAGCCGAAGCCGACGCCGATCCCGAATCCGACGCCGAAGCCGAAGCCGAAGCCGAAGCCGACGCCGATCCCGAAGCCGAAGCCGACGCCGACGCCGACGCCGATCCCGATGCCGAAGCCGATCCCCCGAAGCCGACGCCGATCCCGAAGCCGAGGCCGCCGCCGATCCCGACGCCGCCGCCGATCCCGACGCCGCCGACTCGCCCAAAGGGAAAACCCCGGGCCGCTGGTGCGACCCGGGGTTCTGGGTGGGGAGGATGGGGAGAGGGGGTTCAGATGCCGCGGTTGTCGGGGTTGTCGACGCCGACCTGACCGCGGGGGCCGTTCTCGCCGCGGGGGCCGTGTCCGCGGCGGCCGCGGCGTTCGCGGCGTTCGCCGGGCTCAGGCAGAAGGGCGCGCTGTTCGGCGGTGAGGACCGATTCGATCTGCGTGCGCATCGCGCGGTGCCGGGCTTGGTGCGCGGCGCGGTCCATCTGGGGCGAGCGCTCGGTGGCGGCCGACTCGAGGATGGCGCGGATGCGGGTCTGCTGCGCGGCCGAGAGGGAGAGGCGTTCGGTCATGTGCGTGAGGCGGCGGGTGATGCGGTTCGCCTGATGTTCGGTGCGGAGCTCGGCGGCGCGGGCGCGCTGGGCTGGGGTGAGCACTTCCATCACGAGACGCTTGGTCTCTTCGCGGTGGGCGTGCATCGCCTCGCGGTTGCCGTCGGCTTCACGGAGCGCGCGGCCTTCTTCCCGGGCCGATTCCATGATGGCGCGGACCTGGGTCTGTTGGTTCTCGGTCAGCTCGAGCTGCCGGAGCATGCGCTGCATGCCGTGTCGGCCGCGGTGGCCCCGGTGGGCACGCGGGCCTCGCCGGGCGCCTTCGGCACGCGGGCCTCGCCGGGCGCCTTCGGCACGCGGGCCGCGGGGTGCGCGGGCTTGTTCGGAGTCGTCTCCGCGGCGGACTTGGGCGGTCCCCTGGGCGGAGGCAGGTGCCGGACCGACGAAGGAGAGCGACGCGGCGATCGTGGCGGAGGAGAGGAGCTTGAGGAGGGAGTTCATCGCTGGGTGGCCTTTCGGTGACCGTCTTGGTCACACCAGCAAGAGACTCACCACTTCTGAAGACTCTCTTAAGCTGCGTCAGATTCTGCCAGGGACGCTCTCATGTGCCTGCAATTGCTCATGATTTTTCCTTCAGAAAACATGTGCGGGATGTTCCTGACCTTCAGCTTCGGCGCGAGATCGCGGTCGGATCGTCGTCGGGCACGTCGTCTTCGACCACGACCTGGACCACCGTTCCGCTGGTTCCGAGCCGATGGGCGGTGCCGCCAACACACACCCGGGCATCGGAGCGCAAAGTCGAGACCCGCTCGCGCAGGGTCTCCGCGATCCGGCCGTGGTGATGTACCTCGGCGGGCCCTTCGGTCGGCAGCCGGTTCAGGCGGAAGGTGACCTGGCGCCGGATCGCGTTCACCTGGGAGAGCACTTGGTCCAGACACCGTGCGGGCCGGGTGCGCTGGAAACGCCGGGCGGTGTCGAGTTGCGTCGCGACGATGCGCGAGAGTTGATCGGCCGCACGCTGGGTGGCGTCGAGCCGCTCGGTGGCGACGTCGAGGGGGGTCAGTTGGGCTTTGGCGGGCACGTGCACGAGTGCCGTACCCACCAGCACTCCAAGACAGAGCAGGGTTCGCATGTTTCTCCGTGGCGCACGGGGAACAAGAGCCGCGCGTACAGACACTGGTTGCGAGCAACCCCAGCGATATTCACTTGGTCCCTTGCCCTTGCCCCTGCCCCTGCCCTTGCCCTCGTCGCCCTTGCCCCTGCCCCTGCCCTTGCCCTTGCCCTCGGTGTAGTAGCCGAAGCCGAAGCCGAAGCCGACGCCGACTCCGATCCCGAAGCCGAAGCCGAAGCCGACGCCGACGCCGAAGCCGAAGCCGAAGCCGACGCCGATGCCGACGCCGAACGTGGTCAGGGCTGGCGGGTGATCTCCATGGTCACGTCTGCGGTCTCTTGCGCTGTGCTGCCCGCCACCGCGAGGTAGTAGGTGCCTGGCTCGAGGACCTGGTCGATCGATCGTTCCGCGGCGGCGTTGCTGCGACACAACCGTTCGTCGGCACCGCAGGCACCGAAGAGCGCGAGTCCGCCACGGCTCGAGCGCGCCACCACCCGCGCGCGGTTCGTGAGCACGACCTTCCGCAGCGCCCACCGGTTGCCCCAGCTGCGCGCGCAGGTGGCATCGAGTCGGCTCGTGTGTTCGGCCAGGGCGACCTGGGTGGTGCCGCCGAGCAAGAGGGGTGCTTCGTCGCAAACGGCTTGGAGATCTTCGATCTGCACGTTGAGCGCGCCGCGCGTGAACGGCTCGATCCCGCGACCGTCGATGGTGACGAAGTATGTGCCTGCCGCCAACGTCTGCGCGGCGGCGCCGGTCGCGCAGACGACGTCGGACGCGCCACAGGTGGTCCCGATGCCGATCGCGCCGATCGCTCCGTCCGCGAGCGAGAGGTGCACTTGGCTGGCCGTCGCGAGTTCGAGTCGGTAGACGAGGTCGGCGCCGCCGTCGAGACCACAGCTCAGCCGTTCGTCGTCGTGGGCATGGAAGCTGTCGATCGCGACCCGGCCGCTGCCTTCGATGGTGCCCGGCGCGTCGCAGCTGTCCGCTTCTGCCCCGTCGCCGTTCTCCGGCAGCACCTCGCACTGCAACGTGTGGGCGCCATGCGCGCCGAAGTCGGATCCATCGACGACGATCGCGTGGGCGCCGGCGTCGGCCATGCCCTGCACCATCGCGTTGCGGGTCGAGATGCCGAACGCGCACCGGCGCTCAGTCTCCGGGTCGGCGCAGTCGCTGCGCCAGTAGAGCACCTGCTCTCCGCCCGACGTCACTTCGCATCGAAGCCGGGATCGTTCCGCCACGGTGAGCGTGTGCACGCGTTCGTTCGCGCCGACCCCGCCGCAGGTGCCCTGCATCCGGTCTTCGCCGCGCCGGGTGTCCGCCACCGTGCTGTAGGGCGCGCGAAACGCCGCGGCGTCCTGGCATGCGGCGGCGTTGGCACCCTCCGGCCGCACTGCGGCGTACACTCGAAACGGTCCATCGGCCCCTTCGTCCATGGTGTCGACGAACACCGTGTACACCCCGGGATCGAGCTCCGTGACGAGCTGGATGTCGTCGCTGCAAGCGACCTCAGTCGTGGCTTGGGCGCAGTCCTCTCGGATGTAGATCACCGGCGCGAACTCCTCCCCATCGACTTCGATCGCGACCTCGGAGCGTTCGCTCACGACCAGCCGAAACGCGGACTCGGGCATCGCCATCGCTTCGTAATCGTCGTCCGTGTAGTCGTTGTAGTCCTCCATGTCGTCGACGGAGGGCCCGCAGGTTCCCGAGAAGAAGTCGACGCCGCGTTCCAGCGCGCCTCGGGTGACCCGGTTGGCGACGAGCGGATCGGGGTTCTGGCAGCCGTAGCTGACCCGCACCGTGCCGGTGGTGTAGCGCTCGAGCCCCACCGCTTGGCGCGCCTTGGCGCGGACGTTCTCCCACAGCGCTTCGACCGCGTGCTGGTAGACCTCGGCCAGACTCATGTCGCCCTGCGCTCGGAAGAACTCGAGCGCGATCGACGAAGGCGCGCGGAAGATCTCTTCGTTGCTGAACGTGCCGCTGCCCGGCAACGACACGTCGGTCTTCACGTGCAGCGCGATGCCCGGCACCGCTTGACCACTCGGCGTGACGAACCGCTCGTGAGATCGGAGCGAGACGGTGATGTGCGCATTGAAGGGCGCGACCGCGTCGCCTTCCACCAGCCGCAAGACCCCGCCGGTGGCCTGCTCGAGATCCGGCCCGATCTCACTCACGATCGCCGCGGCGTGTTCGTCGAGTGCGATGCCTTCGAGCATGGCGCGCACCGACTGACTCTCTCCACTCGGGTGGATGTCGATGCCCGCGTCCTCTGCGAAGACCTCGTGCGAGACCTCGAACTTGAGACTGGCCTCGCACGGATGGGCCCGGGCCCACGCGAACGCTCCAGTGAAGGCGTTCTGGATCCCAGGCGGCGTCTCGCGCTGTGCGAGCGCCGCGGTGTAGGCGGCCTGGCTGACGGCCACGCGTTCGGCGAGCCCTTCGGTGGCCAGACGCGTCGCCTCCGAGGCGGCGGGTTCCGCCCGGATGATTTCGCAGAGCAGCGGGTAGTTCTCCGCGGCCACCGCTTCGCGGGTGCGGGCGAGGACGACGTTCTGGTTCGCGGTGTGTTCGTGGTCGTCGAACTCGGTGAACCGGGACGTCATCCAGCCCGTGAGGCCGCCGCTCTCTCGGAGCTCGGCCGCCCAGTCGACGTACGCCTGCCAAGTCGCTTCCGTGTCGCCACGGCGCGCCGCGGCGAACTGCCGCCGCTCTTCGCCCTTCGCGTCGATCAACAAGTAGGAGAGCAAACCGCCCACCGCGAAGAGGACCGCGAGCGCGATGAGTCCGATCTTCAAGCCGCGCGACTTCTTCTCGGCTTCGGCTTTGACCTCCATCGGATCGGCGGCTTCTGCCTCCACGAGGTCGTCTTCGGTGACCGGCTTGCGCGCCCGGAGCTCTCGGTTGTCCGGGATGCCGTTGCCGTTGTC
Organism: Deltaproteobacteria bacterium; assembly: GCA_034670305.1. Lineage (GTDB taxonomy): Bacteria > Myxococcota_A > Polyangia > Polyangiales > Houyiibacteriaceae > JAXMNT01. Next base: position 12,233 of record JAXMNT010000041.1, read on the forward strand.
GTCGCCTTCGACCGGCTCGGCGTCTTTCGGCGGTTCGGCAGATTCCTCGGAGCCCCCAGAAGACTCGGAAGCCTCTTGGCCCTCACCGTCCTTCGCCTGCCCGTCCTTGGGCTCACCGTCCTTGGCCTCACCCTTGGCCGGCCCGTCCTTGGTCTGGGCGAGGGGCGACTCCGCCGAGGTCGCGTCGGAGGGGTCGCTCTTGGATTGCGGATCGTTGTCGTCGTGGTCGGTCATGGCGCCGCCGATGATGCGTCAACCACGGCGCGCACGCGACCCCCTGCGTCGTGGGATCCCGGCGAGGTACCTGCGTTCCTACAAAGACCACGGTACAGTGCGCGGATGCGTCGCTTTCTACCTCTTGCCATTGCCCTCTCCCTCTCCTTCTCCCTCGCCTGCGGAGACGACTCGTCCCCCACCGAAGACGGTGGCACCGGCACCGACGCGCTCACCCCAGACACGGGCATGGGAGAAGACACCGGAGGCGGCGGTGAAGATTCCGGCTGCCCCGACACGGATGGAGACGGGGTCTGTGACGACGAGGATCAGTGCATGAACGGCGACGACACCGTCGATGCCGATGGGGACGGAACGGCCGACGCGTGCGACCAGTGTCCCGACGGAGACGACGGCGAAGACGCCGACGCCGATGGCATCCCCGACGCGTGCGATTGCGATGCGGCGACCTGCGTCGAGAACGCAACGTGCGAAGAGACCGCGATGGCGCTCTCCGCGTGCGTCTGCGACGAAGGATTCGTCGGAGACGGAACCACCTGCGAAGCGTTCGACTGTGGCGCGCTCACCGCACCGACCGACGGCATGCTCACCGTGGACACCACGACCTTCGGTTCGATGGCGAGCTACACCTGCGACGCCGGGTTCACGCTGGTCGGGCCCGCCATGCGCACGTGTCTCGCGGACGGGTGGAGCGACGCGGATCCAATCTGCACGTCGGTGGACTGCGGCTCGCTCGACGCACCCGCCAACGGCAGCATCGAGCTTCCCTCGACCGGCTTCAGCGCGGTCGCGACCTACACGTGCGACGAGGGCCACCTGCTGGCTGGCGACACCACCCGCACCTGTCAGATGAGCGGCATGTGGGACGGCGCCGAACCGACCTGCACCTTGGTCGATTGTGGTGCACTCGCTGCACCGGTCGAAGGCATGGTCGACACCGATCGCGACACCCTCGGCGGCACCGCGACCTACACCTGCAACCCCGGCTACATGGCGATGGGCCCGACGAGCCGCACGTGCCGGCCCGACGGAACCTGGTCCGCCCGCGCGCCGACCTGCGCACCGGTGGACTGCGGCGCGTTGCCGGCACCTGCGAACGGCGCGGTGGATGCGATGTTCACGACCTTCGGATCGATCGCGTCGTACTTCTGCAACGACGGCTACGAGCTCGTCGGCCCAGGCACCCGCAGCTGCGGCGAAGATGGGCTGTGGACCGGCACCGAGCCGACCTGTGAGCTCGACATCGTCGACTGCGGCGCGCCGCCTTCGCTCCGCGACGGCTCGGTCAGCGCGCCCGACACCACCGTCGGACAGATGGCGGTCTACTCCTGCAACCGTGGCTTCCGCATGCTCGGCGGCCACCGCGCGGTGTGTACCTCGGCGGGCACCTGGCTCGGTCGGCCCCCGAGCTGCGGACAGCTGCTCAGCTGCGTCGGATGCGGCATGGCACAGGGCGAACCCATCCGCGCGATCGTAGACAGCCCGTCGGGCGCGACGGGTGTTCTGACTGGACGACGCGGCAACGTCCGGGCTGGTCGGACTGCTGGCACACTCCCTCAACTCCTCGAGTGGGAAAGCTGGACCGGGGGACACAGCGGGTTCTGTTCAAGCGCGACGTGCGGGAGTTGTTCGGACAGTGGCTCGGCTCGCTGGTGGACCGCGTGCAACCAGTTCGAGACCAACCGCTTCACCTGCACCTGCAACGGCGCCTTCGCGCCGGGCGACCGGGTGGTCGCGCTCGTGAACTCGCCCACGGGCGCCCGTGGGATCTCACAGGGTCACCAGGGCACGGTCGTGGGTGGCCATTCGTCGGGGCCCACCAACATTCTGGTCAGCTGGGACGGCTGGACCGATGGTCACGAGAACTGCAGCTTTGCGGACTGTGGCCAGTGCGATGCGCTCGCCCCCGACACCCACTGGTGGGTGGGCTGCGCCGACATCGGCCGCGCGCCCTGACGTGTCCTGACCGGCCTGGCGCCGAAGCCAGGCCGGACGCCTGATGCCGTTCTCCGTTCGGGTCTTCGTTTTCCTCGGCGCGGCGCTCCTCTTCGCGATGGAGCCGCTCGTCGGCCGCGTGCTCCTGCCAGCGTTCGGCAGCGCCGAGCACGTGTGGTCCACGCTGCTCATGTTCTTCCAGGCAGTGCTGCTGCTCGGGTACTTGTACGTGGCCGTCGTATTGCCGCGCCTCGGTGCGCTGCACCTCGGCCTCCTGCTCGCACCGCTTCTGTTCTTGCCCTTCGGGCTCGGTTGGGGCGCGCCACCGCCGCCAGTCGACGATTCGGTCGCGTCGCTCTTGAGGCTGCTCGTGCGCGGCTACGCGGTGCCCTTCTTCGTGCTCTCCACGACCACCCTCGTCGCGCAACGGTGGTCGGAAGAGCGTTCGCCGGACCAAGACGTACACCCGCTCTACGCGACCTCGAACGCCGCGTCGGTGGTGGCGCTGCTCGTGTACACGCTGGTGTGGGAGCCGTTCGGCGGGCTGCGTTTGCAGAGCTGGCTCTGGGCGGTGGGCTACCTGCTCTACCTCGGGTTCGCGATGCTCGCGTTCGCACACACCCGGCGCGACGAAGTCGACGCGCGTCCGACAGCGACGGAGGACCGACCGGCGCCGGTGTTGCTCGACGTCCTCTACTGGATCGCGCTCGCCGCCGGTCCGAGCGCGCTCTTGCTCGCGGTCACCCACGCGTTCGTGCTCGACGTGGGCAACCTCCCGCTCGCGTGGACCGCGCCGCTGGTGCTCTACCTCGCGTCGTTCGCGCTCGCGTTCCGAGCCGGTGCGGCGGGTGGAGAGATTGCACCCGGTTGGCTCCGCCACTGGCCGCTCGCATCGCTCTTCGGTGCGCTCGCGTTCACCCGGCTGATGAACCTCGACGGGCCGCTCGTGCTGTTGCACCTAGGGCTCTTCGGCTACGTCGCGTGGGGCGCGCACGCGGAGCTTCGCCGGACAGCGCCGGAGGGATCGTCGCCGGTGTTCTACGTGGCGGTCGCGGCGGGCGGGCTGCTCGGGAGCGCCTTCGTCGTCTTCGTCGCGCCGAAGTTCGTCGCGCTCTTCGAGTATCCGTTTGCGTTGCTCTGGCTGACCGCGGTGTACGTGGTTCGGCACCCGCCGTGGATGGCGCCGCTCCGCACGAAGCTCTTCTTCGGGGGACTGCTGGCGTTCGTGGTCGCCCTCTCTCTGGCGATGCCGCCGGTGCGCGGCGTGCGGCGACTCGCGCGCGCCCGCAGCCCGTATGGCGTCTACAGCGTGCAGCAGATCGTGGTCGACGGATCCCGCGTCCGGCAGTTGCTGCACGGCCGCACGGTGCACGGCATGGCGCGGGTCCGCGGCGCGGGCGGCGACGACTTCGTGACCGCGGAGGCGATTGGCTACTACCACCCGGCCGGTCCGTTCGGCGACCTCTTCCGCACCCTGCCGCACCCGACCCGGGTTGGCATCGTCGGTCTCGGTTGCGGCGGGCTGCTGTCGCATCTGAACGAAGGCGACCACGCGGTGTTCTACGAGATCGATCCCGAGATCGAGCGGCTGGCCCGCACCCACTTTCGATTCCTCGAGGCCTCGCCGTCGGATGTGGAGGTGGTGATCGGAGACGCGCGCCGCTCGCTCGATCGCGCCACCGAAGAAGTCTTCGACATGCTCATCCTGGATGCGTTCTCGGGCGACGCGGTCCCCGTACACCTGCTCACCCGCGACGCGTTCGATCTGTACCGGGCGCGGCTCGCCCCGAACGGCGTCCTCGTCGCGCACGTGTCGAACCGCATCTTCGATCTGCGCCCCGCGGTGCTCGGCGCGGCGCGTCACCTCGGGCTCGACGCAGTGTGGATGGAGCGCACCGAGTTCGAGCCGCTCGAGACGATCGCGACGGTGGTCGCGCTCGGCCCTCGCGAGCGGCTCGAACCCCTGCGCCAGGCCGGCTGGCAAGATCTGGCGACCACGCTCGGCGGGCGGGCCCGCGTCCTCACCGACGACCGAGCCAGCCTGTTGCCGATGGCGCACTGGTAAGGGTCCAACCCAGGCGTCGGCTTCGGCGTCGGCGTCGGCTTCGCCTTCGGTTTCGGCTTCGGTTTCGGCTTCGGCTTCGGCTTCGGCTTCGGCTTCGGCTTCGGCTTCGGCTTCGGCTTCGGCTTCGGCTTCGGCTTCGGCTTCGGCTTCGGCTTCGGCTTCGGCTTCGGCTTCGGCTTCGGGGTCCGGGTGGTGCCATCGGCCGACGGAAAGAGGAACGCCCCGCACGAGGGAGGGCGTGCGGGGCGTTCGGCCCAGGCGCGGTGCTGGCTCACCAGCCGCAGTGCTGGTGGTGAACCGCTGCGTCGCCTGGGAAAGACTCTTCGTCTCGGTCAGTAGCCGAGGGCGTCCATCGACTCGGAGTGGGCGCGGCGGAGGCTGCGCTCCACGCTGGCGGGCGGAGCGCTCGGGGCTTCGCCGGGGCTGGAGCGGATCGAGCGGCGGAAGGTGTCTTGGGCTTCGGCCTGCGCAGCGTAGCTGCCGTCCTCGAAGTCGTACTGGTGCTGCTCGAGCAGCGCCGTGGCGGCTTGGACCTGACCAGTGCGCACCATCTGGATCGCCTGCAGCGTGGCGGCCGCGGCCTGGAGCGCCTGGGCCGTCTCGTGTACCGACGCGTTGCGGCTCGCTTCGACGACCTGCGCATCCGCGTTGGCCCGGGCGCCGAGGAACGCACTGCGGCGGAGCTGTCCGGCTTCCACCACGTTGTCGACGAACACCAAGTTCGCGTCGAGCAGTTCGACGAGCGCACCCGCGCGGCGTCCAGGCGCGCTGAGGCGCACAACGAGCTCACGGCTTTGGCCTTCGCTCAGGTCGCCGAGCGCGAGGCTCAGCCCACCGCCGCCCGCGGGCGTCTCCTGTCCGAGCACTTCCAGGATCTCGACGCCCGGTCCCGGCTGAAGCGTGAGGCCGGCGCCGCGCGCCACCACCTGGTCCATGCGGAGCAGCTCGTCGCGAAACACCTCGGCGACGCGCGCCGGCTCTTCGACGTACTCGAAGTGGCCGTTGGAGAGCTGCGCGATCTGACCCATGAGGATCTCGTCGTTCTCGAGTCCGAGCCCGATGGCGGCGATGGGAATGTTGGCGGTGCCGTACTGCTGCGCGAGCGGGATGACGCGCGAAGGATCGTTGGGTACTCCGTCGCCGAGCAGAACGACGCGGTTGATGCCGTCGGGGTTCATGTGTCCGGCCACCTGTTGAAGGCCGAGCTGCATGCCGCCGGCGAGGTCCGTGGTGCCCCGCGCTTGCATCGCGTCGATCTTCTGCCCGAGCTCGGCGAGGTCCGCGTCGTCGACCAGGGTCGACTCGAACACCGTCTCGGCGAAGCTGTGAAACGAGATGACCGAGATGCGGTCGCCGTCGCGCAGCATGCCGAGGATGTTCTTGCTCGCTTCGCGCGCCGTCTCGATCGCTTCGCCTTCCATCGAACCGGAGGTGTCGATGACGAGCGCGAGGTTGAGGGGTGCGCGCACGCCGCGGTTCACCTGGCCGGCGCGGACCCGCAGCCGAACGAGCACTTCGCCGCCGGCTTCCGCGAGGACCTGCTCGTGGCCGAGCTCGGCGACCAGGTCGATAACGCCCGGGTCTGCCGGGGTCTCGGCCACCTGCGGATGGCAGGCACCCACCAGCGCGGTCAGGCACATCAGTCCAAGAAATCTCAACCCCAACATGTTCGTCGTCTTCATGGGGGTGCCAACGCCGCGCGGTGCGGTGGGCTTACAGACAATCTTGGGGGCACGGCCCCCAAACCCCGTCCGTGACACGCCTTGCTCGCTTCGCTCGGCTTCGCCGCGTCGGATACTGTTCGTCTTTTTCATGTCCACATCCTCCTTGTCGCCCGAGAGAGTTCTGCAGGTTGGCAGGTCCGTTGGCGTGGGTGCGGTCGACGCATCAGCCCGACAAAGGGTCTCGCCGAAGAGAAAAAAGAAAGCCGTGAATAGAAGGCGATGAAGCCGCGTCGCGCGGCGCGGCAACCGGCGAAAGCCGGTGGCCAAGCCCCTTGCCCTTGCCCTTGCCCCTGCCCGTGCCCGTTGCGTTCGCGGAAGCGGAAGCGGAAGCGGTAGCGGTAGCGGTAGCGGAAGCGGACGCGGAAGCGGACGCGGAAGCGGAAGCGGAAGCGGAAGCGGAAGCGGACGCGGTAGGGGTAGCGCGGAAGCCGACGCCGAATCCGAAGCCGACGCCGAACCCGAAGCCGAAGCCGAATCCGAAACCGAATCCGACGCCGAAGCCGTCGCCGAATCCGAATCCGAATCCGACCCCGACCCCAACCCCGACGCCGCTCCCGATCCCGCTTAGCCGAGCAGGGCGGTCAGGGCGCGGGGTTCGGCGCTTTCGCGGTAGCGGACGACGTGTTCTTTGCGCATCGCGGTGGCGCGGCGTTCGAGCGCGTCTCGGGCGCGGTCTCGAGCCTCCGAGGTCGCGTCCGGATCGCACTGCAGGCGCGCGCGCCAGACGAACACCGCGTCGCCTTCCATGCCGACGAGTGCGCCGATGGCGTCGGTCGCTTCGCGTGCGCAGGCGGCGGCGGCCTCGTGGCCGAGGCCGTGGAGTGCGAGCGCCTTCGCGGCCAGGCAGAGCACGCGCAGCGGCGGGATGCCTTCGACGGCTTCGAGTGCGCGCTCGGCGGCTTCGTGTGCGGCCGTCATGTCGCCGCTGCGCTGCGCGATGCGGCTGAGGTAGAACCACGCGCCGCCGATCAGCGGGGGGCTCGAGAGATTCTTGCCGAGCTCGAGCGCTTCGTATTGCAGCGCGCGGCCGGCGTCGAGGTCGCCGAGTTGCGCGGTGGCCCAGCCGAGGTTTTGGAGCGCGAACCCTTCAACGAAGGAGAGGCCGAGCCGGCGCGAGGACTCCCGTGCGATGACCAGGGCCGTCTGGGCTTCTTCGAGCGCGCCGATCTCCATCCAGCCGTAGCCGAGACGCACGCGTTGGTTGCTCGCGTGCCGCTGGTCGCCGGCCTGGTCGTAGGCCTGCACCGCGGCGGCGGTGTGGTCGAGGTAGACGCTGACGTTGCCCGCGTGAAGCGCGCGCGCCGCGGCGGTGGTCTCGCGCCATGCGATCGAGACGACGTCGCCGAGCGCCGCTTCGTTGGCCGCTTCGATGAGCGCGTCGGCGGCATCGAGCTGTCCGCGTCCGAGCATCTGGTGTGCCCCGCGGCAGAGCGCGATCAGTCGCTCGCGCGCGGCGTCGAAGGAGCCGTCGGCCGTCACCCGCGCACGCTCGGTGTACTCGTCGACCACCTTCGCTTCGCCGGTGATGCCCGCCGACACGAGCCCGTTGCCGAGCGCCTGGAAGTAGGGCGCGGTCCCCGGTGTCAGGTGGTCGAGCGCGTCCCGCGCGAACGCGGCGGCGAGCGCGTACTCGCCGCGCCACCGGTGCGCTTCGGCGCCGAGCAGGGCGAGTTCTCCGAGAAGCGCCGCGTTCGACGCACCGCGCGCGGCTTCGCTCCGCCCGGACTCGGCGAGCCCCGCCGCGCGCTCGAGATCGCTCGCTTCGAGCGCGCGGCTGGCGGCTTCTGCGAACGCTTGAGCGGCTCGGTCGGGCGAGTCGCCGCGGCTGAAGTGGTGCGCGAGGATCTCGGGGTCGGAGACGCCGTGCCCTTGCGACCACGCCTCTTGCAGCCAGTCGGCCGCGAGCCGGTGCCCGAGCGTGCGGTCCTCGTCGGTCAACATCGCGTACGCGGCGTCGCGCACTGCGCTCTGCCGGAAGACCCACTCGGTCTCTCCCGCGATCGCGCTGACTTCGCGGCGCGTCAGCAGCTCGTCGTCGGCGAACGTCGAGAGCCACCGGTCCGCGCCGATCTCGCCCGCCCCCGCCCGCCCGAGGAGCCGTTGCACCGCGCCGGTCCAGAAGCGGGCGCCAAGCACACTGGCGGCGCGGAGCACGCGGCGTCCACTTCCGTCCATCGCGGTCAGGCGCGTTTCGATCATGCCGAGCACGCTGTCGGGCAGGTCGCCGTCGCCTTCGCCGCGGCCGACGGCGCGCACGAGCTCCTCGAGAAAGAACGCGTTCCCATCGCCGCGCTCGACGATGCGATCGACGCTCTCGTCGTCCGCATCTTCCAGTGCGGCGCGCACGAGTTTGCCCGCAGCCCGGCGGGTCAGCCGAGCGAGCCGCACTTCTTGTAGGTCGCGCTCCGCCCACAGATCCGGGAAACGTTCGCGGGCTTCGGGGCGTCCGGTGGCGACCACGAAGAGCGGCGCTTCTTCCAGTCGCCGCAGGAGCCCGTCGACCGCGTGCACGGTGGGCTGGTCGGCCCATTGGAGATCCTCGAGCACGAGCACGACGGGTTGGGCGGCGCACTCGAGCGCCATCCAATCTTCGAGCGCGCTGCGCACGCCGTCGCTCATCAGCTGCGGATCGTGACGCGCGGCTTCGAGCGCGGGAAGCACGTCTTTTTGAAACGGCACCCGAACGAGCTCCCCGAGGAACACCGTCAGCCGCGCGCGTTCGGCGCCGACGGCGACCCGTGCCACGTGGCTCGCGAGTTTGCGCCGCCGGATCTCGAGCGGCTCGCCGTCGATGATGTCCGCGCTGCGCCGAATCGCGGACGCGAGGGCGGCGTAGGGCGCGCCTTGCATTGGATCGGCCGCGCCGAACATCAAGGTGTGCGGTGCGTCGATGCGTTCCAGCAGTTCTTCGACCACCCGCGTCTTGCCACCACCGGCCGGCGCCTCCACCCACACGACACGCGCGACCGGCTCTTCGGTCGCCTCTTCGAAGATCGCCTCGAGGGTGCCGAGCTCGCGCCGCCGCCCCATGCACGCGACCTCGCGGCCGAGCAGGGTGCGGCGCGCGCGTTCCACCGGGCGCATGCGGTGCAGCCGGCGCAGGCCGGCGTCTCCGGTGCGAAAGAACCGTTCGTCGAGCAGTCCGTCCACCACGTCGTCGATGCGGATCGCTCGGGGTCCGGGCTCGGCCTCGGGTGGGTCGACGACGGTGTCCGAGAGTGCGGCGGCGCCCCGGTCGATGACCTCGCCGGCGGGCAGGCGCGAGGTCACGACGCTGCGCCCAGCGACCACGGCGATCGGGGCTTCCGGCAACACCGCGCGCAGCGCGAGCGCGAGCCGGGCCGCGCGTTCGGCTTGATCCGTCACCACGCCGCGGCTGCCGATGCTGGCGACCATCGAGCCGTCGGCGACCAACTCGACCGCGGCGCCGTGCGATTGCGCGAGCTCGCGCAGCTCGCCGTGCAGGTCGCCGCTGAGTTCGTCGGTCGAGAGCACCGTGGGCGCGCTGGCGCCGTAGCCGCCCACGTCCGCGACCATGACCACACAGAGCAGCCGCTGCTCCGAGGTCCCGAGCGCAGGCGGCAGGCTGGGGCGCGCCTTGCGTGCGCTCAGCGTCTCCAAGTCGAGTGCGTCGAGACCGGCCACCACACCGGCGCCGTCTTCCGGGCGCGCGGCGGGATCTTTTGCGAGCATCGACATCACGAACTGTTCGACCGGCTCGGGGAGGTTCGGCACCGCGAGCGCGGGCGCGTCTTCGAGGAGGATCTTGGCGAGCACCGCGAGCGCCGTGTCGCCTTCGAACGGGCGCCGGCCGCTCAGACACTCGTAGAGCACGACGCCGAGCGCGTACACGTCGGTCCGGGCGTCGACCCGCTTGTCGGCGCGCGCTTGTTCGGGCGACATGTAGTGCGGGGTGCCGATGGCGGCGCCGGTGGCGGTGAGGGTGTGTCCCCGGCCCATCTGGCGCGCGATGCCGAAGTCGAGCACCCGGCAGACCGCGGCCGGCGGCGTCGGTGCGCGGGGCGTGCCCGAACCGACCGTGGTGCCTTTGGTCTCCGACGCCTCGGCCGACGCCTCGCCCGCTTCTTCTGCCGTGCCCTGGGTGTCGAGGAAGAGGTTGGCCGGCTTGAGATCCCGATGCACCACACCGCGCGCGTGCGCGTCGGCGAGTGCGGCCGCGGCCTGACGGATCATGGAGACCGCTTCGGCGGGATCGAGACCACCGCGCTGCAACTTCTCGGCGACGGTCATGCCCTCGAGCCACTCCATCGCGAGCCACACTTTGCCCGCGGCCGTGCCGCTCTCCGGGCCCGCGACCCCGTGCGCGACGTACCGCACGATGCCCGGGTGGCCGAGCTGCTTGAGGAGGGTGGCTTCGCGTTCGAAGCGGGTGATGTCGACGACGTTCGAAGACCGCAGGAGCTTGACCGCCACGCGCTGTCCGGTGAGTCGATCGATCGCCTCGTGCACGACGCCCATGCCGCCTGCCCCGACGATGCGCCCGAGTTCGAACCGGTCTGCGAGCACCAGGTGGGGCGGCGGGATCATTCGACCGCGACCACGGTCTGGCTGGGCCCGTTCACCGACACGACCGCGCCTCCCCGTCGCGGGTCCCCGAGCCCTTCGGAGGTTCCGTCCCGGCGCAAGACCGCCTGCACCCCGCCAAAGAAGAAGGCGCGCTCCGGGAACGGATGCACGTGTTCGAACACTTCGCGGAGCGCCGCGATCGTCTGGTCCGGCTCGCCGCGTTCCGGCATCTCGAGCCACACGTCCTTCTCTTCGGCGTGGATGCGAGGGGCGAAGATCGCGTCGTACAGGCTGGCTCCGGCCCCCACCGCGCGCAGCACTTGTGAGACGACGCTGCGAATGCGGTTGGCGCCGCCGCTGCCGAGCGCGAGCACCGCGCCGTTCTTTGTGCGTGCGATGGTCGGGGCGATCGCCGAGGGCAAGGGATCACCGGGCGCATGAAGAAAGAAGCCGTCGGGGTTCAGGTCGGCTTCCCCGAGGAAGTTGTTCATCTGCACGCCGGTCTCGGGGACCAAGTACCCGCAGCCTTCGCCGTTGGTGAGCGTGAGGCTCGCGGCCCCCCCGTACTGGTCGAGGGCACTGATGTGGGTCGTGCCGCCGAGCAGCGAACCCGGGTCCTTCGCGCGGTGGCCGGCGCGGCACGCGTGGGCCAGCGCGAGCGCAGTCTCCATCGGGCTCGGGGCCTCGGCTTCGGCATCGAACGCGGCGAGCGCGGAGACGATGACCTCGATGAGCCGACCGCCGAGACGCGGAGAGCCGAGCACCTCCCAGCGGTCGTCGCCGAGGGTCACCTCGAACCGGCGCGGCGCCACGACCTGCGGTTTCGCGACGAGATCATCGGCGGTCAACGATCCGCCCACCGTGCGACCGAACTCGCCGAGCAATCGGTCGCGGAACTCGGTCGCGGCGCCGGTCTTGGCGTAGGTCTCGAGCAGCGCCGCCATCGGTGGGATGGCGAGGCGTTCGCCCGAGCGCGGGGGCATGCCGTCTTTCGAGTAGAGCGCGCACGTGTCCGGATGCAGCACGTTGATCGGCCAGAGCAGCCGGAACACCTCCGCGGACTGGGGGCTCAGCGGCGCGCCATGGCGGGCCAGTGCGATCGCGGGCGCGACGCAGGCCTCGAGCGGGAGCCGGCCGTACCGCTGGCTGGCGAGCGCCAGACCTTCGAGTGCGAGCGGCGGCGCGGCGGAACCTCGCCCGACGTGGAACTCTTGGGTGGCGGAACCGAAGTCGATGAGCACCGAGACGAAGTCGCGCGGCACGTCGGTCGGCGCGGCGCCGCGTCCGGGCGCTTCGGAGAAGAAGTCCACCACGACCGGTGCTTCGCCGTCCGGGGCGATCGTGAGCATGCCGGCGCCGCCGGCGCTCGCCAGAAGGGGTTCGCTGACGAACGACGCGAGCCCGCCTGCGATGGCGGCATCGACCGCGTTGCCACCTTCGCGCAACACCGACGCCGCAGCTTCGGCGGTGTGCGGGTTGCCTGCTGCTACGACACCGGACACGGCCGCGGACTATACGCGATCGACGTCGCTCTTGGGCCCGCAAGCGAAGCCGCAGAGGTTCAAGCTGGCCGTCTTGCCCTTGCGCTTGTCCGCCAAGGCAGGGGCTGCCGCTCGCCTCCGCAGCCGATGGTGGACACGACGAGGAGGACGGTGAGACGGAGATGCACGGAGTGTTTCTACGCTTTGGCGACGGTGGTTCTTCCACAGGTCGTTCGACCCGCGTGCGACGCTCCCCGCTACTCCGACTCTTCGTCGTCTTCGCCGCCGGGACCGGCGTCGTCTACGCCCGCATCCAGGATGGCTTCGGTTCCTGGGCGGGCCATCTCTTTGGCGTCCATGAACGCGCGCATCACGCGGGGCGAGGTTCGGACGCTGTCCATCTGCATGTCCGGCTGCCGGTCGAGCGCCGCGCGAAACGCGTCGCGCGCGAGGTCGGGCCGGGCGAGCGCGACGTAGGCGGTGCCGAGGTGCCGTTGAATGGTCACCACCTGGTTGCCGGTCAGCGACTCCGCGCCGAGGAGCCGGTTGCCGAGCGCGACCGTCTCGGTGAAGCGGCCGTGGCGCAGGTGCTCGCGCATGCCCGGCAGCTCTTGTTCGATCCGCTCTTGGAGTTCCCGGAGGCCGCCCGCTTGCGGGGCACTGCCGGTCTCTTCTTCGATGATGTGTCGGCCTTCTTCGCTCAGCGAGAGATCCGTCAGCGGCACGAGCACGATCTGTCCACGGGTGAGCCGGTTGAAGCGCAGGTTGTTGAAGCGGCGGAGGCGGCGCGCGTGTTCGACGCCGGAGCCGTGGTAGGTCTTCGCGATCCGCAGCACGTTCTCGCCCTGCGCCGTCACATGGCGGAGCGGGTAGGGCACGACGAGCTGCGCGCCCACGTCGGGTTGCTCCGCCTGCGAGCCGTGGTTCGCCTCGACCAGGATGAACGCGCGACGCGCGTCGCCGTAGAAACGGCGGGCGAGCTCGGCCCAGGTCTCGCCCTGCTGGACTTCGTGAAAGCTCACGTGCGGGATCTGCAGCCGCAGGCCGACTTCGATCGGCGCGCCGCCCTGAGCGGTCAGCCCATTCTCGGCCACCAGCACGTTCTCGCGGCGCGGGTCGCCGTAGTAGCGCTCGGCGATCGACGCGAGGGTCTCGCCTTCCCGCACGACGTGTTGGTACCCGCGGTCCGCCCGCGCCGACGTCAGCCATCCGACCAAGAGGAAGGAGCCGACCAGGCTGGCGGCGAGCGCCCATCGCACGCGGGTCATTCCGAACCCTCCGAGGGCTCTTCGCCGTCGAGCACGTGCAGCGGCTGAAGTTCGACCTCCACCGTCTCGGTCTCTTCCGTAACGATGCGAACTTCGGTCTGGAACTCCTGGTAGTACGGGTTGATGAACTTCAGGTAGTGCGTGCCCGGGCTCAGCGCGATCGGCTGCGCGGTCGGGGTCGTGACCACGTGCTGTCCATCGATGTAGACGTCCGCCCAGGGGTCGACCACGACGCGCAAGAACCCGGCGCGCTCGGGCACCACCGGGCTCTGTCCGGGCGAGACAAAACTCTCCGCGTCCTCGTCGAAGCGTCCGGTGCCGGCTTGAATCACACCGCCCGCGCCGACGATGCCGGCAAAGAGCAGCGTGCTGAAGAACGTCGCGTGCCGGACGAGACGTTTGTCCTTCATGCCGCTGCGGCGCACGTTCCTTGGCGCGCCGGCCGCCAGCATCTCGTCCGCGGCGCTGTCCGTCAGGATGCCGACGTCGCGCTGGAACATGACAAGGCGCGCCGAGTAGTTCATCGCCACCCGCGGCGCGAGGAACTCCTGCAGGTCGTCGATGAGCGCCTGCGTGGTCGGGTACCGGTTCGCCGGCATCTTCTCCATGCAGCGTCCGAGGATCCGCTCGAGCTGCCGCGGCACCTTCGGGTTGATCTTGCGGGGCGACACGTACCGATCGAGCCGGATCTTCTGCATCACGGTGCGGGCTTCGTCTTCGACGAAGGGCTTCTGCCCCGTGACCATCTGGTAGAGCACGATGCCCACGCTGAAGAGGTCGGATCGGAAGTCGAGTTTGTCGCCGAGGATCTGTTCCGGGCTCATGTAGCTCGGGGTGCCGAGCCCGGTGCCGGTCTCGGTCAGGTCGCTGAGCGTCTCGTCCCGCGCGATGCCGAAGTCCATCAACTTCACCTCGCCCTGGCGCGAGATCATGATGTTGGCGGGTTTGATGTCGCGGTGAATGATCCCGCGGAAGTGGGCGTAGTCGAGCGCGCGCGCGACCTGGAGTGCCGCAATGGCCGCGACTTCGGGCGGAAGGGTGGGCGAGTGCTCGAGCAGATCGTAGAGATCGATGCCTTCGACGAACTCCATGATGATGTACATGGAGCGGCCGTCCTTCACGAAGTCGACCACGTGAAGAATGTTCTCGTGCTGGAGCGACGCCATGAAGTGCGCCTCGCGCTCGAAACGCTTGGCGAACTGGCTGTCCATCGCGATGGACGGCTTGAGTGCCTTGATCGCGACGATGCGGCCCAGCGGCTCCTGGATGGCCTTGTAGACCACGGCCATCCCGCCGCTGCCGATCTCGCCGAGAATGCGGCAGTTGCCGATGCGGTCGCTCATCCGAAGGAGGCGAAGGTACGGAGACAACGCCCTCGGTGTCAACGGAGGTCTCGTGCCGCGAACGGGTTGAAGTTGACCTGGACGGGCCGGCGGACCCAGGATGGCGGCTCGTGTTGGACCGCGACGTCGACGACCCGATGCTGGCCCAGCGCTGTGTCGATCAAGAACCCGGGGCGTGGGATCTGCTCGTGGCGCGCTTCGAGGGGCCCGCGCGTATGGTCACCGCCCGGGTGCTCGACGAGCGCCGGGACACCTTCGATCTGGTGGAACTCGGGCCTTTGGTCGAGAAGGTGTGGGGCCGGTTGCGCCGGCGGGACGCGGCTGCGCTGCAGCTTTGGCGGGGTCAGCGGCTCTTGCCCTACCTCTGTCTGCTGACCCGGCTCGAAGTGGAGCGGGCGGTCACCGATCAGACCCCCGCGGTCTCCCTGGTGGCGCCGCTGCCCACCCCGGTGTCCATCAGCCGCGACACCGTGGCCGAGCCGGTCACCCTCCGGGTGATCGACTCGCTGCGCCGCCTCCCGCCCCGCAATACGGTGCTGATCCGGCTGCGTCAGCATGGGCTCGGGCTCGAGGAGATCGCACTCACGGTCGGCAGCCCGGAGCACGCGGTCGAAGAAGAGCTCCAGCGGATCGCCGGCCACCTGGCCAAACGGCTCGACGACGACGCGGAGACCTGGCGGGTGACCCTCGACTGCGCCGACATCGCCGAAGCGGTGCAGGTGGCCATCCGGACCGAAGAAGATGGTGCCTACCGCCGGCGGCGGACCCGCGCGGAGACGATCTGGCGGCAGCTCGGACACGCCCTTCGGGGGGCCAACCTCGGCGCGTTGCCCGCCTCGCAGGGGGGACCGCTCCAGGATCCGGCGGCGGTCGCTCGGTTCGTCGATGGATCGATGAAGGGGTCGGAACGGACCCAGGCCGAAGGCCATCTGATGGGGGACGGGCAGGTGGTCGACCAGGTCGCCGCTCTGCTGACGGATCTGGGCGCGGTCGAGTGGCTCCGGCGTGGCAGCCACCTGCCCGAGGCGTTGAGTCTCGCGGCCGGGTCGATCGGCGCGGGTCGCTTCCGGCTCGCCACCAAGGTGCTGGCCGCGGCCCGCCGCGAAGAAGCAGCGCCCAAGAGCGAGCGTGCGATGGCCCTCCTCGGCCGCCTGGCGCGGGTGGGCCTCTCGCTCCAGCGAGGCGAAGGCCGTGCGGCCACGTTGCCCGAAAAGGAGGCGTTGCCGCACGACGACGAAGCGCCGCTCGTCGCATTCGAAGCGTTGATTCACCAGGATCCGGAGACCGCCCGCCACGCGATCGACGACTATGCGGTGAAGCAGACCATCGGCCGCCGGTTGCGATTGCTCGCATCGGGATCCGGCGCCGACCTGGCCGAGGCGCGTGCCGACGCCGAGCGCATCGTCCGCTGGACGAGCCCGGACCCAGGGGTGCTCGAGGACGCGTGGGCGGTGTTGGCGCTCCCCCAAGGCCGGGCGCTGCCGTGGGAGATCGCGACCGCTCGGCTGCGGGATGCCCTAGCCGACGCGGTACGCTTTCTGCTCTCGCGCTAGACCGCGCCTACGAACGCCGGTAGGTGTACCCCGATGTCCGCGCAGACCGAGGATCCGCCCGCCGAGTCTGAGGCCGATGTCGCACCCATCGCGCCGACAGACGCGGCGGCGCCGGATGTGAAGCCGGGTGGCGCGCCGGCCCACGCGAACGTGCTGCGGGTCGACAAGCTGCGTCTGCGCGGCTTTCGCAACCTGGCGTCGACCGATCTCGAACCGGGCGCCGCGTTCAACGTGATCCATGGCGACAACGGCGCGGGCAAATCCAACCTGCTCGAGGCACTCCACTACCTCGGTGCGCTGCGCAGCTTCCGCGGGGCGCGCACCGAAGACATGCTCTCGCAACAGGGCGACGAAGCGATCCTCCGGGCGCGGGTCTCGGGGGAAGCCGCACCGCGCGCGTTCTCGATCCAGCTGCAGCGCAGCAAAGCGCGCACCCTGGTGCTCGACGCCAAACGGCCGCGCTCGATCTCCCGATGGCACCAGGCGATCCAGGTCGTGCTGTTCCACCCGGGCGATCTGCGCATGGCGATCGGGGGGCCGGAAGCGCGCCGCACGTTGCTCGACCGCATCCTCGAGCAGATGGATCCGACCTACACCTCGACGCTCGCGACCTACACCAAGGCGCTTCGCAGTCGGAACCGGTTGCTCAAGAAAGAAGACGTCGACCGCCGAAGCATCACCGCGTTCGACCAGATCCTCGCCGAGGCCGGCGCCGTCGTCGGACAGACCCGGGCGCGCCTCGCCGACGAACTCGCGCCGTCGGCCGAGCGGGCGTTCGAGGAGGTCATCGGAGAATCGGTGCCGCTCGAGATCCGCTACCAGCACCGGGTGCCGCCGGATCCCGAGGAGATCCTCCGCGCGCTGCATGCGGCGTACGAGAAGGACCGCGCCCGCGGGTTCACCGCCGATGGACCCCACGGCGACGATCTGGTGATGCGGGTGCAAGAGGTCGTGGCCAAACACCACGCGTCGCAGGGGCAGCACCGCGCGATCGTCCTCGCGTTGAAGGTCGCCGAGCTCGACGTGCTCACCCGCTCGGTCGGCCGGGTGCCGCTCTTGCTCCTCGACGACGTCTCGAGCGAACTCGACCGCGCCCGCAACCGCCGCTTCTTCCAGTTGCTCGCCAACCTCGGCGGCCAGGTCTTCCTGACCACCACCCACCCAGAGTTCATCCTGCTCGAACAGAACCGCGTCGACTTCCACGTGGAAGCCGGCGTCATCACCCGCGACTGAAGGCTCGGCATCGGGATCGGTTTCGGCTTCGGTTCGGTTTCGGCATCGGGGTCGGCTTCGGAGCCACAGGAACCGCGGGCACGGGCACGGGCACGGGCACGGGCACGGGCACGGGCGAACCGCATGCTCGGCTTCGCCATCCTCGACCGAGTCGCGGTGTTGCTGAAGCGCTGGCGGCTGAGCGTCCGCAGTTCGAACGCGGCGGCGTACAAACAAACGGGAGATCATTCGAGATTTCCAACCATCCAATCGATGTGCAGCGGTGCGACTTCTGCACAACCCAGCTAGGCTGCGAGCGAGGAGGGGCCCGATGACAACCTCACTCACTCACTCACTCACTCACTCACTCACTCACTCATTCTTCTGAGCATGCTCGCGGCGCTTGGATGTGACCCTCCCACCGGTTTCTTCATCGAGCCGACCGCCTCGGACGGGGAGCTCCAGACCTACCCACTCTTCGAAGGGCTCACGTTCGACGCGACCTCGGCGGCCATGCCAAGCGTGGCCGCCGAGGTGACCTCCGTCCGGTATCTGAACTCCAGCCGGCAAGTCCCCTTTCTGCTGCAAGGCGACACCAACTTGGGGAGCCCGTTGCTCGGGCTCCGCTTGCCCGCGTCCGGGGAAGCTGCTCGGACGGAGTCTGTGGGTCCAGCCGGGGCCTGGAACAGTGTACGGGTATACGACCGAGGGGAGTGTTCGACCATTGAGGACTGGTACGCGACCGATGAGGATGGTGCGTCCGGCATCACGGTCGATCTCGCGGCTGGGCTCTTGGAGACCCTCTCATCGAGCAGCGACATCAGCGGTGCGGAGCTGCGGTTCGCAGAGTTCGACGTGGAACTCAACAGCCGGGGTCGCCTGGGCTACGACATCACGGAAGACGTCGTGTCGCTCACCTTCCGCTTCTTCGCGGAGAACGTAGGCCCCAGCAATGTTCTCGGCTGCAAACGTGTGGAGTACACGATTGCCATGGAGTTGCAGCTCGTTCAGACCGACGCGGCGGTGGAGTCCATGGACGCCGTAGACTTCATGGAGCGCTGCCATCCCGACGCGTCGGGGTTCGGACTCTTCCTCCTCGCGAACCGTGCCATCGAGGACCTTCGCGCCAGGACCCGCCCCACCTGTCCAGACGAGACATTGCTCCCTACGGAACGGCTCGGACTCGTTCGCTACGACGACGTCGACTCCATCGTACTGCGCGAGGACTACTCTGGATCCGAGGGCAGTCCTCGAGCCCACATCCTCTTCTTGTTCTCTGACCTCTCGGGCCGGCCGCTTGGCGCCCACGACGTACTCGTGCGCACCCTCCGTCCGGACGGGTTTGAAATCGTTCTGGCCGACTTCGTCGACGAGGATGTGCAAGCGGACTTCTTCGGGGCAACCTCCTTCGTCACCCCCACGCTCTGCGGCCTGGAGCGCGACGAGTATGGCGACCCCGACACCAGTAGCGAGGAGTTCCCCAGGGTGGCCCCTCCCTTCCGGGTACTTCCCGAGGACATTGCTGGGGGCTCGCTGTGACTCGACTACTCGTGGGTGTGTTGCTCGTTGGGCTCGCGTGCGGAGGCCCGAGCGTCCCAAGTGACGGGAGTGTCGACGCCGGTGGGTTGGATGCCGGTCCAACAGACGCTTACCTACCGGGCGCATGCGGTTCTGACGGCACCGAAGCGTGCGGCTGTGTAGGACCCGTTCGAAGGTGCGACATGTGCCTGGACCGCTGCGAACGAGGATCCGTTTGCGGACGGGGCGCGTGCCAGTTGAGTGATCTCAGTACCTGCGCCTACCGCGCGGGCGACGGCGCCTACCAGTTTTGCAGTCGAGGTGTGTGCGCGGGATGGGAGGGGCCGCAGTACCCCGGCGGTGACGACTCGTTTGGAGGGATCTGCGTGAGGCCCGAGTACTGTATCGCGCGCGGAGACGCTGACCCGCCGCTCAGCCCAGATCTCGCCGAAGGAGCCTGCAGGTACAGCGACGGAACGGAAGTCGTGACCGGCCCGCCCCCACTCGACGCGTGCCCACCTTCCGATCCACGTGCTCGGTACTGCGGGGGGCCGTGTAGTATTTCCTGCCCCGAAGATGAGTTCGACTTCTTCGAGCACCGCCGGTTCCCCTGCGCCGGTCTCAGCGACAACCGTGGCTTCGGCGTCTGCGCGGTGAGCTTGCAGGTCTGTGTGGAGGGGCAACCGCGGCCGCTCAGCACGATCGACGGAGAGCAGGTCGTGTGCATGGTCCCGATGCCGCAGCCTGCCGAGCACCCGGCCCACGGCTACGAGGTCCCGCTCTCGGTCTGCCGGGACTATGTGCGGCATCACCCCGACCACGCGACCTGCGTCGATGGCAACTTCGATCCGATCCTCTGACCACATCGCTTGGCTCGGCCTGGTCCTCGTCGCTGGCTGTTACCTGAGCCACGGCGAGGTGCCGGGGTCGGACGGCGGAGTGGCGTCCGATGCTCGGGAGGACGGCGAAGTCGGATCCGAGTGCGGGTTCCTCGGGCCGTACCGTAGGTGCGACGTGTGCGACGTGCCGTGTCCCGCGCCGACCGAGTGTTACCCGCGAACCGGGGTCTGCCGGCCGCCGGACCGTGCCAGCCCGGGCGGGTTTCCGATCCACGACACGTGCGTGCTCCGCTTCGAGCCCGTGCCGTACGGCGACCGGCTCGACATCGTGGACTACTACCGGGCGTTCGGCTCGGTCGATGGGTGCGAGGACGCGGCGCTCTGTGCCGTCGGTCGGGAGGATGGTCCCACCCTCGAACAGCCGTTCACCGGCGTCTGCATGGATCCGGATTACTGCGAGGCGCTCGCGACCGTGCCCGAGACGGAGCTCGTATGCCGCGGCACCGACGGACGGGTGGTGGCACGGGCACCCGCACCCGAAGCCTGTCCTCCAGGTTTGGGGTTCTGCGGTGAGGGTTGCGACCCGTGCCCCGACCACATGGTCTGCGCGGGGGTGTCCGAGACCCGCGCGGTCGGCGTGTGCGCTTCGGCGATTCCGTGCTTTCACCCGGACCAGACGCCGGTCGACGAAACCCGCATTCACCGCGACTACTTGGTGCTCAACGGCGCGCTCCGTGAATGCCGGGAGTACGCGATGACGGAGACCTGCCTGTGTCTGACCTTCGAGCCGTGGGCGTGGCCGGAGTATCCGGAGCAAGGCGTCGGGGTACCGCTCGACGCGTGCCACGCGTACGCAGCGAGGTACCCCGGGGAGACGGTGTGTCATGAGGAGTGGGAACACTGAGGGCCAGCAGGTTGCTGCAGCGCCGACCGGTTCGAATCGCCCGCGACTGAGCTTCAGGCTTGTCGGGCTGGGCGCGCGTCCAGCCAGGCGCGCAGGTCGGGCAGCGACTTGCAGTTGAGCACGTGCTCGGGCTTCAACCCCGCGCGCCGCGCGACCGCGACGCCGTGGTCCAGGTTGTCGAGTTCGCGCATCGCGTGGGCGTCGGCGGCGATGCTCACCGGCACGCCGCGTTCGCGCGCGAGACCCAAGTGTTCGACGCTCAGATCGAGGCGCGCGGGGTTCGCGTTGAGTTCGACTGCGCAGCCGGACGTGGCGCAGGCGTCGAGGAACCGGGCCGCGTCGATCTCCACCGCGGGGCGGCCGAGCAAGAGCCGCCCGGTCGGGTGTCCGATGACGGCCGTGTGCGGATTGAGCGCCGCGGCGACGAGCCGGTCGGTCGCCTGCGTGACGTCGTGTTTCACGCGCTTGTGCACCGAGGCGATCACGACCTCGAGCTCCTGGAGAAACGTGCCCGGGTAGTCGAGCGCACCCTCGTCGAGAATGTCGCTCTCGACGCCGGTCAACAGCACGCACGCGCTGCCTTCCTGGTTGAGCGCTTCGATCTCGAGGATCTGCGCCCGCAGTCGATCTTGGTCGAGACCACGGGCGTAGAACGCGCTCTCGCTGTGTTCGCTGATGCCGAGGTACGCGAGCTGGGCGGCCGCGGCGGCGTCCCGCATCGCGCGCAGGGAGTGGCTGCCGTCGCTCGCGGTGGTGTGGTTGTGCAGTGCGCCGCGAAGCGACGCCCGCGTCACGTATTCGATCGGTGGACTGCCGCGCTGCACGAGCACTGCGTTGTCGCGGCGTTCGGGCGGGGTGGGCCAGAGCCCGAGCGCTTCGTAGACCGCGTCTGCGCGCTCGGCCGCCAGCGTGTCCCAGTCGACGCCGATCGAGGTCGCGTGTTGGCGCAGGGCGTCTCGGTGGACCCCGTCCGAGGTGTGCTCGATCGACACCCGGCCGAAGTCGTTCGGCGACACACACACGATGGCGACGTCCGCCGGCGCCTTCAGTTTTTCAGCGACGGTCTCGGGCAACGTCGCGAGGGCGTCCGGCGCCGCGGCCACGAGCAGGGAGAAGGTCTCGATCAGCTCGAGTCCGCGCGGCAGGTCGCCGACCACTTCCGCGCGCAGTACGCCGGGGATCTTCCGGACGCCGGCAAGCAGCTGCAGCGCGAGGGTGGTCGCTTGATCGCGGCGGCGCTTGCGCGCGTTGCGACGGGCCTCTTCGATCTGCTCCAACACCTTGGTCTGGGTCTTGGCGCCAAATCCCTTGAGTGTCACCAGCCGGTTCTCCCGGCAGGCGTACTCGAGTTCGCCGAGGGTGGTGATGCCGAGGTCGATCCAGAGCGTCTTGATCTTCTTCGCGCCGAGCCCTTTGACCGTGCGGACTTCGAACAGCCCCTCCGGAAGCGCGGACTCCATCTCCTTCACGACCCCCGGCTCGATGCCGTCGAGCAGGTCGGCGATGAGCGCGGCCGACTTCGGTCCGATGCCCCGCACCTTGGCGAGGCGGCGCTCCTCCAGCAGCACCGCGAGATCTTCGTCGAGTTGGCGCAGCGCCCAGGCCGCGCCCTTCCACGCACTCGCGCGGGGATCCGACCGCAGCTCCGCCGCAAATGCCAGCCGCTCGAACACCCGCACGATTTCACGCCGCGTCACCTCCGCATCCTACCAGCACCCCGTGCGCCAGGTGGCGGGCGCGGTGCGCGATCGGGTGCCACACTGAACGGGCGTGGGCGGGACAGGACGCAAGGGCTGGTTCGAGATCTCCCACGAGGGGTGGAGGCAGCGGGCCGAGTCGAGGCCGCTGGGCCGGCTGCTGCTCGAAGCGGTGCAGAACGCGTTCGATGCGCAGGCGTGCAATGTGCACCTGACCCTCACCGAGGGCGCGGTGGTCGTCGAAGACGACGCAGAGGCCGGCTTCGCGGACGGGCGGCTCGTCTACACCGTCTTCCTTTCGGACAAACACGCCGACCCGCGCAAACGTGGACGACTCGGGCGCGGCCTCAAGGAACTCATCGCCTCGATGGAGTCCGCCGTGGTCTCGACCGTGGGCGCGACGGTGGCCTTCGATGCGGACGGTCGCCACAGCCAGACCAACGATCGTACGCGGGGCAGCCGCATCGAACTGCACCGCGAATTCGCGCCCGCCGAACTCGAGGACGCGCGAAGGGTGCTGCGCCTGTGCATTCCACCGCCCCAGACGACCTTGCGGGTCGACGGCCGCGCGGTGCGGTCTCCGCGCACGGTGCTCACGCTCGCGTCGTGCGAGCTCGAGACCGTGTCTCTGGCGGGCGGGGTCGAGCGCGCCATCATGGGCGCCGCCCCGGTCTCGATCTATTCCGTCCGCCGGGGACAGGCCGCGCACCTCTTCGAGATGGGGGTCCCGATCCAGTCTTGGAACGTGCCCTGGCACGTCGACATCGGGCAGCGCGTGCCGCTGCTCGGCAACCGGGACGGGGTGCCCGAACGGTTCGAGATGAGCCTGAAAGCGCTGCTGCTCGAGTCAATGATTCACCGCTATCTGGAGACCAAAGATCTGCGCGCCGACTGGGTTCATGAAGTCATCGCCCGCTTCCCGATGAAAGCTTCGGTGCTCGATGCCTATGTGAGCCGCGCGTTCCCACGCGGCGCGGTGCTCGGCGGAACGAGCCGCGCCAACGACCGCGCCCGGCAGCTCGGGGCGCACGTGATCGAGATCGCCACGATTCCGCACGGCGCCTACCTCGCGCTCGGCCGGGTCGTAGAGACCGCCGACGATTTCGTGCGCCGCCGCTCGGCCGAACTCGCGGGCGAAGCGGTCGAGCCGGACGCGGTGCAAGCGCGCTTCGCGGAGTCGGTCCGGTGGCTCGCGCGGCGCGTGGCTGGCCGGGTGGTGCGGGTCCGGTTTTTCGCCGCGGACCCGAGCGACG
Organism: Deltaproteobacteria bacterium; assembly: GCA_034670305.1. Taxonomy (GTDB): domain Bacteria; phylum Myxococcota_A; class Polyangia; order Polyangiales; family Houyiibacteriaceae; genus JAXMNT01. The sequence goes on from JAXMNT010000041.1 coordinate 35,786, forward strand.
CCGGGTTGCTCGAGGACGCCACCTGCGACGCCGACGCGCGCATCCTCTCGTTCAACGTCCGGGCACCCCTTCGCTTCGACGACATCCTCGACCCCGCGACCTTGGGCGTCGTACTCCACGAGATCGCCCACCTCGAGACCCCGGAACACGACCACCGCTTCATCGATCGATTGCAGCTCTTGGCCGGACAGACCGCCCGAGTGCTCTGCGAGGGCGGTCCGGATCTCGCACATCGACTTCGGGGCGGAGATCCCGGGTGAGGCCACCCTGTGCAGCGGAGCCCAACCGAGACGGAGTGTGGCACCATCGCCGAATGCGCCTCTCCGCCGTCCTGCTCGTGCTCTTCGCCTCGAGCGTCGCTTTCGGGCAGTCGGTCGTGGAGCGGGGCCGGGTGCTCTTCCTGGAGGCGGACTTCGAAGGCAGCCGAGCGGTGTTCGCAGAGGCACTGGAAGCAGAGGCCCAAGACCGCGGCGAGCTCGTCGCATCGCTCATGTACCTGACGGCCATCGATTCCGTGATGGGCGACGACGCGCAAGCCGAGCAGTGGGCCCAGGACGCGCTGGCCCTCGACGCCGACGCCCAGCTTCCGGAGGGCTCGCCCAGCGAAGCGACCGAACGGGTCGAGGCGCTGCGCGGGCAGGTCGAGCCGATCGAGATCGAACTCGCGGTGGACGGAACCGATCCCAACGTGCGCTTCGTGGTCGCCCGCCAGACCGGCACCCTGCACCTGCGCGCCGAGTTGGTGCTTCAGTGCGGCGAAGACGAGGTCGTGGGACAGGACGGCGAAGCCCGGGTCGAGCTTCGCGCGACCCAGGATCGATGCGAGGCGGTGCTGCAATCGGAGAGTGGCGGCGAGCTCGTCCGGGAGTCCCTCGTGATCGCGCCGCTGGTCGTGACCGAACAGGTGGTGGTCGCGCCGGAAGAGACCGATGGCCCCCGGGTCGGTTTGATCCTCGGCATCGTCGGCGCGGTGCTCGCCGCGGCCGCGATCGGCATCGTGCTGGCGCTCGTCCTGGGTGGCTCCGAGTCGCCTCAGCTCAGCGGCATCGAAGTGGAGGGCTTCGGTGGCGGCGGCTGAGGATGCGCCGGGTCCCGGCGATCTGAGTTCCGATCTGCGGGGGACGCGGGTCGATCGCTACGTGCTCGAAGAGCAGGTCGCGGTCGGAGGCATGGGCGCCATCTACCGCGCCACGATGGAGAGCGAGGTCGGGGGCCGCACGGTCGCGATCAAGATCATCCATCCGCACCTCGCGCAGATTCCCGTCTTCCGCCGGATGTTCCTCGACGAGGTGCGCGTCGTCTCCAGCATCCAGCATCAGAACGTGGGCGCCGTCATCGACTTCGGCATGTCGAACCACACGCCCTACCTCGTGATGGAGTGGCTGCATGGTCAGTCGTTCACCCGCTTGCTCACGCGTGGACACAGCGCCGGAGAGAGCTTCCCTGCCTGGCTCGCGATCCGGGTCGTGGTGGAGGCGGCCCGCGGGCTGCACGCCGCCCACGAGCTCAAGGGTTCGGACGGCGCGGAGCTGTCGATCGTGCACCGGGATGTGTCCCCGTCGAACATTCACGTGCTCTTCAGCGGCGCGGTGAAGGTGATCGACTTCGGCATCGCGCATGCGCAGGGCCGGCTCACCGAAGCGACCGCGCCCGGGCAGGTGCGCGGCAAGGTGGCCTACATGTCGCCGGAGCAGATTCAGGGCGCAGCGGTGGACCGTCGCGCCGATGTGTGGTCGCTGGGGGTGGTGCTCTGGGAGTCGTTGACCGGGCGCCGGCTCTTCCGCGCGGACACCGAAGCCACGACGATGCTCCGCGTGCTCAGCCGCGAGGTGCCGCCGGTGCGGACCTTTCAGGCGGACATCGCCCCGGCGGTGGAGCTGGTCGTGGAAGAGGCGCTGCAGCGCGATCCCTCCAAACGCCTCGGAAGCGCCCTCGAGATGGCGGACCGCCTCGAGAAACATCTGTACGCACTCGGTCAGCCAAGCGGCGCGTCGCAGATCGCCGAGTGGATGAAGGACCGTTTCGAACACGACGACACGTCGGGGTTCATGCCGGCCGACGACATCAGCACCTCGGGTCTGATGAGCACGCCGAAGCTTCCTCTCGCCGACACCCTCCCGCCGAAGCTCCCGTCGGTGCCGGCCGAAGCGGCGCCGAAACGTTCTCCGCTGCTCGTCATGATCGGTGTGGCGCTCGCGGTGCTGGTCGGCTTGGCCGCCGGGTTTCTACTCTGGTCGCGCGCGGATGCGCCTGCGCCGACGGTGGTCGCGGACCAGGTGGGTGGGACGACGGAGACCGGGCCGCCCGAATCGGCCATGGCGGAAGCACACGGCACGCCGACACCCGCCGACGTCGCATCCATGGCACAAGAGGCCGTCGACCCGCCCGACGTCGATCCGACGATGGAGCCCGCGGAGTCGATGTCGATGGAGTCCGCGGAGACGATGTCGATGGAGTCCGCGGAGACGATGTCGATGGAGACGATGGAGACGATGGAGCGCCGGTCGGCTGCGCCCGGTCGGGTGAACATCGTGGCCGTGCCCTCCGCCGAGGTTCGGTTCCGCGGCCGTCGGCTCGGGACCACCCCGCTGGCGGGGGTGTCGCTCCCGGGTGGCCGGCAGCGGCTGACGTTCGTCTGGCCGGACGGCACCACCAAGCGGGTGCCGGTTCGAGTGCGGCCGGGCGGGCTGGTTCGAGTCGGACCGATCCGGCGCTGACCGATCCGGCGCTGACCGATCCGGCGCGGACCGATCGGGCGCGGACCGATCGGGCGCTGACCGATTCGGGCAAGGGCCCGATGGCGCCGGACCGTGTACCCTGCGCTCGTGGTGGCGCGGTCGTTGGCTTCGATTCTGGGCATGCTGGCGCTGGTCGCCTGCACTGCGGACTCCGACTACACGGTGGCGGTCGACTTCGAACCCGACGCCCTCGGAGAACGCGTCGAGCGGGTCGTGGTCGAGGTCATGGACCGCTGCCCAACCGATGGGATCGAAGGTTCGGTGCGGGCCCGAAGCATCGTGACCCGCGCCGGCATGGGCACGATCCAGATCCCGCTCGACACCGGCACACAGGCCATCTCGGTGGTGGCCGTCGGTGCGGCGTGCGGGGTCATCGGACACGGCTGCACCGAGCTGGACGTCCGTGCCGGCGAGAGCCAGCGGGTCGACGTGGTGGTCCGCGCGACCAGCCGCGGGGCGTGTTCGTTGTCGCGCTGCGGTTGTGAGGGCGGCGTGGACGCGGGCGTCGACGCGCCGAGCGTGGACGCGCCCAGCATGGACGCACCGGGCGAAGATGCGCCGGGTGAAGACGCGCCGGGTGAAGACGCACCCGCGGACGTCGGCCCCGACGTGCCGGCGTGTTCGGTGGACTACGGCGCTTTGATCCGCGGGCAGAGTCCGGTCGCGTACTACCGCTTCGACGACGCGGCGGGCAGCCCGACCGCGGTCGACGACATGGGCGTACACGACGGCACCTACCGTGGCACGGCGCCCGCCCCAGTGCTGGCCGGCGAAGGCGCGATCGCCGGGGACGAGTCGACCTCGGTGTACTTTGGCTACGGTTCGGACAACACGGCCGCGGCGCTGCGCCTGCCCGACACCCTTGACGCGACCATGACGATGTCGCCGCTCTCGATCACTCAGTGGGTTCGGGTGCACGACGTGCACCCGCCGTCGTTCGGCAACACGTTGATCATCTCGGAGCGGTTCGACGTCTACGGGTTCCGGTTCGGATACCGCGACGACGGCACGCTCTTGCTCTCCGCCAACAACAGCGGCGGCACCACCCGCCTCACCACCGACCCGGTGCTGCTCGACGGAGAGTGGCACCACGTCGGCATGCGCCTGTTGCCGCCCACCCGCGCCGAGATCTACGTCGACGGGGTGCTCGCCAACTCGACCGACACGGCGGACTTCGTCCGGACCGGCGACGGCGACCTCGACACCGGCCTCGGGTACCTCCACGCCATCGTCTGCGACGCCGACATCGACGAACTGGCGATCTACGATCGGGCGCTCACCCCCGAAGAGATCCGCGCCCAGTTCGACCTCGGCCACACCTGCGACTGACGCACGCGCCAGCGTGCGTCCCCTTGCCCTTGCCCATGCCCTTGCCCTTGCCCTTGCGGTTGGTCCGGGACTGCGCGTCGTTCGGAAGGACAGCACTGCGGTTCTGCCGCAGCGCCCATCCTTTACCGAGCCCTTACGTCGCGACTCGGATCGGCGCGCCATGCTGGGTTCATGAAGAAGACCACGCTCTTGCTCGTCGCGCTCGCCACCCCGCTGCTCGGAACCACTGCGTTCGCGCAGACCAGCGACACGCCTGCCGGCAACTCCAAGTACCCGAGCTACGACGAACCCACCGAGGGAGACGGCGACGAAGACCGCGATGCGGAAGACCGACCGGACGCGCCGGCGGACGACGCGGGATGAACTTCGAACTCTCGTGGCGCGGCGGTCAGAGCGCGCGCCGGTTCCGCCGAGCGCGGCCCATGCCCGAGTTCGACTGGGACACGTTGTCTCCCGCGCCCTACGACCCGTTGCTCGTCGAGCGGGCTCGGGCGAGTTGGACCTACGGCGCGTACCTCGAACACGCCACCGCGCTGCAGTTCGCGGCGATGACCGAGACGCTGCTCGAGCTGCGGGCGCCGCTCGATCTGGTGGGCGTGACCGCCGGGTTCGTGTCGGACGAGCTGCTGCACGCCGAGCTCAACGCACGCATCGCGATGTGTCTTGGCGGCGGAGCGCCGCTCGAGGTCGAGACCCGGCTGCCGGAACTGCCCGGGTCCGCGCGCATGCGGCTGGCGGCGCTCGCGGTGCACACCTGCCTGGTCGGCGAAGCGTTCAGTGTGCCCTTGCTCGCGGCCACCGCGGCCGGCAGCGCGCATCCGCTGGTGCACGCGGTGCTCACCCGCATCGTGCGCGACGAAGCGCCACACGCGCGGGTCGGCGAGTGGATCCTCGACTGGCTCGAACCGTTCACCGACGCCGAGAAGCAGGTGCTCGGCGCCACCGCGGCGCGCGCGCTCTCCGATGCGCTGCGTGGTCTCGACCGCTTGCCCCCGGACCCGACGGGGCCACGTGCGCAAGCCGTCTCGGAACTCGGCTGGTTGCCCGCCACGAGCTGGCGGGAGGTCGCGCTGCGGTGCGTGGAAGGGCGGATCCGACCGGCGCTCGCGCGGCGCGGGTTTTCTCTGGACGCGTGAACCGAAGCCGACGCCGAAGCCGATGCCGAATCCGATGCCGACCCTGAAGGAGTGCGGTTCCCGTGCCCGTGCCCGTGCCCGTGCCCGATCACTCCGAAGCCGAAGCCGAAGCCGAAATCCGACCCCGAAACCGAAGCCGAATCCGACGCCGAAGCCGAAGCCGATGCCGCGTCGAGCAACGGGCAAGGGCAGGGGCAAGGGCAAGGGCAAGGGGGCTTGCCTGTGGGCAAGCCGCCGGCACGTGTCCTGCAGAGATCCCCGCAGACACCGCGCCGTGACCCACTACGGCACACCCCTACAGGTTCTCCCCATGCTTCGCACCGTCCGCTCCTTCGCCCTCCTCGTCTCCCTCCTCGTCTCGTTCGGATGTGGATCCGACGTGCAGCCAGCCGATCCCAGCCTCGTGCAATCCGAGCGTTCGCTCGTCGATGTCGGCTACATGACCGGCGTCACGGTGGACGAACACGGACAGCTCTTCGTGCTCACCCGCGATGGGGTGCTCATGGAAGAAGTGGACGGCGCGTGGACCATCCGCTTCCGCGCCCGCACCGGGGCCACGTTTGAAGACGTCGTCTCGCTCGGCGAGGGCCGCTTCGCGCTGACCACCATCGACATGGGATTCGAACTCGACGTGGCCACCGGAGAGTTGACCCAGCACTTCTGCTACCTGCCCGACGACGACATCCGGGAAGAGGATCCGCCCCAGACGCCGATCCCGACCAGCGAGCTCGCCCGCGCGGTGACGTTCGACCACGAGACCGGACTGCTCTACGCGCAGCCGCAGACGGTCCAGCAGACCGACGGCCTCGGCACCTTCTCCGAGGTCGCGTCGTTCGACCGCGTGACCGGCACCGAACTCGAGTTCCGCAACCTCGGCGACGCGTCCTTCAGCGCCGGCGGCATGGTCGTGCTCGGCCGCGGTGAGGCGGGCACGACTCTGCTCGCGGCCGACGGCAGCATGCTGCACACGATCGTCTTCGAGACCGGTGCCAAACGTGCGGTGCTCGACCTGAGCTCCCTCGGCATCGAGGATGTGGCCGGCATGGCCATCGATTCCGGCCGCGGCGTGCTGCACGTGCTCGACCAGCGCGGCACCCGCCCGATGCACATCGCACTCGACCTGGCGCTTCTCCGCGCCGAACTCTGATCGACGCTCGGGTGCTCCGCGCACCACGAACGTGAGGAATGCCGGCACCTGACGCATACTGCGTAGGTGCCGGTTCTGTTTCTAGTGGGGGCGCCGCCTCCAAACCCCCTCCCCGAGGCGCGCTTCCGTTTGCCGGGCTCCGCTTCGCTGCGTGGGTTTCGAGTGCTCCTCTCGGGCGTGTTGTTGGTCTGCGTGGCTTGTGGGGGCGAGGGTGGACCCACCACCGAACCCCGCGGCATCGGCGAGCCCCGCGCGCCTCACGCGGCGACGTCGCCTCGGCCGGAGCCGCGACGGCCTGTCTTTCAGCCGCCGCTGCAGCGCCACACGAACCCACCGATTCGGGTCACCGAGCGGGTGGAGATCCCAGCGCCTCCCACCCCGGCGCCCCCCCGCGATCTCTCCGCCGAACTGCGCGGACTCGTGGGCGGGCCGTCGGGTTGTGGCGACCTCGGCGATCAGGAAGAGGTGCGGTTGCGCGCGTCCGCGGTGGTCACCCAAACCGGCATCGTCACCCGCGCGCGCGTGTCCGGGGTGCCGAGCGCGGCCGCCGATTGTTTCCGTCGGCGCATCGAGGCGGGACGCTTTCGGGGGCCGGTCGAGCAGCGCACCGTGACCGCCGAGTTGGTGTTCCGGGGCACCCGCACGATCACCGACCGCACCGAAGACGTCTCCGCTGGGCCGACCGCGGGCACCGGTTTCGAACTACAGCGCGGACAGAGCTACGCTGGCACCGGCATGGCGTACGAAGGTTCGTACGCGGGTGCTCGGCCGATTGAGGCGGCGCCTTCGATGGCGATTCAGCCGGCGGCCGGCACCGAGATCCAGCCGTCGTCGAGCCGGATGATCGACGGGCCCTCGGGCACCAGCATTCGCTGAGCGCGACGTCGGCGCATGCGCCCGCGTGCGCGGCCTGCGGCTGCGTGGCACACCGGCGTCATGCGTTTGGCAGTCGTGGGTCTCGGAGTGATCGTGGTCGCGGTCGCGGTGTACATCTTCCTGGACACGCCCGATCCGCCGCCGGCGGTGAGCGACGCGGGGGTGGCGGAGTCGATCACCGAGGAACCGGATGCTGGTACGGCGGTCGCAGATCTAGGCGACCCGGTGCCTGCCGGGGAGCTCGAAGAGATCCATGCGCTCATGGAAGAGCTCGCTGGCGAGATCGGCGACCCGAGCGTCGGGGCAGAGACCGAGGAAGTGGCGCAAGCGGCCGAGCCCGAAGTCGCGCCACCCGAAGACGAACCGCCCCAGCCCGTCGACGACAGGGACGACCCGCACGCGACCGAGAACGTCGGACCGACGACCTCCGAAGAACAGATCCGCCGCAGCATCGTGCGCTGGACCCGCTCGCTCGAGATGGTCGACCGGTTGCTCGCGTCCCTCGACGAACGCCTCCCGACCGTCACCGATCCCGCCGCGATCGAGCGCATGCAAACCCAGCGTGCCCGCCTCGTGACCCGTCAGACCGCCATCGCGACGGGCCTCGAGGATCTGCGCAGCCGAGCCGAACCCACCAGCCCGCAGTAGCGACGGCGCCTCGGTTGACCCGTGACTGGGGCTAGCGGTACGTGAAGCGGAGCTGGTAGTCGCAGATCTGGACGAGGTCGCCCTCTTCGATCCGCTTGCTGTCGATGCGACGGCCCTGGTACTCGATGCCGTTCGTGCTGCCGAGGTCCTTGATGTAGAACGCGCCGCCCTGGAAGACGACGGCGGCATGACGACGGCTGATGTTGCCGTCCTTGATCGGGAGGTCGGCGGTCTTGCTGCCGCGACCGATGACGAACTCGTCTTTGGCGACGGGGATCTTCTGGCCGTTGAAGATCACGAAGAGCGAGGGGCGTCCGCCGCCGTAGGCGGCTTGGGGTGCGCCGGGAAGCGGCGGGGGTGCGCTCGGCCGCGCGGGCGGAGGCGGGTAGCTCGAGGGTCCGGGGGCCGGGTAAGGTGCGCCGCCGTACTGGGGCGCTTGAGGCGGTGCGCTGTAGGGCGGAGCGGCTCCGCCGTAGCCACCGTAGCCGGGTGGACCCGCGGAGGGCGGCGGCGGAGGCGCGGACGGGATCGCCGGTTTCGAAGGTCGACCGAGCGATGGAATGCCAGGGCCCGAGGGCGGCGGCGCCATGCCAGCGGGGGGACCCGCTTGGGGCATGCCGACGCGGGGTGCGGGCGCAGCCTGTGGTGGCGCCGCCGATGGCGGAACCGCGCGGGGCATCCCGGGTTGAGAGGTGCCGCGCACGCCGTAGTTCCGGGAGCGCGCGTACTGGCGCATCGCCTCGTTGATGAGGTAGTCCACCGAACATTCGAGCTCGCCGCTCATCTGTCCGAAGATCTCCCAGAGGTAGTCGCGACACTGAAAACTTCGGAGCGTCTTTTTGGTCTGATCGTGGGTCACCGCTCCACCTTCACTCCTCGGCGGGCGCGTCGCCACCTTCGGGGGATTCATCCATGGCCGTCGCACCTGCATCCGCAGGACCGGCCAGCCGTTCCCGGAGGGCGGCGATCGTGTGTTCCGCGACCTTGCCCACCGTCTGCATCTCACGCAGCTCCCATCGTTTGCCGACGGTCGCGGCGCGGTCGCTGACGAGCCGCTGCATCGCGGGGATGTCCTCGGCGGTTCCGCGTCGCTCCAAGAAACGAAGCGCGGCCACGCGGGCGTACCAGTTGGGCGAGCGGAGCTGGCGGACCATGATGTCGCGCGGGAGCGGCGTCATCTGGCTCATCTGCGTCGCGTAGCCTTCCAGCTCGTCCGGTTCGTATTCGACGGCGTTGTCGGAAGGCAGGCGGGTCAACAGTTCGGCGACGATCTCGGAGCCACCGATCGCGAGCACGAGCTCACCGGCGCGCCACCGAAGGCGCTTCGGCAAGTCTTCGTTCTCGGACGTGGACACGAGCGGCCAGAGGCGCGGGATCGACGCCCGGCTTCGAATGTCACCCACCCGGTCGAACGCGTAGTCGCGCACGTTGATGGGGTTGTCTTCGTCGAGCGCCAGGTCGAGCAGCTGCGTGAGTTGCGCTTCGGACGCGTTGCCTTCCATCGCCTGAAGCGCCTTCTGGCGGCGTTCGTTCAGCGCGACGACCATCGGCTGGGCGGTGCCTTCGGGCGGCACGGTCGAGGCGATCTCGAGCAGTCGGTTGCGCACGGCGTCCACGCCGGCCAGATGTTTCATCGACGGCAGCGCGCCGTCGTTGATGAAGTTCTCGCGGTTGAGCAGCGCGATGCCGCGCACGCGGTCGGCCGGCGCTTCGCGGCCCTGCTCCGTCAACGAGTCGGTGATCTTGCTGGCAAGCCAGTTGATGAAGTCGTCGCTCTCCATCTCGCGTTCGATCTCGACCAGGCGTTCGCCCGCCCGCTGCTTCGTGGCGGCGTCGCCGATCTGTCCGATGAGCTGCGCGATCTTCACCATCGCGCGCTGCGGCTGATGGCTGTTCAACGCGTCCACCAAGAGTCCCGCCGCGGGTGCACCGAGCGAACGCACGACCTGCTCCGCGCTGTAGTCGCCGGAGAGCGATCGGTCCGCGAAGTCCACCGCGTACCATCCGATCACGGCGCTCATGAGTTGCTGCTTCGACGCGGGGCTGGCGTACGCAATCAAGATGTACGCTGCGTCCTTCGCGCGCTGCTGAGACAAGGGCGGACCACCCTCCTCGGTGCCCGGCGCGCTCTCGCCGCCGCGCATCATCGCTTGCAGACCCGGCACCATGCCGTCGACCACCTGCTGGGTGACCTCCGGGTTGGTGCTCTGCAACGCCTGCAATGCGCGTTGGAGTTCGCCGACGCCACTGACGTCGTTGCGCTCCATCTCGATGAGCGCGAGCGCCGCTTGGGTTCGGAGCTCGAGCGGGTAGCGCTCAGATGAGAGCACCGCCACGATCTTTCCGGGGCCCTTGACGGTCCCCTTCCAGTACTCGATGTCGTCTGACGTCACCTTACAGCCAGACAGCAAGGTGAACGCCAACATGGCGAGGAGGAGGGCCGGTACGCCCCCTCGGGCAGCAGGAAGTCGCATGTGTTCTTTCGCCTGGCCCGCGTGGGCCCGCTTGAAGGTCGGCATGATAGACGGAACCACACCCGTTCTGTAAAGCCCCGTAACCGTTGATGTCCCGATCTCTTCTCTCCGGGGTCGATCGCCGGGAAAAGGCGATGGTGGAACGCAGCGGGTCCGGCGTGTCGTTTTGTTGACGCCTGGCCCCCGATCCGTAGCCTGCAAAGGAGGAGTGTCTCCTACTTGAGCGCACATCAGACTACATCTGCCCACGGTGACCTGGCCGCGCCTGTCGCGCGCCGCTGGGAGGTCGTGGGGCTCGTCACCGCCTCGATCGCCATTTTGGCGACCCTTTCGCTCTATTCGTACGACGCACGGGGTGGCGAGAACCTGGTCGGGCCCGTCGGGTCCGGCGTCGCGGGCATGCTCGTTGGCGCCTTTGGGGTCGCTGGCTGGGTGATCCCGATCGAGTTCGGGTTCATGACCTGGCGCCTCTTCCGCGGCCGTTCCGCGGTGCTCGGTGTCGCGACGGTGGTCTCGACCTTGGTGATCGTGCTCGTCGGCTGCGGCATGTTGCACCTCGCGCTCTTCGGGAGCGAAGTCTACGGCGGCCATCTTCCGGGTGGGGTGCTCGGCGAAGTGCTCGGCGAGGTCCTTCGTTCGCTCTTCGGCGACGCCGGCGCGTACGTCGTGGGCACGACGATCTTGCTCGTCACGATGGTGCTGCGCACGCCGGTGTCGGTCACCGCCACTCTCCGCAAGGGGTGGCAGTGGACGCGCGCGACCGGCGTCCGTGCGCGCGACGGCGCCAGCGCGGTGCTGGAAGCGTGGCGCGAGGCGCGCGAACTCGAGCGGCAAGAGCGCGAAGAACGCGAGCGGGCCGACGCGCCGCGCATCGTCGACGAAGACACGATCGACTCCATGCTCGACGAGCCCTCGCCCGCCGAGTCCGAAGACGACGCGACCGAAGACGACGTCGAAGAGGTCGAGGATCTCGAGGAAGACGAAGCCGAAGACGAAGCGCCGAAACCCAAAGCGAAGAAGAAGTCGAAGAAGGATGAAGGTCCGCGGATCATCGCGCCGAAACCGACGCTCCCCAAGGCCAAGAAGCCGACCACCCCGAAGCCGACCCACGGCGCGTTCGAGCTGCCCTCGCTGGACCTCTTGGACGTACAACAGGGCGGACGCATTCGGATCGACCCAGCCGTTCTGCGCGACAACGCCAAACGGCTGACCGAGAAGCTCGAGTCGTACGGCGTCAAGGGAAGGGTGGATGAGATCCATCCGGGTCCGGTCGTTACGATGTATGAGTTCGAGCCGAAGAGCGGCACGAAGATCTCGAAGATCGCGGGCCTCGAGAACGACCTCGCGCTGGCGCTCGCCGCACAGAAGGTGCGCATCGTCGCGCCGATCCCGGGCAAGGCGCGGGTGGGCATCGAGTTGCCGAACGAAGACCGGCAGACCGTGTTTCTTCGGGAGATTCTGGAAGACGAGCGCTGGGAGAAGTTCGACGCGAAGCTCCCGATCGCGCTCGGCAAGGACATCGCGGGACAGCCGGTCTACGGCGACCTGGCGAAGATGCCGCATCTGCTCGTCGCGGGTGCCACCGGCTCAGGCAAGTCCGTCGGATTGAACGTCATGCTCGCTTCGCTTCTGTACAAGAAGACCCCCGAAGAAGTCCGCATGTTGATGATCGATCCGAAGGTGGTCGAGTTGAAGATGTTCAACGCGATCCCGCACATGCTGTTGCCGGTCGTCACCGACATGAACAAGGCGTCGCTCGCACTCAAGTGGGCGGTCGACGAGATGGAGCGCCGCTACCAGCTCTTCGCCGACGCCAGCGCGCGGAACATCTCGAGCTACAACCGGCGGGTCGAGAAGGTCCTCGCCGGAGACCTCGCGCCCGAGAAGGTGATGCCGCGCCAAGTGGGCAAGATCCGTGGCGTCGACGAGAACGGCACCGTGTCGTGGCACGAGCCGACCGAAGGCGAGACGGTGACGCCCGTCATGCCGGAGAAGCTGCCGTACGTCGTGGTGGTCGTCGACGAGTTCGCCGACCTGATGATGGTCGCGGCCAAAGACGTTGAAGCGTGCATCGCGCGCCTCGCGCAGAAGGCGCGCGCTGCGGGCATCCACGTCATCCTCGCGACCCAGCGTCCGAGCGTCGACGTGATCACCGGCATGATCAAAGCGAACTTCCCGGCTCGGATGGCCTTCAAGGTCAGCCAGCGCGAAGACAGCAAGACCATTCTCGGCCGGGTGGGTGCGCAGAACCTGCTCGGGCGCGGCGACATGTTGATGATCCCACCGGGCTCCAGTGATCTCTCCCGCGTGCACTGCGCCTTCGTGAGCGAAGAAGAGGTCGAAGGCATCTGCGACTTCCTGCGCACGCAGGGCAAACCCGTGTACGACGAGAGCATCCTGCAGCCCCGCGAAGACAGCGGCACAGGCGGCGCGCCGAGCGACGACCCACAGTACGACCAAGCGGTCGCGGTGGTGGCGCAGGCCGGCTACTGCTCGATCAGCCATCTCCAACGGCAGCTCAGCGTCGGCTACAACAAAGCCGCCAAGCTGGTCGAGCGCATGGAGAAAGAGGGCGTCATCGGCCCGCCCAGCAAGAAAGCCGGCGGCCGCCGCGAAGTCCTCGTCTCGCCTCTTTAATTGCGCTACGGCCCTGGCTCGCTTCGCGAGACTGGCGGGCCTAATTCGGCGTCCAGAGCACCTTCACGTGCTCGCCGCCCAAGCATTTGGACGCACTGAAGGAGCGATGGGAACAACTGGCGGCTGCGCGCGGTGAAGGCACTCCCGCCGCCTCTATGACGCGGGGAGTGCACCAGTTGCTCGGCCTGCGGGCTGCGCAGGTGCACCAGTGGAGATGCCTGACTCGCTGGCGCTGTTCGAGGCCTGGCTCGCTTCGCTCGACTGGCGGGGCTGCGTTCTGCCGGACGGCCCGGTTCAGTCTCGGTCTTCTTGGGTGCCGTCGGCGTGGATGGCGAAGCGGCCTTTGTCGCGGGGGTGCACCGGGGCGTTGGCGGGCCAGGGCCAGCCTCCGAACTGGGTGCGCTGGTAGTCGCGCATCGCGTCCTGCAGCTCGGCGTGGGTGTTCATCACGAACGGTCCGTGGTGCGCCACCGGTTCGCCGATCGGCCGACCCTGGAGCATGAGCACCTCGGTCTCCACATCGCCGGCCCGAAGCTTCGCCGGCACGTTCGGTTCGATCTGAACCGCGCGTTCGAGCGGGATCGACGCCCCCTCGATCTCCAAGGCGCCGCGGAAGAAGTAGAGGGTGCGGTTCACGTTCGACGGCCCGGCCGGCAACGTCCACTCGGCGCCCGGCTGCATTCGAATCGTCCACACTGCCACGTGCGCATCCGGTCGCGCTGCCCAGCTGTGCGGCGGCGGCGAAGCAGCGGCGAATGTCTCGCCGTCGATCGACACCGAACCGGCGAACACCTCCACCGTGGTCTCGCGCCCTTGCGCGTCGCGGTGCACCGGCCGCGGGGTCTCTTCGGTCCACAACATCTTGAAGTGGGGCTCGACGAACTTGTCCTCCGCGGGCAGGTTCAACCAGATCTGAAAGAGCTCCGCCGGGTTGTCCTGGTCGCGGTTCCGAAGCGGGAACATCTCCGAGTGCACGATGCCGGCGCCCGCGGTCATCCACTGGGTGTCGCCCCGGCCGAAGCGCGCGGTCGCGCCGAGGGAGTCGGCGTGGTCGATGAAGCCGCTCCGGGCCACGGTGATGGTCTCGAAGCCCCGGTGCGGGTGCCGCGGAAATCCCGGCACCACGTCGCCGTGGTACATGCGCCAACCGTCCTTCAGCTCGAAGTCCATGCCGAGGCGCCGTCCGGCGAGGCTGGCGTCGGGACCCATCGCTTCGTTCCCCCGCGGATAGGCGTCCGCGTGATGCACGCAGAAGAGAAACGGGTCGAAGGTCTTCCATGGAAAACCGAGCGGGTGGATGGCGCGTACGATCGACATGCGGGGATCGTCGGGCATCGCGCGAAGAACGCAACCAACCCGACGCGCGTCTCCTCACGCGTGAGGCGAGCGACCGCCGCGTGCCCACCGCCTCGCGGCTGTGCTAACGCCACCGATGGCCACTTCCAAAACCATGCGCCTGGTCTTCGTCATGGACCCGGTCGGCACCGTCATCGTCGACGAGGACACGTCGTTCGCCCTGATGTTCGAAGCGCAGTCGCGCGGGCATCGGGTGGACCATTGTCTGCCGCGGGACGTGGAGTTGCTTCAGGGCCGAAGCCGCGCGGCGGTGCGGCAGGCAACCATGAGCCGCGATGCGGGCACGTCGCCGATCGTGCTCGGGGAAGAAGAGCTCGTGGACCTGGCGGATGTCGACGTGGTGTTCATTCGGAAGGATCCGCCCTTCGACGACGACTACATGTGGCTCTCGCTCGTGCTCGAGCCGGTGCGGGGCACGACGCTCGTGGTCAACGATCCACGCGGCCTGCGGGACGCGAACGAGAAGCTCTACGCCTGTCACTTTCCAGAGCACATGCCGCCGACGTTGGTCAGCGCGCACAAGGGCCGCATCAAAGAATTCTTGGCCGACATCGGCGGCAAGGGCGTCATCAAGCCGGTCGACGGGCACGGCGGGCACGGCATCTTCAAGCTCGGCCTCGACGACCCGAACCTCAACGCCTGCATCGAGACCGTGACACTCGCAGGCCGACGTCTGGCGATGGTGCAGGGGTTCCTCGAGGCGGTTACCGAAGGGGACAAGCGGATCCTCTTGCTCGATGGCGAACCGCTCGGGGCGATCTTGCGCGTCCCTCAAGGCGGGGATCTGCGCGGCAACATCCATGTGGGTGGCAAGGTCGTGGCGACGGAGATCGACGCCGCTGACCGGGCGATCATCGCGGCGGTGGCGCCGCGGCTCCGGGCGGATGGCCTGGTGTTCGTCGGACTGGACGTCATCGGCGGCAAACTCACCGAGGTGAACGTCACGAGTCCAACCGGGATCCAGCAGATGTCCCGCCTCAGCGGCAAGAACTGCGAAGCCCCCGTGCTCGACTGGCTGGAAACCCGAGCCGCCGCGCTCTGACTCTGGGGGCAGAATGGGGTAGAAGGGCGCGACGGGATATTTCGTGACGCGCACACACTTCCAACACACCGCTCTTTGCCTCCTCGCCCTCAGCTTCACCACGGGCTGTCCACCCAAGGCCCTCCAGCTGGACGCGAGGACCACGCCGACCTTCCAGACCGGCAACTTCTCCCGTGAGATCCGCACCCTCACGGATCTGGACACGGTGCGGGACATCGCCAGCGAAGGCACCACGGTCTACGTCGCCACCGACCGCGGCCTGCTCGTCTACCCCGAAGGCTCCCGCCCGACCCGCATCGTCGATGGCATCGGTCCCGATGTGCGCGCCGTCTCCGTGAGCGCGCAGGGCGTGGCGATCGCCGCGTCGGCCACCGGCCTCTTCTCCTTCCGCGGCACCGAACCGGGCGCCGCGCTCTCCGAGCCCCCCGTCGGCGATGTGGTCGCCCTCCACACCGACCTCGAAGGCACCGTCTGGGCCTGCGGAGACCTCGGCGTGGCCCGCCTTCGGTCCGGCGCCGGGTGGGAAGGCTACGGCGAACCCGCGCAGTGCACCGGCCTGTGGCCGACCCCGGAAGGACGCCTCTGGATCGGCACCACCCGCGGGCTCTGGTACCAGGACGCCGAAGACGTCATCCGCGAGCACGGCGAGAGCCGCGGCATTCCCGCCGGCTGGGTCGTCGGTGTCGTGCCGGCGCAGCCCGGCCAGGCGTTCGTCCTCGTGCAGAACACCAGCGAGGCGTACCTCGGCTGGTTCGATGGCAACCGCTGGTACGGCTACACGATCCCCGAGTTCGAACCGCATGTGGTCGGCCTCTCGCGGCGCGGCGCCGACGCAGTCCTCGTCACCCGGCAGCACGCCTACGTCATCCAGGACGCGGCGCGCGGCGCAGGCGTTCCGCTTCGGGCCCTCAGCCGCGGCGACCGCAACCGCGTGCTCAGCTACGGCGCGCGCATCACCACCGGCGACAACCCGAACACGAGCGAACCGCTCCCCGCCCGCGGTCCAGTGCGGCTCGCCGCGGTGCCGCCGAACCACCCGAGCATCGAAGCGCCTGGCTTCGTCGCGTCGCCCCTGACCGAAGCCGGTCAGGCCGTCTACCTCGTGCGCCAGGTCGGCGGCACGACCTACGTGGCCGACCGCAACCAAGGCGTCGCGGTGCTCGGCACGGGCGTCGAAGGCGCGCCCGAACCCCGGCGTCTGCGCAGCCAGGATCTGGTCGCGCAGCGGGATCTGCAGGTCGTGAGCGATGAGCGGGGCAACACCTGGATCCTGACCGACGACGGCGTCATCGGCCGGTTCCGCGACGGCATCCTCCAGAAGATGGACGCACCGGCGCAGGCGGGGTCTCCGCAGGCCATCGCCTCGGCGCGGCGCGGCGTCTACGTGGCGACCCGCAGCGGCAACCAGGTCTCGATCTTCCGCTGGGCGACCGACCAGTGGGAGCTCGCCGCGCGGCGCACCCTCTTCGAGACGACCGGTGCACCAGAAGCCGCACCGGCGGCTCCCGAAGCCGAGGCCGCCGCACCGAGCGGTACCCAGCTGGCGTCGGTCCCGATGCTCGGCGTGACCGACGACGAGACCTTCTGGGTCGCCGTGCGCGTCGGCACCGAAGAGCGCGCCCGCCCGCGCGGCGTCGCCGTGTTCTCCGGCGCCGAAGGTCCGGTCGTCTACCACCACCACGGCAGCAACCCCGCCACCGATGGCGAGGGATCGCTTCAGCTCATCGACGACATCGGCAACATCGATCTCAACGAGAGCGGCATGGCGTGGTTCAGCACCCTCAACGGCGCGGTCCGCCTCGGCAACCACCAGGCGGTCGTGTTCGGCGAAGCCCGCGGGGTGCGTGGTGAGGTCGTCAGCGACGTCTTGGTGGGCGGCGAAGGCCGCGTCTGGGTCGCGGCGGCCGAAGGCCCTGGTTACTACTTCAACCGCGCGTTCGAGTTCCGGATGCCCGCCGCGGTCCGGGCCGCCCGTCCAATCGCGTTGGCGCTCGACGCCACCGGCCACGTCTGGGGCGCGGGACCCAACGGCCTCGTGCAATACGATGGGTCCAACTGGTCCATTTATGGAAACGACAGCGGCCTTCCGACGACCGAGCTGGTCGACATCGAGGGCGATGCCGCCGGCAACCTCTGGCTGCTCGGCCGAGACCAGGTCGTGCTGCTCGGACCTCCGCGTCGCGCGACCGCACCCGAATGACCCGACCATGACCCCCTCGCTCCCCCCCGGCCGAACGTTCGCTTGGCTCGCGCTCTTGCTCGCGTGTGCCTCCGTCGGATGGCCGGGCGAGGATGTGTCTGGTCAGACGGTTCCGTCCGCAGAAACGCTTTCGGCAGCAGAGACCTTTCAAGCCCAGTACGGCGAGTTCGCGGTGTCCGCGGATCATCCGGACGCTTCCGAAGCCGGCGCGCAGATCCTCGCTGCGGGCGGCAACGCGGCGGACGCCGCCGCCGCGACCATGCTCGCGCTCGGGGTCGCCAACCCGGCTTCGAGCGGACTCGGGGGCGGAGGCTTCGCGCTCTATTACGACGCGGCCAGCGGCGAGCTCACCTTCCTCGACTTCCGCGAGCGCGCGCCAGCCGCCTCGACGCCCGATCTCTACGAAGGCCGCGAACCGCCGATGCCGGGGCGCGCCAACGCGGCGTCTCAAGTCGGCGGTCTCTCGAGCGGCGTGCCGGGCGAGCCGGCCGGGGTCGAAGCGCTGGTACGCCGCTTCGGCAAACTGGATCTCGCGCGGGTCACCGCACCGGCGATCGCACTCGCGCAGCGTGGCGTCGCGGTGTCGGCGCCGCTGGCGCGCATGGCCGGCGGGTTCGGCGATCAGATGCGTCGCGACCGCGTGATGCGAACGTGGTTCGAGGGCGGCGGCATGGAGGAGGGCGCCACGCTTCGGCGGCCAGCGTTGCTTCGCGCGTTGCAAGCCTTCGCCCGCCGCGGCGCGCGCGGGCTCTACGAAGGCCGCATCGGCGCCCAGATCGTGCGCGAGAACCGCGCGGCCGGCGGCATCTTCACCGCCGCCGATCTGCGCGACTACACGGTTGTCGACCGCACCCCACTCGAAGCCAACCACTTCGGTCTGCGCTGGGTGACCGCGCCTCCACCGAGCGCCGGTGGGTTCACGATGCTCCAGAGCCTCGCGATCCTCGAGCGGCTGCCCGCCCGCTGGCGACCGATGCAAGACGCGCACTTGCAGACCGAGACCCACGCGCGCCTGCTGCACGCGATGGCGGAGTCCTGGAAGGGACCGTTCCAGGATCGGCAGCGCTACTTCGGCGATCCCGACCACGTCACCTTGCCGCTCGCGCAGATGATGCAGGACGCGCGCCTCGATGCGCGTGCGCGCGCGTTTCATCCGGGGCTCGCGATGCCGCCCTCGGACTACGACCAACCGCTGCGCGCACCCGACCCCGTCGTGCAGAGCGACAACGCCGGCACGAGCCACCTGTGCGTCGTCGACGCGGAGGGCAACGTCGCCGCCGTCACCACGACCGTGAACTTGCCCTTCGGCGCGCGCTACACCGCCGGCGGGCTCGTGATGAACGACGAGATGGACGACTTCGCGCGTGCGGTCGGCGAGGCGAACGCCTTCGGTCTGGTCGGCGGCGCACCGAACCTGCCGGGTCCCGGCAAACGTCCGGTGTCGACCATGTCGCCGACCATCGTCTTCGACGCACACGGACCGGTGATGTGCATCGGCGCGTCGGGCGGCAGCCGCATCGTGACCGCCACCCAGCAAGTGGCGATGAACGCGCTTCTGCTCGGCATGGACGCGGGCGAGGCCATCGTCGCGCCGCGGGTCCATCACCAGGCGTCGCCGAACCAGCTCCGCAGCGAGACCTTCGCGGAGCTCGCGCCCGAGACCATTGCGGCGCTCACCGCGCGCGGCCACGTCCACGAACCGATCCACAACGTGGCCACGGTCCAGCTGATTCACATCCTGCGGGCGGGCGGGACTCGGCGGCTTCACGCCGCCGGCGATCCCCGCAAGAGCGGCCGCCCCGCCGGGCGCTAGGACCGCCTCGCTCGCGGACCGAACACGCGTCAGCGAATGCGGGCGCTTCGCAGGTACCAGCGCTCGCCATGCTTGCGCAGCTCGAAGGTGACATCCATCAGCCCGCGCGGTCCGCGCAGACGCACGCCCACCTGCCCGGCGTCGTCTTGCACCCGCACCGAGTGCTGCACGAGCTCCAGTTCCTGTCCAAGGTACGGCGCCAGAGTCTCGCGCGCGAGCGCGCCGAGCTCCGCGTCGTCGCCTTCCCCGAACCACTCGTTCTGATCCGGCGCGCGCAGCTCCACCTCTTCGTGCCGCGTGGAGATGAAACTCAGCGCATCGTCGATGCGCCCGGTCTCGATGTCGCCACTGATGGCATCCACGAACGCCTCGAGCCGCTCCTCGTCCGTGACGAAGAGCGCGTCCGCCACAGCGGAGAGTCCGAGGAGCACGGCGACGGCGATGGAGAGGGTGACGGCGATTCTGCGCATGCCCGGGTGCAATGCAGCCCGCGTACCAACGCCTCCGCCCCATCCGCGAGGCCAGATCTCGGAGTCGGCGGGTCCTCCCGCGCTGACACAATGTCAGCCACCGCGAACCCGCCGCGCGGCGTTTGACAAAATGGTCGTGGGAGGGCGCACGCAGTTCGCGACGCATGGGCGGCCACTCGCGCGTCCGCGAGGCCGGAGTTGGGGTATGATGGTTGGAGGATGAGTGACGCCAGACCAGCTCAGCGACGGTCTCCGGTCCGGGTGTTCACCCGCGCGGGCTGGATCGAGGGCAAACTGCACGTGCCCGAGTCGATGCCCTTGCTCGACTTCCTCAACTCGAAGAACACCTTCTTCAACCTCACCGACGTTCGCATCGGTGGAGACACGAAGCTCAAGTTCCTCGCGCTCTCGCGGGCGGGCATCGTGTTCGTGGAGCCCACCACCGAAGAGAAGATCGAGGCGATGCTGCGGACGAGCAGCCGGACCAAACTGCGGCAGGTCAGCTGTCTGTTCGACGGCGGCATGGTGATGGGCACGCTGGCGATCGGCGCGGACCACCGCGTCTCGGACGACTTGATGGCGAGTCAGGACTTCGTCTTGCTCGGCAACTGCACGGTTGGTGTCGACGACCACGGCACCCCTGGCCAGCCGAAGATGGAATCGGTGACGTCGTTGTTGTTCCAGACGACCCACCTGGTCGCTGTCGCCGAGATGGGGTAGCGCGATCCCGACCCCGTCGTCGGTCGCCATCGTCGGTGTGGGCGCGAACCTGGGCGCGCGGTGGGCCACCCTGAACGCCGCCGCGCGGCTCGCTGCTGGACGGGGGCTGACGCTCGAACGCCGAGCGTCCGTGTACGAGACACCAGCGCTCGTGCCTGAGGGCGCGCCGGCTGGGCCAGCGTTCTTGAACACCGCGTGGCGGGTGCGGTTCGCGGGCTCAGCGAGCAACTTGCTGGCCACGCTCTTGACCATCGAACGACACCTCGGACGCGATCGCGCCGCCGGTCGGTGGTCGGCGCGCACCTTGGACCTCGACCTGCTCTGGCTAGAGACCGGCGGCCGCGCCGTGCGGGTCGACCTTCCCCAGCTCCAAGTGCCGCACCCGGCACTCCGCCAGCGGGCGTTCGCCCTGGCGCCGCTGCTCGACGTCGCGCCCGAGTTGCGCCACCTCCGCCCACACCTTCGGGAGATCCCTCGCCGCCTGCATGGCCCACCGGACACTCCGGAGGAAGCGCGCGCCGCCGAACTCTCTCGCCAACTGCGATCCGCGCGCCACGCCACGACCGGTTGGCAGTGCGTGGTCCTTCGAGCGGGAGAGCCGATGCCGCCCGAATGGTCCACCGCTGCGGTGACCGTTCAGCGGGCGGGCTTGGACGAGATCCGCTACCTGGTGGGGTCCACCAAACGGGACTGTCGTTTCCGGTGACTTCCGAGTAACCTTGCCCGGCAAAGACAGGGCCCCGACGACCTTCTTGGACCGGGGATCAGGAGACGATGGCCGACACCCGCAAGGATCGACGAGCACCCCTCGAACTCAAGGTTCGCTTCAAGAGCGCAACACTCGACGACTTCGTCGATCAGTACAGCGCCGACATCTCGCGGGGAGGCATCTACATCAAGTCGAAGCGCCCGCTGAAGGTGGGCACCCTCCTCAAGTTCGAGTTCCAGTTGAAAGACCAGACCTCGCTCATCCATGGGGTGGGCCGCGTGGTCTGGGTCAAGCAGCCGGAGGACGAAGGCCCGATCCCGCCGGGCATGGGCATCAAGTTCATCAAGATGGACGCGGAGAGCCGTGCCCTCGTGCAGGACATCGTCAGCAAGCGCGGCGACGGCCCCGGACGCTTCGACACCGGCTCCGAGAAGGAGTCGATGTTCCCGGACGAGGGTCCAGCGGAACTCCCGCCCCCGGAGGACCGGACCAGCGTTCGACACGCGAGTGAGTTCCTGGCCGAAGCGCTCGCAGGCGCGGGCGGTTCCTCGGCGGAAGAAGCCGAGGCGGAGGCGGAAGCCGCCCGCAAACGCACCGAAGAGATTCAGGCCAAACGCGCGGCCGAAGAGAAGGCACGCAAACAAGCGGCCGACAAGAAGCCCGAGCCGGCCGCCGAACCCGACGACGCCGGCGACGGGTTCGACGAGTCGCCCACCCGCGTGGTGGATCGCTCGTCGATCGAAGACCTGGCCGAAGAGAGCAAAGAGGCGCTCGACGTCGACGTGGACGAGTCCGCGGACACGGTCTCCTCCAGCGACTCCAAGAAGGCTGCGGCCGAAGAAGCCAAACGCGTGGCCGAGGCGAAGAAGTCCAAAGACGAGAAGTCTGGGAAGTCCGCCCAAGCCGAGGCGCCGCAGAAGGACCGGGAAGAGAAGAAGGACTCCTTCCGTCCGCCGCCCAAGCAGCGCACCCTCAAGACCGATCCGCCCCCGCCTCAAGAAGAAGAAGGCGGCAGCAAACTCCCGCTCATTCTCTTCTTGCTGCTGCTCGTCGGTGGCGGCGCCGGTTGGTACTTCTTGTACGGGCCCGGAAAGACGCCGGATCCGGTCGCGAACATCGAACCGGAGGTCGAGCCCGAGGTCGAACCCGAGGTCGAGCCCGAGGTCGAACCGGAAGTCGAACCTGAGGTCGTCATGGCGACGCTCTCCATTCGTTCCGAGCCAGCGGGCGCGCGCATCCTCCTCGACGGAGAAGAAGTCGGCGTCACGCCGGCCGATGTCGAAGCGCCGCTCGGCGAGTCGGTCGTCGTGCGGCTGCAACTCGCGGGTCACGCGGCCACGGAGCAGACCGTCGAGGTCGCGGAAGAGAACCCGCCGATCGACGCGGAGCTCGCCGCGCTCCCCTACATCTTGACGGTCGTGACCGATCCCGAAGGGGCGCGGGTCCGCATCGCGGGACAGACCGTCACCGGTCCGGGTGAGATCACGCTGCCGAGCTGGGACAGCGAACAGCAGGCGACCGCGACAGCGAGCGGCCGACAGACGGCCAGCGCGGTCGTGCGGGCCGAGGACTTCAGCGCCGCGCCGGACGCGATGCGCTACACGTTGCGACTCTCCCTCGAAGCGCGCGCCAGCAGCATGGGGTCGAGCATGGTCACCACCATGATGGAGACCGCGATGGAGACGGTGATGGAGACCGCGATGGAAACCGCGATGGAAACCGCGATGGAAACCGTCATGGAGACCACGATGGAGACCGTCATGGAGACCACGATGGAGACCGCGATGGAAACCACCATGGAGACCGTCGTCATGGAAGTGCCGATCGTGATGGAGTCCGCCATGACGGACATGGCCCCCCCAGAAAACCCCTTCTGACATCTCATCGCGGCCCGAGAGCGCCCACCGGACCCGAGGGCGCGCGACGCGGCGCAGGCGAGCGAAGCGAGCAGCCGTGTCACCGGGACGGGGTTGGGAGCGGCGCCAAGAAAGAAGACCCGCAGTCTCGTGAAGCGCGCCAGCTCGTGGGCGGCGGCAGGAAATGAACAACGGACGTGGTCCATGCGTCTGTACACTTCGTACCCATGCGACCGCTCCATCTGCTCCTCCTCTTCGCGCTGACTTTCGCCGCGACCTCCGCCACGTCCGCCGAGGCTCAGCCCCCGGACGTCGCAGCGGCGCGGGGGCGCGCGGCGCGGGCGATCGACTGCGTGGCGCGTTTGCACCGCACGCTCGGCACCCAGCTGCAGCTGCTGCGCGAGGCCCAGGCGCAGCTCAACGTCTCCGACACCGAGTTGCGCGAAGCCGCCGCCCACACCGTTCAGTCGATCGAACAGCGCATCGACGACCTCGGGGAGCAGCTGCGCGCCTGTGTGCCGCGGTCGGCGCGCCTCGAGACGCAGGTCCGGGTCGAGGAGCACAGTGGTGCGGAAGCCGCGGTGGGCCAAGAGAACGCGCACACCCAACGGGTCGAGGCGGACGCCGCGTTGACCCAGTACGTACACGTCCAGGTCGGTGAACGGGTGGACGGGCACGGACAGCTTCCGGTGGCGACCGTACGGCAGATGGTCCATGGGATCGGAGCCCGCCTCGGGCGGTGTTACGACCAACTGGCGGAGCGCAGCAGCCTCGAGCGCGGCACCCTCGTGCTCTCCTTCACGGTTGACGGGCGAGGTCGGGTCCAGCGCGTGCGGGTGGAAGCCCAGCACATCGGCGACAGCCACTTCAACCGGTGTGTGCGGCACGCTGGACAGCGGATGCGCGCGGGCGCTTCCCCAAGCGGGGGAGACGTGCGATACGCGTACACCCTGCGATTTGGCCCAGCACGCTAGGAAATCTGCCGGCAGAGTTCCGCGGGTTTGCCAAGCGACCCCCAGATTGGGTAGGTTCCGCTCGGCTTGAACTTTTCGTCCCCACGGGATCGGCGCGCCCGGTGGGTGGGCCTCCACCTCGGCCACTGGTTGATTCTGCTCTTGTCGCTTGTGGTCACCACGGCCGCTTGGTGGTTCAGCGACCAGCAGATCAGACACCAGACCGACGCGCGCTTCGAACAAGAGACCCATCGGGTGCGTTCGCTGATCGTCGAGCGGATGGAGACCTACGAAGACGCGCTCATCGCTGGCATCGGGACCATCGACGCGCTCGGCGGCGAAGTCAGTACGGCCGAGTGGGCTCGGTTCGCGGGTTCGCTGCGACTCGAACGACGCTACCCGGGCATCCACGGCATCGGGGTCATCGAACAGGTCCACGACGTCCAGGCCTACGAGGCCCAGCAACGTCTGGACCGGCCCGACTTCCACATCTTTCCGGCACACGAACGGGACGAGTGGTTGCCGATCATCTTTGTCGAACCGTTGGCCGACAACTCCCGCGCGGTCGGCCTGGACATGGCGCACGAGGACAACCGCTACCAGGCTGCCGTCCGCGCGAGGGCGTCGGGCACGACTCAGATCACGGGGCCGATCGCCCTGGTTCAGGAAGACGAGCCGACCCCCGGGTTCTTGATCTTCGCGCCCCGGTACGAAGGCCCGACCGCCACCGCTGCGGAACGCCGTGATTCGTTCAAGCAGTTCGTGTACGCGCCGTTCGTCGTCCACCGGTTGATGGAAGGTGTGCTGGCGCGCGACACCCGATTGGTCGACGTGCGCGTGACGGATGCGGACGAAGTGACCTTCGACGAGATCGAAGACGACCCGGCCCGACGCCGGGGCTCGGAGGCGATGCCCTTCTACGGACGGACCTGGCAACTGGACTACCAAGCGACGCCTGGGTTCGCGCGGGCCACCGCGTCTGCTCAACCGCTCTTGATCCTCATCGCCGGACTGACCATCGATCTGGTGCTGCTCTTCCTGTTTCTCACGATCGCACGCGCCCGGGAACGTGCGGAGCTCGCCGCCACGCAGCTCCAGGAGAAACACGCCCAGGCCGTCGCCTCCAACGAGGACCTCGAACGGTTCGCCTACGTCGCGTCGCACGATCTGCGGGAACCATTGCGCATGGTGACGTCGTACCTCGGGGTGCTGCGCGAGCAGCTCGACGGACGGCTCAACGAGATGGAGCAGACGTCCCTCGGCTTTGCGCTCGAAGGCGGCACGCGCATGCAGCAGTTGCTGGACGCGCTGCTCGCGTACGGACGCGCGGGTCGAGAGGTGGATGTCGACGCAGTGGTCGATCTGGACGAGGTCATGGCCGAGGTGGCGGACACGCTGGCGCCGCTTCGCGAAAAAACTGGTGGGTCGCTCGACGTGTCGGTTCTGGGACAGGTCACGGGCAACCGGGTGCTCCTCACCCAGCTGCTCCAGAACCTCGTCTCCAATGGGTTCAAGTACCACCGCGAAGGCGTGGCGCCGCAGGTCGAGGTGCGCGCCGTGCCGGATGGCGAACATGTGGTGTTGTCGGTGCGAGACAACGGCCTCGGGATCGAAACCGAACACTTGGAGCGCATCTTCGAACCGTTCAAACGACTCCACCGCCACGCCGACCTCGAGGGGTCCGGCGTGGGGCTCGCCATCTGCGCGCGGGTGGCCGAGCGACACGGCACCCAGATCGAAGTGCATTCTGAACTCGGATGCGGCGCCACCTTCTCTGTTCGACTCGCACGCCCCAACGCCCCACCGGAGCCGCCATGAAGATCCTTCGATCCGTCCTCGTCATCGACGACAACCCGGCGGACGCCCACTTCGTGCGTCTGAAGTGGATGCCGACGGGCCGCGTCGGGACCCTGGCCGTGGCGAACGGCGGGGAGGCCGCGCTCGAGATTCTGCGGGATCCGAAACGCTGCGCGGAGTTGTTCGAGGGGCGGCCGGTGCCCGATCTCATCTTGCTCGACATCAACATGCCGCGGATGGATGGATTCGAGTTCCTCGAGCGCTACCAGCCGAACACGCTGCCGCCGGCCATCATCCTCCACACCTCGTCCGCCGAGCCCGAGGATCGACAACGGGCGAGCGCGCTCGGCGCCCACGGTTTGCTCCTCAAACCTCCCAAGCCGCGCGATGTGATCCGACTCGCGGAGGAGTACGGCCACGAAGTTGCGTCGCCTCTCTGAGGTCGGGTCGTGCGAGACGAGTGCTGGCCTCGGGAATCGCAGTGCTGGCTGTGGGAATCGCAGTGCTGGCTGTGGGAATCGCAGTCCTGAGCGTCAGGACTGGCGGACGACGCGGACGAACGCGCGGATGCCTTGCAGCAGTTCGCGGTCTTCGGTGAGTTTGGCCATGGAGCGTTCGAGCTCGAGCAGCACGGTGTTCACCTTCTCGTCGTACCGTCCCTCGCGCAGACGCGCGGCGTGTTCTCTGGTCTCGAGATCCTTCTCCAGCCGCGCGTCGGCTTCGCTCAACATCGGGAGCTCCGAGTCCGCGATCTGCGCGAGGCGAAGTTCGGCTTCCCGGAGCCGTCCACGAAGTTCGACCACGTCTTCGCGCGGGTAGCGGGCGCGCTGGCGCAGGTCGAGCAAGCGTCGGCGCAAGTGTTGGTACGCCGCGCCAATCGGCCGGAGCACCAACCCGAGCACGAAGAACCCGGCGAACAGATACCCGACTTGCCCGCCGGTCGCGTAGGTCACGCCAGCGACGGTCCCGGCGCCGAGGAGGTGCAGGCCGACCGCGACCGCGAGCAGACGCGGTGCCATGCGCCGGGCGACATCGCGGTCGCCGGCCGTCACCTCGACGCCGCGTGCTTCGCTCTCCTTCTGCTCGTAGGCGAGCTCGCGGGCCGAGAAGTAGAGGTCCCACGGGAGCCAGACCACGGCCCACAACGCCACCAGCGCGACCGCCCCCATGCCGAGGTCGAGTGCGTGGGTTGCGTTCAACCATCCCATCCAACCGGCGAACACGCCGGTGAGTACGAAGAGCGTGAGGAGCCAGACAAAGGCGGTACCGGTGCGTCGCATGCGACGGGTAGAGCAACCTCCGTGCCGATGCGAAGAGACCTGAGGAAACCGCGCGGCGTCCGCGGGTCTCTCCCGGGTGAAGCATCGGGTGAAGCATCGGGTGTGCGGGGCATGTACATGGGAGGTACGCCGCCCGCGCCCGTGCCCTTGCTGCCCTTGCTGCCCGTGCTGCCCGCGCTGCCCTTGGAGATCGATCCCGAAGCCGAACCCGAAGCCGATCCCCAAGCCGACGCCGATCCCGAAG
This sequence comes from Deltaproteobacteria bacterium, assembly GCA_034670305.1. Classification (GTDB taxonomy): domain Bacteria; phylum Myxococcota_A; class Polyangia; order Polyangiales; family Houyiibacteriaceae; genus JAXMNT01. The sequence continues at coordinate 63,211 of JAXMNT010000041.1, forward strand.
CCGAAAGCCGAACGCCGATCGCGATCCCGAAGCCGATCCCGATCCCGAAGCCGACGCCGATCCCGATCCCGAAGCCGAAGCCGAAGCCGAAGCCGATTCCCGAAGCCGAAGCCGATTCCCGAAGCCGAAGCCGATTCCCGATTCCCGATTCCCGATCCCGATCCCGATTCCCGATTCCCCGATCCCGGCCCGGAGTCGCGAAACCGTCTCAGGCGCGGTACGTGCGGGTGAGGCGGGCGGCCAGCGGGGGGGGCAGGTCGATCGAGGGGGTCGACATGCTGCTGCGCACGTTCTTCTCCGAACTTCCGCCGCAGACCGGGACGAGGCACTCGGACGTGCGCAGAAGCCACGCCAAGACGACTTCGTGGGGGCTGTGCCCGAGTTGAGTGGCGACCTCTTGCAGCACCGGTTCGTGCGCGACGCGGCCGGCGCGCCACCCGCCCATCGGCGCGTACCCGAGCAGCGCGATGCCTTCGCGGGCGCAGTACGCCAGCAGATCTCGGTCGGGCGCGACGAAGACGCTCGCTTCGTTCTGCACGCTCACGATCTCAGCGACCGCGCGGGCACGTTCGACTTCTGCGAGCGTGACGTTCGAGAGGCCGAGCAGCCGTGCTTTGCCTTCGTCTTGGAGCCGCGCGAGCGCGCCCACGCTCTCTTCGATCGCGACCTCGGCGTCGACCGCGTGCAACTGGAGCAGGTCGATGGTCTCGACCCCGAGCGCCGCAAGCGAACCTTCGCATGCACCGCGCAGGTGGTCGGGCCGGCCGCAGTGAAGCCACACCGCGCCCTGGCGCACGACCCCGACCTTGGTCGAGAGCAGCACGTCGGGGTGCGCCCGCAGCGCCTTTCCAACCAGCCGTTCGTTGTGGTGGGGCGCGTAGATCTCCGGACCGTAGACATCGGCCGTGTCGACGAGCTGTGCGCCCGCTTCGATCGCTGCGTGCACCGTCGCGATGGCGTCCGCTTCCGCCGGTCCGAGCGAGAGGTTCATCGCGCCGAACGCGACCGGATGAACGAGCCGCCCGGCGACGCGGCGGGGCGGGATCACTTCTTCTTGCGGCCGAAGAGTCCGCGCAGCCGCGAGAAGAACCAACCGAGGCCGGAAGTTTGGGGCTGCAGCCGGTCGAGCGCGTCGTCCGGTCCTTCGTACGCGCCCAGTTCCTCGAGGACGTGTTCGATCGACGGAAGCCGCTCGACCCGCACGTCGACCGGCGCATCGGAGGCGATCATTTTGCCCGACACCTCCAGCATGCACTGGTCGTCGAACGCGAGCGTCAGTTCGATCTCCGAGCCCGGGGGACCCGCTGGGATCGGTTCGATCAAGATCGTCCCGAGGTACTCGTTGTTGCCTGCGTCGAGGCGTTCGCCCTGGAAGAGCGGGACGCTGTGGCAGGTTTGGTTCTCGCTCGTCGTCTTGAGCACGAACGAGCGGGTGGTCGGAACGGGCGTGTTGCGAGAGACGAGTCGAAGAAATCGGCGGCCCTTGCCCGCGACCCCGATGGAGAGCGGGAGCACGTCGATGAGCTCGACCGACGTGTCCGTTTCGGCGAGCAACGCCGCACCCAGCGCCACCGCTTCGTCCGGGTTGATGCGTTTGCTCGGGGGCCGACCGAACAATGCTTCGACCGCCGCCTGCACCTGAGGCAACCGGGTGGACCCACCCACCAAGAGCACATCGTCGACCGACCGCGGGTCGATGTCCTTGCTCTCGAGGGTCTTCTTCGTGATGTCGACGAGCCGCTGGCAGAAGTCCGCCGTCAGCTCGGTGAGTTCCTCCTGCGTCATGCTGGACTGCAGGTGGATCTGTTCGCCGTCCACCATGGCGAAGTACTGCAGCTGCACCGCGAACTTCCGCTGCACGCTCAGCCCCATCTTGCACTGCTCGGCGACTTCTCGGAGTCGAGCGATCTGCTGCGGCTCCGGTTCTACGAACTTGTGGTGTTGCTTCCGGAACTCTTCCAGCAGGTGGTTGGCGATGCGGTCGTCGACGTCGATGCCTCCGAGGAACGCGTCGCCACCGGTGGCGACCACCTCGAAGCGGTGGCCCGAGAGTTCCAACAACGACACGTCGAAGGTGCCGCCGCCGAGATCGAACACCAGGAGGCGCGCCTTCTCTTTGCGCCCGTAGCCGTACGCGACGGCGGCGGCCGTCGGTTCGTTCACGATGCGACCGACCGTCAGTCCGGCGGCTCTCCCGGCCCGTCGAACCGCGGCCCGCTGTGCTTCGCCGAAGTAGGCCGGCACCGTGATCACCGCGCGATCGATCGGCTGGCCGAGGTGTGCGGCGGCCATCGCCTTGGCTTCCGCGAGCACCCGCTGCGCCACCTCTTCGAATGAGATCACCTGGTGCCCAAGCGACGCACCGAACTGATGATCCGCGGTCTCCACGAGCGGGTACGCGAAGTACGGCTGGAACTCGTCCGCGAGCTCTTCGCTGAAGCTGCGGCCAACGAGCCGCTTGCTTCCGTACACGGTCTCCTGCGGGTTGAGGATCAGCCGCTTGGCGGCGGGCTGTCCGACCATGATTCGACCGTCGACGAGTGCGAGCACGCTCGGGATCGTGGTGGTGCCCCAGCGGGTCGGAATGACGATGGGTTTGCCATCGACGACGGCCGAGACGCAGGTGTTGCTGGTGCCGAGGTCGATGCCGATCGCGACGCCCACACTCGCGCCGCGTCCACGCAGCCGGGTGGTGACCTTGGCGGTCCGCGGCGGACCTTCTGGCACCTCCGGTTTCACGTCCGCTGCACCTGCACTGGGAGGCGCCGTCACCCGCGCGGCCGAAAGCACTTCGACGTCGGTGGTCTTCCCGTCCGTCTCGCCCACCCGGATCTTCCCGCGGGCGAGGATCTTCTGATCCGCGTTGAGCAGCTCCACCGCGACCTCGAGGCCTTCCTCCGGGATGTGGTCGAACGAGATGCGAAGCGTCCGTCGGCCGGCGGCGACGATCGGGTAGGTCGCGGTGCGGCCGTCGGGCCAGGTGATCCGCGCGTGCTTGGGCTCAGTCATCCGGGGCGATTGTAGACCACCCCGCCCGCCTCCCGGAGGATTTGGCGAGGCGCCCTCCGAGCCAGAGCGGCCTCGGGGCCGGGGCCGCGCCGCTCGACTGCGCGCTTTCTCAGAGTCAGCGGGGGAGCCGCCGGGGCGGTGGGTCGGGCGCGAAGGGCGGGGCGTCGGTGCGCGCAGGGCTCGGGGCGGTTCGTTCCACCAGCCGAGGCAGGCCGCTCGCGACGGTGTAGCCGATGGCGAAACTGGCCTCGCCCTGATCGGCGCGCACTCCGTCCACGACGAAGTAGTCCGTCAGGAGCTCGCCCGCGCTCAGGTCGAGGACGATCCAGCCGCGCTGTTTGAAGTTCACGTATCGAATGTGCGGGTTCGCGTCGTACGCGGCGTTCTCGATCGCCGTGCCGACGATGCCCTCGACGCCTGGGGAGGTCACGCCACTGGTGACGAACTCGACCCCGATGGAGCCCATGCCGGTGTCCGGGTCGTAGCGCCCCGGGTCGTGGGGATCGGCGGTCAGCTCGAGCGCCCAGTGGGAGTGGATGTCGCCGGTCAGTACGACGGGGTTGTCGACGCCGTCGAGCGCTTCGAAGAGCCGGCGGCGTGCGTCTGGGTACCCGTCCCACTGATCGTAGTTGGTCGGGATGTAGCCGCCGTCCGAACTCTCCGAGTCCCACTGTCCGACCATCACCTGCTGGCCGAGCAGCTTCCATGTGGCGGTCGACTCCGCGAGTTGCTCGGCGAGCCAGAGCTCCTGGTCGGCGCCTAGGATCGAACGGGTCGGATCCAGGCCGAGCTCGGCACGGCCGATCTGTTCGTCGCGCCCCCACAGCCGGGTGTCGAGCAACAGGATGTCCGCCATGGTGCCGTACGAGAGCTTGCGCCAGATCTTCCCCGGCTCGTCCGAGCGGATCGGCATCCACTCGAGGTAGGCCTGGTACGCCACCGCCTTGCGTGCGCCCCAGTCGCCTTCGGACGCGTCGTGGTTCTCCGCTCCATCGCGGTGGGCGTTGTTCGCGCTCTCGTGGTCGTCCCACACGCACAGGAACGGATGCTGTTGGTGTACCGCCTGAAGATCCGGATCGCGCCGGTACTGCGCGTAGCGCCGCCGGTAGTCCTCGATCGAAACGATCTCGTGGTCCGGTTCGTAGGGGCGCTCGTCGCCGTAGCCACCGGTCGCGTACTCGTAGATGTAGTCGCCGAGGAACAAACACGCGTCCACGTCGAGCTCCGAGACGTGGCGGTACACGTGGAAGTACCCATGCGCGAGGCTCGCGCAGCTCATCACCGCGAAACGGAGCCGGTCCACCTCCAGGGCGGGTGCGGTCTTGGTGCGTCCCACCAAGCTCGAGAACGCGCCGGACTGGAACTGGAAGTAGTAGGTGGTCGAAGGGTCGAGTCCAGCCGCGTCGATCTTCACCGTCCAGTCGCGGGATGCATCGGTGGTCACGGTGTCGGTCAAGACCACGTCCGTGAGCGCCGCATCGGTGGCGACGATCAGATCGACGTCCGCGTCTGCTGGCAGGGGGGCGTCCGGGGTGAACCGTGTCCAGAGCACCACGGCATCGGGCACCGGGTCCCCACTCGCGACGCCATGCACGAAACCAACCGTGGGAAGAGGGGGCAGCGGCGGGCCCGCATCGGTGCCTGCGTCAGCGACGGGTGCGTCGCTGGAAACGTCCGGCACCGCGGCGTCGATCGGTGTGCCGTCGTCGTCTCCGCACCCGACCCCCACGACCGTGCCGAGCCCGACGAGCCCAGTGCGTTTCAACCAATCGCGACGTTTGATCATGCGTCCTCCGGCACCTCGTTGCGGCGCACTACTGCGGTTCCCGCAGCACCGCCGACCGTGTGCGCAGCTGGGGGCACCGCTGCATCGGCGGTGTGACCGCTCTGTGTCGTTTGCCGGCTCTGATCACCGGGAGGCCGCGATCGACCGCGCGCCGAGAGGAAAAGAGGCCGCTCGAGCAGAGCCTCGACGTGGACCCGCGCGGCGTCGAATACCTGGCCTGCGTCGACGTCGGCGTCGAGGCGGACGAACGCCCAGCCGCGCCGCTCGAACGAGGCCTCGACCGCGGTTGCGATCTGCCGCTGGCGTGGCGTCTCGCTTCCCTTGCGGAGCACGAAGCGAAGATCGTGCGAGGCGGACAGCGGCGGATCGGAGAATGTCTTGCCGGCATGGCGTCGCTCGGCGGCACTGCGCGCCCACGCCAGCAGCTGGGTCGCGCCGGTGTCGCAGAAGAGCAACCGGTTCGCCTGCGCGGCGGCTGCGTCTTCGGTGGCCTGCTGCATCCGGATCAACATCCCGACGTCCTCTTCCGAGACCCGGTCCACGTGTTCGTTCCAGGTGCGTGCGTATTCGGGCACCGAGCGCGTTTGGTAGTGCGCGCCGAGGCGCGCAACGAGCGTGCTCTTGCCGACGCCCCCGCCCCCGAAACACGCCACGCGTCGCACGACGTCTGCGCGGGCGGCGGGCAGCACGTGCGCGAAGTGTGTCATCGGATCGTTGAAGAGCGCGCTGCTCGAGATCGGCACGGCCGCTCGGTCCGGATCCACGAGGCGGTGGGGCACCGAGAACGCGCGGGCGAGGGCGGCGCCGGAGTCGGCCTCCGACGAGAACACGACCCCAGGCGGCGTCCGAAGCGACCGCGCCACGGTCTGCGCCGCCGCGTGCCAATCCTCCACCACGCCCAGAGCGACCTGGACGATCTGCGCGTCGGGGAACGTGCGCCGCAGCCAGTCGGCGCGCAGCGTCCACGGAAGTCGGTCGGTCGCGCGGGTGCACAGCGCGATGGTGGTGCGCTTGGCCAACCTCGGATCGCCTGCGGTGGCGATCAGGTGTTGGTGGCCCGCGTGTGGCGGATCAAAGCGTCCCGCGACGAGCGCGGACTCGAACACGGCGGGCCACTGCATGGGTGCCGGGACCGGCGGCGCCTGGACTTCGTCTTCGGGCGGCGGCTTGGGGGGCTCCGGCGGATCGTAGGGCTGCCAGTCCCCACCCCCGGTCCACGATCGTTTCGACATGCGCCAAGGTACCAAGCTCCGCGGGGCAACCGAATGGCCCCCCGATACGGGAGTCATCAGGCGCCGCGCCAGCGGAGGGGAAGTGTCGCGTGGCCACAGAGAAAGTCGCTGATGCGCGGCGTGGGCGCGCCGGCGATCACCGGGCGGATCCGAAGCGTGTCGAGGGTTTCGAGCACGGCCCGAAGCACGCTGCGCGCCCAGGCTTCGCCGAGGCAGCGGTGCGGTCCGGCGCCGAACGCCAGGTGCGGGTTGGGGCGCCGGTCCAGTCGGAGTGCGTGTGGCGCTTCGAACACCACTGGGTCTCGGTTGGCGAGGCCGAAGAAGACCACCACTTGAGCGCCCTCCGGCAGCGCTCGACCGGCGAGCCAGAGATCGCAGCGCGTGGTTCTCGCGAACTGTCGGATCGGGGACGCGAGGCGGAGGAGTTCGTCGACGGCCAGCGCGCCGGTCACTGGGTCGTCCGTCGGGCCGGCCTCTGCGAGCAACCGGAGCGCCGATGCGACGGCGTCCACCACGGTGACCCAGCCCGCTTGCAGCATCAGTTTGAGCAGGCCGGTGTCTTCCGATGGGTCGCCTCCGGCCGGAACTGGGCAGCTTGCGATGGTCTCCATCAGCGATCGGTTCGCCTCTTCGACCTCGCCCCGGTGCGCGGGGCAGTCCAACCGAAGAAGGCGGGCTGCGGCCTCGTGCGACTTCGCCGACGCGTGCCCGACCGCGTGCAAACGTTTTGGATCCTGACCGAGCGCACACGCCAACAGGTCGCTCGCGATCGGTTCCGCGAGCGCCTTCACCGCGTCGAAGGCGCCGTGGCGGGTGTCGAGTGCGCGCGTCTGTACGATCTGCCGGACGAGGTCTCGGTCGACGGCTCGGAGCAGTTCGCGTCCGCGGGCACGGGGCGTCGTGTGGGCGGGCGGGTCGAGGTTGTGCAGCAGTCGGTCGGTGCCCGGAGGCCGCTGTCGAAGCGGCCTCGTGCCTCGAAACGACGAGTACCAGTCGGGATGCGTGAGCACCTCGAGCGCCGGCGCGTGATCGACCACGGCCCAGTACCCGGCCCGCGGCGCGCTCTGCGGCCGCGCGACGAAGAAGACCGGCGCGCCTCGATCGTAGTCTCGCTCGGTCCCTCCGTCGGCGAAGAAGCGAAGCGGATCCATCACACCCTCGGCCGCATGTACACGGTCAGTCGGGGTCGACCATCGATGTGCTGCAACGAGACGAAGTGGTGCACCAGGTCTTGCGCCGCCAGCGCCTCGTAGGGCGACGGGTCGATGCCCAGATCGGCCGCGACGCGGGCCAGTCGTGGTTCGTCGCTGTTCAATGAACGATGCAGGGCCACCCGTTCGACGGCCTGGTCGTGTGTCGCGGGACAACCGCTGGCGAGCGTGTGCCCGACCAACCACCGCTCGCTTCCAGCGCCTCCGCAGACGCCCAGAAACGTCTCCCAGCCCGGTCCGTCGTCCAGGAGCAGCTGGGACCGCAGCGTCCGCCGGTCGATCGCGGGGTGCAGGGTGTACAGCTTGACCGGCCCCTCGGGTTCGAGGTGCACACACAAGACCGTCTCGTCGGCGGTTGCTGCGAGCTCTGTGCCGTTCGTGCGGGTCGTGGCACCCATCTCTGCGCCCATCTCTGCGCCCATCTCTGTGCACCGGGCCCGCAGCCGATGAAGCGCCACACCTCGTCCGAGCGCGACCGCCGCTTGCTTGGTCTGCGCCGGCCGCCCGCGCGTGCTCAGGTACACCCGGTGGCGTGGCGGCGCGTGCGCGCCGAACGCGACCGCGAACCAGATCCGAAACGGCGAACGCGGACCCGGCCGCAACGTCTCCGCGACCCGCTCGAACGGAGACACATCGGTCCCCGGCTGGGTGCCGATGAAGTCCACCATGCGCCGCCCGACCTCGAAGTAGCGGTCCGCGTCGTCGACCTCGGCCTGCGCCTCGAGAAACACCCGAAGCTCTGGCGCGCCCTCGCCGCAGACCACCGAGAGACCGGTGGGGATCCGATGGCCGAGCCCCGACGCGAGCAGTGGTTGGTCCGCCGTCCGGCCTGCCCACGCGTTCGGTGCACAAAGCGTCTGCAGCAGGTCGCGGTGTTCGTCGGCGCGGCCGATGCCGATCGTGCGGGCGACCGCCTCGAATCGGGCGCAGAGCGCCTCCAGTCGCCGCGTGCTCACGGAGCGCTCGGGTCGCGGCTCGGGTCGTCGCACGCTCGCGGATCGCTCCCGCGGGTCGATCGGTGCTCCTCGAAGTCTGGGTGATGCCACCCCCACGCCACCTCGAAGAGGTGACGGCTGTCTCGGACCAAGTGGAGCTCGACCACCACCTCGTCGCCCGTTCGCACGATGCGTGGCGTCAGCGGAAAGAACACCTGGCGCCACCCCGTCTGCGGATCGGCGGGGCCGGTCGCGAGCCGGTGGGCGTCGGTCAGGTCCGCGTCGAACCACGCACCGATCCCGTGCACCACCGCGTCTCGGCCGACCCGCAAGTGCGCGCGACCGTGCCGCTCGGCCTCCGGTGCGCCGTCGCGCAGATCGACCTCGAGCAACACGGCGGCGTCGCTCGCGAGTTCCTCTTGCGCCAGGACCACCTGAAAGAAGTTGGAGCGGAGAACGTCGCTCAAGGCGCTCAGATCGAGCCCATGCCGGGGTACTTCGAAGCGGTCGACGAACGCGTGGCATGCGGGGCTCTCGACCAGCGCACCCATCGTGCGAACTCGGCGCGGCAGCACGTGCCCGTCCGGCTTCAAGCAGCGCGCCCGAAGCCGCATCACGTCGTCGATCATCGTACTGCCGAGACCGAACACCCCGAAGCACTCCGAGACGATCGCATCGAGTGGCGGAAGCACTGCGTCGTCCGAGTGCACCCCGAGCACCGTGACCGCATCCGCGCCGTTGTCGCGACATACGTGGGCGCAGATCTCCGCCATCGGGGTGTGTTCCACCGCGAACACCGATCGCGCACCCGCGCGTGCGGCCGCGACCGAGAGCAGCCCAGAGCCAGCGCCGAGGTCGCACACCACGTCACCCGGTTGCACGCACGCGCGCACGGCCTCGACCATCGTTTCGCACCGGACCGTGTCGTCCAGCAGCGGGCCGTGGTGATCGGCGACGCCGGGGTAGCCCGCGAGCATCCGGCGGAAACGGATCTTCGACTGGTCCTCGGGTCGCTGCACCTCGCTAGGTGGGGCTGCGCTTGGGAAGAACAGCAGTGCGTGTTTCATGGGCAGCACTGCGACTCCCGCCAGTACCGCGTCGCTTCCAGCGCTTCGGTGGCAACGTGCTCACGGCTGACACGTGGACCCGCCGGTGGCGGCGGACCGGCAGGTGAGCCCCGTCGGACACAATCGGTCGAGCGTGCACAGCCGGGTGCAGAAGCCACTCGGGTCGCACAGGCCGCTGTGGCACTGCGGTCCAAGCGTGCACGCTTCGCCGAGGTCGAGGCCGGTGGTCACGTCCTGACAGACCAGGACCACGCCGCCGCCGCCGTCGTCGGTCGGCACACACGCGAGCCCTTCGCCGCAGCCGGTCGACTCGCCGCATCCTTGGGTGCACACGTCGCGCATCGCGTCGTCTTCCAGACAGATGCCGCTTCGGCATTGGTTCGCCTCCCCGGTGAACACGCACATGTCCGCGATGGCGTCGTCGCCGATCACCGCCGCGTTGGGCGCGCAGACGCCGCCCATGCACGTGTACTCGAGGCCCGCGATCGTGCGCGGGCAGTCCGATGGCCTGCGGCAGTTGGAGGTGCATCCTTGGCCGCTCGCCAAACACAGTCCGGTCGAACAGCGCGCGCAGGGCCGTTCGATGTCAACGCACACGAACGCGCCGCCCGCGTCGGCGCAGGCGAACCCCGCCGGGCAGTCCGCCGCGCTGTCGCAGCGCCGGGTGCACTCCCCTACGCCCGTCATCGGGTTGCCCGCGCACAGGTTCAGCGCGCAGTCGGACGCTTCGTCGCAGATGCCGCCGACGTCGTCGGGTACACATTGCCCCGTCGCACAGACGTGTTCGCTCGCACACTCGGCGTCGGTCGCGCAGGTGCGGGAACAGAACCGGGTCGATCCCTCGTCGTCGACGCAGCGGCCCGAAGTGCAGTCGCCCGGCACGAGACATCGATCGAGGTAGGTGCCGGGTACGGATGCGTCAGTGCCCGCGTCCGGAACGAACGCGTCGGTGCCAGCGTCCACACCGGGCGCATCGATGGGTACGAAGGTGTCGGGGCCGGCATCGACTGGGCCGCCCGAGTCCAGGCCCCCCGAGTCGACGCCACTGTCTGGGCCACCCGGCCCGAGACACTGGCCGAGGTCGTTGCAGGACTCGCCGTCTTCGCAGTCGAAGTCCTCGCGGCAGTCCTGCCGGCACGTGTCGCGATCGCAGTAGTGCTGGCGCGGACACTCGCTGTGGAACGCACAGGGATCCTCCCCACACGCGCCCAAAGCCACACCGAACACCAACCCCAAGACCCAGCTCCGCATCGTCCGCAGCTTACCCCATGCCGCTCCGGAGGCGTTGCTAGCAGGTTGCTGAAGAACGCCCGCAGGGCGTTCTCGCAGCCTGCCCCTTGCCCCTGCCCTTGCCTTTGCCCTTGCCCGCGGATCAGCGGTCAGATCGCTTGATCAGCGCGACGAGCATCGC
>JAXMNT010000042.1:0-64689 GCA_034670305.1 Deltaproteobacteria bacterium
CGCGATGCTCGTCGCGCTGATCAAGCGATCTGACCGCTGATCCGCGGGCAAGGGCAAAGGCAAGGGCAGGGGCAAGGGGCAGGCTGCGAGAACGCCCTGCGGGCGTTCTTCAGCAACCTGCTAGTGCAGCCTTGCCCTTGCCCTCGAGTGAAGCGTTGTCGGCCTCGGCATCGGCATCGGCCTCGGCCTCGGCATCGGCCTCGGCATCGGCCTCGGCATCGGCATCGGCATCGGCATCGGCATCGGCTTCGGCTTCGGCCTCGGCATCGGCATCGGCATCGGCCTCGGCATCGGCCTCGGCTTCGGCATCGGCTTCGGCATCGGCTTCGGCTTCGGCTTCGGCATCGGCATCGGCTTCGGCATCGGCTTCGGCATCGGCTTCGGCTTCGGATTCGGCTTCAGCCTCGGAGTCGGAACGGCCTCTGACGCTGGCCTCTGACGCTAGTCCGGCCGCGCCTCGCGGGCGGCCCGGGCGCGCTCGCGGATCGCTGCGATGGACTCGTCGATCGATGTCCGCAGTTCCCCGCGCGCTTCCCCGCGCACCCGCCGCAGCGGCGGGATCGCCAGGGCATCGCCCACCTGTCCCAAGGCACGGACAGCGCGCAGCCGGACCGGCTCCTCGGCGTGGCGCAGAAGCCGAACCAGGACGTTGACCTTGTCCGGCGAGTCGAGGCTCGCGATCGCGTTGACCGCCTCGAGCCGTTCGTCCTCTGGCAGGTCGGCGTTCTCGACGTACGCCTGGAGCGCCGACATCGCCGCGGGGTCTCCGACCCGGCCAAGGGATCGCACGACATCGAGTCGAACCTCCGGTTGGTCGTCGGTCAGCATCCTCAAGAGCGGCGCGGTGGCGCGTCGGTCGCGAACCACTCCGAGCGCCAGCGCCGCCCACTGTCGCGCCGCTGGGTCGGTGTCGTTCAGCAGTGTGATCAGTCCCGGCACCGCAGCGGCGTCCGGCAAGCGCCACAACGCGGCCGCGGCCACGACCCGCACCTCGACCTGGGGATCGCGCAGCGCCGCGGCGAGATCCGGCACCGCGGTGCGCACGCTCAACCGGCCGATGGCCCGCCCAGAGCTGGCCCGCACCCGCCAATCGGGGTCGGTTCGCAGAAGCCTGCGCAGATGGGGCGCGATCTCTCGCCGACGTCGCCAGCCCCGCCGACCGAGCACTTCGACCGCATCGAGTCGGGTCTCGGAGTTCTCGCTGGCCAGGTTCCCGATCGCTGCCTCATAGTCGGCATCGCTGAGGCGTTGCGCAGCCGCCTCCGGGATCCCCATCGACGCGACGAGCGCGACGACCAGGGCCTGCAGTGCTGGCCTCCAGAACTGCAGTGTTGGCCCCAGGAACCGCAGTGCTGGCCTTGAGAACCGCAGTGCTGGCCTCGAGAACCGCAGTGCTGGCCTCGAGAACCGCAGTGCTGGCCTCGGGAGTCGCAGTGCCGACTTCATTGGCGCTCGACCACCCCGGGTGCGGAGGGTGCGGGCGGAATCGAGGGACCACGCGAGGCGGTCCGGTGTGCCGGAAACAAACTGCTCAGGTGTGGTCGGTGCCGCCATGATTCCCCCGCGCGCGACTGCGACAGGCATACCATGGACGCACGGGCTCCGGGTCGATTCAGTCGCCGACGGCGGCGAGTGGCCCATGGGTGCTCCGCACCACGTCCCGCAGGTGCGAGAACGACATGAAGTGCCGCACCACGGGCTCCGCTTCGCGCGCCACCGCGTCGAGCCGCTCCTGCAGCCGGCGATCGAGCTCGAGGGTCTGCCGCCGTAGGTCGTCGAGGTCGACTTCGGTCGCCGCGCTCACCCCGCCGAGCCGCCCCTTGAGCTGCCCCACCTGGAACTCCAGATCGTCGCACTCGGCCAACAGCCGCCGACGGTCCTTCTCGAGGGTGTGCACGAGCTGGCGGGATTCGAGGCGGATCTGTGCGAGCGCACCCACCGCCGCGAGGGCCTTCACGACCTCGTCGGTGAGCCCCGCGTCGGGCGCATGAATCGGCAGCTGCGCCCACTGCGCCTGAAGCGCGGGCGTCACCTGCGCGATCCGGGCCCGCGCCTCGGTGGTGCGTGACTCGGCGTCGGCCAGTTGGCTTCGCACCCGCGTCTCCTCAGACGACAACGCATCGAGCGCACGTCCGATCCGCATCCGCACGTCGCGGGCCTGACCCTCTTGAGACGAGCTGGCGCTGATCTTCACGGCGAGGTCTTCGTGCAGGGCGCCGAGCAGCTCGACCTGATCGGCGAGCCCTTCGATCGCCGGGAGCAGCCACTCCGGCGCCGGGTCGATCGGATGGGCTCGAGGCACCAGCGCGCGGAACACTTCGACCCGCTCTCGCCAACGCTGCACGAGCCCCGTCGCGCTTGGGCTCTTGTCGCGCTTGTGGGTGATCGAGTCCCGGCGTTTGCGCGGCTCGACGATCGTGGTGTCGCCCACCGAAGGCCGCTGGCTTTCACGCAGCTGCTCGAGGTGTTGTTTGACCTCTTCCGCCAACACGTGGGCCGAGGCGTACCGGTCTTCCGCGCGCTTCTCGAGCAGCTTCAGCACCATGCGATCGATCTCGGTCGGGATGCGCGGGTCATGAAAACTCGGGGCCCGCGCGGGCTCGCGGAGATGTTTCAGGATGAGGTCCGGCGTGCTGCCCTGGAACGGCAAGACGCCGGTCAACATCTCGAACACCACGCAGCCGAGTGAGTAGAGGTCGGCGGACATCTGCATCGGAGCGCCGCGGGCCTGCTCTGGCGACATGTACTCCGGCGTGCCGAAGACGGTCCCGGTCGCTGTGACCCGCAGCTCGCCCTTCATGTGCGCGAGCCCGAAGTCGAGGATCTTCACGAAGTCCCCGTCGTAGCCGCGCAGCAAGAAGATGTTGTCGGGTTTGATGTCGCGGTGCACCACGTCGAGTTCGTGCGCCCGCGCCAGCGCCTGCGAGAGCTGCATGGTGACGATGAGCGCCCGCGGCAAAGGCAGTGGCCCGCGCGCGATCTCTTCGTTCAACGGCACCCCGTCGAGGAACTCCATCACCAGAAAGACGAGCCCGTCGTCCGTCTCTCCGAAGTCGGTGATGTCGATGATGTGTTCGTGGTTGATCCGGTTGGCGGCCCGCGCTTCACGGAGGAAGCGGGTCTTGTTGGACGGCTCGTAGGCCAACTCGGGCGAGAGGAACTTGACCGCCACATCCCGGCCGACGACCTCGTGTTTCGCGCGGTACACGGTGCCCATGCCGCCCGCGCCGATGCGCTCCTCGATCACGTAACGCCCCGCGATCGTTCGACCGACCAGGGGATCAGGGAGGGGAACGAGGTTCCCTCCATCGAGCGGGCACGTCGTCGGATCCCCCCGAAACCGCGCCCCGCAGATCTGGCAGATCTTCACGTGAGTCCGCCCGCATGGTCGCAGACACCGCTCTGCTTTGGCAACACGCTCCGCGGTATGCTTCGCGCACGTGTCCGCCACGCGCAGCTTCGATCCCACCGCCGCCATCGTCGGGGTCCTCGTCGTCGGGCTCCTGGCCTGCCCCGGCGCCCCCCTCTCGCCACCTCCCGAGTCGAGCGAAGCGACCCCGAGCGTGCTCGAGATCGACGTGCGCTCTCCCGAAGCAGACCCGGTGGGTGGCGCCCGCGTCTCCCAGGGCGCCCACTCCGTCCGCACCGATCCACGCGGCTTCGTACGCATCGCAGGCCGGGTCGGCGACGCACTGCAGGTCGACGCGCCCGGGTACACGACGTGGCAGGGCGAAGCCCGGCACCGGCACCAGGAGATCGTGCTCGAACGTTCCCGCCACCTCGAGGTGCACGTGCGCAGTGCCACCGGCGCGGGCATGGAACACGCGCTCGTCACCGTCTTCGCCCTCGACGCAAACGGCGACGTCCGGGCCGAGCTCGGCGAGTGGAACGCCCACACCGACTCGGATGGCACCGCCACGCTCCAAGGCATGCCCGCCGGCCCGCTCCGAGTGCGCGCCAGCCGCGCCGAACACGCGAGCGCCACCCGCCACGTGGGCCCCGACGATCCCAGCGTGGAGATCGAGCTCACCCCGGCGTGTGCGATCGGCGTCCAGGTCTACGACCCGCGTGGCAACCCCGCCTCGGGCGCGGAGGTCACCGTGGTGGGCAGCGGGGTCTGGCCACCGCGCGCGGTGGAGGCCGACGCCACCGGCCACGTGACCTTCGCCGACATTCCCCCGGGCGTGTACGAGGTCCATGCGCGGCGTGGTGCAGAAGCGGCCACGGCCCGGCGCGGCATCGAAGTCGAAGTGGGCCGAAGCGCGTACATCTCGCTACGGCTGCAACAGGGCAGCCGACTGGCCGGCGTCGTGACCGACGACGCAGACATCCCGATCGAAGGCGCCGAGGTGGTGCTGACCGAGACCGGCATCGCGCTCGTGCCGCGGGTGGCCCGCACCGACGCGACCGGCGCGTTCCGATTCGAGGGCGTGCTGCCCGGTACGTACTGGGTGCGCGCGGACGCGGCCGGACACGTGAGCGCCCAAGCCGCGATCCGCCCAGAAGACGCCGCGGAACCGCTCGTGCTGAAGTTGCCCCGCGCCGCCACGATCACGGGCGTCGTCTACGACCAGCGCGACCGCCCGGTTGCCGGCGTCACCGTGCACTGGCTCGGCGAGCCGGAAGCGCCGCCTCCGCTCATCAGCAGCGGCTCGCTCGGGGTCACCACCGGACCGGTGCCGCCGATTCCCATCGATGCGCTCGCAGGTGGCTCGGACGACGACCTGCCGCAGAACCTCGGCACCACCCTCGTGCCCACCGGCAACAGCGCGGTCACCGACGCCTCCGGACGCTTCGTGCTCGACGGCATCCGCCCCGGCTCGGGCGAGCTGCTCGCGGAAGGTTCGGTGTACGCAAGCGTTCGAAGCGAAGCGATCCGCCTGGCCGCAGGCGACACCCATGAGGTGACGATGGTCATGCCGGACGGACACCTCCTCAGCGGTCGGGTCGTCGACAACCGCGGCTTCCCCATCGGCTCGGTGCCGGTCGAACTACGCGCCGAGTCCGAGCCCTGGGCCCGCTCTCGCATGGCCTCGGACGACGGCACGTTCGAGTTCCGCGGCGTCCGGGGCCTCGCGGTCCTCATCGCCCGACCGCCCGATTTGCCGAACGCGCGCGTTCGGGTCGAGGTGACCTACGACACCGAGGTCGAGATCCGGCTCGAAACCGAGCTGCGCTCGCTGGAGATGCGGGTCTACGACCCCGAAGGCTTCCCGGTGCCGGACGCCCGCGTCGAACTCGAAGGCCTGCGCGCCGACACTCCGACCCAGCGCAGCGGCTGGACCGAGACCGACGGCACCATCCACATCGGCGCGCTCCCGACCCCACCCTGGCGCGTGGTCATCGACCACCCCGACTTCGCACCCAACGAACGGCTGGTACGCGAAGACGAGCTCGGCGTCGAACTCTCGACCTTCCTCCTGCGCGGCGGCGTCGTCTATGGCCGGGTGCGTTCGGCCTGGTCCCACGCGCCGATCGTCGCCGAGGTCCGTCTCGACGACGCACCCGCCCGCACCACGGACGCCGACGGCAGCTACCGTTTCGAGCGCGTCCCGTTGGGCGCGCACCGGATCGTCGCCCGCGCCGAAGGGTGGCTCGACACCGCGCTCGACGTGGACGTGGAATCGGCCACCTCGCTCGACCTGGAACTGCGCGAAGCCGCGACCCTCGCGATCGAAGTCGTCGACACGCTCGGCGACGCCGCACCGAGGTGCGCGCTGCGGCTGCTGGGCGCGTTGGAGTCGACCGCCACGACCGACGAAACCGGCCACGCGTTCTGGTCCGTTCCGGACGGGGTCTACGAAGTGCACGCCACCCACCCGACCGCGGGCACCGGCACGACCGCACGGGTGCGGGCCACCCGAGGCGAGCGCACCGAAGTCCGCCTCGTCCTCGACGGCCGCCTTGCCGCCGAAGCGGAGGTCGGCCCCGGCCGCTTCGTCATCGGCGCCCCCGTCTCGGTCATCCGCCGCGGCGCCGACATCGTCGTCGAACGCACCTACGCCCGCACCCCGCTGCGCGCCGGCGACGTCCTCCTCCGCATCGAAGACGAACGCGTCCTCTCCGCCGGCCAAGCCCGCGCCATGCTCCGCGGCCCCGAAGGCGACACCCGCCCCATCGCCATCCGCCGAAGCGGCGGCGAACGCACCCTCCGAGTCCCCAACGTCCGCTTCCAACTCCCCCCGATGTAGAGCGGTCGCGTCGGCTTCGGCTTCGGCGTCGGCATCGGCGTCGGCATCGGCGTCGGCGTCGGCTTCGGCATCGGCATCGGCTTCGGCGTCGGCTTCGGCGTCGGCTTCGGCGTCGGCTTCGGCGTCGGCTTCGGCGTCGGCTTCGGCGTCGGCTTCGACGTCGGCTTCGGCGTCGGCTTCGGCGTCGGCTTCGGCATCGGCTTCGGCATCGGCTTTGGCATCGGCATCGGCATCGGCTTCGGCATCGGCTTCGGCTTCGGTCGGAAACACACCCGCCCGCGCCGACGTGATCTCGCCTGCCGCCCGTCGCGGCACACGCCCGTTCAGAGAAGTTGAGGGGGAGTGTGGGGGAGTTCCGTGTCGGAGGGTGCGACCCCCCCGAAGGTCACCGACTCACTCGTCGATCCGGCAGAAGCCGGCTCGGCACGAGGCGGTCTTGGACGTCGTCGTCTCGGTCGAGCCGACCTCGAGCCCCACCGCCCGCTGCCGGTTCGCGCAGGAGGCAATCCGTTCCGACTCCACCATCGCCTCCGCCACCGCCGCCGCGTTCGCCTCCGTCACCGCGACCTCGCCCAAACACGGATCGCGAAGCGCCACGCACGCGGTCTCCCCCTCGCACTCGGCTTTGTCGGACCAGTACAGGATGCGGAGCCCGCACCCACCCTCGACGCAGTACGCCTCCGCGACTTCCGGGACTGCCCAGCGCGCTCTCCCGCAGTTGCTGACCGCCGCCTGCCTCTCGTATCCACGCTGGACCTCGTCGGCGACGTCTCGGTGTTCGGCCGAACGACCGCCGCAGAACACATCGACGGCAACGCAGTCGGAGTCCGTGGAACACCGAGGGGGCGCCGGTTCCTCCTCCGACGGCGGCTGCTCTCTCTCCACCTGGGGATCGTCGCACCCGCCGATGCAGGCGAGCAGGATGAGGATCGAAGCGCGCACACCCAAGAGTACCCGCCCCGTTCATGAAAATCAGGGACCCGTCCGGCACACGGCGTGACACAAAGTTCTTGACGACGTATCACAGTGTGTTACATACCCTGGGTGAGCGAAGAAGAAGAACAGCCCAAGAGTCGCGTCCTCCACACCCGTGTCCCCGAGGTCCTCGAGAAGGAACTCAAGCGGCTCGCAAAGAGTCTTCGCGTGCCCGTGAGCAACGTGGTGCGGACCATTCTCGAAGACGCCATCGACACCATGGACGCTGTCGGCAAGAGCGCCTCCAGCGAGCTGCGCAGCGTCGCAGACCGCCTGCGCACCGAAGACGATCCCAAACCTCCGCCCGCCCCCCGCTTCCCGCTCGAAGGCGCCATCGGCGCGGCCCGCCTCCGCCTCATGCGCGACGAGACCTGCGGCCTCAGCGGCCGCCCACTCCCCAAAGGCGAATGGGCGCTGCTCGTACACTTCGACGACGGACGCAAACCCCTGCTCGTCGCCCCCGACCTGATGCCGGCGGGCCTCGGCGAACCGGACGAACCGGAAGAGCCCGCAGCAGACGAACCCAAGACCGACACGGACGAGTAGCTCGTCCGTTCTCCCCCCCAACAAGGACCCATCCAAATGACCGACCAAGAACGCAACGCGATGATCGACAAGACCACCAAACAGCTCTTCAGCGTCGGCCGGATGTGGGCCACCCACGGTCTGACCGTCGGCAAACTCGCCCTCGAGACCAGCGCCAAGACGCTTCAAGCCACCGCCGCCACCCTGAGCGACATCAAGACCCGCCTAGAGGACTAGGGACCGGAGAGCAGCGTCGGTGTCGGCATCGGTTTCGGCATCGGCTTCGGCTTCGGCGTCGGCTTCGGCTTCGGCGTCGGCTTCGGCGTCGGCTTCGGCTTCGGCTTCGGCTTCGGAATCGGCTTCGGAATCGGCTTCGGCATCGGCATCGGCGTCGGCTTCGGCTTCGGCTTCGGCATCGGCGTCGGCGTCGGAATCGGCTTCGAGATCACCCCACCGCGCAGGTTCCGCCCCCTACCGCTTGCGAAGCGCCGACACGAGCCGCGCGAGCGCCGGAAGTTTCCGGACGCCCTTCGCCCGCGCAAACGCCGCCACCCGTTCGCCAACGCGCTCGAGTCCTTCCCCATACGGGTGCCAGTAGAGCTCCGGTTTCCGGTAACCGTCGACCACCACCGCCCGCGGGCGGGTCAGTACGTCGAGCGCGAAGTGGCTGTTGGTGACGCCGAAGCCGGTCGCGCCCACGCCGCCCCACGGAAGCGACGGCACGCTGCCGGTGAACGCGTGGTTGTTCACCGTGACGACGCCGGCCTTCAAGCTCCGGGCGAGCGCCCTTCCCTTGTGCAGGTCCGACGTCCAAACCGAACCGGTGAGCCCGAAGCGGGAGTCGTTCGCGCGTTCGACCGCTTCTTGATCGCTGTCGACCAGCATGATCGGCATCAACGGGCCGAACGACTCCTCTTGAATCACCTCGAGCGATTCGTCCGGATCCTCGAGCACCGTCGGTGCGAACCAGAGTCCGTCGCGGTCGAGACGCGCGCCGCCGCACGCGATCTTCACGCCGGCGTCGCGCGCACCCGTCACGTGCCGTTCGACGATGGCGCGCTGGGCTTCGGTGGTGAGCGGCCCGAAGTCGCGGACGGGTTCGAGCGCTTCGACGAGTTCCACCACGCGCGCCGTCACCTGCTGCGCGACGCGGCGGTGCACGTAGACGCGTTCGATCGCCGCGCAGTTCTGGCCGGTGTTCGCGAACGCGCCCCAGACGAGCCCGCGGCAGGTGCGTTCGATCGCCGCGTCCTCGCACACGATGGCGGCGTCTTTGCCGCCGAGCTCGAGCGCGACCGGCACGAGCGACTGTCCGGCGTGCGCACCGACCTTGCGACCCGTCGCGACGCTGCCGGTGAACGAGACCGCGTCCACGCCCGCGTCGATGAGTGCCGCGCCCGCGGCGCCTTCACCCACCACCACCGACACGAGATGCGGCCCGTACACCTCGCGCAACAGACACCCGAGCCGGTGCGCGATGCGCGGCGTGTACTCCGAGGGCTTGAGCACCACCGCGTCACCGACCAAGAGCGCTGGAAAGATGGTGCGGAGCGGAATCGCGAGCGGGAAGTTCCACGGGGTGATGAGACCGAGTACGCCGCGCGGCACCCGCTCGACGATGGCCGTCTTCTTCGGGTAGCTCAGCGGGTCGAGCGACACCGGGTGCGGCGCCAAGAGCGATGGCCCTTCTTCCGACCAGTGTTTGCCGAGCTCGGCGGTCGGCGCGACTTCGTGCAGCCACGCTTCGGCCCGCGGTTTGCCCGTCTCGGCGACGATGAGGTCGACCAGATGTTTGCCGTCGCTCAGCACCGCGTCCGCCGCTTCGCTCAGCAACATCGCGCGCTCGTCGATGCTGCGCTTCGCGTGCGCCTCGGCCGCGGCCCGGGCGCGTCTGACGATGTCGGGGATCGTGTCGATCGGGGTGACTTCGATCGGTTCGTGTTCGGCTCCGTCGCTCGGTCGCGTGCCCACGATCGCGTCTTGGCCGTTCGGCGCTGCCCCCTTCACCACCAACGTCATGTCGCCTCCCAGCGTTCCGGTCCCAGCGCCGTGGCCAGACCGTCTTCTTCGAGCTTCTTCAGGTGCGCGATCACCGAGAGCGTCGCGAGCGGCCACACGGCCTTCGGCGCATCCGCGTACGCGACGGGGACGAGCTCACGCGCGCTCGCCGGACCGACCTCGCGCAACGCGGCGAGCACCTTGGCCTCACGCGCGAGCCGATGGTGGCGGTAATGCGCGAAGCGCGCGTTCGGGTCCGTGAGCAGCCCGCCGTGCGCGGGCAGCGCGCGTTTCAGCCCGAGCGACTGCAGCCGCTCGAGCGACGCCAGGTACTGCCCCATGTCGCCACCGTCCGGTTCGATCAGGATGGTGCCGATGCCCGCCACCATGTCGCCGACGATGCCGGTGCCCGATGGTTCGTGCACGAAGCACAGATGCCCGGGCGCGTGGCCCGGCGTGTGGTGCGCCCGCACGGTCGTGTCGCCGAGCGAGACCGCGTCGCCTTCGCCGAGAAGCCGGTCGACCTTCGCGTCGATGCGGGCGGCGGTCTCGGCGTGCGCCATCAGCGGCACCCCCCGCTCGGCCGCGATCCCTGCGTCGCCGACGTGGTCGACGTGGTGGTGGGTCAATGCAACCGCGACGAGCGTGGCGCCCTTCGCTTCCCGCGCATCGATCCAGGATCGGAGCCGAGCCCGCTCGTCCGCATCGACCCCGCACGGTTCGATGCAGAGCAACTGATCCTCCCCGATCAGAAACGCGTTGGTGTGCGTCGCCGGCAAGAGGGTCGGCGTGCGAAGCGGAAGCACCGAGACACCCGGCACCACATCCCATCCCATCGACGGACCGTGCATCGCGCGAAGCAACTGCGGCGAGAGCACCGCGCCCTCCCGCCACTGCGTTTCGAGCGCCTCGATCGACATCGCCTCCACGGGTGCGTCCGCGCCTGCGGGTTCGCCCATGGGCAACCCAGCGATGTCGTGTTGGGTGCCCGGCAAGGTCCACCCCATCGCGCCGTGCGCTTCGGGCAAGCCGGTCCGCACCACCTCCAGCGTCAACCGTCGCCCTCGGGCAGGGGGGTGCGGCGGCGGGCACGCTCGCTCTCGTCGGAGGGCACGAGGCTTGGCAGTCGAGGCGGCTTCGGGAGATCGACCTCCCCGCTCTCCATGCTCGCCCCACCCGGCATGCGGTACATGCTCGCGCGTTTGCCGGGCATGATCGAAGGCGAGCGGCCTTCCGGCAGCGAGGCCGGATCCCCGATGAGTTTCAGACACGCCTTGGTGATGTGTTTGAGGGTGTCGAACACCCCCCAGCCCTCGAGCGCGGAGGCCTCCACCTGCGTGACGTCCTCCGGCACCCGCAGCGCGGCCTGCAGCGCTTCGATGGCCATCGCGTTCTCGAGGTCGCGTTTGTTGTACTGCACGACGAGCGGCATCCGGTCCGGGTGGTCGCCCTGGAGCTCGAGGTTCTCGGCCAGGTTTCGGATGCTCGCGACGTTGGCGTCGATCGTGCCCTCTTGGCTGTCGACGACGAACACCACTCCGTCCACGTGGCGCAACACGAGCCGCCGGGTCGCGTCGTGCGCGATCTGTCCGGGCACGGTGCACAGGTGAAGCCGGACCGTGTAGCCGCGAAAGCGACCGAGCTCGACCGGGAGCAGGTCGAAGAAGAGCGTGCGCTCGGCTTCGGTCATCAGCGAGACGAGTTTGCCGCGGTTCTCTGGCCGGCTTCGGGCGTGGATGAATTCCAGGTTCGTCGTTTTGCCGCCCAGACCTGGGCCGTAGTAGACGAGCTTGAGATGCAGCTCTTTGTTGGCGTGGTTGACGAGAGGCACGAAGGGTCCGGGGACCGAACACGGGGCGCACGCACGCGTCCCGGGTCGGGGGTGATGAGAAGGGGTACGCGAGCCCGCCGCGGCGGTCAACGCTTGCCGCGGGGCACGCGCTCCGGTAGGTCCCTCTGCAGATGGCCAACCTCTCGCGATCCCAGTGGAACTCGCCATTCCTCCGAGCGATGCGGCGCTCCGTCGACCGCCGTCCAGAAGCGGGTTCCCGATCGGTGGCGCGGACGCCAGCGGGCCTCTTCCTGGGGATGCTCTGGCTCGCGATCGGCTGTGGAGGCACCCCGCTGCCCCCGGCCAACCACACCCACTTCCGAGCGATCCAGACCCACGAGGCGCGGCTCGACGACGCGATGCAGCGTTCGGCACACGCACCGTGTGATGACGCCTGCGCGGCGGTGGGCGAGGCCAACCACGAAGCCGGACGGATCTGCGCCATCGCCGACTCGGTCCGCGACACGGACGCGCGCCTGCGCTGCAACGCCGCCCGCGAACGAAGCGCCCGCGTGCACGCTCGCGCCGAGTGTGGGTGTGAGTGAGTTCGAACCCAGGTGCCGGCTCTGCACCTCGGTTCCACCGGGTCCGGTAAGGCACCGATGAAGGCCACAACCCTCGCTGGCAAGACCTCGCTCGGGTTGGTCTTTGACCCGCGGCGCTCCTCGGCATTGCTCGTGCTCACCATCGCGGCGGCGCTGTGGGCGGCGGCGGTGTGGCGGGAGATGGTGGGCGAAGGACCGATGGACCGGTTCGCGGTGCCACTCCGCTTCCTCGCCCTCGTCGCCACGACGCGCGGCTTGCTGGGCGTGCGTACGCTGGTGCGCGGCGTGCGGCTGGCGACCACGGCGCGCGCTCATCGGCTGGTGCTCGGCGACACGCTGAAGTTCTCGTCGCCAGCTGGTGGATTCGAGATCGATCGCGCCGACTTGCTCGCCGTCGTTGTCGACGACACCCAGATGCACTTCGTCGTGCGGCCGAGCCAAGGCCACGCCCTCCGCACCTTGCCCGCCATCTTCGACGCGAGCCCCGCGCTCTTGGCGGAACGGATCCGCAAATGGCGGGGCGAGATCCTCTTCGCGGATGCGCTCGGCGACGAAGCACCCTCCAGCACCCCGAGCGACGTCTACGACCGCGCCGCGGCCGGACAGGTCGACGCCGGCACCGCCGTCGTCCGACATGGACGCGGCTGGCTGCGCCGGGGGCCGTACGCTGCGCTGCTCTTCGGCCTCGTATTCGCCGAAGGCACCCTCCGCCTCCCTGCCGGCGTCTCCCTCGGCGTCCTGCCCTACCTCGGCATGGCGGTCTGCGTCGCCATCCCCGCGTTCTGGTGGATCCGAACCCGGCGCGAACTCGCCCCCCGGCGGGGCGTCGCGTTCGTCGCCACACCGGCCGAAGTCCTGATGCGCGCCGAAGGCGGCGTGCTGCGCGCGGTCTGGACCGAGGTCCCGAGCATCGGGGTCGACGAACGCGTCGGCTGGTCCCCGCTGGTCGGTCGCGAGGTCCGGCGCAAACTCCGCATCGACCGCATCGACGCCCCACCCATCCGCTACGAAGAAGAGTTCCTGGGCGCCCCCGCCCATGTTGTCGCCGCGCTCATGGACGTCTACCGCCTCCACGCCAACGCAGCCGCCCCCGCCGACGAATCCGAATAGCGACTACTGGACGGCGGCGCCGTCGGCTCTGGCTTCGGCTCCGCCTTCGGCATCGGCATCGGCATCGGCACCGGCTTCGGCTTCGGCTTCGGCATCGGCATCGGCATCGGCTTCGGCATCGGCTTCGGCATCGGCATCGGCATCGGCATCGGCTTCGGCATCGGCTCCGGCTTCGGCTTCGGCATCGGCATCGGCATCGGCATCCTCAAACGGCTCCGGCGCCGGCGGCGGCAATTCCGCCACGGCTTGCACCACCACCGCCGCCCGAACCCGCGCGTCCCCCGAGACGGCCACCCGCCGCTCCCCGTCGTCTCCTGGCGCGGGCGCGTCGAACGCCACCTGTCCGCCGTCCGGGCCCACCCGATGGTCCACGCCGCCCACGCTCAAGACGCCACCGCCCTCCACCCACACCACACACCGCGCGGGATCGGCTGGCGCACGCCGGGCCGGCCACACAATCTCCGCACCCTCCCCTGGCACGCAGCCGACATCGCTGCAGTCCCAGACGCCAACGCGCATGCGCTCGCTCAGCGTGCCGCCTTCCCCCGCGGGCCGGCCGCCGAACGAGACCAGCGCTGCGACCCCGCCGGGCACTGGAATGTTCATCCCCAAGAGCCGCCGCGCGTGGACCTCGGCCCGCCGATCGACCAGGCGAACCAGCGCCTGAAGCTCCGCCTCCCGCGCGGGCAGGTAGCGTTCGACCTCCAGCTGCGCGTTCAAAGCTTCGCTTGCCACGCGACCGCCGATCGCCCCAAGTGCTGTCGCCGCGAGCGGCCGCAACCGGACGTCTTCAAGCGCGGTCGCGACCACGGGTGCCACGCGGCGGGCCCGTGGACCCAATGCTTCGAGCGCCTTCAATGCGTCGCGCTGCTGAAGCTCCGTGCCGTCCGCGACAATCTCTGCGAGCGCCTCGATGGCCGCCGGGGAAGCGCCGAGCGCCAGGGCCGCGCGCCATCGGTGGTCGGTGGTGAGCAACCCGGTGACGAGGGCACGGGCTTCTTGCTCCGAAGATTCGCCCAGTGCGCTCCCGAGCTCGGGACTGCGATGCCGGATCTCCAGCAGCGCCAGCGCCGCTTCCCGACGCACCGCTTCGTCTGCATCCGCGCCCATGGCGCGGGCAAGGGTGGCGATGGCCGGCGCGTACCCGAGCGAGCCGAGGGCGGTGGCCGCCTCGGCACGAACCTCCGCGCGTGGATCGCCGAGAAGCGGCACCAGCGCCGGGCCCGCGCTCACGTCCCCGAGAGACGCACGCGCCAGCGCCGCGGGCCACTCGCCCTCGCCAACCGACATCGCCTCGATGCGCGGGATGGATCCGAGGTGGGCCGAGAGCGCGGCCCGCATCCGGCGCATCCGTTCGGGATCCTCCGCGCTGCGGTCCTGCGTCTCCCGGGGATCGAGGCGCAGATCGAAGAGTCGGCACTCGTTGCCTTCGCAGATCAACTTGAAGCGTTCGTCGGCCACCATGTGCAATGGGTCGACCGCGGAGAACGCGTAGGAAGGTCCCGCGTCTTGCTCGCCGGCCAAGACGCCTCCGAGATCGTCGCCCCGCATCCGCACGTCCCGTGGGATGCCGATCGCCGAGAGCAACGACGTGGCCACATCGAGGATCTCGACCGGCGCGTCGCTCGTTCCTGCGTTCACTTGCCCCGGAGAGGACCAGAGCAGCGGCACCCGCACCTGCTCTTCGTAGACGGTGGTGCCGTGGTAGTAGCCGCCGTGTTCGCCGAACTCCTCCCCGTGGTCGGCGGTGACCACGACGGTCGCATCGGGGCGGCGGGCCCGGAACGCACGCACCATGTCTCCGATGGCGGCGTCCGCGGCGCGGACCTCTCCATCGTACCGCGCTTCGACACCCTCTCCCTCGCGGAATGCCGCGGGTGGATCGTAGGGCTCGTGCGGCTCGAAGAGGTGCACCCAAGCAAACACGGGCTGGCCGGGTTCGACCTCTTCGTCGAGGTAACGCTCGAGTTGGCGCACCCGCGCGGCCGCCGGCGCGAACATCACCTTCCGGTACTCGAAGCCAAAGTCCCGCGCTGCCAAGGCTCGAAAGCGGTCGGCGTCCACGAAGAAGATCGCGGGCGGATAGAACGCGGCGGTGCGGTAGCCGTAGCGTCGCAGCAGTTCGGGCAGCGCTGGATGATCTTCCGGTGCATCCGGCAACGACAGCACCTCGCGCATGAACTTCCCGGTCAGCAGACTCGTGAGTGCGTACGAGGTGTGCGGCGTCGGGGTGTACGCCCGAGTGAACACCATCGACCCTTCGGCGAGCGCATCCAGCTCCGGCGTGATGCTCGGCGTCGCGCCCACCCGATCGGCGCGCAACGCGTCCACCGTGATGAGGAGCACGTCGCGGTCCCGCAGATCGATCCCGCCGTGGACCGCGAGCGGCGACTCCTCGGGTTCGCTGGCCTCCTCGTGCGACGGCGAGAACCCCTGATTCGGCCGCCGCACCCACTCACCGAAGAGCGGTGCGCGTTCGCGGACGACGAACGCGACGTTCGGTGCCTGAGGCACACTCCAAATCGAGTAGGCGGCGGCGGGCAGACTCAGGAGCGCAACAACCCACGCGCCTCGCCGCAGGAGTGCTCCGCCGGGCGGGAACCCGAACACCCAGGCGCCCGCGATCGCCAGCACGAACGCGCCGATCGTCAGCGCCAAGTGGAACGCCGGATAGAGCCTGAGCAACACCACCGCGTCCGCCAGCACGAGCGCCGACGCCAGAGCGAACAGCAACCCGCCGAACCGCCGCGAACACTCGAACGCATACCGTTGCTTGAGCCAGCGCGCGGCGCGGTCGGTCAGCAGCCCCACCGCGATTGCGAACGCCACCGCGCCCGCCTCGCGCCAACTCGCACCCTCGACGCGGCGCCCCGAGGTCACGCTCCAGAACAAAACGCCGGCGACCGGCGTCGCAAGCAGCCCGAGGGCCCGCGTCTGTAGGCGGGTCGGCTGCACGTGTTCCTTGCGACGCAAACGACGTAGACGCCGATCCTCACTGGTCGCCACCCGTTCGGCCCACTTGGCTTCGGCTGCATCGAGCAGGATCACGACGACCCAGACGATCACGGCGATGGCGGTGGCGGTGGCGAACGAACCGAGCACGAACCGGAAGCGCTCCGTGATGGAGAGGAAGTGCCCCCAAGCCACCGCGAATACGAACGCCACCTCGCACGAGGCGAGCAGCCAGGCGGCCACGACCGGGCGACGCAGATCGCCCCCGCGTGCGAATCGCTTCGTGGGTTCCGCACCGGCGGGGGCTGGGTGTCTCACAGACGACCCTGCGCCTGCGGTGCGCGAAGACAACCCTGCTGCAGTGCCCGAAGACAACACTGCGGTTCCCCGAGGCAACACCGCGGTTCCCCAAGACAACACCGCGGGTGCCGAGTGCGCATCATGGACTCCGGGGGCCGGCGCTCGCGACGGCCCAGCTGCTCACGTCCAGCGAACGTCCACGACCTCGAAGGAGCGTGTGCCGCCCGGCACCTTCACCTTCACTTCGTCGCCGACTTCCCGACCGATGAGGCTCCGCGCCACCGGTGAGGTCACCGAGATGGTGCCGCTCTCGATGTCCGCTTCGTCGGCCCCAACGATCCGGTAGGTGATCTCTTTGGCGCTGTCGATGTCTTCGAGCACGACCGTCGCCCCGAACTTCACGCGCTCGCCACCGAGCTTCGACGGGTCGATCACTTCGGCGCGCGCGAGCTTGTCCTCGATCTCGTTGATCCGCGCGTGGACCATGCCCTGCTTCTCTTTGGCGGCGTGGTACTCGGCATTCTCTTTGATGTCGCCGTGATCACGGGCGATGCCGATCTCCACCGAGATCTTGGGCATCTCGGCCTTGAGGCGAATGAGCTCTGCTTTGAGGGCTTCGTGGCCCTGCGGTGTCATCGGAACGCGTTCCATGGGGGGGCGGTGATAGCAGGCTCAGCCGGCTACGTCGACCTGCACCGGGCTCTTGGAACGCTGCTCAACGCCTCGATGCGCCGCACACTACGCGTGGTATTCCTGAAGGCTCTTCACGCTGATCGTCCCCTCGCCCATGTGCTCGAGCGCGGACACCGCGGCGGTCGCGGCGGCGATGGTGGTGAAGTAGGGAATGCCCGCCATCAGCGTCGCGCGCCGCAGCGAGCGGCTGTCTTGGATCGCCTTGGCGCCTTCGGTCGTGTTGACGACCATGACGACCGTGCCGCTTTCGATCCGGTCGACGCCGTGGGGCGAACCGTTCTGCACCTTGTTCACGAGGTCCGCGACGACGCCGTGCCGAGTCAGCGCTTTCTGAGTGCCGTCCGTGGCGATGAGTTCGAAGCCGAGCTCGCGCAGGCGGTACCCGAGATCGCAGGCCGCGGCCTTGTCGTCGTCGCGCACACTCACGAACACCAGACCGCGCTTCGGCAGGTCGTAGTTCGCGGACCAGAGCGCTTTGAGGAACGCCTCGGGGAACGTCTCCGCGATGCCCATCACCTCCCCGGTCGAGCGCATCTCCGGGCCGAGGATCGTGTCGACGCCCGGGAACTTGTGGAACGGAAAGACGCTCTCTTTGACCGCCACGTGCCGCGGCACGATCTCACGCCGGATGCCGAGTTCGTCGAGCGTCGCACCCGCCATGATCTTCGCGGCGATCTTCGCGAGCGGGCGCCCCGTCGCTTTGCTGATGAACGGCACCGTGCGCGACGCGCGCGGGTTCACTTCGATGACGTAGACGCGGCTGCCGCGGACCGCGAACTGCACGTTCATCAACCCGACCACGCCGATCTCGAGCGCGAGCGCGCGGGTCGACGAGCGGATCGCGCCAAGCACTTCCGGAGCGAGCGCGTGCGGCGGCAACACCATCGAGGAGTCGCCCGAATGCACACCCGCTTCTTCGATGTGCTGCATCACACCGCCGATGACCACGCGGATTCCGTCGGACACCGCGTCGACGTCTACTTCCATCGCGTCGCGAAGGAACTCGTCGATGAGGATCGTCTGGGCTTCGCCGCCCTGCGTCGAGATCTCTTCGAGCGCCTTGCTCATGTACTCGCGCAGGTCGTCTTCGGTGTAGACGATCTCCATCGCGCGTCCGCCGAGCACGTAGCTCGGCCGCACCACCACCGGGAACCCGATCTCGCGGGCCACTTCCAGCGCCTCGTCGGCGCTGTGGGCGATGCCGCCACGCGGCCGTCTCAGGTCGAGCTTCTGGAGGATCTCCTCGAACCGCTCCCGGTCTTCGGCTCGGTCGATCGAGTCCGCACTCGTGCCGAGGATGCGCACCCCGGCGCGGGCCAACGGGACCGCGAGCTTGAGCGGCGTCTGCCCGCCGAGCTGCACGATCACCCCTTCGGGTTTCTCCGCTTCGATGATCGCCATCACGTCTTCGAACGTGAGCGGCTCGAAGTAGAGCCGGTCGCTCGTGTCGTAGTCGGTCGAGACGGTCTCGGGGTTGCAGTTGACCATCAAGGTCTCGAACCCCATCTCCTTGAGCGCGAACGCCGCGTGCACGCAGCAGTAGTCGAACTCGATGCCCTGGCCGATGCGGTTCGGACCGCCGCCGAGGATCATCACCTTGCGGCGATCGGTGGGCTTCGCTTCGGTCGCCTGGCCCCACGTCGAGTAGAGGTAGGGCGTGAGCGCGACGAACTCGGCCGCGCACGTGTCGACCCGCGCGTAGACGCGCTCGATGCCGAGTTCGGCGCGAAGCGCGCGGACGTCCTCGGTGGGCACGCTCCGCAAGGTCGCGATGCGGCTGTCGGTGAAGCCCAGCTTCTTGACCCGCTTCAGAAGCGCTTCGTCGAGCGGGCCCTCCGTGACGACCGTCTCGGCGTCCATGAGTTCCTGCATCTGCACGAGGAACCAGCGATCGATCTTCGTCGCGTCGTGCAGCTGCTCCACCGTCAGGCCCACGCGGAGCCCGTCCGCCAGGTACCAGAGCCGTTCGGCGAGCGGCACGCGCACCACGTCCAGAATCGCCGCCCGCAGTTCCTCCTGCGTGGCCTCGTCGCGTTCCTTCATCGGCACGTGCAAGTTGATGCCCTCGCGCGTCTCCTCGAGCCGGTGGAGTTGATCGGCGAGCTCGCGGTAGTCGAGTCGATCGAGCAGCGAGTCGAGCCCGTCGTGGCCGGTCTCGAGCGATCGCGCGGACTTCTGGAGCGCTTCCTTGAAGGTGCGCCCGATGCTCATCACTTCGCCGACCGACTTCATCTGCGTGGTCAGGCGCGGGTCGGCGCCGCGGAACTTCTCGAACGCAAACCGGGGCTGCTTCACGACCACGTAGTCGATGGTCGGTTCGAACGCGGAGTTCGTACCGGTGATGTCGTTGGGCAGCTCGTCCAGCGTGTACCCGACCGCCAGCTTCGCGGCGATCTTCGCGATGGGGTAGCCGGTCGCCTTGCTCGCGAGCGCGCTCGAGCGGCTCACCCGCGGGTTCATCTCGATCACGAGCAACTGGCCGGTGTCTGGGTTCACCGAGAACTGGATGTTCGAGCCGCCGGTGTCGACGCCGATCTCCGTGATGATCGCGCGGCCGGCATCGCGCATGCGCTGCATCTCCCGGTCGGTCAGCGTCATCGCCGGCGCAACGGTGATCGAGTCGCCGGTGTGCACACCCATCGGATCGAAGTTCTCGATCGTGCAGATGACCGCGAAGTTGTCCTTCGAGTCGCGAATGACCTCGAGCTCGTACTCTTTCCAGCCAGTGACGCTCTTCTCGACGAGGCACTCGTGGTTCGGGCTCTGCGCGAACGCCCACTGGATCGCCGCATCGAACTTGGCCGGATCCTCGACCACCCCACCGCCTGCGCCGCCGAGCGTGAGCGAGGGCCGCAAGATGATCGGAAAGCCGATGCGATGGGCCGCGGCGCGCGCGTCTTCGATCGTGCGCACGGTCTCGGCTTCCGCGCACTCGAGCCCGATGCGCTCCATCGCTTCTTTGAAGAGCTGCCGCTCTTCGGCCATCCGGATGGCCGCGACCTTGGCGCCGATGAGTTCGATGCCGAGCCGCTCGAGCACCCCGCGGCTGTCCATCTCGAGGGCGAGGTTCAGCGCGGTCTGGCCACCGAGCGTGGGCAAGATCGCATCGGGCCGTTCGCGCTCGAGGATCTGCTCCATCACTTCGGGCGTCAGGGGCTCGACGTACGTGCGGTACGCGAGCTCCGGGTCCGTCATGATGGTCGCCGGGTTGGAGTTGACGAGCACGACTTGGTACCCCTCGTCCGCAAGCGCTTTGGCGCCCTGGGTACCGGAGTAGTCGAACTCGCAGGCTTGACCGATGACGATCGGTCCCGAGCCAATGAGGAGGATCTTGTGAAGGTCGTCGCGGCGCGGCATTTGGAAGAACCGGGGCGCTTCTGGTTCGCGAGCGACCCGGCGCGTCCTACCAGAGCACGGCATCTCGGGCAAAGGGAACCGGACCTAGGCACCCAACCTCAGGGTCGAATGGCCGCTTGAACGCCCATCAACGGATGAGGCGCTCCACGAGCGCCGCGTCGCCCTCGATCTGGACGGAACGGCCTTCGTCGCCCGCGAGCGCGATGCGCAGCAGCAGGCGCGGGGTGCCGAGCACCGAGAGAAAACGCTCGCCCCACTCCACGAACACCAGCGCCGACCCCAGGGCGAGCACATCGGGCAGATCGGTGTAGAGCAACTCGTCGGGCTCTCCGAGCCGGTAGAGGTCGCAGTGGACCAGCGGAGGCTGCGTTTCGTAGCTGTGCACGAGCGCGAAGGTCGGGCTGGTGACGGGCGTGTCTTCTGGCACGCCGAGGGCCCGCGCCACGGTGCGCACGAGGAAGGTCTTGCCCGCGCCCAAGTCGCCTTCCAGCACCACCAAATCGCCAGCGCCCAGGACCTCGGTGAGCCGTGCGCCGAACCCGGCGGTGTCCGCTTCGTTCGACCACTGGACCACCCCGGTCGCGATTCTCGACGGCTCCACGCAGATACCCTTGCGGGCGGCGGCCGCTCCGGCAAGCATCGCCTTGCTCGATGCCCCATCCCCGGCCGAACCGTCCCACGTCTCCGCCTGCACCGCGGGAGCGATTCGTCAGCCGCTCGCACTGGACGCTCGGCTTGGCCCTTCTGCTGGCCCTGCATGCCGTCGGCCCCGAGATCGTGCGCGCCGATCCTGCCCACCAGTACACCCTCCAGGCGCGGCTGGATCCAGCCCTGCACAGCGTCGAGGGCAGCGGCACGATCGTCTGGACCAACGAGAGCC
This sequence comes from Deltaproteobacteria bacterium, assembly GCA_034670305.1. Taxonomy (GTDB): domain Bacteria; phylum Myxococcota_A; class Polyangia; order Polyangiales; family Houyiibacteriaceae; genus JAXMNT01. Next base: position 21,358 of record JAXMNT010000042.1, read on the forward strand.
GGGTCCCTCAGAACGAGATCTGGCTGCACCTCTACCTCAACGCGTTCGCCCACCCCCGGACCGTGTTCATGCGCGAGTCCGGCGGCCAGCTGCGTGGCGTGCGATTCGACGGCTCGGGCGGGATCCGTGTCCGAACGCTGCGGTGGGGTGGGCACGATCTGCTGCCGGGTGCGGGGTCTCCAGCCGAGCCCTCGGATGGATCGACGGTCCATGACGACGACGCCGAGGACGCGGCAGACAACGACACGGACACAACCGCTGCAACCGACACCGACACCGACCAACGCGACGAGACCGAGTGGCGCGTCCCCCTGCCCCGCGCGGTCGCACCCGGCGAGTCGATCTCCCTCGAGGTCGAATGGACGAGCCGCTTGCCGCCCGTCTTCGCACGCAGCGGCTACCACGGCGACTTCCACGTGGTCGCGCAGTGGTTTCCGAAGCTCGCGCGGCTCGAGCCAGACGGCACGTGGGCCAGCTTTCCCTACCACGGCAACGGGGAATTCTACGCGGACTACGCGCGCTACGATCTCACCGTCGAGACCCCGCCCGGCTGGCAGGTCGGCGCGACCGGCGAGAACGTGCTCGACGAAGTCACGGGCGGCTGGGCCCGCCGCCGGTTCGTGGCCGACAACGTGCTCGACACCGTCTTCGTCACCGCGCCGTGGCTGCGCACGCTCGAGTCGGAGGTGCAGCGCGCGGACGGTTCCGCGATCGCGATCACCGTACTCTTTCCGCCCGGCTACGAGTCCGCGGCCGAACGGCACCTCGAAGTCACCCGACGGGGGCTCGCGCACTACGGCCGCATCCTCTTCGAGTACCCCTACGACCAGCTGACCGTGGTGGTGCCGCCGCGTGGCGCCGATGGTGCGGCGGGCATGGAGTACCCGCAGCTCTTCATCACCGCCGGCCCCTGGTTTCAGATGAACGCGCAGCCGATGGGCGCGCACGACGAAGTCACCGCGCACGAGCTCGGCCACCAGTGGTTCCAAGGCATGGTGGGCACCCACGAGGTGCGCTGGCCGATGCTCGACGAAGGGCTCACCGAGTGGATCACCGGCGACTGCCTCCGCGAGATCCACGGACCGAGCCGCAGTGGCGCGTCGTGGCCATTCCCCCTAGACGGGTTCGAGATCCGTCGTGCCGTCGCGCTCTCGGGAGATGCGGTGCCGCCGCCCGCGACCGCCGCGTATGGGTTCCCCGACGGCGGCTACGGGAAGACCATCTACTTCCGGACCGCGTCGGTCTTGGAGACCGTAGCCCGCACCTGGGGCCGTGCGCGGATCTGGCGCGCGCTTGGACGCTACGCGAACGACCAGAAGTTCAAACACCCGGTGCCCGACGATCTCTTTCGGGCATTCGATGCCGAGTACGGGAGCTGGATGTCGCGCCGCATCCTGCGCCCTGCCCTCTTCGAGAATGCCACCGCGGAACATGCGCTCGATGCGCCGGTGCTCGGGGCCGGACGCACCCGGGTGACCGGCACCCGCACCGGCGGTCTGCGTCTGCCCACGCGGGTGCGGTTGCGCGGCAGCTCGGGCGAACACGAAGTCCGCTGGGACGGACATCAAGATGCGTTGATCGTCGACGTCGAAGGCACCTACGAGATCGCCGAAGCCGATCCGTACCGCCGCAACATGCTGGATCCCGATCGCCGCAACGACGCGGTTGCGTTGCCCGGAGCACGCGACGACGTCGGGGTGGGTCCGTTCGTCGCGTGGTTCCAAACGCTGATCGCGTGGCTCGGACCATGAGCCGCGATCGGATCACGCCGCGATGAGGGTCGACACCCACTCCGCCCGCATCTCGCTCGAGACGGAACAGATGGCGGCCGCCACCCCGCCACCGCCCAAGCGGCGGGTGCCCTTCTCCGGGAAGGCTTTTGTCCGCGGTCTGCCGGCGACGGTCGTCGTGCATGTGATCGGCGGGCTGGTCGCGCTGATGCTCTCCAACACATGGGCCAACGCACTCGACGCCGCCGCCGGCGCGGGACCGGATCCACTGGCCGCGATGAGCACAGGAGGCGCGCCGACGTTCTTCGAGACCATGCGTGGGTTCTCCGAGACCACCCTCCCCTGGGCCATCGCGAGTGCGCTGACGACGCTCGTGTTGTGGTGGTTCGCCTCGCTCGCGCTGCAGATGCTCTGGTTGCGCTCGATGCGCGACGACGCGCCGCGCGGTGCGAAGGCGTTCTTCGGATCGGTGCTGCGCGGAGGGTTCGTGACCCTCGCCATGATCGGACCGCTGATGGTCGCCTGGGCACTGCTCATCGGCCTGCCGGCACTCTGGCACCTCGGGTTCCGCGGCGACCCGGATCCGAGGTGGCACGACTACGGCATGATCGTTTCGTTGCTGCCGGGTGTCTTGACCTACGCCGGCTGGGCGACGGTCCATGATCTGGCGCGCGCGGCGGTGGCGCGGGGCGACGGCATCGTGCGTGCGATCCACCTCGGATGGCGGGAGCGGGACGCGATGCTGCGGTACGCGTTCTGGGCGCTGCTCGGGCTGGGACTGACGGCGGTGGCGGTGCTGCAAGGGAGCGCGGCGCTGGGGTGGTTGATCGCGCAGTCTCTGCTGCTGTTGCGGACGCTGTGCCGCGCGGCGTGGTTGGCGCACGCGACGGTGCGGTTGCCGGAGTAGCGGGGGAGCTGACGCGCCGCGAGTCCCACGCTGCAACGAAGAACGGCGCCCTCCTTTCGGGGGGCGCCGGGTCTTGGATCGAATTCGCTGGTCGAACTCAGCTCGGGAAACAACCCATGATGAGCGCGTTGCACGCACCGGCCGGGATGCCCATCGAGCAGGTGTTGATCGCCATGATCTCGGCGGAGCACGCCGCGCACATGTTCGGATCCGTGCAGCCGTTGTCTTCGAAGCAGCAGTTCGCTGCGGCCACCTGCGTGTGGCAGTTCATGTCGACGCAGGAGAAGATCTGGTAGTCCCAGCAGTCCCCGCAGTTGAGCATCTGCCCAGTCATCGTCTCCGGGGGGGTCGTGTCCGAGTCGAGGCAGGCGCGCTGGCAGGCGCCATCCGCGCAGCCGTTGATGCAGTTGATCTGCGCCATGTCGCCCGAGCAGCGCGGCAGCACAGAGGCCGGAAGGGCTTCGATCGGCGCTTCGCACGCACGGCCACCACCGCCGGTGTCCGTGCCGCCGCCGGTGTCCGTGCCACCGCCGGAGTCGACTGCACCACCGGTGTCGTCGCGCGGGCCCGAATCCATCAACATCACTCGGCTGTCGTCGTCACCACAGCCGACGACCGCGAGAACCGCGCACATCACAAAAAGCTTCTTCATCACATCCATCCTTAAAAGGCTCCACCGCCCACGGCCGTCCTATCCGTACGGACTCCGTTGACCAACAAGCCATGTGACCGTCCTCACGTTTTGTTCTTCGATGGGGATGCGGGCCTGCAGGGAGAAGCCCTCTGGCTTCCTCCTCAACTTCGCTTCACGCAAAGTGCGGCCTCCGCGGGTGCAATCAACGCGCGGGCGACGCGACGACCTCGCCCGAGATCCAGACGACGCCCGCCTCTTCCCAGACGGCCATGGTGTCGAGCACCTCGTCCACGCACGGCCCTTCGATGCACACCCCGTCGTCGAGGCGGTAGAGCGCGCCGTGGGTGTTGCAGACGAGGTGGCGCTTGCCATCGTCGAGAAACTCGCGCGCGCCCGAGTCGAGCGGGATCGGAAGATGTTTGCAAACGTTGAGGTACCCGCGGAGCCGCCCCTCCAGATCGCGTACGACCAAGACCTCCCGCGGCATGCCGTACTCATCGTCTTCGATCGGCACGATGCGCACCTCGCCACGCTCGAGCGAACGCGATGCGCAGACCTTCACCGGAAGCGGAACCGGATCCACCTCAATCACCGCCCGGCGGGTGGTGAACGCGCTCTGCGTGGACCGAAGCCAACGTGAGACCGCCCCCTTGAAAGACAGCGGCGGTCAGCTTGCCGCCGTAGACGCAGCCGGTGTCGAGCCCGAGCGCATGCGGGTGTTGCTGCAACCCGCGCAACGCGTCGTGACCGAACACCACGTACTCGGGGCCGGGCCAGAACTCGCCCCAGGGCCGCCCCGCTTCGAGCCGCTTGTGGAGCACCCCTCGATCGTCGATCGACCGCGCGTTCATCAGGAGTCCCGGGGTCTGCGCATCGAGCGGGAGCGCGGGGTCCAGACCGCCGTGGACGAGGCGCAGCGTCGCACCGTTCGGTCCGGCGCCCTCGAGATCGATCACCAGCGGTGTGGACTCGAGGTACGCCCAGTCCAGCGCATCGAGCCGGTCGACCACCTCGGCGTGGTGGCGGGAGAGTTTCGCCTCCTCGCCTGCCGCTTGGGCGCGCCGCCAGCGAAGGCAGTGTTCGTCGTGGTTCCCCCGCACACAGATCGCGCCATGCGCCCGCGCCACTTCGACCACCCGTTTGGAGTCGGGTCCCTTGGCGACGAGATCCCCCACGAACGCGAGCGTGTCTTGCGCACCGACCGCGAGGTGACTGAGCAGCCGTTCGAGCTCCGCCGCACACCCGTGCACGTCGCCGACGACCACGAGCCGCTGGGCGGGGTCGTGGGCGTGAGAGTGCGCGTTCACGGCGCTTGGTTCCGGCTGAACAACTCGGGGATGGCTCTGGGTTCTGGCGCCCGCTCAGTGCGCTCAGGGGGCCGCGGTCGCGGATTCCGAAGACTGGCTCGCGGCGAACGCCGCCGGGGCGCTGAGCGGTCCGAGCTCCGCCCACGGCACATCCTCGCAGCCTTTGACCACCTCGGGACGCGCCGTCAGTACTTCGACGCCGTCGCGGGTGACCACCATCGTGTGTTCGAACTGTGCCGAGAGCTGGCGGTCGAGGGTGAGCACCGTCCACTCGTCGTCGAGGACCTCGCACTCGTAAGTGCCCAGGTTGATCATCGGTTCGATGGTGAAGACCATGCCCTCTTTGAGACGGATGTTCTTCATGTCGCCGAACACGCCCTGCTTGCTCGGGCGGTAGTGCGGCACCTGCGGCGCCATGTGGAACTTCAGTCCCACCCCGTGGCCCACGTAGTCGCGCACGACCGAACATCCACGCCCTTCGGCGAACTCCTGAATCGCCGCGCCGATGTCCCAGAGCCGCGCGTCGTGACGCACTTGCGCGATGCCGATCTCGAGCGACTGCCGGGCGGTCTCCACGACCTTCTTGGCGTCTTCGCTCACGTTGCCCACGTAGAACGTCACGCTCGTGTCGCCGAAGAAGCCGTGCTTCTTGGGGAGGATGCAGGTGACGTCCACATTGACGATGTCCCCGTCCTTCAAGACCGTGTTCGCGTCCGGGATGCCATGGCACACGCAATCGTTGACGGAGGTGCAGCAGCTCTTCGGGAACGGCGTCATGCCCCGCCCGCCGTACCCGAGCGTCGCCGGCCACGCCTCGTGCTCGACCATGTACGCGTGCACGAGCTCGTCGATCTGCTGGGTCGTCATGCCGGCCTTCAGGTGTTCTCCCACCATCACCAACGTGCGCGCCGCCAACTGACACGACGCACGCATCTGCTCCAGCTGACGCCCCCGAAGCAGACTCCGCTCACTCCTCACGACCGACTCTCCACCGCGACGACATCCATACATCTGGAAGTAGTGCGAACCCGCCCCCCGCGCAACGCCGACGCCCCATCCCCTACATCCTCTTGGTGCCCACCTCCGGCTTGCTCACCTTCAAGAATCGGCCCCGTGCGTAGTACAGCAGGTACGCCGCCGCAGAGAGCACGTTTCCCCACGCCACCACCTGCCACAGCGCCTGCCTCGGCAGTCCCTGCATCACCGCGACGAAGTACGCCGCCGGCAGCACCACGCCGAGCAGCACGATGGCATCGAGCACCAAACTCTCGAACGTGGCGCCCGCCCCCGCCATCGCCTGAGAGAGCACGACCCCGAAGCCGAACACCGCGTAGGTCGGCGCGACCACGCGCAGGTACTCCCGTCCGATCGCCACCACGCCCGGGTCGGGATCGAAGAAGCCGATGATCGGATCCGCGAACGCGACGTACACGTACGCCAGCGCGCCCATGCCGACGAAGTTGAAGAGCGCGGTGACCCAGCCCGCCATCTTCGCGCGCGCGAGGTTCCCCGCGCCGAGGTTCGTGCCGACGAAACTCGACGCCGCCGCGCCCCAGCCCATGCCCACGAAGAGCACCATCGTCTCGAGCCGCAGACACACGCTGAACGCGGTCAGCGCCGTCTGATCCGCGCGGCTCGTGTACTGGACGTTGAGCAGCATCAGCAGCACCAGCACCGACACGACGCGCAAGACCAGCTGCGCGCTCGCGGGCCATCCGAGCTTCCAGATCTGGCGAAGCTCCGCGCCCATCGGCCGCAAGTAGAGCCGGTGAAAACGCGGCCCGCCCCGGCGGCGCACGAGGATCCAGAGCCCGATGATCACCGGCACGCTGCGCGCCACGAGCGTGCCCCACGCCGCGCCCTCGATGCCCATCCGATCGATGCCGAGCGCCTGCGCGATCGGCGCCCCCCACGCGAACGGCACCGGGCCGGGCGTCGGCCCATACACGAGCACCGAGTTGAGAAAGATGTTGAGCGCGTTGCCGCCGACGAGCAGCGCGGCGGCGGTCTTCGAGTGTCCGAGCGCGCGCAGGATCGCGGTGACCTGCAGCAACAAGAATATCGAGAACGACCCGCCGAGCATGATGCGCAAGTACGGCACCGCGAGATCGGCGGCGTCGCCTTTGGTGGCCATCACGTCGCGCACGATGACGTCTGCACCGAAGAGGCCGATGACGCCGAACACGATCGAGAGCAGCCCGACGATCCACATGGACTGCCAGGTGATCCGCCGCACCCCGCGCAGATCCCGCTCTCCCAGACTGCGCGCGATGAGCGCGACCGCCGCGGTGCTGACGCCGGTCGACAAGATCGTCGCGACCGCCGCGATCATGTCCACGACGCCCAGCGCAGCGAGCGCGGCCGAGGCCTCCTCGAGCCGGCTGATCATGAACAGGTCGACGACGTTGAACGCCGTGTGCAGCGCCATCCCGATGGCCAGCGGCGCTCCGAATCGGAGCACTTCGAGCGGCAGGAGGCCGCGAAGGAGCCGGCGTCGGCTCCGGTCGTTGGACGACTCCTTCGGTTGCGCACCCACGGGCCCGCGCAGCGTCGCAGACGGAGCCGGTTCGTGCCGACGCTTTTTGGGTTGGCGCCCGGCCCTGGCTCCGCCCTTCCACCCCGTCGCGCGTCCTCTCGGACACTTTTTTAGACGTGGTGGTTTCGGGTGGTAGGGTGTGCGCGGATGTAGGACAAGGTGGGAGACCGCAACACATGCGGCGCGCCTGTTGATTCCAGGAAAGTTTGGGTGGACGCGATGCAACGATTTGGACCGAAGCGATACCGTTCGTTGGCGGAGTTCCAGCGAGAAGAGATCAAGCCCATGAAGGCGGGCTGGTCTCTCGACGACCTCTACGCCGATGCCCGGTTCAACCCGGGCAAAGACGACTCCCTCGAGCCGGACGAGCCCAAAGAGCTCGACTTCGATTTCGGCTACTGACCCACAAAACGACGGCCGGTCCGAGCAGTACCCTCCGCTCGGCACCAGTCACACCACTCCCTAGTCGCATCGCCCTGCGGCGGAGTGGTACCCCGAGCCCGACGGTCGCCCCCGTCGGGCTCAACTTTATTAATTGGCAAGACGCCTGCGGCTGGGGCTCGCCTGCGTCCGTTTCCGTTGACGAAAGTGCTGGTTGACGCTAACTCCAGGCTCGATGGCCAAGACTTACAACAACGTTCCGATGACCCAAGCCGAAGAAGAGAAGTTCGCGGCTTCGGATGAGTTCTGGACGGGACCGAAGCTCATCGTGCTCTGCGCGGGGACGCTCGGGAGCGCGCTCGTCCTCCTCTGGGCGATGGCCAACAACATCATCGGCCCGACGATCAACCAGTAACCGTTGCCAGAGCCCCACCGCGGGCTCCCGCCTGGCCGCCGTCACACGCAGGTGATAACACCGCCTCGCATGCAGCGGACCATTCCCGCTTCGGCGCCCACGGACGGTTGAACCCCATGGCCACAGAAAAACGAGCAGGTCGTGTCGTCGCGATCGCCAACCAAAAAGGTGGCGTCGGCAAGACGACGACGGCAGTCAACCTCGCGGCCAGCTTCGCCGTCGCCGAGCAAAGAGTCCTGCTCGTCGATCTCGACCCGCAGGGCAACGCATCGACCGGCGTGGGTATCGCACCTGGCACCACCGAACGGGGCACCTACCGGGTGCTGCTCGAAGAGGTGACCCTGGCGAGCGAGACCCTCGAGACCGAGATGCCCCAGCTCTGGGTCGTGCCTTCCAGCCCGGACCTGGTCGCCATCGAACGGGAGCTCGTCCAGGCGGACGACCGGGAGCACCGGCTCCGAAAAGCGCTGGAAGCCACCCGCTACGACTACGACTTCATCGTCATCGATTGTCCGCCCTCGCTCGGCGTGCTCACGATCAACGCGCTGACCGCCGCGGACCTCGTCCTCGTGCCGTTGCAGTGCGAGTACTACGCGCTCGAAGGGCTCTCGCAGCTCGCCGACACCGTCCGGCGGGTGCAGGCCTCGCTCAACCCCGATCTGATCCTGCATGGCGTGTTGCTGACGATGTTCGACCGCCGCAACAACCTGGCCAACGAGGTCGCGGACGAAGTCCGGAAACACTTCCACGTCTACGAGACCATCATTCCAAGAAACGTCCGCCTCGCAGAGGCGCCGAGTCACGGCAAACCGGTCATTCTCTACGACGCCGCCAGCCGCGGCTCTTACCAATACCTCAACCTCGCCCGCGAGATCCTCGACGGGCTCGAAGCCGCCGCCTGACCGTGTCGTCCAAGAAGAAGCGCCTTGGCCGAGGTCTCGACGGACTCCTGCCAGCCCCACCCCCGGCCGCCCCAGCTGCGGTTGCGCCGAAGGGTACGGACGTCGCGCGGATCGAAGACCTGCACCCAAGCCGCACCCAGCCCCGCACCCAGTTCGAGGAGCAGGCGCTCGACGAATTGGCGCGGAGCATCGAGTCCCTCGGCATCCTCGAGCCCATCCTCGTCCGCAAGCGCCCCAAAGGTGGCTTCGAGATCATCGCCGGCGAGCGTCGATGGCGCGCCGCGCAGAAAGCGGGTCTGCGCGAAGTCCCCATCTTCGTCCGCGACCTGAGCGACGCCGCGGCCTTCGAAGCCGCGCTGGTCGAGAACCTCCAGCGCCAGGATCTGAACCCGATCGAAACCGCGCGAGCATTCGCGCGGTTGAGCGATGAGTTCGGATTGAGCCACGAAGAGATCGCCACCCGGGTCGGCAAAGACCGTTCGACGATCACCAACGCCCTGCGGCTCTTGAAGTTGCCCGACGACGTGCTCGACATGCTCGACAGCCGGCAGCTGAGCGAGGGCCACGGCCGCGCCCTGCTCGGCGCGCCCGACGTGAAGACCATGTTGACCCTGGCGCGAGCCGCGATCGCCAAACGACTGAGCGTGCGCGAAGTCGAACGGCAGGCCCGCTCGGCTGGCAAGCCGCCCGCACCCAAAGCTGCGCCCGCGAAGAGCTCCAACGTCAAAGACCTCGAGCGCCGCCTCGGCATGCGGCTCGGCGCCACCGTCCGGGTCGAAGAGAAGGCTGGCAAGAAGGGCCAGATCGCGATCCAGTACGCGAACTACGACGAACTCGACGCGATCCTGAAGAAACTCGGCGTCTGAGCGTAGAACGGTCGATGGGCCGAACCCCACGAGTCGTCCGTTTCGACGCCCTCTGCATCGGCGTCCTCCTGTGCGCCCTCGTCGTCCCCTCCGCCGCGTCCGCGCAACGCGCGATGGACCTCGGCCAGGTCGACCTGCGAGGGGCGCGGCACCCGAGGCCGAACGCGTTCTACATCCTGACGCGCCGCCCGCCGCCCGCGCCGGACCCTGCCTCCCTCCCGCCGGCCCTGCGGCAGTGCGCCGCCGACATCGAAGCCGCGCAGCGCCGATTGCGGGAACTGTCTCGTCGTCGAAGTCGCGTGCGCGGAGAAGTCACGAACGCAGACTTCGAGGCCGAAGAAGCGATCGAACGGGCCGCCCTCACCCGCTGCCTCGGCCACCTCCGGTCCGCCCCACCGCTGTCGGACCCGCGGCCCATCGCCGTGGAGTTCTTTCACGCGGAACTCGAGTTTCAAGACGCGATCCACCGCTACGTCGACACGATGGACGCTGCGGCCGAGCGCGACGAGTACCTGAGCGTCGACGTGCCCGAGCTCGACGCCTCGACCGCGCTGTACACCCGTCTGTCCACACGGACGGACCTCACGCCCCAGGAGCGCGCAGAGGCGCTGTATCAGCTCGGGTACGAGACCCACGAATCGGGAGACGGCGAAGCGGCCCGCCCCATTCTGGAGCAGGCGCTGTCGATCGAACCCCGCCGAGACCGTCATGGCGAGCTGGCGTTCCGGGTGGCTGAACTCCACTACGACCACCGGAACAACTCCGAGGCCGCGCGCTTCTACCGCATCGCCGTCGACGCGCCGGAGTCGCCCGAGCGCACGCCCCACCGAGCACTCGCGCTCTACAAACTCGCCTGGGCAGAGTTCCAAACCGGCAACTGGCTCCTTTCCCTTCGGGCGATTGCGCGACTGAGCTGGGGCCCGCTCGACGAGACCATCGACCAAGACTTGATCGACCTCGCCACGATCAACCTGGTGGAGCTCGGCGCCGATCCGGTCCTGGTCCTGCATCTGTTGGGCCACCGTCCCGAGCGGTCCATCGTCGTCCTCCAACACGTCGCGACCGCGGCCACGGAGCGGGGCCGCTGGCGCTTGGCGGTACGCGCACTGCGAGGGGTCGACCTGGAGCGGGCCACCTTCCTCGAGGCCAACATGGCCGCGGACCCGGAGGCGCGCGCCCGGGCGTGGGTGACCAACCTGCTCAGCCGATGCGACGAGTACGTCTACCCGCAAGCCGTCGTCCGCGGCCGCGTGGGTCGAACCGCGTCGAGCCGAATTGGGGAGGCCCTCAACCGCTGCCTTGCGACCGCCGTTCCGACCGTACCCTCCCCTGACCAACCCGCCCGTCCCTACGTCGTCCAGGTCCGCTGAAACGCTCCAATGAGAAAGGGCGGCGTTCCGAAGAACACCACCCTCTCAATCACTCGACCCGAACGACCTGGGTCAGACCTGGATCTGGATGCCCAGCGCTTCGCGCAGCTTGAAGTAGCTCTCCGAGACACTGAAGAGCACGAGCTCCTTCACCTTCTCGTTCGGAGGCAGGTCCGCGCTGCCCTCGGGCGGCAGTGCGTTGATCATGCGGCGGGCGACGTCCAGATCGTTGCAGACCAAGAAGCCCGCGCGCACGCCCGTGAGTTCGACCGTCTGCATCCATCGTTTGATGTCCGCGCGGCCGCCCTGGTCCTCGATGAACTTGCGACAGACCGCACGCAATCCGTCGAGCTGGGCCGGCGTCATGTGCGGCGCGAGCTGCGCCACCCACTGGTCGACCTGCGGATCCGCTGGGCCCTGCCCCGTCATGCGGAGCGCGGCCAGCAGCAGCATGCGCAACTCGGTGTGCGAGTTGAACAGCGTGCGGACGAAGTGCTCGGTCAGGTAGTAACAAAGGAACCGCGAGATCACGAACATCAGATCCTGCGGGCTGTACCCACTGAGGAGCGTCGATCCAGAGATGACCGCGGGCGGGTTCGAGCCGGCCAGATGGGCGAGGCCACCGGGCGACTGCTGCTGCAGGTAGAGGCGCGGCTGGGTCGGAATGTTGAGCACCTGCTGCACGAACCCAAAGGTGCGCGCGAAGGTGACCGTCGACGTCGCCGTGTCCACCGGCTTGAGCCGATGCAGGTTGAGCGCCTTGTCGGACGCGCCCTTCACCGCGAGCAGTGCCGGTGCCATGAGCTCGAAGATCTTGCTCAGGTAGCGGTTCTCGTCCGGGTGGAAGAGCTCGTTGAACCAGAGGTTCCGCTCGACGCGACCGCGTGGCCGGATGGGGCCCTGGGTGCGGTACTGGGTGAAGAACTGCTGCTGCTCGTTGTCCGCCTTCTGGAGGAACGTGAGCGTCGCGGCCAGACACCATGCCTTGTCGTACGCGCGGGCGTCGAAGTAGAGCTTGTACAGCGCGCGGTACGAGTCGACGCGGTAGGGGTCGTGCTTCAGGAGCCACTGGTGCTCGCTGATCGCGTCGGCGACCTTGTCCGGCATCGCCGTGAAGAGCTCGGCCAGAATCTGGTGCTGCTGGGGATCGTCGGGCTTGAGCGATGCCGCGGTCTTGAACGCTTCCGCGGCGGCCTCGAAGTTCTCCTGCCGGTCTCGGTAGATGATGCCGAGCGTGTAGAAGAGGTTGAACTTCAGATCGACGCGACCTTCGAGCCCGATGATTCGGTGGATCATCTTGCGGTACGCGCGTTCGAGTGCCTTCCAGTCCTTCTTCGCGTTGAGGATCTTGTTGATCGCTTCGAACGCTTTGAGCTGGTCGGGGTCGAGGTCGAGCGAGGCGTTGAACTTCTGGAGCGCGAGATCCGAGTCCTTGAGTTCGTCGCGCGTGATGACCGCGACCGTGTAGGCGTACTTCGCCTTCACCTTGTCGCGATCGTCGAGTGCGCTGACCTGCTCGATGATCTCGATGGCCTTCTCCCACTGCCGCGTCTCCTGGTACGCGCCGAGCAGCTTGTGAAGGATGCGGTGTTCGTCGGGCTTGAGGTCCGATGCCTCGCACCACGACTCGATCGCCTTGGCCGGGTTCTGGACCTTGTCCTTCCAGAGAATGCCGATCTCGTGCAGCAACTCGAAGCGCTCGTCGACGTCGTCGACGGTCTCGAGAATCTGCTTCTTGAAGTGGATGACCTGCTGCCACTCCTGCTGGCCTTCGTAGAGACCGACGACCGCCTCGAGGGTCTGGCGATGGTGCGGGTCCTCTTCGAGCGCCTTGTCGAACATGTTGAGCGCTTTGCGGCGCTCGCCCTGCTCGCGTTTGATGACGCCCAGCCGGAAGAAGGTGTCGGTGATCTCGTCGCCGCCGAGTGAGTCCCGGTGGTGGACGAGAAGCATCTGGTAGAACTTGAACGCCTTGCCCCACTCCGCCGCGGCGTAGTGCGAGGCGGCCACGCCGAGCAAGGTCGGCAAGTGCGTCGAGTCGACCTGGTAGGCCTTCTCGTACGCCTTGATGGCGTCCTCGGTCTTCTCGAGTTTCATCGAGGTCTCGCCGAGCAGGAACGCGAGCCGGTGCTGTTCGTCCGGCTCCCGCTTGCCCATGCGCTTCACGAGCATCTCGAGGAGCGGGAACGCCTCGTCGTTGCGGTCGTGCTTCGTGTAGTGGTCGACGAGCGGAAGCGCGGCGTCTTCGTTGTCGCCGTCCTGCTTGAGCGCCGCTTCCCAGACCTGGATGGCCTTCTCCGGCTCGTCCAGGTGTTCGTCGTAGAGTCGGCCGAGGTCGACCAACAAACCAGCGACGACCCGCGGGCTCTCCTGGTAGCTCGCCTCTTGCTCGAAGAGTTTCGCCGCTGCGAGCCAGTCGCCGCTGTCGATCTGGATGGCGCGCATGGCTTGAATCGACTGCACGTGCCCCGGGTCCAGATCGAGGGCCATCTGGTACTTGTCGAGCGCAGAGATTCGGTCCCCGAGCTCCTGGTCCAAGATGCGGCCACTGCGGAAGAGCAGGTCGACCTGCTGGGTCGGCTCCTGCACGAGCCGCGCGAGCTGCTCCATCATTTCGAGCGCCGAGGCGTGATCGCCCCGCTTGTCGTAGATGCGGGTCAGGGCGTCGAGTGCCTCGATGTCCTGATCGTCGATCGAGAGCACGTTGAGGTACGCATCGACGGCACGGTCTGCGTCGTCGAGGTCCCGGTTGTACGTCTCACCGAGCGCTTTGAAGATGCGCACCTTCTCCGCACGATCCGGCGTCGCGTTGATGTGCCGGTCGTAGGTGTCGATGAGCTGTTCCCACTTCTGCATCGTGCGGTAGAGCCGCGCGAGCCCGCCGAGGGAACCGACGTGAAGGGGATCGATCTCCAGCACCTGCTCGAGTCGCTCTGCCGCCTTGTCCGGCTTGACGAACTCCTCTTCCCACATGCCCGCGAGCTGCGTGAGGATGCCGATGCGTTCCTTCTCGCTCCGGACGACTTCGAACTGCACTTCGAGAACCCCGAGCAGCTCCTGCCACCGCTCGGACCGCGCGTAGAGACGCTCGAGTCCCTTGAGCGCGGGCAGGTTGAATTCTTCGATCGTCCGCACGTCTTGATAGACCTGGATCGCGCGATCGACGTCCTGCGTCCGGTCTTCGTACACCTCGGCCAGCTTGAGCTTCGAAGCCACGACCTCCGCCGGTTCACTGACCGCGTCGACCTTGGCGCCGAGGATCTCGAGCAGGCGCTGCCACTGACCGCGCTGCCCATAGATGACCTCGAGTTCTTCGATCGCGTCCACGTTGGCCGCGTCGACCTCGAGCGCCTTCTCGTAGTAGCCCGGGGCTTGGTCCGGAATGTTCAGGTGGCCCGCCGAGAGGCGACCCATCTTCACGTAGGTCTCGGCTTGGATCTTCCGGTCGTCCGTGGTCTGAACGATCTGCCCGTACATGCTCGCGAGCGCGTCCCACTGCTGGGTCTTCTCGTAGAGCTCCGCCATCGACACCATGAGGTGCACGTTGCCCGGGTCGACGGCCTGAACCTGCTGGTAGTACGGCAGCGCGTAGTCCGGATGGTCGAGCTCCTGGCCGTACCACTTCGCGCACTGCAAGCAGAGCGTGATCTTGGTCTCCTGGTCCTCGGCTTCGGCCAGCGCCTCGTTCGCCGCTGTGAGCAACTCGTTCCACCGGTTCGCGAGCCGCGTGACGCGGGTCAGCTCGGTCAGGGTCTTCTCGTCCGCGTAGTCGAGCGACCACGCGACCTGGAGCGCATCGAACGCCTGGTCGTTGTCGTCGAGTTTGTCCTCGTAGACCTTCGCGACCTTGCCAAGCAGGCGCACGCTCTCTTCGAGGTCTTCGCTCTCTTCGACCTTCACGACGTACATGTCGATGAGGTCTTCCCAGCGCTGGGCGGCGTCGTGGAGCTTCTCGAGTTCCTGGAACGCGAACTCGTGGTTGCCGTCGAGCTCGAGGATCCGCTGGTAGGCACTCGTGCCCCCATCCGGGTTCTCGACCTGCGTCGCCCAAGACTGGGCGATCGTGAGCAGCTGCGTGATCTTGTCGTCGGGCGCCTCGTAGGCGATGACCCGCTTCTCCATCACCCCGATCGCGTCCTCCCAGTTGGACTGCTCTCGGTGGATGTGTTCCAGCGCGTCGATGGCCTGGAAGTTCCGCGGGTTGAGCTCGACCGCGTGTTCGAACGCGTCGACCGCGTCCGCCGGCTGCTCGAGCTGCGTTGCGTAGAGGTGACCGAGCTGCATGTAGACCCCCTCGAGCTGCGCGTCTTCGAGGGTGGCGGCGCCGACCTCGATGATGCGATGCAGGGTGTCGACCAGTTCGTGCTGCTGGTTGCCCGCGCGGTGGATCTCCGCGATGTGGAAGAGCGCGAATGTGTTGCCGGGGTCGATCCCGAGCACGTTCTCCCAGGAGTCGAGCGCGTTGCGCTCGCGCTGGAGCTTCTCGTACCAGATGCGCCCGAGGTCCGCGTACACCGCGACCCGGAAGCTGTCGTCCTCGGCGATGGAGACCTCGCGTTCGAGCACCTCGACGAGTTCTGGCCACTGCTCACGACGCGCGTAGATCGAGCCCAGCGCGTTGAGCGCTTCGGGGTCCTCGCCCCGCAGGTCGAGCACGCGCCGCCAGAGTTCGATCGCGCGATCGAAGTCGCCGAGTTGATCGGCGGCGAGGTGCGCCATCTTCGCGAGAATGTGCGCCTGGTTCGTGTCGCCGAACACGACGTCGAGTTCCTTCTCGAACGCCGCGGAGAGCTCCGGCCACGCACCCTGTCGCGTGTAGATCTCCTGCAGTGCCTTGATGGACTCACCGTGCTCCGGCTCGAGGTCGCCGAGCACCTGCTGGTAGACGGCGATCGCGGTCTCGGTCTGGCCGAGTTCGTTCTCGAGCACCTGTCCGAGTCGGTAGTGGAAGTCGACCAGATCCTGCGGCACGTCGCTGGCCGCGATGCGCTTGCGCAGCACCTCGGCGAGCGCGGCATGCGCGCCGTGTTCGACGTAGAAGCGGTCGAGTCCAGCGAGGATCTCCTCGTCGGTGTCGGTCACGCCGAGCACGAAGCGCAACGCTTCCTCGGCCCGCGCGACATCGCCGAGTTCCTCTTCGTAGACGCGGGCCAGTCGTTTGCCGATGGACGCCTGTTGTTCGATCGCGAGCTGCGCATCCTCGGTCACCGCCGGCATCGCCAACGTGTCCGCGTAGGTCATCGCCAGCTGCGGCCAACCGTCGAGAATGGATGCGAGCCGTTCGACTTCGCCGAGCGTGTGGTCGTGGGACGGGTCCTCGAAGAGTGCCCGCTGCATCCAGGTGAACGCCCGCTGGTGGTCGGAGGCTCGCTCTTCGGCGATCTCGCTGATGCGATGCATCATCGAGACGCGTTCGATGACATCGGGCTGATACTCGAGCTGCACTTCGTGCACGTTGAGCAGTCGGTCCCACGCCTCCTGCATCCGGTAGAGCGGCTCGAGGATCTCTCCGATGCGCAGTGGCGAGATGCCCTCTGCAAAGAGGAGTTCGAGGGCACTCATCGCCGGCTGGTGTTCGGGCGCCGCCGCGAGGATCTCCTGGTAGCGCTCGATGGCTTGGTCGACCTGGCCGAGGTGCTCTTGATGCACCTGTCCGAGCCGGAACTGCAGCTGGAGAATGTCGTCCGGGCTGGCGGCGACCATGATCTCCTTCTCGAGAATGCCCGCGAGCTCCGACCACCGTTCGGTGGCTTCGTAGAGCCGGTCGAGCGCTTCGATCGCCTGCACGTGGCCGGGGTCCGCTTCGACCACGATGGAGTAGCGCTGGATCGCCGCGTCCACGTCGCCGACCTGGACCTCGTAGATCTGAGCGGTCCGGAGCGCCATGTCGACGACATCGTCCGGGTTCTCCTCGCGGATGCGCTGGATCTCCACGTCGTAGAGCGCGGTGACCTGGCCCCAGTTGTCCGTCATCTCGCCAAGGCGCTCGAGCGCGGCGAGTGTGTCTTCGTGTCGGTTGTCGAGCGGGAGGGCCCGCCCCTGCGCCTTGAAGGCCTCGGCCGGGT
Organism: Deltaproteobacteria bacterium; assembly: GCA_034670305.1. Lineage (GTDB taxonomy): Bacteria > Myxococcota_A > Polyangia > Polyangiales > Houyiibacteriaceae > JAXMNT01. The sequence continues at coordinate 38,471 of JAXMNT010000042.1, forward strand.
TGTCGAGCGCCATCTCCCAGAGCTCCGAGACCATGTGGAGCAGCTCCACCTGGCGGATCGGATCCTGTTCGTGTGCGACCTGGACTTCCACCACACTGACAAGCTTCGGCCACTCGCCGAGCTGTCGGTACACCGGCTCGAGCACGCCGGCCGCAGCCACGGGTTCGAGACCGGCGGAGACCATGGACTCGAGCGCGTCGAGGGTCGGCTGGTGGTCCGGCGCCACATCCAAGATGTCGCGGTAGATGTCGACCGCGCGAACGGGGTCTTCCAACCGGTGGTGCCAGAGGTCCGCGATGCGGTAGCGGTACGAGATGACCTCGCCCGGCTCGCCACTGAGATCGGCGGCCCGCTCGAGCACGCTGAGCAGCTCACGCCACGCTTCGGTCGCCTGGTAGAGCGCGTCCAGTCGCTGCAGCGCCGTGAGGTCGTCCGGATCGATCTCCAGGATGCGCTGGTAGCTGTCGATCGCCTTCGTGTTGTCCTGGAGCTCGCGCTCGTAGACCGCGCCCACCTCGGTGTAGAGACGCTTCTTCTCCTCCGGGTCGACGACGATGTCCGCCTTGAGGGTGTAGACCTCGAGCAGCTTCTCCCAGTTCTCGAGCCGCAGGTTGAGTTCGATCAACTTGTCGAGGGACGTGACGTCCTCGGGATCGATCTCGAGCGCCTGGTGGTAGACGACGATGGCGTCGGTCGGCCGCTCGAGCAGCTCCTCGTAGATGGCCGCCGCCCGGTAGAGGTAGTCCTTCTGATCGTCTGGCGAGCTGAGCATCTTGCTCTTCGTCAGGTAGATCTTCGCCAGGTCTTCGTAGCGCTCGCTGAGCTGGAAGAGACGCTCGAGCGCCGTGGCGGCCTCGATGTGCATCTCGTCGAGCACGAGCACCTTCTGGTAGTGCACGATCGCGCCGGCGTGGTCCTGGAGTTGGTCCTCGCGAATCTGCGCCGCCTTCACGTGCAGGGTCGCGGCCAGCATCGGATCCTCGACGCCCTCCACCTGCTCTTCGTAGGTGGTCGCCAGCGATTCGGCGTCGCCAAGGATGGGCGTGAGACGCTCGAGCTGTTCTTGGGTCTGCACGCTCGACGGGTCTTCGGCGAGGGCCCGCGCGTAGCTGGAGAACGCGGCCGGGTAGTCGTCGAGGGCGACCTCGTAGAGCTCGGCGATGCGGTGCAGCAGTTCCACCCGGCGCTCGGGCGAGCTCGCGTTGGTCGCTTGGATCTCGTGCACGCCGATGAGCTTCTTGACCTCGCCCGAGTCGCGGTAGATGGGCTCGAGGATTTCGGCGATCAGCAGCTGGTGTTGTTCGGTCTGGAGCAGCCGCTCCAGGTTCGCCAGCGCGGCTCCATTCGTCGGCTCTCGAAGCAGCACCTCGCGGTAGATCTCGATCGCCGCGTCGGTGGCGCCCATGCGGGTCTCGCGCAGCTGCGCGAGCTGGAGCATGAGTTCGATCTGCGCGTCGTCGTCGGTGGCGAGCTCGAGCCGGCGGCCGACGTTGTCTGCGAGTTCCGCCCACATCTCCTTGCGGGCGAAGAGATCATCCAACGAAGCGAGCGCGCGCTGGCTGGTGGGGTCGATCTCGAGGATCTCCTTGTGGACGCTGATCGCCGTCGTCGGGTCCTCGAGGAACTCGTCGTGGATGGCGGCCATCTGGGCCAGCAACTCTTCCTGTTGGTCCGGTTCAGCGGACTGCTCCACGCGCCGGCGCAACACCCGCACGAGATCCGTCCACCGTTCGGTGCGACGGAAGAGCGCGTCGAGCGCGAGCAGGACTTCGAGGTCGCCGGGATCGTCGTCGAGGATCTTGCGGTACGCCGTGACAGCACCGTCCACGTCTTCGATTTGGGTGTCGAAGACCTGAGCGGCCTTCAGCCAGAGTGCACGCCGCAACTCGGGCTGCTCCTCGTCCGTGGCCAGCTCACCAAGCAAGCTCACGAGCTGTGGGAACCGGTCGTGGCCGACGGCAATGGTCTCGAGCCGGGCCAGGGTGTCCGTGCTGCTCGGTTGCTCGCGCAGCGCCTCTGCGTAGGACGCGAACGACAGGTCGACGTTGTCGAGGCGCTCGCCGTAGACCTCGCCGATCTTGGTGAGCAGGTCGAGGCGCTGATGGGGGTCGTCGCTGCCGTCGTGAAGAACGCGCAACGCGTGGATGAGAGGCTCGAAGTCGCCCCGCATCTCGTAGACGGGTTCGAGAATCTCGGCGGCACGAACGCCGACCTCAGGATCGGAGAGGAGTTCCTCGAGTGCCGCACGCCCACCGTCGTGCTCCGGGAGAATCGTGAGCACTTCGCGGTGGAGATCCACCGCGCGGCCCTTGTCGTCCAGATGGTTCGAGAGCGCGAGCGCGAGGCGGAACTTCAGCGCCGCGAGCTCCTCGTGCGTCTCTGGGTTGAGGTCGATTCGCCGCTCGAGGATCTGTGCGAACTCGGCCCAGCGCTCCTGCGCTTCGAACAGCCGGTCGAGCGCGCGGAACGCCTCGATCTCTTCGTCGCCGTACTCCGCGAGAATGCTGTTGTAAGCCTCGATGGCCTGCGCGGGGTCGCCGAGCTGTTGCTCGATGAGGTGTGCGCGCTGGTACGCGATCGAGCGCCGGGTCTCCGGATCGCTCTCGAGTTCCATCCGGCGATCGATGACCTCGAGCAGCGGCGCCCACGCCTCGGTCTGCTGGTACAGCTCGCTGAGCTTTGCGATCGCACCGAGGTGGTCGCTTCTCAGGTCGTACACAGCCTTGTACTGCGCGATGGCTTCTTCGGTCTTCTCGACCTTCGTCAGAACGCCGCCGAGGCTCATGCGAAGTTCGACCTCGTCGTCTTCGATCTCCGCGCGTTCGATCGCGGCACCAAAGGCCTCGACCACTTTGTCCCAGCCACTCGTTGCTTCAGCGAGGCGCTCGACGTCTTCGCGCACGACCTCCTGGGTCGGCATCACACCGAACGCCTCGAGGTACTTTTCGAACGCGACGTCCGGCTGCCGCAGGCGCTCTTCGTACAGCAGACCGGTCTCGCGCAGCAGCGCCACGCGCTGCTCCGGATCCATGTCGTGGCGCAGACGGACTTCGTAGACCGGTGCCAGCTTCCGTGCGTCGTTCGCTTCTTCGTAGATCGGCGAGAGCGCCTCGGCCGCCGCGAGGTTGTCCTCGTCGACCTCGAGCACCTTCTCGTACGCACGCGCGGCCCGGTCGGCCTTCTCCATGCGTTCGATCCAGAGCTTCGCGGCCCGGAACAAGAGCGCGATCTTGTCTTCCTGCGAGGTGTCCTTGTCGTCCGCCTCGCGCTCGAGGATCCGGATGAGCTCACTCCACTTCTCGCTCTCGGCGTAGAAGTCCTCCAGGTCGTCCCATGCCTTGAGCGAGACGTAGCGACGCTTCAGCTGCTCTTGCGCGCGGCGATCGCCAGGGCTGACTTCGAGCAGCTTCTTGAAGGCGCGGACCGCCCCCGTGTCGTCGCCGATCTTGTCGGCGTAGATCATGCCGAGCTTCTGGAGCGCCTTCGGATCCGGATCCGCGTCGGTCAGGATCTCGAGCACCTGCGCGAGGGGCTCCCAGTTGCGTGCGCGCTCGTAGAGCTGCGAGAGCGCTTCCAGTGCCTCTGGATGCGTGGGCTCGACCTCGCGAACCTTCTCCCACAACCCGATGCACACTTCTGGTTTGCGAATGCGCTTGGTCGCCAGCTCCGCCATCTCGGCGTACCGCAAGGGGCGGTCGGCCGGATCGAGCATCTGGGCTTCGCGCTCCATGATGCCGATGAGGCTCTCCCAGTCTCGGCGCTTCTCGTACATCTCCTTGAGGCGCGTGATCGCTTCGACATCGTTCGGGAGGATCTCGATGAGCTGCTCGAAGCACTTGATGGCCTCGGCCTGGTTGCTCGACCGCTCGATGTACATCGTGCCGGCCTGACGGAAGAGCTCCGCCTTCTCCTCCGGGTCGGTGTGGATGTCCGCTTTCGCGAGCAAGGTCTTGATGACGTCGGACCAGCGCTTGGCGGATTCGAAGCCCGCAAGCTTCTCGTCCAGCTCCGCGAGCTGTGCTCGGTCGTCGTCGGTCAACTCACGCGCCGGAGCGGGTGCTTCGGTCTCGCCCCCGTCCTGCGTGGACTCATCCGTGGACTCTTCCGGGGTCTCTTCCGACATCTCGTCCTCGTGCTCGTTCTCGGACATTCTCTACTGACTCCCTTTGCTCACTCGACGAACCGCCGGACGGCCAACCGCCACGACGCCATGATTCTTTGCTTCTTCGACCCGACGCGTCGACGCACGCGCGGACGCGTGCGCCGAAAGATTCTTCCACTCGTTGTCGCTACACGCGCAACCCACGTCAGTTGACCGAGAGCTCTCCGAGCCGGTCCTGTGCTGCTTTGACGTAGTGGGCGGGCGCATCGCGTCCGGCCACATCGACGAACTTCTTCAGGTAGCGGCGCGCCTCTTCGCGGTTGTCCACGAGCGAGTACGTCCAGCCGAGCGAGAAGAGCGCATCGCGCATGCCCGGGACGATCTCGAGCGCCGCACGGAAGTGTTCGATCGCCTGATCGAAGCTCCGCTGCTGCTGGTAGACCGTGCCGAGAAGGTGGTGAAGGTTCGCCTCCTCTTCGGTGCCGTGCATGGAGACTTCGAGTCCGCTGCTGAGCACCTGGGCCGACTCGTCGAGGTACCCGAGGTCGGCGTACAGACGACCGAGCGCGGAGTAGGCTTCGAGGAAGCGAGGACCACGCTGAATGGCTTCGGTGTAGCGCTGCAAGGCGCCCTGCCGATCGTCGAGCTCCTCGAGGACCTGGGCGAGTTTGAAGTACGCCTTGAAGAGATCCGGATCGAGTTCGATCGACTTCTCGAACGCTTCCTTCGCGCCGGCCCAGTCTTCGAGCTGGATGAGGACCGTGCCAAGCTTCTCGTGGAAGCCAGCGACCTCGCCGTTCGCCGCGATGGCTTGTGCGAGATCATCCTTCGCGCGCTCGAACGAACGCAGCTCGATGTGGACGAGCGCGAGGTTGTAGTACGCCTGGTCGTTCGTGGAATCGATCGCGGTCGCGCGCTCGAGACTCTTGACCGCATCGACGAAACGTTTCGCCTGTGCGTACTGAACGCCCTCGTTCATCTGGTTGACGGATTCGACCCGCGCTCGGGAGCAGTTCCCGGCGGTCAAAAGGGCCATGGCTGTGAGGCCAAAGAGCAGGCTCGATGCGCGCTTCATCACTTCCCGTTTCGGAAGACGTTCGTCGTTCTTGGTGGGTCGGGAACGGGCAACGCGTGGCTCACTCGAGACCCACGTAGACCCTATCCCCACTGCGCACCCGTTGGCGTGCAGCGCGCCGATACTACGGGACTTTCCGGTCGATCCTCAACACTCAAAATGCTTCTTCGCGATCCATCTTCGCGCGGGCGGGATCGAGCGATGGAGTTGGGTCGCTTGCCCCTGCGAACCGTGTCCGTGCCCATGTCCGTGCCCGTGCCCGTGCCCGTGTCCGTGTCCGTGTCCGTGTCCGTGTCCGTGTCCGTGTCCGTGCCCGTGTCCGTGCCCGTGCCCGTAGCCGATCCCGAAGCCGATCCCGAAGCCGATCCCGAAGCCGAGGCCGATCCCGAAGCCGAATCCGATCCCGAAGCCGACCCCGAAGCCGAAGCCGACCCCGAAGCCGACCCCGAAGCCGAAGCCGACCCCGAAGCCCAGCCCGCCAACGCTGAGCCCGCCAACGCCGAAGCCGACCGAAGCCGAAGCCGACCCCGAAACCGATCGCCAAAGACGCAAAAAAGGCCACGCTGGGTTGCAGCGTGGCCTCTTTCAAACGGGTGGGCTGAGGTCAGCCGCCTCCGCCCTGGCTCTGGAGCACGAACGGGTAGTTGACGATGACGATGCCGCCGCCGTCCGGTGCCGGGAAGGTCCAGCGCTGCACGGCTTGGCTGATGCAGCCTTCGACGCGGGCGTTGTTGAGCGTGGTCGCCTGGGTCATCGCGGTCTGGACCGAGCCCGTCGGCGAGATGATGAAGCGGACCGTGACGCGACCGGCGAGGTCGGGACGGGCGTTCAGTTCCTGCTCGTAGCAGAACTTCACTTCGTTGATGTGGCGTCGGATGACGCGGCGAATGACTTCCTTCGAGAGGCTTCCGCGAACTTCGGCGTGGCCGGCTCGAATCTGGGGGACACGGGCCGAGCGGCCGCGGAATCCACCAGCGCCACGGCCGTAGCCGTTTCCGTCGCCGCCACCGCCACCGTGACCGATTGTGCCGAGGTTGCCGAGGCCGATGGTGCCTTCGCCGGTGCCGCCGCCCCCGCGACCGGTGCCGCGCAGACCGAGACCACCGAAGCCGAAGTTCTCACCGATTTGGTCGCCCATGAGGGCACCGAGTGCGCTCATCGGGTCGGCGCCGAGCGCGGACTCACGACCGAAAGGAGAGGTCGGCGAGTTCCATGCGCCGGTCATCGCGCGAAGGGTGCCGAGGACACCGGCGTTTCGCGCCATCTCCCGGGCTTCTTCGCGGGCCATGTGCGGGTCCTGGTTGTCCTGCGGACCTTCAATCGCGTAGCGGTTGTTGGTCTTCTTGGACTCCTTCTTGCCCATGGCGCCTTCTTCGCCCTTGTGGCGCTTGCCCTTGCCGCCCTCGTCGTCCTGCTGGTCGCTCTCGTCCAGCCACTCGGGCGTCTCTTCTTCCTCGGTCGCCGGCGGCTCCATGAGGTACTTCACGAGCCGCGAGTCGGTGTTGAGGAGGTCGAGGTTGAGGCCACCACCGGCGGGCGGCACGAAGTACATCAGGGTCAGCAGAAGTCCGAACACCGTCATCGAGCCGAGCACGTAGGACAGGGGCTGCCAGTCCACGCTCATGCCGCCGGCGATCTTCTTGCCTGCGTTGACCTGCTTGCTGACGAAGGTGAAGCCGTTGTGCTCCACCTTGCAGCTCGCGCCCTGGGGCAGCGGGTACATCTCGGCGCCCGGGGCTTCGGGGCAGGGCTGGAGTTTGCCACCGGCCCGGAGGTCCGCGATGGTCATCACCTGGTCTTGGACCCGGACTTCGCCGGTGGCACCCGCGGGAATCACCGCAGCTGCACCGATGCCCGCGCTCACGACGATGGGAAGTCGGCTCGAGCCAAGCGTCTCGGAGGCGACGAGGAAGTCGACATCCTTGCCGGCCGTATCCACGCCTTCACCCACGTAGAACGGGCGGAAGGGCGTGAGGTGCTCGACGTGAAGGACCTGCTTGTCGCCCCACATGACCACGACTTCGACGGCCTGCTCACCGGTCTCGACCTCGTCCGGCTGAACCGGCGGGCCCGACGCAACGATGCCGTAGGTGATCTGCTCGGGGTCCACGTTGCCGTGTTCGTCGAGCGCGTCTTCGACCGGACCCGAGGGCATCGCGGGAGGCGGTGCCGCGAAGGGGTTCGGAAGAGCCGAAGCGGCCGCCGCGGGCGGAGGAGCCGCGAACGGGTTCGGAACCGACGGGGGCGGAGGTGCGGCAGCCGCAGCCGCGGCGGGTGCATCCGCGACGACGGTCGCGTCGTCGGTGGCACCGGCGGTGCCGATTTCGACCACGACGCGGGTGTCGCCGAGAACGATCTCATCGCCGTTCTGCAACTTGCACTTGTTGACCTTCTTGCCGTTGACGACCGTCCCCGACGCCGACCCGAGGTCGATGATGAAGATGTCGTCCGGCCCGGTCACCTCGATGACGGCGTGCATGCGGGAGACGTTGTCGTCCTCGATGCGCAGGTGACTCGAGGGAAGCTTGCCGACCTTGATGATGTCTTGGGTCAGCTCTTCCGTTCGAATCAACTCGTCGCCCGAGTAGATCTGGAACGTCATCGGAATCTTCGTACTCACCTTGGCCTCCTGGGGTGCGCCGTGCCTGCTCGGCCCGACGACTTTCTTCGCGTGTTCGCTTGCAACAGATGCGGTTTAGAGGTCTTCGACCGATTTCAGCATCTCGGGCACGAAGTGCTCGCGGATGCGAATGAGCGACGCGCGGCGGCCGCGACGGCGAACATTCAAGAGCTCTCCGTCCGGTCGGACGAGATCACCTGAGACCAGATCGTCGTCGAAGTCGTACGTGGTTGCGTCGTCATCCTGTGCCGACGCTGCCGCCGGTACACCCAACATCACCGCGCCAAGCAGCGCAACCATCGCCCAAAGTCCGATTCTCTTCACCACAACCTCCATCGCAATCACGCGAATGCCGCCGAAACTCCCACGACGTGGGATGGGCCTCGGAGCCGGCGCACTGTATCGCGCGCGGGTTTTCGAGGTCAATGCCCGCGATGCTGTCTTCGCAGGAGTTTTGAACGGAATCAGCTTCATTGCGACTGGGAGGTCCGACACCAGGTTCGCGAAAAGGTTCCCGTCCGGCGCGCGGAAGGGGCGATGTTGGGGCTGGCAGGTTCGCGCGACCAACCGCTCTCCGCAGATCTGGCTGCAATCCGCGGGTTCGTGGCTTGGCCGGTGGCGTGAGCTAGGTCACGCGCGACCGCTCAGTCCGGATCGGGCCGGTGGCTCGCCAGCCAGCGGAGTCGCCGCGCTTGGATCTGTGCGCGGTCCGCGGCGGCGGCGAGCCGGTCGCGCGCTTGGGCGAGGTTCTCTCGCTCTTCGGGATCGGCTTCGGCGGCTTCGGGATCGGCTGCTTCAGGATCGGATTCCTGATCGGATTTGGGATCGGATTCGGATCCGGGATCGGATTCGCTTCGCGCTGCATGCGTTCGGCCTCCGCTTGCATCGCTCGGCCATCCCTCAGCGGGAAGTCCACCATGTCGATCTGCTGAAGGAAGCCCGGGCGGCAGTTGGCCACCCACCGAGATCGTCCGTAGCCCGGAGGTTCGGGACGGCTGGGAGGAAGGGCCATGACGCGGTGGTACTCGGGTGCGGCTGGGGCGAGGGTTCGGGCGTTGGGTGCTTCCGCGGCCGCTTGCGAGACCGCTTCCGCTTCCGCTTTCGCTCCCGCTTCCGCTTCCGAAGCCGAAGCCGAAGCCGAATCCGAAGCCGAAGCCGAAGCCGAAGCCGAAGCCGAAGCCGAAGCCGAAGCCGAAGCCGAAGCCGAAGCCGAAGCCGACACCGACACCGAAGCCGAATCCGATCCCGAAGCCGATCCTGAAGCTGGCTCCGGGACGGCAGGTCGCAGGGCTGGTCCTGCGCAGGCTGCGAGGGTCAGCGCCAGTACGAACGTGAAACGCCCTCTGGCCGTTGGGGGCGAGAGGGCGGGTTCACTCATCTTCTAGAAGGTGCCTGTTGGCTTATTCGGCCGGGGGCTGTTGCTGTTGCTGTTGGCGCTGCTGCGCCTCGGCTTCGCGTTGCATCGCTTCGGCTTCGGCCTGCATGGCCTGGCCTTCGCGGAGCGCTGCGATCGTGATGTCGATGACCTGGTTGCGGCCGGGGCGGCAGTCGCCGACCCACTGCGAGGTGTTGCGACGGGCGCGGGCTCGACGCGAGGACGACTGACGACGTTCGCGGCAGCTGCGGGTCACCAGTTCCACCGTCTCGGCGTACTGCGGGCGGTTGCCTGCTTTGCCGACGAACGCGGTGAAGAACGACTTGGCCCGGTTGAGGTTGGCGATGGTTTCGTCCATCGACGAACCGCCCAAGTAGTTGTGGTAGAGCACGCCCAGGTTGAAGTGCGCTTCGGGGCGGTTGCCGTCGATCGCCATCGCCCGTTCGTACTCGGCCTGCGCCTGCGGGAAACGCTGCAGACCACGAAGGGCTGCACCGAGTCCGAGGTGGGCTTCGTAGTCGTTCGGTCGAAGCTCGACCGCCTTCGCGAAGCTGGCCCGGGCATCTTCGTAGCCGCGGAACGAGATCGTGACGGCGCCGAAGTTCATCTGGGCTTCGAACATCGACTCGTCGAGCTGGATGGCCCGCTCGAAGTACCGAAGCGCTTCGATGACGTCGCCCTTCTCGATCTTCACCAGGCCCCACGTGTTGTAGATGGGGGCGTAGTTGCGGTTGATGAGCTGCGCCTGGCGACAGACGACCTCGGCGAGGTCGAGCGCAGCCGCGCCGCCCTCCCCCTTGCCGCGCTGGTAGTGCAGCAAGGCCATCTGGTTGAACGCCGGGAGGTAGTCGGACTCGATGGCGAGCGCGCGACGCAGGTTGCGAAGCGCTTCGGTCACCTGGGCACCGCCCGCTTCACGCTGCGTGATCGCGAGGTTCACGTAGCCGCTCGTGCACTGCGGATCCTCGCGGATCGAGCGCTGGAACGCCTGTTGCGCGGGACCGCGGTTGCCCGCGGCCTGATCGAGCAGACCGAGCGCGACGCGCGCCTTGCAGAGCGGACCGTTGCCGGGCGGGTTGCCCTCTTGGCCACGGCGCGCCTCTTCGGCCACCTGCAGTGCGCGGGTGTAGTGCCCGCGCGCGGCCGAGGTGTCGCCACAGTCTTCCGCGACGAGCCCCGACATGTAGATGGCTTCGGCGAAGTTGCCCTGCGCGTCGACCGCTTCTTCGAAGGCCGCCCGCGTCGCGGAACAGCGCTGCTCGTTCCAGCCCGCTTCCGCGTTCTGGACGTACAGACGTTGCGCCGCGAGCCAGTGGTTGTGCGCTTCGACGCTCACGGCGCCGGCCGCACCGGCGATGACTTCGCCACCCTCGGTGCGTGCGGCGTTCTCGTCGTCGACCTCGTCGCCGCCGCCGCCGCCACCGCACCCGAGTGCGATGGCCGTGAGCAAGGAGAGTCCGTGTCGGTATTGGAACTTGTGCATGTTCATTCTCCTGCCGTCCCGTCGGCCGCAGCGTCGCCGCCGTCGTCACCCACATCTGCATCGTCTTCGGTTGCGAGTTCGACCGGACCCGGTCGACCAATGCTTCCACGTACGTAGCTGGCGGAGCCGCGAAGCTCAGCAGCCACCGGGTACTCGCGCGGGTTGAGGCGGTTGAGTTCCGTCTCACAGATGCGGGAGTACTCGTTGAACCAGCGAACGTTCGTCGCGGTGCGCAAACAGAACTCGAACTTCTCCACCGCCTGGGCGCGGACCGGCTCGAGGGGTTCGTCGAACGCGCCGACGTAGATGTCGAAGAGCTCGGGGTCGTTCTCGATCTCTTCCGGAATCGGCGCTTGTTGCACCGCATCGATGATGCTGATGTACATCTGGCCGATCCGAGCCGCGGCCGCGATGAGCCACGGCGGACTCGTCAGGGGCGGCACACCTTCCCGCACGACGACGCTGAGGCCAGCAACCTGGTTGTAGGCCTCCTCCGCTTCGCGCAGCTTGGCCTGCTTTTCCTGAATCCAGGTCATGAACTCGTTCTGCGCCCACGTGTTGACGCGCGCGAGGCTGCGACCACCGCGGTAGCGGGGGAAGTTGACGGCGCGGAACTCGCGGTACTTGAGCTCACTCAGGTGGAAGAGAGACTCGGCGGTCGCGTCGAGCGCTTCCTTCAAGTACTTCACCTTGTCGGCGTCGCTCACATCGTCGAGACCGTTGATGTCTTCTGGTGTGCTGCGCCACCGTCGGGTGGCGAGCTCGAAGTGCCGCGTGGCGAGTCGGGTGTCTTCCGACGCCCAGAACGCGCGGCCCATCAAGGCATCCGCCCGGAGGAGCTGGTGCGGCAAGCCGGTCCGTCGGTAGTCGCGGAGGAACCGAGACATGTGACGCACGAGGTTGTGCCAGTCGTTGGCCCGCTCGTAGATGGTGCCGATGGAGAACACGACCTGCGAGGTCTCCTGGGCTCTCGAACGTTTGTAGTTCCGTTCGAAGAGTCTGGCGTCTTCGACCGCGGCCTCGGTGTCGCCGAGACCCATTCGGAAGAACACCGCGTTCTGCAGTGCCTCGTGGGCGATGGCGCAGCTGCCGGCTGCGCGGTCCTCATCGGTACACGACGATCCATCCTCGCCTGGATAGGCTCGGGCGAACCGTTCGTAGTAGGTGGCGGCCTGCTCGTAGAACGCGAGCGCGTGGTAGTTGGCGCCGACGAGGTACACGGCGCGTTTGGCGAACTCGCTGTCGTCGAAGCGCTCGATGAGCACGTTTCGAACCTGGATGGCTCGACCGAGCAGACGGGCCGCCTCGAAGTGAATCGCGGCGTTGTAGAGCACTTCGTCCATCGCGAAGCCCTCCTGTTCCGCACACTCCTGGTGACGACGGTAGATGCGGACGTACTGCGCAGCCGCACGTTTGTGCTGCTGGTTGTTGCCGTACGCCTCGGCCTGCTTTCGCATGACGTTGCACTTGAGCGTCGTCAGCACGCCACAGAGATCCGGATGGTTCTCAGCGGCCTGCGGGGTGTTGCAGTACAGGTTGTTCATCGGGTCGATCTCGGACTCGATGGTGGCCAGACACTCGGGACGGTTCGGTTCGCGCTGCGACCCGAGCACGTTCAAGCAGTCGAGGTAGAGGTTGGCCGCGTACTCGGAGAGTTCGCTCGCCTGGTGGTTGTACGCGATGTCTCGGAAGAGCACGGCCGCTTCTTCGAAGTGGTTGGCTTCGTAGTAGATGCGGGCGCGGCGGTACTTGATCTGCGCGAGGTCGTCGCTGTCCGGGACGAAGCAGACGTAGCGTTGGAACGCGTTGATCATGCCGGTCTCGAGCTCGGTGAACTCCCGCGTGGCCATCGTGTCCTCGGGCTCCGGCTCGGGTGCCCGGCGTCCTCGACGACCCCGGCGACCTCGGCGCGGCTCCTCTTCCCGTTCTTCGCGGGTCTGGCGCTCACGGCTCGAGTACTGCTGCTGGTACAAGTTGTTGTAACAGAGCACCGCGGCGTACGCGGCGTCGGCGGTGAACTCACCCTGGGGGTTGAGCTCCACGACGTGGTCGAAGGCCGGACCACAGCGCGCCCAGTCTTCCATCTTCCACGTGAGTTCCGCGTAGTAGTAGGAGACCTTGTAGACGGTGGGCCAGTCTTCCCGCGCGATGTTCGGGAACTCGAGTCCCTCCATGTCCGGGAACTTGTCGATCAAGAGGCGGTACAGACGGGACGAGAGATCCATCGTCGTGCGGTCGCCCGTGCCGGGCTGCTCTTCGGTGCCGATGGCCTCTCGGTGCCATGCGGTCGCGAGCCAGGCGAGAATGCCCGCTGTCTCACTCTTGCACTGGGTGACCGTCTCGTCCGGGTGCGAGCTCTGCACGTAGGCGTCGTAGACGTCGACCATGCGCCGGAGCTCCCGGACCTGGTCCGGTTTGCCCGCGGAGCTGATGACCGCGTTGGTGACACGCGCCTGCCAGTAGCAGAGCTTGTCGCCGTTCGGTCTCTCCGCCATCAGCGTGTGGTAGACGGCGATCGTCTCCGTCCACTGACCGGTGTCGTAATAGAGCTCGGCTAGGCTCTCGAGCATCTCGAGCGCTTGGTCCTCGTTGGTCGCGTATCTTCGGAAGAAGTCCAGCGCTTGTCCGGGCCGGCCCACCATCGCGTACGGCAGGACGAGCTCTCGCCGCGACTGGCGCGCGAGGTTCTCCGCATCGGTCGCGTCCGGGTTCTGAGTCGCGAACTCGATCGTCTCGACGAAGGCCTGGAGCGCGCCCCGGAAGTTCTCCCGGTTGTAGTGCGCCCACGCCGACTTGTAGACCGCGTAGCCGTAGATCGGGTTCTGCTCGGGCGGGAACTCCGTGACCTTCTCGTAGAAGCGGAGCGCGGCCTGCATCTCGTCTTGGTTGAAGAAGAACTCCGCGAACGACAGGTACGCGTGCGGAATGAAGCGGCTCTGCGGGTAGCTCTTGATGAGCCGGTGGTAGACGTCGCGCGCTCGGTCGTGTTCTTGAATCTCTTCGAGACCGAACGCGAGCGAGAAGAGCACTTCGTCCATGCGGCCGTAGTTCGGGTGGTCGTTGACCAGCACCGCGTAGGTTCGAATCGTCTGCTGCCGTGCTTCGTTCAAGGCGTTCTGGGCGTTGCGCTGACCCTGACGGGCTTCGCGGCACCGCTGACGGTTCTTCTGGCGACGACACGCCTGGAAGATCGGCTGGTCGAACCCGCGCATGCGCGTGTTGAGCGCCTGCTGCATCTCGAAGTAGGTCTCCGCGAGACGCAGGAGGATGTCGGGACGCTGCGGGTTGTTCTGCCGCGTGTTGCGCACCAGTCGGTTCAGGATCCGAACCTCGCGCTCGAGGAGCTGTGCGGCGCGGGCCTGGACCTGCTCACGACCGCGCCGGGTCGCGACGTCGATCTCGATCGACGGTCCCTGCGGACCGGCGTTCTTCGTCTCTTGTTTCACCGGCGCAGCGGTGCGGAGCCGACTCTGTGGTGCGGTGACGCGGCCCTTGGTGCGCGGAGGCGGCGCCCCCTGAGGGCATTCGTTGAGTGAGGTACGGATGTGGGACGTGATGCACTGTCCCCCCGTCGAGGCGGCGTTGCGCTCGCCCTCTTGTGCCTGCGCCGAGCCCGCTTCCCACAATGGGAAACTGAGCGCGAGTGCCAGGGCGAGTTTGATGGATACGCGCATCCTTACCTCCCACACCGGTTCGAGACCTGCTGACGATAGAAGCCAAGCTCATCGCGCCAGTACTCGCCGCGGAACGGCCAGAGCTGATGCTCTTCATCCACTTCGACCTCGCCGCCGCCGGAGCGCTGCGCTTCGGTCATCTGCTGCTGCAGCTCCTGGTCGATCGTGCCGCGCTGAACCGTGACGACTTCCAGCTCGACGGTGTCGATCTGGTTGGTCAGGTCCGCGAGTTCATCGATGAGGCGCTGGTAGCGTGCTCGGGCAAGGTCGCCCGTCTGGTCGATCGCGAAGGACTTCGCGACGGCAACATCCTGGAGAATGCGCGCGCCGAGCGAGCTGTTCTGAAGCTCGGCCGGGGCCTGCGCGAGGCGCTGCTCTTCCGACTCGAGCACGTTCACGTACTCGATGTTGCGAAGGACTTCGCGGTCGGAGAGCGCGCTGCCGACGATGGGCCGGACCTGCGCCGAAAGGTTGGCTTCGCCCGCGCGGACCTGCTTGAGGAAGTCGAAGAACTGCGTGTTGTCCTCGAAACGCGAGAGGATGTCCTCCAGCTCCTGCCGGACCGGATCGTAGCGCTCGTGGAACTGCCCGATCATCGCCATGGCGTTCTCGAGCTGACAGTTCACGAAGAACGTCACCGCCTTGAGCACCAGCGCTTCCGGGTAGTACGCCTCGTTGAAGTACGGGGAGAACAGCGTGTGCACGTTGCCGAGCGCGCGGCTGTACTCGTCGGCGAGGAAGAACGCCCAGCTCGATTCGAACAACGCGTCGAGCCAGTATTCGCTGCCCTGGTCGACCGTGTTCCACGCTTCGACGGCTTGACCGAGCAGGCGGCCGTCGACTTCGCGCTCGCCGTTCTCACCGGTCCGGTTGGCGGCCGTGTAGTAGACGCGGGCGAGGGAGATCCACGCGAGGTTGTGCATGCGCTCTTCGTCTTCGACACCTTCGATGCCTTCGTCGATGCCGTCGATGATGGCGCGGAACGCCTCGATGGCCGGGCGGGCGCGGCGCATCCGAATGTGCGCGATGCCATCGAAGAAGCGCGCCTTCACGTAGAAGGAGGACTCGCTTCCGACCCGCTGGAACAGGGCGATCGCTTCCTCGAACTCGCCCTGCGAGTACTTGAAGCGGCCCATGATGTAGAGCAGCTCGTTGTACAGCTCCTGGCTCTCGGCCGTGTTGAACTGCTCGAGTTCGTCGACCCCGTAGCGGCCGACCTTCTCGATGATGCCCGCGGGCTCAGGGAGCTGCGACGCGAGCTGAGCGAGCCACTGCAACGTCTGGTTGAAGTAGAGGTGCCCTACCCCCTGCTGGCCGATCTCGTCGAAGATCGCGAGGGCCGACTGGTAGTAGTGAAGGTGGTACAGGCACTTGCCGAGGAAGAACTGTGCCTTCTGCACGTTCGCCTGCGCGTCCTGGGTCTCCCCTTCGACGACGCGCTGGAACTGCACCGCAGCTTCCTGGTAGCGCTCTTGCTGGTACAGGCGCAGCGCGTTGGCCAACGCTTCGCTCGGCGGTCCCTCGGCGGGCGGAGCAGGTGGCTGCCCCGTCTCGTCGATGTTGAACTGCATGTCCTGCGCACCCACGGCGGACGTCGTCCACACGCCGAGAAGGGCGAGAACGGCGGCGAGGGTTCGCCCTGCCTTGGTGCTGGTGTTGCGGGACGGCTCGATCCTCATCATTGGCTCCTGGTCGCTTTCGCGGCGGCGTGTGGTCTTCGAGAACCAGCACGCAAAAGGGTCCGTGGCGGCCTCGGACCATCGTCTCTGGGCCCCCCGAAACCGTCTGCGCGCAAGAGTTCACGCGCACCTGGACGGTGCGGAAGGACATCCGAACGCCCCGTAACAATGTACGGAGCGGAAAAACTCAACAAAATCGACATCTTGGGGTCGTTTGGGGTGGGATAATAGAAATTTGGGTCGATTTTTGTCAAGGGGGTAGAAACTCGGAGGGTCAAAGGGGTCATGAATGGGGTTCCGTCGGCGGGCCCCACGACGTGCGCGAGACCGGCGTTGCTGAGTGGGCTGGATTGGAAATCCGGTGCCCGAGCGGCGACGCCTATCTAGACACTCGGGTCGGTCGCGAATTGGGAACCACCTGCTTCGAATGCGCGAAGCGGCACCCATTTGCTTCGTCCATCCCGATCGATTTCGCCTCGTTCGCAGATTAATCGCGCGCGATGGGGACAAATCGGGTAGAAGACCGGGTCTGATCGTGAAGGCACAGGAGATATGCAGATGAAGCGGTTGTGGTTCGCGGCGATGCTCGCGCTTCCCCTGATTTCCGTGGCGGGTTGCCAGGCCACGGGCGTAGGTGATCCCTGCGTACCGGAGAACGTTCCCGGCGACGGGTTCCAGCCTGGTGAGGCGTACTTGGAGACGAGTTCGGTTCAGTGCCGGACGCGGGTCTGCATGGTGTACCAGTTCGGCAACACCCGGGCCCTCGACCCGAGTGAGTCGCGCGAGGATTGCACCGAAGCAGGTCGTGACCCCTCGGTCTGCGCCCTTCTCGCGACGGCGGAAGAAATCGACGAGCGGGTGTACTGCAGCTGTCGTTGCAGCACGATCAGCGGCAGCTCCTCGAGCACGCCGACCTGTGAATGTGCGGAAGGGTTCAGCTGTCGCGACGACCTGTTGACCCTCGGCGGCGAAGGCATCCGTGGCGGCTACTGCGTCCGGAACGAGACCCTCGACCTCGAAGGCACCTGACAGCCTCGTCCGAAGAGGACCGAAGAGCGGCCGGGCATTGCCCTGCCGCTCTTTTTCGTTGGGAGCCTAGAAAGCCGATTCGTAGTAGTCGAGGCGGTTCAGCTCGCCGCGCTGGGTGAAGACGAGTGCCGCGGCGTCGAAGCGGACGGTCCCGCGGCGGCGGTGGGCGCGCATCCACCCGTACCCGGCCGAACGGATGCGGCGTGCTTTGGCCGCATCGATGCTGTGGATCGGATGGCCGAACCGAGTTCCGGTCCGTGACCGCACCTCGACGATCGCGAACAGCCGGAAGCGCTGCGCGATCAAGTCGAGTTCGAGCCGCCCCACCCGCGCATTGCGGGCGACGATCTGGAACCCTCGATCTTCGAGGTAGCCCGCGACGATGTGTTCGGCGCGGCGGCCCAGTGCGATCCGGCGGGTCATACGCCGGGGCTCTTCGGGCGGGGCGCTAGGGAGTTGCGCGCGCGGGAAAAGCATCAGGCGGCAGCAGCAACAGCAGCGACAGGCTCAGCGACAGGGCTCAGCGACAGGCTCAGCGACAGGCTCAGCAACAGGGTCAGCAACAGGGCTCAGCAACAGCAGCAACAGCAGCAACAGCAGCAACAGGGCTCAGCAACGGGCCTCAGCAACAGGGCTCAGCAACGGGCTCAGCAACAGGCTCAGCCTCTGACTCCTCGCTCAAGAGGGCAAGGGCAAGGGCACGGGCACGGGCAAGGGTAGCAGCCGCTTTGCGGCTGCTAGTCCAGGTGGGCTTGCATGCGATCTCGGACGGCTTGGAGGTGCGCGAGGGCCTCTCCTTCGAGCCCGGATTCCTTCGCTTCGGCGATCGCGGCGTCGAGTTCGGACACTTCTCGGGCCTGGGTTTCGCGGAGCGCCTCCACCATGTTCGCGAATGCTTCGAACAGGTTTTGGAGCTCATCCCCCTTTCGGAGTCGACCACGCAAGATCAGTTTGCCGTCTGCCACCTGGTTCAACAGCAATCCGAGCTTGTACGCGGGTCCGACGACCTTGTGGGTGACGATGATGCCCGTGAACCCGATCGCGAGCGCGAGGAAGAGGATCCCGCCGACGATGCTGAACAGCACCTTGCGGTCTTCTGCCTCGGCGATCTCTTCGAGGTTCGCCGCCGTCTCTGGATCGAGATCCGGACTGGCGGCCATCGAGACCGTCATCGCTTCGGTCTGGCCTTTCGAGTAGTCGTACGCGAAGTAGCCGAGCACCGCCGCCACGAGCACGGTCACCACGACGACCATGCCGGTGTATTTGATCTGGAAAGCCGGATCGAGCAGGTAGTTGCGGAACCGCCGCTTGGGCGGGCCGCCTGCCGGAACCGGTCTTGTTTCTGCGTTGGCCCCCATCAGATCTCCTGCGAACGGGTCGCGTCCTCGAAAAAGAGCGCGCTGGAAAGGATCGTACGCCGACCGCCAGCCGGTTTCCACTTTTGGGTCATCGGCGACTCGCGGTCATCGCCTGGGGCAGCCGCCGGAGCGCGCCCCGCAGCGCCCCCTCGAGCGCGGTTTGTTTCGCACTGGCGCCGGTCGAACCCGGCACGGTCGCTGCGCCCTGAAGAATGGCGCGCATGTCGCGGCCCGGGTAGGTGTTGAGGATGACCGACACCGTCACGCGGGTGTTTCCACCGCTTTCATCCACGCTGACGATCGAGCTGTCGACGTAATAACCCGTGAGTCGACGCTGGCGGATGACGCGCTGCGCGGCGCCATTGCTCTCATTGGCGGGCGCCACCTCGACGCCTTCCATGGCGCGCAGTTCGCGCTCGAGGAAGGCGCGGGCCCGCTCGACTGTGGCGCGATCCATGCCCGCCCGGTCCCCGGGTTGGCCGACGCCCACGTAGAACTCAGCCGGTCCGCCCGCGTTGTTGTTGTCGTTCGTCTCTGCGACCGGCCGGGTCCGCGCGACGCGTTCCAGGGTTCGAATCGCACTCGCCACCGCGCGCCGCACCGAGGAATCTCGATCCCTCCGCACCGCGCGAAGCGCTGGGATGGCGGAGGGATCCGACAACCGCTCCAGCGATGCAGCGGCCGCGGTGCGCACCGCCGGGTGATCGTCTCCCAGGGCGGTCGACAGCGCGGCGACGACTTCGCTCCCAGCCTCGACACGGCCGAGAGAGATCGCGGCCTGTGCGCGGACACGAAACGTGTCGGACGTGGAGAGCAGTCGGACCAGATACGCGACGCGCTGGGACTGCGCAGACGCGACCGTCGGAACGACGAGGGATGCGAGCACCACGAGTACGCATGCTGCGAGGCGCTTCGGGCGCAGGGTCGTGCCTGCCTGGTTCGTGTCTGTTTCGCTCACCCGTGACTCCAATGCGGAAACCGATGCGCAATGGGGCCCCCACCCGGCCACCAACGACGCGAACCTTTGGACGGGCTGTGCACAGGAAGCTTCACGAGGACGTCGAGTATCGCTTCTACAGCAGGTCGAGGGCAACGCCGTTCCCGTCCGTGACGCACGTTTTTGCTTGGTGCGGAGGTTTGTTGGGGCCCGCCAGTCGCCACCACCGGATCTGCGGCGCGCGTTGGCGGACGCTTGACACCGGACCGTGGACCCGCAGCCTGCGGGGGTGCGCTGGGTCGCCCTCCTGTGTTGTTCGATCTCGGTTGCAGCCGCGGCGCAACCACGCGTCGTCGTGCGGGCGGAGTCACGGATCGAGCTCGGCGCGGAGCCCGACCTGGAGGGTGGCATCGTCCGGGGTCGGCTGTACGACGACGGCGGCAGTCCGCTGGCCGGAGAACGGTTGCGCGTCCGCGTTCGCGACGGCGCGGAGTCGCTCGCCGACATCGAGCTGCACACCGACCGTGCGGGCAGCTTCGAGCTGAGACTGCCGATGCAAGACGACCGCACGTACGATGCGGAGGTCTTCTACGACGGCGACGAGTTTCACGAGCGCGCGCTGGTGAGACGCTCGCTGGACCTGCGGCGTTCGGACGTCCGGCTCGAGGTCGATGCACCAGCGGAGGTCGACCTCGGCTCCGAGTCGCACGCCATCACGGTGGTGGCGCGCGGTCCGAGTGGCGGCGCTTCTCTTCTGCTCTTCGTCGAAGACGAGCTCGGCCGCGCGGTGGCACAGACACTGACCGATGCAGGCGGACGGGCGGAGATGGAACTGCGCTCGTCCAAACTCGGACCGCCCGGCGCCGGCCGCCTCACCGTCCGCACCGATGGCGACAGCGCCCGGGGGAGCGCGCGGACGGAGGTCCCCATCCTTCGCACTCGAGCGACCCACCTCGATCTGCTCGCGACTCCAGCGGCGATCGAAGTCGGCGCACCGGTTCGGCTGTCTGGCACCCTTCACACCACCGCCGGCCCGCTGTCGCGACGGGCGGTCGGCATCTATCGAAACGAGACGCACCTCGCGACCGTGCTGACGGACAACGAAGGCGGGTTCGAGTTCACATGGACCGCGGATCGCAGCGGCGACCACGCGGAGTTCGTCGCTCGCTTCGCCACCGACTCGCCGGGTCTGCCCTCGTGTGAGAGCGAACCGGTCGTGGTGGCCATCGCGAACGCCCCGCTCGGGCCGATCGCCTGGTCGCTCCTGCCGCTGCTCGCCCTGGGCCTCGGACTGTTCGCATGGCGCCGTCGCCTGGTCGTGGTGCCCCCTCCCCCGTCGGTCCGCGTCCGTCCTGGCGTCGACCCGCGCGTCGTGGCGCGCACCGTGCGGGCCACCTCGTTCCGGGTGTCGGGAGAAGTCGTGGCGCACAGGGACGAACGCCGGTTGACCTCCGGGGTCGAGATCGTCTCGGGCGAGCGGGTCGATCGGAAGAATCTCATCGACGGACAATTCGACTTCGAACTCCCCGAAGGGCGCCACCGACTGCGGTTCATCGCGTCCGGTCACATTCCCGTCGAAGTCGACGTCCAGATTCCACACCGCGGTCAGTGGGTCGACTTCCGGGTGCGGCTCGAGACCTGGAGGGCGCGCGCGCTCGCGATCGCGGGGCGGGTCGGTGCCGCGATCCTGGGACGCCGGTGGGAGAAGACCACCGTACACGAGCTGAGCAAGCACCCCCAGGCGCCCGAGCCCGTCCGGGCGGTGGCCACGGACGCGGCGCAGATGATCTACGGCCCGAATCCACCCTCAGGGGAAGCCGTGGAGGCGCTCGACGAGCGGGCGCGCAAAGCGGAGTCGCCCAACGTCCCGCCGACGTAGCGGATGGCGATCTTGGTTGCCCTGCGTCGTTGACGCGAGCGACGCCCGCTCTCTATAGTCGCGCCCCCACACATGTACATCGCCATCGCCATCGTTGTGGTCGTGCTCATCGTCGCCGTCATCGTTCTACGACGCGGCGGACCCGACACGATCCACCCGGAGAAACTTCCGGAACCGAAGTCCGCCGCAACGCCCGACAAGGCCGCGGAGAAGAAGCCAAAGGCGAAGTCGTCCAAGAAGGCTGAGAAAGCCGAGAAGGCTGAGAAGGCTGAGAAGGCTGAGAAAGCCGCGAAGGCCGAGAAGACCGGTGCGCAGGAAAAGCCCGCCGAGCCCGAGGGTGCCGACGACGACGACGAACCGGACGACGAAGCGCCCGAGCTGGACGACGATGACGGCTCGGACGACGCGGCCGCCGCGGCACCCAGAGCAAAACCGACATCCAAGCGCGCGAGCCCGGAAGACGTCGCCGCCCTCAAGAAGGGTCTGAAGCGAACGCGGGGCGGTTTCATCTCGCGCCTGGCCAATCTCTTCGGCAAGAAGGGGGCAGAGCTTGATCCCGCGGTGCTCGACGAGATGGAAGCGCTGCTCGTCGGGGCGGACATCGGGGTGAAGACCGCAGATGCACTGCTCACCGAACTTCGTTCTGCGGTCGAAGCAGGGACCTGCACCACGAGCGACCAGGCGTGGGATCTCCTCGCCGCCAAGACCGAGGCGATCTTGGCCGCGCCAGGTGCTGGCGCCATTCGGCTCAAGAACAACCCGACGGTGATCCTTGTCGTTGGCGTCAACGGCGTCGGAAAGACCACGACGATCGGCAAGCTGGCTGCGGACTACGTCGACAACGGCAAACGCGTCCTGCTGGCCGCGGGCGACACGTTTCGCGCAGCCGCCGTGATGCAGCTTGGGGTCTGGGCCCGACGCACCAAGTGCGACATGGTCAAAGGCAAGGACCGCGCAGATCCCAGCTCGGTCATCTTCGACGCCATCAAGAAGGGCATCGATGAGAAGTACGACGTCGTGATCTGCGACACGGCTGGCCGTCTTCACACGAAGACGCCGCTCATGGAGGAGATCAAGAAGGTCGGCCGCACAGTCGAGAAGGTGCTCGGGCGGGACGCCGACGAGATCTTGCTCGTGCTCGATGCGACGACCGGCCAGAACGCGATCCAGCAGGCCGACTTGTTCAAGCAGGCCCTCCCGATCAATGGCATCGCGCTGACGAAGCTCGACGGCTCCGCCAAGGGCGGCGTGATTCTCGGGATCGTCGATCAGCACCAACTGCCAGTTCGCTACGTCGGCATCGGCGAGCGCGTGAACGACCTCCGGCCCTTTGATCCGGCCGGTTTTGTCGAGGCTCTGTTCGAACGGCCCGAGCCGTCGGACACGGAAGAAGACGACTCCGCAGACGACGAAGCGGGGGCTGACGCTTCCTGACGGTTGAAACCCGCGGAATCACCGTGATATAGTCCGGCCCGCTCGCGCTGGCCTCTGTTTTTCCGAGCAATTACATAGAGTTGGAAACCGTTGCCGGAATCTCTTTTTCGTTTTTTTGGAGTTGATCGTCAGTCGAACGGCTCCCCCAGCACGACGCCCGTCTACGCGGGTCAATGCCCAGGTGGTTGGAAGTGAGTTTGGAAGGGTCGATGAAGCATTTCCTGACAGCTTTGACTGGGAGGCGTGGTTCCCACGTGCTCCTCGCTTCGCTCCTCGTGTGGCTCGGTACCGCAGTCGCGGCCCCGGTCACCCATGCACAGATGGACTTCTCTCTCGACGAAGGAGAGGGGGAAGGCACCACGGAGGGTGAGGGTGAAACCTTCGACGAAGGTGGAGACGAAGGAGGTGGCGGCGAGGACGGCGGCATGGACTTCGGCCTCGACGAAGGTGGCGAAGGTGGCGAAGGCGGTGGTGGCGACGTGATCGCCGACCTCGCTGGTGGCTCGGACGGCCTGTCGGACGACACGGACCGCGCGCCCCGCGAAACCGAGACGGTCGAAGAGATCTTCGCCGTGCAGCAGATCTACGCGCTGCGTCTCAACCGAGTGGAAGTGGCACCCTCCGCTTCGTTCACCTTGAACGACCCGTACATCGCCCACCCCGCCGGCTCGCTGGCCATCAACTATTGGTTCACCAACGTCCTCGCGCTCGGCGTGAGCGCGAGCTGGTTCCAGTGGGGCCAGCCCCAGAACCGTGAATCCGACCTCAACTTCTTCGTGCGCCGGTCGACCCGTCTCGGCATCCCGGTCAACGAGTGGCAGCTGGGGGCGTACCTCAACTTCACGTACGTGCCGTTCTACGGAAAGTTCGCGGTCTTCAACGAGTTCATCTTCCAGTGGGATGCGTACATCGTCGGCGGCGTCGGCATGATGCGGACCCGGCCGATTCCGGTCATCGACCCGGAGATTCGCCAGTTCGACTTCCAGAACCGAGTCGCGTTCAACCTCGGTCTCGGCATCCGGGTCTTCGTGTCGCGCTTCTTCGGCGTGTTCATCGAGTTCCGTGACTACGCCTTCCTCGAGAAGTTCGAGAACCTCGAGGTCGAGGTTCAGACCGACCGCCGGAACAACCCGGACACCTGGCTCTCCGACACGACGACGTTCTCGAACAACGCGACGGTCCAGGTCGGCTTCACGATCTTCTTCCCGTTCAACTTCGAATACAACCTGCCCAAGTGATTGGTTCCGGACCCATGATGAGTCGAATCCTCACCGTCACCACGCTCGCCGCTGCGCTCCTCGTCGCGGACGCCGCGCTGCCGGCCAATCAGGCCCACGCGCAGGAAATCCAGATCACTGGCCCCCTTGCCGGGCAGCCTGCGGTTCGCCGCATGCGGCTCTACCGCAAGGGTCGCATCCTCCTGGAGCCGAACTTCGCGTTCACCCTCCAGGACGAGTTCACCCGGACGCTCTTCGCGGGCCTCCACGCGGGCTACTACTTCACCGACTGGATCGGCATCGGCCTCTGGGGCGCGTACGGCGTCGTCGGGCTCGACACGGGCCTCACGGACCAGATCACCGCCCAGGGCGTGACCACGGACCGAAACCGGCTCAGCCTCCCGAGCCGGGCTGGCTTTCCTGACCAGACCGGCAGCCTGACCTGGGCTGCCGCGCTCCAGCTGGAGTTCGTCCCGCTGCGCGGCAAGCTCGCCATCTTCCAGAAGCTCTTCGTCGACACCGACTTCTACATCTTCCTCGGCGCCGCGTTCGTGGGCGTGGAAGAGCGGGCCGACGTCCACCTCGCCGGCGTCGGAGAGACCGCTGGAACCGAGTGTGGCGGAGACGCCGCCGCCGTGGCCGCCTGTCTTCAGACGAGCCAGACCGCCCGGGCCAGCCGCGTGGCCATCGCGCCGACCTTCGGTGCAGGCCTCACGATGATGTTCAACGACTTCGTCGGACTGAACTTCAACTGGCGCGCGATTCCGTTCAGCTGGAACACCTCCGGCACCGACGAGTCGGGCGACGAAGCCGGCGACTTCCCGGACGGCGCGATCGACGAGGACGACCGGTTCCTGAAGCTCAACCAGGTCTTCCAGGTCGGGATCATGATCTACCTTCCGACCGCGCCCGAAATCACCGAGTGATGTAACGGCTGTCTGACCAAAGGCTCCGCTTCGGCGGGGCCTTTTGTCGTTCTGGTGGGAGGTTTGGAGCTCGTCGAGGGAGAGGGCTTCGCTTCGGCGGGCCCTTGGTCGTTCTGGTGGGAGGAGTGGGGACGCGAACGCTGCGGCCTTCAGAGCACGCCCGTGCCGGTCGTTCCGTCCAAGCGGTTGAACGGAGGCGTGGCGGGGAGTAGACCCCTTCCGCAATGGGAATGTTCGACATGTTCAAGAGGTCCGGGCCGGCGCAGCTGAAAAAGCACGCAGCCCGGGTGGCCACCAAGAAGTCGCAGAACGCAGACCGGTGGCACTCGCTCATCGCGCTGGGCGAGATGAAGTCGCCCGAAGCGGTCTCCGCCCTGCTCCAGCGGTTCACCTTCCGCATGGACCCCAGCATCACCGACCAAGAGGAGAAGGACCTCGCGATGCAGGGCATCGTCGGCTCCGGTGAAGTCGCGATCGAACCCATTCGCGAGTTCATCAGCGAAACCGAGTCGATCGCTTGGCCGCTGAAGATGCTGCAGCAGCTCGTACGCGACGAAGACGTCGTCACGGTGTTGCTCGAGGTGCTCGAGGACATGCATACGGAGTACGAGCGGGATCCCCAAAAGAAGGTGGACGCCCTGATGCAACTCGAAGACTACCGCGACCCCCGCATCCTCCCCGCCATCTCCCGCTTCTTCGAGGACGTCAACGAGACCGCCCGCTTCCACGCGGTTGCGACCGCCCTGCTCCAAGACGACGCCGACGACGCCCGCGAAGCCCTCCTGGACGCCTTTGCCAAGGAAGAAGGCGTCCGCGTGCGCGTCCGCATTCTCGATGGCTTCATCGAGAAGAGCTGGGAGCTCGGCGCCCGTCTCAACGACGTGCAACAGAACATGCCCACCGGCTACGTCCTCGACGGCACCCGCGTCGTCAAACGCGGCCGCTAAAAGCTCCTCAGCCCGCTCAGCGGGCGGCATACCCCGCGGCTACATCGGCACCCGGCGGCTCGGCGTCGGCTTCGGCGTCGGCTTCAGGCTTCGGCTTCGGCTGCGGCTTCGGATTCGGCGTCGGCATCCGGCTTCGGCGTCGGCGTCGGCGTCGGCTTCACGCTTCGGCTTCGGCTTCGGCTTCGGCTTCGGCTTCGGCTTCGGCGTCCGGCTTCGGCACCCTGGGGTTCTGCGACGGAACTGTTGCGGTAGGGACCCCCGTTTCCAGGGGTCCCTACCGCAACAGGAACCGCAGGGACGCAGCAGCGGCGGGGCATGCGCCCATCCCGGGCAGAATCAGCGGCAGAATCAGCGGCACAGAATCAGCGGCAGAATCAGCGGCAGAATCAGCGGCAGAATCAGCGGCAGAATCAGCGGCAGAATCAGCGGCAGAATCAGCGGCAGAATCAGCGGCAGAATCAGCGGCAGAATCAGCGGCAGAATC
>JAXMNT010000043.1:0-62928 GCA_034670305.1 Deltaproteobacteria bacterium
AGGGCGCAGGCGAGTTCAGTCCCAAGGAGAAGGCCCGCTTCTATCGGATGGCCCGGCGCTCCGCGATCGAGGTCGTCTCCTGGCTCGAAATCACGGACCGTCGGGCCGAGGCATCGAGGCCCGATATTCGACAGCGTGCAGCCTCGCGAAGCGAGCCAGCGGTGTCACCGGGACGGGGTTTGGGGGCTGTGCCCCCAAGAAACATCGAACGGGCTCTCGCCCACCTTGAGCAGGTCGTCGCGATGCTCGTCGCGCTGATCAAGCGATCTGACCGCTGATCCGCGGGCAAGGGCAAAGGCAAGGGCAGGGGCAAGGGGCAGGCGCGAGAACGCCCTGCGGGCGTTCTTCAGCAGCCTGCTAGACCGGCAGCGCCCGCAACGAGGGCACCGCCACACCGAGCGCGTCCGCCTGCTCGAGCGCACGCTTCAACCGGGCCGGCGCGCTGCGACCCCGCGCGCCGTGCTCCGGATCTGCCGCGATGGCCCGTTCGAGCATCGTCGTCTGCAGTTCCGCGTCGACGTCTGCCCCGAGCCGCGCGGCCTGAAGCGCCAGCACGTCGACGAGCACGCCCTTCACCAAGTCACGGTGGTCCGCGTAGAGCGCGCCCACCCGGGTGCCGGTCGGCGCCGCGAGCCCCGCGAGGTTCATCGTCAGGATGTAGACGTTCTTGGCGACGAGCTCTTGGATGCGTTGGGCGTCGTCGACGACGCGCGCTGGCAAATCGATCGCGCCCAGCGCGCGCACGACGTGGTCGGCCTTCGGTCCGCCCACCGGCGTGGCTAGAATGACGTTCGTCGCGATCGACTTCTTCTTCTCGAACCACACCACCGCGACCGTCGGGTGGAGACCGTGTTTCTCCCAGTCGACCGGCAACAGTTCGTTCTGCACCAGCACCACCGAATCCCGCCACGAGTCGGGCAACGTGGCGAGCACGCCATCCAGGTCCCCCTCGCCCACCGTGATCACCACGAGCGACGGGTCCGGCACCGTGCGCGCGAGGTTCTCCATGGAGTCGCCGCGGTTGACGGGACGGACCGAGGTGCCCGCGCGCAACAAGCCGTGCGCAAAGATGGAACCGAGTTGACCGAGTCCGACGACGACAGCGGGTTGCATCTCGGTCTCATACCGAGCCCTTGGGCCCCACGCCACATGGATTGCATCCCAGGCGCTCGCCCCATAGGGTCGCGCCCATGAAACGACTCGCCCTCGGATTCTCCCTTCTCGTGGTCGCGTGTGGTGGCTCCACCACCGAGACCACGACCACCGAACCCACCGAGACCACGAGCGGTGGTGACGTGACCGTCGAAGCCGAGCCGATCGTGGTGCTTCGGTCGACCACGCCCATTCCGGTGCCACAGCCGGCCATCCCCCGCGAGCAGCTCTCGCCGGTCTTGCAGGACATCTGGACCAAGGTGGAAGAAGCCGTCGCGATCCGGCCGCCCGAGACGCCGACCGAACACACGCTCGAGGCGGTGAACGCCTGGGCGCAGGGACCGTTCACGACCTGGATTCAAGCCCGCACCGAAGCCAACCGCGCCGTGGAAGCGCTGAGCAGCGAGCTCACGAACGCGGAGCACCCCCACTCGATCCCCGAACGGGCGGTGGGCGCCGCGCTCTTCGGGTACCTCTACGAAGACCTCGTGAGCGGCGTGCGTGGTGCACCGATTCCGGAAGAGATCACCAACGACCAGGAGCTGCTCGACGTCTACGTCGGCGCGCTGACCAACTCGACGTCGCCCGTCGCGCGTCGCGCGCTCGACGCGTACCTCTTCTGCGCGCGGCATGTGGCCGAGTACCTGGGCGAGACGCCCTGGGCCGAGTGGGGACCCTACTGCTACGCCCGCGCGGAAGACGTGAACGCGGTGTACGAGCTGGTGCCGCACGCCGAAGTCCAGGAGTCGCCCGGTGCGCCCGGCACCGCGCCGGACAGCACGAGCGAAGAAGCGCCCGAAGCGACGACCGCCCCGCCCGCGCCCCAGTCCTGATGACCACGTTCAAGCGCGTTGCCGTCTACTGCGCGTCGAGCGACTCGGTGCCCGAGGTCTACTTCGAGGCCGCGCGTGGCCTCGGCCGCCTGCTCGCGGCGCGCGGCATCGGTGTGGTGTTCGGTGGGGGCGTGGTCGGCCTGATGGGCGCGTGCGCCGACGCCGCGATGGAAGCCGGCGGCGAGGTGATCGGGGTCATCCCGGAGAAGCTCATGGCGCTCGAGGTCGG
The DNA here is from genome assembly GCA_034670305.1 of Deltaproteobacteria bacterium. GTDB lineage: Bacteria > Myxococcota_A > Polyangia > Polyangiales > Houyiibacteriaceae > JAXMNT01. The sequence continues at coordinate 2,215 of JAXMNT010000043.1, forward strand.
CCACCACGGCGTGACGCGGCTCGAGGTCGTCTCCGACATGCGCAAACGCAAGCAACGCATGGAGGAGCTCTCGGACGCGTTCATCGCGATGCCCGGCGGCTTCGGCACGCTCGACGAGATCTTCGAGGCCGCTTGCAACACCCAGCTGCACTACCACCTCAAGCCCTGCGGCATCCTGAACACGGATGGGTACTACGACGGAGTGGTGCAGTGGCTCGAGCGGGCGGTCCGAGAGACGTTCGTACGCGAAGCGCACCGGCACATCGTCGTGAGCGCCGACGACCCCGAGACGTTGCTGACTCGGATGATCGAAGCCGACCTCACCGGCATACCGAAGTGGCTCGAGCGCTGAGACGGAAGCCACGGTTGTTGTAACCGTCTGCGATCCACCGCGTACGTCGACTCGTACCCTGATGACCTTGTTCCCACGCATCTTCACCCTCGCCGTCCTCGCCGCATGCGCGGGCACTGCCCCCAACACCGAAGCGCCGCGTGCGGCCGACCCGCCGCCGGTCGAGTGGCACGAGTGGGAAGCGGCCTCCTTCGAACGCGCAGCGCGCGAGGGCAAACACCTTCTCGTCAGCGTGCAGGCAGCGTGGTGCCACTGGTGCCATGTGATGAATGACGAGACGTTCGGCGACGCCGAAGTGCGGGCGCGACTCGCCACGGACTACATCGCGATCAAGGTGGACTCCGACGCGCGCCCCGACCTCGCCGAGCGGTTTCAGGACTACGCGTGGCCCGCCACCATCCTGCTGAGTCCCGAGGCCGAGGTCGTGCTGCCGCTTCGAGGTTTCCGCCCGCCGCGCGTCTTCGCGGGGCTCCTGGCCGATGTACGCGCCGGCCGCGAAGTGCACGACACCGACACCCCGGTGGCGCGTCCGATCGACGACCTCGACACCGTGCGCTCGGAAGCGACCGCGCTGCTCGACCGACTCTACGACGAGGACGCCGGCGGCTGGGGCGCGCGTCAGAAGTACCCCTACGCCGGACCGCTCGAACACGCGATGTTCCGCGCGGCGGTGCTGGGGGAAGGCGAGACTTGGAATGCGCGGATCGAGCACACCCTCGCTGGCCACGCCGCATTGATCGACCCGGTGTTCGGCGGCGTCTTTCAGTACTCACTGCCGGGCACAGGCGACGACCGCGCCCGCGGCACAGAGGCGTGGACGCGTCCACACTTCGAGAAGATCACCGGCGTGCAGGCCGACGCGTTGCAGACCTTCGCGCAGGCCTGTCTGAGCGACGAACGCTGGTGCGCCTCCGCCGAAGACGTGCGTCGCTACGTCGCGCGTTTTCTGACTTCGGACACGGGCGGCTTCTACACGAGCCAGGACGCGGACCTCGATCACGAGACCACCGGCACCACGTACTACGCGTGGGACGAAGCGCAGCGCCTCGAACACGGCGTGCCCCGGGTCGATCAGAACGTCTACGCGGATCTGAACGGCCGGCTCATCGTCGCGCTGGCCGCACTCGACGCCGCCCGCCCGGAAAGCGAAGCGCGCGCCATGGCGGTCGCTGCGGGCGAGTTCGTGGAGACCACACTTCGTGCGGAAGGTGCGGAGCTCTTCGACCATGGCGGTGAGGGCACCGGCCTGCAGCATCTCGGCGACACCGCCTGGATGCTCCGCGCCGAACTCGCGCTCTACGAAGCCACCGGCGATCCCGTCTGGCTCGAGCGCGCAGAGCGCAGCGCCCGTGGCCTGCGCACCCTGGTCTCTCCGGCCGGCGCCCTCTTCGCCCACACCGAAGACCCCGCCGCGGCGGGTGTGTTCGCCGAGCGCCGCACCCCGCTGACCCTCAACGGCGTCGCCGCGCGCGCGCTGATCCACCTGCACCGCCTCGACCACGACGAAGCCCACCTCGAACTCGCCCTCGGCGCCCTGCGCGCCGTCGCCGACGCCACCGAACTGCGTCGGCGCGGCCGCCGCATCGGCGAGTACCTGATGGCGCTCGAAGCACTCCGCGCCCCGTACGTACTCTTGAGCGTCGTCGGCCCCGACGACGCGCCCACCCGCGCCCTCGTCGCCGCAGCCCGCGCCCTCCCCCACCCGAACGCGCTGGTCGAAGTGGGCCGCCCCGGCGAAAGCCGCTACCCCTACCCCGGCGAACCCGCGGTCTACCTCTGCAACGAATCCCGCTGCTCCATCCCCGTCACCGATCCAAACGCCCTCCCCTCCGCCGCCACCCGCTTCCTGGCCCCAGCGGAGTAGACAGCGTCGGCTTCGGCTTCGGCTTCGGCGTCGGCGTCGGCGTCGGCGTCGGCTTCGGAGTCGGAGTCGGCGTCGGCTTCGGCTTCGGCGTCGGCTTCGGCTTCGGCGTCGGCTTCGGCTTCGGCGTCGGAGTCGGCGTCGGCTTCGGCAGCGGCTTCGGCGTCGGCTTCGGCAGCGGCTTCGGCGTCGGCTTCGGCGTCGGCTTCGGTTTCGGTTTCGGCTTCGGAGTCGGGCTCGGCTTCGGAGAACTCCGGGCACACGGGCACGGGCACGGGCACGGCTTCGGCGCCAACGTCGAGCCAGCCGCAGCCGCCCCCAAGCGCCCGCTACGTGCCGAAGCTCAGAACGAACGCGTCGAACGCATCGCTCGCGGACTCGACCGTCGCTTCTGGACCGACGAGTTTGAAGAACACCGGGCCTGCCGGCGCCTGGACGATCGCGCCGAGCAAACGCTGCCCCGCCTGCGTTCCACCGCCCGCCATCATGCCGGCGGAGAAGTTGCCGCGTACGTCGACGAGATGAACCGAGAGCCCGCCCACGGTGCGCTCGCTCGTCTCCGCTTCGGCCGGCGTGCCATCCGCTTTCCGGAACTGACCGACCCAGCGCGCGATGTTGTCGTCGACCGACCCACCCATGCCGGGGAAGTGGAACACCGTCATCTCGGCTTCGCCGGCGCTGCCTGCAATCGCGTACTCGGCGTTGCGCATCGGACGGGTCGGCCGCCGGTAGACGAACGTCTCGGGCGCCGACCACTTCATGCCGCCGAGCACCGGAGATGCGGGGTCGAACGGCGTTTGGGGCGGAACCGCGGTGCGCTCCTCCGGTCCTGTCTCGACCACGGTCGTCTCAGCCGGCGGCGGGGCCTGGATCTCACTCGCCGGCGGCGGCTCGGGTCCCCGGTTGCACCCCAGCACGCCCAGGGCAATCGCGGTCAACAGGAGGAACGAAGTGGCAGCAGCTCGGAACATGCGGCGAATCATACGTCGGTTCCGACGGAACGCGAGCGGTCGGTGCCAGAGCTGCGTTCAGCCGAGTGAGAGCCCGCCGTCCAGGACCAGGTCCGTCCCGGTCATCCAGCCCGCATCGATCACGAAGAGCACGGCCGCAGCGATCTCTTCGGCGCGCCCGAACCGCCGGAGCGCGTGCTGCCCCCGCAGGGCCTCGAGTTCGGCTGGTGGGCGGGCGGCGATCATGTCGGTCTCGACGACGCCCGGCGAGATGCTGTTGACCCGCACGTGCGGCGCGAGCTCGAGCGCGAAGGTGCGCGACCACGCCACCATGGCGGCTTTGGTCGCGCCATAGACCGCGGTGCCGGGCGCGCTGCGGTGGGCCAAGGTGCTCGCCACGTTGACGATGACGCCGCGGGTCCGGACGAGGTGGGGTGCGGCCGCCTGCGCGATCATCATCGGCGCGGTGAGGTTGACCGCGACCTGCGCCGCGAGCGCGTCCGGCGAGATGGTCCCGGTCGCCTCGTAGTGCACGATGCCGGCGCACTGAACCAGCACGTCCAGCCCACCGAGTTCGCTCACGGCCGACGACACGAGCGCGTCCCGTGGCCCCTCGAGCGCGAGGTCGCCGACGACGGCGGTCATGCGGTGTTTGTGGTGGCGGGCGACTTCCTTGAGGGCGCCGACATCGCGGCCGGCGCACACCACGTCGTCTCCACGGGCCGCCAGCGCAATCGCCACGGCGCGCCCGATTCCGCGGCTCGCCCCCGTCACGAGGACCCGGTGCGGATTGGCGATGGTCTTGCGTTCGTCGTCTGCGTTCATCGTCTGCGCCCCTAACCTTGGCCGACGATCGGACCCCACGGGGGCTCGGATTGCACGTCCGCCGGTTCCCCGGACACCTCGATCTCGTCCTCCGGCATGAACCGGGGAAGATCGATGCAGAGGATCGACTGCCATCGCTCGGTGGGGTTGTCGTAGCGGTGGGCGGCGCCGCGCGGCCATCGGTGCACGGTGCCCGGCTGGATTGGCTGCGACTGACACATCAGTCCATCGGTCAGCACCATCTCGCTCTCGCGCATCACCTTGTGCATGTGCAGCGGGATGCCTTGGCCGGGCGCGATGTTGAGCCGGTAGATGCCGGCGTCGCGCGTCTCTTCGATGACGTCCACCGACCCCCAAGGTTTGGTCTCCTGCCCGACCTTGCACCAGCTCTGGTCGCGCCGGATCTCGAGCGAGGGCGTCGCAAAGCCGCGCAGCGCGCCGGGTTTGGTGAGTTTGACGACGACCTCGTCAACGGTTGCGCGTTTGGCACCCGGCGCCGCGGGCGCGAGCATCAACTTCGCGAGCGTGTGCGCGGCGGTCTCGAGCAACCGAAAGCGCGCGCTCCGGAGTACGAAGACGATCTGAGACGCGACCGCGCCGTAGTCGACGGTCGAGTGCACCGACTCGGTCTCCGCCGCTTCTTCGGTGTCCAGCATGAGCTGCACGTCCACCCGCAGGGGCTGCGACGCGTGCCGTTCGTGCGGGTACATGCCGACGACACAGTCCACGCGCAGGTCGTGGATGCGGACGATGTCGCGCTTCATCGATGGGCCGGTGGGGTGGCTGGGATCACGGAGCGCACGGTAGCAGAAGCCAATGCCGAGGCCGATGCCGAAGCCGACGCCGACGCCGATGCCGATGCCGATGCCGATGCCGAGGCCGATGCCGATGCCGAGGCCGAGTGCCGATGCCGCCCCGACCTCCCCGACTCTTCGTTCGTTCGGCAGGGCGGGAGGATCTGCTACACGGTGGCGCACGATGTCCGACGCAGCCGACGAGACCTCTTCCACCACCCTCCCCACCAGCGCTCGATCTCCGAACGATGGGCCGAGTGCGTTTCGGCGCGTGCCGCGAACCGGCGTGATCTACGTGAGTGAAGCCGCCCGGGCACGTGGGTTTCATCTCGGCAAAAGCGGCACCGGCCCGGAGGCGTGGTGCAACTTGGGGCAGGGCCAGCCGGACACGGGCCACCTAGACGGGGCGCCGGCGCGGCTGACCTCGATCGACATCCTCCCGGACGACCTCGACTACGCGCCGGTCGCCGGACTCATGGAGCTCCGGGAGGCCGTCGCCGCGATGTACAACCGGCTCTTCCGCCAGGGCATGCCCTCGCAGTACGGACCCGAGAACGTGGCCATCTGTGGCGGCGGACGGGTGGCGATCATGCGCGCGTGTGCCGCCATCGCGCCGGTGCACCTCGGACACTTCCTGCCGGACTACACCGCGTACGAAGAGCTCCTCGATGTGTTCCGGCGCTTTCAGCCGATCCCGATCCTGCTCGATCCGGATCGCGGGTACGAGTTCACCAACGAGGAACTGCACCGCGAGATCCTTGGGCGCGGGCTCGGCGCGATCTTGATGAGCAACGCCTGCAATCCGACCGGCAAACTCGTGCAAGGCGAGGTGCTCTCCAAGTGGGTCCACACGGCGCGCACGCTCGGCTGCGCGCTCTTGATGGACGAGTTCTACTCCCACTACGTGTGGGCCGGCCCAGAGAAGATCGTGAGCGCCGCGCGCTACGTCGAAGACGTGAACCGCGACCCCGTCGTGATCTTCGACGGCCTCACCAAGAACTGGCGGTACCCCGGGTTCCGCGTGAGCTGGATCGTGGGGCCCAAACACGTCATCGACTCCGCCGCGAGCGCCGGGTCCTTCCTGGACGGCGGCGGTTCGGCGCCGATGCAGCGGGCCGCCATTCCGCTCCTCGAACCCGCCTACGTGGCCGCCGAGACCGACGCCCTGCGCGCCGCCTTCGCGCCGAAACGACAGCTCTTGCTCGATCGCCTTGGCGCGATGGGTGTGAAGTTCGACCTCGCGCCCGAAGGCACGTTCTACGCGTGGGGCGACGTGCGGAACCTGCCCGGTTCACTGTCGACGGGCGAAGGGTTCTTCGAAGCTGCGCTCGACCACAAGGTCATCACGGTGCCGGGACACTTCTTCGACGTGAACCCGGGCAAACGCCGGATGGGTCGTCCCTCCCGGTTCCGGCACCACGTGCGCTTCAGCTTCGGCCCGAACATCGAGGTGCTCGAAGAAGCGATGAAGCGGCTCGAAGCCGTGGTGCGGGGTGCCTCGTGAAACCGCGCGCACGGCTCTCGTACGTGCTCTCGACGCTGCTCGCCGCGTGCGGCGGCACCCCGACGACCGTCGACCACCCCCGGCCGATGGCGGACATCGTTCAGCTCGCCACCGGACTCGAGCACACCTGCGCGCGACTGCTGGACGGAGATGTATGGTGCTGGGGCGACGGCACCCGCTCGGTGCCGTTCGAAGATGGACCGCGCGGTCCGGTGCCGCCCACGCGCGTCGAAGGCGTGTCCGGCACCCTCGACCTCGACGTGGGCACCCACAGCGCCTGCGCCGTCACCGAGGACCGCGGGGTGCTCTGCTGGGGCCTCGACACCCACGGCGGCCTCGGAGACGGGGAGACCGGTCTCGGCCAGCGCGCCCGCCGGCTGGCGACGCCGGTGGTTGGCGTGCGCGAGGCCGCCGAGGTCTCGGTCGGCGCCTACTTCGCATGCGCCCGCACCCAGACCGGGGAGGTGTACTGCTGGGGCAACGGGGAGCTCGGACAGCTGGGCGACGGACGGCGGCGCACGATGCGCGTGGCCACCCGCGCCACGGTCTCGGGCGCGACTCAGATCGAGTCTGGTCACGCCCACTCCTGCGCGGTCCTGGCCGACGGAACGGTCCAGTGCTGGGGCAGCTTTCGAGACGACGAGGGCCGCAACCAGGGCTCCGGCAGCGACCGTCTCGCACCGGAGACCGTCGCCGGCGTGGCTGGCGCAACCGCGATCGCGAGTGGCGGCGGGCACACCTGCGCGCAGACCGCGGGCACGATCGTGTGCTTCGGCGGAGGCACCTCCGAGACGCGCAACTTCGACGAGCGCAGCGGCGAGGCCCTCGAGTCCCATGGCGTCGACCTGCCGCTCGCGCTCGAGCCGACGCCGCTCCCTGGGATCACGCCCACGTCGCCGGAGCGTCTGCCGCTCGCGGTGTCCCGCGATGCAGCCCACGTGTGCGTCCGGGCCCAAACGCGCCACTTCGACCTGAGCGGCGATGCGCCGACTCCGAGTTCCACGGTTTCCGTGCCATGCGCGACGCTTGTCTCCGCAGGCGTCGGCTTCGTGTGCGCCATCCGCAGCGGCCAAGTCCAATGCGCCGGCACGAACACCCATGGAGAGCTCGGCACCGGAGACTCGGAACCGCGTGAAGGTGCGGTTGCGGTGGGTGGACTCTGATAGTTTCCGCCCCATGACGGAACGCCCGCGCCAGCGACTTCGATCGCTCGGCCTCAAGATCGGCCGATACGACACCGGCGCACACAACGCCATCACCGACGTCGCGGGGGTGAAGGTGGGCCACTCCACGATCATCGAGGGGGACGCCGGGGCGCGCGTGCCCGGGACCGGCCCCATCCGCACGGGCGTCACGGCCATCTTGCCGGCCGCCGGCGACATCTTCGATGAGCGGGTCATCGGCGGCGGCTTCGTGCTCAACGGCGCGGGCGAGGTCTCCGGCTTGACCCAGCTGCTCGAGTGGGGGTTGCTCGAGACGCCCATCTTCCTGACCAACACCCTCAGCGTCGGCGCGGTGTCGTCCGCCGCGGTCGCGCGGCTCGTGAAAGATCACCCGGGCATCGGGAGCGTGCACGACGTGCTGATCCCAGTCGTGGGCGAGTGCGACGACTCCTGGCTGAACGACGTCGCCGGCCAACACGTGAAGGCCAAGCACGTGAACGAAGCGTTCGACAGCGCGAGCGGCGGCGCCGTCCTCGAAGGCAGCGTCGGCGGCGGCACCGGCATGATCACCTGCGACCTGAAGGGCGGCATCGGCACCTCGAGCCGTGTCCTCCCCGAAGCCAACGGCGGCTACACCGTGGGCGTGCTCGTCATGAGCAACTTCGGCGAACTCAACGAACTGCGGGTCGGCGGCTTTCCGCTCGGCATGCGGCTCGAGGACCGGTTCCGGGATCATTCGCGCCGCCGCCACAACTACGGCTCGATCATCGCCGTCGTCGCCACCGACGCGCCCTTGATGAGCATGCAGGTCAGCCGCCTGTGCAAACGCGCCGCGCTCGGCATCGGCCGCGTCGGTTCCACCGCCGCGCACGGCAGCGGCGAGATCATCGTCGGCTTCAGCACCCGCAACCGGGTCCCCCGCGCGACCCAAACCGGCCTCGTCAAAGGCCTCGAAGTGCTCCTCGACACCCACATCAACCCGCTCTACCAAGCGGTCATCGAAGCCACCGAAGAAGCCATCCTCAACGCCCTCTGCATGGCCGAACCCATGTCCGGCGCCGACGGCGCGTTCTGCCCCGCCCTCCCGCTGGACGCCGTCGAAGAAGTCGCCCGCCTGATGACGTAGCCCAGAATCCGGTTCGGCTCCGGCGTCGGCTCCCGCGTTGGCATCGCCATCGGCATCGCCATCGGCTTCGGCGTCGGATTCGGCGTCGGATTCGGCTTCGGCTTCGGCTTCGCCATCGGCTTCGGCATCGGCGTCGGCTTCGGCTTCGGCTTCGCCATCGGCTTCGGCATCGGCGTCAGCGTCGGCATCGGCTCCGGATCGACCCCGGCACCGCCCAGCAACCCCATCTCGCCGGACTCTTCTGGCGCGCTGCGCCCTCAGCGCGCAGACTCCGCGACCATGCGCATCGCCTTCACCCACAACCTCCAGCGCTCCGGCGCCGAGGAGGAGGCGGAGTTCGACACCGCCGAAACCGTCCGGTTCATCCAGCGCGCGCTCGAGCGGCTCGGCCACCAGGTCGACCTGGTCGACGTCGCCGGCTCCGCGGCGCGCCTGACCGCACGCCTCGAGGCGCTCCGACCGGACCTCGTGTTCAACACAGCCGAAGGCACCCACGGGCGTTTCCGGGAAGCGTTCTACCCCGCCCTCTTCGAACAACTCGGTCTGCCCTACACCGGCTCGGACCCGTACGTCTGCACCCTCACGCTCGACAAGGAGCTCACGAAGCTCGTGCTCGCCGGCCACTCGGTGCGCGCGCCGCTCGGCAAGGTCGTGCACACGCTCGCGGAAGTCGACGCACTCACCTTCCGGTTCCCCGTCATCGTGAAACCGAACCACGAAGGCAGCTCGAAAGGCATCACCGAAGACTCGGTCGTCGACGACCTGCCGGCGCTGCGCGCACGCTGCGAATCCGCCTGGGCGCGCTTCGATGGTGGCCTACTGATCGAAGAGTTCATCGTCGGGCGCGACGTGGTCGTTCCCTTCGTCGAAGGCGCGAGCCCGGAGACCGGCGGCGTGCTCGAACCTGCCTCGTACCGCTTCGACGAAGCCGTCGTGGGCAAGCGCAAGCACGTCATCTACGACTACTCGCTCAAGAGCACGCTCTCGGACGCGGTGCATGTCGAAGTGCCCGCGCAGGTGGACGACGCGGTGCGCGCGACGTTGATGGAGACCTCTCGAGTCGTGTTCGAGGCGCTCAAGATCCGGGACGCCGCGCGCATCGACTTCCGCGTCACCGACGAAGGCGAAGTGTTCTTCATCGAGATCAACGCGCTGCCGTCGTTCGAACCGGGTGCGAGCATCTACCTCTGCGCCGCGCGGGTCGGGCTCGAAGATCCCACCGAGGTGATCGGCTCAGTCGTCGACAGCGCGGCGAAGCGCTTCGGGATCGAGTCGAAGAAGACCACCGCGACCGGCAGCCTCAAGGCGCGTCGGCGTGGACGGCCGGTTCGCGTTGGGCTGACCCACAACGTCAAACGGGGCAGCGACGAGACCCAGGCCGAGTTCGACTCTCCCGAGACCATCGAATCGATTCGGGCCGCGATCGCGTCCTTCGGCCACGAGGTCGTCTTGCTCGAAGCGCGGGCCGACTTGCCCGCCCGCATCGCCGAGTCGCAGATCGACGTGGCGTTCAACATCGCGGAGGGACTCGTCGGTCGCGCGCGAGAATCCCAGGTGCCCTCCCTGCTCGAGTTGCTCGGCCTGCCGTACACCGGCTCGGACCCGTCGACGTTGAGCCTCTGCCTCGACAAGGCGCTCGCCAAGCAGGTCGTCGAGCACGCCGGCGTGCCGGTGCCGCTCGGCCTCGTCTGGCGCACGGGCAAAGAGAAACTCCCGAAGGACTTCCCCTTCCCGGCGCTGGCGAAGCCCGTCGCGGAAGGCAGCTCGAAGGGCATCGGGGGCGGGGTCTGCCGCACCGAAGCGGAGCTGCGCGAGACGGTCCGCGCGCTGGTCGACGCGTACGCGCAGCCGGTGCTGGTCGAGACCTTCTTGCCGGGCCGGGAGTTCACCATCGGACTGCTCGGCGCGAGCCGCCCAAGGGTGTTGCCGCCGCTCGAGATCCTGTTCCAGGAGTCCGCCGACGAGCTGCCGATCTACTCGTACGCCCACAAGTTCGAAGGCAAACCGATCCAGTTCGAGGTGCCGGCCAAGGTGGACGCCAAACTCGGCGCGGAACTCGAACGCGTCGGCCGCAAGGCGTTCCGCGCGCTCGGCTGCCGCGACGTCGCGCGCATCGACGTGCGCTGCGACGGGCACGGCAAAGTGCACTTCATCGAGTGCAACCCGCTCCCCGGGCTCAGTCCCGGCTTCTCGGATCTCTGCGTGATCGCGGAATCGACCGGCATGTCGCACCAGGATCTCATCGGCGAGATCCTCGCCCCCGCCCTGCGCCGCGGCGGCTTCCGGATCTCACGCGACCCAGCCTAGCGCCGGTTCGGCTTCGGAGTCGGAGTCGGAGTCGGCTTCGGAGTCGGCTTCGGTTTCGGCGTCGGCTTCGGAGTCGGCTTCGGCGTCGGCGTCGGCTTCGGCGTCGGCTTCGGCTTCGGCGTCGGCGTCGGCTTCGGCTTCGGAGTCGGCTTCGGCTTCGGCGTCGGCTTCGGAGTCGGCTTCGGCGTCGGAGTCGGCTTCGGCTTCGGCTTCGGCTTCGCTTCGGAGTCGGCGTCGGCCTCAGCGTCGGATTCGGCTTCGATTCGGACGGGCCACGGGCACGGGCACGCACACGGCCACCTCCTACCCGCCTACGCGTCCGGGTTGATGATGCAGGTGCGGAACTCTTCGCCGCCGCTGCAGATCACCGTGGGGCCGTTGCAGCAGGCGGGGCCGTCGGCGGTGCAGAACTCCCCGAGTTGCGGGCCATCGCAGGCGTCGCAGTCCGCAGGATCGCTCGAACAGCTCAGCGCGCCCGTCGCGTCGGGGACGCACGCGCAGCCGCAGCAGTCCGACGCCGTGGTGCACGCGCCGGCGTCCGGCACGCACTCGGAGCCGCAACGGAGCACGCCTTCGGAGTCCGGGGTGCAGATGCCGCCGCAGCACACGTCGCCGAACGCACACTCGTCGCCGTCGCCGACGCAGCAGATGTTCGTTCCGGCGCGGCCTTCGGTGCACATGATGTCGGGGTAGACGTCGGTGCAGCAGTCCTCGGTCATCTCGCATGCACGACCGGGCAAGGTGCAGGTTCCGTCGCCACCAAAGCATCGGCGGAAGCCGGTGCCGGTCGGTTCGCAGCCGGTGTCGCCGCCGCCGTTCGGGCAGCAGTTCGAGCTCGCGCCGCCGTCGCCGCACACTTCGCCGGCGGGCAAACACGAATCGGCGTTGGCGCAGCGCATGATCGAGCGCCCGTCGAGCGTCATCGCGGTCTCTTCACAGACGCCGCTACAGCACTCACCGTCCGCGGCGCAGAGTTCGTCTTGGACCCGGCAGCCGCCGAGGAACTGACAGCGGGGTCCGGTCCCGTCCGTGTCCAAGCAAACCGTCGAACAACACGAGCCGCTCAGCCCCTCACCACTGCACGGTTCGCCCGCGGTGCTGCACGATCCAAACGAGGCACATGTGCCGGGACCGTCACCAGGACGATCGCAGAAACGGTTGCAGCAGTCGCCGTCGTCCATGCACGACTCTTCCTGCGCGCGGCAAGCCGGGCTCGGGCCGCAGATGCAATCCCCTTCGCCGTCGCAGGCGGTGCCGCCGCTGGCGTTGCACGCGCCGCTGCAACAGTCGATGGCGTCGGCGCAGGCGGTGCCCACCGCGGTGCAGCCGGCACTCTCGCCGCAGGTGCCGCCCTCGCACACGTTGGAGCAGCAATCGCCAGGCGCCCCGCACACGAGACCCCGCGCCAGACAGGCTTCGGCATCGGGACGTGGGGCATCCACCGAGGGCCCATCCGTGTTCGTGTCCACCGTGGAGACGTCTTCGCCACCTCCGCCGCCGTCGAGATCGCCGGGGTCGTCCCCGCAATCACACGCGACCAGCAAGAAGCAAGAGACCCAGACCAGGAGCGGTGCGCAGCGCATGACCCATCATGCACCGAAAGGCCCACTTCCTTCACGAAGTTGGCGAGATTTCTCTCAGACCCAGCGTTTGCGCTTCATCCAGAGGTAGCCACCCACCGAGCTGGCCAGCATGACGAACCAGGCCATCTCGTAGCCGTACTTCCAATGGATGCCGGGCATCGAGTCGAAGTTCATGCCGTACAGGCCCGTGATGAAGGTCAGCGGGAGCATGATGGTCGAGATGATGGTGAGGATCTTCATGACCTCGTTGAGCCGGTGCGACTGCATGGAGAGGTAGGCCTCCAGGCTCGACGCCACCAGGTCTTCGTAACTCTCGCAGAGGTCCATCACCCGCACGAAGTGGTCGTCCACGTCTCGGTAGAAGGGGCGGGCGTCGACCGGCACGTGCGGCAGCGCGCCATCGGAGAGACGACGCAGAATGGTCTTCTGGTGCATGCCCACCCGGCGGAGCCGCTGCAAGATGTGCTTGAGCGAGAAGATGCGGCGAAGGAGCTTCGGGTCCGGATCGTCGACCGCAGCGCCTTCCACCGAAGCGACCTCTTCGTCGATGCGTTCCATCCAGGGCAGCAGCTCGTCGACCATCATGTCCGCGAGCCGGTGCGCGACGAACGAGGGTCCCCGCCGCAAGAGCGCCGGGTCTCGGCGAATCTCCTGACGAGCGACACGCAGCGACTCCACCGGCGTACGGTGGTGGGTCACCAGGAACCGGTCCCCCAAGAAGAAGTCCACGTCGATGGTGTCGCGCTCGAGGACTTCCTTGCCGGTGGCCGTCGCGAGCCCGTGGAGAATCAAGTAGAGGTACCCCTCGTGGACTTCGACCTTGGGCGTCGGGGCGATCGAGAGCGCGTCTTCGACCAGCAGTTCGTGGAGCTCGAACACGTCCGTGAGCAGCACCCGCTCCGCTTCGCCCGCTTGGTCCAGGCTGACCCAGATGGTCACGTCCTCGTCGGCCATCAACTCCGGGACCTCCTGAGGCGAGGGTTCGAAGGTGGGCCCAGTCGAGCGGCACGCAAAAACGAGGGTCGGCACCGAGAAACGGTATCGAAGTCGAGGCAGAAGCCGCACTTTTCGGCCACGGCGGGTCCGGCGCTGCGAAGCCTGCCGCCGCGTGGTTGGGGGTCGATCCCCAGCGATATCCCCTGGTCTCTCGCGGGGTTCCTGCGGGCACGGACGCCTTCGGCTTTCCGAACCCTTGGAAACGGCTCTGGACCTGCTCGTCGCTTCGCTCCTGCGCGGGCCCAGATCCTCCCGCGCGAGAGACATATCGGCTAAGGTCCCCCGCATGAAGGGCGACCCCGAAATCCTCGACATCCTCAACAACCTGCTCACGCACGAGCTGACGGCCATCAACCAGTACTTCATCCATCACAAGATGCTGCTCGACTGGGGCTACAAGAAGCTGTCGGACAAAAAGCGCGCGGAGTCGATCGAGGAGATGCAGCACGCGGACGAAGTGATCGACCGCATCCTCTTCTTCGACGGGGTGCCCAACATGCAGCGGCTCAACCCGGTGAAGGTCGGCGAAGACCCCGTCGAGCAGCACAAGCTCGACCTCGAACTGGAACTCGAAGCGGTCGCCAACCTCAAAAAGGGCATCGAGATCTGCATGAAGAAAGCCGACGTCGGCACCCGCGCCCTGCTCGAAAAGATCCTGGTCGACGAAGAAGAAGCGATCGACTGGCTCGAGACCCAGCTGCACTTGGTCGACGAGCTCGGCAAGACCGCCTACCTCGCCGAACACCTCGAGTAGAGAGGCGAGCCCCAGCAACCGGTGTCCTGAGTGCCGTCGGCTTCGGCTTCGGGATCGGCTTCGGGATCGGCTTCGGCTTAGGCCGTCGGCTTCGGCGTCGGCTTCGGCGTCGGCTTCGGCGTCGGCTTCGGCGTCGGCTTCGGGATCGGCTTCGGCCGTCGGCTTCGGGATCGGCTTCGGGATCGGCTTCGGGATCCGCTTCGGCCGTCGGCGTCGGCGTCGGCTTGGCCTTCGCTTGGGCATCGCCTTCGGATCGGGCACGGGCACGGGCACGGGGCCTCGCCTTTCGGCTCGGCGGGCCTCGCCTTTCGGCTCGGCGGGCCTCGCCTTTCGGCTCGGCGGCCGCGGTCAGTAGTTCCGGACCACGACCTCGGGCACCTTGCCGCGCTTGCTCCCGTTGGAGTTGATCGCGCGTCCGGCGTACACCACGTCGATGTTCCACTTCGCGTAGAGCCCGCGGATGAACGGCACGTCGCTGTTGCTGAGCATGAGCTTGCAGCCACGGCGATCGAGCTCGGCGAACACGTCGCGCAGCCGCCGCTGGTCGTCCTGCGAGAAGCCGCCAGTCGCGTAGCTCGTGAAACTCGCGGTCTCGGACACCGGCTCGTAGGGCGGGTCGAGGTAGACGAAGTCGCCCGGCTTCGCGCGCCGCAAGAGCCCTTCGAAACCATCGCGCACGATGGTCGACCGGCGCAGCGCCGCGCTCGCCGCGCGCAGCCCAACCGGGTCGGAGATCTTCGGGTTGGTGTAGCGCCCGAACGGCACGTTGAACTCGCCCTTGCGGTTGACCCGGTGCAGGCCGTTGAAGCAGGTGCGGTTCAAGTAGATGAAGAGCGCCGCGTGTTCGACGTTCGAGTGGCGGCCGGTGTTGTACTCGCTGCGCCGCTCGTAGAACTTCTCTTTGCTGTGCACCGCCGCGAGTGGCTCGAGCGCCTCGAGCACACCTTCCACGTCCTCGCGAATCGCTTGGTACGTGCGCACGAGCTTGCCGTTCACGTCGCAGAGCAGTGCGCGCTGTGGCCGCTGCGCGAAGAAGAACGCGCCCCCGCCCACGAAGGGTTCGACGTGACGCATGCGCTCGACGCCTTCGGGAAGCAGCGGCGTCAGCTGCGGAAGCAACCGGCCCTTGCCGCCCACCCACTTGATGAAGGGTTTGGCCGGAGGCGCCTCGGGCGCTTTTCGAAGCGCCTTGGACCGGAGCGGGGACCGACGCGCGGCCGCCTGCGGGACGGGCTTCTTGACCAGGGAGATTCGAGCGACCGCTGCTGCTGATGTAGCCATGTGAAGTTGGATATCCTACATCCGCCTACCCCTGAACTTTTTGGCCCAAACTTTTTCGAAACCGATCAATTCCCTAGAAAACCGAGTGATCGTCCCAATCCCGGCGCCACCACAGTTGAGTTCGAATCGCGCGGCTCAAATTCGATCCCTCCTTCGAGCAAATGAAATTGACTTTCATCAAGCATGACGCATCCTAGGGGGGTCATGTTGGTTTGCCACTGCAAGCGAGTTCACTGCCGGGTCATCCGCGACTGCGTGGAAGCGGGCGCCCGCGACACCGACACCGTCGGCCGCCTCTGCGGCGCCGGCACCGGCTGCGGCGGCTGCAAGCCGCTCCTCGGCAAGCTCGTCGACGCCGAAAAAGAGCGCAACGACCGCGCCCTCGGCTGCGACCACCACGCCACCGCCGCCCACTGACGCGCGCCTAAGGAGCGAGCCAAGCCCTGAGCAGCGGGAGCGCGGGCGCGTACAGGTCCGCGGTCGGCACGTCGTACGTCACCTGACAGCGTTCCGCGATGCCGGCCGCGTCGTACGCCCGGCAGAGTTCGTCCCCGAAGTTCGGTAGGTGCGTGCAGTCGACCGTACCCGCGGGCCGGCAGTCGGAGGCTTCGAGCGGCAGTGTCTCGAGAGGAGCGAGGTAAGCCATGGCGACGGGTGGATCGTCCCCGAGAACATCCCCCACAGCGTGCCCCAAGTTCGCGCTCCCAAAACGCCGGAGGATGACGGAGCGGCTGGCCCTCGAAAAGAACCGGTCCGCGATCCACTCCCCCCAGTACGAGGTCTGGGCCTGAATCCCATATACGCCGCGCAGCGCTGTGGGCTGGCGGCGGGCCGGGTCGGGATGGTCGGCATCCATCAGGTCGTCTTGCAACGCGGTCCAGATCGCCAGCGTCCCTCGCGAACGGGCGATCGCCGCCATGCGCTCGGACGACGTACCCAGCGAGGCCGCATGGCAACGGAGGAACTGGATCGCGTGCGCTAGATCCGTCCTCGGTGCCCCGTCCTCTCGGTTCACCACAGGGTGTCGGAACTCCACGCTGGCGAAGGCGGTGCCTTCGGCGAGGAGCGGACGCGCAACGTCTTCAGCCAACGCCGAGCTCGAACCCACTTCCCGCGTCGAACCATTGGCGTGCGCCCAGACCACCACAGGTGCCTCGCCGCTGGCACCTAGCGGGAGGTACACATCCACCACCTGCTCGAGATCGACCTCGTTCTCCCGCCACGTGGCCGAGCCGTAGGGGATTCCGAGGAAACACGTGCACAGGTCGCCACAGAAGCAGTCGGCGGCGCGGTAGGACTCGAGGTCGAGCCCGCCGCCGCATGCCGCCGCCACCACCGCATCCGCGGCGTCGGACGATGCATCGGTCGACGCGGCGTCGGTCGATGCGGCGTCGATCGATTCAGCATCGATCGTGCCCGCATCCAGCGACGCTGCGTCGGACAGGCCCGCGTCGCGCACAGCCGCATCGCCCGCGTCTTCGGAATCGCCACAACCCGCGATCATCGCCAAAATGAGCACGACGGATCCGGGGGCCGTGCGGCGCAGTCGTTTCTCCATGGGGCACTCTACCAACATCGTCCCTGCGCCCGCGAGCCATCACGAGCCAGCTGAAGCTGAGTCGTGATGATGCTCGAGCGCTTCTCGAAGGGCTTCATGGGATCGTCGGCGTCGCGGATCTCAACACGCGACCCCAGAACAGCCGGCCTGTTTCCTACGCCTTCGCGTGCGCGTCGATGAACGCTCGGCTCACCCCCGACGCTTCGATGTACTCCATCACCGACGGGTGTCCCTGCGCGATGATGTCCTTCGGCGACGCCGAGATCACCACGTCGCCGTAGTAGAGAAACGTGATGCGGTCGGCGATGCGGAACACGCTCGCCATGTCGTGGCTGATCACCACCGACGTCACGCCGAACTTCTCTTCGGTCTCCGCGATGAGCTCGTCCACCGTGCACACCGTAAGCGGATCCAGTCCGGTCGTGGGTTCGTCGTAGATGAGGATGTCCGTCTCGAGCACGATCGCGCGCGCCACCGCCACGCGTCGCTGCATGCCGCCCGAGAGTTCGGCCGGCCACTTGCGCGACGCGTGCCCGATGCCGAGCGACTCGAGCCGGTCCATCACCCGCTCCTCGATCTCCTTGCGCGACATCTTCGTGTGCTCGCGCAGCGGGAACGCGACGTTGTCGAACACGTCCATCGAGTCGAAGAGCGCGGACATCTGGAAGACCATGCCCATCGCTCGGCGCCGACGTTCGAGCTCCATGCCGGCGAGCTGCGCGTAGTCGATGCCGTCGACCAGGAACTGTCCCTCGTCCGGCTTCTCGAGCCGGATGAGCTGCCGCATCAACACCGATTTGCCAGACCCCGAAGGCCCGATGACGACGTTGGTCTTCTTGCGAAGGATGTCGAAGTCGATGCCCTTGAGCACGTGGTGTTTGCCGTAGGTCTTGTGGACTCCCCGCACCTTCACGTGCACTGGATCCGCGCGCGCCTCTTCCAGCACTGCACTCTCCTGCGCGGTCGGCGCCTTCTTGCCGAAGAAGCCCATCAGAAGAGGCCCTGGCCGAGCACCATCGCGGTGACCAAGTAGTCGAGGGCGAGGATGGCGACCGCGCTGTGCACGACCGAGCGGTTGGTCGCCCGCCCCACCCCCGCTGCGCCGCCCGTCGCGTAGAACCCCTGGCGGCACGCGATGAGGCAGATGGTGCCGCCGAAGATGAACGCCTTGATCAGCCCCTGCATCACGTCGGGCCAGTCCACCAGCCACTGCATGCGGCCCACGAACACGCCTGGGTCGATGCCGAGCATCTTCACGCAGACGACGTACGCGCCGCACATGCCAATGACGTTGAACATCAAGGTCAGGATCGGGACCATGACGAACCCCGCCACGACCCGCGGCACCACGAGGTACTGCACCGGGTTGACCGCCATCACGACGAGCGCGTTGATCTGATCACTCACCCGCATCGAGCCGAGCTCGGTGGTGATCGCGCTGCCCGCGCGGCTCGACACCATCAGGGCGCTGAACACCGGTCCGATCTCGCGGACCATGGCCATGCCGACCACCGCACCGGTCTGGTTCTCCGCCCCGAACTGCCGGAACCCGTCGACCAGCTGCAGGCCGAGCACGGCGCCGATGAAGAACCCGCAGAGGCCGACGATGAAGATCGATCCGATGCCGATGAACTCCATCTGCTCGACGAAGATCCGTGCGCGGAACGGCCGACGAAACGTCCAGAGGAACGTCTGCCCCGCCAACCGCGCCAACGTGCCCAGCTCCTCCAAGGGCTGGAGCAAGAACGCCCCCACCCGCTCCGCTGCGGGCGGCGCCTCCTCCTCAGCCTCCCGAGTCTTCGGTGGCTGCGGGGTCTCCGGCTCCGTCTCCGCCGTCTCGGTACCGGCCGCAGGCGCGGTGGGATTGGCCACGCCCCCGATATAGCACGCCCCGTCCCCCGAATCCGAAGGAGAGCGGACGGCATCGAATCCCCCGGCACCAGCACCGTGTCACCGTGTCACCGCATCGGCATCGGCATCGGCACCGGCATCGGCACCGGCATCGGGATCGGATTCGGCATCGGCATCGGATTCGGCATCGGCATCGGCATCGGCATCGGCATCGGCTTCGGCATCGGCATCGGCATCGGCATCGGCATCGGCATCGGATTCGGCATTGGCTTCGGCTTCGGATTCGGCATCGGCATCGGCATCGGCATCGGCATCGGCAGCGGCTTCTGCATCGGGATCGGCTTCGGCTTCGGGCTTCGGCGACGTCGGTTCGGTGTCACCACGGGCACGGGCACGGGCACGGGCACGGGTTCAGACGCCCGTCCGCCGCTACGCGTAGAAGCGGGGGACGCGGCGGGAGACGGCGCACCAGACTTCGTACGGGAGCGTGCCGGCGTCGGCGGCGACCTCTTCGGCGGAGAGGCATTCGGTTCCGTCTGGGCCGTCTTGGCTGCCGAGCAAGACGACCTCGCTCGAGACGTGCACGCCGGGCACGTCCGTCACGTCCAGGGACGTCAGATCCATCGAGACGTTGCCCAGGATGGGGCAACGCTGCCCGCCCACGAGCGCGGTGCCGGTCTGCGAGTGCGCCCGCATGAGTCCGTCGCCGTAGCCGACCGGAACGGTCGCCACGACGGTCCGGCGCTCGGCCTTCCAAGTCGCGTCGTATCCAACCACCTCGCCGGGTTCGAGTTCGCGCAGCGCAATGACTTCGCTGCGCAGGCGCATGGTGGGACGGAGCACGGCGCCGTCCGCGGGCTCCCACAGCCGCGGCCCTCCACCGAACAGGGCCAGGCCGACCCGGACCATGTCGTGCCGCGACGCGGGGTGAAGCAGTGCCCCGGCGGTGTTCGCGGCGTGCAGCAGAGAGGGGCTGTGTCCACGGGCGCGGACGAGCGCCACCGCGGCGTCGAAGCGCTCGAGCTGGTGGCGGGTGAACTCGGGGTCAGAGTCGGCGGACGCAAGGTGGGTGAGCACGCCGTCGATGCGGACCGTGGGATACGCCGACAACCGATCCAGGAACGCGGGCAGGGTGCGGTCCGGCACGCCGAGCCGGCCCATGCCTGTGTCGACCTTGAGGTGCACGCCGACCTGCGCATCGGGTCCGACCCGCACCGCAGCGCGGTGGAACTTCTCGGCCTCGTCGAGATCGTAGAGGATGGGCGTCAGCCCCGCGTGCACGACTTCGGTGTGGGCGCCGCCGATGACGCCGTTGAGCACGAGAATGGGCGACTTGATGCCCGCTTCCCGCAGCTCGAGGCCCTCTTCCGCGAGGGCGACGCCGAAGCCGAAGGCCCGCTCTTCCTGCAGTCGCAGCGCCACCGGCACCACGCCGTGTCCGTACGCATCGGCCTTCACCACCGCCAGCACCCGCGAAGGTGAGACGACATCGCGCACCAGGCGAAAGTTGTGGGCGATGGCAGAGAGGTCTATCTCTGCACGGGTGGGGCGCAGAGAATCGCTCGCGCGCTGAACGCGCGGGCGAAGGATCAGAGTGTGCTCGGGGGCGGCGCTCACGGGACGATGTTCGCACCGATGGTGCGGTCGTGGGAGGGTGGCAGCATGTTTGGAACAATCAAGGTCGGGCGCGGTACACCGCTTTCGCGGGTGCATGGACCGCAACGCCGGAGCCGCACCGCGTTGTTCCCCTTGCTCGTCGGCCTGCTTGTCGGCCTCGTGGTGCCGTCGCTGGGCTCGGCACAGGTCGGCATCAACGCGCACATTCCGAGCCCGGACATGCTGGACCTGGTCGCCGAGAGTGGGGTGACCTGGATCCGGGTGGACGCGAACTGGGACCTGCTGCAACCGGAACGCGGCCGCTACGCGTACGCGGTGCTCGACGTGCCGATCGCCAACGCAACCAGCCGCGGGCTGAGCGTCTACGCGTCGCTCGGGTACACACCGGCGTGGGTGCCGAAAGTGCCCCGCGAACGAACCGACACCTACGGCGGCAACGACGAACCCGCGACGAGCGAGGAATGGGTCGCGTTCGTAGAGGACGCGGTCACCCACTTTCGCGGCATGGGCGTGACCCACTTCGGCATGTGGAACGAACCGAACCTCGAACACTTCTGGGACGGCGACATCGACTCGTACGTCGAGAAGATCCTCATCCCGGGTTCGGACGCGGTGCACCGGGTGTGTGCGGACTGCGTGGTGCTGGGTGCGGACCTGGCGCATGTGGGCGAGGTGGACGACGCGCTCGACCGGGTGCTGGCACTGGGCGCCGACGCGATCGACGTGTTCGCGCATCACCTCTACAACGACTGGCCGGAGAACGGCCACGGCGGCTTCGACGGCGACTCGTTCCTGCAGGCGCTCGAGATGCGCCGGTCTTCGTTCACCCGCGCGAGTTTGAGAGAAGTGCTCGACCGGTACGGCTGGACCGGCGAGGTCTGGATCACCGAGACCGGCTACCGAGCGACGCCGGGCGACGCGGGGGAAGAGACCAAACAGGAGACCTACGTGCGCCGCGTGCTCGAGGAGCAGCTGCGGCACGACTGGTGGACCCACACGTTCTTCTACGAAATCATGGACTGCGGCATCGACCAGCCGGACTGCACCATCGACGGGTTCGGACTGACGCGGCCCACGCGCGCGCTGCCCCGAACCGAGAGCGACTACCGCCGCAAACCCGCGTTCGACCAACTTCGCGACTTTCTCCGCGACAACCCCGAAGTGCTCGACGACGCACCGCTCGAGTGCGCGAACGGACGCGACGACGACGGAGACGGACGGACCGATGGAGAAGACCGCGGATGCCGCGGCGAAGGCGACGACCGCGAGACCGACGAGGCGCGCACGGTGCTCTCGGCGCGGCGCGCGGCGGCGCCGACCATCGACGGGACGCTTGGCGAGTGGAGCGACGACGCGTGGGTGAACGCGGTGTCCTTCCGCGGAGCCGGCGGCGGGTTCCAGGCGCGGGAAGAGTTCGGGGTGCGGGCCGTAGCGCGCTGGTCGGCCGGCACCCTCTACCTCGCGTTCGAGGTCACCGACGACGCCCACGTGAACGCGCAGCCGGACACGATGCTGTGGGCGAGCGACTCGATCCAGATGGCGTTCGATGTCGGTCGGGAGTTCGGGTTCGCGTACGACGACAACGACCACGAGATCGATCTCGCCCTCGTGGGTGGTGCCGCGCGCGGCAACCGGAACCATGGGACCGGCGACGACGCCTGGCAGCTCGCCGTCACCCGCGACGCCACGACCACCCGCTACGAGATCGCGCTGCCCACCTCGGTGCTCGGCGCGCCGTTCGCTGCGGAGGGCGAGCGCGTCGGCTTCAGCTTCTTGGCCAACGACGACGATGGGGCGGGCCGCGAAGGCTGGCTCGAGTGGACGCCGGGCATCGGTGCCACCAAAGCCCCGTACTGGTTCGGCGAGGTCGTCTTGGCGGGCGCAGACGCACCGGTCGATGCCGGCGGGCGCGATGCGGGTCCCGGCGCGGATGCGTCGATGGACGACGGCGGTGCTGGCGACGCGGGTGTCTCCGGCGAAGACGGCGGGTGCGGCTGTCGCACGTCGCAGACGGGCGACGCGACGGCGCCCGTCCTGCTGCTCGGTCTGCTCGTTATCCGGAGATGCACGCGGCGTCGTCGACGCGGCAGATCGAATCGCCCGCGTCGTTGAGCAGCCAGACCTCGAACGACTGGCCGGCTTCCGAACGTTCTTCGGTGGCCGGGTCGTAGTCGAGCGCGCCGGACGCGCCGCGAATGTCGATGGACCGGCCGGCGGTGAACTCTTCGATGACGCTCGTCCAGGTCAGGTCGCCGACGTTCAGGGCTGTGCCCGAGCTGAGCTGACGAAGGCCGCGGGACACCCCAAGCGGCGTGACACCGCCTTCTTGCTGGAGCGACCACACGATCGCGTAGAGCGAGAGCCACCCGGCGTCGTACGAGTGCGCCGTGAAGCTCAGCAGATCGAGCGGATCGTCACCGTACGCTACGCGGTAGCGACGCTCGAACTCGTCCGCGAGCTCGGGGTCCTTCGAAGGCCGGGTGCCCCGGATGCGGGCCCGAAGCGCAGCGTCGTCGGGAAGGCGGCCGACGAAGTCCTGGTTGGCCGCCGCGTCCGTGAGAAAGAAGCGGGTGTCCGTGAGCCCGGCTTCGCTGATCGCCGCGGTGAGAAAGTCGATGTAGTCGTCGGTGTCCGACGAAGCGATGATCACCTCGGGCGCCATGGCGTCGGCCGCCATGCCGAGCGCCGAGGTCAGTTGCCCTTCGGTGGAGAATCGAACCACCGTCATACCTGGGATCTCAGGCATCAGGAGCTCCGCGAGCCCGTCGCCGTACGCACCGGTCTGCGCCACCAACATCAAGTCCGTGCCGCCGCGGCTGCGCACGTCGGCGCCGATCTGGATCGCCTGCTCTGCATCGGGCGGCGCGGTGCGCCAGACCCGGCCCGGCGCCGCGTCGGACGGCGCACTCTCGAGACTGGTGAGCCGCGGACTGGTGGCGGACGGAGTCATCAGCACCACGTCGTGCGTCGCCCCATACGTCATGATGACTTCGTCCGAACCGGGCGGACCGATGACGACCGGCACCCCCGCGACGTCTTCGAGCCACTGCGCGACCTGGAGGGAGGCTTCGGGGCGGGTGTTGCCATCGAACATCTCCGCGTCTTCGCGAATGTCGCACCGGATGAGCGCGAACTCGCGTCCTTCGAGGCCGCCGGAGTCGTTCGCATCGTCCAGAGCGAGCTCGACCGAGTTGGCCCGGGCGACGTGGGTGAGGAGCGAGTAGTCACCCATGGTCGCGAGCACGATCCGGTCGCCCGGGTTGCTCAGCAGATCCGGCGGGAACGTCGTGGCGCAGCGCGGCTCTTCGGGCGCCGCCGCGCAGAGGCCATCGTCCGCACACACGAAGCCGATGCCGAACGCGGAGCGGCAGTCCGAGTTCGCGTTGCACTCGTCGGAGTCGAACCGGGTGAAGGAGCAGCCGCAGAGCAGCACGCAGCCGGCCCACCAGGCCAGTGCCTTCATGCGGGGATGGGGATCAGAACGTTCCATGAATGCCCACCATGGCGCCGCGGGTCGATGCGGCGACATCGATGCCGACGGTGTCGTCTTCGTCTTCGGCTTCCGGTTCCACGCTGGAGGCGTCCCCGCCGCCTCGAACGAGCAACACGATGCCCGCCGCGAGCGCGCCGGCGGCGGCCAGAAACAGCACGTCGGCCGTGATCGAGAATGCTTTGTCGCGGCCGAGCGCGTCGCTGGCCGAGCTCGGACAGTAGGTGCCGCCGTCGCCGTTGCGACACAGGCCATCGAGGTCGTCTCGTGCGTTGCCTGCGATGACCGCGAGGGCGATCCCCGCGCCGACGAGCAACGCGCTCGCGCCCAGCAGGATGGGTCCGCCTGGCCCAATGCCTGGCGGCTCGGGCGGTGGCGCCGGCGCGACCTCGTTTGGGTTCTGCTGCATGCTCCGGATGCGTTCGATCCGTCCTTCGAGGCTCTCGATGCGGGACTGGATGCGTCCGCGCTCGTCGCCCTCCACCGTGGCGAGGTAGGTGCGCAGCGTGACGACCGCGTCCTCCCAATGACCCGCGCGCTCCTGCGCGTTGGCGACGTTGAAGAGCAACAACGTGCGGTGACTCAGCGCGTAGGCTTCTTCGAAGGCGGCCAGCGCTTCTTCGTACTGCCCCTGCGCATAGAGCTCATCGCCCATGCGGTAGAGTTCGCGGGCCCGTTGGTCTTGCTCCGGCGTGGGTTGCGGAGGCATCTCGGCCGACTCGGCCGGCACCTCGTCCGGCGCCGGCTCGTCCGCGAGAACGGGAGACGCCACCACGAGCACACCGAAGAGCGCCGCCAGTCGTGTCACTGCGCCCACGGATCGCGGTTGTCGGTCATCGTCGTCGGTTCGGACATCGTCGTGATCATCGTCATCGGCGTGTCCGGATCCATCGCGGTCATGGTCTCGGCCGCCATCGTCTCGACGTCTTCGCCGCCGCGGGTCTGCATGCCTGCACGCCGCCGACGGGTCAACGACACGCGGACTTCGCCCTGTCCGGCGAGCACCGTCAACTCCCGCGTCTCGAACCCATCCGCGGTCAGCACGAGTTGCCAGCTCTCTCCGGCGGGGATCGGAAGGGTCAGCGGCGTGTCCCCGAGGTCCAGCGCGCCTCTTCGAACGCGGGCCGGAGGATCGGTGGTCAGCTCCACGGGTTGGACCGCCACCGGCATTTCGGTCGTCTCGTTGCCGGTCGTCTCGGTGCCGGTCGTCTCAGTGCCGGTCGTCTCGGTACCGGTCGTCTCCGTGCCGGTCGTCTCGGTCGTCTCCGTGCCGGTCGTCTCGGTGCCGGTCGTCTCGGTGCCGGTCGTCTCGGTCGGCTGACTCTGCAGGATCACGAATGCCGCCGTGCCGATCGCCCCGACCAGAATCGCCGCGAGTGCGATCCACATGCCGGTGCGACGGGGCGCGCCCGCAGCCGGGTCCACCGCCGGGGCAGGCGTCATGGCATCCATCGGTGGACGGATGCCGGAACTGCCGACCTCGCCGTCCTCCGACTTGCGGGCGGCACGGATCCGGGCTCCGGTCGCGCTCGTGTCGCTGAAGTCCGGGACCGCCATCTCTTGGCTGGTGCTGCTTCGCGCCAGCATCGTCGCGGACGTGGAGGTGTCTTCCGGGCAGTTCAGCAGCGCCTGCGCCAGCGCCTCCATCGAGGGGAACCGGTCTTTCGGATCCTTGCTCAAGCAGCGCATGACGATGGCGGCGAACTCGGGGCTCGCGGAACTGTCCGGCACCACTTCGTGGATGGCCGGCGGCTGCACGTTGATGTGCGACGCGAGCAGAACGAACTTCGAGTCGGAGTCGAACGGCGGGCGGCCGGTGAGCATGTGGTACATGCACGCGCCCAGGGAGTAGATGTCGCTGGCCGGACCAACGTTCGAGTTCGCGATCTGCTCCGGCGCGATGTAGCGGGGCGTCCCGAGCAGCGCGCCACTCTGGGTGAGGCCCGCGTCGTTGTTGTCCTTCACCAGGCCGAAATCGAGCACCTTCACGTACGCTTGGTCGGCGCCGCGCATCGTTAGCATCACGTTCGACGGTTTGAGGTCGCGGTGCACCATGCCGCTGTCGTGCGCCTCGCCGAGGCTGCCGCAGATCTGCAGCGCGACGTGGATGGTGATGGCGGGATCCATCGGCGCGTTCTCTTCGACCACGTCGTCCAACGTGCGCCCCCGAAGCAGCTCCATCGCGATGTAAAAGATCTCGTCGTCTTCGATCTTGCCGTAGTCGTAGACCACCACCGTGTTGGGGTGGCTCAGCTTCGCGCAGGCCGCGGCCTCCATGAAGAACCGTTTGGCGAAGTCGCCACCGGCCGTCTTGCCCTGCAGTTGCTCCAAATCGAGCACTTTGAGGGCCACTTCTCGGCCCAAAGGCTGCTGAACGGCACGGTAGACGCGGCCCATGCCGCCGCGGGCGATGGCCTCGACGATCTCGTATTTCCCATCGAGGGTGAGTCCCAGGAATGGATCGCGCCGGTGCGGAGAGGTGGCCATCGAGCCTGGGCAGCATACCCAATTTTGAGTGAGGTGTACCGCGCGACCCGGCTCCGGTCGCGGAAGCGGTCGCGGTCGCGGTCGCGGTCGCGGTCGCGGTCGCGGTCGCGGAAGCAGAAGCGGAAGCGGAAGCAGAAGCTGAAGCTGAAGCTGAAGGCTGAAGCAGGAGCTGAAGATGAAGCTGAAGCTGGAGCTGAAGCAGGAGCTGAAGCTGCCCGAAGGACGCCAGCCTCCCCCTCAGCGGCTCAGTTGGAGCATTTGCCCGCCCGGACCAGGCGTGACAGCCCCGGACTGTGCCTGCCCCCCGCATCTTCCGAGCCTACTCATGGAACGTGAACGGCATCCGGTCGGTCGCGACCAAGGGATGGAGCGCGTTTCTCAAGAAGGCGCGCGCCGACGTGATCGCGCTTCAGGAGACCCGAGCCCACCCGGATCAGCTGACCCCTGAGGTTCGCCAGCCCAAACGTTGGCGCACCAGTTACGTCAGTGCGGATCGCAAGGGATACAGCGGGGTCGCAACGTTCGCGCGGCGCGCGTTCGAGAGCCAAGCGTTCGCGGTCGGTCCAGAGTTCGATCCGGAAGGTCGGGTGCAAAAATCCACCTTCGGTGCGCTCACCCTCTTCAATGTCTACTTCCCCAACGGAAGCGGCAAGAACCGCGACAACGGCCGGGTTCCGTTCAAACTCGCGTTCTACCGCGCGCTCTTCGACCGCATCGAGCCGCTGAGGGCAGCTGGCCCAGTGCTCGTCGTGGGCGACTTCAACACCGCCCACCAGGACATCGACCTCGCGCGCCCCAAACAGAACCACAAGACCTCGGGTTTCCTCCCCGAGGAACGGGCCGAGCTCTCGCGGTGGCTCGACAGCGGATGGACGGACACGTTCCGCCACCTCCACCCGGACAAGAAGGACGTCTACTCCTGGTGGAGCCAACGCTTCGGGGTCCGGGAACGCAACGTCGGCTGGCGCATCGACCACATCCTCGCTTCGCCCTCGGTGCTGCCCCACCTCCAAGCCGCCCGCATCCACACCAAGATCATGGGCAGCGACCACTGCCCCATCAGCGTCGACCTGACCCCCACCGTCCTCGAGTAGAAGCGGAAGCGGAAGCGGAAGCGGCAGCGGAAGCGGCAGCGGAAGCGGCGGCGGCAGCGGAAGCGGAAGCGGTAGCGGCAGCGGGTCGCGGTCGCGGTAGTGGTCGCGGTAGCAGTCGCGGCAGCGGTCG
The DNA here is from genome assembly GCA_034670305.1 of Deltaproteobacteria bacterium. Classification (GTDB taxonomy): domain Bacteria; phylum Myxococcota_A; class Polyangia; order Polyangiales; family Houyiibacteriaceae; genus JAXMNT01. The sequence goes on from JAXMNT010000043.1 coordinate 29,938, forward strand.
CGGTCGCGGTAGCGGTCGCGGAAGCGGAAGCGGATTCGGGATCGGCTTCGGCTTCGGGATCGGCTTCGGGATCGGCTTCGGATTCGGATTCGGCTTCGGGATCGGCTTCGGCTTCGGCTTCGGGATCGGCTTCGGCTTCGAACCAAGGGCAAGGGCAAGGGCAGGGGCAAGGGCAAGGGCCGCATCTCCCCGGCCTTGTCTGTCCCACCCGCGGTGCTATGTTCGCCGACCTCTCTGGGCCGAGTGGCGGAACTGGCAGACGCGACGGATTCAAAATCCGTTTCTTTCGGGAGTGCGGGTTCGAGTCCCGCCTCGGCTACCAAGAGCAACAACGCAACGACATGGCGCGGGCCGAGCGCGCACACCGCTCCGGAGCGGCTCGCAGGGTGCTAGAACCCGCCGGCCACGACCCACTCGAGCAACGATCGCGTCGCGTGACCGCGGTGGCTGATCGCCGACTTCTCGGCGGGTGAGAGCTGCGCCATCGATCGTTCCGGCCAAGCGTCCGGATGGAAGAGCGGGTCGTACCCGAACCCGCCCTCCCCTTGCGGCGCCCGCGCGATCCACCCTTCGCATGCGCCTGCGTGTCGCGTGAGCTCCGCCCCCGACGGATCGACCAGCGAGAGCGCGCACCGAAAGCGCGCGGTGCGTTCTTCGTCGGCGACGCCGGCCATGGCCTGGAGCAACTTCAGGTTGTTCTTCGCATCGGTCGCCCCTGGCCCGGCGTACCGGGCCGAGTGCACGCCGGGCGCGCCGTGAAGCGCGTCGACGCACAGGCCGCTGTCGTCGGCCATCGCGTGCAACCCCGACGCAGCGGCGAAGCCCTTCGCCTTCAGCAACGCGTTGCCCTCGAAGGTGGCCGCGTCTTCCACCACGTCGAGCCGTAGCCCGGCGTCCGCCGGCGACACGACTTCGATCGTCGTGTCCTGGAACAGGTGCCGCAGCTCTTTCAGCTTGCCGGGGTTGTTGGTCGCGACGAGCAGGCGCACGGTCACACCATCAACGCAGCGAGGTCGATCCCTGCGTCGCGCAACGCGGCCGTCTGGGCTTCGATGAGCGTCGGCATGGCCCCCAGCGCGAGATCGAGCATGGCGTCGAGTTTGTCCCGCGGGATCGGCGCGCCCTCCGCCGTGCCCTGCACTTCGACAAACGCGCCGCTGGCGGTTCCGACCACGTTCAGATCCACTTCCGCGTCTCGGTCTTCGACGTAGCAGAGGTCGAGGATCGGATGTCCGTGGAAGAGCCCCACGCTGATGGCGGCGATCGGTTCACGCAGCACACCCTTCTTCACGAGCCCGCGTTTGCGGAGCCCATCGAGCGCCATCGCGAGCGCCACGAAACCGCCCGTGACCGATGCGGTGCGGGTGCCTCCGTCCGCGTCGAGCACATCGCAGTCCACCGAAATCGTGCGCTCGCCGAGCTGCTCGAGATCGACCGCCGCGCGGAGCGAACGGGCGATGAGTCGCTGGATCTCCGCCGTCCGGCCACCGATGCTGCCCTTGCGGCCTTCGCGGTTCTGGCGGCGCGGGTTGGCGCGCGGGTGCATCGCGTACTCGGCGGTGACCCAGCCCTGGCCGGGTTTGTTCAGCCACGGCGGCCGGCCTTCGTCCACCGACGCCGCGACCAGCACGGCCGTATCGCCCGAGCGGTAGATCACGCTGCCTTCCGGGTTGCGCATCACCCCCGGTTCGATCCGAATCGTCCGCGCCGCGTCGTAGCCGCGCCCATCGTGCCGTGTCGTCATGCGCACGTTAGAGCGCATCCGAACGCAGAACGCCACCCCATCCGCCAGCCGGCCCGCTGGGCGGTGCGCTCAGTGTTTGAGCGGGAAGACGAGCTCGAAACGCGCGCCGCCTGCGCCGCCCTGGGTCACCCGGATCGTGCCGCCGTGGGCGTGCACGACCTGTTGGGTCAGTGGCAGCCCGAGTCCCGAGCCGCGCTCCTTCGTGGTGAAGAAGAGATCGAAGATCCGCTCGCGTTCGGACTCCGGCACACCCTCCCCTTCGTCTTCGACCGAGACCAAGATGCCGTCACCGACCCGCTCGATCCCGAGCCGCACCCGGCCTCCCTCCGGGCTGGCGTCGACCGCGTTTCGGATGAGGTTGAGGAGCGCCTGACGGATTTGATTCTCGTCGAGCCGGACCGTCGGAAGCCCGGATTCGATCGCCAGATCGAGATGCACCCCCGACGCGGCGAAGTCTCGGGCCATGAAGTTCGCGAGCGCCGTCGCGATCTCGCCCAGGTCCTCCACCTCGAATCGTGGTTGCGGCAAACGCGCGAGTCGGAGGTACTGCTCGGTGATTCCGGTGAGTCGATCGATCTCCGTCTGGATCGCTTCCAGCAGTGCGGTGGCTTCCGCCTCCGCCTCGGCGTCGTTCGCCCCCATCGAGAGGATCTCGTCGCGCAGCATGTCGACGTTCAGCCCGATGCTGGACAGTGGGTTGCGCACCTCGTGCGTCACGTGCGCGGCCATGCGCCCGATCGCTGCGAGCCGTTCGGTGCGAAGGAGCCGCTCTTTCGTGCGCAGCGCGTCGGTCACATCCTCCGCCACGAGCAAGATCGCGCCTGGTTCGTCTCCGAACGCGGTCAGCAACATGTCGATCTGACGGGTCGCACCGCCCGCGGGGTCGGGCTGTTCGATCGCTTCGAGCACCACCTGCGGCGTGCCCGAACGGACTTCCGCGATGCCATCGCGAAGGCCCGCGGGCGTGTCGAACTCGTGGCCCTCCGCCTCGCGCGAGAGGCCGAGCACCCGCGCGGCCGCTGGGTTCACGCTGCGCACGACGTCGTCTCCGTCGAGCACGACGACCGCGGCCCGGAGACCCGCGACGATCTGCGCTTGCATGCGGCGCAGCTCGGACAGTCCTGCATCGCGGGCGCGCAGCGCGTCCACCATGTGATCGAAATCCTGCGCGAGCAGCGCCAGCTCGTCCGCGCCGCGTACCTTGAGCGGCGGGGTATCGAAGTCGCCTTCCGCAATCGCACCGACCCGCTCCTGGAGCAGCGGCAGCGGACGCAGCACGCGAAGCGACCAGAAGGTGGCCGAGAGTCCGACGAGCAGCGCGAGGAACGCCAGCACTCCGAGCACGACCGACGCCTGCCGCTCCTGTTCGCTCGCTTCCGATGCCAACGCGTCGATCCGATCCACGAGCTTGCCGTAGCCCTCGCGGTACTGCCGCTCGATCTCCAACTCGGCCGCCTTGAGCCGGTCGTGCACAGCCTGGGCTTCTGCGCGGTCGCCGTTCTCCAGCGCTGTGAGCAGCACGTCGTAGTCCGCGTCGGTCGACTCGTACCCGTGGCCGATCGCTTCGACGGCTTCGCGCACCGGTCGCAACGTCGGTGCGTCGTCGGCCCGCTCAGCGAGCCGTTCGGCCCGCTCGAGGAAGTAGTCGAGACGCCGCATGGTGGAGGGCCGGACTTGGCGCGCCGCCTGGAACCACACCCGTTCGCTCGAGTCCTCGAGAATGCTTTCGACATGGCGCCGGTACACGTTCTGATAGGAACGCGCTTCACCGAGCCGCATCGCCAGGGGCAGGTAGCCGTCGTGCAAGAGCTGCAGCATGCGGGCGCTGCGATCGTGCCGGAGCACACTCGAGACGCTGACGACCGCGAAACCGACCAACGTGATCGCGAACGCCGCAAAGATCCGCGTCGGGATCGACAGGCGCGAACGCCGACGCGCCGGCGGCCGGAGCGGACGAGGCTCGGGTGCAGGCGTCGTCGGGCTGCTGTCCGGACCGCTCGGGCTCATCGCCCTCCGACGATACCGCGTGCTTCTTCGGCGAGGTTGGGATCCGCAGCCTCCGCCGCCTGCGCCGCCGTTCGTGCGTCGGCGCGGCGGCGCAGACCGACGAACGCGCGGGCCCGCATCAACTGAATCCGACCGGGTTCCGGGTGCTGGACGAGCAACGCCGTGTCCGCTTCGTACAGGGCTTCGGCGTGGCGTCCCTTCTGCAGGTAGGCCTGGGCCAAGAGATCGTGCACGGCCGGGTTGTTCGGATCGACGAAGACGCTGGCTTCGCCTTCGGTCACGGCGTCGTCCCACTGGGCCCGCTCGACGAGCAGCGCGAGAAGCGCAGCGTGGGTGGGCCGGTCGTGTTCGTCGATGCGCGCGAGGCGGCTCAACGCACGGAGCCGAAGATCGGCGTCGTTCGCCTGCTGCGCGATCTCCGAGAGACCCATCCACGCTTCCGGGCGGTGCTCGTCGATGCGGGCAGCCGCCTCCAGAGACTGGCGCGCCGCCGCGGTGTCGTTCCCGCCGAGCGCCGCGCGGGCCATGAGCAACCGGAGTTCGTAGCCGTCTCGGCCGCCGGCCAGCAGCGCCTGCAGGTGCGTCAACGCGGTCTGTCCATCGCTCTGCATCAGCGCCAACCGTGCGAGCACGAACCGCGCGACCGGCTCGGCGGCGTCGATGCCGATCGCCCGCGCCGCGGCCGCCTGAGCGGCCTCTGCATCACCGCCCACCAAGAGCGCGGCCGCGAGCGCGCCCTGCTTGCTGGCGTCCGTCGGTGCGGCCTCGGCGGCTTGGCGGATGGGCTCGACTTCGGTGTACTGCGAGAAGTCGACCGAGAAGTCATCGGCGCGCGCACGGAGCCGCTGCCGGGCGTGGGCGCGGAAGTTGCGGTCGAGTTCTTCAATCGTGATGCCGAGCGCCGTCTGCACGACCTCGGGGGTCGTCTTGCCTTGCGACCAGCCGCGCAACATCGCGACCACATCCGGGAACCCGTGTTCGTCCGCGATGTACTTCACGATGCGGGTGCTCGCGTAGTACGCGACCATCATGTCCATGCCGGACCGCGCGCGGGTGAAGGCGCGGTTCATCAGGCGCAGCGGCGGGAGCCGGTCCTCTTCGAGCGCGGCCCACAGGTGGTGGTCCATCTCGCGCTGCCAGTCCTGACGCGCGATCAAGGTCTCGTACTCGGCGAGCCCTTCGGTGAACCAGCGCGGCACCCGGTTGCGGGAGAGCTGGATGTGGAAGACGTGCGCGAGTTCGTGCCAGGTGATCTGGCCCCAGTTGAACGGACCGCCGCGCGGCGAGATGGCGGTCACGACCTTGCCGAAACACACCCCCTGCACGCCGAGGTTTGGCAGCCCCACGGTGCGCACGCTGAAGTGCGAGGTGTTCGCGAAGAGCTCGATGCGGACCGGTCCCTCCGGAGTGAACTGGTAGCGGCGCACCATGTCCGTGTACGCGCGTCGCAGCGTGCGCGGCACGTAACGCTCGAGCACGCTCCGCTCGTCCCGGTGCATGCGAAAGACGAACGGGCCGTCGGTGAGCTCTTCGTACTCCTGCTCGATCACGTCGTCGTAGAGGTTGAGCGTGTTGAACACCCGAACGTTGAACCGGTCCCGCCGCCACGCGCTCTGCAGCGCGGTGAGCCCTTCGGCTTCGTCGCCCATGCGCAAGAGGTTGAGGCCGAGCGCCGCGTGGGCGCGGTAGTCGTTGCTGTCGAGGGTGACCGCTTCGCGCGACATCGCCACGATGTCCGGGTACCGGTGCTCCCATTCCGCGAACTCGCCGAGCACCGCGTAGAGTTCCGTGTAGGTGCGGTTCCGGCGAAAGACCTCGCGTTTGGCCGCGGCGAATCCAGCGTCGTCGTCCGCGAGGTAGCGCACAGCGGCGCGGGTGCTCAGCGCTTCCATGTCGTTCGGGTTCGTTTGCAGCGCACGATCGAGGCTGGCGTCGGCGGCGTCGATGTCGAGGTCGCGCAGCGCCATGCCCGCGCGGGTGATGTGCGCCATGCCGAGGTTCGGGTTCACCGAGAGCGCCTGCTCGACGTGGGCTTCCGCGGCCGCGAAGTTGAAGCTCTGCGCGATCTTGATCCGCGCCAAGAGCGCGTGGGCTTCGGGGTGCACCGGGTTGACCTCGAAGACCTCCCGGATGTTCTCTTCGGCGTGGCCGGCGTCGTACTTCGCCAAGAACAGGCGCGCCCACTCGAGGCGCGTCTCCACCCGCACGCGGCCCGCCGGTGTCGGGGGCGGCGGAGGCGCTGCGAGGCCGCCGGTGCTGTTCGGCTGACGCGGCGGACTCGGTGGGCGCGCGCCCGACTCGGCCCGCACCGACTGTACGAACGCGTCGTTCGCGTCGCGCGGCGCGCCGAGTTCCCAGGCGGCCATGCCTACGTAGCTGAGCCCTTCGGCGTCGCGGTCGCCGATGGTGCCGTCGTTGAAGGCGGCGATGAGCTTCATCAGGATCGGCTCTGCCGCGACGCGCTGGCCGCGCAGGTTGAGGAGGCGGCCCAGCATCACGCGCGCCCGGTGTGCCGCCGGTTCGTCCTTCACGATTTCGAACGCCGCCTGCGCGTCGTCCCACCGGCCGCGGGCCACGAGCACCTCGCCAAGCAAGGTCTGCGCAGCGATCCGGATCGCCGGGTCCGCGGCTGCACCTCGGGTCGCGTGTTGCACGGCCAAGCGCGCCTTGGCGGCCGCGTCGTCGTACCCGCCGGTGACGAAGAGATGTTGCGCTTGCAGCAGCTCGAGCGCCGGGCCGCGACCGATCGCCTCGGCGCCGGTCCGCGCCAGCGCCGTGCCGACCTCTGCGTAGAAGCCCTGGTTCAAGGCCTCGCGGGCCTGGTCGAGGGTGGTGATCGTCGGTGCGGTGCGCTCGGGGATCTCGAGACCTTCGGTTTCGGGAAGCGCCGACAACGGCACCGCGTCGGCACTCGCCGTGTCCCTGCCCTGCTCGGGGGTGGGCGCTTCGGTGGTTCCAGCGGTCTCGCCCTCGGTCTCGGTCTCACCGCCTTCGGGCGAAGGCGCAGGACCACAGGAGGCGCCGACGAGGGGCGCAGCGAACAGGAGGGTGAGCAAGACGCGGGCAGAAACGGTCATCGAGGACATCATAGTGTCTTTACCGACGCCGTCGCCCCCGTGTTCCTTGGCCCGCGCCATCCCGATCGAGTTTGCAATGGCCACCCGGGTGTTGAATCGCCCTCCTCCATGCTAGAAGTCGGGCGTTCCGGAGAGGAACCGCCTGGGATCGGGGGGTCCCGCGCACCACCCTTCACAAGGAGACGCTCGATGAAGCGCACACTGAGTCTCGTCGGAGGTCTGGCCCTGAGCCTGCTTTCGACCACCACGAACGCACAACCGGCCGCCATGGGCATGGTCACCGCACAGGCCCAAGCCCGCATGGACGCACGCATGACCGCGATGACCGCTCGCATGGACGCGCGCGCGGAGACGATGGAGGCACGCGTCGCCGCGATGGCCGCCGCATCGGTCATGGGCATGGGCCCGCAAGCACGGGCGACCCGCATGGAGCTCCGCGCCGAAGCCCGTACCGAAGCCGGCGAAGCGCGCGAAGCCCGCATGGACGCGCGCACCGCGACGATGGAAGCGCGGCAACTCCACGGGGAAGCCCGTCAGGAAGCCCGACGCGAACGCCGCCAGGCCGAATGGGCCCGGGTCCAGGCCCGCACCAACGCCAGCCGTCCGAGCGAGGTGCCCGCCCCCCTGCGTGCCGAGCTGCGCATCCACGCGCGCCGCACCGCCAAACTCAACCGCGTTCGCGCGGTGGCCGTCGCCCAAGGCGACACCGCGACCCTCGCGCGGGTGGACGCCATCCTCGTCCGTGAGAACCGCCGCCACACCCGGCGCGTCGAACGCTACAGCGCGGAAGCCGGCGCGGAAGCCACCAACACGGCGACCCCAGCCGCCGAAGGCAACGCCGCGCTCAACGTACGCGTCAACGGCGTGCGACCGGGCGTCGCGGTCATGGTCGCCGAACGCGGTGGCGTCGCGGTGCGCACCCAGGTCAACGCCGCCAATGGCACCGTGATGACCCAGGCCGCCACCGTGATGACCCAGGCCGAGCAGGCCAACGTGGCGGTGATGACCGGGACCCAGATGGCGGCGGCGACGGTCCGCACGACGACGACCACCACCACGACTGTGATGACTCGAACCACCGCGATGGCGCCTGGCGCCACCGTCAGCGTGATGGCTGGCGTGGGAGGACTCTGATGTTCCGCAAGATGCAGATGTGTTGGATGATGCTGGCCCTCGCCCTTCCGACCTTTGCCGCTGGGTGCGGCGGAGAAGAAGAAGCGGCCCCCGACTTCGTCGACCCGGTCGAGCCCGAGGCGCCGGAGGAGGAGCCGATGGTGGAAGAAGAGATCGAGCTGACCGAAGAGGACATCCCGATCGCCGCCGACTTCGAGGAAGCGGCCGAAGCCGAGATCACCGAGGAGAACTACGCTTCGGTGCTCGATCAGATCGAAGCCGAGCTCGGACCCGAAGAAGAGTAGAGACCGCGCCTCGGCGCGTGGATGGAAGAGGCGGCCGCGTAGAAGCGCGCCGCCTTTTTCTCTTCCGTCTACTCCTCTTCGACGACTTCGGTCTTCTTCGCGATGTGCGCGGCGAAGCTCCGGGCTTCTTCTTCCGAGACCTCTTCGATGAGCTCGTCTTCTTCTTCGTCCTCGGGGATGGTGTCGAGCGCATCGAGGAACCGGCCCATCAGGCCCTCCATCATCAGCTCGCGCTGCATCTCGGTCGCCTTCTGCTCCGACACGTCGGTGTAGTGGCCTTCGTAGTCGTCGATGAGACCCCGGAACCGAAGCACCTTCTTCCAGATCGCTTCCTGATTCTTGCCGTAGACCGCGATGAGGGAGATCGCAGAAGCGCCTGCGAGCAGAAGTCCGAGTGGGCCACCCAGAAAGATGCGGATGAGCATCGCACCCGCCGCCAAACCGGCGGCGCCCGTGAGCGCCTTCTTGCCGGACTCCAGGCTGAGCCCTTTCGACGCCGCGACGCCCCAAGCCTGGCGGGTCGCGAGCATCAACGCGAGGAAGGTGACCTTGCTGGACCCTTTGCGGTCCCAGTACCGCTGCATCGATGTCTTGAGAAAGGACTGGTAGCTCTCGAAGGGAGCGGGGTCGTCGGCCATCGGGGGAAGGTAGTGCCGAGCGGCCGAAGGCGAAAGCCCCTCGGCCGGTGCAAGCTCAGGTTCCCGACGACGGAGGAATGCAGGCCTTGGGCGCGCTGCCTGGGAGAAGCGGTTCCACATAGTCCACCGAGGAGGAACAGTTGGACTCGACGTCCTCCTCCCGGTGGGTGTTGCACTCGGGCTTCTCGTCGCAGTTGCGGAAGCAGTAGTTGAGCCCGTCGTCGTGCACGACGCACGACGAACCGGCCGGACAGTCCGCGTGCGCGGTGCATCCCGAGTTGCCGCAGTAGCCACCGGAGAAGTCGGTCAGGCACTCCTGGCCTTCTTCGAAACAGTCTTCGGAGGTGACACAGGACGCGCCGACGCCGCGGCGGTCGGCCTCGTTGCCGTCGTCTCCACAGGCGACGAGAAGGAAACCAAAGAACAACAGAAGGGTGGGGGTTCGCATGGTCTCAGGGTACCCTTGTCCGATGACCCGTGTCGCAACCTTGTGCGCTCTTCTCTCGCTTGTCCTTGCCTGTGGAGGCGACGACGACGGCGGAACACCCGACGGCAGCGGCGTCGACGGCAGCGGCGTCGACGGCGGCGGCGTCGACGGCGGCGGCATCGACGGCGGCGGCGTGGACGGCGGCGGTGTGGACGGCAGCGGCGTGGACGGCGGCGGTGTGGACGGCGGCGGCGTAGACGGCGGCGGCGTGGACGGCGGCGGTGTGGACGCGGGCCCGACGGAGTGTGTGCCCGCGACCTGCGACGGACGCCAGTACGCCTGCGGCAACTGCATGGACGACGACGAGGACGGATTCATCGACTCGCTCGATCCGGACTGTCTCGGCGCCTGCGACGACAACGAAGAAGGCTACGACCTCGGCATTCCCGGCGGCGAAGTCGGCCGATGCGACCGCGACTGTTACTACGACACCAACCAGGGATCGGGCGACGACAAATGCGAATGGGACGCGCAGTGCGATCCGCTCGCGCCGGGCCCCTTCTGCGACTTCGTGCCCGAAGACGAACGCACCGGCGCGATCATGTGCCCGGAGCCTCAAGTCGAAGCGTGCCGCACCAACTGCGCCGACATCACGCCGAACGGCTGCGACTGCTTCGGCTGTTGTGAGCTCCCGGCGCGTTCGGGCAACTTCGTGTTCCTCGGCAGCACCGACGCAGCTGGCGAGCCAAGCTGCAACCCGAGCACCGTCGAGGACCCGGACCTCTGCCACCCCTGCACCCAGGTCACCGGCTTCTGCACCAACACCTGCGGCCGCTGCGAACTCTGCCTCGGCGAGACCATCGACGACCTCCCCGACGACTGCTTCCCGCCCCCGCCCGTCGACGCCGGCCCTGGAATCGACGGTGGTCCCGGCTCCGACGGCGGCACCGACGCGGGCACCGACGCCGGCATGCCCGACCCCCGCTGCCCCGACGGCCGCCAACCCTGCGGCGCCCCCAGCGACCCCACCTGCCCCGCCGACCACTTCTGCCTGACCGGCTGCTGCACCCTCTTCATGTGACCTGAGGAGTCGGATTCGGATTCGGATTCGGCGTCCGGCTTCGGCTTCGGCTTCGGCTTCGGCTTCGGCTTCGGCTTCGGCTTCGGCTTCGGCTTCGGCTTCGGCTTCGGCTTCGGCGTCGGCTTCGGCGCCGGCTTCAGCGTCGGCTTCGCCGTGGGTTTCGGCCCGACCGTGAATCTGAGTCACCCTCAGTTTGTCCACAACCCGCGGCGATTCCGCCGGAGCGGCCACTATTGCCGCAAACCGTTACAATCATTGGACTTCCAGGTTCGGCCATCCTGCGCCCACCAACTGTCCACACCGTTTGTCCACACGTTGGACACATGTACGAGCGGTGCTCAAAACCAACCCTCGAAACGGGCTCAGGTGGCGTCGAACTTGTCCGCTTTGCGTTCGCCAAACAGCAGCTTCTTCTCCAGATGCGAGCGCTGCTGCTTGTAGAAGGTCCGGAGAAACCGCCGGGGGTCGGTCTGCGGCAGGGGACCCTCGAACTGGATCTTCCGAGCGATGGTCATCGCGATGATCTGGAGGTCGCGGTTGGACGCTTTGCCCGCGTCGGTCTTGCGCATGATGCCAGCCAGAGTCTCGAGTTCGGTCTCGCCGTACACCGAGAGCTGCGGCGCGGTGAACGAGAGCACATCGTCCGGGGAATCCGGCACCAGCGACGTGCGCGCGGCCTGGTCCTGCTGGAGTTTGGCGACGGGCAGCCGCACGACGAGCGTGCCGCCCACCAGATCCCCGATGCGGGTGCGGTCCTTCGTCAGGAGCGGCAGCAAGAACATGACGAGCAGCCACAACGATGCGGGCAGCAGCAGCCACGGCGGCGCGTCGCCCCAGACTTGTTCGGGCGAAGCCATGACCGCGGCCGGCAGGAACACCTCGACGTCGCGCATGAGGTTCCGTGCGATCACCGCGTCGGTGGTCAGGCCCGCGCCGTCCCGCGAGACCACCCGGAGCTTCATGAGCCGCTTGCCGGGCGTGACCCCCTGCCAGTGCGTCTCGAAGAAGATGAAGTACCCGTGCTGCACGACGAACACGGCGATGAGCGTCATGCCCATCGGAAAACTCATCTGCGAACCCGCGCTGAGGAACGCGCCGATGAGGACGAGCGTCACGATGGTCAGACCAAGCAGCACGATGTCGAGCGAGAACGCGACCGCGCGCTCCCCGATGCTCGCGGCGGGAAAGGTCAGCGGCACACCTTCGGGTCCGATGATCTCGATCCGCCGCTCGCCCGGCTCGTGGTGGAGCGGCGCGATGGATGCGTCCCCCATCTTCACGATGGCGCCCCCTTTGCCGCGGCCCCGCGCTTGGTTCGACCGGCGAGAAACAACCACGCGGTGAACCAGAGCAGGTTGAACCCAAAGAGCGCGTACCGAAGCGTCAGATCCGTGACCGCCTGACGGAAGATGCCTTCCACCAGACCCGCGATGCCAAACAACACCACCGCACCCGCCACGACGATCGCACTCCGCCGACCGGCCGCCGCCAACGAATCTCGGACGGAACGTTTGCCGGGCAAGAGCATCGAGCGGCCGAGGTGCAGTCCCGCCGCGCCGCACAGGATGACCGCGCCGATCTCCGGCACGCCGTGGGGCAAGAGCCACCCGAGCAGCTCCACCGTCATGCCGCGCGAGGCGTAGAGTTCGATGAACGCGCCGAGCATCAACCCGTTCGAGAACAACAGCAGCGCGGTCGGAATGCCGCCCGCGAATCCGAGCGCGAAGCAGAGCATGCCGATGCGCGCGTTGTGTACAAAGAGGAAGGACGCAAACGTGGCCAGTTCTTCGCCGTGGTTGCCACCCGAGTAGAGCACCTCGCGCAGGGTCTCCGTCGTCGCATTCGGATCCCGACCGTTCGCGAGCGCCGGGTTCACGAACGCGTCGTACCAGCCCATGTCGGACTTCATCAGACCGACCGCCACAAACGCGCCGAGCGCGAGGAAGAGGGTCGAGAGCCCGAGCTCCGGCGCCATCGCGCGCACGCGCTGAGGAAAGGTCTCGAAGAGCGCGCGTCGCAGCGCGCCTTTGGTGGACCGGCGCGAGCCGTACACCGTCAGGTACGCGCGGCCGGCGAGCGCTTCGAGATAGAGCAGGAGCGCGCGGTCCATCGCCGTTCGGCGCGCCACGCTGAGACTCGCGAGCACCGAGCGGTAGAGCACCGGCAGCCGGTGCAGCTCCGCGCTCGAGAGCACCTTGAGCCCGCCGCGCATCGACTTGTTCACGAGCCGGTCGAGCTCGAACCATTGGCCTTCGCGTTCTTTGCGGAACGCCACCGAGCGCGGCAGGCCGGACTTCTTCGGGTCGCTCATCCGATGAGCCCTCGGCGTTTGATGTGCACGTAGCGGGCGAGCAACTGCAGCGCCGCTGCACCGGGCGGTCCGTGGATCACATCGACGCCCATGCGCCGCAGCCGGCGCAGCACCCGCTCCCGGTCCTGGCGAAGGCCGCCGGCCACCGCGGTCGCCGCGAGATCTTCGACCGTGCGCGGCAACGTGTGCACCGAGTCCTGGATGGCCGGATCGTCGAGCGCGACAAACACCACCAGGTGGCGGCGCGCCAAGTGACCAAGGTGTTCCACCATGAGCTCCGCGGTGGTGCCATCGGAGAACTCTGTGAAGACCACGATGAGCGAGCGGCGCCGGAGTTTGCCGAGGAGCGCGTGCACCCCGACGACGTGGTTCGACTCCTGCGGCAGCGACTCCAGATCCGAGAGCGCGCGAGAGATGCGCGCCATCTGCCGCATGCCACCGCGCGGTGCGGCCCATGCGGTCTGCTTGTCTGCGTAGCCGTGCACGCCGACCAGATCCCCGGCTTTGAGCGCCACCCGCGCCAGCAGCAGCGCCGCGTGGATCGCATGGTCGAGCCGCTCGGTGCCGTCGATCGGATCCGCCATCAGTCGACCGCTGTCGACGCAGAGCACGAGCCGCTGGTTCTGCTCGAGCCGGAAACGGCGCAGCTGAAGCTTCTGGTGCCGTGCGCTCGCTTTCCAGTCCACCTTGCGCAGGTCCATGCCAGGTTCGTACGCCTCGAGCGCGTCGAACTCGCCGCCGTCGCCCTTCTTGCGCTGTACGTGTACGCCGCCGTAGCGCTGGGCGCCGAAGTGCGCGAGCGCGAGCTCCCGGACCCGTTCCGCGTTGGGCACGATCGACACGGGCTTGTCGACCGTGTGGCGATCGATCCGGCGGAGCAGTCGGAGCGGCCCGTCGAGCCGCATCCAGAGGGCGCGCACGAACGCGCCGCCTCGGTGGGGCGCATCGGCGGTGACCTTGTGCACGCCGGGACCGCCGGTGCGGATCGCGACGTCGTCCGAGGGCTCCAGTGGTGCGTCCACTTCGCCGCGGAGGGTGGCGAAGAGCCGTTTGGGCGCACGGACCGAGACCTTCACCTGAAGCTCGAGCGCCGCACCGACTCCGACCGCGGCGGGCACCTGCACGTCCAGCGAAGGACGGGCGCGCATCAACACGATCGCGTCGGTGAGACCGCCGAGCACGATCACCCCCCACGTGCCGAGCACCAAGGGCCACAGCGCCGAGTCGACGAGCACCGGCAACGCCGCCACGGCGAGACCGGCGAACGCGAACCAGAGCAATCGGGCGGAAGGCACCATCGTTCAGCGCGGGGCGGGCACCTGTTGAAGGATCTGCGTGAGCACGTCGTCGACTCGGACGTCGTCCATCTCCGCGGCCGGCGTCACGATGACGCGGTGGCGGGCGGCGGGAAGAAAGAGCGTCTTGAGATCGTCGGGCACGGTGAACTGGCGTCCTTCGCAAGCCGCGTTCGCCCGCCCCGCGGCCGCCAACATCGTCGCCGCGCGTGGAGACAGGCCGACCGCGAAGCTCGGGTGCTGACGCGTCGCACGCGCCAGATGCACCGCGTATCGGGCGAGCGCCGGGTCGAGGTGGACCGTCTTCGACACCTCGCGCAGCGCATCCACCTGTTCGGGGGTGAGCATCGGCGCGAGTCCGACCTCGTCGAGGTCCGGCGTCCCGCTCGAGCCGCAGTGCGCGATGACCGCGTTCACTTCGTCTTCTTCCGAGGGGTAGAGCACCTCGAGCTTGAACAAGAACCGGTCGAGCTGTGCTTCGGGGAGCGGGTAGGTGCCCTCGTGTTCCACCGGGTTCTGGGTGGCGAGCACCATGAACCGGTTCGAGAGATCGTGGGTGGTTCCGTCGATGGTCACCGACCGCTCCTGCATCGCCTCGAGCAGCGCCGACTGCGTCTTGGGTGGCGTTCGGTTGACCTCGTCGGTGAGGAGGAACTCGGTGAACACCGGCCCCTTGGTGAGCGTGAAGGACTGGGTGCGGAAGTCGAAGACGTTCGCGCCGATGACGTCGCCCGGCATGAGATCCGGGGTGCACTGCACGCGCTTCATCTCCAGCCCGAGGCAACGTGAGAAACACCGGGCAAGCAACGTCTTGCCGACACCGGGCACGCCTTCGAGCAGGATGTGACCCCGCACCAGGAAAGTCACGAAGCAGTAGCGCACGTTCATCTCGGAACCGAGCACCACCCGTCCGATGTTCTCGGTGAGGTGGGCGAGGACCTGCTGTACGTTTTCGGGCGTCATCGAGAAGCGTCTTTCTGAGCGGTGGGGTCGGGTGGAGCTGCACTTCGGTCGTGCGGAGGAACCACGTCGGAAACGGTCGGGGCGGCCTGCGTCGAAGGCGCCTTCTTGGTGGCGGGTTCGAGCAGCCGCGCGCGGAACGCGAACGCAGCCCGGGCGACGCGCCAAGCATCGGCCTGGGCTTTGCCCGACAACCGTTTGGTGTGCGGAATCGCGTGGGCCTGCCGGATCAACTCGCTGGCCTGCGGCGGGATCTTGCGGCGTCCAGCGACGCCGTCGATGGCGAGTGCGCGCGCGGCGATCGTGGACGCCTCCGGCATGCCGAGCCGGCGATGGAGGTCTTGCAGCACTTCCACGACGTAGTTGTACGTCAGCACGCCGAGGGGCTGCCCGTCGGCGAGCACGGAGGCGGCGACCGCAATCGCTTCGCGCGGCCCGTGCCCGAGCCCGGCGTCTTCGACCGGACGCCCGAAGCGCCGGCTGCCAAGCATGATGATCAAGAAGAGCAAGAGCAGCGCGTGAATGACGAAGAGAATCGCCGGGAACTGACCGAGCGCCTCTCCGAGCTTCAACGCGTGCCCGTGTCCATGAAACGACTCGTCGATGACCACGGTGTCCGTCTGCAGGTCTTCGATGAGCGCCAGCCAGAGCGCCGCGTGATCGGCACGGTGCAAGTTGAAGCTGTGGATGAGATCCGGATCGCTGACGACGTATGTCCCGCGCGGGTACTCCACCACGACTGCACCGGTCGCGGCATCGAGCAACACATCGGCGCCAGGCGGGATCCGCTGAATGGTCTGCAGCTGAGGTACGTCCGCGTCGAACTCTCCCAGGAGCCCCACCAAGGTGTGGTTGGTCTGACCGCTCTCGACCAGGTGTACACGCGGGGTGCCCGCCAGGATCGTGCCGTCCGGTGCAACGGTGGGTGGCAGAGCCGCGTCGAACGTGTTGCCGAGCCGTTCTTCCGACACCAGCCGCACCGGCGGTTCCCCGAGCGCGATGCCGAGCTGAAACTCCCACTTCGGCAGCACGACCACCGTGGTGCGTCCGGCGAAATGGCGCGCATCCAGCGCGGTCTCGAGTGAGTGCAGCGCGCCATCGACCCGCGACTCCTCGGTCGGTTCGATGAAGAAGAGCGGCGCATCGATCGCATCGAACCGGTCGCCGCGGCTCTGCAGGACGTGGACGCCGAGTTCCTCGAGCACTTCCGCGAACACCCGGTGTCCGAGCGGGCCGGCGCCGTAGCTGTCGGACTCACTCGCGCGCGGCGCAACCAGGCTCGCGCCGTAGAGCAGCGTGCCGACCCCCGCACCACCGCTGAGCACCACGATCATCAAGACGAGCCGGCGCATCCCGGGTGAGAAGACGTCGCCGCCGACGTTGCTGCCCCGCTTCACGCCATCGCTCCGACGGGACCCACCGGTGAGGACGGAGCCGCACGGCTCGCGGCCTGCACGCCGTCGCGGAACCTGCGGACCTCGAAGAACAATGCTTCGGTGGGCTCGTCGCCGGCGAACCGCACCCGCTCGGCGAGTCGCACCACCTCACCGAGCGGCACCCGCCTCGGATCGGACTCGGACAGGGCCCGGAAGATCTCGCGCGCGGTGCGACTGCGCTGTGCTTGGCCCTTCCATCCAGACGCTTGGAGCGACTGCACCAGCAGCGCGAGGATCGCTTCGGAGTATCTGCCTTGCTGCGCGAGCTCGTCCGGGTCGCCCACCACCCACGGCAGTTCGTCGGGCCTCGGCAGCTCCGTGCCATCGGAGACACCGGGACCCGAGCTGGCGGGATCGTCCTGAAGCCGGCCCTGAAAGAGGCTGTAGATCAGGATGATGACCAGACCGACCAGCGCGATGCCCACGACGACCAGCAAGATGTTGGAGATGATGGCGCCGAACGAACCGAAGGCGCCGCTCCCACCGAGCCGCTGCTCCTGGGGCTGCAAGGTCTGACCGCGACTCGTGCGGCGGGCGTCGAGCAGCGAGCGGTCCCCCGATGCACCCTCGCCGCCCATCGACGCGGCGTTGTCTCCGCCCCGACTCGGGAACGTTCCGGCTTCGCCGGTCGGCCCGCGGTAGTGCAGCCCCTCGCCGTACCCACCGCGTTGATGCACGCGTTGCGCGACGTCGCGCGGGGATTGCGCCTGCGCACCCATCGGCGCGAACCACACGACCAAGCACAGCACCCACGCGCCCACCAGTCGGGCCGCCACGGGGGTGTTGCTGGTCTCTCGTGCGGGCCCGGACGCCTTCGGCTTTCCGAACCCTCGAAAACGGCTCCGGACCTGCTCGTCGCTTCGCTCCTGCGCGGGCCCAGAGCCTCCCTCGCGAGAGAAAATGCTCACGTCACGAGAAGACGCGTGCGAGTGCGTCCGCATCCACGCCATCGCGCACGCCGCGAATCCGCGCGTAGGTCACAGCGGCAAGCGCCGAGACACCCATGATCTGCACCGCGGTGGTGACCCAGTTCAGGATGAAGGAGAGCACCTGGGAGAACGTCGAGGCCGCTTGCGGCATGCCCGTGGCGGCATCGATGCCTTGTCCGCCCGCCGCGCCAGTGAAGCAGCCGCCGATGCAAGCGAACACGACCACCGCCAGAAGGAACGCGAGGTACGAGAGCACGATGGGCACACGGTTGCCGCGGGTGAGCTCGACGCTTCGAGACATCGACTCGATCGGCCCGTGCTGCTCGGCGACCGCGGTCGGGATCGCCACGAAGAAGAGCGTCATGATGTAGAAGGCCGGCGCGAGCATGCCGACGAACATGATGACGATGCCGCAGCAAGCGCCCGCGCCGCCGCCTGCGGCGGTGAGCAGCACCGCCACACCGACGCCCGGAAGCGCCGCGAGAAAGGTGGCGAGACCCGTGAGGATCGCGATGACCAGCACGGCGCCCATGCGCGACATCCCCTTGGAGAACGCCTGGCCGGCGGTGGCTTTGCGGCCCGCGAGGAACTCGACCGAGGTGAACATGAGCATCGCCTGCGCGAGGTAGCCCATGATGAAGTTGAGCAGCATCGCGAAGCAGAGGCCGCCGATCACGACCGGCTCGAACGCGTCCATGATCTTCGTGAAGTCCGGCTGCATGCCCAGCGCGATGTCCTGCTGGAAGCCCAGCATGTTCTCCTGCAGTCGCGCGCCACAGAACGCGCTGATCACGAGGCCGGGCAGCGGCAACAGAAACGCGATGAGGGCGAACGGGCCGAGGTTCGCGGCGATGGCCCGCATGCTCGTGCCGAGCAGATCCGAGATCTGGAGTTTGCCCGCGAGGGCGGCTTGCGCGCCGGAGAACTGAGGCGGCGGACCACCCGGTGCGGGCGGCTGGCCCGGTGCTCCTCCGAACGGCGGTGGCGGATCCCAATCAGACATGGCCACGGAGGCTAGCACCCCTGTGCATCCCATCCCATGGACAAACCACCTCGATGGATGGCCCCTGAAAATGTGCCCTGCGTGGGCCGGTCGGGGCTAGCGCGGTACGAACTCTACTTCGAAGCTGGCGGGCCAGAGTTTGCCCGTGAGCAAGAAGCGCCTGGTCTCAGGGAGCCATGCGATGCCGTTGAGCACATCCGCGCTCCGTCGTTCCGCGGCCGTCAGCAATCCACCTGCATCCACGATCGCCTCGACCCGCCCGGTGCCCGGGTCGATCCGGACGAGCTCGTTCCGCTGCCAGACGTTCGCCCACACCTTGCCGTCGACGCACTCCAGTTCGTTCAGGGAGCGGAGCGGTCGGCCGATGCGGGTCACGCGCACCTCGCGGACCACCTCGAAGGTCGCTGGGTCACGGAAGCGCAGCCGGTCCGAACCATCGCTCATCACGAGGTGCGTCCCGTCGTAGCAGAGGCCCCAACCTTCGCCCTCGTATCGATGTTCGGCGGTCTTCTGGAGCGTGGTCAGATCGTAGACCAGCGCCCGCTCGTTCTGCCACGTCAGTTGAACGAGCGTGTCGCCCACCCGTGCCAGACCTTCAGCGAAGAACGTCTCGTCGACGTCGGTCCGCGCCTCCACCGCGCCGGTCGCGAGATCGACGCGGCGGACCGAAGAGCGTCCTTCGAGCCCGGTGGACTCGTAGAGTTTG
Organism: Deltaproteobacteria bacterium; assembly: GCA_034670305.1. GTDB lineage: Bacteria > Myxococcota_A > Polyangia > Polyangiales > Houyiibacteriaceae > JAXMNT01. The sequence continues at coordinate 48,970 of JAXMNT010000043.1, forward strand.
CCGCCGTGCCAGAGCAGTCCCTGGGTGAACGCTCGAGGATCGTGCGGGTGCCGCTGCACCACTTGCACGCGGAGGGCTTCGGGCACGGTGGTGCCGAGCGGTTCGGGAATGTCCGGGACCACGTCCTGGACCTCGGTCGCGTCTTCGGTCCGCGCTTCGTTCGGCTGTGCCATCACCACCACCCCGACCACGATCACCGCGCTCATCGCCAACCCGAGCAGCCAGCGTCCGGCGACCCCATCGGCTCCGGTCGAAGACGTGCGGTTGCGCGGCTTTCGGGAAGTCGACTTCTTCGGAGCCGACTTCTTCGCGGCCGACTTCTTCGCGGCCGACTTCTTCGAAGCGGACTTCTTCGCACGAGACTTCTTCTTCCCTGCCACGCCTCAGCGTAGCCCAGGTGCGCCGCGCGTCGATCCGGAACCCACCGACGCTCGGGCTTCCGATTTCGGCGTCGGCGTCGGCTTCGGCGTCGGCGTCGGCGTCGGTTTCGGCGTCGGTTTCGGTTTCGGTTTCGGTTTCGGCGTCGGCGTCGGCGTCGGCTTCGGCTTCGGCGTCGGCTTCGGCTTCGGCGTCGGCTTCGGCGTCGGCGTCCGCTTCGGCTTCGGCGTCGGCCTAGCCGAGCCGCGCCTTCATCACCGCGATCGCTTCCGGGTTCTCGTCGATCAGCACGTAGCCGCGACCGTTGCGCTGGGCCGCGTCACCGGTGGTGCCGCTGCCGGCGAAGAAGTCGAGCACCACGTCGCCGGGGGCGGAGTGGACCTTGACGACACGCTCGAGCACCCCGAGCGGTTTCTGGGTTGGGTAGCCGGTCTTCTCGGCGCCGTTGGTCGGCACGATCGTGTGCCACCAGACATCGGTCGGGGTCTTGCCACGCGCCCGCTTCTCGGGCGTCACCAACCCCGGCGCCATGTACGGGATGCGGTCCATCGCCTCGAAGTCGAAACAGTAGCGCTTTGGATCGCGCGTGTACCAGAGCAGCACGTCGTGTTTCGACGACCACTTCTTCTTGCTGCGGCCACCGAAGTCGTACGCCCAGACGATCTCGTTCTGGAAGGACGCCCGCCCAAACAATCCATCCAGCGCGACCTTCACGTAGTGCGACTCGCGCGGGTCGACGTGCACGATGAACGACGCATCCTCGGTCGTGCACGGGATCGACGCTTCGACCCTCTCCATCAGCCACGGGACGTAGTCCTCAAACGAGTCCCGGTAGCTCCCGCTCTTCTTCACGACATCCGCGTACCGCCGCCCCCCGAACCCGACGCGGGCGCCGTCCTTGTCCTGCGACGACTCGATGCGCCGCCGCTTCTGAACCTTGCCGGTGTTGAACGGAGGATCGATGTACACCAGCCGCGCGAACGCCCGAGGCAAGGTCGGAAGCACCGACAAACACTCCCCCAGCAAGACGTCCTTCATACCCGCCCGCAGCCTACCAGCAGTCCCTCGCCGTCGCGGCATCCGCGAAGGGGCTCGGACGCATCGGCATCGGCATCGGCATCGGCTTCGGGCATCGGCTTCGGCTTCGGCCTCGGCGTCGGCTTCGGCATCGGCCTCGGCCTCGGCTTCGGCGTCGGCATCGGCTTCGGCATCGGCATCGGCCACGGCACCGCCCTCCAAAAGAGATCGCCACCGCCATCCGCCTTCGCGACAGAAAATCGCATCGGCTTCGACTTCCGACCCAATTGTTGCCACCCCCCAGTGTCTCTTCCCACGTGCGGGTCCTCTGTCTGGTCGTCGCGGCGCTGGGGTGTGCGACGCACGCACGGCCGGTTCACGTCCAGCCGCACCGCGCCCAACCACCGCCATCGGCAGCTTGGAACCTCGACGACTGCGCCGCCCTGTCGGAACGCGCCCGTGCCGAACGCAGCGTTCCGGACGTCTCGGAGTCGGTGGTCCAGGCCCTGGTGCAGTGCGGCGACTTCGCGGCCGCTTACACCCAACTTCACCCAAGTCTCGCGCCCGCCACCCAGTGCACGCTCGGCGCGGAGATCGCGCGGCGGCAAGCGCGCAGCAACCTGCCCGCCGCCGAAGTGCACCTGCGCGACGCCAGCCGCGCCGGCTGCGGGACGGCGACATTGCTCTTGAGCGATCTGCTGCGCCGCCATCCAGACCGCACGGAGGACGCCCTCGCGTGGGCACGCGAAGCGGTGGTGCAGGCTGGCAGCGCGCCCTTGCCCGAACGTGCGGCCGCGTTCGTGGCGCTGGCACGCGCCCTCGGCAGCACAGGCGGCGCAAGTCGTGCGGAGGTCGCCTGCCGGCATGCGCTCCAGCTCGATCGAAGCAGGGCGGCGAGCTGGCATGGGTGCGGCGTCGTAGCGCTTGACGCCGGCGACATCGAGCTCGCGCTCACCCGCTTTCAGCGCGCCTACACGCTCGACCCGGAACTCATCGACGCGTGGGTGGCCCACGGGGAGGTCGCGTTGGCCCACCGCGACTTCGAAGAAGCCGCGCGGCTCTTTGGCGAGGCGCTCTCGCGCGAGCCCGCCCACTACCCTGCTCTGGTCGAGCGCGGCATCGCACTGCGTGCCCTCGGCGCGGTGAACGACTCCCGCGCACACTACCAACGCGCGATCGCCGCGTCCCCCGACCGGCCGGAGGCGTGGTTCGATCTCGCGTTGGCGCTCGAGTCCACCGGCGAACTGGAAGAGGCGGCGCGCGCTTACGAAGCCTTCCTCGAGCGCGCGCCGGCGGCGATGTCCGAAGAGCGGCGCCGGGCCGAACGGTTTCTGGCTGCGCAGCCCCGGTAGACACACACCAGGACCGCCGCAGATCCGCGGCAGAATGCGGCAGGGTTAGAGGAGGCGCGTCATCGAGGCAAGGTTGCCGCGGAGCTCTCGGGTCATCGGGCGGAAGCCCGGGGTCATCTGCACGTCGGTGGCGTTCGCCAGGTAGACGGCGGAGGGGCGCTGATGCGCATCCAAGTCGGCAAGGGCTGCTTCGATGCCTGCGCGTTCGAGCGTCGCGCCGTCGCGCGGCACGACCACAGCGGTCGCCTCTCCCTCCACTACGAAGGCTACTGCAAGCGAGACACCGGCCGCGGCGTCGAGCGCGTCTTCGATCGGGCGCATGAACACCGAGCGGCCTTCGGCGCGCAAGACTTCGTGCAAGCGGCCCCGGAACCACATGTCTCCGTCGCGATCCTGTTCCAGCACGTCGTTGGACCGCCACCAGCGGTCGCCACCCGCAAACACGTTGCGGACGACCCGAGGGTCGTCTTGGTCGTACGCCGGATGCGTGGCGTCGATGCGCGAAAGCAGCACACCGGGCTCGCTCGACCCACAGCGACGCAGCAACCCGCGCGAGTCTCGAACGAAGTCCTTCGTGTCGAAGTCGTACGCGCAGAGCGCCATCTCGATGCTGCCGGGCAAGGGACGCCCGAGCGCGCCGACCTTGCTGCCCGACGCGTTGGCCAGGACGGCGTTGCCTTCGGTCGACGCGTAGAACTCGAGCACGCCGCAATCGAACCGGTCGACGACGCGCTTCCACACGCTCGGCTTCATGCCGCTGCCCGCGAACAGGCGCACCGGGTTGGTCGCGTCGGTGGGTTGGTACGGTGCGTTGACCAAGCTGCGGCACATCTCGCCCGCGTAGAAGACGACCGTCGCGCCGTAGCGGCGGACCTCGCGCCAGAAGGGGGCCGGGTCGTCGTGCAGTCCGGTGGGGAAGCCGCCGCCTTCGATCTCGTCGGCGAGCGCCAAACGCGCACCGGCGACAAGCGCACTGCCCACGCTCACGAGCATGCCGGCGACATGGTGCAGCGGGAGCGCAGCGTAGACAGTGTCGTTCGGGGTCAACGTGCAGGCCGCGGACGCACCAAGCGCCGAGAACGCCCACCGACCGTTCGTGATGCGCACTGATCGCAACCCGCCGTCGCGGGCATCGGAGAACAACACCATCGCCAGGTCCCGCGCCCGGCCGGGGTTGGGATCGTGGTCGCTTGGGAGCACGACTTTGGCCGGGTCGATGCGCTCCATGTCCACGACCCCGTCGATCGCGAGCTGCCGGGTCGCACCGCCGCCGAGCACCATCACCTGCGCGTCGGCGTCCAGCGCCCGCGCGCGCGCGCCGAACTCCGGATCGGCCACGATGTGTTTCGCCGAGAAGTCTGCGAGCGCGGTCTTGATGGCGGCGTCGCTCGCGCCGGGCGGCAACACCAACGCGACCGCGCCGAGCCGGCTGAGTGCGGTCGCCATGGTCAACAGGCTCGGTCGCCCGTTCATCAACACCGCGACGTCATCGCCCTTCTTCACTCCGAGCGACGAGAGCCCACGCACCACGGCGTCCACCCGCGCATCCGCGTCCGCGTAGGTGAAGGCGCGGCTGCGCCACAAGAAGAAGGTCTGGTCGGCCGAGGCCTTGGCTTGCTCCGCGAGTGCCTGGCCCACGCTGATGCGGGTGTGCGGCTGGAGCTGTTCGAGCCGCTCGAGCTTCGGCACCTGGAAGCGCAAGCTCGTGACCACGTCGCCCGCGTCGTCGGTCATCTGCCCGATGCGGTTCCAGAGGCTGGTCAGGGTGTCGCCGATCGCATCGAAGAAGAGACGCAGGTCGACGTCGATGTCGTCGAACCCGGCGACCTCGGGATCCTCGAGCGGCACCGTCTCGACGTCCGCGAGCAACGCGCGCGGTTTCGGTCCGTCGATGTCGCGCCAGCGCATCCACTGCACGACCGTCGGCCAAGTCCTCCGCAGCGCGCCCGAGCCCACGACCAAACCGAAGTGGCCCGCCGGCACCGACACCTCGAAGACCTCCGCGTCGACGACCGCCCGCTGGATCGCTTGCACGCTGGCGGGCCTCGCGATGTCGTCCCGCTCGCCGACGAAGTAGAGCACCGGGCAGGTGATGTCCGCGAGCGTCACGGTGCGGCCGTCGATCACGAACCCGCCCGAGAGCATCCGGTTGTTGACGATGAACTCGTCGACGAACTTCCGAAACGCCGGCCCCGGCCAGGCGACGAACCCTTCCCCGCCGAGAAAACGACGACGGCTCTCCCGCTTCTCCAGCGCCTGGCGGTCGTGCAACTTGGCGACGAAGTCCCCGACCTGCGTCAGCTCCTTTCGGAGCGACACGAGCTTGAACGCGGTCGAGCTCATGAAGCCCGGGAGCCCATCGATGCGTTCCATGGGCTTCTCGAGCACCTTCTGGAGCACTTGGATGATCTGCTCTGCGGCACCCTCCGCGACGTTCGGGAGGTTGCGGTGGATGTCGACCGGTGAACCGAAGGTGATGACCGAGGCCAAGCGTTCGGACCGCCGGTACGCCGCGGTCTGGTAGCAGAACATGCCGCCTTGCGAGTAGCCCGCCAGGTGCACGTCGTGTCCGGTCTGCTCGGCCACGTAGTCGACCGCACGCGACACCGCCTGCACGTGGGCGTCGAGCGTCCGCTCCATGCCCCCTTCTTCACGCTCGGGCGCGCCGAAGTCGCACAGCCAGACGTCCACGCCTTCTTCCAGCAGCCGCGCCACCGCGCTGACGTCCGGGGCGATGTCGTAGACCTCGCTGGTCACCATGAGTGGGGGCACGAGCAAGATCGGCGACTCGAGCCCGGTGCCCGACCGACGGCCGTCGTAGCGCCGCAGCCGCATGATGTCGTCGTGCTGCATCACCTGGTAGGGCGCACGGTACGGCTCCGTCAGCCGGCCGAAGCGGGCGATCTCGAGCGCGTTGCGGGCGCCGAGGCTGAGTCGTTGCACACGCCGGCGCCACTTGGAGGAACGTTGAGCCACTGTGGAGACCGTACCGCATTCGCGGCGGGCCACGCTGCGTTTGTGGTCTCAGCGGGGTCGCCGCGGAGAGGCGCCGTGGACCTGGGCCACGTGCCGGGAACTGCTACCGTCGCCCGGTGGAGGTCGCGCGCCATCGTCGAAGCGTCCAGCGGCGCTGGTTGGGTGGCGGGCTCGTCGCGGTGGCGGCTGGTTTCTGGCTGTTCTCGCGTGGACCGGCCCTGCATCAGAAGGCGACCATGGCGGGCGAGGTCTCGCTCGATGCGCTCGGCTTCGACACCGTTCTGACGGCCACGGCCACCGATCCCTGGTGGTGGTCGGTGCTCGCGGTGACGGTGAACTGGTTCGCGACCAACCGCGTCGGCATGGTGTTCGGCATCGTCTTCGGCGCGGGTCTGATGACCCTGCTCGCTACAACCGCACGGGAGGGTTCGGGGCCCGCGCGGCGCAAGGGGCTCTGGGGCGCGGCAACCGGCACGGCGGCGGGCGCACCGCTGGGTGTGTGTGTGAACTGCGCGGCGCCGATCGCAGAAGGCCTCGCTGTCGGGGGCGCGAGCGCGGAGACCGCCATCGCGGCGGCCATCGCGTCGCCGACGTTGAACGTCGTCGCGGTGATCTTGCTGTTCACCCTGTTCCCACTCCATGTGGCGCTCGTGAAGATTGCGTTGCTGCTCGTGGTCCTGTTCGTCGTCGTGCCGGTGGCCTCGCGCCGCGCCCCCGCGAAGGCGCCCACGGCCCCCAGCATCCGACCAGCGGTGCCGGACGCGTCGGGACCTGCATTCCGGTCCGTCGTGGGGGCGTGGGCCCGGAACCTCGTCTTGCTGGTCCGCCGCACGGTGCCGCCCATGCTCGCCGCCGGACTGCTCGGCGCCGTGATCATCCTCGTGCTTCCGCTCGATCGTTTGCCCGAACTCATCGTGGCGGAGAGCGTGCCCGCGGCGCTTCTGTGGAGTCTCGGGCTGGCGGTGTTCGGAACGTTGCTGCCGGTCCCGATCACGTTCGACGTCATCGTCTGTGCGGTGCTCTACGCGGCGGGTCTGCCACTTCGGTACGTCGCAGTGCTTCTCTTCACGCTCGGGAGCTACAGCGTCTACGCCGGGTTCATCGTGGGCCGCGCGACTTCGTGGCGCGCGAGCGCGGTCGTCTTCGCCGGCGTCGTGACGCTGGGGGTGCTCGCCGGCGACCTGACCCAGACGTTCGACAACCGGGTGCGCCGGGCGGCACTTGGAGAGATCGATCGGCTCGAGGGAGACGAGCCCTGGCCGGCCGCGCCCGAAGAGGGCGCGACGACGGGCTTCGTCGTCGAGGACGGGCCGAGGGACCTCGCGATGCGGGCATCGTCCGGTTCCGAAGCGACACTGGCCTCGGTGGACGCGCAGGCGATGGGTTTGTGGGCGGCCGCTTCGGAGCGCGCACGGGCGGCCGAACGGAGTCTGCTCCGGCTGGAGTATCCGTTCGTGCAGGGGCGGGGACGGAGTCTGGCGGTCGCGGATGTGAACGGCGATGCGGTGGACGACCTGCTGGTGGTGGCGGATGGGAACGTCTTCGCGTTCGTGCAGCGGCTGGAGCCTGCGACGCACTTCGACCGACATCTGATCGCGACGGAGCAGATGCTCGGATCGACGCCGCTGTTCGCGATGGCGGTGGACCGGGACGCGCGCGCGGGGGTGGACGTGTTCGTGGGGACGATGCGGGGCGGGGTGTGGCTGCGGCCGGAGGCGGCGGTGGCGGCGGCGGCAGAGACAGCGGCGGAGACAGCGGCAGAGACAGCGGCAGCGGCAGCGGCAGCGGCAGCGGCAGCGGCAGCGGCAGCGGCAGAGACAGCGGCGGCGGCAGACGCCGACTCCGACGCCGAAGCCGAAGCCGATGCCGAAACCGATGCCGACTCCGACTCCGACTCCGACTCCGAAGCCGAAACCGAAGCCGAAACCGAAGCCGACCCCGATGCCGACTCCGACTCCGACTCCGACTCCGAAACCGAAGCCGAAACCGACTCCGATGCCGACTCCGACGCCGACGCCGAAGCCGATGCCGACTCCGATGCCGACTCCGACGCCGAAGCCGATGCCGAAGCCGACTCCGACTCCGATGCCGACTTCGCTGTCGGGTTGCGGCGGTATTTGGTTGGGGAGCGGGTGGGGGACGGGATGGTGGCGGCGGCGGCGTTTGGGGATGTGGATGGGGATGGGTTGGTGGACGTGTTGCTCTCGGAGTGGGGGGCGGCGTGGCGAAGTCCGTGGAAGACGGCGGGGGCGTCGCGGGACCGGCTGTTTCTTGCGAGCGGGGAAGTCGCGCTGCCGTCGACACCAGGAGCGGCGACGACCGCCCTCGTTGCGGACCTGGATGGGCGCGGTGGCATGGAGCTGTACGTCGGCCACGACTTCGGGGCGCCCGATGCGGTGTACGCGCGCGCGGATGGGTCCGGGTGGCGGCGGGACGATGCGCGCTTTCCCCAGACCACGCGGGACACCATGGGCGTGGCGCTCGGGGACTTGGATCGAGATGGTCGCGCGGAGTTGTTCTTCAGCGACATCGCGCACCCGGACGAGACCGGCTCTGCGCTGGAGGACGCGCAAGCGTGCGAGCAGAATGTCGAATGCGTCCGCCGCCGGGAAGAGACGCGGCGCTACCTGTCCCTGCGCCAACGGTCGTCCCCGGAAGAGTGCGCGCACGCCGGCGACCCGATCGACTGCCGGGCCGCGTTCTTCGTCGGACTCGCCCACACGTTTCCTGGGACCGCAGCGTGCGCGCTCCCCGCTGGCTGGCCGCGGTTGCGCGCGCTGTGTGAGTCGAACGCGGGGTCGGCGTTCCTTCCCGATCCGGACACACGCCGATTGGGCCCGCCGCAAACCCGCGGTCGCAATGTCCTGTTGCAGTGGTCGGACGAAACGGGGGGATGGTCGGTCGTCTCCGCACCGACCTTGGAACACCTTGGATGGACGTGGAACGCCGAGTTCGCGGACCTCGACGCCGACGGTCGGCTGGATGTCGTCGCCGCCACCGGCACCCCGATCGAACTCAACCGCCCCGAGTCCAACGTCGCCCTTCGCCAGACCGCGCCCTTCACCTTCGAGCCCGCGTGGGGTTCACTCGACGACTCGGCCACCGCCAGCATCGTCACGATCGATCTCGATGCGGACGGCGACCTCGACGTCGTCTCGTTCCCGATGACCGGCCCCATGCGGGCGTGGCGCAACGACTTGTCGACCGGCCACACTGCGATTCTCGAACTGCGCCAGGCTGGGCCCAACCCCGCCGCCCTCGGAAGCCGGGTCACCGTTCACGCAGGCGAAGCGATGCAGACGCACTGGGTCAAGGTCGGGGGCGGCTACCTCTCGCAGCCTGGCACGCGGCTGCATCTGGGCCTCGGGGATCAGGAAGGCGCGGACATCGACGTCGAGTGGCCGGACGGTACGCAGAGCCGGCACCACGTCGTCGCCGGCCGGCGACAGGTCGTCGAACGACCGCTGCCGTAAACGCGGAAGCCGGCGCCGACGCCGACGCCGGCGCCGACGCCGACGCCGACGCCGAGGCCGAAGCCGAAGCCGAAGCCGAAGCCGAGGCTACAAACCGTGCGACTCCGAAGGAGAGCATGGCTGCTGTTGCTGCCGCTGTTGCTGCCGCTGTTGCTGCCGCTGTTGCTGCCGCTGTCTCTGCCGCTGACCCTGCCGCTGACTCTGCCGCTGACCCTGCCGCTGACCCTGCCGCTGACTCTGCCGCTGACTCTGACTCTGACTCTGACTCTGACTCTGACTCTGACTCTGACTCTGACACTGCCGGCCGAAGCCGAGGCCGAAGCCGAAGCCGAACCCGAACCCGAACCCGAAGCCGAGGCCGAAGCCGAACCCGAACCCGAACCCGAACCCGAACCCGAAGCCGAACCCGAAGCCGAAGCCGAACCCGAAGCCGACGCCGAAGCCGAACCCGAAGCCGACGCCGAGGCCGAGGCCGAGGCCGACCGCCGAGGCCGACGCCAACGCCGACGCCGATGCCGATGCCGACGCCGATGCCGAGGCCCGCTGCCCGTTTGCGGCTTCGCGCTTCCGCTTCCGCGTCTGCTTCCGTACCCTCCCGCCGGTGCAACACCTGGGGGAACAGGTTCGGGGGTCGGCGACGGAGTGGGTGGTCGATTCGGCATCGGGCGGCAACGGCGCCGTTGCGCTCGCGATCCTCGTCGCGTCCGCGCTCGGGCTCGCGGTCTACGCGCACGCGCATCGAAGGCGTCGTCGCGACACCTTGCGTCGACATGTGCGCGCACAGATCGACGAACGCTACGGGCCTTTGGATGCGTTGCGGGCACGGGCCGAGCGCGAAGGCCTCCCCGCCGTCCTGGACGACGCGCGCGCCGTCCTTCGACGCACCGAATCGCTGGCACTCACGGCCGGCGAGGGGGACGCGTTGCATGCCGCGAACGACGACAGTGGCACCGACGTCTTCGATGCCCTGACCCGGTCGCTCAAGGAATTGCGGACGCGGCATGGCCGCTTGCTGGAGGGGCGCTCGGCCCAAGTGCCCCCGTCCGGGTCCAACGACCTCCCGGGCGAACGGTTGGGCGGGCCGGAATGAGCGCGGAAGCGCTGTTCTACGCGCCCGGCGAATCGATCGCCGGCTTTCGCATCCTGGAGATTCTCGGGCGCGGCGGCGTGGGCACGGTGTACGGCGCCGTCTCGCCCGAGGGTCGGCCGGTCGCGCTGAAAGTCGCCCACTCGTCGGACGGTGTGCTCCACGGCGACTGGCTCCGCCGCGAAGCACGGGTCGCGGCGCGGCTGCGTCACCCGCACATCGTGGAAGTGCTCGGCGTGGGCGAGCTGCAAGAAGGGGCCGCCTCGCGTCCGTTCTTGGTGCTCGGCCGCGTCCAAGGCGACGCGCTGGAGCGGCTCGCGGATCGACTGAGCTCGGCGGAGATCGCGCGCCTCGCCGACCAGCTGTTGGATGCGCTTGGGTACGCCCACGACTCGGGCGTGCTGCACCTCGACGTGAGCCCGAACAACATTCTCATTCGGGCCGGAGACGGTGCCGCCCTGCTCACGGACTTCGGTCTCTCGTCGCCGCGCGACCGGCGAGAAGGGGAAACCCGAACGCTGATCGCGGGCACGCCCGGGTACATGAGCCCCGAGCAGGCACTCGGCGCGGGCGGGGTGGGTCCGCGGTCGGACCTCTACGCGCTCGGCGCGGTGCTCTACCGGCTCATCTCGGGGTTCCCTCCGCACACCGGTCGCACCGGCCCCGAGATCATCCGGCGCACGCTGAACGACGAAGCCGTGCCCCTGAAAGAACGACCCGGCATCCACCTGGGTGCCGCGGCCTGCGCAGTCGTGGATGCGTTGTTGAGGCGGGGCGCCGAAGACCGGCCGCCGTGCGCGGCGGTCGCACGCCAGCTGTGGCGAGAGGCCACGGACCACGTGAAGCGTCCAGCGACGGTGTCGATGGTGGCGCCCACGCCGGCCATTGGCATCACCCGCGCGACCCTGATCGCGACCCAGGCGATGGAACTGCCCGTGGTTCCGGATGGGCCCACCCGTCCCGGACAGAGCGTACGCACGGCGGTGGTCGCGACGCCTGCCCGCGGCGCGCGCCGACCGTCGCTTCAACCGACGGGCGCGGGTGGTCGCGAGGCGGTGATCGAGGCGTTGCTGCTGGCCACCGAGGGCAGCCAGATCGTGCGCCTCGTCGGCCCGCGCGGCAGCGGCCGTTCGCACATCTTCGACTGCCTCCGCCGGTTCCTGCACGAGCGCGACCACGCAGTCGCGTGGTGCACCGGACGACGGGCCACCGACGCGCCGCCGATGGAGACCATCGCCGCGCTGGCGGTCGACTTGGTCGGGGCATCGGTCGGCCCGCCGTGGGTCGTCGCCGAGAGACTGGCGCTCGCACTCGACACCGTCGGAGGCGGTGCGCTGCGGTTGGGTCGCGACGCGCTGACCCAAGGCGTGCTCGGCATCACCCGACGCCCACCGCTCGGCGGTGCGCGGCTCGAGACGTTTCGTGCGATGCATCTCCTGCGCCCACCGGGGCGCCCGCTGACGTTGTTGGTCGACGACGCCGATCGCATCGACGCCGACTCGCTGGAAATTCTACGCGACCTCGCGCGCGGTGGGGTCGGCGTCGTGCTCGCCAGCTGCTCGGAAGACGCCGCCGACCCGTCCGTCCATGTGCCGGCCCTCTCGATGGACCGGCGACTGGTGCTCGCCGGCGACGAGGCGTTGGCCCATTCCGACGCGACTCTGGCCGACCTCGCACTCGCCGGGGGTCTCCGGCAAGGCCAGTCGAAGAGCGCCGAAGCGCGCATCCGACACGCGCTCGACATCATCGGCTCCGCGGAGCACGACGCACTCGCCATCGCGGCGCTGCTCCATGGAGAAGCGCCGGTTCGTGCACTCGGCGCACTGGGCGGCGCGGCCGGGGTCGACGCCGTGGATGCGTTGATGGACGTGGGCTGGATCATCCCGGTCGCACACGCAGCTGCGCGCGCCGAGAACTGGTGTCGACTGCGGTCGCCCCTGCTCGAGGCCTGCATTCGAGACGCGACGCGCGAAGACCGGACCCGCCCGCTCGAAGTCGCGCGCTGGTTCACCCGTCAGTGTTTCGACCAGAGCCTCGGCGTGCTCGAGACGGTGGCCGACCTCGCCACCCACGCCGGCGAGGAGAAGTTGGCCGCGTTCGCAGCCGCCGAAGTCGGCCGGCGTGCAGCGACGCTTCACGACCCGAACGCTCAGCGGTGGATCCAGCGGGCGCTCGACTCGGCCACCGAAGGCACCTCGAGCGCGGTCGACTCTGCGTCGCTGAGGGTCGAACTCGCGCAGCTCCACGCGCTGGCCGGAGAGACCGAGTCGTGTGAACGCGAGGCCCTTGCCGCGCTCGGTGAACTCGGTGAAGAGCGGCGCTTGCTTCGCGCCCGCGCGCTCGGTTGTCTCGGTCGCGCGCGGGCGGAGCTCGGCGATCCGGAGGCATCGGTGCAACGGTTCCGGCAAGCAGTGCACGCCGTCGAAGGCAGCGACCCGACGGAGCTCGCCACCGCCCTCTCCTCGCTCGCGTGGCAGCTCGGCTACGGCATGGGACAGACGGCGGAAGCCATCGCGCTGATGCAGCGCGCCCTCCAGGAAGCCGAACGCATCGACACCCCACTCTTCCGCGCCCGGCTCTGCGGTCGACTCGGCGCCGTGCAACTGCGCGCGGGCGACTGGGATGGACAGCTCATCACCAACTGGACCGACCTCGGGCTCTCCATGCTCGCCGGCGACATCTCGGGGGTCGTGCGTGGCCACATCAACATCGGCGTCTGCTTCACCAACCGCGGTCTGTTGACGCTGGCCCGCGCACACACCGAAGAGGCCGCGTTCCTCGCGGAAGCGCATGGCGGCTGGACGGCCGCACACATCGCGCAGAACAACCTCGCCACCATCGCGTGCGACCAACACCGCCACGACGACGCCGTGTTCCATGTCGCGACCGCCAACCGACTCGCCGCACGCCGCGGTGTCTCGCCACTGTGCGAGACCTGGGCGGTGCGGGTCCGGCTGTGCATCCGCGCGGGCGACCTCGCGGGCGCCCGCGCCGCATGGACATTGATGCAGGAGTCCGCCCGCGGCGCCGAGCGTCCCCTCTGTGCCCGGATCGGCGCACTGCTCGAGGACGGAACCGAGAGACTGCAGGCCGCGGTCGCAGAGGGCATCGCCGACCCCTACGACGACGCCGCCACGCGTCTCAGCCTGGCAGCCCGTCGAGGAGACGAGCCGGCGGAGTCCGCGGCCATCGCCCGACTGATCGAACTCGGCGCCGACCCGGACCTGGAACGCCGCCGCTGGCTCGAACCGTAGGAAGCGACCGCCGATCGCGGTGAGGTCTGCGGACTGACGCTGCTGCCACTGCCGCTGCCGCTGCCGCTGACGCTGACGCTGACGCTGACCTCTGCCGCTGACTCTGCTGCTGACTCTGCTGCTGACTCTGCTGCTGACTCCGCTGCTGACTCTGCTGCTGACTCTGCTGCTGACTCTGCTGCTGACTCTGCTGCTGACTCCGCTGCTGACTCTGCTGCTGACTCTGCTGCTGACTCTGCTGCTGACTCTGCTGCTGACTCTGCTGGCCGAGGCCGAGGCCGAAGCCGAAGCCGAGGCCGAAGCCGAGGCCGAAGCCGAGGCCGAAGCCGAGGCCGAAGCCGAGGCCGAAGCCGAGGCCGAAGCCGAGGCCGAAGCCGAGGCCGAAGCCGAGGCCGAAGCCGAGGCCGAAGCCGAGGCCGAAG
>JAXMNT010000044.1:0-62563 GCA_034670305.1 Deltaproteobacteria bacterium
TCGAGCAGGTCGTCGCGATGCTCGTCGCGCTGATCAAGCGATCTGACCGCTGATCCGCGGGCAAGGGCAAAGGCAAGGGCAGGGGCAAGGGGCAGGCTGCGAGAACGCCCTGCGGGCGTTCTTCAGGCAACCTTGTAGAGGTGTGTGGACCCAGGCGTCAGGGTGTCGGATCCAGGGATACAGATCGGCAGCGGGACATCAAATAGCCGAATGATTTCAGTGCGGTACGGGTTGTGCACAGAGAGACGGCATGTCCGTTCATCTCGCCCGCCGGTTCCTCCTCCCCGGCCTGCTGGTGTGTCTCGGCTGCCAGGGGATCATCGGCGACCCGACCACCGAGCACCGTCCGCCCGACGTCGACCCAGAACTCCCCGAACTCCCGACCGTCGACGAGTGCCTCGAAGCGCCGCTCGCGCTCGGCGCCGGACCGCTCTCGCGCCTGACCCAGGTCCAGTACCGCAACACCCTGCGTGATCTGCTCGGCCTCGAGACTTCGGTTGCGGATGGGTTCGTGGCCGACGATCGCGTCGCCGGCTTTCACGCCGCCCGCACCATCAGCGCGCTGCAGGTCGAGAAGTACCTCGAGGCTGCGCGCTCCCTCACCGCGGACCTCGACGTCGGCGCGCTCACCGGTTGCGCACCCTCCGAGGCCTGCGCCCGGTCCTTCGTCGAACGGTTTGGCCGACGCGCGTTCCGGCGCCCGCTCACCGCCGAAGAGCGCACCGATCTCTTCGACACCTGGTCGGTCGGTGCCGAGAGTTCGTTCGAGGACGGCGTGCGCCTCGTGGTCGAAGCGGTGCTCGCGTCGCCCGACTTCCTCTACCACGTCGAGGTCGGGGGCGCCGCGGGCGAGATCGTGCCGCTCGGCAACCACGCGCTCGCGTCGCGGCTCTCCTACTTCCTCTGGAACTCCATGCCGGACGACGCGTTGCTCGACGCGGCGGACGGGGTCGAGATCGACATGGAAGCGCAGGCGTGGCGTCTGCTCGCCGACGATCGGTTCCGCGACACGGTGCACGACTTCTACGCGCAGTGGGTGAGCCTCGATCGGGTCGAGCACTTGGTGAAGGACGAGCGGGTCTACCCAGAGATGAACGCCGAGCTCTCCCGGGATCTGCGCAACTCGCTCGACCTCTTCGTGCAGTCCGCGCACTTCGGCGAGCAGCCGACCTTCGAGACGTTGATGCGCGGCGAGACCTTCTACAGCAACGCGCGCATCGCTTCGGTGTACGGCGGTTCGTCGACGAGCGAAGACCTCGAACCCTCCACCGGCCGGCGCGGTCTGCTCGAACAACCGGGCCTGCTCGCGCTCTTCTCCAAAGCGAACCAGTCCGACCCGATCCACCGCGGCATCTTCGTGCGCGAAGGGTTGCTCTGTCAGAACCTCCCCGAGCCACCGGCCGACGTGGATCTGATCGTGCGCGAACCCGAACCGGGTCTGAGCACCCGCGACCGGTTCGCCGAACACACCGCCAACGCCGTCTGCGCCGACTGCCACCGGCTCATCGATCCGATCGGGTTCGGCTTCGAGGCCTTCGACGGCATCGGACGCGAACGCACCGAAGACGAGGGCGTCGCCATCGACTCGACCGGCGAAGTCTTGATGGGCGGCGACGCGAGCGGCACGTTCGACTCACTCCGCGAACTGTCCGACCAGCTCGCCGACAGCCAGACGGTGCAGCAGTGTTTCGCCACCCAGTGGTTCCGGTTCGCGCTTCGACGCGCCGAGACACCGGCCGACGCCTGCAGCCTCACCAGCGTCGCTGCGCGCTTCCAGGACAGCGGCGGACGCCTGGACGAACTGCTCGTCGGCATCGCGACGAGCGACGCGTTCCGCCACCGACAGATACCGACCGAAGCCGAAGGAGAGGTGCGCCCATGAGCGCCATGTCACGTCGTGGGTTGATCCGTTCCATGGGCGGCGCCGCCCTCGCGCTGCCGTTCCTCTCGGCCATGCGCACCGGCGCGCAGGGCGTGGTCGCGCCGAAGCGGTTCCTCGTGATGTTCACGCCGAACGGTGTGTTCAAACCCAACTGGTTTCCGACCGGCAGCGAACACGACTGGGAGATCAGCCCCTGTCTCGCGCCGCTGGCCCGCCACAAAGACCGGCTGCTCGTGCTTGGCGGACAGGGCTGGGATCCGGACTACGACGCGACCCACAACGCACGCGACCACATCGGGGTGTCGATCAAGTGTCTGCCCTCGCTCCCGAGCCAGGGCCACGAGTTGCAGTCGATGCTGACCGGACTTCCGGGCGCGGAGTTCGACGGACAGACCTGGGCGAACGGCCCGTCGATCGATCAGATCATCGCCAACCACATCGGCGCGGACACGGTGTTTCGGTCGCTCGAAGCCGGCGTCCGCGTGACCGGCAACGAAGGCAACGGCCTGCGGCTGAACTACTTGGACGCCGGCGCGCCGATCCCGGCGGAGAACGACCCGGCGGCGATGTGGGACCGGGTCTTCGGCACGCTCTCCCTCGACCCGGCGGAGGCCGACCGTCGGCGCGCGCAGCGGCAGCGCGTGGTGGACTTTCTCCACCGCCGTTTCTCCACCCTGCGCCCGCGTCTCGGCGTCGCGGACCAGCGCGTGCTCGACGCCCACACCGCGAGCCTCTCTGCGCTCGAGTCGCGACTGCTCGGGAGTGGCGGCGGCATGTGCACGTTGCCCGAACGGCAAGTCGTCGAGAGCGGTCACTGGGACGACTGGAGCAACATGCCCGCGCTCGCCCGCGCGCAGATGGACAACATCGCGGCGGCGTTCGCGTGTGACCTGACACGGGTCGCGACCCTCCAGGTCAGCGGTGCGGCGAGCAACGCGCGCTACACGTTCCTCAACGGTCCGGACGGCCGCCCGATCACCGAACTGCACCACGGGCTCAGCCACGAGCCGTGGTCGAACGCCGACGCGATGGAGAAGATGACCCGCATCAGCCAGTGGCACTCGGAACAGCTCGCGTACCTGATGGACCGGCTGGCGGAGACCCCGGATCTCGATGGACGCACCGTGCTCGACAACACCTGCATCCTCTGGATGAACGAGCTGAGCCACGGCGTCTACCACACCCACCAGAACATGCCCTGGCTGCTCGCAGGCGGCGCCGGCATGCGCACCGGCCGCTTCCTCCAGCTCGGCGACACCGCGCACAACGACCTGCTCTTGGCGATCGCGCAGCTGATGGACGTCCCGATCGACCACGTCGGATCCCCCGAATGGACGACGGGCGCGATGCCCGGCCTGACCTGAAGACGGGCGCGGACGCAGCGACGGGGACAGACGCAGCGACAGACTCAGCGACAGCGACAGCGACAGCGGCAGCGGCAGCGGCAGCGACAGCGACAGCGACAGACTCAGCGACAGCGACAGACTCAGCGACAGCGACAGCCACAGCGACGGGGACAGCGACAGACGCAGACTCAGCGACAGCGACAGCAACAGCAACAGCGACAGCAACAGCAACAGCAACAGCAACAGCAACAGCAACAGCAACAGCAACAGCAACAGCAACAGCAACAGCAACAGCAACAGCAACAGCAACAGCAACAGATCAGCCACGGCCAGTAGCCTCTCCTTCGGAAGTCGGCTCCTTCATCCTTCGGATTCGGAGTGACTGGGGTGGGCTTGCTGGCTCGGCGGGATCTTGATGGTGGCGGAGTGCTCGGGCGCGTCAAGGGTGCCTTCGGCCCCAGCCTTCGGAAGGCTGGCTTCGCCCTTGACCCGCCCTCCGCTCTCCACCGGGGGCGCACGGGGTGCGCCGCCGAGCAATGTCGCTCTGGTGTGTGGCGCGTTGGAGGCTGTGATGATTGTTCTCGAAACTTCTCTTGTTCTCGTTGGTGAGTTGCGCGGGGTGATGGCTGCTGTTTCTCGCCAGGACCGTTCGCTTGGGGAGCAGATGCGGCGGGCGGCTCAGTCGGTCGTACTGAACTGCGCGGAAGCGAAGCACGCTCGCGGGAAGCGGAGCGTGGACAGGTTCTCCATCGCATATGGTGAAGCGAGTGAGCTGAAGGCTGCGCTTCGACTGGTGCGGGTGTTCGGGTACGCGGAGGTGAGCGAAGGGACGATGCGGCGCTGCGATGAGGTCTGCGCGATGTTGTACCGGCTGAGTCGCTAGACCGGCTGCGAGGCCCGCGCGAACCGCGGGCCTCGGTTTCGGGATGCTAGGCCCGCGCGCGTGTCGCGCGGGCTTCGGGCTTCGGCTTCGGCTTCGGCTTCGGCTTCGGCTTCGGCTTCGGCTTCGGCATCGGCTTCGGCTTCGGCTTCGGCATCGGCTTCGGCTTCGGCCTCGGCGTCGGCTTCGGCTTCGGGATCGGCTTCGGCTTCGGCGTCGGCTCCGGCGTCGGCTTCGGCTTCGGCTTCGGGCTTCGGCTTCGGAACAACCTGGGGCACCCGCACGACCACGGATTTCGGATGCGCCCCCGCCGCCGAACCCTGATAGACCGTGTCGGTGACACGCGTCGTTCCGCTGCTGCTCTGCGCCTTCGTCGCCTGCGCCGACGACGATCCCATCACCTTCACGGCGGTGACCTTCAACACCGGCACCACCGAGAACATGGGGAGCGACGACCACGTCGATGGGTACAGCGAAGCGCATGAGCTCGTGAGCGATGCGCACTACGGCAACGGACTCGCTTGGTTGCCAGCGGTCCGCGCGGCCGAAGCGTTCTTCGCGGAGTTGCAACCGGACGTCGTCGCCTTCCAGGAGATCTTCCATCCAGGCGATTGCCCGCTCGTGCCCGAAGCCGACCGGGTGGGCTTCGTGTGCGAGGACTGGGCGGAAGGCGACCCCACCGTGGCGCAGGTCATCCTGGGCGCCGGCTATCAGGTCGCGTGCAACCTCGGCAAACCCGACAAGTGCATCGCCGTGGGGCGCGCCTTCGGCACCATTCGTGGCTGCGACGGGGACCTGTGCTTGGACGGTTTGGCAGGTGGCCGGGTGCCCGACTGCGGCGGTGGCTCGCGGGTAGGGCGGGCGGAGGTCGAGCTCGTCGACGAGGCGGGTCTGGCCACCGGTGACGTGCTCACGGTGGTCTCTATGCACGGCTCGTCGGGCTTTGGGACCGAGGACTTCGGGTGTCGCGAACAACAGTTCGAACAAGTGTTCGTCGACCTGCTCGATGGCAGCGGCATGCCCGGCGCGAACGGTTCGATGAACCTGGTGCTCGGCGACTTCAACACGGACCCGGGCCGTGCGATGCGGATCGACTCGAGCGCGCAGCGTCTGCTCGATCTCGCGGAAGAGTTCGGGTTCTCGTTCCTCACCGAGGTCGGCCGTGGCGCGCCAGGAACCTACGCGGGCGCGGTCGACATCGACCACGTGCTCTCGGATGCGTTCTCCGGCACCTGCATCGCGCCCGGCGTCACGGACCCGAACCGAGTGTACGGGCCACCTTACTTCGACCACGTGCCGATCGTCTGCGCGTTGCAAGAGCGTTGAGCGCCGGCCACGGCAGCTTCGGAAAAAGGCCGCTTCACGACGGAGCTTCCGAGGCAGCGGGAGGCGGACGTGAACTGAGGCCGAGGATCTGCCACCCTGGTGCCGTCATGACTCGACTCACCGTTCTGCTCGCCGCCCTCTTGTTCTCCCTCGGGCACATCGCCGTCCCTCCGCACGCCGAAGCGCTCAGCTGCGCGCAGCGGTTGATCTCCAACGGCGACTCGCCCGCGCGGGTCCTCGGCCGCTGCGGAGAACCGCTCACGCGGACCCAGCGCATCGAACATCGGAGCCAGACCGTCTACCAGAACTTCGGCAACGGAGTGTTCGCCCAGACCTTCGCGGTCTCGGTGTCCGTGGAGACCTGGGTCTACGACTTCGGAAGCAACCGCTTCATGCAGGAGCTCACCTTCGAAGACGGAGTGCTCTGCCGCATCCGAGCCCTCGGCTACGGCTCCGCCCGCTAGGCCGAGCCGCCCGTCTCGCGAAGCGACACGGGGATTTTCAATCCCCCGGAAGAAGCAACGTATCGCCCGCAAAGACAGGTGGTTGAAGCGTCTGAAGTGATCCGCTGTGACGTTGATTGTGACAGCGTGCGGAACGGGACCGCGCGGTGTGGTGGACAGCTCGCTTCGCAGCGGTCGGTCACGCTCCGGTCGGCCGCGTTCAGGAACCCACTTCGGACACCTTCGGCCGCACCCCCGAGCGTGCCGACGCGGTGGCCTCTTCCAACTTCGATTCGAGCCACGCCACGGCTTCGAGGTGCAGCTCGATCGCGAGGATCGCCGGACTCTTCCCGCCCCGCTCCACGATCGACTTCCACCGTGAGTTGTACGCGCTCGTACTCAGCCCGAGCGTCGCGCGCACATCGCTTCGCGTTGCCCGCACGCAGTGCGCCGCGACCACGTCCAACATCGCGGGGCTCAGCCGCAGTCGCGCGCCCGCCCGGATCACGACACCCACCAAGGTCTCCGAGAGCTCGCACCAAGGCGGCCGCGTCATGCCGGTGTCGCGCACGTACCGCGCACCGAGATGCACCGAGAGCGCCGCCCGCAGTCCGTTCAAGTCGACGCCCTTCCTCCGGGTCGCCACGCCGGCCGCCATTGCGAGTACCCGAGTCCGTTCGTCGAGCCCATCGCTGTTCAGCAGAATCGGCGCGACCACGCCCGCCCTCCGCGCCTCGAGCGCGAGCGACAACCCAGTCTTGCTCGACCGAGTCAGCCCGTGATCGAGCACGACGAGATCCCACGCCTCGCGCAACCGAGCCTCCGCCCGCCGGGATGTCTGAACCACCACCAACTCCACGTGCTGCAAGAGCAACTCCACCAGCTCCGCATACGTCGCGTCATCCTCCACGAGCAGCACCCACTTGGTCGGCGGCGAAGAGGAGAGCGCATCCACAAAGCACCTCCTCGACCACGCAGACGGCGAGTTGCGGACCTTGCGTGACATGCTCCCGTCCTCGTTCGAGGACACCCATTCTTGGGTTGTGTTTTTGGGACGAGTACACAGCGGACGACGTTTGATTCGAGAACGTCGTACGTAAGTGTGACCTCACCAATCTGGGGTCCAACAAGTTCTACTACCCAGATGGGTGAGTGCGTGTCGCGCGACGTTTTCCTCAATAATATTGGGGGCTGCGATGTGGTGCCTGCGTCGACCGGCAACGTTCGAGCGTCGCCAGTGCACGAACCGATCGGCGCATCCGCCCATTTCGAACAAAATGACAAAAATCTTTTCGACGACGTCCCGTGAAACACGGTGGATCGTCGAACCACCCCCATTTCTGGGGGTGCCGCGACACTAGGAAGCAGGTTACCAACGTCGCCGATGTTGGTCCCCCTCATCCCGCGCATCCGTCGATCGACGCTCGCCGCAGCCAGCGCAGCCGCGCTCTGCATCGCGTTCGCTCCGGCCCACGCGCATGCCTACCGCACCGGCGCAGACCTGCCCGGTTTCGAGGGATCCGAGCGCGTCGCCTGGGCCGAAGGCCGCATTTCGATTGAGCTCGGCATCGAACCACCGCCCGGCATCAGCGAGCGCGCCTGGCAAGACGCCGCATCCGCATCGGCCAGCACCTGGAACGCCGTAGACTGCTCGAGCGCGCGGCTCACGCTCAGCCCGTCCACCTCCAACGAAGCGGTCGCCGGAGACGGCATCAGCAGCATCGTCGTCGTCACCGAAGGCTGGTCCGCCCTCGGCCTTGACGCGGACGCCGCGGCCACCACCGACATCGCCTACGCCCGACGCACCGACGCAGGCTCCGAGACCGACTGGCTCATCGTCGAAGCCGACATCCTCTTGAACGCTGAGAGCTTCCAGTTCGGAATCGACCCAACCGATTCCAACATCCGCGACCTCCGCACCGTCCTCACCCACGAACTCGGCCACGTCCTCGGCCTCACCCACAACTGCGAACCCGACGGCGCGGAGGGCGCTCCTGTGTGCGACGCGTCGCACGAGGCGGCGACGCTGTACCCGATCTACGTGGGCGCCGAGATGCGGTCACTCTCTGACGACGACGCTGAGGGCGTGTGCTTTCTGTACCCACCGCTCTCGTGCGATGTGACTTGCGTCGGCGCGTGCGATGGAGAGCGATGCAGGGCGCTCTCTCCCGCTCTGGGCGACCCATGTGGAAGTTCGTCCGACTGCGCGTCGGGGGTGTGCCACGCCGACGGCTACTGCTCGCGGGGCTGCAGCGAGACGTGCTCCTCTGGGTTCACGTGCCGAGACGGATTCTGCGAAGCAGACGGATCGGTCTACGGCGCACCGTGCGGGAGTGGCGGCGTGTGTGCGTCCAACTTGTGCCTGACCGGTCTTGAACCAGGTCGCTGCACGCGGACCTGCAGAGACACGGCCTGTCCAATGGCAGACGAGTGCATCTCCGTGGATGGAACACTCGCATGTCGTCCACCAGGAAATGCCGGCGGCTGTCGGGCGTCCTCCTCGGGTTCCATGCCCTCATCTGGCGCGCTCTTCCTGTCAGTTCTGTTCGTGCTCACCCGGAGAATCTCGTGACTCGTATTTGCCTTGTGCTTGCCGCAGTAACAGTTATCGGGTGCGGCGAATCCGCCTCTGGTGAGTTGGATGCTTCCACCGATGCTGAGTTGAACGATGTTCGGTCCGAAGACGCCGACGATAGGCCCATCGACACGGGCGGTCCGGATGTGGGTCCCGCCGACGCGGGCGCCAGTCCCAGCGACGCGGGCGACATTCCGGACGACACAGGGGTGGACGCGCTCGTCCCGGGCGACGCCGGTATTGATGCGTTTATGGAGTGTGAACCAGGCTCGATGCGCACGGCTGCGTGCGGGAACTGCGGGATCACCCAAGAACTCTGTAGCGCGGCGGGAGTGTGGGAGGCCGGGACTTGTCTCGGTGAGAGGGAATGCGCGGCGGGGAGTCTCGAGTCGCAGGCTCTTCCACTGTGCGGTGAGGAACAGCGCCTTTGCCTCGACAGTTGCGAGTGGTCCGACTGGTTCTTGGTCACCGAAGGCGAGGGCGAATGCGAGCCAGGAGAAACGCAGTTCTTGGGTGGATCCGGCTGCTCCGAGACCGAAGGTCGCGAGCATGTGTGCAGCGGGAGTTGCAGCTTCGAACCGGTAGGCGAATGTCGAGATGTTTGCGGACCGACCACCACCTCACCCTATGACGAGCAGGAGGTGTGTGTGCCCTACGGCGAGTTCACTCGAGGCGACGACGAGCACGCAACGACCCCACGCCAGACAGTCTATGTCTCGACGTTTGTGATCGATGTGTTCCCCGTCACCAACGCACGCTACCGAGCTTGTCGTGCGGAAGGCCGTTGTGCGGAGCGAATGCCGGGCCCCTACGAGGACCACTTGCGCCTTCGACCGGCCGACCATCCAGTGCTGGGTGTGGACACAAGTCGAGCCGCAGAGTTTTGCGACTGGGATGGCGGTGGCCGCCTCCCGACCGAAGCGGAGTGGGAGAAAGCGGTGCGTGGAACCGACGGAGCCAACATCTACGCATGGGGGAACGCGGCAAGCTGCGCCGAGTGGCGCCATGTTCTGGAGTGTCCTGGTTACGACGACTCGTTCTTGGAGCGCGCAATCGATACACTTCCAGAATCTAACGGCGCCTTCATTCGAGACTCTGTTGGGATGACTGGATACGAGATCGTGTCCGACTACTACGCCTCTTCTGGGTACGAGCCGGATGTGCTGAGAGATCCAACAGGGCCAGAAGATCCCTCCAGAGGAAACGTGATCAAGGGTAGTCCGAGTCAGTTCTACGCAAACATTCGCATTTCTTACCGAAATGCCGGCAACCAAGGGCGCTTTCGATGCGTTCGCGACGGGAGAGACTGATGAGCCAGATGAAGTCCGTGTTCCTACTGCTCTTGGTCTCATGCGGGGCCGACCTCGGTCTTGATCAGGGCCCACATTCTGTTGATTGGACTGAGCGACGCCGACAAATGAATGTGCGCGTTCTGGATGGATCCAATGCCGAACTGGAGGTAAGCCCGGAAGCGCTGTCGGCGGAAGTGCAGAACCACTGTCGAGTGGATTCGTTGGCCGGGATGGCCGACTGCGAGACCTTTGTCTGGGGCAATGGCCCGGTAGCGCCGGGTGTTCCGTACTCAGGATCTAGCTGCCGCCAGTCTGCGTGCATGGCGAGCCTAAAACTCTGTACTGCGAACCTTCTTCTCGAGATTGCCACAGCCGCAAACGATACGGTTGTCCAAGGCTCGACGGGACTCCTCACCGTCCCGCCCCAATCACGTCCCACCAGGACCGGTTTGGCAGAGTATGCCGCCTTAGTGTCCACTGAAGCAGTAGTGACGGCGGGGGATGGACTTCGGGCCGCGGCCACCACCGCTCTTGATGGCTCCGTCTGCCTGGCAAACTCGCTCTCCGACGAGCTGTTTGAGAATGAGAGCGGAGAGAAGATCCTCGAAGGTGAAGTGCTTGTTGGCGCTCTCGTAGAGGCGATGGAAGCATCAGGTGCAGCCGGAGAGCTTGCGTTTGAAGGGAACGTGGCGGCCGCAGATCGGGTGCTAGCAGAGGAGACTTCGGAACGCCGAGGTCAGCAAGTCGCGTTCATGGGTCCTGTCTTGAGCCGATACCATGCCGCCGCTCTGCTCGTGGGTGGACCAACCGCACGTTCGATTTCCGATCCAGGCCCGAGCGCTTCGCGCTAGCGCTTCGCGCGCTCCGTCCGGGGGACTCGCTCCTGGCACGCTTTTGAACGTGGTCTGAGGGTGTCGTTGGGTGGGTCGCGTCCTTGCTCGGCTCGTCGCTCGGTTCGCTCGGGCCGGGAATCGGGGTCCCGAACCTCTGTTTCGCTGGTTCTGCGTTCTTGCGTCTTGCTTCGGACGCAGGTGTGCGCGGCTCGGGCTGTTAGCCGGGCCGCGCTGTGGCTCTTGAAGCCCGCTGAGGTGGTTCAGTCGGGGTCTTCGTCGGCTCGAGGAGTTCCGCCTGGTCTGAGGAGGTCTCGGCGGACGGTGACTCGGTCGGTGTCGCTCAGGCCGGGACGGCTTCCGTAGCGGTCGCGGACGGGGTGGGGCGCCATCGGAGGTTGGATGCTCGGTCGCTTGGTGGCGCTCTTCTGCTCGTTCCGGTCCGTCGTGGCAGTGGGTGGTCCGTCGCCGACGGGAGGTGAGCTCGACTCCTTCGCGCTTCGTTCGCGGAGCTTGGCGTACATGGTGCCGTAGAAGTCGGACATATCGTCCGCCAACTCTTCTCGTTCGGCGAGTCGTTCATCATCACCGACGGCGCACCCAGCCACGACGACCACTTGCTTCGGCACCTCGCACTCGACGTACCGAGCGGCCCAGCCTTCATCGAAAACACCCGGCGCCAGGAAGTACGCCTCCCCACCCGGCGGCTCCGCTTCGTTGCGCCGCTCACGCACCGCCTTGTACGTGCCGTACGGATACACGATGTCAGGCTGTTTCGGTGAGTCGGCGTCGGCTTCTCCACAATGCTTCGGTTCCTGTTCACGAGCAGTGGTGTCCGGCGCCCGTTCTACTGCGCGAGCAGTGGTGTCCGGTGTCGGTTCTTGCTCCTGAGCGCCGCAGTCCGGTTCCCGCGCTTCGGCCAGCGCTCGTTCCCGCGCCTCGGCGAGTCTCCGCTTCCGTGCCTGCTTCACCCGCCGCGCGATCTGCGCGTTCTCTTCCAGCCGCACCTTCTCGTGCACTGCGCAGAACTGGTCGACCTCGGCCGCCACGAGCTCCCGCAGCCGCTTGCGCTCCCCGACGTCACCCGCGCCAATCATGACGAGCGGCTTGTTCGGACTCCACCGTTCGACGAGCGTGTTCGGCTCATCCCACGGATGCATCTTCTGATCGCCCAGCACCGGAAACGGTCGCATCGCAGCCAGCGCACGCTCCTGTGTGCGCGCATCGCTCCGCAGGTCCGCGACCATGCGTTTCGTGTCGCCGCCGTACGCGATGTACGCCGCCGGCGTCGGCCCGAACACGAGAATGACCTCCGCCGGAAACGACGGGTCGAAGAACACGTCCGGCCGCTTCACCCGCAACCGGTACCCACCGATCCACTCGAGCGGCGTACACACCCCGTCGTAGTCCGCCGCCTTCTCACACAGCCCAGCCGCGACGGGGTTCAAGTACTGGTAGAGCACCTGCTTCAACTCCGCCGACCAATCCATCGTCCGCATGAACGAGATCTGCCGACCGTCGAAGACCTGCCCAAGCCGCTGATACCCGCGCTTGGCCAGCAGCACGTTGATCGCCTTTGCGGTCCACGAGTGCGCTTTGCAGAAGATCCTCGGCGCCCTCCCCCGGACGTCGGTGACCAACACATGCGGGTGGGTGCCCATCAAACAGATCTGATGGAACACCGCCTCTGAATCCCGGTCTCCCATGCCATCGTCCGCACCCAGCGCCGCCACCCCAAGCGAATACAAGTAGATCTGCGAGACCTGCGGGTCCCAGTTGCCGAGCGCGAACTTCCGCAAGTTCGTCCGCCGCGTCATCGCCAGCGTCTCCCCATGCACCCTCGCCCGCGGCCTCGTCACAACCGCCCTCATCGGCTGCAGCCGAGCCTGAGTTGTCCGACACCCCGAGACCAGTAGCGCGGAGAACGACCTACTCGGAGCGACGAGGCCGCGAAGACCGTGTGAGACACGCCGTCTCACGACCCAGACGGGGCGTTGGCGGCAGAGCCTTCGTGGGGACTACTCTCCCGCATGAGCGAGAAGAGCTTCTTCGAAGTCCCGTCCAAGGCCCACGACCCTCACATCCTGAAGCGTGTGGCGATGCGGGCCACCGACGTGATCGTGAACACCGCGCCCAAGGCGGGCACCACATGGATGTGCCAGCTCCTGCATCAGTTGCGTACGGGCGGCGACGAGGACTTCGCGTCGATCTACGACGTGGTTCCCTGGCTCGAGTTCCCCGGCTGGCCGGAGCTGCCCACCGAGGAGCGGCTGGCCCGCTTCGAGGCGCTCCCGGATCCCCGGGTCTTCAAGGCGCACCTGCCCTACAAGTACACGCCCGGCACCGGCAGAGCGAAGCACGTCATCGTGACGCGCGACCCTCGCGACTGCGCCATCAGCGCCTACCACCACATTCGAACCATGACCGACGAGTTCCTCGTACACCTCGGCGGCACGCGGCCGGAGGCCTTCGACCCGTGGTTCGACCGCTGGATCCAGGGGCCCTGGTTCGACCACCTCGCGAGCTGGTGGCCGCACCGGGACGACGAGCACGTGCTGCTGCTGCGCTTCGCCGACCTGAAGATGGACCTCTCGGCAGTCGTCGATCGGCTCGTCCGCTTCCTCGACTGGGACGTCTCGGCTCGGGCGCGCGCGGAGGCCGAGCGCCTCGCCTCCTTCGACTGGATGAAAGCGAATGGCGACCGCTTCAAGCGCTTCTCCACCGACGGTCCGCTGGCCTGGAAGCCCGAGGGCTTCATCCGTAAGGGCATCGTCGGCGAGCACCGCGCGACGCTCTCCGACGAACAAGAACGACGAGTGCTGCAGGCCGCCGCCGAGCGTCTGGATCCGGCTTGCGTCGCGTTCCTGGAGCTAACGCAGCTCTGAGCCTCGTGATCGACGCGGCCACCTGCCAATCTCCATCGATGGGAAGGGTCTTCGCTTGCACTCGCTCGAGCGCGTCTGGGCCGTCGCCGGATGACGTCTGGGCCAGCCATCATCGACTTCGACGGAACGATCTGCCCGTCCCACTCGAGTAGCTCGGCACCTCGCCGGCCGCGATGAGAGTGACCCGTCCCGGGTGCTCGCTCTCAGGTTGGCCGAACGCGTCCGTGCCGCAGGAACGCAGGAACCCCGCGAGAGACCAGCCATTCGGCAAGAGACGCTATGCGGTGGCGAGGCTGCCGAAGGGCGGGTGGGTCTCGAGGAGACGCTGGCGCCAGAGGTCGGCGATCGTGGTCGCGTAGTCGCGTTTCACGACGCGGCAGGGAAGGGGCGGCGGACGACCGACGAGCGCGCCGCGGAGGATGCCGCGGTCGACGGGATCGATCTGCTCGAACCGAATGCCCCAGCCTCGACCTCGGTCGCCGTCGCGCAGGCCGCGGATGTACCGGACGATGACCCCTTCGGCGTCGATCCATGAGACCCCGCCGGGGACTTTGAGGGAGACGAAGACGGTCTCACCGATGTCGGCGAGCGCCTCGCTCTGAAGCAATAGGCCTTCGTCGGAGACGTCGAGGGTGCGTTCGCCGAGGAGGCGAAAACCGTCCTCGGCCACGACCTGACACTCGGTGTGGGCGTCGCGACGGACACTCTGGCGGCGAAGCTCTGGGAGGATGAACATGGGGGCGATCTCCTTGTGGTCCGTAGGATCACATGTGCGCCCATGTAGGCAAAGAAAACGACACGTCCTGCGTGGCCGGGATGCCAGAGGAACGCCCGGGCCCGCGGCTCTTGACGTGTCGGAGCCGACCCCGCACCGTGGCTCCACGTTTTTCGACCGTTGCGCACTGAGCGGAGCGGACCGCATGGCGGGGATCTTCCAGACAGCAACGAACGCGTGGGGGCTGAGATGGGCGCGAAGGTGACCTTGGAAGTGGTGGAGGGAACGGTCGAGGGGTCGCAGACCCGGTTCGAGTTCGACCGACGCGACATCTTCATCTTCGGACGGCATCCCGACTGTCATGCCCGCCTCCCGGAGGGCAACAGCACCGCTTCGCGGCATCATTTCGTACTCGACGTGAGTCCGCCGAACCTCAGCATCCGCGACCTTGGCAGCTACAACGGAACCTGGGTGAACGGCGTCAAGTACGGCGGCCGCAAGAAAGGGGAGGGGCCCGAGCTGTCGGGCGGTCGTACCTTTCCCGACGTGCCGCTTCACGACGGCGACACGATTCGGGTGGGACAGACCCACTTCAAGGTGCACGTCCAAGACGACCGACCCGCGGTGGCCGAGACCGCTTGGGAGGACGGCGCCCCGGCGGAGAGCGAGGTGCCGGCGGCGCTCGCGGGCACCGATCCGGGTGAGGTCTTGCGTGCCCTCGCGCAGAAGGAGACTCGGAAGGCCGGCGACGATGTCGTGGGGTTCCACGTGCAGCGTGAGCTGGGCCGAGGCGGCATGGGCGCGGTCTACCTCGCCGAAAGGGAGCGGGACGGGCGTCAGGTCGCGCTCAAGATCATGCTGGCCCACGTCGCGGTGCAGCAGACCGCCCGTCAACTCTTCGCGCGGGAGTGCCACAACGCCGAGCAGCTGCGGCACCCGAGCATCGTCGAACTGATCGAACACGACTCGGTGGGCGGAGCGTTCTGGTGCGCGCTCGAGTTCTGTGCGGCGGGGAGCGTCCGCGATCGCATGACGAAGCTCGGTGGCAGGCTGCCGCTGGAGGAGGCGGGGCCCTTGATGCTCGACGTGCTTCGTGGTCTCGAATACGCGCACCACGCGGAGGTGGACGTCGTGCTCGCGGATGGCACCCAGACCCGCGCGGTCGGCGTGGTTCACCGGGACCTCAAGCCCGAGAACCTGCTCGTCGTAGAGGGCCCACGGGGCCTCGCCGCGAAGATCACCGACTTCGGTTTGGCGAAGGCATTCGACACGGCCGGCTTGTCGGGTGTGACGGGCGGGGGCGCGGGCGGCACACCGCCCTACATGCCGCGTGAACAGGTCACCAACTTTGTCCGCGTGCGGCCGGTGAGCGATGTCTGGGCCGCTGCGGCGACGTTCTACTCGATGATCACGGGCGCGTATGTACGCGACTTCGTCGCCGGCAAGGACGTGTTGCTCCAGGTGTTGCAACACCCCGTGGTGCCGCTTCGACAGCGCGACGCCAGCCTTCCGGTGGGCGTCGACCGTGTCCTCGCGCAGGCGCTGGAAGAAGACCCCAACAACCGGATCCCAACGGCGCGCGCGTTCCACGACGAGCTCGCCGCGGTGCTCTGAGGAAGCGGATCTACGGGGAGGGCAAGACTGCGGACAGCGCGTCGAAGAGCGCCGCGCCGTCGGGCGGCCGGTCTGCCGGATCTCGGGCAAGCGCCCCGTCGAGCACGGCTTGAAGCGCCGGCGGCAGCCAGGGTGCGCATCGTGAGATCGGGATCACGGGGCACTCGATCACATAGAGCACCCCCACCATCGATGGTGGACACGGCCCCCGCGGCACCTGGCCCGTGAGCAACTCGTAGAACGTGGCCGCCATGGAGAACACGTCGGACGATGGACCGATCCGTTTGAAGTCTTCGAGCTGTTCGACCGGCGCATACTCGAGCGTGCAGCCGAACTCGCCGGTCGCCGTGAGTGCGTCCGCGCCCGAGTCGAGGAAGCTCTTGGCCAGTCCGAAGTCGGCGATGCGTACGGACCCCCGATGCAGCAGCAGGTTCTCCGGCTTCAGATCCCGATGCACGATGCCGTGTGCATGACCGAACGCGAGGCCTTCGGCGGCTTGACGCATGAGAGGCGCTGCGTCCTCGAGCGAGAGCGTGCGCGTCGGCTGTGCGTCCAGCCGATCGGCGAGGCTTCCACCGTCGCACAGGTCGGTCACCAGCCAGTGCAATCCACCCACGCTGCCGTGGTCGAGCAAGGGCAACACGAAGGGGTGCTGCAGCGACTTCATGACCTCGACTTCCTGGCGGAAGCGACCGGCGACCTGACGGTTCGACGCGAGGTCGGCGTGAAGCAGCTTGAGGGCGACCGAGTGTCCGTCGCGCCGCCGCGTGGCACGGAAGACGGTGGCCATGCCGCCTTCACCGAGACCGCCCGAGATTTCGTAGGCGGTGATGTCTCCGAAGACTTCCGTCTGCGGCCCGGCTTCGAAGAGGAGTGTCCGCGCGTAACCGGGACTCGTGCGAAGCAACTGCACGTCCAAGGACGACGGAGGCATCGCCCGCAGGAGCATGCGGGTCGCGCCGGCGTCCAGCACATCCCCCGCCCGCAGTGAGCTCGAGCCCGAGGGCCGACCGTTGACCAACACACGTCCCTCCAGCAACTCCAGCCTCACGGCGTTTTCGGAATCGGTGTGGAGCCGAAGGTGGCGTGCGGCAACGCCATCGTCGGTAAGGGGGAGATCGCATTCGGGATCCGCGCCAAGCACCCAGCGGCGACCGTCGTGCAGACGCAACACCTGGCCAGCCCGCGAACCGCGGATGAACTCGAGCAGGAACAGCGACATAGGCCAGGGTACCAAGGCGGAATGGCTCTTTGATATGCTCGACCGGTGGGCGGCCGCGGACATCCCCTTGGATCCACCGTGGGAGAGGCGCTCGCGGTGGCGCTGGAGAGCGCGCGCGTCGTCGCCCGAGCCCATTCGGTCGGACAGCTGCACGGTGCGCTTTCCCCGAGCCGCATTCGGCCGGGTGCGCCCGTTGAAGTACAGCAGGCAGCATCCAGCGAACCGAATCCCTCGGATCCGTTCGCGATGTGCTGGAGTCCGCCGCGCTGGGACGGTGCGGAGCCATCCCTCGCCGACGACGTGTTCGCATTGGCGATGGTGGTTGCGCTCACCCTCAGCCCGACCTCCTCTACTTGGTCGTTCACGGACGCGTACGTTCGGTGGTCCATGGGTCTGCCAGTGGTGCCTGACTTGCGGGCGCTCGGCGTTTCCGACGCCGTTGCGTCGGTGCTCGAAGACGCGCTCTCTCCAAGCGCGCGTGTCTCCGACGCTGGTGCGCTCGCAGATGCACTCGAAGGCGCAGGGTTGCCTCATGCGCTCCCGGCGGACGTCCTCTCGCGGCGTCTCACGAAGCCGGGCCACGAGGAGTTCCTCGAGGCAGCGGAAGACACGGTAGGGGTCGAGCCCGACGAGTTTATCGATCGCATGGCGACCGCAGGGCGTCGCCGGAAGCGTGCGTTGCTCGGCGTTGGACTCGGCATGATCGGACTGGTTGGTGTCGGCTACCAGCAGGGCGTACACGAGGAAGGCACCGGGCTCAGCGTTGTGTCCGCGGACTTGGATGTGGGTACGGTCGAACTCGCCTTCGCGCGTTTCGGTTTCTCGGTCGCGGGCGAAGACACGGAAGAGACCATCGAACTCGAGGACGAGAACGGCCAACCCGTCGGACGACTCCCCCTCCTGTTCGCGCGCTACGCGCTCTCGATCGACTCGGTGGAGACCTCGGGAGTCTCGAGCCTTCGGTGGCGCCTGGAGTCTCACGGAGACGAGATCGCGAGCGGCGACGCGGAGCCGGAGTTTCCGACCGACCGTCCGGACGAAGCGGGCCTGGCACTGCTGTCCGTCGCCACCGACGTCGGCCGCATCCTCTGCGAGGCCGAGGTCGAACCAGGCTCGCCCTTGGGGGAGGCATGCAGCGACCTTCGGAGCGAGGACGCGGCACCGGTCCGGGCCTGCTGGGAAGACCGCAGACGGGTGCTGTCCGACGGGCTCGAAGCGCGATGCTACGACGACCCATGCGCGCGGTCGCTTGTGGCCATCGGGGTGGGGCCCGACTCCAGGGTGGTGGCCCGTCGGACGTACGGCCGAGAGATGTTGAGCCGTGAAGGGGCCATGGAGCGGTTCTGGTACTCCGACCTGGTGGTCGCATCTCCCGACGCCCAACCCGAGCGCTTGGCGTGGCTGCATCGAGACGTTCCGGACGCGGTGGAGGGGGGCGTCGTCGGCTGGATGGATGTCGACCACCGCGAGGCCTTCGCTCGCGTGTGGCCGGAAGACGCGTGCGAGGTCTCGCCCGATCCGACCCTTCGCTGGCGCGAAGAGAGAGCGGTCTATTCGGTTCTCGGGCCGGGGTTCGAGGTGGAGGTGGGCCGCCGGGAGGGAGGCTGGCAGGTGGTGCTCCAGGTGGGGGAGGAGACGATCGAGGGACCGGTCCGACCCGACGTGGTGGAGGGCCTTGCGGTCGGCCCCACCAGCGCTTGGTTGCTCGTCGAGCACCCCGACCACTGTGCGTGGATGGAAGTGGACGTCCGCGCGCGGAGCTTCCGGGAAGTCCCAGCCGGGTGCAGGGTCGCGGGAGCGCGGGTGGCACCGGATGGCGCGTTGGTCGCTGTGTCCGACCACCTCCACCACATCACAAAGGGTGGCGGTCTGGAGACCGTGGATGGTTTCGAGGTCACCGGTCTCCACGGACATTGCAATGAGTGGAGCCTCGTCCGGACCCACGAGGGCGCGTTCTGTGCGGTCCGCGCGTACGCGAGATGAACCATGAGTGAAATCCAGTGGGTCGCTGTCGTCTTGCTCGCGGTGGTCGTGATCGGTGCGGTCGCTTTCGCGTGGCGGGTCGTCATCCGGCAGTTCGATCCCGTGGGCGGGGACAGTTGGCCGAAGACCATCGCGGTGATGGTTCTCTCCTTCGCGCTGCGGGGTGGTCGGAACGCCATCAGCGAGGAACTCCTTCGAGTGCGCGGCGGGTACTTCTTTCAGCAGGGCCCAGGCACCGAAGAGTACGCCTGGGTCGTGGCGATGTGGGTCGGCGGGATCGTCCTCGAAGCGCTCTTGATCAAGTGGCTCTACCGGATCCGCTTCTGGGGTGCGATCGGCGCGTCGCTCATGTGGGGGATCGTCACCAGCCTACTCATCTTCCTCGCGACGATGATGTTGCTCGCGGCGACCGTCACGCTGGTTTCGCTGGTCGTCGGCATCGCCGCCGAACCGGTGCTCGCGATCGCGCTTCTCTGCGCGCTCGTCTTCGGACTGCTCGGGTTTCCTCTCGCATCGAAGATGTTGGCGCGCCGGCTCTGGAGAGGGGCACCCGTGCGACCGCCGCTGGTCGCTGTCGGTGGCCGCCTCTCCCGCGCCATGCAGCCCGCCCCAGGACTCGCAGGGTTGTTGAGCGCATGGTTCCTCGCACCCGCGGCCCTGGGCGTCTTGCTGGTCGCGTTGGCTTCGGAGGCGCCGGGGATCGTCGAGGCGGGCGGGGTGACGGTGGGGCTGCTCACCCCCATCGTGATTCTGAGTGCGCTCTCGAGTGCGCTCTCCGCGCGCTCCTTCATTCGCGAGACCATGGCCCGTCGAGGGCAGGAGGTCCGTTATGCGCGCCGGTTCGCGCTCGTCGGAACGCCGCTCCGGCAGCTCCATCAGAGAAACGCCAAACGCCTCCGCACCGTCGGCCTCGTCGCGCTGGGCGCGGCCGGTGTGCTCACGGTTATTGTGCTGGTCGCCATCCGAGGGCTGACATGACCGCCGGTCGGACTTCACGACGAGGATGGCGCACGCGGGGATCGAGTCGATGAGCCTGCCCTCCGAACTGGTGGCTTCGCTTTCCAACGAGTTCGAGATCCTCGAGCGACTCGGGGTGGGCGGCATGGGCGAGGTGCACG
The DNA here is from genome assembly GCA_034670305.1 of Deltaproteobacteria bacterium. GTDB lineage: Bacteria > Myxococcota_A > Polyangia > Polyangiales > Houyiibacteriaceae > JAXMNT01. The sequence continues at coordinate 20,112 of JAXMNT010000044.1, forward strand.
CGTTGCGGAGCAAAGAGAGCGGCCAGCACTTCGCGATGAAGCGGGTGCTCGTGCCGTCCCCGGCGCGGCGAGACGCGTTTCTGGAAGAGTTGCTCACTTGGGCGGACCTCCCCGAGCACCCCCACCTGACCGCGTTTCGGTTCTTTCGGATGACCTCGGACGAGCTGCTCGTGTTCGCGGAGTTGGTCCCGCACGGGACGCTCGAGGAAGCCGCCTCCGACCTCGAACTGAGCACCACAGACCGTTTGCGACTCGCCCGCGAGATCGCGCGGGGTCTTGGGGCAGCGCACCACCACGGCGTCGTGCACTGTGATGTGAAACCACGGAACGTGCTGCTCACCGACGCCCTCGCGGCCAAGGTGACGGACTTCGGGATCGCACGCGTGCTCGACGCCACCGCGGCGGGCTTCACCCCGGCGTTCGCTGCGCCGGAACAGGTGAACGGCGACGCCGTCACGGCGGCGACGGATGTCTACGCATGGGCGCTGACCGTGTTGTTCCTCTTCCATGGGCAGGTGGAATGGGCGAGCGGGCTCGTCGCCCTCGAGGTGTTGGAACGACATCTTCGGGAAGGTTCCACCCTTCAGGGCGTCGAGATGCCCGAGGCCCTCGCACCGGTGCTGCGCCGAGCCCTCGCGCCGGCACCGGCAGACCGCTGGGCGTCCATGACGGAGGCGGAGCGTGCACTCGATGACGTGCTTCCGGAAGACGCGACCGCGGGACCAGTGGAGTCCCGGGTCGTGGCCATGGTGGGGGACGAGTCCATCGCGACTTGGGTGCCACCCGAGCGCTGGCTGGGTGCGGTGGCTCGGCGTGCCCGAACCGTCCGTGGGGCGGCGTTCGAGGACTTTCTCCTGCTCACTCGGGCGCGCGATTCGGTCACCGTGGAGCGCAGCGAACCCGCGCGACCGCCGCCGGTACGCGACGTCCCGCTCGGCGCTTCCGCCGGCGCGGAGGAACCCGCCGAAACCCAGTTTGCAGAGGGGCCGGCCGAGACCCAGTTCGCCGAGGACGACCCGCGCGCCGACGAGCCTGCGGAAACGGCCTTCGCCGAGGAAGGCACGCCGCGAGCAACGCGTTTCGAAGAGGACGGTGCCGAGCGCCCAAGCGCGCCTGCGCCCGGGGACAGGATGTCGAAGGCGAACCTGCGGGCGCTCCTGGGATGCGAACTCGTTCGCGTGCTCCTGTTCCTCGGGGATCGTGGTGGCGCGGGCCAGATGCTCGCCGAGGTCGCGCAAGAGCACGACACGCACGGTGCCACCGGCGGCATGGCCGTCGTGCTTCGCACCCGCGTCGCGTTGCTCGAGGCCAGCCTCGCGATCGGGGGCGACCGCGCGTCTGCATTGGCCGCGTGCGAAACCGCGGATCGTTTCCTCCGCAAAGGGGGCAGCGACCGAGATCGTGTCTGGCTCGAGATCTACCGCGCCCGCCTGCGTTTCGGATCGAGCGACTTTCAAGGGACGCAGCACCTGGAGAACGCGGTGCGCGTCCTGCACCGAACTCCGGGAATCCCACGCCGCGATGCGGTGCTCGCGTTGGCGCTGCTCGAGGGGGTCGCGGCCTACCACCGACTCGACCTGCCGGACGAAGCCCGAGGCTGGGCCTACGAAGCCGATCGGGTGCTCGAGCCGCACGAGGACGACCCCGCCTTGGCAGCCTTGCGCGCGCGTTGCGAGGTCGCCTTGGCGCGAACGGCGCTCGAAGAGGGACGCCCTGGCGACTTGCAAGAGCGACGCGCACGCATGGAGAGCCGGTTGGCGGAAGTCGGTTCGGCCCCGCCCGACCTTCTCGCCGACCTCGCGGCGCTCTTCGAGCGCGCCGCTCTGCTGGGACGCGAGTCGGGCGCGACGGCCGACGGGCTGTCGAACGCGCTTCGGTTGGTCGAACTGGAGGATCGTCTGGTCTTGCAGGAGGCGCGCAGTGAACGGGGGGACCAGCGTGTGCGGTCCCGGGTGCTCGCCTCGTCGGTTGCACTCGCGAACGGGGATGCCGAGCTCTCCCTCCGACTCGCGGAAGAAGCGAAGGCGCTTCTCTTGGAAGTCATGCCGGCGCTGGACGAGTCGTCGACCCAAGAGCTCTCGCTCGCTTTCCAGGTTCACTTCGCCTTGGCGGAGGCGTCGCGGCGCACCCAAGGCGCGGCGCCAGCGCGGCGTGCGATCGACGATGCGCTGCGGGTCCTCGACCTCCTCTTGGCGAAAGAGGGGGCGGACGACCTTCGCGCCCTCCGGGACGAACTCGTGTTGGCGCGGTGGCGGTGAGCGCTCCGGGCTTGGCGACAGCCACCACCGGCCTTCAGCGGTCGAAGGCGAAGTGGCCGCTGACTGGGTGGTGGTCGCTGAGGTCGGTGACCTGGGTGTGGCGCCGCACGCCGAGCAGCCCGCGGGCGACGTCGAGCTCGGCGCGGAAGAGGTGCGTCTGCATCCGGGCGTGACGCGGTGCGGGTCCCGGCCGGACGGCGACGAGGTAGTCCAGGTGCTCCGGCGCGTCGGTTTCCACGTAGCGGTTTCCGTCGCCTCCCCAAGACGCCGGACCCTCGATCGCCGACGGCCAGGCGAACTCTCGGGCGGCCTCTTCCCAATCCTCGGGCAGGTAGTTCAAGTCGCCGGCCAGAAGCACGGGCCCGCCGCACGGTGCGGACGCGAGGGTCGCGTCGATGAACGCCCGGATGGCGGTCACCTGCTGTTGGCGCACTTCGCTCGGGTCGAGCTGGGTCACGATGGGCGTCTGGTTCTGCAAGTGGGTTCCAAAGAGGTGCACGCAGGTGCCCTCTTTTCGGAAACGAATGTAGGAGACGCCTTTGGCCGAGCAGCAGTCCTCGCCCGCGCACAGGTCGCCGAACAAGAGTTCGTCCGCGGCTTCGATCGGCTCACGGGCGAAGAGCAGCACACCGCCGTTGAGGCTCATCGAGGTGCCGATCTCGATTGGGCCGAGCTGGGACCGGCAGTGGCTCGGCGCGTGCGCTCCGAGCACCTCGGCGTGGTGGTAGCCGCGCTCTTCGAACGCACGCACCAGCACGTCGCGCGGAGCCTCGGCGAACGCCTCCGTCAACACCAGCGCGTCGTAGTCGGTGCCGTCGACGAGCATGGGGATCGCCCCCGCCCGCACCGCCATGTCGCGGGACACCCCGGGGAGCATCCACACGTTGTAGGTCAGCAGGTCGAGTTCGAGAGGCGGCTCTGGCTGCACCTCGGGTTCGGGCACCGCGTGCGCGCAGGACACGAGCGCCATCAGCGCGGCGGCGTGCGCCATGGAAGCGGGACTCAAACGCACGGGCTCACGGCGCGGGCGGCATGCTCACGCGCGCCACGACCGCATCCTTGATCTCGGCGGCCCGCGCCTCGTCGACCCCAAGACGCACGGCGAGCCCGGTGGCGAAGTTCTCTTCGGATGCGTCGATCGACCCGTCGCTCATCGCCAGCTCCCAGCTGAGCGCGAGCAGCAGTTCGCGCAGCACCGGATGGGTCACGCGGTCTTCGATGCCGGCCAGCGAGGGCGGGTCGTGCACCTCGGCGACCAGCAAGTCCTGGGTGTCTTCGTCGAGACCACTCTTGCCGATCAGCTGCTTGAGCAAGTGGGCTTCTTCGGGATCGAGTTTGCGATCCGCGTTGGCCATCCAGATGCAGATCTCGATCGCCGCGCGTTGCTCGCGCACGATGGTCTCCCGCGACTGCGCGACCATCCACTCGCGGAGTTCACTCAGGCGGTCTTCTCCGACGACGAAGATGGCCACGGTGAGACCCGCTTCTTCGTGCGCGGTGCGAATGATGCCGCCGGACGCGAGCGTCCCGATCCAATGCGTCATGGCCTGCTGTGACTGGCTTTGCATGGTGGGAGTGTACACCGACGCAGGCCGGGCTCGGCATGCGTGCAGCGCCTCGGTCGAGCTCAGCGGGGGTAGGCGCCGATGTAGACTTGGCCCGGCGTGGTGTTCGGCACGCAGCCGCTCTCGGGCATGGGCGGGTACGTGGTCGTGGTTACCGTGCAGGTGCTCGGTTCGACCGAGAGCCGGATGCGTCCGAGCCCGCCGGCGCCGCCGGCGCTGGTGCCTCCACCGCAAGAACGCGGAACAGTTCCGCGGGCACCGCCGCGGGCATCCACCACGGAGCCGGAGTCGATGCGCACACTCGGCGCCGCGAGGTAGAGCACGCCACCCGATCCGCCGCCGCCCCCGCCGCTGCCGGAGCCCCCGACGCCCGCGGTGCCCGAACCGTTGCCGCCCTCGCCCCCGGCCACCGAGATGCGGGCGGTGTTGGTCACGGTGATGCTGTCGTGGCTCGCGAGTCTCAGCGCGCCGCCGCCGCCGCCGCCGCCGCCGCCTTCGCCGCAACGCGAAGTGTTGTAGATGCCGCCCCCGCCGCCGCCGCCACCCGAGCCGGGTCGGAACGTGTCGATCACCGCGAGATCGGCTGCAGCGTCTTCGCCGATCGAGCCGCCGCCTCCGCCGCCACCCGTCGCGCACGACGTGCTGCTGCCGCCACGAGGCAAGCCGTCGGCGCCGTCGTATTCCGGCACGGAGGTGCGGCCGCCTTGGGCAGGCATCGTGGACATGCCGCCGTCGCCGCCGGTGGTGCCCGAGAGTTCCCGCGCGCCGCTGCCACCGGCGCCATCGCCGCCGGCCCGAGATGCGCCGCCACCGCCCCCGCCGAAGCCGCCGCCGCCGCCGCCCGCGTCGCCGCGGTTGCGGGCGCCGCCCCCGCCGCCGAAGAAGCCGCCGTTCGCGCACGAGCCCGCGCCGCGACCTCCTTCGGTGCCGAGGCCGCCGTCACCGCCGAGGCCGCAGCTGCCCGAGACACCCGCGGTCCCCGATCGGCCGACGTTGCCACCCGGCCGGCCCGGCAACACGCCAGCGGAACAGGCGGTCTCGCGGCCGGTCGCGCCGTTGCCGCCGGCGAGATCGATGCGGCCTCGGATCACGATGGGCTGACGCGCCCTCAACTCGAGCACGCCGGTGCCGTTGGTCGTGATCACCGCGTTCGCGCCGATGTCGATGCGGTCGTAGTGGTAGACGCCGGGGTCCAAGGTCAGCTCGGTCGAACCGGTGAGGATGAGATCGCCGTCGGCGCCGGTGCTGGGGAAGGGCGGGGCGCAACCGCCGGGCGGGCAGCGCGGCCCGCCCGAGTCGACGCCGGCATCCGACATGCCGGCGTCGGGCATGCCTGCATCGACGGGCACGTCGCAGTCTTCGTCGACCATGCCGTCGCAGTCTTCATCGACTCCGTCGCAGCGTTCGAATGCGCCGGGGTAGCGGCTCGGGTCCGTGTCGTCGCAGTCCGCGTCCGCCGCGTCGATGCCAGGACATGCGGCGTCCGGATATCCGTCTCCGTCGTCGTCCTCGGTGTCGTGAAGACCGAGCACAAAGGCGGTCTCCGGGTCGCAGTCGTCGTCGCGGGCGTTGCACAGCTCGTCCGTCAACGGGTTGCGGTCCGGGTCCATGTCGTCGCAGTCGCTCGGCAGCACCGAGTAACCATCGGGCACGCCGAACGTGACGATGGTGCGCGCGAAGTCGTTCGCCCCGAATCCGTCGCCGTCGTCGTCGGGGTACCAGACCACCGCGACGGTCATCTCGTCGACGAGTTCGTCGCAGTCGTTGTCGACCGAGTCCATGATCTCAGGGCTGCCCGCGTTCACCGTCGGGTCGGTGTCGTCGCAGTCCATCGGCGAGGTCGAGACGCCGGGCCAGCCCGGACACCCCATGATCGGCCGGTCGGGGTCGCCGTAGAGATCGCGGTCGTCGTCGACGAACCCCATGATGGTGGCGCCTTCGTCGACTGCGCCGTCGCAGTCGTTGTCGAGGCCGTCGCAGATCTCGGGTGCGAGTGGGCTCGTGTTGGCGCGCCCGTCGTCGCAGTCGTCAGCGCACGTGTCGCCATTGCAGCAGCGCGCGTCTTCGTACCCGTCCCCGTCGCGGTCGACGCCGCCAAGCGTGCTCGGGTCACAGTCCTCGTCGATGCCTTCGATGTCGCAGATCTCGGCGGCGTCCGGGTGCACGGTGCTGCGCCCGTCGTCGCAGTCGTCGCCTCCACACGCGATGGCGTCGTGACCGTCTTCGTCCGCATCGGGCATCGAACAGGAGTCGCCGCATCGGTTGACGGTCTCGTCGCACGAGGCCCCCGGGCAGGGCATCTCACCCGCGACGCAGCCGTTGTCGTCCGCACCCGTGGCGCCCGGCAGGCAGCGCTCGGCGCCGTTGCAGAACATCCCGTCGTCGCACGCCTCGTCGCCGCTGCAGAACGTCGCCGCGTCGCCCGCATCGGGCCGGGTGCCGGTGTCGGGGGCGTCGTCGTCGCCTCCGCAGGCCGAAAGAATTGTCAGAACCAGCAACCACCGACCACAAGACAACATGCGGCGAGCATACCCAATCCGTCCCGCGATCGTCGGCCCGTTTCGCGAACCGCGAAGGCATGGCCGCCAGTGGCGCGCGTTCACCGAGGCGGCGAAGGCGGTCGACGCGAGGCGCCATGTCACCGGACGGGGTATGGGGCCGGCCCAAGAGGAGTCGGACGCCCTTCTCGCGAAAGCGAGCCAGGCGCGGGTCACACGCTAACGCGTGAGCATGACGAGGTGTTCTTCGCGGGGCCGTCCGCCGGTTCGATCCGGACGCGTCTGAGAGGCGCTGCCTTGCACACGCAAGCCCGCTTCCGGCGCGATGCGCACGAGCTGTGCGGCGGCGTTCATCCGGCGCTGCCCGATCTGCGCATCGCCGACCAGCAACACGACCACCCCGTCTTTGCTCAGCACCGATTCGATCGACGTGAGGAAGTCGTGAACCTGCTGTTCCCATGTCGGCGCGTCGTCCGAGTGGGCGAGGTGGCGGCGCGCGCCGATCTCGTGCTCCTGCAGTTCGCGCGCATCGAGCCCGAGCCAGGGGTAGCGCAGTTCGTGGTGCTCCACGTAGTCGTAGGTGCCGCCGTACGGGGGCGAACTGATCACCAGATCCCACTGCCGGTTGCGCGGCAAGACACGCGGAAGATCACGCGCGTCGCCGAACCGCAGAATCGGTGGCTGACCGCCGCCGCCTTCTGAACGCACCGCTTGTTCGAGCTTGGCCCAGCGATCGACCAGCTCCTCGCCCTTGCGCACGAAGAACTCGGTGACGAGACCCTTGCGAATGCGTTTGGGGGTGGGCTTCGGTGCGCTCTCCGAACGGCGCTGGGAGAACTTCACGACGATCGCGCTGAGCACGACCTCGAGCGCCCGCGAGTCGGCCTCGTTCTCGACGTCCAAGATCTCTTCGCGCAGCCCGGCGAGCTCCTTGAGCACGTGCGGGCCGTACCAGGAGATGTGGTGGCCCGGCACCGGCGCGCGCACGTCCACGCGGGAGCGCACCCGTTCTTCTGAACGCGCGGCGACTTCGTGGAGCGCCGTGGCGAACCGCTTGCGGTGTCGACCGTGGCGGACGTCGGTCTTGACCTCGGCCACCCGCAGCGCGAGCGGGTTCAGATCCACCCCGGCGCACACCCGTCCACCCACCCGCGCTTCGACCAGCACGGTGCCGCTGCCGCAGAAGGGATCGAGCACCGTGCCCTGGAACGTCTCGAGCAAGTGGTAGGCGACCGCCGGATGCATCTTGGCCGGGTAGGCATGAAACCCATGCGTGAGTTCGTCGGGATCGGCGGACGTCGCGTCGAGGGCCCGGCGCAGGGGTTCGACGATCTCGCGGGGACCGTGGACCTCGGTCTCGCCGCCTTGGTTCGAGAGCGAACGTTTTTGGCGGTCCTCGCGTTCAGGCCGGGGACGACTCGGACGCGGGCCGTGCGGACGGGCTCTCGGGATGTCGGGTCGTGCGGTTCGACTCTTCGATTCGGGCGCACGCGACTTGCTCTCCGACTTCGACTTCGGCTTCGACTTCGGGGGCGCCGATTCTGCCCGGTCTTCGGCTGGCGCGTGGGCCTCCGCCCGCATGCGGCGCGGCTTGCCCTTGTTCTTGTTCTTCAGCTTCAGCTTCTGCTTCGACTTCGGCTTGGACGCACCCTTCTTGGACGCGCCGGTCTTGGACGCGCCGGTCTTGGACGCGCCGGTCTTGGACGCGCCCTTTTTGGACGCGCCCTTCTTCTTGGGAACCTCTTTGCCACTCACGAGTCTTGCTCCGTCGGCGGATCGAATCCGAAGAACGTCCGGATGCGAAACGACGCCTCCGTGCGTTGGCCGTCTGCGTCCCTCGCCACGTAGGCACGCTCGGCGAAAGGTGCATCTGGTGCTGCCGCCTCCGGCGCGAAGGTCCAGACACTGAACAGTGCCTCACGCCCGGCTCGGGGAATGGCGTCCACGCGGCAGAGCATGCGCAGACCAGCCGCCGCAGCGCCAGTTCGCGCGCGTTCGGGCGCGTTCGCGACGCCGCACACCACCACGCGTCCAGTGGGTTTCACGAGCTTGGCGGCCGCCGCGAGGTAGTCCTCTATCCCGCCGCGCATCTCCACCCGCGCAAAACAGCGCTGCGAGTCTGGGGAGGGGACCGACGTGCCCGGCGGCGCGTAGGGCGGGGTGCCAGTCACGAGGTCGAACCGGCCGTCCGACAGCGCGTCCGCATGAACCGCGGGGTCCCGAAGATCCCCGTGGATGAGCCGCACCTGCTGGTCGAGCCCATTGCGCGCGACGTTGCGCTCGGCCAACCCGAAGGAGAGCGCTTGGGCTTCCACCCCCACGATGCGCGCCTCCGACAGGTGGTGGGCGACCATCAGCAGCACCGAGCCGATGCCGCATCCGAGGTCGAGGTAGGCCTCCGGAGCGGGTTGCCCTTCCAGCGCCCGCATCGCCTCTCGCGCGGTCAACAGATCGTCCACGCTGTACCGGTGGCCGCGCTTGCGCTGCAGAATGCGAAACCGTCCGGTCAGGGCATCGTCCGTGAGCTCGCCCAGTTCCGTTTCATCCGGCAGGGGAGGGGCCGTTCGATTCGCCTCGGTCACCCGGGAGGTCTGCCAGAACAACGGTCCTCCGACCACCCGGGAGGTTTCCGGGGATTGGGCCATCCGAATGCAACGGCTTCTTGCCCTCCAACCACGGAGGTTGCTACACCTGCATGCACGGGGACTGCGAGGGGCTGTACGGCTCCCACTTCCCCCCGGAGACCCACGAAAATGTTTCGAACCCTCCTCGCTTTTGGCCTGCTTGCATCGTTCTCCTGCGGAGACGGCAACGCGGGTGTGTTTGGTGACGCCCAGTGGCAGGTGCGATGCCCGCCCGGCTTTCCCATGTGTCCGCGCAACGGGGAGACGGTCGACGTGTTCAACTTCGACGGCACCGAGGGCGTCACGGCCACCTGCAACATCGACGAGTCCGACGGCACCCGCATCGTCGACTTCACGCTCGGGCCGAACAGCGGACAGCTCATGGCCGTCAGCGGCATCGTGACGAGCACCGAAGGCGGCACCGTGCGCGGCGCGTCGTGCCGCATCACCGTCATCGACGACGCGAACAACTTCGGCGGACCGGTCGAGGGCCTCTGCGGCGCCAACGCGCCGAGCGAGGCGCAGCCGTGTCAGATCGGACCGATCACATTCAACGAGGCCGGCGAAGACGGGCCGGAGCTGCGGACCACGGTGCTCTGCTCGCACCTGCCCTCGCCCTCGAACCCGGATCTGCTCCAGCGCGACATCACGCGGCCGATGGCGCCCACCGAGCCGGCGTCGATCCGCATCGTGAACTGCCCCGGCATCTGAGCCCGAGGCGCGGTGCGCGCTTGATGCCGCCGTACGTGCCTCACCGATCCGAGTACCCGTCGTGACCACGAAGCGCGACGCGCGCGCATTCGTCGCCCTGGAAGCGCGCCGCTGGGGGGCGGTGTGTGCGGCGCGGCTGGGCATGGCGAAGCAGCTCGACGCCGCGCCTAAACCAAACGAAGACCGCCGGACCCAGGCGGGTGTTCGACTCCAGACGAAGTCGTTCGATCTGCTGACGCCCGCCGCACGAGAGCGCGCGATGGCACTCGTCGAGCATCTCGACGTCGCTCGAGTGCTGCGTCGATTGCCGCGTACCCGGGACGGTCAGGTCTCGACCGGCAACGAGGGCATCGTGCTCTTGGCGCAACTCGAGGCGGTCGCGCCTCCGAAGCCGCCGAACGCGTTGTGGCTGGCGTGGAAGACTGGGAAGAAGACGCACGAGCTGGGGGTGGGGGCGTACTCCGAGACGAACTTTCCGCACCGCTGGCACGCGCACCCGGCGCTCTTCGATGGACGGCTCGACGAGCCCGCGGCCGACATCGGGCCCGCGGCCACCCTGGCGCTGCTCGACGCAGGCCGGATCGAAGCCGCCTACGGGGCCCACAGGGTGTCGATCGGACCCTTGGTTCTCGCGCTCGCCGACGGACGTGTCACCGAAGCGTTCCCACCCTGGACCTGGCCGAGCGAGCACAAGTTCTCGGAGGCGGGCCGGGTCGCGGTCGAGTGGCGGGACCATGTGCGCTGGCTGCTCGTGCGGGGTGCGCCGTGGAAGTTCGCCGACGCGATCAACGCAGAGATCACCCGGCGCAACCTCGGCCGGAAGGTCCAGAAGACGAACGAAGCGCTGCGCGTCGACGCGTTGCCGCGTCAGGTCGTCACGAGCCGTGCGTGCCTCATGCTCACGAAGCGCGACGGCACACCGCACCTCTATCTCGATCGCACTTCCGTGTTCGACCGGCTTCCCGAGGTGCATTGGGTTCGTGACGAAGTCGCCGAGGTCGCGCGGCTCGGCCTCGAGGTGCCGAAGACCCCATTGAAGAAGGCACGCAAGCCACGCCTCTCGGGGCACGCCAAGAAGATCAGTGCGCTCTTGTCCGCTGGGCGCGAGACCCAGGCGATCGAACTCTTCCGCTCGGTCGGCGATCCGGACACCTACGCGCAACTGCTCTCGGGGGTCGCTGTCGACCCGTTGGATCTCGGCGACATGCTGCGCGCCGACCACTTCGGCGACAAGGGCCAGCCTCCGCTTACGCGGTTGCTCGAGATCGTGGATTCGGCACCGGCCGAGACGTTCCCAGGCGATCCGCGACCTGCGCTCGCCGAGGTCGCGTCCCTCGCGCTCTTCGGCGACACCCACGAGCAAACCTTCTCCCTCGACGCACTCCGTTCCTTGCCCGCGTTGCGCGGTCTTCAGACCCAGAGCTTGATGCTTCAGCCCGCGTCGGCCCCGCTGCCGCTCGAATGGCTCGCGGTTTGGTCGAACTGGGTGCGCGACGACTTCGCGTTTCTCCGATCGTTCCCAAAGTTGAAACACCTGTTCGTGAGCGACGCGGCGCTCACGTCTCTCCGGCACCTCAGCGCGTGTCCTGAGCTGCGCTCCGTTCGCATCCACCGCGCAAGCCAACTGACCTCGTTCGGTGGCCTCGAACTCGCCCACCTCGAGCGCCTCGAGTGCACGCCTACGAAACTCGCGGCGTTCGACTTCGGGGCGCTGCCTTCCCTTCGTTCCTTGAGGTTGTACCCGGGCGCCGGCGCGACCGACCGCCGCCCGCTCGGTCAACTGCGGTCGCTCGAGGCGCTCGACCTCGGCACGAAACAAGCGAGCGACTACAGCTTCCTGTACGACCTCCCGAACCTCACGCGGCTCCAGATCGGCGCGCGTGCGTCGTCCGTCGTGGGGTTGCCAACGCTGTCCAACATCGAAGTGCTGGGATTGCATGGTCCGGTCGACGTCCCGCTGCGCGACCTGCCTGCGCTCCGGTCGCTCGATCTGTCGACCTCCAAAGAACTCCCCAACCTCGAGCGTGCGCTCTCGCAGCTCCCGGCCGACAACCAGATCCACAGCCTCTGGCTCGACGACACCCATCAGCTCACCGACCTTCGCGGCCTCGAAGCGCTGCCTCAGCTCGCCCGGATCTCGCTCCAGCGGTGCGGCCAGCTCGCGGACTTCTCGGCGCTCCTCGACCACCCGAACCCGGCTCTCGAGATCCACACGACCACCCACAAGTCGAAGCTCCCCAAAGCGCTTCGGGCACGGGTGCGTGTACAGACCCTCGCGCGCCCGTCCTACGCGATCGGCCACCACCCGATGATCTGCCCGAACCCCCGACTCCGCTGACGGATTCGGTGGCGGCGATTCCACAGATGACCTAAGCCGCTCCCATGAAGCTCGACACGCGTTCGATCGCCACGCTCGCCATTCACGCCGGCCAGGTTCCCGACCCCACCCACGGCGCCGTGATGACGCCGATCGTGCTCTCGAGCACGTTCGCGCAGAAGAGCCCAGGGGTGCACTCCGGGTTCGAGTACGCGCGCACCGACAACCCGACGCGGCACACTTTGGAAGCGTGCCTCGCGGCGCTCGAAGGCGGCACGCAGGCGGTGGCGTTCGGCAGCGGGTGCGCGGCGCTCACCACGTTGCTGATGACGCTGCGGCCGGGCGACCACGTGGTCGCGAGCGACGACGTCTACGGCGGGTCGTTCCGGATCCTCGACAAGGTGATGAAGCCGTTCGGCATCGAGACGAGCTGGGTCGACATGACCGACGTCGCGAACATCGACGCGGCGATCACGGACGCGACCAAGCTCGTCTGGGTGGAGACCCCCACCAACCCCATGTTGAAGGTCGTCGACATCGCCGCCGTCGTGGCGTGCGTCCGGGCGAAGTCGAAGTCGATCCTGATCGGCGTCGACAACACCTTCGCGACGCCGGTTCTGCAGCGCCCGCTCGAGCTCGGCGCGGACCTCGTCGTGCACTCGCTCACGAAGTACCTCAACGGCCACAGCGACGTGGTCGGCGGAGTCGCGATCTCCTCGAACGAAGCGCTCATCGAGCAGCTTCGGTTCCTCCAGAACGCCACTGGGCCGATCCTCTCCCCGTTCGACTCCTTCATGGTGCTCCGTGGACTCAAGACGCTCGAGGTTCGCATCGAGCGCCACTGCCAGAGTGCGCTGGCGATCGCGACGTGGCTCGAAGGACAGAAGGGCGTCGCCCGCGTGCTCTACCCGGGCCTCGAGAGCCATCCTCAGCATGCGCTCGCCGCCCGTCAGATGTCGGGCTTCGGCGGCATGATCTCGGTCACCCTGGAGGGCGGCTTGCCCGCCGCCCGCTCGTTCCTCGAGAAGACCCAGCTCTTCACGTTGGCCGAGAGCCTCGGCGGCGTGGAGAGCCTGATCGAACACCCGGCGATCATGACGCACGGCTCGGTGCCGGAAGCGACCCGAGAAGCCCTCGGCATCACCGGCGGCCTCGTTCGGCTGAGCGTGGGCCTGGAGTCCGTGGACGACTTGAAGTCCGACATCGCCGCTGCGCTGGCGGGCTGACTGGACCCGACGCACTCGGCGGTCCCGCGACTCACGTCCCGCCGCCAACGACTGACCCACCCCATCCAACGACTCGCCGTGGAGACGCGGTCTCCACCCCCGGCGTCACCGAGCCGGCACGGAGAAAACGTTGATCCCGGCGTCCCAGGCGGCGAGACTGCCGGGGAATGGAGCTGAAGCCGGGTCAATCCTTGGCCGGATACGAGATCATCGATCACGTGAAGTCCGGGGGCATGGCGTCGCTGCACCTGGCCCGCAAGCGCGGGGTCGCCGGGTTCCAGCGCGCGGTGGCGATCAAGGTCGTGCACCCGGCGCTCGCGAAGGACCGGAAGTTCGTCCAGATGTTCTTGGACGAAGCCCGCCTCGCGGTGCTCATCCAGCACCCGAACGTGGTGCGGGTCGAAGAGCTGCTCGAGGCCGAGGGCACGTACCTCATGGTCATGGAGTACGTGCATGGATGCAGCCTCTTCGAGCTGCTCCGCGCGCTCGCGCAACAGGGCCGACGACTCTCGCCCGATCTCGTGGCGTGGATCGGCGCGCAGATCGCCGATGGCCTGCATGCGGCCCACGAGCTTCGAGACGAGCACGGCAACTTGCTCGACGTGGTCCACCGCGACGTGAGTCCGCAGAACATCCTCTTGTCGTACGGCGGCCACGTGAAAGTCATCGACTTCGGCATCGCCAAGTCGAGCGCGCGCGCGGACAAGACCCGAGTCGGCGTCATCCGCGGCAAGATCGGCTACATGTCCCCCGAGCAGGCCAACGCCCAACACCTCGATCGTCGAACCGACGTGTACGCGACCGGGATCGTGATGTGGGAGATGTTGACCTCGCGTCGGCTCTTCCGCGCGGCGAACGAAGTCCAGTTGCTCGACATGGTGCGCAACCCGCAGGTGCCGGCCCCGAGCATGTTCGGCGAGATGCCCGAAGCGCTCGAAGAAGTGGTGATGGCGGCGCTGCGTCGAGACGTCACCGACCGCGTCCGGTCTGGCAAGGACCTGCGCGACCGCATCTTCGCCGCGCAACCCTCGGCGGGGTCGGTGCACTCCTCCATGCTCGCGGGCCTGCTCGCGACCGTGATGAAAGACAAGCTCCGAGAAGCGCCGCTCGGCTGGGCAGAGGCCGGGCTGACGGGTGAGCCGGCACGCCCGTCCACGAGCTTCGTGCACGACCACACCGTGGTGGCGACGCAGGCGCACTTCACCGATCCAGAGGAGGAGGTCGAAGAACTCGACGACCTCGAATCGCTGATGGCGAGCCCGCCGGGAAGCGCCCCACGCATCCTCGTGGGCTCCCGTCCCCAGCTGACCCCGATGGCGCCACCTGGCCCGGCACCCCGCCCTTCGCAGCCTTCGTTTCCACCCGCGTTCACGCCGCCTGGACCGCCGGGGCCCGCCCACCCGCCGCAGTCGTTTCCGCCTTCCTTCACGCCTCCCGGACCTGCATCGGGGCCGCCCTCTTCGGGGGGGGTCGTATTGCCCTTCGCCGAGTTCCAGGGACCGCCTGACCAGGCCCAGGCGCCCGCAGGTCGGGCGGCGGTGGTCAAGGAGCCGAGCGGGGCAGCCGGTGTGGTGATCAGTCTGATCTGGCTGTTGGTCGGTGCGTTGGCGCTTGGCGCGGCCATCTACCTCGCGACGCTCGGCTTCGGCTGATCTGCGGCGATTCGTTCCGCCAGTTCCCCCCTGGAGATCGCGGGCTGATGTCTGGGAGATGCGAGGTTGGAACCTGCAGTGCGGGCGGGCTGGAATTCGCCACCTGGAGCGGTCTCGAGATCTTGGGCTGTGCCCAAGGATCTGTCGCACCGGCGGCGCACCCGCGACATTCGTGTCCGTCACCCACGGGGCCTGGGTTCGCCGAAACCGCCCTGATCCTCCGAACTTCGGTGTTTTCTGCGTGGTACGAAAGGTGCAAAAGCTCACGCCAATGCCCAACCACGCGAGCAGGATGTTCAGTTTGGATCCACGGGGGTCTTCCCGGCCCGGGCGGATCCGCAATTGCGGACCTTCCGTTCCTGCGCTACGAGGCCGCGAAAATGGCGCTCTCGTGAAATCTCTGATGAGATCCGAAGGCCCAATCCACCCCCTTACGTTCATCCGCTCTCACTCGGACGCGGAGTAGCTTCTCATGCCCCTCGACGGCACAGCCGCACGATCACGCGATTCCAATGTTCCCTCCATCGACCCGCTCGCCACGGATGCGCGCGAGTCGCTTCGGGAGATGGCGGAAGCGATCAGCTCGCTCAGCCACCGGGTCGACACCAACTTCGGGAGCGCCGCGCGGCTGATGCACGGCACCCGTGGCCACGTCATCCTGACGGGCATCGGCAAGTCGGGCCTGATCGGCCGGAAAATCGCTGCGACCCTGGCCTCGACCGGAACCCCGGCGTTCTTCGTGCACTCGGGCGAGGCCCTTCACGGCGACCTCGGCATGTTCACCAAGGCCGACTCGGTGATCCTCATCTCCTGCAGCGGTGAGACCAAAGAAGTGTTGGCGCTCCTGCCTCGGCTGCGCGCCATCGACGTGCGCACGATCGCGCTGGTCGGCCGCCCAGAGAGCAGCTTGGCCCGCGGCGTCGACGTGGCGCTCGATGTCTCGGTTCGCCGTGAGGTCGGGCCGATCGGCATGGCGCCGACCAGCTCGACGTTGGCGACATTGGCTATGGGGGACGCCTTGGCGATCGCGCTGATGCGTCTGCGCGGTTTCGAAGCCGAAGACTTCGCGGCGCTTCACCCGGGTGGCAGCCTCGGAAAGAAGCTCGCTACGGTTCGCGACGGCATGTCGACCGATCCGATCCCGGCGGTCTCGTGCAGCGCCACGGCCCGCGACTGCCTTCTCCGTCTGACTGGCGAGGGGGCCGCGCTCGTGCTCGTGCTCGATGGTGCCCGCCTTCGTGGTGTGGTCGGTCGGGCCGAAGCCCAGCGCGCGCTCGCGGCCGACAGCCTCGAGCTGAACGTGACCGAACTGATGAACCCTACGCCGCCCGTCGTTCAAGCCGATGTCCGCCTGGACGAAGCACGCCGACGCATGGAGCGCGAGTCGCTCGAGTCCCTCGTCGTCGTCGACCGTTCCGGTCGGGTGTGCGGATTGGTGTCGCGGTAGTGACACGTGGATGGGCACGGCCACAGAGTGCTTCGGCGTCTGCACGCTGAGTTCGCGCCCGCGAGCGTGGCGCTCTTCTGCCTGTGCTGCGCGTGCGGGACGGCCGCACCCACCGAACACGAGATCTTCTACACCCCCGAACTGCGCCCCGGCACCGAGCTCGCGGTCAACGACGCCGAGCGCGCCCTGCTCGAGCGGCTCCCGAGCGCCGTGGATCTCGCCGAGCTCTCGGTCGCAGGCCAAAGTTTTCAGCTCGAACCGACCTACGCGGCCGCGAGCGGTCGGCGATGCCGCCGGGTGCATTCGGATCACTTGCGGCTGGTCTGCGAAGACGCGGCCGGCCAGTGGGTGTTCGTCCCCGATCCGTTTGGTGAGCCCGCAGAGGCGACCCGTGCGGATTCGGTCGAAGCACCGGCGCTCGAGCCGGATCGTGCTTCGGACGGGTCGGTCGAATGAGCGTTACGGCGTCCACTTCTGTTCCTTCCCCGCCCCGCGGGAGTGTGCTTCTGCAGGGGGCGCTCACCCAGTTTCGCGTCGTGCACGCACTGGCGCTGCGGGAGACCCGCACCCGGTTCGGCCAGCACCAACTCGGCTACATCTGGGCGCTGCTCGAGCCGATGTTTTGGATCGCGACGTTCTGGGGCTTCTACGCCTTGCTCGGCCGGACCATGCCAGGCGGCATGGAGACGATCCCGTTTCTGGCCACCGGCATCATCACCTACGACCTCGTCATGAAGTCGGCGGACCGGGGAAGCCTGGCGATCACCGGCAACAAGGCGCTGCTCTTCTACCCGCACGTGCACACGCTGGATCTGATCCTTGCGCGCGGCCTGCTCGAGTTCGCCACCTACGTGACGATCTTTCTGATCATCCTCGGCGGCTTCGGCTTGTACATGGGTCGGCTCGAGTTCGACGATCTGCTGCAGGTCGCGCTCGGCCTCGGCTTGGCGAGTCTGCTCGGCATCGCACTCGGCCTGGTGTTCTGTGCGCTGAGCGTGCTTTCGAACAGCATCGACCGAATCAAGGGACCGTTGATGCGGCCGATCTTCTGGATCTCCGGCCTCTTCTTCACAGCGGACATGCTGCCGCTGAGCGTGCGCAACATGCTCCTCTACAACCCGGTGTTCCACTGCGTCGAACTCGTGCGTGGCGGCTGGTTCACCGAGTACGAGGCCCGCTACGTCGACGTGGGCTACGTGTTGTGCTGGATCATCGGCCTCGCCTTCGTCGGACTCACGCTCGAGCGGGTGGTGCGTCGAAAGGTGCAGTTGTCATGATCGAGCTGCGAGACGTCACCAAAGCCTACCGGACCAAGACCGGCGACCACGTCGTGCTC
The DNA here is from genome assembly GCA_034670305.1 of Deltaproteobacteria bacterium. Taxonomy (GTDB): domain Bacteria; phylum Myxococcota_A; class Polyangia; order Polyangiales; family Houyiibacteriaceae; genus JAXMNT01. Next base: position 37,746 of record JAXMNT010000044.1, read on the forward strand.
GACCGAATCACCCACACGTTCGAGAGCAACGTTAGCGTCGGGGTCGTGGGGCCGAATGGCGCAGGCAAGTCCACGTTGCTTCGCATCCTTGGCGGCGCCGAGATGTGCGACGCGGGCGAAGTGATCCGCCACGGTCGCGTCTCCTGGCCGATCGGATTCGCAGGCGGGTTCAATGGCTCGCTCACGGGCGAAGAGAACTGCAAGTTCGTCGCACGCATCTACGACGAAGACATCGACAGTGTCGTCGAATACGCCCGCGCGTTCGCCGAGATCGGCACGTACTTCCGCATGCCCGTGCGCACGTATTCGTCCGGCATGAGGGCGCGCCTCGCCTTCGGGTTGAGCATGGCCATCGACTTCGACACGTACCTCGTGGACGAGGTCACAGCCGTCGGCGACAAGGCGTTTCAAGAGAAGTGCAAAGCGGAGTTTGCCAAACGCCGCGAACGCAGCTCTGTGATCATCGTCAGCCACCAGATGAACACGATCAAACAGTACTGCTCCAAGGTGGCGATCCTTCGACGAGGTCGGCTCGAGGTATTCGACGATCTGGACGAAGCCCAGCAGGCTTACGAGGTGGCGGCATGACCGGACCCATTCCCGCAGACCGGCGCGTCGCGACCGTCAAAGACCTCCGCAAGCTGCGCATGCGGCGGCTCGTCTTGCGCCTGCTCATCGGTGTCGGCCTCCCAACCGCGCTGGCGTCCATCTACTACAGCGCGATGGCCAGCCCCCAATACGAGTCGGTCACAAGTTTCACGATCCAGAGCGCCGATGGTGCCGGTGGGGCCGGACTCGAGCTCCTGTTCGCTGCGGTGCCGGGCAACTCGGCCGGACGCGACACCTTGCTCGTGCAGGAACACATTCGGTCGCGGGACATGCTCGCGCACCTCGAAGCCGAAGAGAACTTCAGCAGCCACTACCAGAACGCCGATGTCGACTTCGTCTCCCGGCTCTCGGGCGATGCGGCGCAAGAGCAGCGGTACGACGACTACCTCGACAAGGTGCGGGTCGAACACGACACCGCGTCGGGCGTGCTGACGTTGCGGGTCCGAGCGTTCTCCGCAGAGAAAGCCCACGCATTCTCACGCGCCATTCTCGAAGCCAGCGAACAGGTCGTCAACGACCTGACCGAGCGCGCCCGCCGCGATCGGATCGCGCTCGCCGAGTCCGAAGTCGAGCGGGCCGAAACGCGGCTCGGGAACGCGCGGCGCGCCATTGTCGAGCTCCAGGGTCAGGGCGCGGAACTGGACCCGACCTCGAGCGCGCAGGCGATCCTCGGGGTGCGCACCGCGATCGAATCGGAGCTCGTCGCGGCACGCGCCGAACTCAACACCCTGCGGGCGTCCCTCCAACCGACCGCACCGCGCCTCGTGGCCCAGCGCCAGCACGTCGCGTCACTGCAAGGCCAGCTCGAGCGCCAGCGCCGCCGACTCGCGAGCGACGATACCGAAGGACTGCACACCACCATCGCGGAGTTCGAACCCGCGGTGGTCGAAAAGGAGTTCGCGGAGCGCGCGTACGAGTCCGCTGTGACCTCGCTCGAAGTCTCGCGCATCGAAGCCTCCCGCCAGCACCGCTACCTCGCGACCATCGCCGGCCCCTCGCAGCCGGACGACTCCACGTACCCGAAGATCTTCTCGTCGATCCTCACGGTCTTCGTGTTGTCCTTCGCGCTCCTCGGCATCGGCACGCTGTTGATCGCGTCCATTCGGGAACACGCGAACGTCTGATGTTGCAGCGACGCCTCAGCCCACGCCGCGCTCGATCCTGCGCCGTCCTCTTCGCGCTCGTCCTCGGTGCTTCGGCCACCGGGTTGGCGCAGCCCGAGACCCCGCCCCCGACCGACGCCGAGCCTGCGGCCGAACCCGCAGGCGTGCCGCCCTTCGGCGCCAACCTCTTCAGCGGCAACTACGCCGCCCAGCGTGAGAACGGGCTGAACCCCGACTACACGATCCTCCCCGGCGACCGGGTGATGGTGAACGCCTGGGGCACGGTGACGATCAACGACGTCTTCGGCGTCGACACCCAGGGCAACGTGTTCGTGCCCGAGATCGGACCCATCCACCTGCAGGGCGTGCGCAGCGATCAACTCACCGACACGGTGCGTGGCGCCATCGGCCGGGTCTACCGGGGCAACTTCGGCGTCTACACCAACCTGCTCAACGCGAGTCCGGTGGCGGTCTTCGTGACCGGCGGCGTGCGTCGTCCGGGCCGCTACGCCGGCATTCCCTCCGACTCGGTGTTGTTCTTCCTCGACCAGGCGGGCGGGATCGAGCCATCGGCCGGCAGCTACCGCCACGTGACCGTGATGCGGGCCGGCGCGCCGATCGCCGAGATGGATCTCTACGACTTCCTCCTGCGCGGCACGTTGCCCGAGGTGCAGTTCACCGACGGCGACACGATCCTCGTCGGCCGGCGCGGCCCTTCGGTCGAAGTCCAGGGCGCGGGCGCGGCGGTACAGGTCGAGCTGTCCGCAGACGAAGTGCCCGGTCGCGAAGTCCTCGACGTGGTCGCCAGCACTTCGCGCGCGACCGAAGTCACCCTGCGCGGGGTGCGCGGCGGTCGTCCCACCGTTCGCGCGCTCCCCACCGCTTCGTTCGCGGAGGCGCGTCTGCGAGATGGCGACGTGGTGTCGTTCCGGGAAGAAGGCCGCACCGACCACATCGTCGTGCGGCTCGAGGGCGAAGTCACCGGACCGACCGAGATCGCGGTCCGGCGCGGGGCGCGTCTTCAGGACGTGCTCAACTGGGTCCCCGTGCACGCCGAGGTCGCCGAACCAGAGATGGTGCATTTGCGGCGCACTCGAGTCGCCCGCGAGCAGCGTCGGTCGATTCAAGACAGCCTGGACCGGCTCGAGCGCAACGCGCTCCTCTCGCTCAGCCAGTCCCAGGGCGAGTCCCAGATCCGCGTGCAAGAAGCGGAGCTCGTGCGGCATTTCGTCGACCGCGCCCGCAACGTCTCCCCGCTTGGCCGCGTGGTGACGTCCAGCGGCGGCGCGCAACTCAACCTTCTGCTCGAAGACGGCGACGTCGTGGTCATTCCGACCCGCACCAACGTCGTCCGTGTCGGCGGCGAAGTGCAGATGTCGCAGGCGGTCATGTACCGGCCGGACCTGACCATTCGGGACTACGTGCGCATGGCGGGCGGGTTCACCAACCGCGCCGAGACCAGCGCAGTGATCCTGATTCGGCCGAACGCCGAAGTGGTGTTCGGTTCGATGTCGGCCGAAGTACACCCGGGAGACGAACTGCTCATCCCGCCGCAGATCGACCGCAAGGTTTTCCAGAACGCGATCGACCTCTCCCAGGTCATCTACCAAATCGCGGTCGCTGCATCGGTGCTCTTGCGGATCTGATCCGCGGAACGAGAAGGAGACGGACATGAAGATTGCAACCAACCTCGAGGGCGCATCGTTCGACGTCGGGCTCGACCGTCCGTTCTTCCTGATTGCGGGCCCGTGCGTGATCGAGAGCCGGGATCTGTGTTTTCAGATCGCCGAAGAGATGAAAGCGATCACCGGCCGGCTCGGCATTCCGTACGTGTTCAAGGCGAGCTTCGACAAAGCGAATCGCACGTCCTCGAAGTCGTTCCGTGGGCCAGGCGTGCAAGAGGGCCTGGCGGTCCTCGAAGAGATCCGCAGCAAGGTGGGTGTGCCGGTCCTGACCGACGTGCACGAAGACACACCGATGGACGAGGTCGCCTCGGTGGTCGACATCCTCCAGACGCCCGCGTTTCTCTGCCGGCAGACGAACTTCATGCAGCGGGTCGCCCGCGCCGGGAAACCGGTCAACGTCAAGAAGGGGCAGTTCCTCGCGCCGTGGGACATGAAACACGTGGTCGAGAAGTGCCGCGAGACCGGCAACCAGGACATCCTGGTGTGCGAGCGCGGCGCGAGCTTCGGCTACAACACCCTCGTCTCGGACATGCGCGGCTTGGCGCTCATGCGCGACACCAAAGCCCCGGTCGTCTTCGACGCGACCCACTCGGTGCAGCAGCCCGGCGGTCAGGGCGCAACCTCGGGCGGCCAGTCTCAGCTCGTGCCCGTCGTGGCGCGCGCGGCGATCGCGGCCGGCATCAGCGGCGTCTTCATGGAGACGCACCCCGACCCTTCCCAGGCGCTCAGCGACGGACCGAACATGTGGCGGCTCGATCGCATGGAGGAGTTGCTGTCGGTGCTCGTCGAGCTCGATCGGGTGGTGAAGAAACAACCGTTTGCCGAAGGGCTCTAGGCCGCGCCTCGGGCCGGCTTTCGACAACCGATGTTTCACGACCTGCCCAGCCACCGCGGCCTGACGTCGCTCGGTGGGTCTCTCCTTCGTTGAGTTCATGAGCGTTCCCGATCGAATCGGCGTCGTCGGAACCACCTCGTCCGGCATCGCGCGTCTGCCCCGGCTGCGGGCATTCCTTGGGGCGGATCGGATCGAGCTCCGGGCCTTCGCTCGGGTCGATGCGATGGTGGGCTGGGGACGCAAGACCAACACCGCTCGAGCCCGACGCGTCGCGGCCCGCCTAGAGCGCCCCTTCCTGGCGTTGGAAGACGGGTTTCTGCGATCGATGGGGCTCGGCAAACATGGGCACGCGCCGTGGTCGCTGGTGGTCGACGACCTGGGCATCTACTACGACGCGACCCGGACCTCGCGGCTCGAACACCTTCTGCAGTTCGGCACGTTCGGGGGCGCCGAGCGCCGGCGGGCGCGACGCGCGATCGACCTGATCGTCGAGACCAACCTCAGCAAGTACAACCACGCGCCGGACTTCGACCTCGGCCCCGCGACGTCTCGGCGGGTCTTGGTCGTCGACCAATCGGACGGGGACCTGTCGCTGACGCTCGGCCGCGCGCGACCCTTCGACGCGATGCTGCGGGACACGCTCGCGGAGCATCCCGACGCGGAGATCCTACTCAAGACCCACCCCGACGCATTGGCGGGGCGCGCGCGTTCGTCGTTCGATCCGGCCCGCCTCGATCCACGGGTGCGGGTGCTCGGCGCGCCGGCCTCGCCGCAGCATCTGATCGCGCAGGTGGATCACGTCGTGACCCGCACCTCGCAGTTCGGATTCGAAGCCCTGATGGCCGGACGGTCTGTGACCCTGCACGGCGCCCCCTTCTACGGCGGCTGGGGTCTGACGGATGACCGCGTCTCGATCCCGCGACGCACCACGCACCGATCGGTCGAAGAGATTTTCGCGGCCGCCTACCTGCGCTACGCCCGCTACGTCGATCCCGAGACCGAAGAGCGCTGCGAGCTCGAGACGGTGATCGAGCGGCTGGCGCTGCAACGACGACTTCAAGAACGCAACCGCGGCACCACCGTCGCGGTCGGTTTCTCCCGCTGGAAACAGAGCTTCGTGCCTGCGTTCGTCTCCGGGATCGGATCGACCGTCCGGTTCGGCGCCGCGTCCGAGCCGGCGGACCGAGTGCTGGTGTGGGGCACTCGATCGGTGGATGTCTCCCCGCGAGGAACCAGCGGCAGCCCGGTCGTGTGGCGCATGGAGGATGGGTTTCTGCGCTCGGTCGGGCTCGGCTCGGACCTGCACGCCCCTTCGTCCCTCGTCGTGGATCGGGCGGGCATGTACTACGATCCCCGCACGCCTTCCGAACTCGAAGAACTCCTGCAGCATGGGTCCTTCTCGGAGGACGAACTCCGGCGTGCGCGGGTCCTGCGCGCACGGATCGCGGCGTCGGGCCTGAGCAAGTACAACCCGACCACGGCGCAGCGGGTTCGGGGCCGCGCCGATCGCGATGTGGTGCTGGTGGTCGGGCAAGTCGAAGACGACGCCTCGATCCGGCTCGGCTGCCTGGACGTGCGCACCAACGAGGCGCTCTTGACCGAGGCGCGCGCGGCCCGACCGGACGCGCACCTGCTCTACAAACCTCATCCGGACGTGGTCAGCGGCAACCGCGTCGGTGCGGTGGGCGCCGCGGCGCAGATCGCCGACGAAGTGGTCGTGGACGCGTCGCTCGCCGAGTGTCTGCACCACGCGGCCGAGGTGCACACCATGACCTCGCTCGTCGGCTTCGAGGCGCTCTTGCGCGGGTTGCACGTCGTTGTCTACGGCCAGCCCTTCTACGCTGGCTGGGGGTTGACCGAAGACCGCCACCCGCACCCACGGCGCACCCGGCGGGTCGGCCTCGACGCGCTGGTCGCCGCGACGCTCATTCGGTACCCGCGCTATGTGAGCCAAACGACCGGCCAGCTCGTACCCCCCGAAGTGATCGTCGACCAACTCCTGCGCGCGCGCACCGAGACCCCGACTTCCATCGGCAGCACCCGCCTCGGTCGCGCTGCGCGCAAGGCCGCCAACCTCGCCACGGTGCTCCTGCGGGCGGCGAAGCGGAGTCCCTCGTGAGTTCCGAACGGGCACGGGCGCATGGAGTCGCGCCGCACGCAAAGCATGCGGTCTTGCTGCAAGGGCCGGCGGGTCCCTTCATGAAGCGGCTCGCCTCCGAGTTGCGCGCGCACGGCACGCGCGTGACGAAGATCAACTTCCACATCGGCGATGTGCTCTTCTTTTCCGGGCCCGAGGCGGTGCCCTTCCGAGGCACGTTGGCAGAGTGGCCGGCGTTCATCCGCACCGTGTTCGAACGGACCGGGTGCGACGCGCTCTTTCTCTTCGGCGACCAGCGCCCGCTGCATCGGGAAGCGGTGCGGGTGGCGAACGCGCTCGGGATCCAGGTGTGGGTCTTCGAGGAGGGCTACCTGCGGCCGGAGTGGGTCACGATCGAGAAGGGCGGCGTCAACGGACGTTCGCCGCTGCCGCGGGAACCGGAGCGGTACCGCGAAGCGAAGTGGCCTGTGCAGCGGGAGTCGCAGGGCACCGTTCGGCGCGCGTTCGCCCGCTCGGCTTGGTTCTCCACCTTGAACGCGCTGGCCTTCACCCACTTCAACGGGCCGTTCGCGGCGTACGAACACCACCGGAACCTCAATGCGTGGTTTCACACCGCGAGTTGGCTGCGCGGGACCGCGCGCAAGCAGTGGTTCCAGCTGGCCGAGCGCCACCGCATGGCGGCGTTCACCGGGCCGCTCTCGAAGCGCTACGTCTTCGTCCCGCTGCAGGTCTACTGCGACTTCCAGCTCCGCTACTCGAAGTACGAAGACATCGTCGAGTTCATTCGCGAGGTCACCGCGGCGTTCGCGAAGTCGGGTTCGAAGGACCATGCGATCGTCTTCAAGCACCATCCGATGGATCGACCGTTTCGGGAGTACGGTGCGCTCTTCGATGCGCTTCGAGAGGAGCACGGCCTCGGCGAGCGGCTTTGCTACGTACACGATCTGCACTTGCCGACTTTGCTGAAACACGCGTTCGCCACGGTCACCATCAACAGCACCGTCGGCATCCAGTCCATTCACCACGGCACGCCGGTGAAGTGTCTCGGCGAAGCGGTGTACGACTTGCCGGGACTCACCGACCCGCAGCCGCTCGAGACGTTCCTGACGTCGCCCGCCGCGCCCGACGAGTCGCTCTACCGAGCGTTCCGCGAGTGGCTGCTGCACGAGAACCAGATCAACGGCAACTTCTACGAACGCCTCAACGAAGACGCCGGCCCCACGGGTTTCCTGTGGCCCCCCGCGCTAGGCGACAGCGAAGACGGGTAGCAGCGGCGGTCGACACTTCCGTCGCGGACAAACAAACCACGGGCACGGGCACGGGCACGGGCACGGGCACGGGAACCGCACATCCTCTCCTTCGGATTCGGATTCGGCATCGGCGTCGGCTTCGGCTTCGGCTTCTGCGTCGGCGTCGGTGTCGGCTTCGGCGTCGGCCTCGGCATCGGCGTCGGCGTCGGCATCGGCATCGGCATCGGCTTCGGCATCGGCGTCGGCTTTCTGCTTCGGCGTCGGCTTTCTGCTTCGGCGTCGGCGTCGGCGTCGGCATCGGCATCGGCATCGGCATCGGCATCGGCATCGGCGTCGGCATCGGCATCGGCGTCGGCATCGGCGTCGGCGTCGGCTTCGGAGTCGGCTTCGGAGTCGCCGGCGTCGGGGTCGGATTCGGTGCCGGCTTCGCCGACTACTCGAACCCAGCCCGCGCCCGCGCGAGGTCCTCCGGCGTGTCGATGCCCGGCGGCGGTGCCTCCTGGAGAAGGGACACATGGATCTGGATGCCGAGGTGCAGCGCGCGCAACTGCTCGAGCGACTCGACCTCTTCCAAGGCGCAGGGCGTGGTCTCGCTCAGAAGACGCAGGGTGCGCACGCGGTACGCGTACAAGCCGATGTGGTGCAGCGCGCCGAGCGCCCGCACGCGCTTGTCGGTCAGGTCGTTCATCTTGCCGCGCAACCAGGGCATCGGCGCACGGGAGAACGTGAGCGCGAACTGGTACTGGTCGAGGCAGACCTTCACGACGTTCTCGTCGAGGTAGGACGCGCAGGTGGCGATCGGCGCCGCGGCGGTGGCGAGTCCCGCGCTCGGGTTGGCGGCGAGCGCGCGGGCGATGCGGCCGGGGAGGGTCGGGGGAATCAGCGGTTCGTCGCCCTGGAGGTTCACGACGATCGAGTCGTCGTCCCAGCCGAGCTCCGCCGCGACCTCGGCGATTCGGTCGGTGCCGGACCGGTGGTCCAGTCGGGTCCGGACGGTGCGCACTTTGCCGAGCCCCGCCGCCGCGACCGCGTCTTCGATCCGGCCGTCGTCCGAAGCGACCACCACATCGTCCGCACCGCACCGCAACGCGCGTTCGGCCACCCGGACCACCATCGGTTTGCCGCCGAGGTCGACCAAGGGTTTGCCCGGAAGCCGGGTCGACGCGTAGCGCGCAGGGATCACGATTCGGAACCGGCCCTCGCGGGCGCGACCAGCCAGGATCGCGTCCGCCACTTCTCGGACGGCGCCGTCTCCGCCCTTGCGGGTGGTCACCCAGCGGGCGTACGCGCGCACCTTCGCGTGGGCGTCGGCGACCGCGATCGGCAGGCCGACCTGTTGCATCGCGGGCAGGTCGATCACGTCGTCGCCGACGTACGCCATCTCGGCCAGCTTCACCCCGAGCGCCGCGCTCAGACCGCGGATGGCGCCGCCCTTGTCGTGGCACGCGAGAATGCGGTTATCGACGCCGAGATCATCCAGTCGCCGCCGAAGCGGCGCGGAGTCTTTGGCGCTGATCACCGCGACCTGAATGCCTTCGGCGAGCAGCAACTTCACGCCCTGACCGTCCCGGGCGTGGAACGGTTTGAGCGCTTCGCCTTCCGGTCCATACCAGAGACGACCATCGGTGAAGACGCCGTCGACGTCGAGAATGAGCGCGCGAATCCCGTCCAGCATGTGAACCGAGCCTGTCACACACGAGGAGCGCCTTCCACCAACCCTTGCCCTCGCACCTTGCCCTCGCGGCCGAATCCGCTCCCGATCCCGTCAGCGCGACAGGCCCAACGAGAGGGTGAGCTGCCGCAGGCCCGACCGGTGTCGCAGGTCTTCGAGCAGGGTGTGGCGTCGCTGACTCCGCACCCCGACCTCCACGTACAGACTCCGCGGGGTGTGCACCCGAAACCAGCCTTCCAGGTCCAGCGATTGGTCCCGCGATTCGATGTCCACCGTCAGGTCGGCCTGGGTCCGGTCGCGGCCCTCCCGCGACTCCCAACGCCCGAACCACGTGCGGCCTCCGAGGTCGATCCGCACCCGCGGCCAGAAGAACGTCAGCTCCGCGCTGAGCTCCGCGCTCATGCCCCAGCCGTAGGTGTAGTTCTGCTTCTCGAGGATGCTCTTGGTGTTTTCTGCCGGATGTGCGGCTTGCCACTCGGCAAACGGCTCCGTGTGCACCCCCGCGAAGTCGGGATGCATCCGCGCCATGGTGTGCAGTTGGACGCGGGGCGAGACCAACGTCCCCTCGAGCGACAGACCTGGCAGCTGCACGATGCCGAGGCGGTCGTGCCACCCCGAGGTCGCGTCGTCGGCACGGCGCCGGTAAGTCTGCCGGCGGTAGCGGTACCCCATGCCCAGCCCCGCGATGACGGCGCTCCCGCGGCCGTCTTGGATCGACTGCGCTTCGACGCCGAACAAGACGTTGTCCGCTGCCAGATCGAACCCACCGCCGGCCCGCCCCCGCGTCGCGCGCGCCCTTAGGCGGCTGACGTTCGCGTCGTGAAAGAACCGCCGGTAGCGCCCCTCGCGCAGGTGTCCGGGCAGGTCGATCAACGTGCCGTCGAAGTCGATCGTGTGGAGGTGAAAACGCCGCGACGGATCGGTGGCGAGCGTGGCGCCGTAGCCCAACCGAAACGCATGGTTCCACCGGCCATCGATGCCTGCGTCCACGCCGCGCCGGCGCCGGATGGCGCGGGACAGTGCTTGCGGCGTACCGAAGAGCCAAGCGAGCGCGCGTCTCCCGCGCGAAGGCGCCGGCGTGTCGTGCAAGAAGCGGCCGAGCTTGTGGAAGAACTCTCCGACGACCAGCCCAGCGGCGGGCGTCGCGATCTGATCATTGACCGAGACCCGCTCCCGGAACTCGAGCAGCCACTCCCACACGAACGACGTCACGAACGCGTAGGTGAACGAGACCCCGACCGAGAGATCGTTGCTGCGCGCGAAACCGTAGAACGCGGACCCGCTCATCGGATGCAGAACGAAGTTCACGCCGAACTGGTTGTTGTCCATCCGGAACGCGTCGCGGTCGAACCGGTCGCCCCAGCTGTCGAAGTCCCAGTCCGCGACGTTCTTGTCTTTGTCGATCCAGTACCAGGCAGTGCCACCGGCCAAGAACACCGTCATCTCGACCGCCGCCGTGAACGGCGCCGGGTCGTGCCGTGCGGTGCGCAGCCGATACGCGGCTTCCGCATTCACGCATTCGACGGTCCCCGCGTAGCTGCCCGGCGCGCAGGTTCGTTCGGAACCGGGCGCGTCCTGCGCGGACGCGTGCCCACTCAGCCACATCACGCCGACGCCCCAGAGCGCCATCCATCTCTTCATCCCGCGCACGGCCACCTCATAGCAGCCTTGTCCGCGGCACGCCGTTCGGACTCGGCTCGGCTTCGGTCGGCTTCTGTCGGCTTCGGTCGCCTTCGGCGTCGGGCTCAGCTTCGGCTCGGCTTCGGCTCCCGCTACCAGCGGACGGCGGCGACGCCGTTCTCTTGCCGGAGCTGCAGCAGTTCACGGCCGAGGCGTTTGCGGGCGCGGATGCGCCGGATGAGGGTGACGAGGCCCGTCACGGCAAGTGCGAAGCCGGCCGACGCGACCACCGCGAACGCGACGGTGCCCGGGTTGGTCGTGTCTTCGCAGACGTCGAAGCAGTCGCCGCTCCAGCTGAAGAAGGCCGAGAGCCATCCGCCGATCCAGGTGAGGTTCGCGCCGACCATCAGCATGGTCATCGATCCACCCACCCGAATCCTCCGACGCTGCTGTTCGAGTTCGTGCATGCGCGCGGCGACCTGCGGGTCGAGCTGGGGGACTCGAAGCTGGGTGTACGGGGACTGGGTGTACGGGGATTGGGTGGGGGCGTACCCGGCGGGGTGACCCGGCGCGGTGCCATAGGTCTGAGGCACGACGTAGACGGGGTACTGGGCCTGCGGGAGCTGCTGAGGCTGTGCCTGCTGCTGAGGCTGAACCTGCTGCTGAGGCTGAACCTGCTGCTGAGGCTGAACCTGCTGCTGAGGCTGAACCTGCTGCTGAGGTTGTGCCTGTTGGAGCTGAGGGGCGGCAGGCGCGTTCTGCGGCCGCGGGGCCGAGATCCCAGAGCCGTCCTCGACCGTGATCCGCACTCGAACCGACGCGTCCTGGGCCTGTGCGGATCCGGTGTGGAGCGCTGCGAACGAGAGCGAGAGCGCGAACAGACAGACAAAACGTCGCATCGAAGAATCCCCTTGGTCGAGTGTGCGGGTGGTTGCGGCCCCTTGCCCTCCATCGCCCAGCACACCCACCCATAGAGCAAACCCCGCGCCAACCGCGAATCCCGGAGATCTGCGCCAGATGGCACACATCCGCACCCGGTGTGTCCGCGAGCTGTGGCGTGAGAGTCACGGGGTGGCTTTGTGGTGCGACGAAACAGGGGAGCGCGGCTGATCTGTGTGGTGCGACGGAACTCCCCCACACTCCCCCACAACTCTCCCCAACTCTCCCGAAACCAAACCAAGCGCCGACGAGAACCGGCCACCAAGCAGGAGAGCCCCGCCTACGAGAAACAAGCCAGCGGTTGGCTCCGTCAACGCGATGATTGCGACGTTCACGTGGTCATGCCTGCGGGTTGCGTGACTTGTGGGCGCCCCTCCGTTCCACGGGAGTTCGGGGAAGTTGAGGGGGAGTTCCGTCGCAGAACCCCAGGGAGCCGAAGCCGAAGCCGACGCCGAAGCCGAAGCCGAAGCCGACCCCGAAGCCGACCCCGAAGCCGACCCCGAAGCCGACCCCGACCCCGACCCCGAAGCCGAACCCGACCCCGAAGCCGAAGCCGACCCCGACCCCGACCCCGAAGCCGAAGCCGACCCCGACCCCGACCCCGAAGCCGACGCCGAAGCCCACGCCGATCCCGATGCCCGATCCCGACCGCCCAACGATCCAGCGTGGCATCCCGCGCCGGATTGGGGGAGGCTCGCGGGCATGGCGAGACTGGACATGAAGGCGTGGCTGGCGCGGGTGGCGGGGGCCACTTCGACGGTGCCGATCGAGGACCCGGAGAGCGGCTGTACGATCTGGGTGAAACTCGAGTACCTGCTGCCGAGCGGCAGCACCAAGGACCGGGTGGCGGCGTTCATTCTCGGCCACGCGATCGAGACCGGGGCGGTTTCCGAAGACAGCATCGTGGTCGAAGCGTCGAGCGGCTCGACCTCGATCGCGTTCGCGATGGCGTGCGCGATGACCGGCGTCCGGTTCTGTGCGGTGATGCCGGAGGGCGTGACCTCCGAGCGGCTCCTCATCATCCGGCGCTACGGCGGCGAGGTGCATTTGACGCCGAAGGCGGACGGCATTCTCGGCGCCATCGAACGCACCCACGCGATGGCGGCGGACAACCCGCAGGTCTTCTTGCCGCGGCAGTTCGAGAACCCGCTGAACGCGCTCGCCCACCAGCGCATCACCGGACCAGAGCTCATCACCCAGGTCGGACAGAGCATTCATGGGTTCGTGGCCGGCGTCGGCACGGGTGGCACGTTGATGGGCATCGCCCGCGCGCTCCACGACATGGGCCACCGCACCCGCTGCGTGCGGGTGCGGCCGACCACCGGCGTCTGCTTTCAAGGGCAGCCCGAGATCTGCGGCGGCATCCCCGGCGTGGTCGAAGGCATGAGTTCGTTGATGGACGACGCGCTGGTCGCCGAGGAGATGGACATCCCGGACACCGAATGCATCCTCGCGGCGCGCGAACTCTGTGCGCGCGGCTTCGCGGTCGGCCCGTCGAGCGGCCTGAACTTCGCCGGCGCCAAACGTCTGGCCCGCAGCCTCGGCCCCGGACATCAGGTCGCGACGGTGCTCTGCGACCGGATGGAGCGCTACTTCTCCACCGACCTGTTCGGAGACCTGCGCTCGTGATCGAACTCGCGGGGCTCGCCTCCAGCGACGCCACCGAGGTGCCGAGCGAAGACGCACTGGTCGCGTGGTTGCTCGAGCTTCGACGCGATGCGGTTCAACGTTTCGAGCCGCTCGCCCAGCTCGCCGGCGTGCCACTCGCCGAAGTGCTCGCGTCTCCCTTCGGCCTGCGCGCAGTGGCGCTCGGCGTCCGGGTCGGCGCGACCACCGTGCACCGCGAGCTCCGCCATCCCGTCGACTGGTCCGACGACCCGCGCACCCAAGACGTCGACCACGGCGTCTGGGATCGCGGCCGCCTCCACATCGGCAAGTACCAGGCGTTCCTGCAGGACGCGCCGCACGTGACCTACGATCCAGCGCACCACCACAAGTGGCTCCCCCACGAGATGCTGCACCGCGCCGCGTCGTTCTTCGTCTCGGACGACGACTTCGAGCTCTACCTCGGCGCGCGTCTGAACGAACTGCTGCCCGTCGCGGTGTGGTGGGGACACGACCAGTTCTGCCGGCTCGACGAGGACGCCTTCGACCGAGAGCACAGCCCGCACGAACCGTCGCTCGAAGAGGCGAAGTGGCTGACCGAGAGTGAAGAGGCGTTGCGGAGGCGGGTGTCGCGGACCCGGCGGTGGCTGGCGCACGGCCTCGAACACGTGGCCGCCGAGCTGCAGGCAGTCGCCGAGGAACGCGCCACCCGCACGTTCGTACCGTCACCGCGTCATGTGCCGCAGGCACGTCTGGACGCGTCCAGCGACGCGCTCGCGTACGTCGTGGCCCACCGCGTTCGGCTGCAGCAGGTGCGCGCCGTCGTCGAGCCCCACGCGTTCACCGACTTGGCCGCGTACGTCGCCCACATCGAGGCGATGCATCGCAGTCTCTTGTTCGGGCCGATCGCGATCGACGCCGCCTCGGTGAAGTCTGCGCAGCACGTGCGCGACGACTGGGACATCGCCTTGCGCACCGCGCTTCGGGGAGAGGTCGAAGAGGGAGACGTGCTCGCGCTCGCCAACGGCCGCAGCGCCTTCGACTTGGACTTGCTCGGCGAAGGTCTCGAGAGCCTCGCGCCGCGCACCCTGGAGATGCTCGACCACCATGCGCCCGGCTTCATCGACGAACTCTGCGAGTCCGCGCAGCTGCGGCGTCGCGCACCGCTGGCGGACCGCGTCAGCGCTTGGTTCGCCGAGACAGAACTGCCGCTCCCCGCGTGGTTGTCTTCGTTGTTCGAGTTCGAGTGCGCGATCGCAGACGCAGTAGTCGACCCACGCATCGACGAGCTGGCTTCGCAGTCCCACGATGGGCCGATGCGGGTCGTGCGGAGTCGGTCGTACCGCGTGCTCTCAGCCCGGTTCGACGTCGCGGCGCTCCACGCCGGCGAAGTCGAGGTGCCCGCGGAAGGCCAGTTCGCGTGGCTCGTGGGCAAGCACGCGGCGGAGGTGCACGTCGTGCCAATGGACCCGCAGGTCGCCGAGGCGTGGTCTTCGATGGCGAAGCCGGCCGCGTTGGACACGGTGGCCTCGCTGCTCGGTCCAAGCTTCGACGTGCTCGAGCGCATCGGCGTGTTCGCGCGCACGAGGTAGCGCCGCGCGCGTCCGTCAGCGAGTACGGAGAGGGCACGCAGTACAGACCGCGTCGGGCGTCGGGCGTCGGGCGTCGGGCGTCGAGCGACCGCTCGCCGCTACAGTTCTTCGGTGAGGTCGAAGCCGTCCGCCTCGACGAGTCCTTCGCCCACCGAGAAGTCGATCCGTTCGCTCAACGCGCTCTCCGCGTCCATGAAGACCGCGCAGTGAAGGCCCGCGCCAAGCGCCGCGGCCCACGTCCCGGTCGCGTCCGTGAGCGGCGTGGCCACCAGGCTCTCCGCCGACCGACACGCGCCCCCGGAGTGGGTCTCGTAGATCTGAACTTCACGGTTCTCCGGGTAGCTGATCACGGTGCGGTTCGGCCCCGCGCCAGACGTGCGGCTGCTCGTGATGCGGACGAACCCATAGGCGCCCATGGAACCGATGCGCCCCTCGATGGCGGCCACGGTCCCCGAGCTCGCATCACAGCTCCCCACCGCCGCCCCTTCCACCCAGCCGTCGGGGCACGGAGAGTCCCCACCGCAGCCAGCGGCGAGCACGAAGAAGAACGAGAAACATCCAGCGGTTCGAAACACGACTGACCTCCACGATCGATGTACCAGGTCCCGCGCGAGATCGCGATCCCGGACGGCGCGGAGGAACGGGGGAGGCGCTGCAGCTGACGCTGCAGCTGACTCTGCAGCTGACTCTGCAGCTGACTCTGCAGCTGACTCTGCAGCTGACTCTGCAGCTGACCCTGCAGCTGACCCTGCAGCTGACTTTGCAGCTGACTCTGCAGCGGACTCTGACGCTGGAGCGGACGCTCCCGCTGCCGCTGCAGCCAAAACCGAAGCCGACAACGAAGCCGACAACGAAGCAGACAACGAAGCAGCCACGGCCGGCAGCACGACATCGACCGGACGCCGGTTGTGGCAGCATCCAGATCCCCACAAACTGACGGTGGTTGCATCCGACTCAGGGCTATCGTGGAGTAATGCACCGCACACATTCGGGCGAGGTAGAAGATGAATAAGGATGAAGCCGAGGTTTTTGGACGGATCTTCTCGGATGCTCAGGTCGTTGATGTGGATATGTCTGACCACTTCCGATTCATCGGGTTGGCGGTTGTGGCGGACCACTACCGACCGTGGACGGAATACGGGGAGCGAACCGCGCCGATCCTGTTGGTTCGGTTCGAGGCGGTCCGGGTCTGGAACATGACGTACTCCGTGCACCCGGAGCCGACATACGACGGACCAGTGCAGTGGTTGATCGACGAAGCGCAGATCGAGTGGGGTAGGTCCGCTGAACTCTCGATTCGCCTGACTGGTTTGCCAGGGGATCCCTCCCTGCAGGTTGTGTGCGCGGCCGTGTCCTGGACAGAGCTCCACCCACGTGCGCTGCGGCTCGATCCACGAGGGGTCTGCTTGCTTCGGCCTGGCCTGGAACCACGACGTGAGTGAGCGAATCGAGCACCCTTTGCCGTGGGCGAACGCGGCACACATCAGAGCAGCGAGGTAGTGCATGCGCCGTCTGGACCACGAGACACTCACCACGATCTTTGCTTCTGCGATGGTGATGGATGTCGACCTTTCAGAGCCTACGTCGCCTGCCCTCGTCGTGTGGGCCGACCACTACGGCAACGAAAGCGGAGGTCGACCACCGCTGCTGGTCCGGTTCGACCACTCGGTCCGTTTCACCATTCGGTACGACCACGACCTTGCGCGGTACTCGAGCGCCATCATCGGATGGCTGCTGTGGCAACCTGAAGTCGAATCCGATTCCGATGGAGACCAAGTTCTCCGGCTAAGAGGCTCACCAACGGACCCTCGCTTGGAAGTCCGATGTGGTTCGGTCTCTTTTCGAGAGCTTGAGAAGGCTCGGATCGCGGAGATGGAAGAGAATCGAACGAGTTCGCTCCTCCGGCCGGGTTTCGCTCCGGCTGCGGGTTCACCCGGAGCGCCGGTTGGTACTGCAGACTTGGCTTCCTTCGATGGGGTGCGTCTTCTCGATATCGATCTTTCGGACCACTTCCGATCGGTCGGCGTCTTGTTGGAGTCGGAGGACGGTCCACTCCTTCTGCGGTTCCCTGTTGTACGCCGATTCGAACTCACCTGTCCGGATCCAGTCTCGGGAGTGGCCGGTCCATGGGTCCTCGGGCCGATCGAGCAGGAGGGGGCGACCTACCGGCTTCCCTCTGCCAACGGACAGCCATCGCTATCAATCGACAGTGGTCGTGTATCGGTCACGCCAGTCGCCGCCAAGCTGGTGCGACAACTGGAACAACACAGGGGTCCCCACCTGCTCCGTCTCGGCTATTAGCCTAGTACCGTGGAACGCAACATGATGAGTGAATCAGTTCTTGGCCGTATTGGGGACGCGCACGATGCGGATGATCGCCAAGCATTGGAAGAGCTATTGCCGCTCGTCCCTCGGAGCAGCTGGGGCTCGCTCGTTGTCTCGGCAGTTCAAGCGGGAGCCCTTCTATGCGTCCGTGCATATGTGGCTGCTGGGGTAGACCCAGCGGAGCAATACGATGGCGGCACGTTGATCTCCTACGCGACCGGGAGGAAGTCGCCAGAGATGGTGCGGACGCTGCTTGAGTTGGGCACGCCTTTGACTGGGGTGATCTTGGTGGCGGCCGCACACTCGGGAAGCGTCGAGATGGTGAAGCTGCTCCTGGAAGAGGGCGTGGACCCGGATCAGGGCAATCCAGGCTTTCCGACCGCACTTGGAACAGCAAGGGCATTCGGCCACCACGAGATGGAGCAGCTTCTGCTGAAGCACGGCGCAACCATCGAAGTCGTGCCGCAGGCGTAGCACTCAGACGGGAACGCGGATGCAAGATGATGAAACGCTGGACGCCTTCCATGCGGCCCTCAAGCAAGATGATCCGACCCGGATACGTGGCGGACTCGCCAAGCTCGACGAGGAGTGGCGGGGCATCTTCGCCGGACTCGCTGCCGGCATGGGCGCCCTGGCGGTCCTCACCCAACTGCTCGTGGAAGGACTCGACCCCAACACGCGTGACGACGGGGATGTGTCCATGCTTGAGCACGCATGCGAGTCTGGGCACCTCGCGGTCGCGAAGAAGCTCTTGGCGGCCGGCGCCAGCATGGATGGCATTCCTCTCGTGTACGCCGCGCAGGGCGGGTCACTCGACTGCGTGAAGCTGCTGTTGGACCACGGCGCGAAACCGGATCAGGGCAACCCTGGTTTTCCTTCCGCGCTGGGCTTCGCTGAAGCCGGCGGCCTCACTGAAATCGCGGAGGCGCTGCGCCGGCGCGGAGCGCGGAGTCTGGTCGGACTTGGACGAGACGCGGGGCGAGCGAAGGCGACGGAGTGATCGGGAGCAAGCTTCGACCCAGGAGATCCGCCGGGATGACATATGGAGCGGTAAACTCTACGAACGTCTGGGAACACTGCAGTGGTTGAAGAACACATCGACAAGGCAATCAACGATGGCGCTGGTGCAGACATCGAACAGGCCGTACGTGGATTTCCCACGGCCCTCGGGACCGCCGTCGCGCGTCGAGACGCCGCGATGGAGATGTTCCTGCGTGACCGTGGCGCGACGCTGTATGTCGGGCCGAAAGCGTCGAAGTGATCTCATTCTGCGAACGGGGTCCGGAAGGAGCATTTGAAGTGCACCCGTCCTACCGCAGACTTGGGACGCTCTGATGGCAACGGATCTCATGGCCCGCGTCGTGGCCGCGCTCGAGGTGGACGATCCATCGGCGCTCGTCGATCACTTCGCCGACTTGGGCCCGGCGCAGAAGGACCTGATCGTGGAAGATGCGGCGGGGCTTGGCGCGCTCCGCTGCATAGGCGCTCTCTTGGATTTGGGTGTGTCTGTGAATCACCGCGGTGCGCTCCAAGCGAGCACCCTGCTGGAGTCGGCCTGCTACAGCGACGACCCCAGGGTGGTGGCGTTGTTGGTCGAGCGGGGAGCGAGCGTGACGCTTGGTGTTCCGCTCGTTGCGGCCGCGGACAGTGGTTCGCTTGAGATGATCGAACTCTTGATCGCTGCGGGCGCTCCAGTCGACCAAGCGCTCCCTGGGTTTCCGACTGCGCTCGGTCGGGCGAGGGCCCGTGGCGACCGCGCCATGGAAACGTTGCTCCTGAGTCACGGGGCCACACTGGAAGTCGGACCGCCTGACGGCGGGTTGGGTTCGTAGGATTCTCGTGCTTCCGTGCTCGAGCGTGGGAGGAGACCTGTGATGGGGCAGAGTTTGATTGACGAGGCGATTGGGCGGGTCGTGGGGCCAAGCTCCGTGTCGGGCCCAAGAAGCCGCCGTGCTCTCAGCCCGCTATGACCACCGCCGTCCAAGTGATCGACCAGGGGATTGGTTCTGATGACCCGGCGCCGTTGCGGGCGCGTTTCGCGGAACTCACCTCGGAGGAGATCGACGATGTGGTGGAGTTTGCTGCCTCCTCCGGCGCGGTTCGTTGTGTTCTCGCGCTGCTCGATCTCGGGGTGTCGCCCGACCACGAGGGGGAGCTTCAGGCAAGCAGCTTTCTCGAGTACGCGTACTACAGCCGCAACCTCGACGCGGTCCGAGTCCTGCTCGAGCGTGGTGCCTCGGTCACCCTTGGCGTCCCTCTTGTCGCAGCCGCGCAGTCGGGCGATCCCAACATCGTCCAACTCTTGCTCGACGCGGGCGCACCGCTCGACCAGGGATACGTCGGGTTTCCGACCGCGCTCGGAGTCGCGACGACGAAGCGCGATCAGCCCGTGTTGGAGCTCCTCCATTCACGCGGTGCGCGAAAACTGGTCGGTTCGGATCCGTAGCTGGGACTGAGCGCGCACTGCGGGCGTGGATCACGACCACTCGAACGATGCGGTCGGAGGCACACAGCTTCGCCGAGCTGACGGTTGTCGAAGTCGACGCGGCGCGCCTTCTCGCAATGGGTGCGCCGAAAGGTTCGCCGCTGAGCGTTCGTCGAAGGGCGGCTGTCACAGGCGCGTGGCATGGTGGGCCATGGCGCGGCGGCACCGATGACGAAGACGAGAGCGACGGGTTCGGGCGACCTCGGCTCCTTCCATCCCTGTACCAAGACGTGGTTCACGGCTGCGTTCGCCGCACCGACCTCGGCCCAGCAGAAGGGCTGGCCGGCGATCGTGGCAGGCGACTCGACGTTGCTCCTCGCGCCGACCGGTTCCGGCAAGACGCTCGCCGCGTTTCTGGTCGCGATCGATCGGCTGTGTTTTCAGCCGCGCGCCGCGTCTTCTGCCAAAGCCGCGTCGGCCAAGAAGACGAAGACCAAGCGGCCGCGTGACGAACGCGGTGGTGTGCGGGTGCTCTACATCTCGCCGCTCAAGGCGCTCGGGGTGGATGTCGAGCGCAACCTGCGCGCGCCGCTCGCGGGCATCCGTGCGGTGGCTGCGCGGGAGGGCATCGCGACGCCGCCCGTCACGGTCGCGGTCCGCTCCGGCGACACCCCGCAGCGCGAGCGCCAGGCGATGCGGCGGCACCCGCCGGATGTGCTCATCACCACGCCGGAGTCGCTTTATCTGATGCTCACTTCGCAGGCGCGGGAGATCCTCGCGTCCGTCGAGACGGTGATCATCGACGAGATCCATTCGGTGGCGCCGAGCAAACGCGGCTCGCATCTGGCGCTCTCACTCGAGCGTCTGGAGGCGTTGCGCCGCGGCGCTGCGCAGGAGGAAGAACCGTCGCCGCTCCAGCGGATCGGGCTCTCCGCCACCCAGCGTCCGCTCGAGGAGATCGCGCGGTTCCTCGGCGGGTTCGCGGATGGACAGCCGCGACCGGTCACCATCGTGGACGCGGGCAGCAAGAAGGACTTCGCCATCCACGTGGAGGTCCCGGTCGCGGACATGGCGAAGATGGTCGCGGCGGAGGTCACCGACGAAGGCGAGCCGACCACGACCAACTCCATCTGGCCTGCGATCCACCCGCGGCTCGTGGAGCTGATCCGCGCCCACAAGTCGACGATGATCTTCGTCAACAGCCGCCGGCTGGCGGAGCGGCTGGCGCTCGCGATCAACGAACTCGCCGAAGAGGAGATCGCGCGGGCCCACCACGGCTCGGTCGCGAAGGACATCCGGGCGCTCATCGAAGAGCAGCTCAAACGCGGCGAGCTGCCGGCGATGGTGGCCACGAGTTCCCTCGAGCTCGGCATCGACATCGGCGCGGTCGATCTGGTGATCCAAGTCGAGGCGCCGCCCAGTGTCGCTTCGGCGATTCAGCGCATCGGACGCGCGGGGCACCAAGTGGGCGCGGTGTCGGAAGGACGCGTGTTCCCGAAGTACCGCCACGATCTGCTCGCGTGCGCGGCCGTCGTCGAACACGTGCATGCGGGCAACGTCGAGCGGACCCGGTACCCACGCAACCCCATCGACGTGCTCGCGCAGCAGGTCGTGGCGATGGTCGTCGATCGGGACGAGGTCGCGGTCGACGATCTCTTCGAGCAGGTCCGCGGGGCCGCGCCCTACGCCGAGCTGCCGCGCCGCTCCTTCGACGGCGTGCTCGACATGCTCAGCGGCCGGTATCCCTCGGAGCGGTTCGGAGAGCTGCGTCCGCGGCTGACGTTCGATCGCATCGCAGGCACCGTGCGCGCGCGTCGCGGCGCGAAGATGCTCGCCATCGCGAACGGCGGCACCATTCCCGACCGCGGTCTCTACGGCGTCTTCCTCGCGGGCGGCGACGCGGAAGGCAAAACCGTGCGGGTCGGCGAGCTCGACGAAGAGATGGTGTTCGAGTCGCGTCAGGGCGACATCTTTCTGCTCGGCGCGTCGAGCTGGCGCATCGAAGAGATCACCCAGAACCAAGTGCTGGTCTCACCCGCGCCTGGTCAACCGGGCCGCATGCCGTTCTGGCACGGCGACCGACCGGGCCGGCCGATCGACTTTGGCAAAGCCATCGGCAAACTCGCGCGCGAGCTGCAAGCGATGCCCACGCAGGACGCGGTGGAGCGGCTCGAGCACGCGCATGGGCTCGATGCGTTGGCGGCCGAGAACCTGGTCCGGTACCTCGCGGACCAAGTCGAGGCCACGGCCGTGCTGCCGAGCGACCGGCACATCGTGGTCGAACGGTTTCGCGACGAGATCGGCGACTGGGTCGTGACGGTGATGACGCCGTTCGGCACGCCGGTGCACGCGCCCTGGGCGACCGCGGTCAACGCGCAGCTGCTCCGCGAGCATGGCATCGACGCCGATGTGGTGTGGGGCGACGACGGCATGGTCTTTCGGCTGCCGGACGTCGACAACCCGCCGGACGACGCGCTCTTCTTTCCGGACCCGGCCGACGTCGAGTCGCTCGTCACGAACCAGCTCGGCGAGACCGCGCTCTTCGCCAGCCGCTTTCGTGAGAACGCCGGTCGGGCGCTTCTGTTGCCGCGCCGCCGACCGGGACAACGCACCCCGCTCTGGGCCCAGCGGCGCAAGAGCGCGCGGCTGCTCGGGGTCGCGTCGGAGTTCCGGGACTTTCCGATCGTGCTCGAGACCTACCGGGAGTGTCTGCAGGACGTGTTCGATCTGCCTTCGCTCGTCGAGTTGCTCACCGACGTTCGGGACCGTCGCATCAAAGTGCGCTCCGTCGAGTCCCGGACGCCGTCGCCTTTCGCGTCCGCGTTGCTCTTCAGCTACGTGGCGAACTTCATGTACGAAGGCGACGCGCCGCTGGCCGAACGCCGCGCCCAAGCGCTGACCCTCGACCACGCGCAGCTCCGAGCGCTGCTTGGTGAACCCGAGCTGCGCGAGCTGCTCGACGCCGACGCCATCGTGGAAGTAGAAGCCCAGCTGCAGATGCGGAACTACGCGTTCCGCCCCGACGCAGATTCGGTGCACGATCTGCTGCTCGCGCTCGGTGACCTCACCGCGGAAGACGTCGCAGCCCGCCTCGAGGCAGACGCGGATGCGTCGGCCGAGACGCGGCTGGGAGCGGCGCAGTCGTTGCTCGAACAACTGGTCGAGCGCCGCCGCATCGCGGTCTGTTCGATCGGCGATCGCACCTGCTACGTCGCGATGGAGGACATCGCCCGCTACCGCGACGCGCTCGGCGTCGTGCCGCCTGGTGGCACCCCGCCGAGCCTGCTCCTCGAGGTGCCCGACGCGCTTGGTGAACTGGTCGGCCGCTACGCCCGGACCCACGGACCGTTCACGGCGCAGGAGATCGCGCGCCGCCTTGGCCTCGGTGTCGGACCGGTGAAAGCGGCGCTTGGGGCGAAGACAACCGCGGGCCGGCTGCTCGAAGGAGAGTTTCTCCCGATGTCGGTCGTGCGGGCCCGCGGGCTGAGCGGACGCGAGTTCTGCGACCCGGATGTCCTGCGCCGCATCAAACGCCGCTCGCTCGCGCGCCTGCGCGCCGAAGTAGAGCCCGTCGAACCAGAGGCGTACGCGCGGTTCTTGGTGGACTGGCACGGGGTGCGTTCTCCGACGGATGGGGTGCGGGGCGGATCTTCGGACGACGCGATCCTCGATGTCGTCGAGCGGCTTCAAGGTGCGCCGATTGCCGCGTCGGTGTTCGACGCGTTCGTCTTCGGTGCGCGCATTCCTGGATACGATCCCCGCGACCTCGACGCGCTGTGTGCCCGCGGCGATTTGCTGTGGCGCGGCTTTCAGTCGCTCGGCGGCAAGGATGGACGCATCGCGCTCTACCTGCCCGAACACTACGGCCTGCTCGCGCCCGCATGCGAAGTGCCGGAGGGCCCTCTCTGCGGCCCGTTGGTCGAACACCTCGGTGCGCGCGGCGCGACCTTCTTCCGAGAGCTCGTCGATTCGCTGCGGCGTCCTGCCACCGAAGTGCTCGAAGCGCTTTGGGATCTGGTGTGGGCCGGGGTGGTGACCAACGACACCTTTGCGCCGCTGCGCTCGCTCGGGGCGAAACAACCCACCCGTCGAGGCAGACGCGGCCGCGAAGTCCACCCCGGCAGCGAAGGTCGGTGGTCGCTCTTGCCGTCGGGCGGGACAGGGACGCCGACCGAACGCGCCGAAGCCCAGGTGCAGCAACTCCTGGAACGGCACGGCGTGATCGTGCGGGAGATCGCCAAGGTGGAGCACATCACCGGCGGCTTCAGCGCCATCTACCCAGTGCTCAAGGCCATGGAAGAAGCCGGCCGGGTGCGGCGCGGCTACTTCGTGGAAGGCCTCGGCGCGACCCAGTTCGCGCTCCCGGGATGCGAAGACCGGCTGCGGCGCCACCGCGACTTGGAACCGGCGGTCGGAGCCGGGAAGGGTGGCGGCACGCGCGGGAAGGGCGGGGCCGAGGACCGCGCGGGTGCGGGGGGCGCAGTGGTCCTCGCCGCGGAAGATCCCGCGAACCCCTGGGGCGCTTCGTTGAGTTGGCCGACGACCGAACTCGCCAGCCGTCCCCGGCGCGACGCGCGCTCGCGGGTGGTGTTGTTCCAAGGCGCCCTGATCGCGGTGCGTACCGCGGACCGCCTGCTCACGTTCTTGCCCGACGAACCCAAAGCGAAAGACGCGGCCGGTCGCGCACTGGCGGAGACCCTCGCGCGCGGCTTCGGCGTCCGCCGCGGACGTCGCGGTGGCGCGGGCGTCGTGCTGCGCGAGATCGACGAGGTGGCCGCGACCAAGAGCGCGCTCGCCCCCTTCTTCGTCGACGCCGGGTTTCAGCCCGCAGGAAGCGAACTCTTCCGCCGCACCTAGCAGGTCGCTGAAAAGCGACCTGCTCCCTTGCCGTTGCCCTTGCCCGTGCCCTTGCCCGCGTCGTGGACGCCGTGTATTTCGCGACGGCGAGGCGCGAATCGGAGCGCGATGCCCAGCGGACGAAGCCGCCGGGCATCGGTCGGTGCTACGCGGCGCAGCTCCGCAGCCGCGCGACGCGTAGGAGGTTGTATGCGGCGCCGGCC
>JAXMNT010000045.1:0-60794 GCA_034670305.1 Deltaproteobacteria bacterium
CGATGTCGTGGTACGAGATCGCGTCTCCACCGTGCGTGTCCGACATCACCTTGGTGATGGCGGCGGTCAACGTGGTCTTGCCGTGGTCGATGTGACCGATGGTGCCGACGTTCACGTGCGGTTTGTTACGAACGAACTCTTCTTTGGCCATCGATGGCTCCTGGGCAATGGTCCCCAGCGCGGTGGCCGAGGGGTTCTACGAAGTGGTCTGATGAAGTGCGCGGCTGAGGATGCGCGGGGGAACTGTGGAGCCCAGGATGAGGATTGAACTCACGACCTCCTCCTTACCAAGGAGGTGCTCTACCACTGAGCTACCTGGGCAAATGGTCACTCGGACCGTATGGGAATGAATGACCGGAGCGGGCGACCGGGGTCGAACCGGCGACATTCAGCTTGGAAGGCTGACGCTCTACCAACTGAGCTACACCCGCAAGTGGCGCTCCATTTAGGGGTTTTGCGCGGAGGGGTCAAGAGGGAGAACGCGGGATCGCACACGCGTCCGCCGATGGCCCACCAAGACGGCGAGAACGCGGCGCGACAGGCACGCGCGCAGCGCTGGAAAACCAACACGCGACTGAGCCACGATCGCGACCTCAACGACAGCGACCACTGCGGCGGCAGGAGAACGTGGACGGGCGGAGATCGAAACGCGGGCGTGGGGTATCCTGCGCAGATGACCTGCGCTTCCCGGATGCACACCTCTTCCCCTGGCCGCTTGTTCACGCTGCTGGCGTTCTCGACGGTTTTCATGTCGCTGACCGCCACGCCTGCCCACGCCTACTCGACGCGGCTGCACATCGCGTACGCAAACGAGTTGCGGGAAGCACTCATCTTGTCGGGCGACGGATCCATCCAGCTCATCGGGAGCGACTTCGCCGTGCAACTGCCAGCGGAGGACGCTGCCGCCATCGAAGCGGAGCCCTTGGCGTTTCGCGCCGGCGCCATCGGGCCGGACAACTTCGTCTTCCCGGGCATGACCGACGGCACCCATGGCGTGGAGCAGGATCCCTACCGGCAATGTCAGCTCCTCTATGAAGACGCGCTGACCCAGGAGGAGCGCGCGTACGCGCTCGGATGTTTCGTGCACGGGACCGGCGACGCGATCGCGCACCACCTGGTCAACTGGTTCACCGGCGAGACGTTCACCCTCACCCCGCTCTCGCACTCGCACATGTCGAACTTCGACAACGTGATCGGACACATCACGACCGAGTCGACGATCCAGCGCGCGGTCTACGAGAGCGACCCGAGCGATTTCACGGCGGGCCAGCTCGCCCTCTCGATCCCGCGTGGATTCGTCGGACGCAACTACCACAACCCCGACAGCCCGCTGTACCAGCTGATGACCCGGCACATCATCCGGCGGGTGGACGACGCGCGCGCGGCCGATCCCGAAGCGGGCCTGTTCACGATCGCGAGTGGACTCGGGCTCGGCGCATGGGAGCACCTGGCGCTGGCGCCCTACTACGTGGACGAAGTCGAGAACCAGCGCGCCAACTTGCGGACCTTCGTCCTCGAAGAGATCGCCGACATGCAAGACCCGACCAGCACCCGGGGCATGGAGCTCATGGTCGGTGAAGGCCCGGATGGACTCTTCTCGACCGAAGACGACACGACCGCCTGTTCGGGCAGCTGCCCTTCCCTCTACGCGCGCTACTACACGTTCGTCCGGCTGCTCTTGCCGCGGCGCGACGCGGGCGGCCGCGAACTGCCTTCCGCGTTCGACAAACTGAGCGACGAGTTCGGCGACGACCTCAACCTGCTCTTGCCCGCGCTGCTCGAGACCATCGAACGTTTGTCGGTGGTGTTGAACGCACCGATCGAAGACAGCGGGGGTGCCGACTTCGAGCTGCTCGCGGCCGACGTGAACTTCGCAATGGAACCCATGCGGACTTGGCTCACCAACGCGACCGCCATCGACTACGAGACGGTGAGCCGCGCGGTGACACCGACCTGGTACCAGGACCTCTCCGACTTCTTCGCGAGCGCGGGCATCTCCATCAGCCCCGCGTCGCTCATCGAGGTGCTGTTCGGACCGATCCTCGAGCAGGTGCGCATGCTGGTCGAAGAGCGGGTCATCGGGGAAGCCGAGATGTACCTCGACGAGCTCACGCAGAGTTACCGGGATGGCCACGACGCCTGGGAGACCTGCATCGCGACGAAGCTGGAGGCGTCGACACCGCCGGGCGCCACCGGACATGCGTTCGACAATATCCGCGAGTCGGGCTTCTGGGCCTACACGATCAACCTGATGGCGACGACGCTCGCGAACCACGAGATCGTCCTCACGCCAGAAGGACGCGACCCACTCGAAGAAGGCGCCGCGTCGTTCGACGCGTCCTTCACCCACATCTGGACCCAGGCCGGGATCTGCAGCTACCTGCAACCGGAGGTTTTCCCGCTCGGGCTCGACATCGATGCGTTCCTCTCCATCCTCGATGGCGACACGGTGCTTCAGGCGGTGGTCGACATGGACGTGCCGGTCGAATGCCACGCGGGTTCGCTGATGTCGTTCGGCGATCCCAACGCGGTCAACTGCCAGCACGTGACCATCGACGAACTGCGGGAACGGTTCCTCGGATCCACCAGCCGTTCGTACCCGCCCGAAGCCGCGATGCGGATGCCGCCCTGTCGCAACCTCACCGTGCCTGGATTGCCCGAACCGCCCGACCCGCCCATCGGCGAAGACGGCGGTCCCGGCGGCACCGACTCCGGTGGCACCGGCGAAGACGCGGGCACGACCACGCCGACCGACGACGGCGGTTGCGGATGCCGCACCAGCGGCAGCTCGGGCGCCGCACTTCCCCTGCTGCTCGTCCTCGGCTTCGGTCTGCGCCGACGCCGAGGCATGTAGCCACGCAGCCAGTCTCGCGAAGCGCCAGACCCGTGACGGAAACAGAAAAGGCCGAGCGTGATGCTCGGCCTTTTCGGTGGAGGATGGTGGGTTCGAACCACCGTAGGCAATGCCGGCAGATTTACAGTCTGCTCCCTTTGGCCACTCGGGCAATCCTCCGAAATGTCAGTTGGCGACTCCGTTGGCTTGGATGCGCCGGAGTTCCTCCGGTGTCCTCGCCAGAGCTGACGAAGGGACTTGAACCCGCAACCGCCTGTTTACAAAACAGGTGCTCTACCAATTGAGCTACGCCAGCACGAGCGACGGTCGCTCGCCCCAAGCTGTCCGAAACGAACGACGTGGGAGCGGTTAAGTACGGGCCGCCCAGCGCTCAGTCAAGCCCGAGCGGTCTTCTTTTGCCGGTCGCCAACCCGGCAAGGGCAAGATCACTGCGGCGGGTTGTCCGGCGCGCTCGGCTGGGACTCCGTCCCCGCGGTGGGCGCCGGTGGATCGACCCGTTCCTCGACGTCCGGACCGGCGACCGTGGCCTGAATGCCCTCGGGCCCTTCCGGTTGTTCGAGCAGCCGCGTGCGGGCGCGCTCCAAGTCGGATCGGATCCGCGTGGTCCACTCGGTCTCCACGTTGGTCCGCTCGACCATCAGAAGCGTCAGTTCCCAAAACCGGATCGAGTGCCGGATCAGTGGTTTCACCAGCCGTGCCAGATACTCGCGGTACTCCTGCTCGTAGATCGGCACGTCGGATTCGGGCAGTGCGTTCTGAGGCGGCGGAACCGGTGCGCTCATGATCGCCTGCCAGAACGCGTCGTACATCGAACCGATCTGGTAGCCCGCTGCCGCCGCCCACTCGGCGTGGGTGTGGCGCATGGTGTCGAAGTACGCGCGCTGGGCTCGCAGCATGATCGCGGCGCGTCGCTCGAGCACCGGTCGCTGCACCGCGACGTTGCCCTCCGGCACGCTCAGCGCCGCCGCGTTCAACCGGAACGTCTCGGCGAGCACGTAGTTCGCCGCCGCCGTGAAGTAGACGTCCCGGACCCGTTCGTCGCCACGCCGGGTCCTCACCCACGAGAGGGTGCTGCGGGCTTCGCGCCCAGCGTCTTGCACCCGGCCGGCCCCGAGGAGCAGTTGGGCGTGGCGGGCCATGGCTTCGACCCGCTCGTCCGACACGAGGTCGTCGCGGGCCAGGAGCGCGTCTGCTTCCTCGAGCCCGGCCTCCCACGCCTCGGTTGCGAGGTAGATCTCGCAGAGCTGAAACCGGGCATGTTTCACATCGCTCGATTGCGGCACCTCGCGCAGCAGCCTTTCGAAGCGCTCGGCGGATTCGTCGTAGCGCTCTGCGTTCTTCAGGCAGAGGCCAGCGTTGTAGAGCGCACTGCTGACGAACCGGCTGCTCGGAAACTCGTTCGCCACCCGGTCGTAGTGCGCGACCGCCTCGGTGCAGCGCTCCGCCCGCATCTCGCGCACCCCCTCCCGGAAGAGCGTCTCGGCATCGTACGAGTCGAGGGAGAACCCACTCTCACTCGTCGCATCGGGTCGCGCGGTGATGCGCACCTCCTCGAGGTGACGGACCTCGGTGTTCTCCGGGGTCGTGGGCCGATGGGTGTGGCCGCATCCGGCCAGCGCCGCGATGCAAAGAACCAGAACCGCAAGTCCGGGGATGGGCTTCGAAGCCGACGCTTGGACCAGGCTCGAGGCGGGACGGGAATGCAGGGAGAGGTGGGCACGCATGAGAAGACCGACAGTGGGGAGTCGCAAAGGTTCCACGACTGGAACCTCCGATCCATCCCCGAGGCGGTGAAGCGGAGCGCAGCGAAGAGAGGCATGTCCCTCGGCGGCGGTGCCTCAACGAACACCGACTTTGGTGGGGGCATCTCGATCCCGCGAGCGTAGGAGACAGTGTCACCTCCCAGGCGACGATCGTCACATCGGGTGTTACGCGTGACGCGTAACATCGCCTTGGTACCCCCGGTCGAGTGTGACGATCCCTGTGAGCGATCCCATTCGGATCGTCGGATCACCCGATTTTCGTGGGCTCGGAGCCGTGGCACGGGTGGTGCATTGATGGGCTGCAGCAACGAGGCACCCGGCAATGACCACCACCAAATCCCGCTCCACTCTCTCCACCAAGACCCTCTCCCAGGTCGAACTTCCCATCGACTGGACGGACGAGACACTTCTCGCCCGCATGCTCCTCAAGGACGGGAAAGCCTGGCGCGAGTTTCACCGCCGCTTCGATCGTCTCGTCTACCGCTGCATCCACAAGGTGACCGGACGGTTCCGGAGCGTGGTGGGTGAAGAGGACGTGCGCGAGATCTTCGCCCAGTTCTTGGTGAACATCACCGTGCGGGACATGCGCCGTCTCCGGGCGTTCGACCCGGAGAAGGGGAACAAGCTCAGCTCGTGGATTGGGCTGCTCGTGACCAACACCGCCTGGGACTACCTGCGCTCTGTCGCCCGCCGCCCGCCCTGCTCGGAACTGCACGAGGCCGCCGAGCTCGAGGCCGAGGGTTCGGACCCGTACGACGACATCCTCCGCAAGCAGCGCTGGGCGCTCGTCTCCGAAGCGGTCGAGAGCTTCTCCAAGAAGGACCAGCGCTTCATGAAGCTCTACTTCATCGATGGCCTGGAGCCGGAAGAGGTCGCCCAGGCGATGAACGTCTCCATCAAGACGGTGTACAGCAAGAAGCACAAGATCCGCTGCCGGCTCGAGCAGGTTCTCGGACCGCAGCTCCGCGCCGCCTAGCAGGCTGCTGAAGAACGCCCGCAGGGCGTTCTCGCAGCCTGCCCCTTGCCTTTGCCCTTGCCCGCGGATCAGCGGTCAGATCGCGATCAGCGCGACGAGCATCGACGGGGGTACGACCCGGCGGCTTCGTCCGCTGGGCATCGGGCTCATTCGCGGCCTCGCCGTCGCGAAACACACGGCGTCCACGACGCGGGCAAGGGCACGGGCAACGGCAACGGCAAGGGAGCAGGTCGCTCTTCAGCGACCTGCTAGTTGACGATCTCGAGGGTCGTTCCGTCTTTGCCGCAGAACGTGGTCTGCTCGTCGTAGGTCTCGCCGCACGTGGGACAGACCTTCTTGACGGCCACGGCACTCTGGCGGTCGCGCGCTGCGAACAGCGGGTATGGGATCAAGGTGTCGCCATCATGCGCGCACACATCGGCATCGGCCGGATGCCCGCGACGGCAGGTCGGGCAGATCATGCCCTGCGACCGGACCACCGGATCCCTCGGGTCGAGCAAGGTGGCGCCATCCTTCGGGCAGTATGCGTCGCCGGTCTCGTCCTCGAGCCCGCACGCGGGACAGATCTTCTTCGGCGGCTTCGCGGTCGCGCCGACCGGTCCGGTGGGGGCCGGCGCAGGCACGACCGGGGTGTCTCCCCTTGGCGGATGCTCAGGTGCGGGGGCCACGTGCGAGTCACGGCGGCGGCGCACGACCAAGAAGATGGCGGCACCGATCAGCAGCAAGGCCGCGAAGCCGCCTCCAAGCGCCCAAGCGAGACCGCCCTCCCCCTGCAACGCCCTGGCGGTCAGACCGGACGCATGTTCCGCTTCTGCCGACGAGAGACCCTCCATGCGGGCGGCTCGTTCTCGAGTGGCCGCGGTGAGGTCGCTCAGATCCTCGGTCTGCACGAGGACGCGCGCGGTCCCGCGCAAGTCTCCGCTGCGCGCGACGACCTGGAACTCCCCCTCGGCGCTCGCAGCGTTCGCGCCGGCCACGAAACAGCGCGCGTTGATGGAGGCTTCGCGACCCGCCGCTTCGGCCAGGTCGAGCTGAACCGATTGTCCAGGCACAGTACAACCGGCCGCGTCGACGACCCGCGTCCGGAAACACACCCGCTCGCCCGGCTCGATGGTCTCGGAGGCCGGGGAGATGCGCAGCCGCGCCGGGGCGCCCGCCGTGCAGGGTGCCTCTTGCATCTCGGGTGGCGGATCGGGGTCCATCGAGACCGGCGCTGCGCCCACCCGCGTGAAGGTGCGGCGCGCGACCCGGCTCGCCACGCAATGGGACGCGTTCAGACGCCAGTCCCACTCCGTGCGGTCCTCGAATACGATCGTCGAGTCGCCTTGGGCCCGGAACGAGTAGCGGCCTGTCTCGGGCTGAGAGTCGTCGGGCGGCGTCCGACACGAGACCGTCCACCGCTTGGCTTCTTGTTCGTAGCGACTCGAAGTGCGGCGCAGGTTCGGCCGGTCGCTCCAGCAGCGGGTGGTGGCCCCCCGCACAGCACCCGAGAACGTCAGGTGGTCGCCGCTCTGGGAGATGGTGACCGAGCCACCCGGCTCGGTGTAACTCGTCGGGGGCCGACGACCGCAGTCGGTGCCCCAGCTCGTGATGTTGTTGGTGATCCGCAGCTCGGTGGCGGTCCACGTGCCCGCGAATGGCCCGTCCGCCAACGCGGGCATCGACCACGCGAGGAGCGAGATCACGACGCACAGAAGATGGCAAACGCGCTTGGCCACGGCTCGGAATTGGTAGCACGCTTCCGCGCCCGTTTGTCCTTCCTGACAGCCTCCGGTCCTGCCACTGCGGGCGCTTTAACGACCACGACCCTGGCCGCGGGGTGCGGTCAGGGTCGCGTCGCGGATGCGAACGCGTTCAGCCCTTGGCTTTGAGCGCTTTGACCGCTTCGGTCATCTGGGGAACGGCGTCGAAGAGATCGGCGACGAGGAAGTAGTCGGCGACCTGCGCGATCGGGGCCTCTCGGTCCTTGTTGATCGCGACGATGCACTTGCTGCCCTTCATGCCGGCGAGGTGCTGGATGGCGCCGCTGATGCCGACCGCCAAGTAGAGCTTCGGGGCGACGACCTTGCCGGTCTGACCGACCTGAAGATCGTTGGCCACGTAGCCTGCATCCACAGCGGCGCGGGAGGCGCCCATGGCTGCACCGAGCGAGTCGACGAGGGGCTCGAGCACGTTCTCGAAGTTCTCCGCGCTCTTGAGCGAACGTCCACCGCTGACGACGATGTCGGCTTCTGTGAGTTCGGGCCGCTCGCTCTCGACGACCTCGAGAGAGAGCGCTTCGACGCGTTCTGCGACCTCGTCCTCTTCCACGTCCGCGTCGGAGATCGGGCTCGCGCCTTCGCCGCCGGCGGCCGGTTCGAACTCGGACTGGCGGACCGTCACGACCTGCACGTCGCTGGTCAGCGTGCAGGTGCCGAAGACGTTGCCCGCGTACATGGGGCGCGTGTACTTCACGACGTCGCCATCGACCGCGACACTCGAGATGTCGGACGCGACACCAGCCGAGAGTTTGGCGGCGACGCGCGGCATCAGATCCTTGCCGTAGGTGGACGCGCACGCGACGAGGATGCCGTAGTCCTCACCGAGGGCAGCGACGGTCGGCGCGTAGCGCTCACAGATGTAGCCGCCTTCGATCTCGGCCTTGAGCACCTTGCGGGCACCGAAGCCAGTGGCTTCGCTGGCCGAGTCGTCTGCACCTTCGCCGATGACGAGGATGTCGAATGCGCCCGACGTTTCGCCCGCCACCTGCTTGGCGAACGAGATGGCGGAGAGGGTGGTGCGCCGGAGTTTGCCCTGCGCGAGTTCTGCAACAACGAGAATGTCCATGTTCGTACTCCTCTAACGTCCTCAGAGGACCTTGGCTTCGGTGTGCAGTTTCTCGACCAGCTCTTCGACGCTCTCGACGAACGTCGCAGCGCCCGAGCGTCCGGGCGGGAGGGCGAACTCGAGGTACGAGTCCGTGCGCGCCGGCTCGACGCCGAGGTCGGCGAGCGTGTACTCGTCGACCGTCTTCTTGCGGGCCGCCATGATGTTCTTGAGGTTCGACAGGCGGCTGTTGAGATCGCCGAGCTCGGCGTAGGTGTAGTCCGACGGCGTGATGCCGTTGGAGATGCTGCCGGGCTGGAGGATGCGGTCCGAGCTCGTGAACACGGCGGGGCCGGTCACCTTGAGCGTCTGCACACCCACGTCGAACTCGCGCTTGACGGTGAAGGTCTTGCCCTCGTCCTCGGTCGCGATCTTGGTGGCGTAGTTGATCACCGGCCAGGCGAGGAGCTCCGCGAGCTTGGTGCCCGCGACGTTCGAGTCTCCGTCCGCCGACTGCTTGCCCATCAGGACGATGTCCGGGGACTCTTTCTCGACGATCTTCGCGAGAATCTGCGCGACCACACCGCTGTCGAGATCGGCGTCTTCGGCTTCGACCAGGATGCCGCGTTCGCAGCCCTTGCCGAGGGCGTCGACGACCGTGCTCCGCGCGTCCTTCGGACCGATGGAGACGACGATGACCTCGCCGACGCGCGATTTCTCGGCGGCGTTCTCGGTGAGTCGGAGGGCGGCCTCGAGGCTCCACTCATCGAACGGATTCATCATCCATTCGAGACCTTCGGTCGTGACCTTCTTGCCGTCCGCAACCTTCACCTTGTTGGCGTTGGCGGGGTCGGCGACCCGCTTGATCGGTACGAGGATCTTCACTCGTTTGCCTCCTCAGAGAGAACTGATGTGGCCCGTTCCGACCCTGCAAGGGTTCGGTGGGACTGGGGGATGGGAATGGGCATGGGCGTAGAATCAATGACGCAGTGAGTCAACCGCGCACCCGTTCCGGGCGCGTGGGATGGAGCGACGCGATCAGGTCGATCGCGCCCTCAAACCTTCTAGAAAAAGCGTGGCGAACTGCACCGATGCTTTGCGCAGCTGCGCGGGCTGGGGCGCCTGATCAGGCGTACCGAGCGCCCAGGTCACCGTCAGTCCATCGAGCGCGCCCCAGAGGGCGCGGGCCGCGACTCGGGGCGACACATCCGAACGCAGCACCCCCTCGCGCTGACCGTCGGCGATGACGCCCGCGATGAGCTCGAGGTACTGAGTGAAGAGCGGCGCGGCGTACTGCTTGAGGAGGCGGGAAGACTGCCGGAGGTTGACGGTCACCACCTCGGCGAGATCGCGTTGGTCTTCGAGCAGGCCGAGCTGCATCTCGATGATGGTCCGGATGCGTTCTTCCACCGGGATCGGGCGGGCGGCGATCTCACCGAGGATCTCGATCAGCGCACCGATCCGGTCCTGGAAGATCGAGATGAGAACGTCGTCCTTGTTCTCGAAGTACAGGTAGATGGTGCCGTCGGCGACACCGGCTTCCTTCGCGATCTCGCTCACGCGGGTCGCGTAGAAACCGTTCTTCGCGAACACGCGGGTGGCGGCACGCAGGATGCGCTCCCGCTTGTCCGCGCTCGCGCCTTTGCGCTTCTTCTTCGGTTTGGCCGTCTCGCTCACTGAATGGTGATTCAGCTACACGCTTCGCCCGGTTTGGTCAACCCGGTCGGAGCCAGGCACCGATGATGCCGGAAGATGTCGAGTCCGGTGCTAGGCTCGCCAGGGTTCAAGGAGCGCAAGATGCGGAGCGTAGTGTTGTCGTTGGGAACCGCGATCGTGGTCGTGGTGTGCGGGTGTTCGGGGACCGAAGGAGATCCCGACGGCGGAGATGCTGCCCTTCGTTGCGGGCGGGAGTGCGACGATGGGCTCTATTGCAACGGAGCCGAGCGCTGTGCGCCGACCGAACCGAGCGCAGACGATGACGGATGTGTCGCCGGAGCGGTGCCCTGCGAGGACTGCGACGAAGCGATGTTGTGCGGGGACGAGTGCCCCGACGCGGACGGCGATGGCGCTCGAGACAGCCGCTGTGGCGGGGACGACTGCGACGATGCGGACCCCGATCGGTTCCCAGGCAACGCGGAGGTCTGCGACGACGGACACGACGAGGATTGCGATCCCACGACCGTGGGTCCAGACGCCGACCGGGACGGCTTCGCGCAGGTGCGATGCTGCAACGGCTCCGTCTGCGGCGACGATTGCGACGACGCCAACGCTGGAATCAACCCAGCTGCGGCGGATGGCTGCGGCGCGGGCGACGAAGACTGCGACGGAACCCTCGATGAGGAACCGGACAGCGTCTACTTCCGAGACGCCGACAACGACACCTACGGCACCGAGGACGAGACCCTGCGGTCCTGTGCCTTGCCACGAGGCTACGCGGCCCGTGCCGGAGACTGCAGCGACGATCCCTTCATGGACGACATGGCGAACGAGATCCACGAAGGGGCAACCGAAGTCTGCGACGAACGGGACAACGACTGCGATGGAACCGTGGACGAACGCGCCGATGGGGAACCGTGCGGCTGCACCGACGCTGGTTCCGAACGCGCATGTGGTCTGATGGACCCGACGCTCGATGGTGTCGGAGACTGCCGGCTGGGCATCCAGACGTGCAGCGACGAAGGGAACTGGTCCACATGCGTCGGGGGCGTGGCTCCCGCGGACGAAGCCTGCTCCGGTGGCGACGAAGACTGCGATGGTCGCGTCGACGAATCCGGGGCGACGGGCAGCGTGACCTACTACGCAGACGAGGACGAAGATGGGTTCGGATGTGGAGACGTTTGTGAGGGCGGGGCGCGCTCCCGGCTCTACTGTCCTGGCGATGCGCCAGCCCGGTGGACCCTCGACCCGACCGACTGCAACGACAACACCGACGCGATCGGTGACCCTGGGACCGGGTCGTGCCTGGGCACCCACATGGCGACCCGCTCTCCATACCGTGCGTGCTGCGAATCGTGCTGCTGCACGGAGCCTTGGTACTCATCGACTCAGCGGGGCACCTGTCTCGCTGGCTACGACATCTCCGCGTGCAGCCGGGCTCCTGGCGAAACAGATTGCACCATCGAAGAAGTCGATGCGGTCTCATGCACCGTTTCCCTCGCGACATGCTGCACGGGGGGACCCGGGTGCGGTCGTGGATGCGATCTCGACCTGGTCTGCACACCGACCGACACCCGCCTGGGCGTTCTGATCTCAGAGTATGTCGAAGGGTCGAGTCGCAACAAAGCGATCGAGTTGGCGAACCGCGGGTTCGACGTGGAGTCGCTCGACGGGTGCGAACTCATCTTGCACGCGAATGGCGGCATGGACAGCGGCGCGGTCGAGCTCTCGGGCACGATCGTGCCAGGTGCCACCTTGGTCTTGTGCCACCCCTCCTTCGACGAACCCGAACGGTGCGATGTGTTGAATACAGACATCAACCACAACGGAGACGACGCCTACGCTCTGGTCTGCGATGATCGCATCGTGGACACCTTCGGCCGGGTCGGCGAGGACCCTGGCGAGGAGTGGACCGGGGGCGGAGTGGGGACGGTCGACCTCACGCTGCGCCGAGAGTGCCGAATCACGGAGGGTGACCACAACGGCAGCGATGCGTTCAACCCATCGGCGTCGTACGACGCCGAGCCCATCGACACATTCGAGGGACTTGGCAGCGATTGCTGATGAGGCCGCTGAGTCTGGACGGCACCTTCCGTGTTCCGAGTTCCGAGCCCGAGGAAACGCCCTGCACCTGCCGAGGCCCCAATGGCCGTCAGCGACGGCGACTGCGGCGCAGGGCGGCGGGGTGCTGAGGGCGGGCGATGACAAAGCTGGGTGGGGTGAGGTCACGTAGGAGCGCGGTTGCGGCGGCGGGGTCCGGGATGCGGGGCGCGCTCGATCCGAACACCGCCAGACGGATCGCAGCCTCCGAAACATCCGCGGTGCGCCAGCGCTCGCGCGTGGCTTCCCGCTCGAGATGCGGCGCGAGGTCGCCCGGCCGCCAGGCTCGCACCCGCGCGCCGAACGCATCCACGGCGGATGGCTCCAGGTCGAAGGCGAGCGCAGCCCACGTGCCCCATTCGCCGCCGCCGCCGTTGTGCCAGAGCAGTTGCCCGGCATCGCCGAGATCGTCCGCAGCCAGTCGGGCAACCGCGCGGCCGATCAGCGCCCCACCCTCGAGCCCGCGGTCGGTGCGCCATCCGACGACGATCCGCACACTCTCACGGTCCCAACTCCGCGGCACGATCGCATGCGCCGTCTCCCACTCCGCGTACGTGCTCGCGCCGCCGCTCGGAAACGGCGACAACGCTGCCGCTGCCGCACCCGCCATGACCGGCAGCGCGCCCTCCCCGACCACCGCCAAGCGAAGCCGGGCCCCGGTTCGCAACGCAGGCAGCACAAGCGCCGGCGCGCGCGCGTCGGCGACGGCGGCACTGGTCCCTTCCGGTGCGATCCGAGAGGTCGCACCGGGTGCGAGCGCTTCGGCGATCCACCCGCGGGCGGCGTGGCGCCGCAGCGCGTGGGCCAGGGGGAGTGCGTCTACCGCAGGGCTCTCGTGAAGCAGGCACCGAACCACCCGCGCCATCGCGGCCCTCCAAGGGCCACGCGACACGAGCGTGAAGCCGTGGGGGTCGAGCCGGACGTCGACCTCGCCGCACACCGAGGCGAGCGCCCGGCCCACCACGACCGTGTCGCCGTGGGCGATCCCGCCCGTGACGACGTGGAGGGCGGCCGCTTCCGGCCCACGACGCCGCTCTACGTCGACGCGGGCACCGGTCGCCAGGGTCGCGCCCAAGCGCGTGTCACCGTCTTCCGAGAACTCCACCGCGGGCGGAGTGCGCGTCGCGGCTTGGAGTGTCTCAACGCAGGTTGTGCCGGAGGCTTCCGCGCACACCCCACCGAGCGCGAACGTGGAGACCGGAGGTCCCGAACGCCACTGGGACGCGACGATCTCCATCTCGGTGCCGACGTTCGCATCGAACGCCGTCTCCCGCTCGAGTCCAGGAGGCGCGAGCTGCGCAAGATGCCAAAGCTGTGCGGCGTGTTCCGCGGATCGTGCGCGGGCGAACAGGGTGACGCCGCCTCCATGGGGATAGAGGTGCGTGGAGTCGCACACCCCGTCCACCCAGTCCGCGAGTGCCTGGGCTTCGCCCAGGGTCGCGACCGTGCGTGCGACCGTCATCACGGTGCGCTCGCCGCTCCGCTCGATCTGGACGCGCTCCCCTTGGCGTTCGCTGGGGCCAGGCACCGATGCTCCGCGCGGTGCGTCGGCGAAGGCACTGGCGATTTGATCGCGCACGTCCTCGGGCATCGAGCCCGCCACGACGAGCAACGCGTGGGAGGTACCGAACCGCGCCATCACGGCGCCGGTCTGCGCGGCGGTCGGTTGCCCTTCGAACGGATCCGCGGCCGCACCGAACGTCCCCCGCAGCGCGAGCAAATCCGCACGCCGGATCGGATCCGCGTAGGCGCCCCGGCGGCGGTCGTCGAGCGCCGCCCGCAGTTCCGCATGGTCCGGGAGATCTCGATCCGAGATCGCGCGCACGAGCGACGCCAACATCTGCGGCAGATCTTCGGTGGTCCCGGAGGTCGACAGCTCGATGCGGTCGTGGGTGGCGCGCGCGGAGACGCCTGGACGCTCCACCGCCATCGCCGCCAGGGTGGCCGCAGCCGGTGGCTCGGCATTGCGGGTCCCGAAGTCGAGCCACAACGACGCACGCACCAAACCGCCGCTCGGACGCTCCAGCAAGAGTACGTCCAGATCACGGACACGCTCCGGAGCGACGGAGGTCGTCGAGGTCTCGATGGGCCGAGCGCTGGTGGTGCGCGGACCGCAGCCAGCGACCGCGAGCGCCAACACCAACCATGCACGCGCGCTGGTCTGGAACGACGACGCTGCCGTTCGAGCCGCGGACCTCACGCCGAGCGGGGTTCTTCCCCGCGCCACAGACGTTGGATGTTGTCGGTGTGTCGCCATACTACGAGCGCGAGCAGACCCGCCGCCATTGCGCACGAGGGAGCCACGAGGGGCAGTTCTCGCACCCAAGCCGCGCCGACGCACGCCAAGAGCCCGACGAAGCTGCCGGCCAGCGACCCCACGCTCGCGCGCCCGCTCCACTTCTTGCCGATGAGATACGCCGCGATCGCGGCGACCCCCGCCCATGGCGCGAGCCCCAGCATCGCGCCGGCGCTCGTGGCCGCGGCCTTGCCACCCCGAAAGCCAAACCAGATCGGATACGCGTGGCCCACCGCGGCGGCCAGACCAACCCCGGCCGGCCAGTACGAGGTCTCGGCGAACAGGGGGGTCTCGAACGCGGCGACCGCGGCGATGGTGGGCACCACGCCTTTGGCCAGATCGAGGAGCAGCACCTTGCGTCCGATGCCCTTGCCGAGCGCCCGGCCTACGTTCGTGGCGCCCACGTTGCCGCTCCCGATGGCGCGCAGATCGACCTTGGCGCGGCGCGCGTAGAGGAGCCCAAAACAGACGGAGCCCCCCAGATACGCCACTGCGACGAACACGGGACCGGCGATCCACGCGTGCGCGCGGACCCACGCGGCGAACTCCGTCAGCATGCCCCGATGCTACTCCCGAAGAATTCTCGAAGGCCCGGGATCTGAAGAAACGCCTTGCTGGACAGGGGTTCGAGCCCGCTCGAACCTGGAATCGGATGCTCTCGGAGGAAGAAAAGATCCCAATTCGAGCCCACCCCGGGGTTCCAAAGTCTCAGACACGGGCCGCAGATGGTTGATCGGTGCGCGAGGCCCCGACTATCATCGCGAACCGACTCGGGAAACCGTCCATTCGGCCGACTCAAAGGGACACGCCTTTCATGAAGATTGTCTGCGACAACTGCGCTGCCAAGTACTCCATTGCCGACGAAAAGGTCGCCGGCAAAGTCTTCAAGATCCGTTGCAAGAAGTGCACACACGTCATCGTGGTGCGCGGCGACGAGGTCGCACCTGCGGAGCAGGAGAGCGCCACCCAAGTCTTCGACTACGGTGGGGAGGCCGTCTGGCACGTCGTGCTCGACGGTGACCAGCAGGGTCCGTTCGCCCCCTCCCAGCTCGGTGAATTCCTCACGGATGGCCGGATGGACTGGGAAGCCTACGTCTGGCGCGAAGGCTTCGATGGCTGGCAGCCGGCGCGCGATGTGCCGGAACTGGTGGCTGCGATCACGGGAGAACCCGCACCGGCGGCCGCGGCTGCACCGGCGGCGGCAGCAGCGCCTGCGGCGGCGCAAGCGCCCGCGTCCGACCCGATGGGCGCCGACCCGTTCGGCGGCGGTGGCGCGGCCGACGGCGGTGGCATGTTCGACGGTGGTGGGGCCGACCCGTTCGCGGGTGGCGGAGACGCCGGCGCGGACCTCTTTGCAGCGGCCGACCCAGCGGCGAGTCCGTTTGGCGGTGGCGTGGACGACGACGTCGTCGCGTCCGCACCGAGCCCGCGCATGTCGGAAGAAGAAGCCTCGATGACGGGCCAGCGGAACGAGAACTCCGTGCTCTTCTCACTCTCGAACCTCCAGGCGCTCGCCACGGGCGGCGGCGGCGGTGGCGGTTCCGAAGCACCCGCGGGCCCAGCCCCGGGCGCGGCACCGCTTCCCGGTCATGCGAGTGGAGAAGGCTCCGGCCTCATCGACATCCGAGCGCTCGCCAGTGCGACCGCTTCGACCGGCGGTTTGGGTGGCGGCGGCAGCAGCGGCAACAGCGATGCGCCGTCGGACGACCTGCTTTCGATCGGCATCGGTGCCACCAGCTCGCTCGGCAGCTCGCTCGGTGCGCCCGTCTTGGCCCCGGCCGCCGTCGAACCGGAGAAGTCCAACAAGGGCATGATGATCGGCCTCGGCGTCGCAGGCGTCTTGGTGGCGGGGCTCGTTGCCGCCCTGATCGTGGTGATGATGCAGAAGCCGGAGCCGGTGGTTCAGGCGATGAACGCACCGACGACGGCGGGCACAGAAGCCGGCGGCACGACAGGCGTCGCCGCCACCGAAGCGGCGACGATCATGGGCGCGGACCCCGTGACGAGCGCGATGGAAGCCGCCGAGGCCGCGACCGACACCGATGAAGACGTCGACGAAGAAGAGGGTTCGACGGGCTCGACCGGCGGGTCGCGCATGCGGCGTCGCCCGCGCTCCGGCGGCGATTCGTCGGCGATGGAGACGAGC
The DNA here is from genome assembly GCA_034670305.1 of Deltaproteobacteria bacterium. Taxonomy (GTDB): domain Bacteria; phylum Myxococcota_A; class Polyangia; order Polyangiales; family Houyiibacteriaceae; genus JAXMNT01. Next base: position 16,597 of record JAXMNT010000045.1, read on the forward strand.
TCCGGCATGTCCTCTTCTTCCTCGCCTCCGGCGATGGCGGCTTCGATGGTCAACGCCAACGGCAGCCTGGACGACCTGCTCAACTCGGCCCTCAACGGGATGAGCTCCTCGATGATGTCCTCGGCGCCCGCGATGGCCGCGAGCAACCTCCCGCCCCAGCCGTCGCGAGACGATGTGGGTCGGGCACTGCGCGGCATCACCCCCCGCGTCACCGCCTGCGGTGGTGGCACGGCGGGCGTCGCGAACGCCGCGATCACCTTCGCGAACTCCGGCCGCGTCCGAAGCGTCCGAGTCACGGGCGTGCCTCCCGCGGTTCAGAGCTGTGTCGCCCGCACCGTCCGCGGTGCCCGGGTCTCCCCGTTCTCCCGAGACAGCTTCAACGTGAACTTCCCGTTCCGCGTCCGCTAGAGAAACGCCACTTCGAGAAGAAGGCCGAGCCCATCTGGGTTCGGCCTTTTTCGTTCCGTCAGCGCGCTTCGGCTTCGGCGTCGGCTTCCCCGCGTCGGCTTCGGCGTCGGCTTCGGTGTCGACGTCGGCATCGGCATCGGCTTCGGCTTCGGCTTCGGCTTCGGCGTCGGCGTCGGCGTCGGGGTCGACGTCGTCGACTTCGGTTTCGGCTTCGGGGTCGGCTTCGGGGTCGGCTTCGGGGTCGGCTTCGGGGTCGGCCTCGGTGTCGGCCTCAGCTTCAGAGAGACAAGGCCCTCGCGCTCAGCGTCTCCGCCGCGCCACCGCCCACCACGCCAGCCCCGCGAGCACGACCGCCAGCCCACCCCCAGCGTACGCCAAGACCCGCTGCGTGTCGGTCATGCCAGGGAGCAAGAACTGGGCGGTCAGCGCATCGGGCACGGACTCTCGACCGTAGGCGAAGCGTTCGACGATCTCGGTCGGCGTCTCATTGGGGCCGGAGGCGAGCACTTCGCAGGTCGGCTGGGCGGTGAACGCGACATCGGTTCGGTCGAAGGCTTCGACCCGCATGCGATCGCGCATCGTGACGGTGTGCTCACCGCCATCGAGCGGAATGTGCGCCACCATCTCCACCGCGCCAGGCACCGACTGGATGGGCCCGATCGGGTCGAAATACGCCTCGCCCCACTCGGGCACGAACGCGGCACCATCGACCTCGAGCGGCACGTCCTCCACGAGTCCGGCGCCCCACTCGGCCATGTACGCATCGGCTTCGGCACTGGTGACGGTTCCATCGGAGTCCGCGTCGGCAGCGGCCATCACGCGGGCCGTTTCTTCGCCGCCCAGCGTCAGGGAGACGACGACCCGCACGCCGCCCGGTTCCGCGTCGAGCTTCAAATAGCGCTCGGCGCGCAGCACGACGTGGCCGAGGTGCGCGCGGGCGATGGGGGTCACGCAGAGCGATGCGAGGACCGCCGCGAGCACCAGGCGTTTGTTGTCCGAGGGGAACTTCGCTTCGCGCAAAGCGCTGCGCACTCTGACGGTCTTGAGCGCTTGACAGCGCTCAAGACCTTGGGGGCGAAGCCATCCCTGCGACGGCTCGTTCCCATCGCGGGGCTTCTCGTCGTGGCGTCCAACGAACAACGCCCCGCGCGGTCCAGAAAGACCGCCGAGGCGCTGCGAACCGTTCGGCGCTCCGCTCGACGCGTGCTCACCGACGGGCTGGGTCACTCGGGTGCGGGTGCGGCCGAGAGCTGCTCGAGGAAGCTGACCCCGGTGGCGACGCCGAATCCGGTGCCGCCCTTCGGTGCGCGTCCGTGGCTCGAGTCGTTGAACGCCGGGCCCGCGATGTCGCAGTGGATCCAGGGCACCTTGCCGACGAACTCTTGCAGGAAGAGCCCAGCGGTGATCGATCCGCCGTAGGACGAACCGGTGTGCTTCAAGTCGGCGATCGGGCTCTCCAGCGTGCTGCGGAGATCCTTGTCGAGGGGCATGCGCCAGTAGCGCTCGTCCGCTTCGCCTGCCGCCTGCGAGTAGCCCGAGGCGAGCTCTTCGTCGTCGGTGTAGAACGCGGCGCGGTGGGCGCCGAGCGCGACCATGCAGGCACCGGTGAGGGTCGCGTGGTCGATCATCACGTCGGGCGTGAGGTTGTCACGGGTCCACGCCAGCACGTCGGCCAGCACGAGCCGACCTTCGGCGTCGGTGTTGATGATCTCGACCGTCTTGCCATCGAGCGACGTGAAGACGTCGCCCGGACGGTAGGCCGCGGCGCCGGTCATGTTCTCGGTGGAGCCGATGATGGCGTCGACCGCGACGGGAAGTTTCAGTCGAGCGGCCGCGAGCACGATGCCGAGTGTCGTTGCTGCGCCGGCCATGTCGCACTTCATGTCGATCATCGACTTCGGCGGCTTGATGCAGAGGCCGCCTGAGTCGAACGTGAGTCCCTTGCCGACAAACGCGACCTTCTTCCAGCCACCCTTCGGCGCCGGTCCCTCGGGCACGTACGAGATGTGGATGAAGCGCGGCTCGAGAGCGCTGCCGCGGTTCACCGCCAAGAAGAGCCGCATCCCGGCTTTCTCGATCTGCTTCTTGCCCCAGATGGTCACCTTGAGGCCGAGCTTCTCGGCTTCGGTCTTCGCGATTTCGGCGAGGGTGATGGGGTTGAGGTCGTTGGGCGGGCCGTTGACGAGATCACGCGCGAGCGCGATCGAGTCGGCCAGCGCCTGGCCCGCCTTGAGGGCGTCGCGAAGCGCAGCGTCTTTGGGGTCGCCCACGAGGAGCAAGGCTTTGGACAAGCCGCCCTTCGGTTTGCGGCTGCCGGTCTTGTAGTCGCTGTAGCGGTAGGTCCCGAGCATCGTCGCTTCGGTCGCCGCGCGCACCGTGTCCGCACTGATGGCAGAAAGCACGATGGCAGCACTCTTTTGGCGGGTGGAAGCTTTGGCGGCGGCGTGACCGAGGGCACGCGCTGCGTCCACGTCGGAGAGGCCCTTGATGCCGACGACGACGACCCACTTGGCTTTCACCCGGCCGCGCGCCGGGATTTTCACGGTCCGGCCGCGCTTTCCGGCGAAGCCCTCGTCTTTGAAGACCGCTTCGAGCACGCCCCCGAGTGCTTTGTCGAGTTTGGCCAACTCCGGGTCTTTGGCCGTTTTGTTGGTGCTCGTTCCGACCACCAGCAGGTCGGTTTCGGTGGCGATGGCTTTGTCGGCCGACAGCGTGACTCTCATGTTCCTCCGTGACGCTTCACCCACCCCAGTAGGCGATAACGCGCGGCGACCTTGGCACCCTTTGTCTGGGATCTCAAGCGCGACACCGTTCGCGCAGGGTCTGCGAGCCCACGCCTGAAGCGGACACGACCCTCCATGGTCCGCGATCGCGGCGAGCGGCGGACCGACAGGGGCCTGGCCGCCAATCCGCCAACGCAGCTTCGGCAACCTCCTGAAATCACACGGGTGCAGGCCCGGCACGCTCCCTGCTCATGCCTCCCCCGCTGGCCAAACGCCGGCAGAAGGAGAGCCGAACATGCCTGATGCAAGCAAGCCCTACCGAGTGGTCTGGGCGATCACAGAGACGCCGGACGACCGGCCGGACCGATGGACCCGGGTGGGCATCGCGTACGAGAACCGCGATGGCAGCGTGACGCTGCGGCTGGATGCGCTTCCCACCAGCGGAAAGCTCCAGGTCCGGGATCCGCGGCCGGAGGAGCTCGAACGGAAGCGGCTGCGCGGGCGGTTCGGGGAGCGGCCCGAGCTGCCACTCGCAGGCTGAACCGACACCGCAACCCATGACGGCGGCCACGAGGGTCGCCGAACCAAACCAACACCAACCAACCCAACCAACACCAACCAACCACGACAAGAGAGAACATCCTGATGACCAAGAACCGAATCCTTCGCCTTTTGCTCGGTGCCCTCTGCGCCGCCACCTTCACCCTCGCGGGCCCCGCGTTCGCACAACCGGTCGAGGACGCGCCGGCGGAAGAGGCGCCGGAAGCCGACACCCTGCGGGTCGACCTCAACACCGCCACGGAGACCGAGTTGCTCGCGCTGCCTGGGATCGGGCCGAGCAAGGCACAAGCGATCATGGAGTACCGCGCGCGGCATCCGTTTCGGCGGGTGGAGCAGGTGATGCGCGTGCGTGGTGTGGGACGCGGCATCTTCCGCCGCATCCGCGACCACATCGTCGTGTCGCAGCCTCAGAGCTGAGCGACGCACATGCGGTTGGCCGGAGGCGCACGAGCGCTTCCGGCCCGCCGGATGAGCGAGAAACCAATCCGGTTGGGCCGCTTACTCCTCTTCGGCGGAGAGCGCGTCGAGCTGTTGACGGTAAGTGACCTGGATCTCTCGAAACCCGAGGCGGTCCATCGCCTTGCGGGTCTCGGTGTTGAAGGACCAGGTCGACGTCTCGACGATGCTGCAGCCGCTCTCTCGAAAGATGGCGAAGAGCGTCTGCATCAGAGCGCGGCCCACGCCTTGACCCCGAGCGTCCGAAGCGACGTACCAGTCGCCGACGATGCCCTTGCGGCTGAGCACACGGCGGGTGTCGTTTTGGATGTAACCACTGATGTAACCGAGACCGACAGAATGGCTCTGCCCGGGTTCGATCCGTTCCGCGACCAGCAGCACGGTGGTGTCGTTGCGCAGCATGGCGTCGACGTCCTCGCGCAGGACATGCGGGAACTGCCGGTACGCGAACAGGATCTCGAGTTCGTCCGGCATGACGCTGGCGCGGTGTTCAAGGTAGAGCGCGCGATGAAATCCATAGACGAGGTCCGAGTCCTCGAGCCGCGCCTGGCGTATTTTCATGGGCGGCACTGGCCAGGCTCGCTTCGTGAGGAGTGCCCCGAGTTCATCCGCGGAGCGCTTTCAGGAGCGGCTTGATGCGCTCGCGGCCGAGCTTGAGTCCCACCCGGTTGGCCACCACGACCGAACTCACTTCACAGATGTCTTCGATGACGACCAGCCCGTTCTGGCGGAGCGTCTCACCGGTCTCGACGATGTCGACGATCACGTCGGCCAAACCCGTGAGCGGCGCGAGCTCCACCGACCCCTGCACGAAGATGAGTTCGTGCGGCACCCCGAGCGACTCGAAATGTCGCGCGGCCACGCGCGGAAACTTGGTGCCGACCCGCAGGACATCCGCGTAGTCGGCGCGCTGCGTCGCATACGCGCCGCCGGGCAGTCCCGCGACCGCGAGCTTGCAGCGGCCGATGCCGAGGTCGACCGGCGCGTAGAGGTCGTAGTCCCGCTCGAGCAGCACGTCGCGGCCCACGATGCCGAGGTCCGCGGCGCCGTACTCGACGTAGGTCGGCACATCGTCGGGTTTGAGCAGCAGGTACCGGATGCCGTTCTTGCGATCGTCGCGAATCAGTTTTCGACTCCGACCGGTCAGCACCGACGGATCGAGGCCCGCTTGCTCGAGGCGCGGGCCGAGTTGTTCGAGGACCCGTCCCTTGGGGACGGCGAGCACGATGGGTTCTTCGGACATCTCAGATCGACCCTGGCACGCGTTCGATCGTCGCTCCGAGCGCCGCGAACTTCTCCTCGATGCGTTCGTAGCCTCGGTCGATGTGGTAGACGCGCAGCACCTCGGTGACGCCGCCGGAGATGAGACCGGCGATGACCAAACTCGCGCTCGCGCGCAGGTCGGTCGCCATCACCTGGGCACCTTCCATGGACTCGACCCCGCTCACCGTCGCGGTGCGTCCATCGACGGCGATCTCGGCGCCCATCCGGTTGAGTTCCGGCACGTGCATGAACCGGTTCTCGAAGATGGTCTCGGTGATGCGGGATTGGCCCTTGGCGGTGCACATGACCACCATGAACTGCGCTTGCATGTCGGTCGGGAACCCCGGATGCGGCGCGGTCCGCACGTCCACCCCGCGCAGATCGCCTTCCGCCACGACGCGGACTCCGTCGCCTTCGCGCTCCACGATCGCACCGGCTTCGCGCAGCTTCGCCGCGAGCGCTTCGAGGTGCTCGAACGTCACCCCTTCCAAGAACACGTTGCCGCGCGTCGCGGCGGCGGCCGCCATGTAGGTCCCCGCCTCGATGCGGTCGGCGATGACCGCGTGGTCCACCGGCTGCAGCGCCTCGGTGCCGACGATGGTGATCACGTCCGTGCCCGCACCGACCACGCTCGCGCCCATCTTGTTCAGGAGCCGCGCGAGCTCTTCGATCTCCGGCTCGCGCGCGGCGTTCACGAGCGTGGTGCGCCCCTTGGCGAGCACCGCGGCGCTCATCAGGTTCTCCGTGCCGGTCACCGTCGGCATGTCGAGCACGATCTCCGCGCCGTGCAGCCGGCCTTTGGGAACCTCCACGTGCACGTAGCCGTGTTTGAGCTCCACCTCGGCGCCCATGGCTTCCAGGCCGGCGAGGTGCTGGTCGATCGGACGCGCGCCGATCGCGCAGCCGCCGGGCAACGAGACCGTGGCGCGGCCATAACGGGCGACGAGCGGTCCCAAGACGAGCACCGAAGCCCGCATCTGCTTCACCAACTCGTACGGGGCGACCGGCTCACTGACCGCACGGCTGACGATGTCGATCGTGTTGCCATCGGTCGTGACTTCGAGCCCGAGGGTCTCGAGCAACTTCCCCATCGTCCGCACGTCGCGCAGTTGCGGCACGTTCCGAAACCGGTGCTCTCCGTCGGCCAACAGCGCGGCGCACAAGATGGGTAGAGCGGCGTTCTTTGCCCCGCTGATGGCGACGGTTCCTTCGAGCCGCGCGCCTCCCTGGATCCGGAAGTTGTCCACGAAGCCGAATAGAGCACATCTGCTGGCCCCCCGTCAGGCGAAGGAGGGCGGACGGGGGGCGCGAAGCCGGTCGCGTCCCAGCGCCCGACCCAGCCGACCGACCCAGCCGACAGACCCAGAGACAGACTCAGCACAGCGTCGGCGACAGAATCGGCGACAGACTCAGCGACGGCTTCGGCTTCGGCTTCGGCTTCGGCGACGGCTTCGGCGACGGCTTCGGCTTCGGCTTCGGCTTCGGCTTCGGCTTCGGCTTCGGCTTCGGCTTCGGCTTCGGCTTCGGGATCGGCGTCGGCTTCGGCTTCGGCGTCGGCGTCGGCTTCGGCTTCGGCGTCGGCGTCGGCTTCGGCTTCGGCTTCGGCTTCGGCTTCGCTCGGCTTCGCCGCGTCGAATATCCATCCTCCCCCTCCCGTCCACCTTTGACGTGGACCCTCTACGCTTCGCCTGCGCACCCGCATCGCTCGCTGCTTCGCTCGCTCTGCTGACCACGCTCAGCCTCTCCGCCCCGGCGGCCGCTCAGCCGGCGGAACCGGCCACAGCGGACCTGCCGCTCCGCGGTCTGACCCCGACCGAGCTGGCGTTGATCGAGCCGCACCTCGAGCGTGGACCGGTGCTGCACGCGCTCTTCCGCCACCGCGAAGACGAGATGCCGGCGATCGTGCTCGCGATGAAGATGGATGCCACCCCCGACGAGGTCGCGGCGGTGGTCGGACAACCGGAGCACTACGCCGAGTTCATGCCGGCGCTCGATTCGCTCGAAGTGGAGTCGCGGTCCGGCAACCAGACCGCCTACCGCTGGCAGTGGCAGCTCGCCCTCTTCTCCCTCACTGGGCGCAACGTGATGACCCGGTACGCGGGCAACGCGCGCCGTGGTCACCGCATCGACGTCCGCTCCACCGGCGGCGACCTCGGCACGGGGCGCATGAGCTGGCGCATCCGGCCCGATCCGAACCGTCCCGGTGGCTCGATCGTCGTGCTCTCGTCGCGTCTCGACATGCGCGACGCGAACTACCTCTCCGACCAGATGAGCTCCGGCGGCGGCTCGGTCTATCGGTCCATCAACATCGCGCTGACGTCGGTGATGATGTTCGGCACCCAGCGACGCGCCGAGGGCGCGCGTACCGCGCCGACCGAACCCCTCCCGCCCCTGCGGAGGCCGGACCTCGACATCAACGGCCTCGAGCCGCTGCTCGCCCGCGGTGATCTCGTGTTCCTCGAACTGCACGGCGAAGCGCTCGAGCGCGTCACCGCGCTCGGTCGCACCACCACCGACGTGGCCCGCGCGCGCGCCGTGATGAACGACCCGGAAGAGTTCGGCCGTTCGTTGATGCACGGGAGCCGCGCAGAGGTCGTGGAGCGCAACGAGGACCACGTGGTCTTCCGCTGGGGCATCCCGATGCCGATCATCGCGGTGGAGGGCAGCATGCGGCTCTACCCCCGCGACGAAGGTCCGGTCCGGGTCGAAGGGGTGAGCGGAAGCCTCCAGTCGGGTGCGTGGGTCTTCGACACCCACGCGTTGCCGCACGGAGAAGCCGTGACCTACGGGTGGAGCCGCTTCGACCCGGCCGAGTCCGCACGCTTCATCCGCCGGCTCATCGCAGACGACGCGGACTTCTCCCACGGCCTCGTCATGGCCACCCAGGTCATGGTCGTCCGCTCCCTCCGCTCCCGCGCCACCCGCTACGTGCCCTAACGGCCTGGCCCGTGTTGGGTTGGGTTGGGTTCAGCCCCGCATCGAGTGGTTGCACATCGGGCCGGCCGAGACTTCAATCGCCGGATGCGAACGAATGCCGCACATGCAGTCCTTTGGATCTTGGTGGGGGCGTGCTCCGGCACCCAGACGACGGAGACCGAGGTGCCCTCGACCGATCCCCACGCCGCGCTCCATGCGATCAACCAAGAAGCGCGCGCGGGCGGGGTGGTCGAGACCCTGCACGGCGTCGAGGTGCGCGATCCGTACCGCAGCCTCGAGACCGAATCGGACCTGACGACGCGCTGGGTGGAGCAGCAGACCAGCGCCACCCGGGCCGCCCTTCCGGTCACCGACGAGGCGCGCGCCCGCATGCGGACCCTGCTCGGCATCGGGAGTCTCGGAAGTGTGGTCGGCGCCGGCGAACGGGTGTTCTTTCAGCGCCGCGAAGGCGACCGGGAGCAGCCGCTCTACCTGGTGCGGGTGGGCGACGCAGAGCACGTGCTGATCGACCCGACCCTTCACGGCGAGCGCGCGGCGCTCGACTGGGCGTACCCTTCGGAGACCGGCCGGTACGTCGCGTTCGGGATCTCGCTCAACGGCGACGAGCGCAGCACCCTCCACGTGCTCGACGTGGACGCGAAGCTCGCCTTGCTGGAAGGCCCCGCGACCCACACCGGGGAGGCCGCACGCGACGCGGGGCTGCTGCCGCTGCGCATTCCGCGCACCAAGTGGTGCAACCTCTCGTGGCTGCACGACGACACCGGCTTCTACTACACGCGCTACCCGAAACCCGACGAGCCGGGGTTCGACGCCGAACACGAAGACAACTACTTCCCCCGCGTCTTCTTCCACGCCCTCGCGCCGAGTGCCCAGCCCGCGCAAGCCCGATCCGCGCAAGCCCGGCCCGCACAAGCCGCGCAGACCGCGCCGCCGACTGGGGATGACCCCCTGGTGTGGGGCAGCGAGACCGGGACCGATTTCCCGGTGCCGAACGTGTCGACCGACGACGGTCACCTGGTGCTCAACGTGTTCCGCGGATGGAGCGCGAGCGACGTCTACCTGTACGACCGAAGCCACGGCCCCGCGCCCTCCGAAGCGCATCCGGTCCGCACGATCGTGCAGGGCGAAGACAACGTCACCAACGGCTTCGTGCACGGCGGCAAGTTCTACGCGCACACCAACCGCGACGCGCCGCGCTACCGGCTCGTCTCGGTCCCGCTCGCGCGTGCCCATGAACCGGCGCGCTGGCGGGACGTGATCCCGCAGCGCGATGCACCGCTGGAACAGATCGCACTCGTCGGGACCAGGCACCTCGTGGGCCACTACATCGACGACATCCGATCCAAGATCGTCGTGTTCGATCGCTCTGGCCGGGAACTCGGCGAAGCGGAGCTGCCGGCCCGCGGCGCGCTCGAAGGCGGCTTCTCCGCATCGACCTCGCGCACCACGGTGCAGTTCGCGTTCAGTGGGTACCTGCTCGCGCCGACGCTGCTGCAATTGGACGCGGCCGACCGAGCGGTCGAGACGCTCGCCGCTGTGGAGGCCGACTTCGACTTCAGCCCGTACGTGACCGAGCTCCATCGCGTGGAGTCCGCGGACGGAACGATGGTCCCAGTGACCCTGATCCACCGCGCCGACCAACCCCGCGACCGCCGCGGCCGAGTCATCTTGTACGGCTACGGCGGCTTCAACATCTCGCTCTTGCCCAGCCTGCGACGCAACGCGCTCTACTGGCTCGAGCGGGGCGGCGTGTACGCGGTCGCCAACCTCCGCGGTGGCGGCGAGATGGGCGAGGACTGGCACCGGGCCGGCATGCTCGACCAGAAGGAGCACGTGTTCGAAGACTTCGAGGCGATCCTCGAGTGGCTCTCCACCAGCGGCATCAGCAGCCGGCACCGGATCGGCATCACCGGCGGCAGCAACGGCGGCCTGCTCATGGGCGCGATGATCACCCGCGTGCCCGAACGGTTCGTGGCGGCGGCCAGCTACGTCGGGCTCTACGACATGGTGCGGTACCACCAGTTCCCGCCGGCCGAACTCTGGGTCAGCGAATACGGCAGCGCCGAGGACGCCACGCAGTTCCAGACGTTGCACGCGTACTCCCCCTACCACCGCGTGGAAGCGGGCACGCCCTACCCGGCGATCCTGGTCGAAACGGCCGACCACGACAGCCGGGTGCACTGGGCGCACTCGACGAAGTTCGTCGCGTCGCTCCAGGAAGCCACCTCCTCGGGCCGACCGGTCCACTTCTTCATGGAGCGGGCGATGGGGCACGGCGCCGGCACGCGCTTGAGCGACCAAGCGGAGAAGTACGCCCGCATGTTCGCGTTCTTCGACCGCTTTCTCGCCGAAGGCCGACGCGCCGGTGCGGCCGAAGCCGCGCCCGCTGACGAAGCCGCCGAAGCCGCGCCCGCTGACGAAGCCGCCGAAGCCGCGCCCGCTGACGAAGCCGCCGAAGCCGCCGAAGCCGAGACCGAGGTCGCACCGGCCGACGATGCAGCAGCCGCCGGCGAGGACGCGCCCGCGGACTGATGGAAACGCGCGCTACGACTCAGGGTCGTCGCAGTTCACGATCCAGGCGACACCGAACCGGTCGGTGAGCATGCCGAATCCCGCCGCCCAGAACGTCTTGGCGAACGGCATCGTCACCTGGCCGCCCGCCGACAGCGCCTCGAAGGCGGCCCGTCCTTTGTCGACGTCCGTGTAGGGCAGCGAGAGCGCACAGCTCCGCATCGGTCCGTCGAAGGGCCCGGCCGTGTCCGACGCCATCAGCTCGCCACTCGGCAACTGGAGCGTGGCGTGCATCAGCCGGCCGTGAAACTCGGGTGGCACATCCGCGCTCATCGGAGAGTCGCCGAACGTCTGAGAGAACAACAATTGGCCATCGAGCACCTCTGCATAGAACGCGAGGGCTTCTGCCGCAGTTCCATCGAAGGTCAGGTAGGGCGTGGGCATCTGTGAATCCTTGGTGAAAGGGGTCTCGGTTTACCACACGGGTCCGACACGGTGCGCCAGGGCCGGTCGACAAAGTTGGCCGCACGTGGCACTTCCATCCGCGACCGTGCGAGAGACCATCGACTACGATCCCATCGAGGAATTGGTGACCGAAGGGCGCCGTGCCTTGGCGGCGGGAGAGCTGGAACACGCCCGGTGGTGTTTCGAGGAGGTCTTGTCTCGTCGGGCGGATCATCCCCGCGCGCTCCTCGGGCTCAGCTACGTGCTGCGCAAGAGCAACATGCCACCCGCCGACGGTGGCGAAGCGATCATCGGAGCCGACCTCGAAGTCGTGGCTCTGGTCCGCGAGAAGCGGTACGTCGACGCGATCGCGCTCTTGCAGCGAGAACTGCTCGTGCGGCCGAACGACCCCACCCTGCAGAAGAGCATCACCCACCTGCAGAGCCACGTGCGCCGACGCACGATCCAGAAACTCGGCGGGCCGAAGGCGCGGCTCGAGCTGGCGGACGATGGGATGGGACTCGGCGACGAACTTCGCGATTTGCTGAACGGTGAGCGGACCCTCGACGCGCTGCTCGAAGAGAGCAGCCTCGGGGCGGACGAAACGGCCCGCACCCTCGAAGTGCTCCACGACGCGGGGCGCATCTTGCGCCTGGACGAGTTCGGTCCTTCGAACGAGCCACCGAGCCTCCCCGATGTGCCCCCCGCCCGCGCGTCCGATCGCCCGCCCCCGCCCGAACAAGACGCGTCGGTCGTCGTGGACCCGGAGATGGCCGACGACGCGAAGTCGCCCAACGCACCGATGAAACCCACCGAGCCCATGGAGAAGCGCGTGCCGCTCGGGGTCCCGCGCACCGATGTGACAGACCGGACCGCGCAGATCCGCGCGTCCCGCCAAGACGGAGCGGGTGGTCGATCGAGCGCGCTGCCGGCCATCGCGCTGCTCCTGCTCGCTGCGGTCGTCATCGCCACCCTCCTGCTCACCCGCAACTAGCCGATGGCGACGTCCCGCAAGGCGGCCAAAGCACGGACGCGTCAGAAGCTGCTCGATGCCACCCTCAAGGTGCTCCACCGCGACGGCCGGTCCGGCCTGACCACGGGGCGGATCGCGGAAGCCGCCGGCGTCGCGCAACCGACGTTCTACGTTCACTTCAGCGACATGGACGACGCGCTGACAGAGGCCGCCGACCTGGTCGCACAGCGCATGCTCGAACGGCTCCGCGACTACCGCGCCAACCTCAGCATGGGCAGCCCGATCGAGTTGGTGCGGGCGGCGTTCTCGGCGTCGGTGAAGGCGCTCGTGCGCGACCGCAAGCTCGCGGAGCTCTTCCTCCGGCACCGCCGTGATGCCGGCACCCCGCTCGGGGAGCGCTGGGCGCAGGTCACCCAGCGAGCTCGGCTGGACCTGGTGCGCGACATGGAGCGATGGGGGCTTCAAACGAGCCTCCCGGATCTGAACATCTACGCCGAGATCCTCGTGGGCATGACCCTCGCGGCAGCCGAAGGAGTTGTCGACAAACGCATCGAGGACCTGGATCTGATGCTGGACGAGCTGGCGCACTTCACCGTCGCTGGGTTGCAGGCCGGGGTGGCTCGCGAGCGGCCGGCTGCACCACCCATGGGTGCGCCTGGCCCCGATTGAACTATGCTTGCTCGATGGATCCCAAACTCGTCCCGCTGAGCACCAAGCCGAACAGCTCGGTGGCCCGCGTCCTCGACGACTGGTACGTCGTCGCACGGAGCGACGAAGTGAAGCGGGCCCCGCTGGCGCGCACGTTGATGGGGATCCCGATGGTGATCTTCCGCGGCGACGACGGAGTGGGCGCCCTGGTCGACCGGTGTCCCCACCGCAACGCGCCGCTCTCGGCCGGTCGCGTGGTCGGCGCGACGGTGCAGTGCGGCTACCACGGCTGGCGCTTCGATCCCACCGGCCGGTGCCGAGAGGTCCCCGGACTCGAAGGCGAGAGCGACACCAAAGGCCGCTGTGTCGAGTCGTTCCCGGCGTGTGAGTCCGATGGGTTCGTCTGGGTGTACCCCACGATGCAAACCGAACGCCCCGAGAGGCGGCCCTTCCGGTTTCCCCACCAGAACGACGCACGCTACGCCACCGTCCGGCAGAGCATCGATCTCGTGGGCACGCTGCACGCCGCTGCGGAGAATGCGCTCGACGTCCCCCATACCGCTTTTCTCCACCGCGGCCTCTTTCGCGGGACCGGGGAACGCAACGACATCGAAGTCCGGGTGCGGCGCTGGCACGACCGGGTCGAGGCGGAGTACCTCGGTGAGCCGCGTCCTCAAGGCGTGATCGGTCGGGTGCTCGCCCCCGGCGGCGGCGTGGTCCAACACTTCGACCGGTTCATCCTGCCCTGCATCGCACAGGTCGAATACCGGCTTGGCGAGAGCCACGTGATCGCCAGCACCGCGCTGACGCCGATCGGCGACCACGAGACCCGGATGTACGGCGTGGTGAGTTTTCGCCTCCCGGGGATCCCCGGCCGCGTCGGCTCCGCGCTCGGCAGAGCCCTCGAACCACTTGGCATGGCGATCCTCAAACAAGACGCCGCCATGCTCGAGAAGCAGACCCGCACCGTAGAGCGTTTCGGCGGCGAGAAGTTCGTCTCGACGGAACTCGATGTGCTCGGTCCTCACATTCTCCGATTGTTGCGGCAGGCCGAACGCGGACGCGCCACGCCGACCGACGAGCCGGAAGTCCGCACCTCGCGGATGCGCGTATGAGCGACTCGACCACCAGACCCGGCGCGCGCGTCACCAAGCCATCGGACGAGAGGGTCGCGCTGCATCCAGAGCCCGACACGTTCAAGGTTCCGGACCGCCGCACGCGGCCAGGGACGATTTTGGCGGACCAGTACGAGTTGACCGAGCGCATCGGGACCGGCGGCATGGCCGAGGTCTGGCGCGGGTTCACGCTCGGTGCGAATGACTTCCGTCGCCCAATCGCCGTGAAGAAGATCCTGCCGAACCTCGTGGGACAGCCCGAGTTCGCAGCGCTCTTCACTGAGGAAGCACGGGTCGTCGCGGCGCTCCAGCATCCGAACATCGTCCCCATCTACGACTTCCGCCAAGACGATCTCGGTCAGTACTTCATTGTGATGGAGTACGTCGAGGGGCTGGACGTGGGGCGCTGGATCATCAGCCACCTGACCCAGAAGCTGCCCACGCCGGTGCCGGTACTCGTCGAGATCGGCATCGCGATCTTGCGTGGGCTCTCCGTCGCGCACGAGCGGCTCGATGCGCTCGGCGAACCCTCTCCCGTCTTTCACCGCGACGTGACTCCGAGCAACGTGCTGATGTCCAAACACGGTGCGATCAAACTCGGCGACTTCGGGATCTCGCGGGCCATGGACCGCATGACGATGACCACACCTGGCGTGGTCCGCGGCAAGATCGCGTACGTCGCGCCGGAGCTCCTTGCCGGCAAACGCGCGAGTGTCGCCTCGGACCTCTACGGCGTCGGGGTCTTGCTCTGGGAGGCCGCCACGCGTCGTCGGCTGCACGAGGGCCTGTCGGATTTCGAGCTCTTCGTGAAGGCGGGCAAAGGCGAGCACGACGCGCTCGGGGAGATCCGGCCGGACGTCCCAGTGGCCTTTGTTCAAGTGGTGGACCGTCTGCTCGCGCTCAACCCGGCGGAGCGCTACCCATCGGCGCACGCCGCCATCGAAGACCTAGCGGCCGCTGCGCCTCCGTTGCGACTCGATTCGATCGCCCGGAGCGTCGCGATCGCCTTGGAAGCGACCCGTCGCTGACCTCCGCGACGGCGCACCGACGAGGCGCTACGGCGTGGCTTGGTGGGCGACCTGCGCAGCGAGGGTTTCCATGCCCTCTGCCCCGAGGTCGTCGGGCGTGTCGCGCGGATCGGGCAGCCATGGATCGTCCACCCCGGCCGTGGTCGGCGCGTAGGGTTTGTCGTCGTAGGTGCGGCGTCGCCCGAGCAGGAACGTCTTGAACAGGTAGATGACCAGCGAGGGCTGATCGAGGTTCGGATGGATGTGCGGCGCGACCTTCTCGGCGTGCGCGGCAGGCAAGACGCTCCAGTGAAGGCCGGGCGTCATGTGGTGGATGGTGTGGTAGCCGTTGTTGAACGTGAACCAGTTCACCAGCTTGCCGACGAAGTTGCGCGAGTGGTTGTACGCGCTGTGCTCGTCGCACCCGTCGTGCTGCAGGATGTTCATCGTGACGATGCCCCACTGCGCGTAGAGGTGGGGGATGAGCCAAAGCACGAGGCCCTTGCGCCAGTCGACGACGAAGAGTGCGATCTGCAGGACCCAGAGCGCCACGCCTTCAACGACCAGCTGCTGGAACCAGCGGGGGTGGCGGGTGCGCATGGTCTTCGCGTAGGTCGAGTCGGCTTTCATGATGCCCGGCACGCAAGCGATCATGAAAAAGAGCAGGTTGAGCAGGTTGTACCGGAACCGGACCTTCGTGGTCCGCATCACGTCTCGGGTGCTCTGGGTGTGTTTGTGGTGGCTCAGGTTGTGGCCGGGGACGTACGAGCTGACCGGGTGCCCATAGGTCAGCGTGAGGACGACCTGCCAGAGCTTGTTCAATCCGCGCTGCTTGAAGATGGGCGAGTGCACCGCGTTGTGGGTGCTGACCGCACCCTGGAACGACGTCATGCACAGGAGCGCGTAGCCGGCTCCAAAGAGGGCCCACTGGGTGCCGGTGATCGCGCCGAGCTCACCGCCGGATGGGGTCACGACCCACAGCACGGCGAGCGTGGAGAAGTAGAGCGCTACGAAGAACAGGGTTCTCCAGTCGGCTGCGAAACGAAGCACGAACTACTGGTACCCCGGGATCTGGCGCACGGCAACTCGGGCGAGCGGGCGATCTGTGCCCAGACCACGCCAAGCCTCGCGACGAATCAGACCTCCAGCCAGTGGTCGCCGAGCACGTACGGGTTCTGAAGGCGTTTGCGGGACTGGCGGTCCGTGCTGATCGTGAGCCCGAGCTTCGCGAGCTTCTTGCCGTCCACCCGTTCCCCCCACGGGCCGAGGTGAAGCTGCTTCAACGACGGCTGCTTGGCGAGCGCTTCGAAGTCGGTCCCGATGCCGCTTTGAAGCCACTCGAGGTGCGGGAGCACCGGAAGCGCGGCGAAGTCGAGGTGCGCGGGCATCGCAAGCCGCCGCAGCTTCATCAGTTCCGTGAGGGGGTTCAGGTCGCCCGCAAAGCTGATCAGCTCGAGGGACTCGAGGTGCGGCTGCGTGAGCGCGAACGACACGACGTCCTGACTCTGACTGTCCCAGCGCAGCTCGCGGAGACCTTGGATGTGTCCCAGGGCTGCGGGCGGAATCGTCGCATTCGGGAGGTGAAGGACCTCGAGGTTCGACCAACTCGAGTGCACCCAGTTGCCGTCCTCGTGAGGGAAGATGCGCAACTCGCGCAAGGACGGGGGCAATGCCAGCGCGCCGCTGCCGTCGCCCCCAGCCTTGCCAGGAAGGTCGAGCCGCACGCTGTGCAGCAAGAGCGTCTTCAGCCGCTCGAGGTGCGGCAACACGTCCAGCCCATGCACCGGGAACGCCTGGTCCACCGCAAGCAACTCCAGCTCCGTGAAGTGTTCGAGCCCCGTTAGATCGACGGGGAGAACCGTACTGGAAGTCGAGACGCCCCGAAGGAGCAACCGGCGGAACTTCCGACGAAGAGTGGCACCGTGGCTCCCCGGCCGCGCAAACGCGACCAGCTTGCGCAACGCATGTTGCCGGTAAGGTGCGACCACCGCCGCGCGGTACTCGAACACGGCGTTGGGCACGAACACGTCCACCGGACCCGCCCAGGGAAAGCGCGCTGACAAATGCCCCCGCCCCTCGGCATGCCCGGTCCCTTCGAGCAGTCCGTCGAACACGTTGGTCGAGTCGAGTGCCAACGCCAGTTCGATGCCGCGGTCGATCCGATCGAAGTCGCGGGACAAGAGCATCTTGCGGATCTCCGCGATGCGCTTTCGGGGTTTGCCGGTTCGAGGGGCTGGTTTCGCGGCGGTGCTCTTCCGTCGCTTTCGAACCGCGACGAGTCGCTCCGGAACGACGGCGTGATGAAACGACTTGGGGATCTTGCTCTTGGTGAGCGTCGTGCCCCGGAGCTTGAGCGTGCGCAGCGCCGGCAGCGGCTCGAGGCCGCGCAGATCTCGGATGTGCGTCGAGTGCTGCAGATCGAGCACCTCGAGGGTCGGGTGGCCCGCGACGTCGCGGATGTCGTGGAGGCTGTGGCACGCCGAGAGGTCGAGGTGCTGCAGTTTCGGACACGCGGCGGCGAGCCCGTCGATGGTTCCGATCTTCGCGCTGCGCGCGTGTACATGCGTAAGCTCTGGGAACGCGCCAGGACGAAAGCCCCCCGTCCACCCCGTGAGGGAAAGGTGCAACAGCGCTGGCAACGACCACTGCTGCGTCGCGGCGTGGTCCGTGGCGAGTTTCAGTTCACGCAGCGTCGCATGGCCATCGAAGCCCAGCAGCTCCTTGGTCGCTGCGGTGATGGAGAGGGTGTGCAGCATGGGCATGGCACGGATGTCGAGTGTCTCGGCCTGCAGCCCCGCCACCCAGATCTTCTGTGCGGACGGAAACGCCCAAGGTCCCGGAGGAAGCTTCAAGACGTTGCCGAACACCTCCGCGAGCCGAGGCAGCGCCGTGGCCAATTCCTGCGCCCGCATGCGGCTGAGGTCGACCACGCTCGATCGAAGCTCCAGCGACTCGAGCGCGGGGGTGTGGAGCGTGAGGTCGGCGAAGGCAGAGTCCACGTCCAGCCTCGTCAAGGTCTGCGAGCGCAAGCGGCCGGCGGACTTCGCGTACGAGACATGGAGCGTCGTCAGTGCCGGGAAGTGTTCCACCGCGGACAGGTCGAACCCGTAGCGGTCTCCATACGAAGACACGTTGGCGCGAGCGATGCCCTGAAGACGCAGCACCTGCACGTCGGCCACTGCCCGCCGGACGATCGCGCGCTCCGGGAATGCGTCGAGGAGCAAGAGCAACGCCCGCTGGCGCGCAGAAAGCGACTTGCGGGTCTGCGGCCACCCCGGCGGTGCGAGGGCGAGCTGATGGTGTGCGTCGTTCTCGGTGACGAACACCCGGTCGAGGTGCGGGCCCATCTCACGCGCCACTTCCCGGGCGGCTTCGAGGCTGCCGGTGAGAAGCCGTCGGTCGAGGTCGGATGCGTTCTGCAGCGCCGCCTCGAGTTCGGGGTCTTCCACTGTCACGGCGCGCTGCTCATCACGTCTCGTCCTCGCGGGGTGCCGCGTACCAGGCGCGGTGCGCGGACCAGACCTGGCAGCGCAGGCACTGGGTCTGGGACCACTGCTTGCCGCACGCGGGACAGATGCCACCGGTGTCGAAGGTGTTCCACGAGTGCATGCATTCGCACGACCACCGGTGGTGCGCGCAGGGCTGCCACCGACACTCGGGACAACGGATCCGCTTTGCGGGTGTCTCCGGGTCCTCGAGATCGGTCTCTTCGTCTCGGTGATCTTCGCGGTCGAACACGGCGCGGCCATGGTCGTCACGTTGCCGCCGGTCCGCAAGCGCGGACCCCGGTGGCCGAAGCATCCGGCCGATGCATGGAGATCACCGGCCGGGTTCAGCTACCCTGCAGTCCATGGAACGGATTGTTGTGGAGGGGTGGGGCAGTCGAGCGAAGCGAGCGGTCGACCCCCGCAGGAGGCATCCGACGAGGAGGTCGAGCCCAGCCCCGCAGCAACCATCCCCATGTAAACGGATTGTTGTGGAGGGGTGGGGCAGTCGAGCGAAGCGAGCGGTCGACCCCCGCAGGAGGCATCCGACGAGGAGGTCGAGCCCAGCCCCGCAGCAACCATCCCCGTGTAAACGGATTGTTGTGGAGGGGTGGGGCAGTCGAGCGAAGCGAGCGGTCGACCCCCGCAGGAGGCATCCGACGAGGAGGTCGAGCCCAGCCCCGCAGCAACCATCCCCATTGAAGAGTCTCGTCTGCGCCGCCTTGCTCCTCGCATGCGCATGCGCCGGCAACTCGGTCGATCCAACCCGCGGCCGCGACGCCCGGCTGCCCGACGGGGCCCCCGCCGACGTCGGCGTGGACGGCGGCTCCGCGCCGGACGCGCCCGGCGTCGATGCACCCGGCACCGACGCACCGGGCACCGACGCGGTCGTGCGCGTCGACACCGGAACCACCTGTCCGGCCGGCGAGGCCGCGTGTCCGGGTGGGTGCGCCAGCCTCAGCTCCGACCCGGACAACTGCGGCGCGTGCGGCCGAACCTGTGTGGTCTCCCATGCCGCCGCGACGTGTTTCGCCGGCGAGTGCGGCACCGGCGCGTGCGAATCGGGCTGGCTCGACTGCGACGCGGACCCCGCCAACGGATGCGAACGGCCCGACGGATGCCTCGCCGGCGTCGGCTGCGACACGAGCTGCGGCACGACCGGCACGTTCGTCTGCACCGATCGATGCGCCCCGACCTGCGCGCCGCCCGCCGAGAGCTGCAACCACGCAGACGACGACTGCGATGGCGTCTGCGACAACGGCGGCATCGCAGGATGCCGAGTCGGCGTGCACCGCGCCGCTGGCAACGGCGGCCACTTCTACACCACCAACCTGGGCGAAGCCGGAAGCGGCGGGCACACGGTGGAGGCGGCGAACTACTACTACCTGTACGCCGGCGCACAGCCGGGCACCCGGTTGTTCTATCGGTGCCGCAAGAGCAGCGGCCTGCGCTTCTACACGACGAGTTCCGACTGCGAGGGCCAAGTGGTCGAAGGCACCCTCGGATACATCGGCATGGACGCGGCGTGCGGGGCGACCGCGTTGTATCGGCTCTACTCTGGCGCGAGCGGCGACCACTTCTACACGACGAGCGCCGCCGAACGCGACAGCGCGGTGGCGTCGTCGGGCTACCGGTACGAGTCCGTGGCGGGCTACGTCTGGACCGCTCCGTGAGCACGTGACCGAGCCGAACGCGCGGCTGCTCGGGATCTGTGTCGTGCCCTCCGTTGGAAACGCGGTTGCAAGGGTGCGCGCGCTCGCCCGGATGGCGGTGCTGGCTTGGGGCATCGCAGTGCTGGCTTGGGGCATCGCAGTGCTGGCTGTGAGAACCGCAGTGCTGGCGGTGAGAACCGCGGTTCTGGCTGTGAGAACCGCGGTTCTGGCTGTGAGAACCGCGGTTCTGGCTGTGGGAGTCGCAGCGCTGGTTCTGGCCGCCGGCTGCGGTATCCAGGGGATCGTCCCGTCCCATCTTCCCGAACCGCGGCCGGCCGAAGCGATCGTCGTGCTCGGCAACCGGCCGCCGCTGGACGAGGCCGGTCGAATCCGGCCGGAGCTTCGGCGCCGGCTCGACCGTGGCATCGCGCTCTTCGAGCAAGGTCTCGCGCCGCGGCTCGTGATGGCGGGCGGTCCGGTGCCGGGGAAGGACTACACCGAATCGGAAACGATGCGTCGCTACGCGCTCGCACGCGGCGTGCCCGACGCACACATCACGCTGGAGCCGCACTCGCACGACACGATCGAGAACGCCGGGTTCACGGTGCGTCTGCTCTGTCGCGGCGTAGCGGCGCCCTGCATCCCGAGCCTCATCGTCGTCAGCGCGCGCTTCCATCTCGTGCGGGCACGGCACCTCTTCGAGTGTGCCGGTGCAGAGGTCCAGGTCGCGGCGGCGGAGCTCCCCGGCGAAGCCGACTCCGACGAGCGGCAGGCCTACGAACGGCGCTTTGTCGCGAGCGAACGCATGGTGCGACTGATGTACGGCTTCATCGATCCCTGCGCCCGCGCCCGCCACGCCCGCGCCAACGGTCCATGACCGGGCGGTCCGCGACCCCGCTCCGGTGAAGGCTGGCACCTGCCGCCTCCGCTCCGCCCAACGTAGTGGAAAAACCCGCGCTTTCATCCCGATCCGCCCTGTGCGGGCGCCCCAGAGTGGGGGTACCAGGCGCAAGTGCCACAAAGGGCGTCCCGTGCGATGATGGCCCCGATGTTGCGACACTCTTTTCTTGGGCTGGCGGTCCTCGCACTGCTGTCGAGCGCGCCTGCGTGCACGGGCAACGACATGGCGCGTGGGTGGGCGGAGACCCAGCCGGGCGATGGCCCGCGGATCCTCTGGAACCTCGACGCCGAACCGCTTCCGGAACTGCCGTTGCCCAACGACGTGGCGACCTGGCCCGACCCCACCTCGCCGACCGGCCGACGGATCAACGTCTCGCAGATCGCGCCGACGGGATTCGAGCGGTTCACCCGCGAGCTGTTCGACCGGCTCGACGGCTGGGGCACCTACGCGGCCATCAGCGTTCCCTTCGACGCACACATCGACACCGAAGCATTGATGGACGCGCAGGGTGGCGGCTCGCATGCCTTCTCGACTGGGCCCGATGGGTTCGAGCGCCACGCGATCTACCTGGTCAACATGGAGACCGGCGAACCGATCCCGCTCGACGTGAACTCGGGCAACTTCCACTACGTGCTCGACAACCCGAGCCAGTACTGGCGCAACGATCCCCGCGCGGGCGAGTCGAACCTGCTCTTCGAGACCGTGGACGAAGACGTGAACGGCAACGGCGTACTCGATCCGCTCGAGGACACCGACTACGACGGCGTGCTCGACCAGCCGAACACCTTCGATGGAACCATCTCCGATCCGATGGACACCGTCGATGAGATGACCTGGTTCTACGAGCGCGAGACGAAGACCGTCGTGCTGCGCCCCATCCTCCCGATGGCGCCGCGCACCACCTACGCCGTGGTCGTGACCGACCGGCTCCAGGGACTCGATGGCAGCCCGGTCCGCTCCCCCTTCGACCAGGTGCACCACCTCTCCCAGTACGAAGAACTCGAAGCGCTCCCCGAACACTTCCTCGCGCACCGCAACGTCTACGGCGACCTCGCCGACCGCGGCTGGGAAGGGGTCTCGTTCGCGTGGACCTTCACCACCCAGAGCATCACCGACGACCTCGATGGACTCCGCAACGGCATGTACGGAGAAGGCGAGTTCGCCTGGATCCAGGAAGACTTCCCGCCCGACTACGCGCCCGCCCCGATGCAGGGCGGCCGGCGCTGTCCCGAACCCGGCTCGGACGTGATGATCGCCCCGGGCGACACCTTCCGAGAAGCGCTGCGCGGCGTGGCCGGCATCGCCCTCAACCTCGACGAAGCGCAGGTCGAGACCGTCGTCGGCAGTTTCTCGAACCTCAGCCACGTCGCAGTGAGCTTCTTCGAGACCCCGTACCTGCTTGGCGACTCCGAGACCACCGGCCTCGAAGACACCTGGGAGATGGACTTCCAGACCGGCGAAGCCCGCGTCGACCGCGAGACGATCTCGATGATCATGTTCGTCCCGAAGGAGGGTCCGGGCGTCGAGCAGCCGTTCCCGGTCGCGTTCTACGTGCACGGCTACGGCTCCGCTTCCGCCGAACCGCTTCCCTTCGCTGGATACATGTTGCAGCACGGCATCGCCGCTGCCGCAGTCAACGCCGAAGGACACGGCGTGCCCGTCGACATGTTCCTTCAGACGATCATTCGGTCGCTCTTCGAAGGCAATTGCCTCGGGCCGACCGGCGACGCGATCCTCGCGGGCCGCGCCGAAGACAAAGACGGGGACGGCCTGGTCGACAGCGGCGTCGACTTCTGGACCGCCTACGTCTTCCACACCCGCGACGTGGTCCGCCAGACGGTGCTCGACCACATGCGCGCGATCCAGGTCCTGCGCAGCTTCGACGGCCGCACCGCGAACCCGGTGATGTACGAGAAGGGACCGAATGGCGAGCTTGCGTACGACGCGGACATCTTCCCGTACGAAGGCATGGACGTCGCTGGCGACTTCGACGGCAACGGCGTGCCGGACATGGGCGGCCCCGACCAGGACTACTACTTCACCGGTGGTTCCCTCGGCGGCATCGTCAGTGGCGTGGCCGCCGGCGCCGAACCCGCGATCCGCGCCAGCGCACCGATCGTCGGCGCGGGTGGTTTGACCGACGTCGCCGCGCGGCTCGACCTCGGCAGCGTCATCGCCGCCATGCATCTGCGCATGATGGGACCGCTCGTGCTGGTCGAACCCTCCGAACGCCGGGGCGAAGACCGCACCTCGTGCGCGCCCGGCGAACTCGCCATGTACTTCCTCGCGACCGAGCGCAACGAACGCGCCGAAGTGGAGTTCGCCTGCGTGCCGGAGTCCGCCATGGGCGCCGACGCCGTGCTCGTGGTTCGCAATGCCGAACACGACGAACTCGCGTGTGCGGGCGCCACCGGCGGGGAGTCCGGCATGTACCGCGTCGGCTTCCCGGCCGACCCAGGCGACCGCCTGACCGTCGAGATCTACGAAGATGCGCGGGCCAACTTCGACTTCGAGCACTGCACGTTCCGGACGGATCCCGTGGGTCCGAGCCTCATCATCGACAACTTCGCTGTGAGCTCCGGCGACTGCGACCGCTGTGCGCAGTACCAGACGACCACGTGGGAAGCCGGCGACGCGCTGGTGTCGCCCGCGATGGGATTCGGCAACGCGCGGCAGACACCCGACCTTCGCCGGCTGCTCATGCTCGCCCAGGCGGGCCTCGACGCGGCCGACCCCATCAACTACGCGCGGCGCGCGTTCCTCGATCCGGTGGGTTCGGCCGACGCGCCGGCCCGCCCGACGAACTTGCTCGTCGCCAACAGCATCGGTGACCAGGGTGTCCCCATCAGCACCGGCAACGCGTATGCGCGCGCCGCTGGCATCTTGCCCTTCGTGCCGCCGGACGGCCCGGACTCACTTCGCGAATGGCGGGCGCCGAGCTGGTTCGAAGGACGCTACGCCGGCTACGCGAGCCCCAACGATCTACTCATCGGGACCCATGTGCTCGAAGGCGTCGACCGGATGAACCGCAACCCGGATCCCGATGGGATTCGGCCGGCGCACTACCTCTTCGACGTGGACAACGTCTCGGAAGGCCGCTTGGTCTTCACCGAGGACGGACGCACCCAGATGGTTGATGGCATCCCGCCCCCCACGCTCGAACGCCCGCTTCGGTGGACGCGACGCTCCCGAGCGATGCGCGGCGAAGGTGCCGACGACGCCGTCTGGGAAGCGCTTCCAGGCGAGGACATCTCCGGACTCTTGAACAACTACGCCATCCCCAACGGCGTGCACGGATTCGACGAGATCGTCTACCCGGCCGACATCGGCTGGGACACGAGCCAGTACCTCATCAACCTGATCGCGCGCTGGGCGGCGACGGGCGGACAGGACCTGCACTACCACAGCAGTCCGAACTCTCACCGGTGTCTGGAAGACTCCAGCTGCGCGTTCCTGCTCACCGAGTGAAGGGGGGTCGGCTTCGGTCGGCCTCTTGGCGCACCGAGTGAGTTTGGGTCCGGCTTCGGTCGGCTTCTTGGCGGCACGCGCCTTCTTCAGACCGGCGGTGATTTCGAGC
The DNA here is from genome assembly GCA_034670305.1 of Deltaproteobacteria bacterium. GTDB lineage: Bacteria > Myxococcota_A > Polyangia > Polyangiales > Houyiibacteriaceae > JAXMNT01. The sequence goes on from JAXMNT010000045.1 coordinate 41,258, forward strand.
TTCCGCATCCGCCGGAGACTCGGGTCGCCAAACTCTGGTAGATCGTCGACATGTTCTCCGACTACGACGACTACGACGCGCTGGGCCTGGCCAACCTGGTAGAGAAAAAGGAAGTGACGAGCGCCGAGCTCGTCGAAGAGTGCATTGCGCGGATCGAGCAGGTGAATCCGCGCATCAACGCGGTGAACCACACGCTCTATCCTCAAGCGCGGGCCGCAGCGAAGCAGCCGGTGGAGGGCCCCTTCACCGGTGTGCCCTTTCTGCTGAAGGACCTGCATCAGACCATCGAAGGCACCCCGACCCGAGGTGGCAGCCGCTTCTACGAAGGGTGGATCGCGTCGGAGGACTCCGAGCTCTACAAACGGTGGCGCGCCGCCGGCCTCATCACCGTCGCCCGGACCACCACCCCAGAGTTCGGCCTGCTCCCGGTGACCGAGCCGGAGACCTTCGGACCGACCAAGACACCGTGGAACCTGGAGCGCACGAGCGGCGGTTCATCCGGCGGGGCCGGCGCGACGATCGCGGCGCGCGTCGTGCCTATGGCCAGCGGCGGTGACGGCGGGGGCAGCATCCGCATTCCGGCAGCGTGCAACGGGGTCTTCGGACTCAAGCCGACCCGCGGCCGCACGCCAACGGGCGACCACGCGAGCGAACATTGGAACGGCTTCGCGCTCGAACACGTGCTGTCGATGTCGGTCCGCGACAGCGCGGCCGCGCTCGACGCGGTCGCCGGCATCGAAGCCACCGCGCCGTACCACCCGCCGCACCACGAAGGCTCGTGGATGGCCGAGCTCGAGCGCGCACCAGGCACACTCCGCATCGGCTTCTCCTGCGATCCCGCGCTTCCCGCGACGGTGGATCCCGAGTGCATCCGCGCGGTCGAAGACGTGGCCAAGAAACTCGAAGCGCTCGGCCACCGCGTCGAACCGGTGCGCCCCGGCTACGCGCCGATGGAGCTCGCACGCTCGTTCTTCACGATCATCGCGTCCAACACCGGCGCGGAGATCCGCGACGCGGAGAAGGTGGTCGGGCGCAAGGCCACGTCGAAAGACTTCGAGACCGCGACTTGGTTGTCCGCCCAGCTCGGCAGCGTGTTCACCGGGCAAGAAGTCATCAGCGCGATCCGACACCTGCAGGCCGAGTCACGGCGCCTCGTGCACCGCCTCGGCGCCTACGACGTCCTGCTCACGCCCACCCTCGGCCAGCCGCCGATCCCGCACGGCGACATTCGCCCCAAGGGGTTCGAAGCCAAGCTCCAGAAGCTCGTCGCGCGCAGTGGATCCTCCCTGCCGCTCCGGCTGCCCGGTCTGCTCGAGAAGACGCTCGAGCGCGTGTTCAACTTCGTTCCGTTCACCCCGGTCGCCAACTTCACCGGTCAACCGAGCATGAACGTGCCGCTCTACTGGTCGCCGGATGGGCTGCCGATTGGCACGATGTTCACCGCCCGCTTCGGCGACGAAGCCACCCTCTTCCGTCTCGCCGCCCAGCTCGAACAAGCGCACCCCTGGAAGGGCCGCGTCCCGCCCGTCAACGCCGCGCGGTAGCAGGAGCAAAGCGACTGCTCCCTTGCCCTTGCCCTTGCCCTTTAGTGCAGGCGTGAATCCGGGCTCGTCGCGCGGGGGTTCCCTACAGCCCGAGCCGACTCAAGAGTCGCGTCACCGATCCACAGAACGGACACTCCATCGACTGAGTCAGCGCGAACATGCGCGTGGACCGGTCGTCCTCTCCGAGCGCGTTCAACACGGATCCAACGGCGCACGCTCCACACTCCGGCGAGGTCATGGGCCCCACGCCACTCCTGGCGGTGGCGACACCAACCTCGAACTCCCGCTGCCACTGCGGGTCGTGGCATGGAGCCGCGAAGTCGAAGGCCCACGGGATCGAATCGGGAGTCGCTGAACACGACCCCGCCCACTTGGAGAAGCGGGCAGCGACAGGCTTGTCCTTGGCGTCGTATGCGCGGACGGGCCCAGGACCCAGCATGACCAGCCAATAGTGACCGACTGGGCACTCGAGTTCGATTTCCCCATCCGGGCCCCACAGGAGACAGTCGAGTGCGCCGGCGATCGAACTGCCGGAGAGGGCCGCCATGGAAAGCGCAAGAATGCCGCTTTCCATGCCCAGCCACGCCTCCGAGCTGAGCAATCGTTGGATGTGGTCGACGGCTGTCTTTCTGGTTTCGATCGACACAGCGTCAGTGAGGTACGGCCCCAGCCTCGAGACCGCGGTTCCGACGTCGCACCAGAACTCGTGCGCGTGTTCTGGGTTGGAGATCCGCGGACCGGCTGGGATCAGGTGATCGAGAACGGGCTGCGCGGTCCCTTCCCACGTGTACGGAGACAGGGAGAGCTCCGAGAGTTGCTGCCAACCCAAACCGTTCATGAACCCGTCCGGGTCCTCCAGAAACTCCGCGATCAGAGCTGGCAGTTTCTCGCTGCCAGCTCTGCCCAGGGTCGACCAGCGACTGTCCGAGAGATCCATTCGGTTCAGAGCACTCGGATCGTCAAGCGGTCCGCGACGCTGCAGCCGATCAGCTGGCCGTGGCCCGCGTCCCGGTACGCGCCCGACGCTTCTTCGGAGTGAAACGAACGAGTCCGGCGCCCCAGTTGGAATCCGCTGAGTGGTCCCACTCGGGTGGGTGCGCCGCGGGTCCAGATCTGCACTCGGTCGCCGGACCGGATCGAGACGCCCCTCAGCCCTTCGTCTCCGCGGCCGACCCCGAGCAGCCGACGCACCGGGGTGGGGATCCGGTCCATGGTCACTTGTTCGACCTTGCCGAACACATGCGGCGACGTCTCGACACGTACGAAGAGCGGTTCTTGCCCATCGGCCACCACGACGAAGTCGTCTCCAAAGGCCACGCGCTTCTCCGGCACGGTGTCCACGAACAGATCGGTCCACAGCGGCGCGTGGGCCGGACCCCGTTCGATGGACCGCACCGTCCCTTCGAAGAGCAGCGCGCGGCCGTAGGTGAGCTCCCGCAGAAGTCGGTCAAACGGTGGGCCGGGTTCCGCGTGGCGGGTCCGAAGCCAGTGCACCGCGGAGACGAGGAGGTACAGGTTCAACGTGCCGAAGAAGAGCGTGACGATGCCGACGAAGATCACGATCGGCCATCCATGGTCGACCAAGGCCTGCGCTACGAGGAGCACCGGACTCAGGAAGATCGCGATGGTCGTCCAGCGAAGGGAGAGGGCGAAACTGCGTTTCAGAATCGCGAGGAGCCGCCCCGTCCGGGCCTGCATGCCGGCGAACTGGATCTGCGCTGCGGGCTGACCATCGAGGACGCGGTCTTCGGTCGCACGCAACTCGTTCGTCAGCCGGAAGGTCTGCGAGAACGTGTGAGGTGGGTTGTCCCCGCTGGTCGGCGCCGCCACGGGCGAATGATACGCCAACGGTTGGTCGGAAGGGAGGGAGGTCTCCCCCTGAACGATGCTACGATCCGCGCATGGTTCGGCTCGGCATCATCGGAGGCATCGTCGTCGCGGTCTCGGTTCTGATGCTCGGCGTCGTGAGTCTCGGCGGCGGCATGGACACCCTGCCACCCATCCTCGGCATGCAGCCCATCTGCGCGGTCGCTGCCGAACCCTGTTGGTTGGTGCTCGGTGGCGGACACGGGGTGCTGGTCGTGGGTCTCGCCGGCGTCGGCGTCGTGTCCCTCACGCTCTACGGCGCGGGTCTCTTGTTCGCGACCGGACAACTCGCGGCCGGGGGCATCGCGCTCGGACAGTGCGGCGTCGGGCTCAGCGGATTCGCCGGTCAGGTCGGCTGCGGCTTCGTCGCGTTCGGACAGGGCGTCGGTGGCGTGGTGGCCGACGGTCAGGGCAGCGTGGGCATCAAGGGCGCGCCGTTTCTTCGCACGTTCAACGCGGAGCTGATTCAGATCCTCAGATTCCGCGGCCCACTCCCCTGAACTCAGCGCACCGCTGCGACCCACTGCGACCCGACGACGGAGACCGGCGCTCAGCGTCGTGTCTCAGCGCCGTGTCGATGCGGACGCGGGGTCGATCGCGCGGCGTGCCGCGGTCACGAGCGCGTAGGGATCGAGTGGTTTCACGAGAAAACCGTCGGCACCGAGCTGCTGAAGAAGCCGCCAATCCGAGCCACCCCCGATCGCCGTCACGACGATGATCGGCATCTTGGCGTGGACCTTCTCCGATCGGATCGCGGCGGTCAGTTCGATGCCGTTGAGACCGGGCATGTCCAGGTCGATCACCGCGAGCGAAGCGGGCTCCCGCTCGAGCGCACGGAGCGCGGAGGCGCCGTCCGAGACGCACTCGATCCGGGCGGCCGGAAACGCGAAGGCGAGCGTCTCTCGGGCGAGCTCGGTGAAATCCTCGTCGTCGTCGGCGAGCAGGATCCGGACCCCCGGCAACCCCCGGCGGGAGATGTGTTCTCGCGCATTGAACAGCGCCTTTCGGAAGGCGTCGGCCGTCGGATAACGCTTGTCCACATCGCGTTCGATCGCGCGCGCGAGCACCTCGTCGAAACTCTCCGGCACCTGGTCGCTGCGCTGGCTCGCCGGCTCGAGCGGCTGCCGGCGCATGTGCACCTCGAAGAGCTGCCCGACGGTTTCGATGTCGTACGGGAGTGTCCCGGTGAACATCTCGTAGGCCATGACGCCGAGGCTGTACACGTCCGCGCGCTGGTCGAACATCGGGTTCTCTGAGTAGACGACCTCGGGCGCGATGAACGCGGGGGTGCCGACGACGAGTTCGTTCTCGTCCCGTTTCCCGAGGGCGCGGACCAGACCGAAGTCCGTCACCGCGACCCGAAACGCCGGGCCGATGAGCACGTTGCCGGGCTTGATGTCGGCGTGCACGATGCCTCGATCGTGGATCGCCCCGAGTCCGCGACACACCTGGTCGAGGATGCCGATGAGTTCGTCGATCGACGCCGGCTGACCGCGTCCCGGCTTGTGACGCGCGAGCCAGGTGCCGACGGTGATGCCGGGTACGTACTCCATCGCGAAGTAGGGCCAGTGCTCGTGGTGCCCGAACGCGTAGATCTGGACCACGTTCTCATGGCGGACACCGGCCATCGCCCGGGCTTCGGTCACGAAGAGCTTCTGGTTCCGCTCGCGCTGCATCGCATGCGGCGCGATGACCTTCAGCGCCACCTCCCGCTCGAGGCGGATGTCTTCGGCGAGCAGGACGATGCCCATCCCGCCCCGTCCGAGCAGGCGGAGGACCCGGTACTGATCATCGATCAGCGTGCCGACCGGCACCTCGAGATCCTGGTCCTCGACCTCGAACGACTGGACCATCTCGTGGTCGCCGTCGGGCGATTCATCGTCGTCTGGAGTGTGACTCATGCAGCTGCTCGGCCCGCTTCCGAATGGGAGGTAGGCGCATTGTACCCATGCTGCCAAACTCTCGGGACATGTCTCCATCCGACGCACCAATTGATACTCTGGAGGCCCATCTGGCAGCCGTCCGGGCCCGTACCCGAGCCAAGATCCCTGGGCGAGTGCAGGCCATCCTCGATGCGGCCGCACCGTCCGACGATCTGAGGCGGCTGGCCCACAAGCTGCGCGGGATCGCGGATGACCCCGCGGTCGCAGAACCCGCGACCTGGATCGAGCTCGGGTGCCGCGCTGGCGACACAGCTCAGGTGCAAAAGGGCCTGGATGCCCTTCGGCGTTGGCTCGAAACGCGCGTCGAGGAGCCGGTATCGCATCCGGCCGCTTCGCAAAGCGAGGCCACTCTCCCGCGAACGGGTGCGAGCGTCGGACGCGCGCTGGTCGTGGACGACGATCCCGCGATCTTGAAGCTCGTGGCGATGACGCTCGAGCGCCTGGCGCATTTCGAGGTTCAGACCGCGAGCTCCCTCGCCGACGCGCGGCAAGCGTTCCAGGACGCGACGTACGAGCTGGCGGTGCTGGATGCGCAGATGCCGAAGACCACGGGTCTGGAGCTGTGCAGTGAACTGCGCGCCGTCTCGCCCGGAACCAAGATCGTCATTCTCTCCGCCGCCACCGCCGAACAGCTGGGCTGGAGCTGGGGCGCCGAGGGCCCCGATGCTTGGTGGCAGAAACCGCTCCCGACGTCCGAGATCGTCGAGCGGGTGAAGGCCCTCATGAAAGATCCTCAAAACGAAGCGTGAGCGCAGGCGGAGGCAACCGGGTCGAACGCGGCGCCCCACGCGCCGACCAGAGGCGGTGCGGGAACTGCAGCACACTCGAACGCAGCGCCCGCCCGGTCAGCCACAACTTCCGCGACGACGGGACCACCGCGCGCCCCAGGGTGACGTCGAACCCGCGGCTTCGAATCACCTCCCCGATCTCGGCATAGATGGCGGCCGCGCTGCGGATCCCGAAGGCGCTCCGCGCGTCGAGCATCGCCAGACCGCGGTCCGCGCTGCGGTAGTAGCGGGCCGCGTGGGCGAGGAGCTTCTGAACCGCCTCGGCGAGCCGCGCAACGGCATGCGCGGGGATCTCGCTCGTCGGCAGCTCGGTCTCCAGCCAGACCTCCGGCAGGTACATGCGGCCGCGCGACCAGTCCTCCTGCACGTCGCGCGCGATGTTCGTCATCTGCATCGCCCACCCAAGGTGCGCCGCCGGCCGCAGCGCGTCGTCGTGGGCCACGCCGAGCACGTGGCACATCATCAAGCCGACCACGCCAGCGACGCGGTGCGCGTACAGATGCAGGTCCTCCACCGTCCGGTAGCGGTGACCCACCACGTCCATCCGCATGCCCGCCACCAGCTCGTCCAGGTAGAGCCGCGGGATCTTCCGGCGCGTGGCCAGCGCGCGCATCGCCGCCACGAGCGGGCTCGAGGGGCGGGTCGACCCGTACACCTCGTCCACCCGGCGCGCGACCGCTCGCAAGCCCTCCGGCCCTTCGGCGGCGGGACGTTCGTCGATGGCGTCGTCCACGGCGCGGCAGAAGCTGTACAGCACCGCCGCATCTTCCAGGGTCGGTCGCGGCAGAAGCCGTCCCGCCCACGCGAACGACTTCGAGTTCTGCTCGAGCGTTCGAAGAAACTCGTCCGACACGCGCGCACGATAGCCGGGATGGGCAAACAGGGACGAAGTTCCCCGTCCATACGCCCTCGGCCGAACGATGAATCGCCATTCATTTTTTCGTTGACCCATCCCGGGGGGGCGACCACGATGGCGACGCATGGGGACCGAACACGTGGACGCGCAGCCTTATCCCGTCCTCCCTAGCCGTTTCGATCCGCGGTCGGAGGGGTTCTCGAAGAACCGAGCGGCGGCACTCGAGGCGCTCGCGGAGATCCAAGCGGGGCTCGAAAAGGCGAACGCCGGCGGTGGTCCGAAATACACCGAGCGGCATTTGAAGCGGGGCAAGTTGTTGCCGCGGCAACGCATCGAAGCATTGCTCGACCGCGACAGTCCCTTCCTCGAAGTCGGTGCACTCGCCGGTCACGGCATGTCGGGCGAGACCACCGGCTGTGCGGTGGTCGGTGGCGTCGGGCGGATCAGCGGCGTCGAGTGTGTACTCGTCGCCAGCGAAGCCACCATCAAGGGCGGCGCCATCACCCCGATGAGCATGGTCAAGAGCGCACGGCTGGCCGAGATCGCGGACCAGAACCGAATGGTCGCGGTCAGCTGCATCGAGAGCGCCGGCGCGGACCTGCCGAACCAGGACAAGATCTTCGTGCACGGAGGCGCGGGCTTCCGTGACCTGACGCGGCGCAGTGAAAAACGCATTCCAACGGTCTGCCTCGTGTTCGGATCCTCCACGGCGGGCGGCGCGTACCTGCCGGGCATGAGCGACTACGTCGTCATGGTTCGTGAGCAGGCGCAGGTGTACCTCGCGGGTCCACCGCTCGTGAAGATGGCGACGGGCGAGGAGACCGACCACGAGTCGCTCGGCGGTGCGGAGATGCACGCCTCCATCTCGGGCGTGAGCGACTACCTCGCCGAAGACGAACTCGACGCCATCCGGATCGGCCGCGAGATCGTCGCGCACCTCGACTGGCGCAAACACGGACAGCCCCTCCCGCGGCGCATCGACGCCCCGAAGCACGATGCCGAGGACCTTCTGGGCATCGCGTCGATGGACATCCGGGTGCCGTACGACCCGCGGGAAGTCATCGCGCGGATCGTCGACGGCTCGCGGTTCAGCGAGTTCAAGCCACAGTACGGCCGAACGCTCGTCTGCGGATGGGCGCACCTGCACGGGTTCCCCGTCGGCATCTTGGCGAACCACGGAACGCTCTTCAGCGAGTCCGCCAACAAGGGTGCGCAGTTCATCCAACTCTGCAACCAACAGCACATCCCGCTGCTCTTCCTCCAGAACACGACTGGATTCATGGTCGGCCAGAAGTACGAGCAGGAAGGCATCATCAAGAACGGCGCCAAGCTCATCAACGCGGTGAGCAACAGCACCGTGCCGGCGATCACGATCATGACCGGCGCGAGCTACGGCGCGGGCAACTACGCGATGATGGGGCGCTCGTACCAGCCACGTTTTCTGTTCACGTGGCCGAACCACCGCATCGCGGTGATGGGCGGCAAACAGCTCGCGGGCGTGCTCGACATCATTCAACGCGGCGCGGCGCGCAAACGCGGCATCGAAGTCGACGAGCAGAAGCTGGCCGTCATGAAGGCCATGACCGAGCAGGCGATCGAGAAACAATCCCACGCGCTCTACGCGACGGCCCGGCTGTGGGACGACGGCATCATCGATCCCCGCGACACCCGCACCGTGATCGGGCTCTGTCTGTCCGCGGCCTACAACGCACCCGTCGAAGGTTCGACGTCGTGGGGAGTCTTCCGGCACTGATGACGACGATCACCAAACTCCTCATCGCCAACCGCGGTGAGATCGCGCGGCGCATCGCCCGAACCTGCCGGTCGCTCGGCATCGAGGTCGTGGCCGTCTATTCCGACGCCGACCGAGACGCGCCGTTCGTGTCGGAAGCAGACGAAGCCGTGCGCATCGGCCCGGCACCGAGCTCCGAGTCGTACCTTCGGATCGATGCGATCGTGGACGCGGCGAAACGCACCGGCGCCCAAGCCATCCACCCCGGCTACGGATTCTTGGCGGAGAACGCTGCGTTCGCGCGTGCGGTGACGGAAGCCGGTCTGGTGTTCGTCGGACCAAGCGCCGAGTGCATCGACGCGATGGGGTCGAAGAAAGAAGCCAAAGCCCGGGTACAAGCCGCGGGCGTGCCGGTCGTGCCGGGCTACGACGGCGCGTCGCAGGATCCGGCGACGCTCGCCGAAGAAGCCGCACGCATCGGGTTTCCGGTTCTGCTCAAGGCCAGCGCAGGCGGTGGCGGCAAGGGCATGAAGCGGGTGGACCGCGCCGAGGACGTGCCCGCGGCGATCGAGAGCGCCAAACGCGAAGCCAAGAACGCGTTCGGCGACGACACGTTGCTCATCGAGAAGTACATCGACCGGCCGCGGCACATCGAGGTGCAGATCCTCGGCGACTCGACCGGCCGCGTCGCGCATCTTTTCGAGCGCGAGTGTTCCATCCAGCGGCGGCACCAAAAGGTGCTGGAAGAAGCGCCCTCCCCCGCGCTCGACGAAGCGGTGCGGAGCGAGATCTGCGAAGCGGCGCTCGAGGTCGCCCGGGCCATTGGCTACGTGAACGCCGGCACGGTCGAGTTCATCGCCGGACAACCCGACGCTGCGGGCAAACTCCCGTTCTACTTCCTCGAGGTCAACACGCGCCTCCAAGTCGAACACCCGGTCACCGAGGAGATCACCGGCGTGGATCTAGTGCGCGAACAGATCCGCATCGCCGAAGGTCATCCCCTCAGCTTCGACACGCCGGTTCGACGCGGTGCCGCGGTGGAAGCGCGCCTCTACGCAGAAGACCCCGACGACGGCTACTTGCCCCAAAGCGGAGATCTCATCCGCTGGGTGCTCTCCCCCTCGGAGGGTGTGCGCGTCGACGCGGGTGTCGAGAGCGGCAGCCACGTCGGCATCCACTACGATCCGATGCTCGCGAAGATCATCGCGTTCGGCGCCGATCGCGAAGAAGCGCGGCGCCGGCTCTGCAGTGCGCTCCGCCGCCTGTGCGCGTTTGGCGTACGGACCAACCGCGCACACCTTCTGCGCGTGCTCGAACACCCCTCGTACATCGCGGGCGACCTGCACACGCACTTCCTCACCGAACACGCGTCCACGCTCGTGCCAGCGCCCCCAGATCTCGAGCGGGCACTGATCGCCGCCACCTTGGCAGGACACGAACGCCGCGCCGAGATTGCACGTGGGGGACCGCTGCCCGCGGTGCCCTCCGGTTTTCGGAACAACGCTTGGGCCCGGCAGGAAGTCCGCTACGCGGTCGGCGACGAGGAGCTCGTGGTGCGCTACGCACACCAGCACCGCACGCCTGGACACTTCCGCATCGAAGTCGACGGGACCGACCACGACGCCGAGGTGCGCTCCTTCGACGGCGACGAGATCCGCTTCGTCGTCGATGGCCTGACGCAGCGCGCGTCGGTCGTCGTCGTGGGCCGCACCCACCACGTCCTCGTGGGCGGCGAACACAGCGTGCTCGTCGAAGCGCCGCGCTACCCGTCGCTCGAAGTGGAGACACCCGCGGGCGCCTGCGTCGCCCCCATGCCGGGCAAGGTGGTCACCGTGGACGTCGAAGTCGGCGCCGAGGTCACGGAAGGCCAGCGACTCGTGGTGATGGAAGCCATGAAGATGGAACACACCGTACTGGCACCTACCGCGGGCACGGTGCAGGCGGTGCACGTGTCGGTCGGCGACCAAGTCGACGCCGCCCAAGTGCTCGTCGTCGTCGAGTAGGCGCCGGGCCCGAGTAGGCGCCGGGTCCGAGTAGGCGCCGGCCCGAGTAGGCACCGGGCCAGAGGGCCGACTTGGTCGGACGCCAGGGGTGCGATCTACCGACGCTACAGCAGCTCTTCGACGTCGCGGCCGTGCAGGCCGAGCAGGTACAAGATGCGGTCGAGCCCGCCCGCGCTGACCGACGTGTCCGCCGCCGCGCGCAACTTCGCTTTCGCATGAAAGGCGATCCCGAGTCCGGCCCGCTCGAGCATCGTCAGATCGTTCGCGCCGTCGCCGATGGCGATCGTCTGTTCGAGCGGGATGCCTTCCCGCTGCGCGATCGCATCGAGCAGGTCGGCCTTGCGCTGGGGCGTCACCACCGGGTCGAGCACCCGGCCGGTGAGTTTGCCGTCCTTCACCTCGAGATCGTTCGCGTACGCGTAGTCGAGCCCGAGTTCTTCCTTGAGCGCGTTCGCCGCGAAGGTGAACCCGCCGCTGATGACCGCAGTCTTGTATCCCAGTGCGCGCAACACCGTGAGCATGTCGCGGGCGCCGTGCTGCACCGGCAACTTCTTCGCCAGCTGGAGCACCTGCTCGTAGGGCATGCCTTCGAGGAGCGAGACCCGCTCGCGCAGGCTGTCTTCGTACTTGAGTTCGCCGGCCATCGCCCGGCGGGTGATCTCTGAGACCCGGTCGACCACTCCGTGCATGCGCGCGAGCTCGTCGATGACCTCGATCTGGATCAGCGTCGAATCCATGTCCATGACGACGAGCCGCTTGGCGCGTCGGGTCAGGCGCTCGCGCTGGACCGCCACGTCGATGTCTCGGTCGCCAACCGCTTCGATCAAATGCCGGCGCAGCGCCGACGCCCCCTCGGTGGGAAGGGAGAGCAGGATCTCCAGCGAGAGCAGGCGCCCCGTCGAGAGCCGACGAATGCTCTCGATGTTGGCTTCGTTCCGCGCGAGCACATCGGCCAGCACCCGGACGCCGTCCGCGGTCAGCCCGTCACCGATGGCGGTCACCGCGTAACGGGGGCGGGGCACGACCTCCTCTTCCACCGGCTCGAGCACCTGGAAGTTGAGCTCCAGCCCCATCCGCTTGGCGGTGAAGAGCAAGTCCTTCAGCACCGGTTCTCCCTTCGCGCGGGTCGGGTCGACGTCCACGAGCATGCAGAGGGTCAGCTGCCGCTGGACGACCACCTGTTCGATGTCGAGCAATGTCGCGTGGTTGTCCGCGATGACACCGGTCAACGCCGCGGTGATGCCCGGGGTGTCTCGGCCGGTCACGGTCACGAGCACCCGTCGAACGGAGGAAGCGAGATCGTTCATGCGGGGGGTTACAACGAGCCTGCCGACCGCGCCACCGCTCCCAGTTCGTTCACTCCGAAGAAGGTGCGTCCTCAGCAACTTTGAGAGCTGGATCCTTCGGCGCAGCCGCCGTCACTTCGAACCAGTCCTTGTAGAGCCGCTGGACCCGCTTGCGTTCGCCACGCGAACCCGCCGGGTCGAAGTCCACGTGGTAGCCGCTGAGCCGTCGCAGCTCACGGTGCGCGATCTTCCGAACGTCGGCCGACTTGTGCATCAGCCCGTCCATCAACCACTCGCGGCGCGGACGGCCGCCGTGCTTTCGCCACCAAGCAGACCACTTCTTCTTCTGGGGTCCCTTGTCTTCGGCGGTGAGCACGCGCAGGACCCGCCAGCACGCGTCCCGGACGGTGGGGTCTGCGAACTCGAGCATCTCGATCACCACGGGTGTCGCACGGGAGGCCCGGAGCACTCCGAGCGCCCGAAGCGCCGCCACCCGCTCGGTGAGGTCCATCTCCCCGCTGGTGGCTTCTCGGATCAATCTCGTGACCAGCGGGTCGAGACAGGCTTGCCCCTGCACCCGAGTCAGGGCGTGAAGCGCGACATCTCGGATCTGCGTGTCGGAATCGAGCAGCAACGCGCCGAGGGCTTCCACCAACTGGCCGCGGCTCCGTTCGTCCCGGAGATCTTCCAGCGCGTCGCCGCTGACCAGCGCACCGTAATAACGCTGGTCCGCAGTGCCGCCGAGGACGAGTCGCAACAAGCTCGGCACCCCGTCCACCCCGAACGCGAGCAGCGCTCGCGCAAGCGGTCCGACGTTCTTGCCCTCGGGCAGTTTGCGGTGCGCGAGGTGCCGGTTGAACCACAGCAGGCCAGGGAACTCTTGCTCGACGACCAAGAGCGCTGGCGGACCGAGCCGGAGCAAGGTGCGGACGAACGGCTCTTCGTCCCCGGGACCACACGCATTGAGTCCATCCACCGCTGCCCGCGCCCGCATCGTTGGGTCCGGTCCGAGCATGAGTTCTGGCGTGGGCAACCCCACCGCGGAGATCATCTCGCCGGCCACCCGCACCACCTCTTCGCGTGGCGCGGCGTCGGCGGAGTCGGCTGGCTCCGCGCGCAGATCGGGGCTCGGACTCGGCATCGACGATCGGCGCCTGCGCACGGAGGACTCTTTTACGCCCGCGGCTGGCGGGTCCGCCTCTTCGAGTTTCTCCCGGACCTCCGCCCGGTCGATGCCCGATTTGGGGGTCGGGACCGAGATGATGTCGACACGGCCGAGGACTTCGCTCTGCTCGCCCTTCAGCGAGTAGACCGACCCATCCTTCTCGTCCCCTGCCATCGAACAATCCTAGCAGCGAACGGCATGCGGCGGGGCGCCAGGTGCGAGCGCACCATCACATGGCGAGCGCACCCCGCGACGAGGACAAGACAGCGGCCGCTGTCAGACAGCGGCTCCGCAGCACGTTGAGGCGAAGCGACGTTGGGGGAGGCCGGAGCCGCCGGAGGGGGATGCGCTCATTCCCCTCGGACAACAACCGGGCCGGGACTCGCCAAGTCCCTAGATGAGGATGGTGCCGCCGTCGGGCGGGACCAGGATGTAGACGTTGCGGGAGTCGAGATCGGCGACCCCGTTGCCCACGACGATGATGCGCGCTTGGAACACCTGCGCCACCGCGGCGGGCGGCCGGACGTCGTTCCAGAAATCGATGCCGAAGTCGACCAGGGTGCCCGGGATGACCCGGTAGAAGGTCGTGTCGTCGAAGCTGTCGTAGCCGGTGCCGGCGATGCCGTCGCGGTAGCCCTCGATCGGGGTGATCGACTTGATGAACAGCGTTGCATCGAAGCCATCCGGGTTGCCGGCCACGTTCTCGGTCCGCGTCGACACATCCTGCGGCGTGCCGCCGACGAGGCTTGCGACCGCGTCGACGACCGCGGCGCCGAGGCCGCTGCCGTCCTGCATGATGTCGAACACGAGCGGCGTGCCGGTGCCATCCACCGTACCGGTGTCGGTTGCGATCGCCTCGTAGTCGGACCGCAGCGCGGGAATGCTCGGGTTCGAGTAGATGCCGAGCACGCGCGCGCCGATGCCGTTGAGCGCGGTGACCGTCGCTGCGTAGGTCGGCGCACTCGGAACGCCACTGTACGGGGAGCCCGAGCCGCTCGGCGGACCGTTGTGGAAGTTGTAGTCGCCGAAGAGCAACACGATCGGGAGCGCACCGGGGCGGAAACACGGGTAACCGCGTCGCACGCCCATCTCGTCGGGTCGCACCGCACAGGTCTTGTCCGGCACGCTGCCGCCCGACCAGGTGAGGCCGAGGCCGCTCGCGGTCGCGTGGAGCGCCGGGATGTAGCTCTCTTCGCCGTCCGAACCGCCGTGGCACGGAAGCCCCTGCACCGCTTCGAGGATGTCCGGCATGCCGTTCGGCCCGCCGGTGATCATGCCGATGTCGTTGGTCGCCGCGTTCGACGGACACGTCGTGGGCGTCGCACTCAGGCTCCAGCCGCCGACGTCTTCCATCGCCGGGCCGATCTCCCGCAAGAGGTAGAACGGGAGGTCGTTGCCGCCCCCGTACGGGCTGACCGGGTAGTCGTCCATGCCGCCCGCGCCGAACTGCACGTTGTCGATGGCCGCTTCGATGCCCGGGATGATTGTGTCGATGAGTCCGGTGATGAGGTTGGTGCGTTCACCGCGCATCGAGCCCGTCATGTCCACCAAGAAGAACACGTCCGCGACGCTGATGTTCGTTCCGAAGCGGAGCGTCCGGTCGGCGCGGTCGCCGTTGAACGGGAGCACGACGAAGAAGTCTTCGGTCGGGATGGTGCTGCCCGGATCCGTGGGATCGGTGCCCGAACCTTCGACCTCGACGAGATCGGAGATGCCGTCGCCGTCGCTGTCGATCAGGCGCGGGTCGGTGCCGAGTTCGATCTCGCGTGCGTCCGGCAACCCATCGTTGTCGCTGTCGGTGTCCGCGAAGTCTGGCGTGCCGTCTCCGTCGGTGTCGGGCGGCGCGCAGGGGTCGGTGCCCGCTTCGGCGCTGTCGGGAATGCCGTCGCCGTCGGAGTCGTCGTCCGCGTTGTTCGGGATGCCGTCGCCGTCCGGATCGCCCGTGCCTTCGATCGCGTCGGCGATGCCGTCGCCGTCGGTGTCCGTGACGTCGTCACAACCGACCACACCTGCATCGACCTGTGCGTCGCCACCGCCGCCACCAGCGTCTCGTCGGGGTCCTGTCGTCGCCGGATCGCAAGCGCTCAGGGCAAAGAGAACCGCAAGTGCGGTGACACGACTGGACATGGAGAAACCTCTTCGATGGATGCGCGAGTGCGCGACGGAGCCTTGGGTCGCACCCACCCGGTGCGGTTGCCCGCCCCCAGTATGCCGGACCTCAGCGACTTTCGCACCCATGGAGCGGCGCAACGATGGGCGTGCGGTCGGGCGGCGGGCGGGTCCAAACGTGGGCGCGGGCAGCCCTCAGATGAGGATGGTGCCGCCTTCGGGCGGGACGACGATGTAGACGTTTCGGGAGTCGAGGTCGGCGACGCCGTTGCCCACGACGATGATGCGGGCTTGGAAGATCTGAGCGACATCGGCCGGGGGGCGCACGTCGTTCCAGAAGTCGATGCCGAAGTCGACGAGGGTGCCCGGGATGACGCCGTAGAACGTCGTCGCGTCGAAGGAGTCGTAGCCGGTCCCCGCGATGCCGTCGCGGTAGCCCTCGATCGGGGTGATCGCCTTGATGAACAAGGTCGCGTCGAAGCTGTCCGGGTTGCCGGCCACGTTCTCGGTCCGGGTCGAGACGTCTTGGGGGGTGCCGCCGACCAGGCTCGCGACCGCATCGACGACCGCGGAGCTCAAGCCCGAGCCATCGCCGGAGATCGTGAACACGAGCGGGTTGCCGGAACCATCGACGGTGCCGGTGTCGCGGGCGACCGCTTCGAAGTCCGGGCTGCTTGCGCCGCCCGAGAAGATGCCGAGCACGCGCGCACCGATCGCGTTGAGCTCTGCGGTGGTCTCCGCGTAGCTCGGTGCAGCGAAACTGTACGGGTTGCCGCTCGGTCCGTTGTGGAAGGGCGCATCGCCGAAGAGCAGCACGATCGGCAGGGCACCGGGGCGGAAGCACGGGTAGCCTCGGCGCACGCCGGTCTCGTCCGGTCGCACCGGGCAGGCCTGATCGGGAATGCTCGTCGGAGACGGCGGCATGCTCGGCCAGGTGAGGCCGCGGCCGGTCGCCGTCGACCACAACGCCGCGGTGTAGCTCTCCGGACCGTCGTTGCCGAAGTGGCAGGGCAGACCCTGGACCGCTTCGAGAATGTCGGGGCTGCCGTTCGGGCCGCCAGTGATCATGCCGATGTCGTCGGTCGCGCGGTTGGCCGGACACATGGTCGGCGACGCGGTCAAGCTCCAGCCACCGATGTCGGCGGCCGGCTCGGCGATCGTCTGCAGGAGGTAGAACGGGAGGTCGCCGCCGCCACTGGTGCTGAACGGGCTGTCCCGCGGCCAGCCGAAGCTGCCCACCGGGAAGTCGTCGAAGCCACCGGCACCGAACTGGACGTCCGGGATGGCGGCCTGGATGCCCGGGATGATCGTGTCGACGAGGCCGCGAATCAGGTTGGTGCGTTCGCCCTGCATCGAGCCGGTCATGTCGACGAGGAAGAACACGTCGGCGACGCTGATGTTGGTGCCGAAGCGCAGCGTCCGGTCGGCGCGGTCGCCGTTGTAGGGGAGCACGACGAAGAAGTCGCCGGGCGGGATCGTGTCGCTCATGTCGAGCGGGTCGGTGCCGGTGCCGTCCACTTCGGCCAGGTCGGTCACGCCATCGCCATCGGAGTCCGTGTTGCGCGGGTCGGTGCCGAGCTCGCGCTCGCGGGCGTCGGGAAGCCCGTCGTTGTCGCTGTCGAGGTCGAGGAAGTCGGGCGTGCCGTCGCCATCGGTGTCGGGCGGGTTGCACGGGTCGGTGCCAGCTTCTTGGCTGTCCGGGATGCCGTCGCCGTCGGAGTCGTCGTCGTTCAGGTTCGGCACGCCATCCCCGTCCGCGTCGCCCTCCCCTTCCCAGTCGTCCGCGATGCCGTCGCCGTCCGCATCGTCGGCGCCTTCGCAGCCGCCGGCCGGTCCCGCGTCGACGGCGCCATCCGGGAGCGGCCCGGTGTCACGCCTCGGTCCAGTGGTCGCGGGGTCGCACGCGAGGGCCAAACTCACGAGCACGAGGAGGGAAAGGCGGAGAGACATGCCTTCCATCTTGCATTGATCGCGCCATGCGGATCTTCGCGGATCCGGCGCCAATGTGTGTCGTACCAGCCCCCAGATCCGCCCGATGCGGGGTTCGGGGACCCCACGCCGCCACGGAGGTTGGCGGATCGTGACGTCCCGTCGCACCGATGTTCGGAGGGGTCAGGCCCCAGGCCCGTGTCTAGATAAGAATCGTTCCGCCGTCGGGCGGGACGATGATGTAGACGTTGCGGGCATCCAGATCCGCGACGCCGTTGCCGACGACGATGATGCGGGCTTCGAAGATCTCTGCAGTCGCCGCGGGCGGTCGCACGTCGTTCCAGAAGTCGACCGAGAACTCGACTTCGGTCCCCGGAATGACGTTGTAGAAGGTCGTGTCGTCGAAGGAGTCGTACCCCATCCCGGCGATGCCCTCAAGGTAGCCCTCGACCGGCACGATGGCCTTGATGAAGAGGGTCGCATTGAACTCGTCGGGGTTGCCCGCGACGTTCTCGCTCCGCGTGGACACGTCCTGCGCGACGCCGCCGGTCAACGTGCCGATGCCGTCGATGATCGCGGTCGAGACCGTGCCGCCACTCGCGTCGTAGACCAGCGGCATGCCGCTGCCGTCCACGGTGCCGGTCTGACGCGCGACCTCTTCCATGTCCGCCCGGCCCCCGCCGTTGACGGCCACGCCGATGAAGCGCGCGCCGAGTCCGCGCATCGCATCGAGCGCCTGCGTGAACGCGGGCGGCGCCGGCGAGATGCCGGTGTAGGTGTCCGCGCCAGTCGGGTCGTTGTGCATGTCCACGTCGGTGACCATCACCACGATGGGGAGCGCGCCCGGGCGGAAGCACGGGTAGCCGCGGCGGGTGCCGACTTCGTCCGGGACCACGGTGCAGCTCTTCGGCGCCAGGTCCCAGCGCATGCCATCGGTGTAGCTGTAGTTGCCGCCCATGCCGGTGGCGGTGAAGAACATCGCGGCGACGTGGGACTCCGGTCCGTCGAAGCCGCCGCTCGCGGAGAGCCGGCCGAGCGCCGCTTGCACGCTGCTGACGTTGGCGGTGATGTCTTGTTCGTTCTGGTACGCCATGTCGCGCGTGCCGAGGAACGAGCCGTCGTCGCCGTAGCTGCCGAACGGGAAGTCCTTGAACTGTCCGACACCGAGCTGCGCGTCCGGGATGCGCGCGATGATCTCGGTGGAGAGCATGCTGAGCGAACTCTGGACGTTGGTGATCGGGCCGCCCATCGACCCGGTGGTGTCGATGAGGAAGTAGATGTCCGCGATGTTGATGTTGGTGCCGAACCGAAGCGGCCGCATCTCGCGTGCGCCGTTGAACGGGAGCACGACAAAGAAGTCGCCCGGCGGGATGGTGCTGCTCGGATCGAGCGGGTCGGTCATGGTGCCGCGCGCCTCGCCGAGGTCGGAGACACCGTCTCCGTCCGAGTCGACGTTGCGGGGATCGGTCCCGAACGTGCCGACCTCTTCGGCGTCGCTCAGTCCGTCGTTGTCCGAGTCGAGGTCCCACGAGTCGGGCTCGCCGTCGCCATCGGTGTCCGCGATGCGGCACGGGTTGTCGGTGCCCTCGGCGGAGTCCGGGATGCCGTCGCCGTCGGAGTCGTCGTCCAGGTGGTTCGGCACGCCGTCGCCGTCGATGTCGCTCTCGCCCTCGAGGTCGTCGGCGATGCCGTCGCCGTCGGAATCGACCGAGCCATCGCAGCCGGCCACGACGCCGCCGCCGTCCGTACCGCCCATGCCACTGTCGCGTCTGGGTCGATCATCGTCCCCGCAAGCCATCGCGAACATCAACGCGACCAAGAAGAACGAGCGAACCATGACAGACCTCCGAGCAGTAAAGCGGCCTGAAGGGTCGTTCAATTCCGGCGGTTCACCACTGAGTTAACGCAAACGCGGATCACGGCCGCCGGTCGAGCGAAGCGAGCCAGGTCACGAGATGACGCCCACGAGTCAGGCGGCTCCACCCGTGCACCTGCGCAGGCCGCAGGCCGAGCAACTGGTGCACTCCCCAAGTGAGTCACAGAGGCGGCAGGAGTGCATCGACCGCGCACAGCCGCCAAGTGCCCCAAATGCTTCTTCAGAGTCACCCCACCAGGCGGCGAGCACGTCGATGTGCTCTGGACGCCGAATTAGGGCCGCCAGTCTCGCGAAGCGAGCCAGGCCCGTAGTGCTAGCAGGTTGCTGAAGAACGCCCGCAGGGCGTTCTCGCAGCCTGCCCCTTGCCCCTGCCCTTGCCTTTGCCCTTGCCCGCGGATCAGCGGTCAGATCGCTTGATCAGCGCGACGAGCATCGCGACG
>JAXMNT010000046.1:0-59341 GCA_034670305.1 Deltaproteobacteria bacterium
CGTCCGCTGGGCATCGCGCTCCGATTCGCGCCTCGCCGTCGCGAAACACACGGCGTCCACGACGCGGGCAAGGGCACGGGCAAGGGCAACGGCAAGGGAGCAGGTCGCTTTTCAGCAACCTGCTAGAGCACATCCTGCGGCGGGCGGTCTGAGTCGATGCCCATCGCGACGCACCACGCGGAGGCCCGGTCCGGCTGTCACGCTGGCTTGCGTCGGGCGCGGACCGAAGCGGGGCGCTCTTTCGTCTCCACCCAGCCGGGCTTCTGACTCGGGAACAACGTAGAGGACCCAGGCAGTTCGTAGCGGTAGTGCACGTCGGGCTTCAACTCGGCTCCGATCGTCTCTTCCATCCATGAGCCGTCGGGCAGCTCGACCCGCACCCGTCCACCCGCGCCCGCCGCGACGTGGCCGAAGACGCCCGCTTGCGCGACGCCGCGTTTGCCGACGACCGCCACGCCCTCGCGCCCCGCGGTGGCCTGCCCCATGGGACCGGCCGTCGCGACGCCCTCGTCCCCGACAACAGAGACGCCTTTCATGCCGCTCGTCGCGCTCCCCTTGAGTCCCGCGGTCGACCGGCCTCGGTGGCCGCTCACCGCGGTCCCGTGGTCTCCAGCTTCCGCCACGCCATCGCGCCCCACCGTCGCCGTTCCGTGCAGCCCCACCACGACCGTCTCTCCGTCGCCGCCGGTCTTGACCATGTGGGGCGCCAGCGCGTCTTCCGCGGGTGCGCCGGGCAGTCCGCGCACGAACGCGCAGACCTCCTCGTGGCTGCCGACCATCTCCACCCACCCGCCTTGCACCGTGACCGGACCGCGCGAACTCGACAGCTGCTTCTTCGGAACCGCGAGCGCAGCCCAAGTCGAGCGGCCCGTGGGCGGTGCGCCCATCTGCAACGCCCATACATATCCGAGGGTCCCCGTCCGCACGAACGACCCCACCGGCATGAGCCGGGATCCGACCGAGCACACCAGGTAGGCCAGCGCTTCGTCGTCTGGCCGCGTCGGAGCCTCGCTTGGCGGGACGAACGCCGGCGCGTCGGCGAAGCACGCCACGCTCACGCCCGGCTTCAGCAGCGCGGCCCACGCGTGCGGTGCCGAGTCGGCGATGCGAAGCCGCGCCGTCGCCCGCGTGACCGCTGTGCCCTCGGCCGAATCCACCCCGTGTTCCGCCGACCACAGATGCGTCGTCGCGTCGTGCATCGACCAGGACGCCACCCAACCCTCGAGCACCGAAGGCACCGCCTGGTAGGAGACCTCCGCCGCGGCCTGCAGCTCCATCAAGACGCGCGCGAGCGTGTCGTCTTCCAGCAGGCGGGTGCGATGGCTGCGATCGGCGAGCGCTTGGAGAAGCGCGCCGGCCGTCCACGCACCGTATTCGGGCGCCTCCGGAAGCGGCCGGTCGAGCGACCCCCACACGAACACATCGAGGTGGAGTTCTTGGCCTTGGACATCGGCCACGCGCATCACGAACAGAGGTTCCGCCATGGCCGCTGGATGGCGTAGCCAACGCCGCGACGCAACCGACTTCGCTGGACCAGAGCTCGAGCGTGCTTCAGGTCGGGCGGCGCGCGATGAGATCGATCAACGCGGACTGGCCGACGTGACCGGTCCCTTCTTCGAGGACGCGTTCGTAGGACTGCAGCCGCAGCAGTTCCCAACCTGCGAACGCGTCGCGGAGGAGCTTCTCCGAGTAGAGCTGTTCGCGGATCGGCGGACCTCCGGTCCCGTGTTCGAGCTGCGCTTCGGTGTACCCGTGCAGCAGCACGAGGCCACCCGGCCGCACCGTCCGGCGCATGCCCTCGAACACCTGGGCGCGTGCCGCTGGCTCGAGGAACTGGATGAAGACGCCCACGATCGCGTCGAAGGCGGCGTCTGGGAACTGCCAATCCTGAATGTCGGCCTTGAGGTGCTCGACGACGACGCCTCTCGACTTCGCGAGCTGGCGCGCCTTCTCGAGGCCGTGGTCGGAGAGGTCCGTGGCGACCACCGAATGCCCCAGGCCGGCGAGGAACGCGGAGTTGCGTCCTTCCCCGTCCGCCGGCACGAGGATGCGCGAACCCGGCTCGAGTCGAAGGGCTTGTTCTTGAAGGAAGGCCGTGGCCTCCGTCCCATACACGAACTGCTCGGTGTCGAACCGCGCGTCCCAGAAGTCTGCTCCGAAGCGCGTCATCGGATCGGCCTCTCGGCCCGGGCCGGCAGCCCACAGCTTCGGGAGGTACATCGAATCGCCCAGGGGCGTGCGTTCATCGGCATCTTGAGCTCCATCGCGCCGGGCGGAGATGCTGCCCGAGTCGGTCCAGAGTCGCGTGCGGCGTCCGCCCGTTACGCAAAGTGCTCGGCAAGGTTGAAGGTCCTCTGCGCTGGACCAGCCCACACGACCAGCGTTGACGGGGCTGCATCGGGCATCTATTCGTTGTTCATGAAGTGGATGGAACGTCTGAGTGTCGCGCTTGTGGTGGTTTGCTCTGTGATCGGATGCGCGGACCCCGCTCCCGCCGAATCAGGATGTGTAGAAGGCGAGGCCGAGGACCGATACGACACACCGATCTCCAGCGACTGTTCCCTCCATCTCTTGCGGAGGGAATGCAGCGGAGGTGTGCTGACGGGCGATGTTGCGTATCAGTTCACCACCTGTACGAGCGAGGCGACACCGTCGTTCTCTTCGGGATTTGAGGCCATCAGCGACTTTGACGGGCACTACATCGTTCCCCCGGATCACCGCGGCACGACGAGCCATGAGTTGTCGACCGAGCAGGTGCACTCTGGAACCTACGCTCACCGGGCTTGGATGTACGGTGTCAACGAGGTGGTGCCGGGTGAGAACACCAACCATCGGGGATACCCGACGGTCCAGCTGTCGAGGAACGATGGGGCGCTGCTTGGCCGGGTGCTGGTGGAGTTCTGGGTGTGGCTCGACGTCGAGCTCAACTCGAGCCCCAACGAGGATTGGTTCAGCTTCGCGACGTTCACGGCCTACGACGACGACCACTGGCTGCGAACCTATTTGGTCAACCTCGACCCGGAGGGCTTCGTGCACCTGATGCATGTGCCCTCGCAGACGGTCCGGGTTCACGACATCTTTCAGACCGAGGATGTTCGGTTTCCGCAACGTGAGTGGGTGAAGCTCACGGTCTACGCGGACCACACCTCGGACAACGTCTATGAGAGTCCCTTCATCCGGGTGTGGCAGGACGATGTGCTGGTTTCGTCCGCTCGCTTTTCGCCGCGCCTGTCCGAGTTCGAGCGAATGGTCGGCCTCGACCGGGATTGTGTCCGCGAGGCAGAGGGCGAAGGCATCGCGGGTGTGGAAGCGAGCTGCGGGCTGCGGTACGCGGGCGATGGGTTGGCGCAGGCGCACTTCGGCATGTACGCGCCCCCGCTGCTCACAACGGGAACGGTCTACAACGACGACCTGAGCATTTACCGAGTGCCCGATTCGTAGGCGTCCTCGGACTCACGTGATGTCCGCGGGAGCAGCTGCTTCAACATCGCGGCGTCGATTGCTCCGCGGGCGCGCTTCTGGTCTTCTCGGCAGGTGCGCTCCCCCCATGCCATTCCGCGGCCTGCGAGAACCCGAGCGCCATGAATCCTGACGTCGGCGCGGCTCTGAGAGCCGCCGAGCATGGAGACTGCAAGCGCGTCCGTGCACTCCTGAGCACATTGGGGCCGACGTCCGACGAGTTTCTCGCCGTGGCCGTGGTCGCGTACCTCGCGGGGATCTTGCCAGTTCGGCCGACCTTGAGCGATGCGCGGAGCGAGACGGCGCTGTGGATGGCGTGGCTGGCGATCGTCGAGCGCGACGCGCCGCTGTTGCGCGCGGCGCTTGCGAAGGACGCCAGCGACGATGCGCTCAGGCGGCGGGCCTACGAGCACTGGCTGCTGGCGGAAGAAGGAGCGTTGACCGCAGCCACGCAAGGCGCCTTGCGAGACCTTGAGTCAGAGGCGCGTCGCGCCGGTCGCGCGTCGCTGGTGTTGGAGCTGGCATGTTTGCAGACACTCGCCCTCATCGAGAGCGGAGCGATGGCGGAGGCTGTGGCGGTTGGTCGGCGAGCCTCTCGCATGGCCCGCACCGAGAAGCAGCCGCAACACCAGTACCTCGCGAACCTGGCCCTCGCGAGGGTCCGGCGCGTGAGCGGCTACCCCCACTTCGCGATCCGGATTCTGACATCCCTCGGCGCGGTGGTCTCGCCTCCATGGCTCGAGTGGGTCCACTCCGAGCTCGCGCTGTGCGGGGCGCCGGTGGTCGAAGGGGCGGAGGTCCCCGGGCGCGCTGCAATCTGGCGTCTTGCGATGCGGTCCGCCGCCGAAGGAGATCGAGAGGCGTTCGACGGAGCCATCGGTTCGTTGGCCCAGGACCCGGGCGCGCGGATGGTCCGAGAGGACGCGCGCGCCTTTCGCAGCACCGTCGACCCGCAGTCCTCGCCCGACGCGTCGACCACCGAGTGGCGGGCCGGTGCGGTGGACGCGGTCCCCCATGGGCTCGTGGCGGTGGCGGATGCGCTGAGTCCCAAGCCCGCGACGAGCGCCTGCGTCGTGGTCGATCCGAGCGGCCGCGCCACCCGCATCTCGAGCCTTGGGTTGGCGCTGCTGCCCGACGTGCCGATCGAACAACCGACGGGATCCCGCGGGCGGGCGGCGTCCGGATTTCCCGTGCTCGGTGCGGCGGGCGGAGACGGCCTACGCGACACCGAACTCTTCGAAGCGGTGTTCGGGTTCCCCTTTGACAAGGTCCTCCACCAGAACTCGCTCAACCTCATGATTCACCGCATGCGCAAGCTGCTTGTCCCGTCGGCGACCATCGAACGCGACGGTGATCGTGTACAGCTTCATGCAGGTCAAACGCTGTGGATCGCGGACCCACGCTGCGACCGGCCGGTTGAGGACCAGCTGCTCCGGATCATGGGCCGAAGCCGGGATGGTACGAGCGCGCGGAGTTTGGCGGGGGCGCTGGGGGTTCCGTTGCGGAGCGCACAGGCGCTGCTTGAGAAGCTCACCCACGATGGAGAATGTCGGCGCGTCGGAGCTGGCCGAGACACAGTGTACCGGGTCGAGGACACCACCTTCTCAGAGCCTACCTTCTCGTGAAGCGGCTTCCGACGACGTGCTCCGGGTCGTTCGCGCTTCTGCTGTAACCCGGCGCCGGTAGACACTGCCCTTCTGCCGCGGCACTCTGACTGTTCGTGGGCGAACAGACAGTCACCAAGGCTTTCGGAGCTGCCTCCACCCACGAGCCCAGTCGTCAGGCCAAGGGGCCAACCAAGTCTGCCGTCGGCTATCGGCCACTCTTCGCGTTGGCGGAGGGGGGCATGGGTCGGGTGGATCTGGCGCTCCGCGCCGAGGAAGGCTTCGAGCGCATCTACGCGATCAAGCGCCTCCAACCGCAGCTCCAAGAGCACGCCGAGTTCCGCCAGATGTTTCTCGAGGAGGCACGGCTCGCTGGCCTGCTCCGCCACGCCAACGTGGTGAGTGTGCTCGACGTCGGGGTGGACAAAGACGGGCCCTACCTGGTGATGGACTACTACGATGGGCTCACGCTCTCGCAGATTCTGCGGCACCACACGAGCACCCAAGAGCCGCTGCCCCTTCAACTCGCGCTCCGCCTCCTCCAACACGCGGCGCGCGGAATCCACGCGGCGCACGAGCTACGAACACCGGAGGGTCGACATCTTGGGCTGGTGCACCGGGATGTGTCTCCACAGAACATCCTCGTCGGCTTCGACGGCGCAGTTCGCGTGATGGATTTCGGGATCGCGAAGGCGGCGGGGTTCGGGGAGCGCACCTCGACTGGCATCCTCAAGGGCAAGATCGGCTACATGGCGCCCGAGCAGCTGCGCTTCGAGCCGGCGACGCGGGCGTCTGACCTGTTCGCCCTCGGCATCATCCTCTTTCAGCTCGTTGCGCGGGGGCGGCACCCCTACCCAGGGAAGGGCATGGAGCGCGCGCGTCGCGTGCTCGCCAACGACCCGCAGCCCGACCTGGGCGAAGTGGTGCCCGAGTGCCCCGTGGAGGTCGTGCGTCTCTCGTTTGAGTTGCTTGCATCGGACCCCGACGCCCGCTTGCAGGACGCCAGCGAAGTGGCCAGCCGCCTGGAGCTGATTGTGGCGGACCTCGCCGGTCTCGAAGGTCCTCGCTCCATCGCGGAGTACATGCGCCGAGTGCACGGCAAGGTGCAGCTGGAGCGGCGCGAAGCGATCGAGGCCGCGGTTCGGGCGCTTCCTGTAGTTGAGGCTGCGCCCGTTGAAGATGCAGCCCTTGAGGTCGCAGCCCTTGAGGTCGCAGCACTTGAGGCCGCCGCACCGCAGCGTGCCCGTTGGAAAGGCGTCGCGTTGGCCGCGCTGGTCGGTCTCGCGGGGGTAGGGGCTGCGCTGGCGTACAGCGCGTCGACCTCGGCCGTGACCCCTGCGCCGGTGCGTACAGAGGCGCCTGAGCAGGACACGATCCCCGAGTCTGCGTCGCCTCCTGCGACGGAGCGGGAGGCCGCACCCGAAGACGCCCCGCTTGAAGGACCCTCGGAAGCGGCGACCACCCGTGGGGCGGACGAGCAGACCCCCGAGCGCGGCATGCGGCGTCCCCGCGTCCGAACCCAACCCCGACGCGGTGTGCCGGTGTGGGAATGGGACGAAGTCCAACGATGAAGGCCAGGGTTCGCCCCGCTTGGCTCGGCGTCCTGTGCGCGTGGCTGCTGCTCGCGGTGCCGGTTCATGCGCAGCCGTCCCCCGACGCCCGCGAGGCGTTCGATCGCGGGCTGGCGGCGATCGAAGCCGGTCGCTTCGCCGACGCGGTCACCCTGTTGCGAGACTCGCTGGAGCTCAGCCCACGCGCCCCCACCGCGTTCAACCTTGGCGTCGCATTGCGCGGGGTGGGCGATGCGCTCGAGTCCCGCGCGATCTTCGACCGGCTCCTCGCGGGCGAGTTCGGCTCGTTGCCGCCGGGCAGCGGGTCGCAGGTGCGTTGGCTGCGGGCGGAGGTGGGCGCAGAGGTCTGCACGATCACCGTCTCGCTCAACCCGGTGCCAGGGCGCGTGGTGAGCCTGGACGGTGTCTCGATGGACGAGACAGAGGCCGGCACCTTCGAAGCAGAGTCGAACCCGGGCGCCCATGTCCTCCGGGTGAGCGCGCCCGAGCATCGCACCGAGGTCTCACGCCTCTCGCTGGAGTCGGGAGAGCATCGGCGCGTCGAGCTGCAGCTCACGCCAGAAGTCGACCGGCGCGACGGAACCCTCGTGCTCGACAGCGACGACCCGTCGGCGACGGTGGAGATCGTCGGTGTCGCGTCGGGCGCGCCTCCCTTGACGCGCTCACTTGCGCCGGGCGCCTATCGGGTCCGCGTGCTCCTCGATCTCCTCCCGGTTCACGAGGGCACCGTCGATGTCCCTCCCGGGCGCCGGGTTCGCATCGTCCTCAATCCGCCGGCCGCGACCCGCGGGCGCCGCCCTTGGCTGTGGGCCGGGGTGGTCGTTGCGGTGGTCGCTGCGGCGTCGCTCCTCATCTGGGGGCTGACGCAGATCCAGACGGATCCGGTTCGGGATCCATTCTGGGGGAACATCCCGGTCGAGTGCGGCGGCACCGAGCGGTGCCCTTGAGGCACGCTCGGCCGGCTCGCTCGTGAGGCTACGGACGGTAGACCCAAACCCGGCGCCCGCTGCGTTGCTGCAGCACGACGACGTCGAAGCGGGGGTCGTAGTAGCCAAAGGCGGCGGAGGTCTGCAGCTCGGGCCCGGTGAATCGGATCTCTTCCCAAGTCTCGGTCGCGACGTCGAACTCAAACAAGCTGCTCTGGCGCTGACTTGGTTTGAGCAGGACAAAACGTCCTTTGGCGGACGCATACACGAGCATCCCTGAGGCGTCGCTGACCTGCACGCCCGGCGGGTTGGTCGCGCTCCATTCGTTGGTGTCGAAGCGGTAGAGGCGGGCGGTCGGCTCGCGGCTGACGAAGTCACCCTGGCCGACGTTCAAGATGGCGTTGTCGTCGGGCGAGTACTCGCCGAGGCCGTCGAGCTGCGGGAACGCACCTTCGGCGGCGAGCGTCTGGAGGTTCGCGCCATCGTTGGGCCGCATGTTGGTCCAGACGCCTGTGTCCGAGTCCCAGCGGAACATGCCGGTGACGCCATCCCGCCAGTGGGACTGCGCGTAGACAAACTCGGTGCCGCCGATGGCAACCATGGACAGGGCGGAGTTCGAGGTGACCGGCGGGGCCCCCACCTGATCGCGGTACGGGAACCAGGTGCTGGTCTCCAGATCGAAGTAGAGCATGGCGGTGAGCCCCTCGCCGATCTCCGGCCGCTCGGGCAGATCCCAGGCCCATTGATGGACCTTCATCCCGTACTGACGACTCGCGAGCAGGGGCCAGACGAGCCGGTGGTTGACCGAGTCGTAGGCGAGCGTGTCCCAGCAGTGAGAGGGGTCGAGCGGTCCGTGGCCCGGGTCGTTGATCGAGAGGTAGCCCGCGTCGTGCAGCATCACGTTCTCGCGCCACCACACGCGGAACTCGTCGGTCATCGCGAGCTCTTCCGCAGTAAGGGTCTCCCCATCGATGAGCCGCTTGGCGTGCCCCCACTGGATACGTCGGTCGCGCATGTCTCCGCCGGTGGGGGCGTAGAGCGTCTGCCACGTGTTCGAGCCGAGGTGGAACTCCCACACATCGTTGAGGCGGTGCGGGCTTCCGTGGTTGGCGCCAGCGTACAGGGCGGTCTCGCGTTCGGGCGCATACGCCATCTGGTTGCTGAAGTCGCGGCCGCCCGGGCCGTAGGTGAACCACGGGCTGCTCTCGTAGCCTTCGGGCGCGTGCACGGTCGGGGACGGGAGGAACATCGCGTGGCCCGAGGGCAGCTCGTTGATCCGAGCGACGATCGCGGGGTCGTCGTCGGGGGATGGCGTCACCGGTGGGCGGGGCGGGGCTGCGTCGGCGGCTGCGTCGGCGGGCGTCGCGTCGGCGGGCGTCGCGTCGGCCAGCGTCGCGTCGGTTGCGGGGCTCGCGTCGGCCATGGTCTCGGCGTCCGAACCCCCATCGATGGGTGGCGGGTCGACCGTGCCGAGTGCGGCGGGCGCGCACCCGGCGAGGCAAACAAGGGACAGTGCGGCGAAGAGGCGTGTGCTTTTGGACATGGCGAGAGCGTGCGCCGCGCACCCGCTGCCCGCTGTTTCATCCGATGCGAGAAGCAGCGGCTTTCGCGCAGACAGTGAAACGGCCCGTCGAGTCCGACCTGCGTAGGGTCTGCCCATGCAAGACATCCGAGGGTGGTTTGGTGTTCTCATCACAGCGGCGGCCTGCGGGGTCGTGCCCAGCGCGCAGGATGCCGCGTCGGCACCGGACGCGGGCGTCGACCGGGACTCCACCGTCCCCTCGCCGGACTCGGGCGGGCTGGATGGCGGCGTGACCGGGTCCCCGGACGCGTCCCCGCCCGTACCCCCCACACCCCCCACCGACCTCAACGAGTGGCAGGAGTCCGCCACGTGGCGCGCGTTCAACGGTGCGCTCGAGCTCCGGTGGGCGCACGCAGGGGGCGACTGGGTCGACGCCGATGGCATGCCACGAGGCGGCGTTCCCTTCTCGTCGGTTCGAGTGACCGACGACAACGAACCCGGCCCAGTCGAGATCGACTTGCTGCCGCTCATCGAGGCCACTGGCGCAGCCGACGTGTTCCTTCGGCGCTCTGGCGGGACCAACATCGTGTTTCACAGCCGCGAAGCCGCCGCAGGAGGCCCAATCCTCACGCTCAACGACTCGGTGTCCCTCCCAGCGGTCGCCGACACCTACCTCGCCAGCAGCACCTCTCGCGCGCTCGGTTCGAACGAGACGCTCGCATCGGAGGGTTCGGTCCTCATTCGTTTTCTCCTCCCTGAGATGGAGGAACCCCTGACCTCGGCGGTGCTCACGCTGCAGTCGACGGGGCGCGAGTTCGGCGACCAGACGCTCCGTGTGTTCGAACCCGATCCGCGCGTCCGCACGATCGAGCGCCCTGCGTGGCTTGTGACCGACCCCACCGTGATCATCGAGTTCGGTGCCGAAGACGTCCTGCGGGACGACCTCCCCGTGCGGCAGGAGGGCGACATCGCGACCTCGCAACTCAGCGCGCCCGGGCTGACGTGGATCAACTCGAACATGGTGATCCCCAACCAGACGCAGGCGTGCGTCACCGTCTACCAACGTCTTGGCACCGACTTTCGACCCGGCGACGGTGGCAAGCTCCCAGGCTTCTCCAACACGGGGGACTCTCTGCCCGGCTCCGACGTTGTGGGCGGCGTGACCTACCCAGACTCCGGGTGGGGCGGCCGCTCCCCGGATGGACTGCACTGGTCCGCACGCACCGGCTACGGGCGGTGGACGTCCAGCCACGTCGCCTCGCACACCTACTTCTACGCGATGGCGCCCCACAACGCGTACGGCTGGGTGGACCCCATCGGGTTTCCGTTCGCGAAGGGTGAATGGACCGCGTACGTGCAGTGCGTCCGTCTCAACACCATCTCAGGTGCGGTCGGCAACGAGGACGGCGCGCTCTACTACGAGATGAGCGGGGTCGGTCCGCTCTACTCCCGCGAGAACATTCGCTGGCGCGACATCGACGCGCCCGAGTCCGAGATCCGCGAGTTCTGGATCGACTACTACTGCGGAGGGACCTCCTGCGGCGACATCGAGAACCGCGGCACGGTCGACTTCGGCGGCGCGGTCGTCACGCGCGGACTGCCGGACATGTCGGCGGTTGCCGCCGAGGTCGAGCGCTTGAACCGGACACATCCGTAGTCCCCGTTGGCCAGTGTGGCGTTCGCGCAAACGGAGAAATGGTTGCGTGCTCCGGCATCAGGCAGGTTCAAATCATGACTCGATACATCTCCTTCGCCCTGGTTGTGGTCGTCTTCGTACTTCCCGAGATCTTCGTGCAAGTGGCACGCGCCCAAGCGTTCGAAACCGTGGAGCTTCCGTACGCCATCGTTTACGTACAGTGCCCACGTACGGAGGGGTTCGATGTTTCTGCCGAGGTAAGGGTTGGCGGAGAGCGGGTGACGAGGACCCGATCGTTCAATGTGGCGGACAGTCCGGATCGTTTGCCAGAAGTGACGCGGTTCTTCGGCGGGTTTCAGGCTCGCTGCGACCTGATTCTGCGGCATCCCGATGGGTCTGAAGAGACCCTGTTCGAGTGCGCCGAATCACCGGACGACGACGCATGCTCCGCGATGGACCCCGCGGTCAGCTTCGACGGACGCCAGATCGCGTTTTCGGTCTTTCGCGGGAGGGCGCGCCGCTCGGTGCAGAACGTCGACGCGACCTTCTTCGACCCGGCCGCCGCGTCGGAGTCGATCCCAGTCACCTGGCCGAACACCCACCTCGGCGCGCGCGGTGCCCACCTCTTGGTTTACGACCTGGAGAGCCGCACGACCCGTGAAGTCACCACGTACCAAGCCGGGATCTGGGACAGCGGCCCGGCGTGGCTCTCCACTGGCCGCCTGGCGTTCACATCCACGCGCAACAACGTCTACCAAACCCTGACGCACGGCGAGTCTGGCCGCGCCTCGCAGCTGCACACCGTCGACCCGGATGGCGAGAACATCGAGGTGGCCAGCCACCATGGGCTCGCGGCGGAGCAGCACCCCTACCAGCTGCGCGACGGCCGAGTCGCTTACTCCGCGTGGCAGGTGTTTGGAATGCTGCCCTTCCGGAAGAACAATGGTTCGATCCGCGCGGCGGGCAGCACCGACAACCTCTTCCATCTTTATGTACAGAGCCCGGACGGTGCGGAACCGTTTGCGCTCTACGGCCAGCACACCGGGTCGGGGCCCCAGATGTCCCACAACGCCGCCCACTTCCTGACTCAAAGCGGCGACGGCTGGGTGTGGACGGGCGAGTACTACCGCGCGAACAACAACGGGCTGGCGAACATCCTGGGGTTTGAGCCGCCGCCGGAGGGTCAGGAGGGCTACGGCTACCACGAGTTGGAAGCGTTGCCCGTCCCGTACTGGGAGCGCGCGCGCTACCTCTACCACCCACGCAACTCGATGATCGTTGCCCCGTGGTCGTCTCCTGGCAACGACCTCCCCGCGCCGGCGGCCGAGCCTGCGTTCATGCATCCCAACTACGACGATCCCATCCGGCGCGTGGGCAAGATCGGGTTCCCCGCTGCCGTGCCCGAGGGCCTGTTGCTCTCCTGGGGGCTCGGCGCGTGCCACATCCGGACGCTGGCTCGGGACGCCATCCCCAGCGCGTCCGGCGGCACCGACAACCCAAGCTGCGACGTGGGCATCTACCGAGCGACCTCGCTCCCGGTCGGGTCCCCGCACGATCTCGAGCGGGTCGTCGACCGGCGCGAGTTTCACGAGTTCATGGTTCGTCCGGTGATCCCCTACCGGGAACTGTTCGGCGTCGAGCAGCCCGACATCATCGAACGCGCCGAGGTTCGGTACCGCAACACGCCGGGGCTGCCGCCAGGCACGCCCTTCGGCATGCTCGGCGCAGCGTCACTCATTCACCGCGAGACCGCCCACCATTCGATCGGGTCCGAGGGCGTGCGCGAGACCCGCTTCTCGTTCCAGAGTCACACTCAGCTTGCCCAGCGAGGGGGCGACCTCATCGACTACGAGGACGACGAGATCTGCGGCGTGCGGATCCTGGGCGTGATGCCCAACGACGACGAGGTCGAAGAAGAGGGCAACGGGAGCCGGCTCGGAGAACGTGTGGTGGTGCTCGGTGAAGTGCCGGCCCGCCACCGAGACGAAGCCGGAGCACCGATCCTCGACGCGATGGGGAACCCAGACACGTCGTTCCTGCTTCGGATGCCGGCCAACATGCCCTACCTGATGCAATCGGTGGACTGCGACGGACGCGCGCTCGCGACCGACCAGGTGTGGCAGTCGGTACGTCCAGGCGAGCGCAAGACCTGCGGCGGCTGCCACGTCCACAGCCAGGAGTCGATGCCGTTCGAGGGCACTGTGGCCGACTCGATCGACTTCCCCGTCGCGGAGCTGGGCGAAGGGGTGGTGCCGTTGATGGATGGCCTCGACGCGGACGGCGATCCGATCGTGCGCGAGGTGCCCGGCCAGGGGCTGGCGGTGGAGCTGCGACGCGACGTCATGCCGATTCTCGAGCGCCGCTGCGCGCGCTGCCACTCCGAGAGCGACCCCGCGGGGGACCTCCGCCTCGACGACGCCAGCGCGGTCGCGCGGTGCGTCTTCGGCGACCCCTCCCAAACGTGTGTGCCCGAGGCGCGCCGCGTGGCGGGGCCGCGCGACAACAGGCTCAACTGGCCCAACTACTCGCGCTACGCGCGCTTCATGAATGCCCGCGGCTCGCTGCTCTACTGGAAGGCCGTCAACGCCCGCACCGATGGGATCACGGACGAGCTGCGCGACAGCGACATCGACTTTGGCGCCGACCACCCGACCGACATCACAAGCGAGGAGCTCGATACGCTCGCGATGTGGATCGAGCTCGGGGGACCGGCGGGCGAACGCTACCTCGTGGACTCGCAACCCCCGACGCTCAATGTGTTCGGAGAGGTGTCGGACGAAGGCGCGGTCACAGGCTTCCGGATCGGCACGACGGACTTGGGCAGCGGCGTCGACCCGGACAGCCTTGAGCTCTGCGAACTCGCGGGCGACGAGTGCGCGGGCACATGGACACCCACCGCCGATCCACACGGCGTCGTCGAGTTCCCGCTGCCTGCGCCTGTCAGCGACCAGACGACACGCTTCCAGTTCACGGTACGCGACCAAGCCGGCAACCAGCGTCGCATGGTCCGCAACG
Organism: Deltaproteobacteria bacterium; assembly: GCA_034670305.1. Taxonomy (GTDB): domain Bacteria; phylum Myxococcota_A; class Polyangia; order Polyangiales; family Houyiibacteriaceae; genus JAXMNT01. Next base: position 13,734 of record JAXMNT010000046.1, read on the forward strand.
TGCGCTGGTTTGTTCAGCTCTCGCAGGCCTGGGGTCTGTCGGAGACCCCGCCTCCGTTGCCCGGCGTGGACGCGGGGCCCAACGACGGGGGCGTGGGAGTTGTGGACGCTTCCGGTCCGACGAGTCCGGGTCCGACGGCAGGTATGGGTTGCTCCTGTCGCGTTGCGCCCTCACCCTCTTCGATGTGGTCGGCCACATGGATGGGTCTGGGGGCGTTGGTCTGGTTGCGCCGGCGTCGTCGGTTTGGGGTCGGAGCGGCGCGAGATTGAGTCCTGCCGCAGGCAGCGAGCGTGACTGGCGGCGCGTCGCGCTGCTCGTGCTCCTCGCCGGTTGCCAGCCCCCCACCCAATACCTCGTCGACGTCGACGCGGAAGAAGGGGTCCGCCGCGAAGCGCGCATTTTCTGTGCGCGCGTCACGCCTGGCTTCCCGGAAGAAGGGCGGTTTCAGACCGAGCTTCCCGCCGCGATCCCAGAGGACGTGACGTGGCCGACGACCGTTCCCATCGTGCCGGGCGCGAGCTTGAGCCAGCGTGGCATCTTCACTTTCGAGGCCGCGGCTTGCCGGAGCGGATGCAACGACTGTTTCGTCTCGACGTCGTTTCGTAGGGCGTTCAGCCCGGGAGAACTCCGGCGCCAATCGCTGTTGCTCACCGACCAATGCGTCAACGTCGTGTGCCCGGAAGGCACGACGTGCCGGGGCGCGGGGGTGTGCGTTGATCCAGTGGTCCCGCCGGGAGACGAGGACGAGCCCTCAGACGTCCACCCCGCGTTGTGCAACGGTCCGCTCTGCTACGAACACCCACGCCCGGGCCGCTTCGTATTCGCCGCGTGTCTCGACGACGAGTTCGCGTTGCTCACCGGCGACCAAGGGGTGTTGACCGACGCCTCCGGTGGGTGGGAACGCGAGCAGGAGACCGCGGCCGATCTGCGGTCGGCAGTGTGTCTCGGTGGCGGCCGCGCGTTGGTCGCGGGGCAGGGCGGTTACCTCGCGGAACGTGGCTCCGACGGGACGTGGCGCGAGCTGGACGTTGGCGCACCAAGCGATGCTTCGCTCGTCGTCCGTGGAGGCGGCGATGAGGTCTGGCTCTCGTCGGGCGCTTTCCTCCGCCGGCGCGCAGCCGATGGTTCGTGGGCCGAGGTGGTGCCGCCCGGGTCGGGGACCACCGTGGTGGTCTCACCGGACGGATCGCACGTCTGGGCCATCGCAGGTGGCCTGGCCTACCGATGGGAAGGCGATGGGTGGGGCGCGCCGAGTGCGCCGTTGGCCATTGCGCCTGGAGAGACCTTGGAAGCCGCGACGTTCACCGATCGGCTGGAGGTGGGCGACAGCGAAGGCACCCTGCACCGGCTGGCAGCCGATGGGTCGTGGTCGGTCACGGCCCGCCCATGCCCGGCCATGGACATCCACGCGATGAGCGGAGCGTCCGATGGCCAGCTTGTTGTTGGCGGCGGCCGGGGGCAGCTCACTCGACGCGGGGTGGCGGGAGATTGGCACTGTGCGACCCCGCTCAGCGGTCTCCTCGCCCCAGTCACGGTCGCGCTGGCACCGAACCCGGCCGGCGGGCTCCGGGGCATCGCCGCGAGCGACAAGGGTGTGATTGTACGCTGGACCGTGGAAGACGGCGTCGAGAACTTCGCGCGCGACGGTGCCTATCAGTTCCATGGCGACCTGCTCGACGTCGCTTGGATCGAGGGCGATCGGTTCGTGGCGGTGGGCAACACGATCGATGGCAGCACAACGGAGCCGCTGCTCATCGAACGCATCGACGCCGATGGCCACTGGCGGGTGCGCGCGATCCCCGATGTCCGGGAGCGTTTGGTGCGGGTCGCTGCCTCCACCACCCGCGTGGTGGCCGTGGGAGAGGGCGGCGCACTCCTGGAGCGAGACCTCACCTCCGCCGCCGGGTACCTGCGGGTTGCGACCGGCACGACGCACACGTTGTCCCGCGTCGTCACCCGCGACGGCCGATGGCTGGTGGCGGGCGGCGACGTGCTGCTGGAACGCGGAGACGCAGGCTGGGCCCCGGTCACCCCGGCGGTCCCTGGAGGACGATCCATTCGCGCGCTGGCGATCGACGAAGGAGGCAACATCTGGGTTGGGACCGGGCACCTCGACGGCGAGACGGAGTGCGCAGGCGGCCCTGAGATCCTTCGGCTGCGCGACGGGGGGGCGTGGGAGACCGTGGCCCCGTCGCGTTGCCCCGTTCGCGAGCTGGTTCCGCGCCCAGGCGGCGGCGCGTGGGTGCTCGCGACCGGCGACACCGGCCATGGCATTCACCGGCTCGGCGCCGCGCCGGGTTCCACCCTCGTGTTGCTCACGCCCGAGGAGCTCGCCCCGCTCGACTTCGGGCTCGACTCGGACGTCGCTGCCAGCCGCATGTGGGTGGTCGACGACGCAGTCGTGGCGGCCCGCCTCGCGGACGAGGGCACCTTCCACTACCGCGGCTCGCGCATCACGTCGGCCCAACACGGGCCGCTCCGAGGGTTTGCGGCCAGGGGCGATGCCTCGGTGGTGATGCTGGTCGGCGACAACTCGACCGTGCTGCAGCGCTGAGCGCGTCAGCCCTCGTCCGACCCCCGCCACAGCGATCGATCGCGAGCCGGCGGTGGGCGACCGGCGCCGGGTCGCGGTGGATGTCCTGGCGGCGGGCGGATAGATTGGCCCGGCCGTGCCCGGGTGACCGTAGAACCGCCCGAACCTGGCTGCGTGACCGTACTCGGAGAACGACCTCATGAGCGAGCCGAAGACACCCGAGCCGGACACCGCCAGACGCTGGCTGGTTGCGCCCATGCTCGGGGTCCTCCTGGTCGCCGGAGGCATGGCCCTGCGCGGCCACCTCCAGCGGGCAGAGACTAGGCGGGCCCACCTCGCCGCGGTCGAGGCGCAGAACGTTGGCGCGCCGGCTGAACTCGAGCGCTTCGGCGCGGGCACGACGGCCCGGCGGTCGTGCGGCGAGCCGTGCACGACCCGGGGGGCCTGCACCCTGCGGGATGGGCGATGCGTCGCCACGAGCGCCGAATCGTGCCGCGAGTCCCAGCTCTGCGGTGACGACGGGATGTGCTCGCTCGTCGACGAGCGGTGCGAGCCGGCGAGTGACGCGGATTGCGCCGCGAGCGAGGCGTGCGCGGCGCGCGGCGAGTGCTCGTTCGACGCGACGTGGAACGACTGCGCGGTGCGGGGCCCAGAGGACTGCGCAGCTTCGCGCCGATGCCGGGAGGAGTCGCTCGGCTGCGAGTTTCGAGAGGTCGAGCGCGACGTCCACGGGCGAGCGCAGGTGAACCGTGCGTGCCATGGGGCGACGGATGCGACCTGTGCGGCGTCGAGGGAGTGCGCGAGTGACGGACGGTGCGCCGCGCTCACCACGGACGGTCAGGTCAGCTGTGCGGCGACGGAGGCCGCACACTGTCGCGACTCCGAGGCATGCGCGGTCTTCGGCGCGTGCACCGCGCGCAACGGCCGCTGCTTCCCGGGGTCCGAGGACGACTGTCGCGCATCGCAGGTCTGCGCCCGGCTGCTCCTCTGCGAGCTGCACCGCGGCAGCGACGGCCTCGGCCTCTCCTGCGTGCCCCGCCAGCCAGGGGAGAGCGCCAACACTCCGGACGACCTCGTGGCGCGGCTCGACGTGGGCATGGCGGCTGACGCCGTGCGGAACATCTTCGGCGAACCCGACATCGTCGGCCTGGTCGACGGCGCGTCGAACCTCGGCTGCGAGCTCGAGCACGACGGCATCCGGAGCTTCACGCGTTGCCCGACGTCGCACTACTACCGGCTGGTGAGCGGAGCACTCATCCGGATCGACTATTCGCCGCGCGGGGTATTGCGGGAGTGGGCCGCCGGCGTGCCTTCACCGTTGGGCCGGGCGAACTGACTCCGCCGGCGGCGCGACGAGCCGCTTGACCCGTCTCGGCACGGCGACTTCATGAGTGGGGCTGAGATTGACGGCCGACGCCGAGAGTCGCCGCGACCCACTCGTTCAGGACTGCGTGGGGCGAAGTCACTGCCGAGCGGGCGACCCCCCGGCCACTCGAGTGCGCTGCAGAGCGGCCGGAGGGACTTGGCGCGGGTCTGCCTCAGCGCCCCTTCTCGGTGGCGTCGCGGCGACGGAGCTCTGTCACGGTCTCGCCCGCGACCCCCCAGTTGTCGGTCGGGACCTCGTCGATGACCACGAAGGTGGTCCGCGGGTCCTTGCCGAGCACGCGCACCAAGAGGTCCGTGGTCCCTCCCACCAGCGCCTGCTTCTGTTCGCGCGTCACACCTTCATCGGTCACTTGAATCAATACGTAGGGCATGGCTCACCGCTCTCTCTGGGGTTGGACGTCTGTGAAGTTCTTGTGGATGATCGACCAGCGTTGGCCGTCGTGGATAAGCGACAGGAAGTCGATGTACTCCTTGCCCATGAACGCGAGGCGCGCGTGGACGTGGCCGATGCGCCCCTGGACTGCGGTGGTCTCGATGCGCATTCGGCGCGTCTCCCCGCGTGCTTCGGGCGATACGCGCTCGGCCACGGCGTTCAGGTAGGTGTCGAGGTCGCGCTCATAGGGCTCGCCGCCGACGATCCCAGTGAGCCTCGCGTGTGGATGGAATGCGCGCCGGAGCTGGGCGACGTCCCCGTGGAAGATGCCGTCGAAGTAGTCCTCGATGCACCCCTCGAGTGTGGATTCGGTGATGGCAGTCACTAGAACCTCCCCGCGCTCATCCCGCCGTCGACCGGCAGCACAACCCCGGTGGTGAACGTGGCGTCCGCGAGATACAGCACGGCCTCGGCAATCTCGTCGGGTGTGGCGATGCGGCCGAAGGGCTGCAATCCGTTCAGGAACTCTTGCATGTCGGGGGTGTAGAGAGGGGTGTCCACGATGCCCGGTGCGACCGAGGACACGTGAATGCGGTCAGGGGCGAGCTCGAGCGCCAGCGCACGCGTGGCTGCGTTGATTCCCCCCTTGATCAGAATCGGCAGCGACGCCGGTACCGCGTCCTGCGGCTGGAGCGCGATGCTCGCCGTCACATTGACGACGTGGCCGCCTCCATGGGCGCGCATGTGTCGGGCCGCTCGGCGGGTGGCGTACACGAAGCCTCGCAGGTTGGTGTCCACCAGGGCATCCAAGTCCTCGTTGGTGTAGTCGACGATGGGCTTGGCGAGGAAGATGCCCGCGTTGTTCACGAGGACGTCGGCACGGCCGAACGCCTCCTCGACTCGGTCGAAGAGGCGCTCTGAAGTCTCCGGGCGACCGATGTCGCCGGCGACCGGCAGGAACCGTGAGCCGGCGTCGAGCGCCGCGGCTGCGCTCGCCAGTCGGTCGGCGGATCGACCGCTGCCGACGACGGTGTCGCCGCGCGATAGAAACGCGCGGGCGACGGCGAAGCCGATGCCGCTCGAGGCGCCGGTGACGACGGCAGTGATGGGACGAGGTTTGGACATAAGGGTGCTCCTGCCTCGTGCGTGCACGAGGCCATGAACCGGCGAGAGACCGTCCACAGCACTCCCCGCATGGGAGGGTTGGGATGGGCTCGCTCGGTGGGTGAACACAATCTGCGCCGCGCAGCGGACTCCGTAAATGACGGGTTCCACAAGTCAGTTGTTCTCTGATGTAATCAGTGCATGGCGCACGGATTCGATGATGTTCAGCTGGGGACCCTCGAGATCTTCTGCGCGGCGGCCGAGCTCGGCAGCTTCACCGCCGCGGCCAAGGCCCGAAAGGTGACGCCCTCCTCCGTCAGCCGCGCCATTGGCCGCCTTGAAGAGCGTCTGGGCGCGCAGTTGTTCGTCCGGACCACACGCTCGGTCCGGCTCACCGACGTGGGCCGCCTCTACGCGGAGCGGTGTGAGCGCGCCCTGGCCGACCTGGCCGACGCCGAGCGCGACATCGGAGGCAGGCACAGCGCCACCACCGGTCAGGTCCGGGTCAGCGTCCCCACGACGTACGCGCACTACCGCCTGCTCCCCCGCATGAACGCGTTCCGTCTCCGCTACCCTGGCATTCGCGTGGACCTGCACGTCAGCAACCGCAACGTCGACTTCGTGGGCGAGGACTTTGACGGGGTGGTCCGCGTTCGCGTCCCCCCCGACTCACAGATGGTGGTCCGAAAGCTCGAGGACGCCCCGCTCGTGCTCGTGGCCGCCCCCTCCTACCTCGCGCGGACGGGAGTGCCCTTGGCCGTGGCGGAACTCGAGGCGCACGAGTGCATCCAGTTCGAGCTACCGAGCAGCGGTCGACCCATCCCGTGGCCGCTCCTGGTCGCAGGGCAAATCGTCGACGTGCCCACGCGTGGATCGCTCTCGTGCGCCGACGATGTGCTGGCTGGCGTGACCCTTGCGGTGGCGGGGGTGGGCATCTTCCAGGCCTACCGGTTTGTCGTGGAGGACGCGCTCGCCGATGGGCGGCTCGTGGAGGTGCTGCCCGAGACCCGCGGCGCGACCCGGCCCTTCAATGTTCTGTACCCCCACGCGAAGCGGCTGCCGGCCCGGGTGCGTGCATTCGTCGACTTCCTACTGGAGCAGCGCCGCGCCCCCCGGCGCACGTGAGCGCGCACCTGCCTGAAGCGCTGCTGGACCGGTCATCCCAAAACGCAGCTCGGAAACGGACCCGACACCATCGACGTCAGCGGGTCAGACGCTCGGCGGAATACACACGAAGCGGTCGGTTCGCTCGTCGGGCAACTACCAAGGCAGCAGTCGCGCGAACCCGTGCGCGAGAACGACAGGTTGCGCGACAGCGCATGAAGCCAAGACCAACGCAGTCTGTTCCGTATCGTCCGACACGAACCCGGTCCGGCCGACGAGCCGAAACCGATCCGCGCCCCGAAACCGGCGCGCCACCCGCCGCATCGAGAGGCCTTCGAACGGAAGCCCAAGCGCGTCGCCAAGCGCCACCCCAAGAAGCGCCCCAAGCACCCGGTCCTGACGGTCCACGAGTGAGCGCATTGCGAACTTCATGCCGAGCTTGGTTGAGTCCCCGCGCGAGGATTCGGTTCGAAGCGGCTCCGTCGCGTCGTCAAGCTGGCGCTGCTGCCGACTTGGGCTGCCAGACTGCCAGAGCAACGGGCAGTCTACGTACTCGACGCGCTCCGGCGAACGTTGGGCCTCCGTGGGACACGGCCATGCTTTGCCATGGCCCCAGACGATCAGCGCCAGTGGTGGGCTTCGTAGTCTCCAGCCAGGAAGTGCCAGTAGATCTCGCGCCAGCTGTAGAGGCGTTCGCCGGTGGGTGCGCCGCCGCGGTAGCCGGTCCGTTCGTAGGTGCCGCCGGCGAACTCTCGGTTGTCGAAGCGCAGGCCGTCGATGACGAACGACTCCGGCTGGTCGTCCGCGTTCTCGATGCCGTGCGCGGCCTCGAAGTCGTCGGCGATGTAGTTGTCGTTGGCGTCGACGGGCAGGGCGCCCGAGGCGAGCGGCGGGGGCGTGCCGTCGAACATGCCCGCCTCGCCGTCGCGGTCGAGGTAGTGCTGCACCAGACGTTGGTCCACCGCGTCGCGCGCCCATGGGAAAGCGCCGAGGTGCGGGAGCATCTCGTCCAGGCTGGAGGCCGCGGCGATCAGGTCGTCGCGCAGGTCGGTCTCCTCGAAGGGCGCGTCGCGCAGGTGGCTGTCGAGGTTGGCTTGCTCGACCTGGCCTTCGGGGAAGAGGTTGTCGGAGAGGAACACGTGGCCTTCCTCTGGGGTGCCGCCTCCCAGGCGCTCACCGCGCAGGAACCCGTTCGCGTAGGGCGGGTCTTGTTCCGTGCTCAGGGTCCACACGTTGCCGCTCGCGCGCACGATGCCGCCGACCCCCATGTTCATCGCGCCGCGCGCGTTGTGCACGATGTTGTTGATGTTCTCGAACTGCTGCGAGCCGTCGGGGATGTCGTCCGGGTAGTTGGCGAGCGGGTTGCGCTCGTTGTTCGAGACCCAGAGGTTTCGGTAGAACGTGGCGCTGTGGGCGCCTTTGTAGAGCAGGGACCCACGGGTCGACTCACCGAGGATCGACGCCTGCACGGTGAACGAGTGCGCGATCTCGTCCGGGTGGCCCGAGGGCGAGGCCGCGTCGCCCGAGAAGGAGATGTTCATCTCGCTCACGTCCGGAGGCGAGCTCGGCCAGGAGAACGAACAGTGGTCGACCATCACGTTCGTCAGCGCCCGGTCGCGGGCGCGCGCGATGATCCGCAGGTTGGACACCACCGCGCTCCCGCGGAACCGCAGGTGGCGCCAGATCCCTTCGCCGGCCCGGCTCTCGACGCCGCCCCGATCGCTGAAGACCGCCACGCCCTCGCCGGGTGCGGTCTGCCCCAGCACCGAGTAGTGGTCGTCTCGAATGAAGATGGTCTCGGCGAACTCGATGTTGCCGGCCACCTCGAACACGATGATGCGCGGGCCGCTCGCGGTGAGCGCCGCGCGAAACGATCCGGGCCCGTCGGGGTTGGTGTTCGTGACCGGGATGATCGTGCCGCCGCGCCCGCCGGTGGTGTGGCGCGCGTACCCATGTGCAGTGGGAAACGCTTTGCGTTCCCCGAGCACCACCAGGTCCTCCGTACCCGCATCCTGCGTCCCCGCGTCGCCGGTCGCGTCGGCAGCCGCATCCGAACCCGCGGCGTCGGATCCGCCCGCGTCTCGGTCGCCACCGTCCAAGCGACTCGAGTCCGCGCGACCGCCGTCGATCGGTTCGGACGGGCTGTGGCAATGCACACAGAAGAGCAGGGCCGCGCAGAACGCGGCCGACGCAAGAGGAGAGAAGCGGGTTGGCATGGCCGCAGCTTGCAGCAAACCACCCGGCGTCCGACGGGGCCGAATCGGACGGTGTCCGGCCGTCCTCTTACATGAACGAGCCGATACGGCGACCTACACCCGCAGCGCGACTGGGGTGGCCAGTGTCGTCCGGTATTGGTTTGGCACTTCTGTTCGGATGGCCGCGAGGATGTCGATTTGTGGGTCGTTTCGCGGGTCCTCCACGGTCAACACAGCGGCGACGGGCAATGACTTGTCTTTGAGAGTCCAGCGAGACTCGTGCTCCATCAGGAGTCGCCAGTAGCCACCAGTGAGGTGGCTGGAGAAGGTCTTCTCCAGTCGGACCAACCCCGCGTACCGATTCCTTAGGACCGTGTCGCCATCGTTCTTCTGCACCTCCTTTAGCTGCCCCTTCGCATCGCGCTTCACAAGCTTGCACCGAACGTTGCTCTTGCAATATCCCGCCTTGAGCGTGCGGTCGGTTTCCGGTGTGCATGCAACAGTTGCTCGGATGGTCACACGGTTCTTTCCAGAGCGACTGCATAGGGCCTTGGGAACATAGAAATCAATGTATCGAATCTCGCGGTGCGGCAGGTCGGAAGTGTGAACGAACGTTTGCGACCATTGGGTCGACTGAAGGAGCCGTGGCCCGTCCGGTTGCCCATTCCCAACTAGGTCATCCAGATTGCTAACTGTCACATCGCTCGGGAACGCCGCGAAGTGAACCATAAGAGCGCGAACTAGCTCGGGGGTTGCGTCGGGAACCGAGTCGAACAGCTGGGCGGCAAGTCGGGTAATGAGCGGAGCGGCGTAGCTGGTGCCGCACCCCAGGCTCAAATGGTCGCCGTGACTTCCAATGCCCGCTGTTGCGAGGTCATCGGTTGCCTGCCAGTTTTGCCCATAGTTCCCGCCATGGGCAACAAGGTCCGGCTTCCGAAAGGCGGCGAACCCTGGACCGCGTCGCGTGAACGGAGAAGGGGCGCCTTGCGGAGCCAGGCTACCCGCGTTCGCCCGTTGAGCGATCGAACCTACTGTGAGAGCGAGGACGGCCTCCCCAGGGGGAAGTAGGCGAGCCCTCGTGCTGGAAAAGTAGTGAGGGTACTTCTGGGGTGGGTTTGGTTCGCCTGGTCGTGGATAGTTCCCGGAGGTGAGAACAAACAGTACGTTGTACCGTCGCGCCAGCTTGTCGAGTTCAGATGCGAGAGGCCCCACAACATCATCGGCAATTGTGCAGTCAACGCTTAGGTCTCTCGCAATAAGATTCTGAGAGATGTTGTACACTCGGATCTGTTTATGCCATCGTTGCACAGTGTCACGGATAAGGCGCATCAGTTCCTCAGTACTCGCGCTCTTACGGTTTCCGATATCATCGTATGTTGCGGTGCATACAGAAAGAACTCTTACCTCAGGTATCAGTACTCCAGCGGCCTCTTGATCTCGCAGTGTATCGCCATAGATTACGCGGCTTGCTACGAAACTTCCATGATCGGTGGAATACGGGGGGCCAAGAGGCTCTTCGCGGTCAATAATGCTGGCGTCTAGGTAGCGCGATCCCTTCACTACCCCGCTATCGAAGACGCAGGCCATTGCTTGACTCTTACTCGGTACGACTTGCAGCTGGCTATCGAGTTTGTGGCCTTTTCTTGAAGAGAGTTCGAGGGAGTACTCGACTGGGTCGACGCTCTGCACCGTCAAGAAGAGCTCGGCAATCTGCTCAATCGCCTTGGGTCGCGCCTGAACACGTAAGTAGAATCCGCTCTCAACATCTGTCGTCGAAACAACGATTCCTTGACTGCTTTGAAGCCAGATTCTCACTGCCTGGGTGACTGACTGCTTCTCCCGGCTAGTTAAATCTGGAAACAGTGCAAGAAGGAAGTCGCCTGAGTCGCCTTGCGTCAGTGCCTCACGAGCCCTGTCGCTGATCTTTTCGGCGGCTGGAATCGGAGCTAGTGCTTCCAAGATGGCAAACTTCGACTTGCCTGTTCCCTTCGGTGCCGCGTAGCGCTTGAGTTCTTCTAGCGCCAGCTTGAGTCCAGACTCGGTGGTGCTCACGTGGCCGACTGTCTTGGAAGGGGCACCCACGATCTCACCCTTGAGTGCTTCCGCGAGCTTGCGGGCTGTGGATGTCCATGTGGACTCGTCCGATGGCAACTCCATGCGGAAGTATCTTCGGTCGGTCCTCGCGGCATCAGCTCTGCTGGAGATGAACTGTTCGATCTTCTGTGCTTCTGCGTACACCTTGGCTGCGTGGCGGGCGTAGCTGGCTCTAGGGTAGGTGCCGCCTCCACCACCACTGTAGACCCGTGGCTGAACGCTCGACGGGGATTCAATGACAAGGTGTGGCCTATTCACTTCGTTGCTCATGATGCAGCAGCCTTGGCGCGGTGGTGGAGGGTGGAGTGAGATATTCCACTCAGTCGCTCAAGTTGTTTGAAGGAGTAGGAAGAAGAACCCGCAATGCTCCGCAACGCAAGTGCCACTCGAATGATCTGGTTGGGCTCGTGGGCCTCGCCGGGACGTGAGCGCGAGACCAAGTGTTCCAGAGCTGAGAGCAGCAGTGCAATCTCAGCGCTCAGTTCACCTTGCAGAACCTGTCGCCGTCGGGCGCCATCTCCGATTCGTATGATGTCAGCTCCCGACAGGCCGACGGTTGCATGCTCCAGAACACCGAGCGCCTGTTCGCTGATATTCGAGCCTACCTCATTACAGAGAACTGTTCGGCGGGCCGCGGCGTCGGGCAGTGGAACCCCCCAGACAACCTCAAATCGACGCCAGAGTGCGGGATCGAGGAGGTGTGGATGGTTAGTTGCCGCGACAAGCAGCGACCTTGTCTCGGCGTAGTCGATCCCTTGTAGAAGTGCGATTACCACGCGCTTTAGTTCGCCGAGTTCATTGCGGTCGTCCCGCATTTTTCCAATAGCGTCGATTTCATCTATCAGGAGGATACACCGGTTTGTACTGAAGAATTCAAAGACGCGCGCTAAGTTGGATGCTGTCTCGCCCAGATACGCTGAGACGAGTCCATCAAAGCGGAGTAGATAGATCGGCATCGAAAGGGCGTGCGAGAGATGCCGCGCGATGTGAGTCTTGCCGCAACCTGGTGGCCCATACATTAGGAGAGTGTTGCGCGGATGGAGCCCCTCGTCTCGGAGCAGCGTCTCATGCTGCCATTCGGACACCAACTCACGCAGTGAGGCACTCAGCTCCTTCGGGAGGACCGGAGTTGGCACGGCTGAAACATCGAGCCTCCTCAAGTACTCAAGCGGGGGAGAGCTGGGAGAGGGGGTGGTGAACGCCAGGGTACCGACCCGATCGTAGCCACTGTCTGACTCTGCGATCTCCAGCGCGGATAGGAGGCGGTGGGCTGCGGTGAAGTGGCTTCTCGTTCGTTCCTCTTCCGCGACTTCCCGGACGACGGCCGATACATCGGCCCAGTTTCGCCGGGAGATCGCCTCCAGGAGCTCCAGGAATCGTCCAACGGATGGCAACTGTCCCCTCAATCCCGGAGCCGAGCGGCTCCTGTTCCTATTTTAACCCGGATTTTGCAGCATCCAACTTGAGGCGCCGCGCCAGCTGGTTGGATAGCCTATCTCAGACGGGGTGTCCACGTCGGGTGTAGAAAGCAGAAAGGCCCAGGCGTTTCTGCCTGGGCCTCTCCGTAGCTCCGGATGCTGGACTTGAACCAGCGACAAGTCGGTTAACAGCCGACTGCTCTACCAACTGAGCTAATCCGGAATGTTGGGTCGCTGAAAATAGCCAGCGGAGGACCTCTGTCAAGCAGCGATGGGGCTTGGGGTCGAGGTTCTCGGAGGGTGCGGTTTTTGTGGGGGAAGGGGGCGCTTGGCGACCGGCTCAGGCGCGGGGGTGCGGTTCGGGGTGGTGGGCCACGGTCCACTCGTGCTCGTGGTGGTCCAACAGGGTGTCGAACTCGGGCGGCTCGAAGGTGGGGTCGAGTTTGGTTCGGAGACGGGCGAGGGTGCGGAAGTCGCGTTGGCTGACGACGGGGATGCCGGCCTCGAGCAGCACCGCGGTCGCGACGCCGACGCCCTTCTGGTAGGCGCGCTCTTCGACCATGCGGCAGCCGAGCGAGATGACCTGGCTCCCACACGCGGCGCTCATGTCGGTGAGCACCGCCAGCTCGACGTCGTTCGCCTTGGCGAACGCGAGCATGGCGTGGGCGCCTTCGATCATCTTGTCGGTGAGGTCGGCGCCGTGTTGGTCGAACACCTTCGCCCGCCCCGCGAGCACGTCGAAGCCATCGCCGTCGTGAATGTCCGGCATCGTGCGCGGCGTGCCGAGCGCGTGCTGCTCGGGACAGAACGGCAGGGCCTTCAGCGGGGGCAACGCGAGCAGATCGACGAGGATGGAACCAAGCCCGTAGTCGTCTCCGTCCACCCCGCACTGCCAGCCGGCGAGACAACCGCTGACGAGGACGCGAAGTGGCGCGTCGGGGGTGGGGGCGCGGAGCGCGTCGAGCGCGGCGGGGTGGTGCGGCAGCAGCATGACCGAATGCTGGGGCCGTTCGGCGCCGAAGGGAATGGGGGCCGCGCAGCGCGGATCCGAAGGACAGGAGCTGTCGCTATATCTGGTGCTGTAGCTGTAGCTGGTAGCTGTCGCTGTCGCTGTTGCTGTCGCTGTAGCTGGTAGCTGTTGCTGTCGCTGTCGCTGTCGCTGTTGCTGTCGCTGTCGCTGTCGCTGTCGCTGCCGCTGCCTCTGCCTCTGCCTCTGCCTCGACTCGCGGCCAAGGATGCGGACGTCCCCCGGCACCGTGTGGTGCGACGGAACTCCCCCACACTCCCCCTCAACTCCCCCGAACTCTCCCCAAAACGAACCAGGAGCTCGCGCTGGGCTGGCACCCAACAGGAGCGTCCCGGGCACCAGCAAGACTTCAGGCCCGAGCCGAAGCCGAATCCGAATCCGACGCCGACGCCGACGCCGAAGCCGACGCCGACGCCGAAGCCGAAGCCGAAGCCGATGCCGACGCCGAAGCCGACGCCGACGCCGAAGCCGAAGCCGACGCCGATGCCGATGCCGAAGCCGATGCCGAATCCGAAGCCGAAGCCGCAGCCGAAACCGAATCTGACGCCGAAGCCGCCCTTGATCCTCCAGCGTGCGCCCCTTCTCGTGGAGGTTGGGCGCTGGCCCGATGGATGGTCCAGCGTAGCGGTCGGCGGGGTGGCGCCTCAAGGAGGCCTTCGGCCCGGCGGGATGCCCGCCGCTTCGCTGGCGCGCTTCGCGCTTGCTCGTCCTTGACCCGCCACCCCGCCGACCACTGGGGGCGCTTCGCGCCCTCGGGCGAGTTCACGCTCGGCGCACACAAGGCAGGTTCTCGATGCTGGTATTCGACAAGTCGCTTCTACTTCTCTCGCTCCTGGTGCGTGAGGTCTTGCCTCGCATTCGCGAGGCGTCGCTGAAGTCGCAGCTGCGGCGGGCCGCGCAGGCTGTTCCTCTACTGATTGCGGAGTCTCGGAGTGCGCGGGGCGGGAGGAACCCGGACGGGTTCTCGCGTGCTCTCGGGGAGGCGCGCGAGGTAAAGGCCGCCCTGCAGGTCGCGGCGGTCATGGGGTACGTCGAGGCAGGGGAGGACGTGTACGACCTCGCGGACCACGTCTGCGCGATGTTGTTCAAGCTGAGTCGGTCCTAGGCCGCGCGGGCGGTGCGTCTCCGGACGCACTGCCCTGTTCCCGGCATCCCGACCTCGAAGCCGAAGCCGAAGCCGAAGCCGAAGCCGAAGCCGATCCCGACTCCGAATCCGAATCCGAAGCCGAATCCGAAGCCGAAGCCGACGCCGAATCCGACGCCGACTCCGACTCCGCTTCCGCTTCCGCGTCCGCGTCCGCTTCCGCGTCCGCTTCCGTCCCTGATCTCAGATGCGGCGGCGGCGGCCGGCGACGCAGAGGAACAGAAGTACGCCGGCGCCGGGGAGGGCGCCGGTGCCCGTCGTCCGACACTCACACCCGCTGCTGCTGGGCGGTGGCGTGCCGGGGCCGGCGTCGGTGCCCATCGGGCCTGCGTCGGTGCCCATCGGCCCGGCGTCCGTACCCATCGGTCCGGCGTCCGGGCCGGGGCCGGCGTCGGGGTCGACGGCGTCGGGGAGACACGTCACTCCGTCGCCGGTGAAGCCGTCGTTGCACGCGCACTCGAAGGTGCCGGCGGTGTTCGTGCAGGTGGCGTTCGTGTCGCAGTCGTCGGTTCCGTCCGCGCACTCGTCGATGTCCGGACACGTGACGCCGTCGCCCATGAAGCCGTCGTTGCACGCGCAGCTGAAGTCGCCGTCGCCGTTGGTGCAGGTCGCGTTCTCGTCGCAGTCGTCGGTTGCGGTCAGGCACTCGTCGATGTCCGAACACGCGCCCGCGCCGTCGAGCACGTAGCCCTCGTCGCAGGGGCAGCTGAAGGTGCCCGGTTCGTTCACGCACATCGCGTGTTCGCCGCAGTCGTAGTCGACGCATTCGTCGATGTCCTCACAGCGGGTTCCGTTGCCCATGTAGCCCTCGTTGCATTCGCAGGAGAAGCCGGGGACTTCGTTCGTGCAGGTCGCGTTCTCGTCGCAGGCGGTCTCGTCCGCGCACTCGTCGATGTCGACGCACGCGGCGCCCGCGGTCGGGCACTCGTAGCCGTCGTCGATCTCGCACGAGGAACATCCATCGTCCGCCATGAGGTTGCCGTCGTCGCACGCTTCGCCGTCGCCCAGAATGCCGTCGCCACAGCCACCGGTGATCGACGCGAAGTCGATGCGCGCGTCGTTCGCGGCCGTCCTCAGGTCCGTGCCGATGTAAACCGTGGTGCTGGCCGCCGTAGCGACGAAGTTCCCCATCACTTGCATGTAGCCCGGCACGATCGTCTCCATCGCGACAAGGGTGCCGGTCCGGTTGCCCAAGCGGATCTCTGCGAGCCCCCCGTTGCCAGCCACGAAGTACGACACGGTGTAGGTGCCGCCGATGTTGGTCGGGACGGCCTGGGTGATGCCTTCGACGTGTCCCGCTTGGGTGCGCGGCGAACGGGCGCCTTCGTAGAGGCCGGGGTCCGTTCCGGTCGCCCAGTAGTCGCAGTCGATGCCGACCGAGCTGGAGTCGCTGCCCCACCCGGTGGGGGCGGTGTTGTGCGGAAGGGCGGGGCAGTCCTCCATGTCGCCGTTCATGAAGAGGTTCTGCGCGTCCACGGGGGACGCGAACGCGACGAGGACGAGGGCACCAAGCGCACGCTGCAAGTTCATGCCGCGGATTCTACATGCGCCGTGAGAACGAGGGAACGAGGCTCAGCGCTGCAGCCCTCAGCGCTGCAGCCAGGCGCGTGCGACTTCGGTGTGCAGCGGGAACGCGAGTTCTTCTTCGGTGCTCGTGAACACCACGATCTCAGTGGTCTCGACCGTGGGTTCGAAGCCCTCGAGCGCCTTCGGATCGAGCTCGGTGTCGAGCACGCCGAAGATGAGCAGGTTCGAGCCCGCGCTGTGCACGGCGCGCAGCTCGTAGCCCTGAGCCGGTGTGTCGATGCCGGTCTCTTCGAGCAGCTCGCGGGCGCAGGCGTCTTGCCAGGTCTCGTCGAAGTCGACGAAACCGCCGGGGAGGGCGAGTTTGCCGACCTCCGGCTCGATGCCGCGTCGGATGGTGAGCAGGCCGCCCCCGGTCATGGGGATCAGCGCGACGGCGACCGGCGTCGGGTTGCGGTAGGTCATGGCGCCGCATTCATCGCAAGCGCGCGGCCAGGCGTCGTTGCCGTAGGCGGAACCACAATGGTGGCAGTGAACGAAAGCAGTCATCGCGAAGAACACTACCAGGCGCGTTCGCCCTTCGCTGAGGTTCTCACGGCTGCCGTCCTGCCTGCGCCGTCCTGCGCCTGCGCCGACTTCCCCGCGTCGGCGGCCAAGGGGTGCTAGGAGAAGGCGATGAACATCCTCTTCCTCTGCGTCGCGAACTCGGCCCGAAGTCAGATGGCGGAAGCGCTGGCGCGGGCGCGGTTCGGGGACCGGGCGACGGTGCAAAGCGCGGGCTCGCTGCCCTCGCGGGTGAACCCGTTCGCGCTCGCGGTCATGGCGGAGCGCGGCGTCTCGATGGAGGGCCACGCGTCCAAGTCGGTGGACTCGATCGATCCCGCGACCGTGGATCTCGTGATCACACTCTGCGCCGAAGAGGTGTGTCCGGTGTTCCTCGGCAAGGCGCGTCGGCTGCACTGGCCGTTCCCCGATCCGGCGCCGCCGGGGGCGGACGACGTGAAGCGGGAACTCGTGATGGGGCGGTTCCGCGAGGCCGCAGATGGCATCGACGCGAAGCTGGCGGCACTCGAGTCCGAGCTGCCAGCCGGTTGAGGATTGCTCGAGCCGCCTCAGGCGGGGTGGCAGCGCCAAAACGTGAAGGTGACCTCGTCGTCGACTCGGCGTTCTTCGTCGATGACGAACCCCGCCGCTTCGCACGCAGCCCGGAAGGCGACGCACGAGCCATCGTGCTGCGGCACGCTCGCGTCCTTGAGCGCCGCAAAGGTTCCGCCCGACCGCAGCACCCGGCGCACCTCGGCCATGCCGGCGGCGTGGTCGGTCCAGTGGTCGAACGTGTCGAACGCAATCACGAAGTCCGCGAAGTCGTCGTCGACCGGAAGCGCTTTGGCGTGGCCGAGCCGGAAGTCGAACCGGTCGCGCGCAGGGTGCTCCGCACACCACTCCTTGGCGATCTCCAACATGCGCGGCAGCGGGTCCACACCGACGAGCGCGCCCGACGTGACCCGCACCGACGCATGTCGCAGCGCTTCCCCAGTGCCGGGCCCGATGTCGACGACGTTGCTGTCCGGTTGGAGATCGAGCGCCTCGATCCCAAGCCGATTGGTGGCGTACGCGCCGTACTTCTCTGCGTACCAATCACAGGCTTCGATGGTCCATTTCGTCATGCAGGAATCGTTGCGCACGAGAGGGCGGGTTGGCCAACTCATTGTGAGGGTGCGCTACCTTCGGCCGATGTCTTCGGTGGCGTTCGAGATCGATGCACCCCCGGTCGCCTTCTTTCACTCCAACCCGTACGCCGTGGTCTTCTCGCCGAACGGCTCGCGGTTGGCGGTGGGCACGGGCGGTTGGTACGGAGGCGGCGGGGTTTCGCTCGTGGACCTGCAGACGGGGAGGGACACCACGGTTCGATTCGTCGTTCCCATGCACGCCGAGGGCGTGGTGGTGGCGCCTTTTGACTGGGGCGAGCGCCCTCTGACCATCTCGGGGGTGGCCTTCGATGCGTCTGGCGATTTTCTCTCGGCGTGCGCTTGGTCGAGCGGCCAGCGTCCGGCACCCGCGTTCCTCTTTGGGGTGGCAGAGAACACACTGGAGCATCTGGAGACCTTTCCCCCGCCCCCTCCGCCCGACCCCATCTTTGACATCTGTACGACCGGACTGTGTTTCTTGAGCGGCCGCCTCCACCTTCGTCACAACGCACGTCGACTCGACCAGGTCTTCTCGTCAGTGGCCCTGCCCGCGGACGTGGACACGGCAGTGCGCCATGGTCATCGCGCCCACCGTCGCGTGGCGTGCGCGGGAGAGGAGTTGATCACCGGTGGAGGAGGCTCGCTGAAGCTTGGTGGGTGGAGCTCTCTGGAGGGCGAGACGGAAGCGTTCAAAGCTGCGCCAGGGTTGGTGGTAGGCCCGACCGCTCGCCAGGTCGCTGCACCCAGTGCGCGGGTCACCGCGGTCCTCGCCCGCCCGGATGGAAAGTTGGTCACCGGCGGACTGGAAGGCGAGGTCGTGCTCTGGGAACGCGAAGAGGAATGGCGTCCGGTGAAGCGGCTCCGGGGAGAGACCAAGCGGGAGCGGCCGACGGGCGACGGCGCGTGGGCGACTTACCACCCGGAAAGTGTGGTGGGGCTGTGTGCACTCGAAGACGGCCGGTTCTTCTCGGTCGATGCGAGCGGCGAAGTCCTCGAGTGGCATGGCGATTCGGTCGCGCGTTCCCACGTCCTCCCGCGACCCGGCACACCGCGCTGTATTGCCGTGCATCCGGAGACGCCGCACGGGCCGCTGCTCGCGGTCGGGGTGAAGGTTGACCATCCGCCGGACCATCGCGGGTACGTGGCGTGCTTCTCGGTGTAGCGGGGCGACTCCGAAGGAGAGCATGGGCCGTCGCTGGTTCTGCAGCTGAGCCTGTGCTGATTCTGTAGCTGTCGCTGTCGCTGATTCTGTAGCTGCCTCTGCCTCTGCCTCTGTCTCTGCCTCTGCCTCTGCCTCTGCCTCTGCCTCTGCCTCTGCCTCTGCCTCTGCCTCTGCCTCTGCCTCTGCCTCTGCCTCTGCCTCTGCCTCTGCCTCTGCCTCTGTCTCTGCCTCTGCCTCTGCCTCTGCCTCTGCCTCTGCCTCTGCCTCTGCCTCTGCCTCTGCCTCTGCCTCTGCCTCTGCCTCTGCCTCTGCCTCTGCTTCTGCTTCTGCTTCTGGACCCGACACTCGGGCACGGGCACGGGCACGGGCACGGGCACGGGTTCTTCGGCATCGCTTGTCCTTCAGCGGTTCTGCTTGTCCGGCACCCGTGTTGCTGGTTGACTGCTGCCGGTGAAAGAAAAGCATGTCCGGATCCGCATCGAGCAGTGTCTGGCGCTCGCCAAAGCGTCGAACTGTCCGCGCCGCACGTTCGGTGCGCTCCTGCTCGACCCGGTGCGCAACGTGGTGCTCATGGACGGGTACAACGGCGGGCCCCGCGGCGGCGGTCACCTGTGCGGTGGCGACGTGTGTCTGCGGGACACGATGGAGATCAAGTCCGGCACCCGCATGGAGATCGGCTGCCACCACGCGGAGATGAACGTGGTCTGCAACGCGGCGGCGAGTGGGGTCGCCACCGCCGGGGCGTGGCTCATCGTGACGGGTGAGCCCTGCACGATGTGCGCGAAGCTTCTGCACCACGCGGGCATCACGCGCGTGATCATCGTCGAGGGCGGCTACATGGGCGCGAACGGGGTGCAGTACCTCGAAGCGCACGGCGTCGAAGTCATCGCGGTCGAAGGGCCGAAAGACCCGCGCCTCTCGCAGGTCTGATCACCTGCATGCGATGCATCTTCATGAAGGGCACGCGTTCGATGAACGGCGCACTGTGAACGGCACAGCATGAGCCGGTCACCCACCGAACAAGACGCGCTCTGGCTCGGCATCGCGCAGTTCGTCTGCAGCATCGCGGTGCTCACGCCGGTGTGGTCGCCGGAGCTCTTGCCGCTGCTCGACTGGCCGCAGCACGAAGCGATGGTGCGCGCGCTCGCGGATGTGACCACGGAACCGTTCCGCCCCTACTACGCGTTCGAACCCCAGCTGAGCACCTACCTCGGCTTCTACGGCGTCGGCGCGTTGCTCGCCAAGGGCATCGGGGTCGAGGCGGCGCTGCGGGTGCTCGTCTCGCTCGCGTTCGTCGGCACGCCGCTGGCGCTCGAGCGGCTGCTCAAGGTCTTGAAACGTTCGCCCTGGGCGAGCTTGCTCGCGTTCCCGATCGTCTTCTCGTGGCCCTTCTACATGGGCTTCGGCGCGTACGTGCTCGCGGTGCCGCTCGCGCTCTGGACCATCGCCGCGTGCGTGCGCCACGCCGAGTCGGACGCGCCGCAGATCGGGCGCATCGAAGTCGTCGTCAGCTCCACGCTGCTCTTCCTCACCCACGCGCTCGCCTTCGGCGCGGCGCTCTTGGTCGCTGGCCTGGCGCTGGCCATCTTTCATCACTGGGTGCGCTACAAACGCCTCGCGCGTGTCGCGTTGGCACTCGTGCCTTCGTTGCTCTGTTTCGGGTGGTGGTTCGGGACCAACTTCGGCGCGCAGCACGAAGACCGGCTCGGTGCGGCGACCGCATCGGTGCACGCACAGGGTGGCGGCGGGACCGAGTTCGAGAGCTTCGAGCGCAAGGTCGCGGACCTGCCGATGTGGTTCAACGAAGCGTTCCGGGACGAGAGCGACCGGCAGATCCTGGACGGCTGGCTCGTCGCGCTGGGGCTCGTGTTCTTCGTCGGCTTCTTGTCCGCGATGTGGCGGCGCAAGAAGGGGGTGCGCGACATCCCCTGGCAGACCTGGGTCGTTGGGCTGCTCCTGATGATGCTGTACTGGGTGATGCCGATGAGCGCGGCGAACATCTGGGCGATCAGCCCGCGCATGATCCTGTTCGGCGCCTGCGGTCTCGCGCTGCTCGTGCCGAACCCGCCCGGCCGCTACTGGCAGAACGCGCTCACGTACGCGCCCGTGGTCGCGCTGACCTGTTGGGTGGGCTGGGTGAACCACCAGAAGTTCGGTTCGATGGACGAGGACGCACGCAACCTCGAAGCGACCCTGGCCGAAGCGGAACCGGGGCAGCGGCTCTACGGATTGATGTACCACCCGGCGTCCGCAGAGCTCTCCCAGGCGGTGATGTTGCACTGGGGCTCCTACTACATGGCGCAGCGGGGTGGACTGACGGGTTTCACGTTCATCAACAGCCCGACCGTGCCGCTCCGGCTGCGCACCGTCGGCTCGAGCCCGTACCCGGGGCGCCGCGGCGAGTGGGAACACGCGCGGTTTCGGTACGATCTCTACGGGGACTTCTACGACTACTTCCTGACCCACGGCAGCACCAACCTCGGGCCGCGCATCGGTGCGCCGCGTGGCGCCATCGAACAGGTGACCAACCACGGGCGGTTCTCGCTCTGGCGCAACACCCAGCCGCGGCGCACCGTCGCGTACTCGTTTCGGGAGAACGTGCACCACGCGGTCGCGTACGTGGGCACCGGGGAAGGGCGGACCGCGTGCGCGCCCTGGGCCGACGGCCGGCTCCAGTGTCCGAACGAGGAGTGGACGTGGGTCGGGCCGAGCGAGCAGACCTTCGACGGCATCGTCGTGCCCTGCACGTGGGCGCATCCGGTCGCTGGGGAGCCGCTCGAGATCGTGTACGACGCGGTGCCGCCGGGCGACGTCATCGTCGGGTTCGCGGGGGTCGCCGACAGTGGCCAAGCCGCGCGGGCGGCGGACGTCGATCTCGCGGTCCGCATCGGGGAGCTGCGGGTGCCGGTGATCTCGGTGGGGTCGAACCGTGGCTACCGGCGCTTCGAGATGCCGATGCCCCAGAGCGACCAGGCGCAGCGGGTGACGTTCCGAATCACCGCCGAGAGCGACGCGGCGCGCCACTACTGCTTTGGTGCCACGTTGTTCCACGAAGCGTCCGACTGAGCCCGCCCCCGCGACCAGGGAGAAGAGGCGGTTGAGGGGCCCTTCCGAAGGTGCCAAGCTCTGCCGCCGTCGCGTTTTCCCGCTTCGCCAGGTCGATTCTCTCGGCATTTCCGTATGTCTTCCCACCCCTTCTCTCAGAGCCCGTCCGCCTCCGAGCACCCGCGGCCGGAACTCTCCGTCATCGTGCCCTGCTTCAACGAGGAGCTGAACCTCGCGGAGCTGTCCCGGCGCGTGCTGCGGACCTTCGAACACGGGGAGATCGCTGGGGAGCTCGTGCTGGTCGACGACGGCTCGAGCGACCAGACCGCGGAGGTCATCCGGAAGCTCGCCGAGAGCGACGCGCAGATCACCGGCGCGTACCACCCACAGAACCGGGGCATCTCGGCGGCGTGGCGCACCGGTCTCGAAGCATCTTCGGGGCGCACGGTCGCGATCATCGACGCGGACTTGCAGTACCAGCCGGAAGACGTGCTGCGGCTGCACCGGACGCTGCTCGAGACCCAGGTCGACGTCGTGCAAGGCTGGCGCAGTCCGGTCGGGCGTGAGCGCGGTCAGCGCTACTGGATCAGCCGCGGCTTCAACACCCTGCTCAACGCGACGTTCGGCATGTCGCTGCAGGACAACAAGAGCGGCTTCGTGTGCTGTGCGCGCGAAGTGCTCGCGGATCTGCTGACCTTCGACGGGGCGTACCGCTACTGGCAGTCGTTCATCATGGTCGCGGCGCACGCCAAGGGCTACGAGTACCGCGAGGTCGAGACCCTCTTCGAGCCGCGCAAAGCAGGCACCTCGTTCCTGGACGGCGCGCGCACGCTGCAGGTCTCCGCCGAGAGCATCACCGACCTCGCCAAAGCCGCGTTCGAGTACGGCATCAAGAAGCGCGCGCGCGACCCGGCGGAGAGTTTTCTTCGGCGGCATCCTGTCGATGCGCCGCCCGCGCCGTCGCCGCGCAAACACCCGGTCCGCTGGCGCACGTACATGTCGACGTTCGAGCAGACCCACTGGATGATCACCCGCAACGTCGAGCGGCACTACGAGACGTTGAACAAGACCCAGTGGCTCGACGGCGACCAGCTGAAGGAGCTGCAGGACGAGAAGCTGCGGCGGCTCGTGCGGCATGCGTGGCGCAACGTGCCGTTCTACCGGCAGCGCATGAAGGACGCCGGGCTGCGGCCCGAAGACATCCACGGCCAGGCGGATCTCGCGCGCCTTCCGTACCTGACGAAGGACGACGTTCGGGAGAACCTCTACTTCGACATCCGCGCCGAGAACATGGACCACCGCGAGGTGCTGCGGATCGCGACGAGCGGCAGCACCGGTCGGCCCTTCGTGTGTTTCGCGGACCGGCAGCAGCTCGAGTTCCGCTGGGCGGCGACCCTGCGCTCGCAGGAGTGGACCGGCTACGTGTGGGGCGACCCGACGGTGCGGCTCTGGCACCAGACGCTCGGCATGACGAGCAAACAGGCATTCCAAGAGCGTGCGGACGCGGCGCTCTCGAACCGGTCGTTCGTGCCGATCTTCGAGATGAAAGAAGACGGGCTCGACGACATGGTGCGGGTGCTCGACCGGGTGAAGCCGGTGCTCGTCGATGGCTACGCCGAGGCGTTCGATTTTCTCGCGCGCTACATCCGCGAACACGGCGGCGCGACGAGCCTCGGCCACACGCCGCGTGCGCTCATGAGCAGCGCCCAGAGTCTGCCCGCGCACTCGCGCGCGAAGATCGAAGAAGCGTTCGGCTGTAAGGTGTTCGACAAGTACGGCAGCCGCGAGTTCAGCGGCATCGCCTACGAGTGCGACGCGCACGCCGGCCACCACGTCGTCAGCGAGGGGTACATCGTCGAGATCCTCGTCGACGGCCGCCCCGCGCTTCCGGGGGAGACCGGCGAGCTCGTGATCACGGATCTGAACAACTATGCGATGCCGTTTCTCCGCTACCGCATCGGCGACCTGGCGGTGGCGATGGCCGACGAGCCGTGCGCGTGTGGCCGCGGCGCCCCCCGCATCGGCGAGATCCACGGGCGGGTGCAGGCGATCATCCAGGGCACCGACGGCCGCTACGTGCCGGGCACGTTCTTCCCGCACCTGCTCAAGGACTACGAGTTCGCCATCGAACGGTTCCAGATCGTGCAGGACGCGCCCGGCGCCATCCGGCTGCGCATCGTGCGCGGCGGCCGCTACTCCGACACCGTGCTCGAAGAGGTGAAGACCAAGGTGCGCGATCATCTGGGCGACGACCTTCGGATCGAAGTCGAACACATCGAGAAGGTGGAGATGGTCCGCACCGGCAAGCGCATGACCAGCGTGAGCACGCTGCAGGTCGACTTCCAGGCGGACGCGCCCGCGCGCTCGGAGTCCGTCGTGGTGGGCGAGGGCACGCTGCCGACCGAAGCCGAAGGGCCCAACGCCGGCGGTTCGAACGCGTGACCGACCATCCGCGCATTCGCACGCGGGCAGACGGCCAACGGATCCTGGTGACCGGCAGCGAAGGCTTCGTCGGGCACCACCTGCGGGCGGCGATCGAAGCGCGTGGCGCGGAGTGCGTCGGCGTGGACCTTCCGGGCAGCGGGGCCGAACTCGAAGTCGATCTCTCAGCGCCGGACTTCGACCCGGCCGGTTTGGCGAAGTTGGCCGGCGACGTCGATCTGGTGATCTACATGGCGGCGAAGATCACCCGCGGCTCGAGCGTCGATGCCGATGCGCGGAACAACCTGCGGGCGATCGCGGAAGCCCCGGCGCGGCTCATCGAAGCGCTCCCGAAGAACGACGTGCATCTCGTCTTGTGCAGCACCTTCAAGATGTACGGGCCGCCCGACCACGACGGACCGATCGATCCTTCGAACCCGCCGCAGTCGCCGGACCCGCACAGCTACGGCTCGGCGAAGTTCCTCGCGGAGCGCCTGATGGAGATCTCTTCGGCGAGGCACGGTCACCGGTTCGCGGTGGTGCGGCCCTCGTGCATCTACGGACCGGGACAGCATGCGCACAACGCGATCCCTCGGTTCCTTCGCGCGCTGATCGATGGCGATCCGCCGATGCTCTTCGGTGAGGGGTCGAGCGTGCGGGACGATGTGCTTGCCGCGGACCTGTCGTGGTTGATGGTGGAGGCGGGGCTGCAGAAGGCGGAAGGCGCGTACCACGCGGCCGGCGAGTGTTCGCGCTCCGTGCGCGAGGTCGCCGAGCTCTGCTGTGAGGTGGCGGCCGAAGAAGGGCTCGAGACGCGGACGCCGACGTTCGACACGTCCCGCGCGCCGAAGTGGTGGATCGACCAGGACTTCGACCTCGGGTCTTCGAAGACGCTCGGCTACGCGCCGACCCCCCTCCGTGAAGGGCTGCGGGCCCAGCTGCGTTGGACCCGCGCCGGTTCCGATCCCTCGAAGACGGCATCGTTCGTCTCGCCCACGAGGGACCTGTGACCTCTGCCAAGACCGTCCTGGTCAGCGGCGCGACCGGACACCTCGGACGCTGGGCCTGCCACCGACTCGCGTCGAATGGCTGGTCGGTGATCGCGGCATCCCGGAGCGGCGCCGTGCCCGAGGCTCCGTTCGGCCAAACCGCAGTTTCGATGGGGGCCCTGAAGGTCGACCTGTGTTCGGACGCGGCGGTCGATGTCCTGAAGCGCGTGCTCACGCCCGAGATGCGCCTGGTGCACTTGGCCGCTTGGCATCCGCCGGCGACCGCTTCGACCGGACCGGGCGAGCGGCGCGCGCTCATCGAGACCAACGTGCTCGGCACCATGCGGCTGCTCGACGCCGCGAAGGCCGCGGGCACCCCGCACGTGGTCTACGCGTCCACCTTCGAAGTCTACGGGGAGCCGCAGCAAACACCCATCGCCGAGACCCACCGCACCTATCCGCTCACCGACTACGGGGCGACCAAACTCAGCGGCGAACACCACCTCGCGGCGTTCGCGTACGAAGAGAAGCGGACCGGTGTCTCGCTGCGCATGCCGGCGGTCTACGGCCCGGGCGAAGTCACGAAGCGCGCGCTCCCGAACTTCCTCTCGCAGTGCGCGGCGGGGGTGCGGCCGACGGTGTTCGGCGACGGACTCGATCAGCGCGACCAGCTTCACGTGCGCGATGCGGCGAGGGCGATCGAATGCGCGCTCGGCGTCGACTTCGCGGCCCAGTTCGCGATTGGCTGCAACGTCTCGGACGGCGCCGCACACACCATCGAGGCCCTCGCCCGAGAAGCGATGCGGGCGGCCGCGCTCGAGGGCGAACCCGAGCGCAAGGAACGGCAGAAGCCGCGGCGCGACTACCACATGTCGATCGCGCGGGCGCAGACGCTGCTCGGGTTCGAGCCGTCGGTGTCGCTCGCAGAGGGCATGGCGGAGCAGCTCGCGTGGCTGACGGCGAAGAAGTAGCGGCGCCTTCGGGCACCGCGCCGCCGCTCTGGCGCCGCGCGTTGCCGTGGGTGATCGCCATCGGCTTGCTGGTGGTCGTCTTCCTGCGGGTGGACGTCGGCGAAGTGCTCACGCGCATGGGCGACGTGCCGCTGCCGCTCTACTGCGGGTTCGTCGCGGTGAGCTTGTTGTCCAACCTGACGCTGGATTCGTTGGCCAGCTGGAAGGTCTACCTGGGCGTGGCGCCGAAGGTCACGTTCCGAGAGCTCTTCGTGGTGCGCGGCGCGAGCTACCTGCCCGCGACGATCAACTTCCACGTCGGGCAGGCGTACCTGACCTACCTGCTCTCCCGCGGTCACCAGGTCGCACTCACCCGAGTGGCGGGCGCGACGCTGCTTTCGTACGGGACCTTCTTCGGCGGCGTCATCGCGGTGACCGCGGTCGCTTTGCCGCTCGCGTGGGTCGGGGCCGCCGGCGGCGCCACCGGGGTGCTCGAGTGGGCCCCGAGTTACATCGGGCTCTTGGTGGTGGCGGGGCTTCTGTACCTCGTGGTGCTGCGGCTGAACCCAGCGTTTCTGCGGGACCGATCGCTGCTCGCGCCGCTCTTCGCGGCCGGTCCGCTCGGACACATGCGGCTGCTCGCGTGGCGGCTGCCGTACGTGGTTGTCTTGGTCGCGCAGCTCTGGGGCGCGTACGCATTCTTCGGGGTGAGCTTGCCGGCCGGCGCCGCGCTCGTCCTGATGCCGATGGTGCTGCTGGTGAGCGCGCTCCCGATCACGCCGCAGGGGCTCGGCGCGCGGGAACTCGTCGCGATCCAGCTGCTTGCACCGTGGAGCGATGGCGACGCGGCGATCGTCGCGGCGGGTACGGCGTGGAGTTTGGCGTCCATGGTGGCGCAGGCGATCAGCGGGTTGGCGTTTGCGCCGGCTGCGGCGAAGTACCTTCGCTGACGCCGTCGCCCGTCGCCGCGAGCAGAGGGCTGTCTCTGCCGCTGTCGCTGTCTCTGCCGCTGCCGCTGTCTCTGCGGCTGTCGCTGTCTCTGCTGCTGCCGCTGTCTCTGCCGCTGTCTCTGCGCCTGTCTCTGCGGCTGTCTCTGCGGCTGTCTCTGCCGCTGTCTCTGCCGCTGTCCCTGCCGCTGTCCCTGCCGCTGTCCCCGCCGCTGTCCCTGACTCCGGCCTACTTCACCAAGTCGGCGAGGATCGACGCGACGCACATCGTCAGCTTCTTCGCGCATTCGATGTGGAGGAACTCGTTCGGTCCGTGGGCGTTCGACATCGGACCGAGCAACCCGGTGATGAGGAACTGCGCGTCCGGGAACTTCTCGCCGAGCATGCCCATGAACGGAATGGTGCCGCCCTCGCCGATGTACGCGGCGTCCTGCTGGAAGAACTTCCGGCTCGCGTTCTGCATCGCTTCGTCGAGCCAGGGCGCGACGGCGGGCGCTTCCCAGCCGGTGGCGGTGGAGTCCGGCTCGAAGGTCACCGTCGCGCCGTAGGGCGGGTCCGCTTCGAGCGCGGCTTTGAGCTTCTGTGCGGCAGGGGCTGCGTCGACGGTTGGTGGCAGCCGCACGGAGAGGCGAGCCCGGGTGCGCCCGCGGAGCACGTTGCCCGCTTTCAGATCCGGCATGTCGCCGATGCCGGTGACCTCGAGGTAGGGGCGCCAGGTGCGGTTCAGCAGCGCTTCGGCGCCTCGTGCGACCGGCTGCGCGCTGAGCGGGTACTCCTCGAACACGGTGTCCCCCAGGATGGCGGCGGCCGCTTCGGCCTGCTCCACCCGTTGCTTCGGAATCTCCGCCGTGAGGCCTTCGATGGTGAGCGCGCCGGTGTGTTCGTCTTCGACCCGGTCGAGCAGGGTGCGCATCACCCGGAAGGTCGAGGGCACGATGCCGCTCGCGCGTCCGGAGTGCACGCCGCTCGGGCTGCCGTCGCTCATCTCGTGCATGACTTCGACGGTCAACACACCGCCAACGAGACCGCGCAGCGAAGTCGTGCACCAGAGCTGGTCGTAGTTGCCACAGCCCGAGTCCAAGCAGACGACGAGCTCCGGCGTGCCGATGCGTGCCTCCAGGTGATCGAGGTACGCGGGCAGATCGTAGCTGCCGCTCTCTTCGCACGCTTCGATCAGGATCACGCAGCGATGGTGGGCCACGCCTTCGCGCTGCAGCGCTTCGATCGCGGTGAGCGACGCGTACGCCGCGTAGCCGTCGTCGGCGCCGCCGCGGCCGTAGAGTTTGCCGTCCTGGGTCACCGGTTTCCACGGGCCCTTGTCCGCATCCCAGCCGCTCATCTCCGGCTGCTTGTCCAGGTGGCCGTAGAGCAAGAGTGTGCGGTCGGGATCGCCGCCGCCAAACGCGGGCACTTCCATGAGCAAGACCGGCGTGCGGCCGTCGAGCGTCACGACTTCGATCGTCAGCCCTTCGATCGGCCGCTCCGCGCACCAACCCCGAATGTGTTCGACGGCTGCGTCGATGTGCCCATTCGTCGCCCAGTCCGCGTCGTAGTGCGGGCTCAGCGCCGGGATGCGGATGTACGCCTCGAGCGCGGGCAGGATCGACTCGTCCCACCGCTGGTTGCAGAACGCGCGTGTCTTCTCGATGTCCATGCGCGCCCTTATACACCGCCCAGAGGCCGCGGTCGCTCGTGTCGCGGTCGCGGTCGCGGTCGCTGGTTCTGCCGCTGGTTCTGCCGCTGGTTCTGCCGCTGCTTCTGCCGCTGGTTCTGCCGCTGCTTCTGCCGCTGGTTCTGCCGCTGCTTCTGCCGCTGCTTCTGCCGCTGATTCTGCCGCTGAATCTGCCGCTGATTCTGCCGCTGATTCTGCCGCTGATTCTGCCGCTGATTCTGCAGCTGATTCAACAGCCAAAGCTACGGAACCGAGTTCCAGTCCACGTCTCGGCAATCGAAGTCGTCCGGGTAGAGCGCCCGGTACTGCCGGCAGGAGTCCACGTACGTTATCCAGCCACCGACCGGCTCCTCGTCGCCGAGCTCCACCAAACAAGCGGTCGCGCCGCGGTAGATCTCGGTGTTGGAGAGTGCGAAGTCACCCGGCGTGCAGTGGTTGGTTGGGCTGAACGTACACTGCCCGATGCCCCGCCCCGCATTGACTCCGATACATGGCACTTGGAAGAGATCCAGTTCGCCGGGCAGCACCACCGGACAGTCCCCACACGTCGGCCCACACAGCGGTGTCCGTGCGTTGTCCGAGGTCGGACAGGCCTCAACTGGCGGAGGCTCAGTCGCTACGCTGAGATCGTAGTAGAGACAATCGACCTGGAGGTCGAACAGGACCGCATCTTCGCACGCCTCGCGCGGCACGCACTGACCGCTGATTCTTCCCGTCGCGCCGCCATCTG
The DNA here is from genome assembly GCA_034670305.1 of Deltaproteobacteria bacterium. Taxonomy (GTDB): domain Bacteria; phylum Myxococcota_A; class Polyangia; order Polyangiales; family Houyiibacteriaceae; genus JAXMNT01. The sequence goes on from JAXMNT010000046.1 coordinate 43,240, forward strand.
GATAGTCGTCGGTCATGCAAACGCGGTCACCGTGGTAGCAGGGACGCTGACTGATCGGCGCGTCGAGGTTGTAGTCGCACCCAGCCGACCGGTGGTCCCCTGCGGGCTGCGAGTCGAAGCAGAAGTCCAACTCGAACTCGCAGAAGTGCCCAGGACCACAAAGGGCCCCGCCGCACCGCTCGCTGCAGGCGTCGTAGGGTCCAAGGGTGGGACACGCGGCTGCATCGACGGTCGCATCGAGGTTCGCATCGATGGCGGAGTCGGCCGTTTCGGCGTCGGCCGTGCCCGCATCTGTGCCGGCGTCCACGCTTTGGCTTCGTCCGCATCCGAGCGTGCCAAGCAGCGCAATGACTGCCCAAGAAATGTGTCGGCGGCCAACACCACAGACTCCGTCCACGCAAGGCAGACCTCCACACTCATTGTCACAAGCGCCGCCGCCCGCTCCAGTGGTGAGGGCGGAGAGACCGGAGAAGATGGCGGGTGCTGGCACCGCACTCGGTGGCGTCCGGTTGCTCGTACTCCTTCGGGAAACAGTCAAGAGTTCCAGTGGATCGGGAACACGTCCTGGGTATCGATCTGGCGCACAGAACCACTCCATTCAAGCCCGCCGACCTGACATCGACTGACCGTATCTGAGTGGAGGTGGGCTGACCAGACCCGTTCCGTTGATTGCATCGTGCGAAGTTGGTCTGGGCGAACACATACGCCCTGCGTTCACCCGGGTGGAACTGGGGGGCAGCTGAACTGGAGGGGGCAGCTTTCGAGTTGCATGACTTCGCCGGGGCACTGGGCTTCGCGTTCGCGGCAGGCGGCGAGGTTGGCTTCGGTGATGCACGGGTCGCCCACGGTGAACTGGTCGCAGGAGTTGCCGCTCTGGTCGGGGGTCTCGGTGGTGGTTTCGCTGCCGCCGCAGGCGAAACCGAAGCAGAGGCAGAGCAGGGTGAGTGTCTTCATGCTGCTGCATACCAGAGTTGTTCGGCGGCCCTGCCCATCAAAGATGTTCGCGCACGACGGCCAACCAGAAGTCGTCGCCGCGGAACTCCGACATCTGTCCGAGGCGCTTGCCGTTCTTCCAGAGATCAAAGCGCGGGATGCCCGCCACCGCGAACCGCGTCGCGACCTGCGGCTCGGCGTAGGCGTCGAACTTCACGAGCCGCACTGCTTCGCCGCTCAGCGCGTCGATCAAGCCGGGCAGCCGGGTCGCGAAGAAGTCGCAGTTGGGGCAGCCGGGCCCGCGGAAGTAGACCACCACGAGCTCGCCCCGCACGTTGCGTACGAGCGCGTCGAAGGTGGCGTCGGTGCCTTGATGAACCTCCATCGGGACCCGGCGATCAGTGGGGCACGAAGCCGGCGTTGCGGATGAGGGCGCGGACTTCGTCCGACGGAAGCGAACCGACGACGGTCGCTTTGCCCGCAGGCTCGAGCACCACCGTCGCCGACGCCACTCCGTCGGCCGACTCGAGCACCCCGGTGAGTTTTCGGACGCAGCCGTTGCAGGTCATGCCGTCGACCAGCACCTCGACCGCGTCTTCGGTGGCGGCGGCGCTTCGCATCGAACGCCACTTGCTGCGCAAGTCGTCGGCGAGGAACCACGCCACCATGGCGCAGAGCACGGCCGCGCCCGCGAGCGCGACGAACCCGGCGCCGTGGGCATGCGGGTGCAGGTGGCCGATGGTGGCGCCCTCGAGCAACGACTCGAACGCGTAGCCGAGGCCCACGCTGCCGATCACGATGGTGCCGAGGTAGATCGCGAGGACGCGGCCTCCGAACTCGCTGCGGACGACCCCGAGGGTGGCGAGGTTGGTCGCCGGCCCGGCCATGAGGAAGACGAGCGCTGCGCCCGCTGGGAACCCACCTGCGACGAGCGCAGCGGCGATCGGCACCGACGCGGTGGCGCAGACGTAGAGCGGCACCGAGACCCCGAGCATCGCGACCATCGCCAGGAGCCCGCCCGCCGCGCCGAGGCCTGCGAAGGCGTCTTGCGGCACGAAGACCGTCAACGCCGCGGAGGCGGCGACACCGAAGAGCAGCCACTTCCAGATGCTCCGGATCATCTCGACCGCGTGCGCCACGCCTTCTCGAATGGTCGGACGCGCGGCTTCGGTCTGGGCGGCTTCGGTCTCCTGCGCACTTGGCTGCAGCCGGTCGACCAACCCGCCGCCCACGAGCCCGAGCACGAACGCGGAGGCCACTTTGAAGATGGCGAAAGGCCACCCGAGCATCGAGCCGCTCACCAGGATGGAGTCGACGCCGGTCTGCGGTGTGGCGATCAAGAAGGCGACGGTGGCGCCATCGCTCGCGCCTTGTTTGCGCAAACTCAGCCCGGCGGGAATGACGCCGCAGGAGCAGAGCGGGAGCGGTACGCCGAGCAGCACCGAACGCATCACCGCGAACCGGCCCGTGAGGTGGCGGCGCACGAACCCCGGCGGCACCACCACGTGCAGCACGCCCGCAACGAACGCACCGAGCAACAGCCAGGGCGCGAGCTCGAGGGTCACGGCCCACGCGGCTTCGGCGAGTGCACCCAGGGTGGCGGAGAGGTCGTTCACGACGGCTTCAATCTGGTGCTGCGGCCGGCCCCACGCAATGCCAGTCTCGTGACGCGCGCCGGTCCTTCGCGGGCACGTGCGGCCGGCTCAACGCTCGACCACGATGCGAATCGGCTGGGTGGCGTAGATGCACAGGCCACCCGCTCCGCTGGTTCCCGCATGAAACGAGAGCCGGTGCCGCGGGCCGGCGAGCAACCGCGTCACGATCTGGGGGTCGTCGACGACGAAACGTTCGAGTGCGCCACGCCCGTCGTCGCTGCGCGCCATCGCGGTGCCGATCGTTTCGCCATCCCAGCGCACCGTCACCTCGCTGCCGTCTGCGGGATCGTTGTCGCCGACGCCAGGCAGCTCGCTGGAGAGGACCGCTTCGACCACGATCCGCACCGCACCCGTCCACACTGCGCGCGGCGCTCTCCACGCGTACTCGAAGACGCCCGCGCCATGGCCCCACACGTGTTCGGGTGGGCCGAGCGCGTGGCCGGTGCGCTCGAACGACGCGCGACGAAACGCCGCGGGCGACATCGTGAGCGAACGCTGATTCGGGGCAGACTCGGAGACCGCCCAGCCAGCGTGGACCCGGGCGCCCCGCAAGGTGTGCCGTGCCGTCCACCGCCTCGGGGCCACTGCGCGGCGCACGGGCGCCTGCCTCGCTGCGCGTCGCAGCGCGCGTCGCACCCGGAGCTCCGCACCGGTCGCGTCGGCGGTGAGCAGGTGCGGGCGGGGAGAAGGTGCCGTGGGCCCGTACACCCACGCGAGCACCCCCGACGCGCCCAACGCCCGACTCGCCCGCAAGAACGCGCGCATCCACTGGTCTGGGTGGCGGACCGCGCGCTCGCCGTGGAGCGCGAATCCGACTTCCCCGAAGACGAAGGGTTTCGGAGCGCCGGCCGTTGCCGTCCGCCACGCGTGCACTTGGTCGCTGACCCAGGCCCGCAGCACCGAGGGCGACGTGACCCGGGGATCGCCCGACGGGTACGCGTGCGCGTCGCAGTACCCGACCTCCGGCAACGCACAGACGCGCGACCAGACCTGACGTCCGCGGCTGCCGCGGAAACCGATGTGGCCGGCCGAGATCAGGTGGTTCGGGTCGAGCGAACGGATCCGTGCGCTCATCGATTGCACCCATTCGAGGAGTTGCTGTTCGCCGCGCTGGGTGAACGCGGAGATCTCGTTGACGAGCTCCCAGGCGAGGATGGTCGGGTCGTCCCGGTACGCGACGCCGGTGCGCTGGTTGGTCCGCGTCACCACCCGCCGCACGTGCGCGCGGTACGCCTCGTTGCACCGGTCGCAGACGAAGAACGCGTCGAGTTCGTTCCCGGTCAGGTCGGGTGGCCGCGCGCCGGTGGAGGCGCCCTGGCCGCGCGTCCATCGCGTGTACTCGGGGAAGCCGCCGTAGTCCGCCCAGCGGTTCGCGAGCACGACCACGACGCGCAGGTCGCGTGCGCGGGCGGCCTCGAGCACGGCGTCGAGGTGTTCGAACGACGCTTCGACCCAGCCCGAGGGTCCGAGTCGAAAAGCGAACTCGCGTTTCCACTCGGGCGCGTCGGCGGGCGCTTCCCCGAGTGCCCAGATCCGGACGACCCGCAGGCCATCCTGCACCATCGCGTCCAGCGTGGAACCGAGCGCTGCGCGCGCGGCGGCTCCGTGCATCACGGCCGCGTTGCCGCCCACGAACGCGAAGGTCTCGCCTTCCACCACGAATCGGTCGCCCCCGGTCCGCACAAACGCCGCGTCCGAGGGGGTGTTCGGTGGATCCGCGCGCGTTGGTGTCGGTTGAGCCGATGCAGCGGACGCCATCACCCACCCACAGACACACAGACAGGCGACGCGCACGTCACCAGCGTAGCAAGTCGACGCGGTGTCGCTCGACGGTTGAAGCACTTCGGCTGCGCTGTCAGACTCGCCGCCCATGCCGCCCAGTCCCGTCAGCACCCTCTTCCATGCGCTCGTCATCGTGGGCGCATCCATGGGGTGCGCGAAACACCACGTGGTCGAAGGCGTGGATGCAGGCCGCGATGCGGGTCGAGACGGTGGCCGGGACGCAGCTCCGCCCGACACGGGTCCGCCCGATGCGGGTGTCGATGCAGACGCGGGCTGCGCGCCGGACTGTGACCCGTGTGGCTTCGACGAGCGCATGGAATGTCTGGGCTGCGAGTTCGTCGGCTGCATTCTCTGAACGGCGCATGAACGTGATCCCGAGACGCCTCGACTCCATTCAACTCCCCGCCGACGACAGCCCCCAGGGCCTCGACGCGGATGCCCGCGCGGTCGTCGCGTCGGTGTGGGCGGAGCGCGCGTCCTCTGAGTTGCAAGCGTCGCTCGCGTTCAATGCGATCGCGTCGCGCCTGGTGGCGACGAATGCGCCTCCGGACGTGCAGTATCTCGCCGCGCGCGCGGTCTCCGACGAAGTGCGCCACGCGTCGCTGTGTCTCTCGCTGGCGCAGCGCTACGGCTCGACCGCTGGGTGGCCGCGCGCGATGCCGGCCGACGGAGACGATGCAACCGACCTGCTCGTGCTCGGCACCTGCTGCGTGAACGAGAGCCTCGGCACCGCGTTCCTCGACGCCACGTTGAAGCGCACCACGGCGCCGGCGGTTCTCTTCGTCGTGCAGTCGTTGCTCGCCGACGAAGTCGATCACGGCCGCATCGGCTGGGCGCATCTGGCGGGCATGACGGACGCGCAACGCGCGGCGATCGGGCGCACGTTGCCGGCGCTGCTCGAAGCGTGTCTGCGCCCTTGGCGCACCCGGCTGCGCGTGCTGCCCGTCGAAGGCGTGCCCGAACACGGCGTGCTGGAACCTCGGGACATTCGCAACGTGCTCAACGAAGCGCTGCTCACGTTGGTGTTGCCGGGGTTCGACCACGTCGGCGTCAACATCGAACAAGGCGCGGAGTGGCTGGGAGCCGGCATCACGTGAACCCGATCGAGGACCTGCTCGGCGACGCGGCGGCGGAGAAGATCGCGTCCTACTTCGACCCACGCGAGTTCGCGGAGCGGGAGTCGCTCGAGTCGTCGCACTACTGGCACCTCTACCGACGCGAGGTGCTTCGCACGTTGATCGAATCGGACGGCACACCAGCGCGGGCGATCGAGCTCGGCTGCGGTACGGGCAACGTGGCCACCCACCTCAACCGCAACGGCCACCATGTGGACTACGGCGACGTGCACACCGAAGGGCTCGAGGCGGCGCGGCGTCGGTTGTCCGCGGCGCTCGGTGCCGACGCCGACCGCCGGTTCGTGCGGCTCGACGTGACCGCGCAGTTCCCGAAGCCGGCGGACTACGACGCGGTCTACTTCTTTGACGTGCTCGAACACCTGCCGGACGACGTGGCGACGCTCAAGAGCGTGCGCGCGAACATCCCGTCTGGCACCCGGCTGGTCTTCACGGTGCCGGCGTTCCAGGCCCTTTGGTCGCCGTGGGATGATCTTCAGCACCACAAGCGCCGCTACACGACGGCGTCGGCGAGAGCGCTCGCGACCGAGAGTGGCTTCGAAGTCGAGCGGGCGACCTATTTCTTCTTTCCGCTCTTCTTCGCGGCGGGTGGGGTGAAGGTGCTCCGCCAGCTGCGGTCGCGCCTGTTCGGGGAGCCGCCGCCGGTGGAGTTCACCGAGCTGACCGAAGCCAAGAGCAACGCCGCGCTGAACGCGGCGATGCTCCGGCTCCTCTCGCTCGAGTCCCGCTGGCTGCGGTCGCGCGACCTGCCGTGCGGCACAAGCGTCTACGTGACCGCGCGCGCCAGGTGATCACCACTTGCCGTCGAGGGCATCGAGCACCTTCTTGACGAAGGGCACGCCGACCGGCTCGTCGTCTTGGAGCGGCAGGGTGCTCTTCTCGGTGTCGATGTGCTTCACGCTCTTGACGGACGCGAGCGGACCGGGCGTCGCGTGCGTGGGCATGTGATCGTCGTAGAGGTCGAACCACGGCAGCCCGTGTTTCGCGTACGTCTTCGCGGTGACCGGTGTCTTCAGGGCCGCTTCGCCGGTGATCTCGCTCCACTGCATGGCGTCGACGATGTGTACGAAGACGCGACCGCTTCGGGTGACGTCCCACGTGCTCACGCCGTGGGGGTCCGGGTAGATCTTCTGCTTCATGCGGCCACCAGCAGCGACACCCATCGAAGCGGACTTGCTGGCCCGCGCGCGACCGGCGGACGCCCCCGAAGGGCCGGCCATCGGCGCGGGTGCACAAGGCGCGCACGGGACTGGGCCTCCGCTCGAGCCGCCGAACGACGAGATGCTTCGGACCTGGGGCGGGGGCCGATGGAACCGACCGGGCTTCGGCTCGAACGCCATGAGCTGCAGTCCGCCCACGCGTTCTTCGCCGGTGACCTGGCCTTCGACGGTGTAGCCCTGGCCAAGCGGCATCGCGACGAACTGACGAATGGTGCCGTGCCCGTTGTGGATGCCATCGAGCCACGGCTGCGGCGGCGTGACCACGTAGTCTTGCGGGCTCGTGCGCAGCGCGTCGCTCCAGGGCTGGCCGGTGAGCGCGCAGACCTTGCCGACGCCCACCTTGAGCGCGAACGGTTTCCACGCAGGGCCAGAGAAGCTCAGCCACATGGCCTCGCGTTGAAATAGCGGTAGGAAAACGCCGCCCTTGTCGAGCCACTCGCGCGGCACGGTGTCTGCGTAGTCGGAGACCTTGCGGACTGGGAGGGCGCCGAGGCCGGGCGGCAGCGGGTAGGCGCGGCCGTCGTCCGGAATGCGGAGCGTGCGCTGGAAGGTGATGCTGAGTTCGCCGAAGTGAAGGGCGGTCTGGTCGTTGTGAAAGGTCATCTCGGTTGTCCTGTTTGGGTGGTCCCTTGCGGGTCGATTCCCATGACGAGACCTGAACCCGCGCTGTCACACGTCTGGACAAACTTTCTTGCAAACCTCTGTAAACACTCGGGTTTTATGGCTCTCGTACTTTCTCTGTGACAAACCCGAGGCTCGTCCGTCCGCGGGTTGGGCTGCGGGGGTCGGAGGCTGTGGCCTATGCTCCGGGCGTTGGACGAGACCGAGTTCAGTGCCGCGTTGGATCGCGGCGACACGCGTGCGGCGACGACCTGGCTCGTCCGGGCGTACGCCACCGATGTGCTCTCGCTCTGCCGATCGCTCGTGCGGGACGAAGCGCTCGCCGAGGACCTTGCCCAGGACGTGTTCGCGAAAGCGCTCGCGGGGCTCTCGAGTTTTCGCGGCGAGTCTTCCCCCCGGCGATGGCTGATGTCGATCGCGCGCAACCACTGCCTGGACGCGTTGCGGCGCGGCACGAAGCGGCCGTGGGAACTCGGCGACGAGGATTCGGTGAGCGAGACGGTGGACCCAGCGCCCATCGGCGCCGACCTGTTGATGGATCGAGACGAGGTCGCGGCGGCGCTCGCGTCGCTCGACGAAGCATCGCGGGCGATGGTGGTGCTCCGGTTTCGACACGGCCTCGGGTACCCGGAGCTCGCGGACGCGTTTCAGGTGAAAGAGGGCGCGGTGCGCATGCGCATCAGTCGCGCGCTGGCGCGGATGCGGATCGCGCTCGAACAACCCTTGGCGGTGCGTTCGATCTCTGGTCCCTCGGGTGCGCGGGCTTCCCGTGCGCGCAGCCCGATGCCGGTACCGTCCGCCCCGCCGGCGCCCGCACCGGCCGCACCGCCAAGCCCATCTGCGCCCAGTCCCGCAGCGCCTGAATCGGGCGGTGGCCTGCCACCTCCCGCGGTCCCCCAAGTGCCTCGATCCGCGCCGGCCGCACCTGGGCCGATGGGCGCGCCGCCTCCGATGGGTGCGCCGCCTCCGATGGGTGCGCCGGCGTCCACGGGGTTTGGCAGGCGCGTCTCGACTTTCGGCGCGGTGCTCGGCCGTTTGGACGCACCTGCCTCCGCGACCTTCTTGCAGCGGCTCGAAGCGTTCGTGCTTAACGCAGAGCCCACCTGAGCCCATGCTTCACCTTCTTCCCAACCCTGCCGATCGAACGGCCACCTGACCCATGGGACTCATCACCGAAGTTCAGGCGGGCCCGTACCGCGTGCGCGGCGTCTCGCTCGGCGGCGTCTACACGTCGATCCAGATCCCGGAGCTCGGGGTGCTGCTGGACGTGGGTCTGCCGATGCGCGCGTTCGCGTCCTCGGACCACATCTTCATCAGCCATGGGCACGGCGACCACATCGGTTCGCTCCCAGCGCTGCTTGGCATCCGGGGCCTCCTCAGTGGCAAGAAGCCTCCGAAGGTCTACCTCCCGGAACCGATCGTCGACACGCTGCTCGCGGCGCTTGCGCAGATGTCGAAGATGCAGCGCTACGAACTCGCGATCGATCCGGTGCCGATGGCGGCGGGCACCGAGGTGCGTTTGCGGAGCGACCTCTTCGCGCGCGCGTTCAAGACCCACCACCCGGTGCCCTCACTCGGCTACCTGTTCTTCGACCGGGTCGAGAAACTCCGCGACGAGTTCAAGAACCTACCCGGCGCCGAGATCGGCCGCCGCCGCAAAGCCGGTGAAGATCTCTTCGACCGCGAAGAACGTCTCGAAGTGGCCTACGCCACCGACACCCTGGTCCGCGTGCTCGACACCGCCCCGGAGATCCGAAACGCCCGCGTGCTCATCCTCGAGTGTACGTTCCTCGACGAACGCAAGACGCTCGAGACCGCACGCGCCGGTTGCCACATCCACCTCGACGAGCTGCTCGAGATCGCCGACTCGTTCGAGAACGAACACGTCGTGCTCATGCACTTCTCGCAGATCTACAAACCGAGCGAAGTGCACGAGATCCTCGCCAAACGCTGCCCGCCGGGTTTGAAAGAAAAACTTGTCGTCTTCGCGCCGAAGCGCGGCCCCTGGCCGGGGTAGGGGGCACCGGGGATCGGGGTCGGCTCCGGGGTCGGGGTCGGCATCGGGGTCGGCTTCGGCCTCGGCTTCGGCTTCGGTGTCGGCTTCGGGATCGGCTTCGGCTTCGGGGTCGGCATCGGGATCGGCTTCGGTGTCGGCTTCGGCTTCGGCTTCGGCTTCGGCTTCGGTGTCGGCTTCGGCTTCGGCTTCGGGATCGGCTTCGGGATCGGCTTCGGTGTCGGCTTCGGGATCGGCTTCGGCGTCGGCTCGGAGGCGAATCCGCTCCGAAGGAGAGGATGAGCTGTAGCTGTAGCTGTAGCTGTAGCTGTAGCTGTAGCTGTAGCTGTAGCTGTAGCTGTAGCTGTAGCTGTAGCTGTAGCTGTAGCTGTAGCTGTAGCTGTAGCTGCCGCTGCCGCTGCCGCCGCCGCTGCCGCTGCCTCTGCCCCGTGTCACACCCATCCGGTAGTCTCCCGGCGCTCACGGGTCCGTGCGCCCATTCCCCACCTTCCGGCCCCTTCTCCCCACCCCGGCCGATGACCCCGGGCCCGCTCCCTTGCGGGCTGCTATGAGGCTCCCCTGATGGCCGACGGATCCCCCACGCCCTACTCCAAGACCGGCCGCGACCGCCTCGAACCCATCCGGGAGATCCGGGTGCGGGGCGCGCGCGAACACAACCTCAAGTCGGTCGACGTCGACATTCCGCGCGACCGCCTGGTGGTCATCACGGGGCTCAGTGGTTCGGGCAAGAGCTCGCTCGCCTTCGACACCATCTTCGCCGAGGGCCAGCGCAAGTACATGGAGTCGTTGTCGGCGTACGCGCGGCAGTTCCTCGACCAGCAGAAGAAGCCCGACGTCGACTCGATCGAAGGGCTGCCGCCGACGATCGCGATCGAACAGCGGAGCTCCGGGCACAACCCACGTTCGACCGTCGCCACCAGCACCGAGATCTTCGACTACTTGCGTCTGCTCTTCGCGCGCGCCGGCAAACCCAAGTGTTGGGCGCCGATCAAGACGGCCCGCGACGGGTCCATCGCGGCGCGCTGCGAGCAGCCGATCACCGCGTCGCACCCGTCGCAGATCACCGACGCCGTCTCCCAATTGCCGGAAGGCACCCGGCTCATGGTGTTGGCGCCGGTGGTGCGGCAGAAGAAGGGGTTCCACCGCGACGCGCTTGAAGGCCTGGCCAAAGACGGCTACGTCCGCGCGCGGGTCAACGGCGTGCTGGTGGACATCGCGGACACGCTCGCCAAGGACGGCGACAACCCGCTCGAGCTCGGCCGGTACGAGAAACACGACGTCGAGGCGGTGGTCGACCGCTTGGTGGTGCGGGACAAGAGCCGAGAGCGCATGGCGGACTCGATCGAGACCGCGCTGCGCACCGCGGGCGGCGTCGTCTTCATCAGCATCGAAGACAAGTCGACCGAGAGCGGCTGGGTCGACCACGTCTACTCGGATCAGTACGCGTGCGCCGATCACCCAGACCATGCACTCGACGAACTCGAGCCGCGCCTGTTCAGCTTCAACTCGCCTCAGGGCGCGTGCCCGCGCTGCCACGGCCTCGGCGTGTTGCTCGAGTTCGATCCGGATCTGGTCGTGCCCGATCACGAAGCGTCGATCGGCAAAGATGCGATTCAAGCGTGGAAGAAAGCCGGACCGGCCGGCATGTTCTCCGGTCGTCTCAAGCGCCGGTTCCTGCGCCGGTTCGATGTCCCTGGCAGCACCAAGATCTCGGACCTGACCGAAGAGGTGTTCGAGATCCTTCTCTACGGCACCAACGACGTGCAGGAAGAGGAGTACGGCGTGCAGTGGGACGGAGTGATCCCCCACCTGCAAGGCTGGTTCGAGCGCACCGAGTCCAAGTGGGTGAAGGATTTTCTCCAGGACTTCATGGCGGAGCTCGAGTGCCCGGACTGTCTCGGCAACCGGCTCAACGTCAAGGCGCTCAGCGTGTACTTGGACTCCAAGGTGGCGCTTCCCAAAGAGGTGCTCGAAGCGCGCATGCGGCTCGGCCTCAGTCCGGATCCGCATCAACTCAACTTGAGCGACTTCACCCGCCTCGACATCGACACCGCGGTGTCGGTGGTGAACGGGTTCGAGCTGAGCGACGAAGGCAAAGCCATCGCGAAACCGATCGAACGCGAAGTCAAAGCGCGGCTCGGGTTCTTGCAGTCGGTCGGCCTCGGCTACCTTTCGCTCGGGCGTCGCACCTCGACCCTCAGCGGCGGCGAAGCCCAGCGCATTCGGCTCGCCACCCAGGTGGGCAGCGGCATCGTCGGCACGGCCTACGTGCTCGATGAACCCACCATCGGATTGCACCCGCGCGACAACGCGCGCCTGATCAACACGCTCCGGCACCTCGCCGACATCGGCAACACCGTGGTCGTCGTCGAACACGACGAGGAGATGATCCGCGCCGCCGACCACGTGATCGACATCGGGCCGGGGCCTGGCGTACACGGGGGCGAGGTGATCGCGCAGGGCACCATCGAAGAGATCGCGCAGGTGGACGCGTCGCTGACCGCGAAGTACCTCGTGGGCACCCGCGAGGTGCCGACGCCGAAGCCGAAGGACCGGCGCAAGCTCTCCCCGAAGAAGAACGCGGTCGTCGTCAAAGGCGCGCGTCACCACAACCTGAAGAAGGTGGACGTCACGTTCCCGCTCGGTGGACTCCTGGCGGTCACCGGCGTCAGTGGCAGCGGCAAGAGCACCCTCGTGAACGACATCTTGCTGCGCGCCGCCAAACGGCACCTGCACGGCAGCCGCGCCAAGCCGGGCTTGCACACACGGGTCAACGGCCTCGCGAAGGTCGAACGCATCATCGAGGTCGACCAGTCGCCGATCGGCCGCACGCCGCGAAGCAACCCCGCGACCTACACCAAGATGTTCGACGAGATCCGCAGCATCTTCTCGCAGACCCCGCAGGCCAAGACGCGCGGCTACGAGCGCGGCCGGTTCTCCTTCAACGTGAAGGGCGGCCGGTGCGAGGCGTGCCAGGGACAGGGGGTCAAGAAGATCGAGATGCACTTCCTGCCGGACGTGTTCGTCGAGTGTGAGATCTGCGAAGGCACCCGCTACGGTCGCGAGACCCTCGAGATCACCTACCGCGGCAAGAACATCGCCGACGTGCTCGAGATGACGTGTGAAGACGCGGCGAAGTTCTTCGAGAACCACCCGAAGATCGTCCGCTTCGCCCAGTGCCTCGTGGATGTCGGACTCGGCTACGTCACGCTCGGCCAGCCTTCGACCACCCTCTCGGGCGGCGAAGCGCAGCGGGTGAAACTGGCCAGCGAACTCGGCAAGGGGCGTTCGATCCGAAGCCAGTTCGAACACACCCTGTACATCCTCGACGAACCGACGACTGGGCTGCATTTCGAAGACGTGCGCAAGCTGATCGAAGTGCTCCACCAACTCGTCGACCAGGGCAACACGGTGCTGGTGATCGAGCACAACCTGGACGTGATCAAGAGCACCGACTGGATCATCGACCTCGGTCCCGAAGGCGGCGAAGGCGGCGGCACCATCGTCGCGCAAGGCACGCCCGAAGAGGTCGCGAAGACCAAGGGCAGCTTCACCGGCGCGTACCTGAAACCGCTCCTCGCGGCCGCGGCCAAGAAGAAGTAGCCAGGCGGCTCGGTCTCAGTCGGTCAGGGCGCCTTCGATGCGGGCGAGGGCGGCTTCTTCTTGTTCGCGCAGGTGCCCGTCGGCGACGATCGCGATCTGGGCGGCGCGGAAGATGAGGTCGTGGCGGCGGCACTTGCGCAGCACGGCCAGACACACGAACCAGCCTTGTTCGGGATCGTCGAGCACGCCCTGGGCGAGTTTGCGGAATGCGTTCTCGAGGCCGAGGTCGGTGGCGCGGGCGAGCGCGGGGTCTTCTTTGACCACCTGCATGAACCGGTCGATCTCGGACTCGGCCAAGTCGCGGTCCGCGGTGGCCACAAGCGCGAAGGCCGCGGCGACGGCGCGGACGAGCTCGTCGTCGAGCGCGTTCTTCAACTCTTCCCAATCGATCGGCTTGGTCATCGGTTGCAGGGTATACCGTGCGTCATGGAACACGTCGTCACTTCTCCCCGACCGCCGTTTCGCACCGCTTCGGGCGCGCTCGAGATCCATCAGGTGCCTTCGTTCCGGGACAACCTCATCTGGCTCCTGGTTTGCACGAAGACCGGCGCCGCCGCCGCCATCGATGGACCCGAAGCGAAGTCCGCGCTCGCGTACTGCGAGACGCATGGCATCGAGCTCGGCGCGGTGTTCAACACCCACACGCACCCGGACCACATCGGCATCAACTTCGGGCTCGTGAAGTCCGTGCCGTCGCTGCGCGTGGCGGGCGCGAAGACCCGTGCGAAAGAGATCCCTGGATTGACGGAAGGGCTGCAGGCGGGCGACACGCTGACGCTCGGCGCGTCGACCGGTCGGGTCTTGCTCACCGAAGGCCACATCGACGACCACCTCTCGTTCGTGTTCGAAGACGTGGTGTTCTGTGGCGACACCATGTTCGGTGCGGGGTGCGGCTACCTCTTCGACGGGCCACCGGCGAAGATGATGGGCAGCCTCGCGCAGCTCGCGGAACTCGAGGGCTCGACCCGGGTCTGCTGCGCGCACGAGTACACCGAGGACAACCTGCGCTTCGCGTGGAGCGTCGAACCGGACAACGACGCATTGGCCGCCCGCATCCGCGACACGTGGGCGTTGCGCGCGCGGGGGGAGTGTTCGGTGCCCTCCACGATCGAGACCGAGCGGGCCACGAATCCCTTTCTCCGTCACCACAGCGCGACGTTGCGGGGCCGGGTCGCGGCCGCGTTTCCAGACCAGACGTTGAAAACCGACCTCGACTTCTTTGCTGCCACGCGAGCGCTCAAAGACCGCAAAGACCACCAGGCCCTGACCGACGCGGACCTGCCTCTCTGACGGTGGGGGGGTCGGCGCCGGACTCGGGACTCGGCTTTGGGTTCGGCTTCAGGAGTCAGGTAGAGACAGCAACAGGGGCAGGGACCAGAGACAGCGGCAGGCAGCGGCAGCGGCAGCGACAGCGACAGGACAGCGACAGGACAGCGACAGCGGCAGCGGCAGCGACAGCGACAGCGGCAGCGGCAGCGGCAGCGACAGCGGCAGAAGCAGAAGCAGAAGCAGAAGCAGCAACAGCAACAGCAACAGCCTGTAGCCTCTTCCTTCGGAAATCGGCTCCCTTCAATCCTCCGGATTTCGGGAACACCCCAATTGTCTGGGGGGGGTTCTGGCTCGGCGGCAATTTCATCGTGGCGGAGTGCTCGGTCGCGTCAAGGGTGCCTTCGGCCCCAGCCTTCGGAAGGCTGGCTTCGCCCTGGACCCGCCCTGCGCTCTCCACCGGGGGCGCACGGGGTGCGCCGCCGAGCAATGTCGCTCTGGTGTGTGGCGCGTTGGAGGCTCTGATGATTGTTCTCGAATCTAGTTTTGTTCTCGTTGGTGAGTTGCGCGGACTGTTGGCTCAAGTTTCTCGCAAGGACCGTTCGCTCGCGGAGCAGATGCGGCGGGCGGCGCAGTCCGTCTGTCTGAACTGCGCGGAAGCGAAGAACGCGCGGGGCAAGCGGAGCGTCGATCGATTCTCCATTGCCTACGGTGAGGCCAGTGAACTGAAGGCGGCTCTTCGGTTGGTGCGGCTGTTTCGGTACGCGGAGGTTGGCGAGGAGGTCGAGCGACGCTGCGATGAGGTTTGCGCGATGCTGTATCGGCTCAGTCGGTAGTCGGCTGCGAGGCCCGCGCGAGTCGCTGGCCTCGGCTTCGGCCTCGGCTTCGGCCTCGGCTTCGGCCTCGGCTTCGGCTTCGGCTTCGGCCTCGGCTTCGGACTCGGCTTCGGCCTCGGCTTCGGCCTCGGCTTCGGCCTCGGCTTCGGCTTCGGCTTCGGCCTCGGCTTCGGCTTCGGCCTCGGCCTCGGCCAGCAGAGTCAGCAGCAGAGTCAGCAGCAGACACAGCGGCAGAGTCAGCAGCAGAGTCAGCAGCAGAGTCAGCAGCAGAGTCAGCAGCAGAGTCAGCAGCAGAGGTCAGCAGCGGAGTCAGCAGCGGAGTCAGCAGCGGAGTCAGCAGCGGAGTCAGCAGCGGAGTCAGCAGCAGAGTCAGCAGCAGAGTCAGCAGCAGAGTCAGCAGCAGACACAGCGGCAGCGGCAGCGGCAGAAGCAGCAACAGCAACAGCCTGTAGCCTCTTCCTTCGGAAATCGGCTCCCTTCAATCCTCCGGATTTCGGGAACACCCCAATTGTCTGGTGGGGCTCTGGCTCGGCGGCAATTTCATCGTGGCGGAGTGCTCGGTCGCGTCAAGGGTGCCTTCGGCCCCAGCCTTCGGAAGGCTGGCTTCGCCCTTGACCCGCCCTGCGCTCTCCACCGGGGGCGCACGGGGTGCGCCGCCGAGCAATGTCGCTCTGGTGTGTGGCGCGTTGGAGGCTCTGATGATTGTTCTCGAATCTAGTTTTGTTCTCGTTGGTGAGTTGCGCGGGGTGCTGGCGGCTGTTTCTCGCAAGGACCGTTCGCTGGGTGAGCAGATGCGGCGGGCGGCTCAGTCCGTTGTTCTGAACTGCGCGGAAGCGAAGAACGCTCGCGGGAAGCGGAGCGTGGATAGGTTTTCCATTGCTTACGGTGAGGCGAGCGAGCTGAAGGCGGCTCTTCGGTTGGTGCGGCTGTTTGGGTATGCCGAGGTTGGCGAGGAGGTGGTGCAGCGCTGCGATGAGGTTTGCGCGATGTTGTATCGGTTGAGTCGCTAGAGCGGCGCGAGGCCCGCGCGAGTCGCGGG
>JAXMNT010000047.1:0-57272 GCA_034670305.1 Deltaproteobacteria bacterium
CAGGTCGTCGCGATGCTCGTCGCGCTGATCAAGCGATCTGACCGCTGATCCGCGGGCAAGGGCAAAGGCAAGGGCAGGGGCAAGGGGCAGGCTGCGAGAACGCCCTGCGGGCGTTCTTCAGCAACCCGCTAGAGCATGTCCTCTTCCGGGCCTTCCCAGTCTGGTTCGACTGGGTTGCCGTCCGCGTCCGCGCCGAGCTGCCCGTCCTCGCCGAGCTGCACGTCGTCCAAGGGTTTGACCGGGTTGCCGTCCGCGTCCGCCCAGGTCGCCGTCGCGGCGGGGCACGCCAGCTGGAACACCGTTCGTTTGATGTCTGAGGAGACGCGGTACCCAGGCGCGCGCATCTCGTAGACATCGCCCTGTTGGAACACCACTTCGACGAGCTCGTCCGAACCCGGTGCTCGGCGCTGCTGTTCCGGCACCTCTGGAGGGCATTCCGATCCCAGACCCCGCGCTTCGGTCCAAGCGAGCGCGGTGCGCAGCATGGCCAAGTCGGTGTCGGCCGCGACGAGCCTCCCGAGGTATCGGGGGTAGGTCTGCAGAAGCTCTTCCTGCGCCCATCGGAGCGTCGCCGCGCGTGCACCCCGGTGGCCAAGCACCAGCATGCGCGCTTCGGAGGGCGGACCATCCGACAACGGCTCTCGGTTCATCAGACCTTCCAGACACGTCTCCACACCGGCGTCCTGAGGACACCAGGACAGGTCCAGGCCGGACGCAGTCATCGTCAGTAGATCGGACGCCTCCGGATCGGGCTCGATCAGATCTGCGAACGTGTTGCGCTCTGCCCGCCATATCCAGTGCGCTCCGATCGGTTCGGAGAGAATCGTTGCGAGGATCTCGTCGATCGCCGCGTATTCGGTGCGCGACAGGCCCGGGTCTGCGATCAAGAGCGAGACCGTGTGCGCGACGAGAATCCCTTCGGCGGCCACCGAGACCATGGCGAGGATCAGGTTCGCAGGACCGCGCCGCACATCCCGCGCGAGCGCGATGGCGTTCGCGAGCAAACGCAGCCCTTCGAACGGGCGGTCCTCGCGGTAGGCGCGCCGGGCCTCAAGGGCCACGGCCTTGAAAAACCAGATCACTGGGACGAGATCGACCACGTCGTCCCAGCCCGAGGCAGTCGGTCGCAGCGGGGTGCACAGATCGGTGCTCGCGACCAGCCGCTCGATCGTCTCGGCCAGCCCACCACATGCCGCCTCGGCGGCATCTACACAGTCGGAGCGCGCGGGTGGCGGGTACAGCCGTAGGTAGTTCGGATTCGCCACCTCGGGTGGGAGGTTCGCGCCGTCCCCGCGCTCGAGTTGCCAGTCGTAGTTGTGGCCCGCTTCGTTCCAGACCGCCTCGAACGTCTCCGCGGCCAGCCGCCGGCACTCCGCCCAGCGTTCGCCGAACACCGCGGCATCGAATCCGTCCTGATCGGTGGGCGCGCCGTCTCCCATCCCGCTTCGGTTGCAGGTCAGCTGCAACAGCTCCTGTCGCTCGAGGTCCAACGCCGCCCGTGCGTCGGCCACCTCTTCCAGGTCGAACACTGGACGCGACCGTTGCCACACATAGGTCGCCACCAGGCCAAGGAGGGCCACAACCGCCACGATCCAGCCCTTCCGGCGGGGCGCGTTCCCGGCATCCGTCACCGAACGAGGGTGCTCTGGGCGCCCCTCGAAACACAAGCTTGATTCCCGGACCCAGTGCTGCAACACCGCGTCATCCTGGCGTTTTCTCACGGCTCCAAAGACCCGTAAGTCCCTGATTTCACGAGGGATCATGCCCATGACGCAGAGGGCCCAAACAAAAAGCGTGCCGAACGGTTGCGCTTCTCGGAATCCGATCGCATAAGAGGCGGCCCATCCACCAAGCGCAGACGTGCGCCCGGTGTCGGGTTTCGCGCGCACACCCCCCAACGAAGGCCAGTAGCTCCAACGGTAGAGCAGCGGATTCCAAATCCGCGGGTTGTGGGTTCGAATCCCTCCTGGCCTGCCAACCCCACTTCAGTCCTTCGAACCGCGGATTCTTTTCCGCGAATCACCAGCACCCGAGTCCAAGACGAGAATCACATGGCGATGGATCCCGAAAGTCGACCCACCGGTACGCTCGGCATCGAGCGGTGGGTGCAATTCGCCTTCGTCGGCGGCACGATGATCGCGTTCTGGTTCTTCGATCACCTGTTCCAGGACGTCGCGGAGTTCGTGGCCCTCAAGGCCAACATGTCGACGATCAACCCGTCGCTCGTCACGGCCGGCACCGCGATCTTCTCGATCCTGCTCATGGCCGGGCTGTACCGGAACAAGCGCATGCATGCGTTCTCGAACGAAGTCGCGTACGAGCTGGCGAACGTCACCTACCCGACGCGCAAAGAGACCTGGGCGCAGACCATCGTGGTCTTCGTGGTCTCGATCATCGCCGCCATCATTCTCGGTGTCTTCGACGCCGCCTGGTCCACCGTCACGGACCTCATCTACTGATGAATGACTCTGCCATGAACGACCAAGCTGCGACCGAAGCCCCCATGAACTGGTACATCATCCAGGCGTACTCGGGGTACGAGAACCGGGTGAAGATGACGCTCGAAGAGCGCATCCGCCAAGAGGGCATGGAGTCCCTCTTCGGTGAGATCCTGATCCCGAAAGAATCGGTTCAAGAGAACCGCAGCGGTAAGAAGCGCGTCGTCACGAAGAACTTCTACCCGGGCTACATCTTCGTGCAGATGCACCTGACCGACGAGTCGTGGCATCTCGTGAAGGCCACCCCGAAGGTCTCCGGATTCATCGGCGGCCGTCACCCCTCGCCCGTGCCGCGCCGCGAGATCGAAGTGATCGCGCACCAGGTCGCGCAGGGCACCGCGAAGCCGAAACCCCGCGTCACCTTCGAGCCGGGCGACCACGTCCGCGTGACCGAAGGCGCCTTCGCGAACTACACCGGCACCATCGAAGAAGTGAACCCCGAGAAGCACAAGGTTCGCGTCCTCATCAGCATCTTCGGGCGCGCCACGCCCGTGGAGCTCGAGTACTCCCAGGTCGAAAAGACCGTCTGAGTCTCGCGCTTCCCATTCCCCTTTCCTTCCACCGTACGACGAACGCAGTAGAGCCATGAAAAAGGTCATCGGAACCATCAAGCTCCAGCTTCAAGCTGGCAAGGCCAACCCCTCACCGCCCGTCGGCCCCGCTTTGGGTCAGCACGGCGTGAACATCATGGGCTTCTGCAAGGAGTTCAACGCCAAGACGCAAAAGGACGCGGGGCTCATCATTCCCGTCGTCATCACCGTCTACGGCGACCGAACGTTCTCGTTCATCACCAAGACTCCGCCGGTGCCGATCTTGATCAAGAAGGCGCTCGGTCTCGAGAGTGGTTCGCCCACGCCCAACAAGGTGAAGGTCGGGCAGCTCACGATGGAGCAGGTCAAAGCGATCGCGGAGCAGAAGATTCAGGACACGAACGCGGGTTCGGTCGAAGCGTGCATGCGCAGCGTGATGGGCACCGCCCGTTCGATGGGCGTGACGATCGCGAAGCCCTAACGGGCACATAGACGTTCCGGGTCTTCGGACCCGGGGTTGATTGGGCGTTCCGGAATGGGCCGGGCGTCTCTCGCAACCACCCTTTCCCAGTCTCTGGGCAACCAGGATTCGGGCATCGCGGTGGGAGACAAGCCACGCCACTGGCGGCGGCAAGTCGATGAGGAGGATGAATGAATACCGGTAAAAGGCGCGGACCTGCCCTCGAAAAGGTCCAACGCGGTCATCGGTACACCGTCGAAGAGGCGATCTCGCTCGTGAAAGAAGTTGCGTTCTGCAAGTTCGACGAGACGATCGATCTCGCGGTGCGTTTGGGGGTCAACCCCAAGCACGCCGATCAGATGGTGCGAGGCGCACTGGTCTTGCCGCATGGCACAGGCTCGAACAAACGAGTCCTGGTCTTCGCCAAGGGCGAAAAGGTCATGGAAGCGCAGGCTGCAGGTGCAGACCACGTCGGTGGCGACGATTTCGTCGCCAAGATCACCGAGGGATGGCTCGAGTTCGACACCGTGATCGCCACCCCGGACATGATGGGGCAGGTCGGTCGACTCGGTAAGATTCTCGGACCGCGCGGGCTCATGCCCAACCCGAAGGTCGGCACCGTCACGTTCGACGTGACCAAGGCCGTGTCCGAAGCCAAAGCAGGCAAGATCGAGTTCCGCGTCGAGCGGGCTGGTGTCGTGCACGCACCGGTTGGCAAGTGCTCGTTCGAGCCGGCCAATCTCGCGGCCAACATCCGCGCGTTGCTCAACACGCTGACTCGTCTCAAGCCGGCCTCGGCCAAGGGCACCTACATGAAGAGCATCACCCTCTCGTCGACCATGGGTCCCGGTGTTCGCATCGACCCGAGCTCGATCGAAGTGGCGGAGGCCTGACATGCCGATGAGTCCTGCAGAGAAGAAGGCACACGCGGAGTCACTCCGCGAGAACTTCCAGCGCGCGATCTCGACCGTCTTCGTGGATTTCCGCGGCGTCAACGTCGAGATGATCACGGAGCTGCGGGTTCGTTTCCGCAAGGCCGGGATCGAATACAAGGTCGTGAAGAACAACCTCATCCGGAAAGCCCTCGAAGGTACCGATGTTCCCGCTGCAGAGCTGGACGGGCACCTCAAAGGCATGACGGGCGTGGCGTGGTCGTACGAGGATCCCTCGACGGCGGCGAAGGTTCTCCGCGACTTCCGCAAAGAGCACAAAGAAGTGCTCGCCAAGAAGGACGAGCCCGAAAGGCTCGTGCCCAAGTGTGCGGTGCTCGACGGCACCGTCATGGACGGCAAAGCGGTCGACACGACGCTTGCGTCGATGCCCGGCAAGGACGAAGTGCGCAGCATGCTGCTCGCTCAGCTCCTCGCTCCGGCTCAGTCGCTTGTTCGGCAGCTCGCTGCACCGGCCCAGAACCTCGCGTACGTCTTCGACGCGATCAAACGCAAACAAGAAGAGGGCGCCTAGAGCTCCGCTCGCGGCCGCGACTGCGGCTCGGCCCCCTCCGACAACCAACATTCAACCCCAACAACCAACAACCTTTCCGCATCGACTCAACTTCACGCAAATGCGTGACCCGATGCGGCAGCAGTATCCGGAGAATCTCAAATGGCGAACATGAACGTAGATCAGATGGTCGAAGAGCTCAGCACCTGGACCGTCATGGACGTGTCGACCCTGGTGAAGGCCCTTGAAGAGAAGTGGGGCGTCAGCGCCGCACCGGTCGCCGTCGCAGGCGGCGCGGTCGGTGGTGCAGCACCCGCAGCCGAAGAAGAGCAGACGGAGTTCGACGTCGAGCTCACGGACGCCGGTGGTCAGAAGATCAAGGTCATCAAGGCGATCCGCGAGATCACCCAGCTCGGCCTGGCCGACGCCAAGAACGTCGTCGAGGGCGCGCCGAAGGTCATCAAGGAGTCCATCTCCAAGGAAGAGGCCGAAGAGATCAAGAAGAAGCTCGAAGAGGCCGGCGCGAAGGTCACGCTCAAGTGAGCGGCCTGTCCGTTCTTCGGAACGGCTAGCGAATCGACCGGGGTGGGCATCGGCCCACCCTCGGTCCTTCGCTGTTTAATCTCTGCGCCCATCGAGGGCGCGCAGTTTCCCTGCGAACCTCGGTCGCCTGTCCGCGTCACAGACACAGCAGCTTTCTTTTCTCTCCTTCGATTTCCATCTACATCGCGGCACGACAGCACAGCGCTGACTTGCCGAACACGCAGCGGCAGCCCACTGCGCGATCTAGACCCACCCTGGCAAACACGGACGGCGACGACATGGCCCAGAAGATCCAGAACAACTTCCGGATCCGGCACAGCTTCGGGAAGATCGAGCGCATTCTCGAGGTCCCGAACCTCATCGACATCCAGAAACGTTCCTACGAGAAGTTTCTGCAGAGCACGACACCCGTTGAAGAACGAGTGGACGTGGGGCTGCAGGCTGTCTTCAAGAGCGTCTTCCCGATCAAAGACTTCAACGGAACGAGCGAGCTGAAGTTCATCAGCTACACGCTCGAGCGTCCGAAGTACGACGTCGATGAGTGCCGGCAACGCGGCATGACCTTCGCTGCGCCGATCAAAGTCACCATCGAGCTCTGGATTTACGAATCCGGCGATGGCGGCGAGTCGATGGTGCGCGACATCAAGATGCAGGAGGTCTACTTCGGCGAGATCCCGCTGATGACGGTGAACGGTACGTTCATCATCAACGGCACGGAGCGCGTCGTCGTCAGCCAGCTTCACCGAAGCCCCGGCGTCTTCTTCGACCACGACAAGGGCAAGACCCACTCGTCGGGCAAGTTCCTCTACCAGGCGCGGATCATCCCGTACCGCGGTTCGTGGCTCGACTTCGAGTTCGACCCGAAGGACTTGCTCTACGTGCGGATCGACCGCCGTCGGAAGATGCACGCGACCGTGCTGCTCAAGGCGCTCGGGTACACCACCCACGAGCTCCTCGACTTCTTCTACGACAACGAGACGATCATCTTCGAGGCGCGCGGCAAGTACTCGAAGAGCATCGAATACGATCTTCTTCCGGGTCAGCGCGCCACGCGTGACATCAAGGTCGAGGGCGACACCCTCGTCAAACGCAACCGCAAGTTCACCCGCGCCGCGATTCGCAAGCTCAAGGCCGCAGGCCTCGACCGGCTTCCGATCGACCAGGGCGAAGTGCTCGGTAAGGTCAGCGCGGAAGACATCGTCGACGAAGAGACCGGTGAGATCCTTCTCGGCGTCAACGAAGAGATCACCGAGGACAAGCTCGAGGCACTTCGCGAAGCGAAGGTCGAGTCGGTCAAGGTGCTCTTCATCGATGGCCTCAACGTCGGCAGCTACCTGCGCGACACGCTTCTGGCCGACAAGGTCCAGTCGCAGGACGAAGGCATTCTCGAGATCTACCGCCGTCTGCGCCCGGGCGATCCGCCCACGCTCGACACGGCCCGCACGCTCTTCAACAACCTCTTCTTCAACCCGGATCGCTACGACCTGTCGAAGGTCGGCCGCCTCAAGCTGAACTACAAGTTCTACGACGAGGGGGATCCCGAGCGTCCGGAGCTCGAGAAGACGGTGCTCACGCCCCGCGACATTCTCGAGACGGTCAAGCACCTCATCGACCTGAAGAACGGTCGGGGCTCCATCGACGACATCGACCATCTCGGCAACCGCCGGGTGCGCGCGGTCGGCGAGCTCATGGAGAACCAGTACCGCATCGGCCTCGTCCGCATGGAGCGCGCGATCAAGGAGCGCATGAGCATGTCTCAAGAGATTGAGACGCTGATGCCGCACGACCTGATCAACGCCAAGCCGGTCAGCGCCGTGGTGAAGGAGTACTTCGGTAGCTCGCAGCTCTCGCAGTTCATGGACCAGACGAACCCGCTCTCGGAGGTCACGCACAAGCGTCGTCTCTCCGCGCTCGGACCGGGTGGTCTCACGCGCGAGCGGGCCGGCTTCGAAGTCCGCGATGTGCACGCGACCCACTACGGTCGCATCTGCCCGATCGAGACGCCGGAAGGTCCGAACATCGGTCTGATCGCGTCGCTCTCGACCTACGCCCGAGTCAACGAGTACGGCTTCGTCGAGACGCCGTACCGCCGCGTGACCGAAGGCAAGGTCAAGGACGACGAAGTCCGCTGGTACTCGGCGCTCGAAGAAGAGGGCAACTACATCGCCCAGGCCAACGCCGAGGTCGACACCAAGAGCAAGAAGCTCGTGGGCAACCTCATCGCGGTGCGCTTCAACGGTGAGTCGATGATGGTCCCGCCGGATCAGGTCGAGCTCATGGACGTCTCGCCGAACCAGCTGGTTTCGGTCGCGGCCTCGCTCATCCCGTTCCTCGAGCACGACGATGCCAACCGCGCGCTCATGGGATCGAACATGCAGCGTCAGGCGGTGCCGTGTCTTCGCGCGTACGCGCCGATCGTCGGCACGGGCATCGAAGGCCGCGTCGCTCGAGACAGCGGTGTGTGCAGCGTCGCCAAGCGCGCCGGCACGGTCGATTCGGTCGACGCCGAGCGCATCGTCGTCAAGACGTCGGACGGCGAGCCGGACATCTACCGCCTGCACAAGTTCCAGCGTTCCAACCAGTCGACTTGTTACAACCAGACGCCGATCGTGCGTCCGGGAGACAAGGTCGAAGTCTTCGACGTCATCGCCGATGGACCGAGCACCGACCGAGGCGAACTCGCCCTGGGCCAGAACGTCGTCTGCGCGTTCATGCCTTGGGGTGGGTACAACTTCGAGGACTCGATTCTCATCAGCGAGCGCATCGTCAAGGACGACGTCTACACCTCGGTTCACATCGAGGAGTTCGAATGCGTCGCCCGAGACACGAAGCTCGGCAAAGAAGAGATCACGCGCGACATCCCGAACGTCGGTGAAGAAGCGCTCAAGGATCTCGACGAGTCCGGCATCGTGCGCATCGGCGCCGAGGTGGTCAGCGGCGACATTCTCGTCGGCAAGATCACCCCGAAGGGTGAGACGCAGCTCTCCCCGGAAGAGAAGCTCCTTCGGGCCATCTTCGGTGAGAAGGCCGGCGACGTGCGCGACACCTCGCTCCGGGTTCCGCCCGGCGTGACGGGCATCGTCATCGACGCCCGCGTGTTCGCTCGCAAGGGCACGGACAAGGACGAGCGCGCGCGTCAGATCGAAGACGCCGAGCGGGCCAAGTTCGAGAAGGACATGGCGGACGAGATCAAGATCGTTCGCGAGTCCGCCTACGCGCGGGTCCGCAAGCTTCTGCTCGGTCGCACGACCACCGCGAAGCTCGTCGACGACAAGGGCAAGGTCCTGCTCGCCAAGGGCGCCAAGATCAGCGCCGAAGCGCTCGACCCGATCATCCGCAAGTACTGGGGTGACATCGAAGTCGACAAGAACAAAGAGAAGATCGACGCGATTCTGGCCCAGCTCCGAGAGCAGACCGGCGCGATCGAGATGCTCTTCCAGGAGAAGATCGACAAGCTCGGCAAGGGCGACGAACTTCCCCCCGGCGTCATCAAGATGGTGAAGGTCTACCTCGCCATCAAAAGGAAGCTGCAGGTCGGTGACAAGATGGCCGGTCGTCACGGAAACAAGGGTGTGGTCAGCCGCATCCTTCCCGAGAACGACCTTCCGTACCTCCCCGACGGCACCCCCGTCGACATCGTGCTCAACCCCCTGGGTGTCCCGAGCCGCATGAACGTCGGTCAGATTCTCGAAGTTCACTTCGGGTGGGCCGGCTGGCAGCTCGGTCGTCAGCTGAACGACATGATGGAGAAGCGCACCCCCGATCTCGAGGGCACGCGCAAGAAGCTCAAGAAGATCTACAAGGACGGTCCGCTCCACGAGACGATCGAAGGCCTGGACGACCAAGGTGTCCTCGACTTCGTGAAGACCGTGAAGAAGGGCCTCCACCTCGCGACGCCGGTGTTCGACGGCGCGACGGAAGCAGAGATTCGCGAGCTGCTCACCATCGCGGGCGCGCAAGAGAACGGTCAGACCGTGCTCTTCGACGGCCGCACGGGCGAGGCGTTCCACGAGGACGTCACGGTCGGCATCATGTACATGCTCAAGCTTCACCACCTCGTGGACGACAAGATCCACGCGCGAAGCATCGGGCCCTACTCGCTCGTCACGCAGCAGCCCCTCGGCGGCAAGGCCCAGTTCGGTGGGCAGCGTCTCGGTGAGATGGAGGTCTGGGCGATGGAAGCCTACGGTGCGGCCTACGCACTGCAGGAGTTCCTCACGGTGAAGTCCGATGACGTGCAGGGTCGTACGCGGATGTACGAAGCCATCGTCAAGGGCGACTACACCCTCGATGCCGGCCTGCCGGAGAGCTTCAACGTGTTGATGAAAGAGCTCCAGGCTTTGTGCCTCAACGTCGAGCTCATCGAGGGCGACGGACATCGAGACGATGTCCTCGCTGCGGAAGAGTGATGAGAGGCGGCCTTCGGGCCGCCCGCACTCCGTTCTCTCCTCTCCCTACCGTTCCCCCCAAAGTGTCTGAGCCCCTGGCTCTCAAGGTGAAAGCGCGATGAAGGACATCTTCAGCTTCTTCGAAAAGCCCAAGGATCCCCTTTCGTTCTCGGCGATTCGCATCGGCCTCGCATCCCCGGAGAAAATCCGGGAGTGGTCGCACGGCGAAGTCAAAAAGCCCGAAACGATCAACTACCGAACGTTCAAGCCCGAACGCGATGGTCTGTTCTGTGCTCGGATCTTCGGACCGGTGAAGGACTACGAGTGCCTCTGCGGCAAGTACAAGCGCATGAAGCACCGGAACATCGTGTGCGAGAAGTGCGGCGTCGAGGTCATCCAGTCCAAGGTGCGTCGCGAGCGCCTTGGCCACATCGACCTCGCGACGCCTGTCGCGCACATCTGGTTCCTGAAGTCGCTTCCGTCGCGCATCGGCGGACTGCTCGACCTCAAGCTCAAGGACCTCGAGCGGGTGCTCTACTGCGAGTGCTACGTCGTGGTCGATCCCGGCGAGACGCCGCTCGAGAAGGGCGAGATCCTCAGCGAGGACCGCTACTACGAGCTGCTCGACGAGCTCGGCGACGACACGTTCGTGGCGGCCATGGGCGGCGAAGCAGTGCTTCAGCTCCTCAAGGCCATCGACATCCACAGCCTCGGCGAGACGCTGCGCGCGGACCTCAAGGTCGCCACCAGCCAGGCCAAGCGCACCAAGCTCACCAAGCGGCTCAAGGTGGTCGAGTCCTTCAAGGACAGCGGCAACCGACCCGAGTGGATGATGCTCTCGGTCGTGCCGGTGCTCCCGCCGGATCTTCGCCCGCTCGTGCCGCTCGACGGTGGCCGCTTCGCGACGTCGGACCTCAACGACCTCTACCGCCGCGTCATCAACCGCAACAACCGCCTCAAGCGGCTCATCGAACTCAACGCGCCCGAGATCATCGTGCGCAACGAGCGTCGCATGCTGCAGGAAGCGGTCGACGCACTCTTCGACAACGGCCGCCGCGGCAAGACCATCACCGGTCCGAACAAGCGCCCGCTCAAGTCGCTCTCCGACATGCTCAAGGGCAAGCAGGGTCGGTTCCGACAGAACCTGCTCGGCAAGCGCGTCGACTACTCCGGCCGTTCGGTCATCGTGGTCGGCCCGGAGCTTCGCCTGCACCAGTGCGGTCTTCCCAAGAAGATGGCGCTCGAGCTCTTCAAGCCGTTCATCTACAACAAGCTCGAAGAGCGTGGCTACGTCACGACGATCAAGAGCGCGAAGAAGCTCGTCGAAAAAGAGAAGCCGGAAGTCTGGGACATTCTCGACGAGGTCATCACCGAACACCCGGTGCTCCTCAACCGCGCACCGACGCTCCACCGTCTCGGCATCCAGGCGTTCGAGCCGGTGCTCATCGAAGGCAAGGCGATCCGGCTTCACCCGCTCGTCTGCACCGCGTTCAACGCGGACTTCGATGGCGACCAGATGGCCGTTCACGTTCCGCTGAGCGTGGAAGCCCAGATGGAAGCGCGCGTGCTCATGATGAGCACCAACAACATCCTGAGTCCGGCGAGCGGCAAGCCGATCATCAACCCGACGCAGGACATCGTTCTCGGCCTCTACTACATGACGCGGGAGAAGCCCTTCGAGAAGGGCGGCTACCGCGACGGCTCGGAGAAGAAGGGCATCTTCAAGGGCATCTTCGCTTCGCCGGCCGAAGTCCGGATGGCCTACGACGCCGGTGAAGTGAAACTGCACGCGAAGATTCGTCTTCGCTGGCAGGGACAGCTCCACGACACGACCGTGGGTCGGGTGCTCGTGGCCGAGGTCCTTCCGCCGCCGCTCGACTTCCGCAACGTGAACAAGGTGCTCGACAAGAAGGCGCTCTCGGGCCTCATCGACCAGTGCTACCGCGCGGCGCGAAACAAGAACACGGTGCTTCTCGCCGACCGTCTCCGCACGCTCGGGTACGAGATGTCGACCCGCGCGGGTGTCTCCATCTGCATGGAAGACATGGCGATTCCGGACAGCAAGCGCGAGATTCTCGGACAGGCGCAGGCCGACGTCGAGACCGTCATCGAGCAGTACCAAGAAGGTCTGATCACCGACGGCGAGCGCTACAACAAGGTCGTCGACATCTGGGCCGAAGCCTCCGACAAGGTCGCCCGCGACCTCATCGACGGCATCGCCTACGAGACGGCCACCGACCCGAAGACGGGCGAGACGGCGCGCATGCGCTCGTTCAACTCCATCTACATGATGGCCGACTCCGGCGCGCGAGGCAGCAACCAGCAGATTCGTCAGCTGGCTGGCATGCGCGGCCTGATGGCCAAGCCGAGTGGCGAGATCATCGAGACGCCGATCACCGCCAACTTCCGCGAGGGTCTGACGGTTCTCCAGTACTTCATCTCGACGCACGGTGCCCGCAAGGGTCTGGCCGACACGGCGCTCAAGACGGCGAACTCCGGGTACCTCACCCGTCGTCTCGTCGACGTCGCGCAGGACGCGGTCATCACCGAGTACGACTGCCAGACGCTCGACGGCATCTGGGTCAGCAAGCTCGAAGAGGGCGGCGAAGTCGTCACGCCGCTCGGTGAGCGCGTGCTCGGTCGCGTGGCACTCGAAGACATCGAGGATCCGGTCACGGGCGAAGTGCTCGTCGAGGCCAACGTCGACATCGACGAAGACCTCGTGAACCTGCTCGAGCAGCGCGGCATCGAGAAGGTGCTCATCCGGTCGGTGCTCACCTGCCAGACCAAGCGGGGCGTGTGTGCGCGCTGCTACGGTCGAGACCTCGGTCGCGGCTACATGGTCAACATCGGCGAGTCCATCGGCATCATCGCGGCGCAGTCCATCGGCGAGCCGGGCACCCAGCTCACGATGCGTACGTTCCACATCGGTGGTGCGGCGGCGCGCGGCAAGATCGAGCAGAGCTCGATCGAATGTCGCGCCGACGGCACCGTGCACTTCGAGAACATGTCGGCGCTCAAGAAGAGCGATGGCGAGATGGTCATCATGAACCGTCACGCCGTCATCAAGATCGTCGACGAGACGGGCCGCGAGCGTGAGCGCTACAACCTCACGTACGGCGCGTTCCTGAAGGTCAAGGAAGGCCAGAAGGTCGAGAAGGGCGCCATCATCAGTGAGTGGGACCCTTACGCGATCCCGATCCTCACCGAAGTCGCCGGCACCATCACGTACGGCGACGTCGTCGAAGGCGTCACGATGGAAGAGCGGACCAACGAGGTCACCGGTCTCTCGCAGCGGGTTGTCATCCCGTCGCGCGATCCCGGCGCCCGTCCGCGCATCGCCATCCACACCGCGGACGGCGAGCCGATCATCATCGCCGGCAGCGAGAACGAAGCGCGCTACTTCCTCCCGGTGGGCGCGAACATCATCCCGGCCGACGGACAGCACGTCGAAGCGGGTGAGATCATCGCCAAGATGCCGCGCGAGACCACGAAGACCAAGGACATCACCGGCGGTCTGCCGCGTGTCGCCGAGCTCTTCGAAGCCCGCAAGCCCAAGGACCACGCCATCGTCTCCGAGATCGACGGTGTGGTGACGTTCGGCAAGGACACCAAGGGCAAGCGCAAGGTCGTCATCACGCCGGACGTGGGCGACCCCAAGGAATACCTGATCCCGAAGGGCAAGCACCTCACGGTGCGCGAAGCCGACCGCGTTCGCGCCGGCGAGCCGCTCATGGATGGCGCTGCGAACCCGCACGACATCCTCAAGGTCAAGGGCGAGAAGGAGCTGGCCAGCTGGCTCGTCGACGAGATTCAGCAGGTCTACCGACTCCAGGGCGTGACCATCAACGACAAACACATCGAAGCCATCGTGCGTCAGATGTTGCGTCGGGTGCGCATCACGGATCCGGGCGACACGGCGTTCCTGCCGGACGAGCAGGTCGAGAAGGCGCGGTTCGAAAAAGAGAACGAGCGCATCATCGACAAGGGTGGCCGACCGGCCGTCGCGGAGCCGCTCTTGCTCGGCATCACGAAGGCCAGCTTGAGCACGGACTCGTTCATCTCGGCGTCCTCCTTCCAGGAGACCACCAAGGTGCTCACCCAGGCCTCGATCAGCGGCAAGGTGGACCACCTCCGTGGACTCAAGGAGAACGTCATCATGGGTCGACTGCTTCCGGCTGGAACCGGTCTGCCCGCGTACGACAAACTCGACATGGTCGTGGACGACATCGCGGCGTCGACGAGCTACGAAGACGCACTCGCCGCCGTCGGCGAGTAGACAAAAGCGCTCCCGCGCTGCGATGTGAGCCCGCTTCGGCGGGCTTTCGTCGTTAAGCGTTCGGTGTAGACCCTGCGTTGGTGGGATCGGTGGAGGAGAGGCATGGTGGTTGCGTGTCGAGGTGGACGATGACTCAGTTGTGCCAACGCGTGTCTCCTGCGCTCCTGTCGATGGTGCTGCTCGGCCCCATCGGGTGTGCCCAGTCCCACGTCGTCGAGGGCAGGGCGGTGGATGGCGGCTTGGACGCCGCGGTGGCTCGGGATTCGGGGCCGGATGCGGTGGTCGACTTTCCTGATGCGCCCCTCTTTCCAGATTCGGGGCTCGCAACCGGGGCAACTTTCTGTGCCTGGAGCATCGCGTGATCGAAGCGGCCGAGCCGTTCGTGCTGCCGATTCAGTTCGATGGGTGCCTGTGTCCGGGCGCGCGGAGCTGCACGGTCAGCGTCGGGCGAAGCGGTGTGATCTCGCTCGAGACCGAACTGTGCGACTTCGAGTTGTGCGGGGAGTGCGAGCCGAACCCCATGGTCGAATGCGAAGTCGGCGGTCTGCCCGCCGGGACCTGGCGGCTGGAGGTGAATGGGGCACCGGCGGGCACGGTCGAGATCGGCGGCGCGGAAGGTCCGTTCCGGGAGCCGTGGTGTCTCGACTTCGCGGAGCCGGACACGTGTGGTGCCTCCGTTCCCGCGCCGGGCATGCCGGATGGTTTCGACAGAGTGTGCGTGGAGCGTAGTTTTGGCGGCGCAGTGCTTCGGCTCGAGGACGACTGCGCGGAGTGTCCGGCGTACGATGGATCCTGCACCGTCCGGTTCGAACCCCGCACCGATCGCGACGCGCCCCCCGGATTCGAGATCCACCTCGATGCGCGGATCTTCTCTGGTGCGTGCGATGGCCCCTGCGAGCCAGTCTGCGACTTCGCCGAGCGCATCTGTCCGCTTCCACCATTGATCGAGGGGCAGTTCTACCGAGTCTACGTCGAGGGAGAGACCGATGCGCGGCTCCAATTCTTCGGCGAAGAACTCGGCACCTGCGGCTGATTCTTCCCGGAAATGTCGGGGGGTGTGGGCAGTGGCCGACTCCCCACGTGAGCAAGCTCTTTGTGGGTCGCGCATAGATCCCCGACACCGAACGTCCAGTTCACGCGGCCACTTGTTGGTGCCGCCACAGGAGGTCTCGATGAGTGAAGTACTGAAGCAGGGTTCGAAGGGCGACGACGTCAAAGCGCTGCAGGCGAAGTTGGCCAAACTTGGATTCGCGGTGGAAGCGGATGGGCATTTCGGTCCGAAGACCGACTCCGTGGTGAAAGAGCTTCAGACGCTCTTCGGGTACGACGTGGACGGCAAGGTCGGTTCCGGCACGACCGGACTCATCGACAAGCAGATCGGCAACGCGTGGAAGGCGACCGATCCCAAATCCATCAAGCGCGCACTCGAAGGTCAGGGCAAGAAGACGGCGAAGGGCAACCTCGCGGGCGTCGACGCCAAGCGCACCCTCAAGTCGGGCGACGAGGGCCCAGACGTGTCGGCGCTTCAGCGGCGGCTCAACGCGCTCGGCTACGCGATCGCCGTCAGCGGCGCGTTCGATGCGGGCACCGAGAAGGCGGTCAAGGATCTCCAGGCGAAGTTCGGCTACGACGTGGACGGCATCGTGGGGCCCGGCACGCACACGCTTGTGAACGCCCAGATCGGACACGACTGGGACGTGACGAAGACGGGCACGAAAGGACGAGACGAGAAGGTCACCACGAAGCTCACCAAGGATGCGGCCGCCAAGGTCGTGAGTGCCGTCGAGCACGCCAAGAAGTAGGCGTTCAAGACATGGGTCGAAGAGCCCTGGTCGACGCGCCGACCAGGGCTCTTTGTGTCCAAGTTGCGGTGGCGCAGCCCGGCCACGGAAGAGTGACTCCCTGGACACACTTTCTGTCACATATCCGGCCGGCTGGTCGGAATTCGGGCATTGGAGCTGAAATGATTCAGCAATTCACGCTGGCATCCAGCTTGCTCTAGGGGAGCCATGCAACGCTCACTACTGATTGTCTCTCTCCTCGCGCTCGGCCAGGCCTGCACCCCGCACGTGTTCTCGCCGCCAGGACGCACCATCGCACTCGAAGCACCGGCCACCGTCGGAGACGGTGAGACCGCCATCCAGGTCTCGGGCGGCGCCAGTGGAGAAGTGTTCGGCGAAGCCGTCGTGCACGGCGGCGCGCGGGTTCGGCACGGACTCACGGACGAACTCGAGCTCACCGTCGACGGGACCGCGATCTACTTCACCAACCGCGACTCGCCCTTCGAGACCAGCGCCCACCAGGGCATCTACGGGGCCCGCCTGGGTGTGAAGCGCGCATACACCCGCCACTTCGCTCTGACCGCGGGCATGGCCG
Source organism: Deltaproteobacteria bacterium (assembly GCA_034670305.1). GTDB lineage: Bacteria > Myxococcota_A > Polyangia > Polyangiales > Houyiibacteriaceae > JAXMNT01. The sequence goes on from JAXMNT010000047.1 coordinate 16,518, forward strand.
GTGGCGGCTCTGCGGCCGGAGGGTTCCTCAGCCCGGACGTCGGATTCGTCCTCGGCTACGACAACCCCTACTTCGTCCCCTTCTTCGGTGGCCGGGTCTTCCTCAGCCAGCCTCTCAACACCCACGAGATCGTGATCGTCGACAACGGGATGGACACCTTTCACACCGCACAGACCAGCTACGGCTTCGCCATCGAGACGGGCGGCCGGGTGCCCTTCGGTCCGCGCGAAGACCGGGCGGGCGCCATCACCGGCGGCATGGGCTTGACCCTTTTGGGAGACGGCGACGAACGCCGCGGCTTCTTCGGATTCGCGCTCGGGTTGGAGCTCAACCTCTGAGCACACGGGCTCCGCTCGCGCCTGGCGCGGTCCGCTCGGTGCCGCGCAACAAGCCCCTGGTTTGCGGTCGCAGGTTTGGAGTATCGTTCCGGCGAGTTCCAGTGGACGTAAAGAAGACCCTCGAGTTCCTCCGCCGGCCAGGCGACCCGCTTGATGAATCGATTGATCCCGGTGCCGCGGCGACCATCGCAGGGCTGACCCACACCGGCTGTGTTCGGGAGCGCAACGAGGACCAGTTCGTCATCGCGCAGCTCGAGCGCGGCATCCAAATCCAGCAATGTGGGTACGCGGGCAACGATGGACTGCGACTCGTCGACAAGCCGACCGGCCGTTTGATGCTGGTCGCCGACGGAATGGGTGGCCAGGTCAGCGGCGACGTGGCGAGCGCGGTGCTTCTCGACGCGATGCTGGGCTACGCGTACTCGATGATGCCGTGGTTGCGCATGACCACCGCGGCGGACGAGCGCGCACTGGCCGACGGTCTGACCACGGCGGTGCAACGCGCGCAGCAGCGCATGCAAGAGGTCGCAGAGCGGAAGGGGCTTCACGGCGACATGGGCAGCACGCTGACCATGGGCTACTTGAGTTGGCCGACGCTCTACCTGGTCCACGTGGGCGACAGCCGTGCGTACCTCATGCGCGACGGGGAACTCTTCCGGCTGACGCGCGACCACAACCTCGCCGAGGAGATGGTCCGCATGGGCGCGATGACGCCCGAGGAAGCGCGGCGGTCCCGGTTCGCGTCCGTCCTCACCAACTCGGTCAGCACCTCGGACCAAGAGATCCGCGTGGAGCTCCATCAGGTCGATGCGCGGCAGGGAGACTTGGTGCTGCTCTGCACAGACGGGCTCTATGGAGAGGTGGACGACAAGTTCATCAAGAGCCGGCTGATGCATGTCGTCAGCCCGGACCTCGTCGAGCCGTGCTTGAGTGCGATGGTCAAGGCCGCGCTCGACAACGGCGGTCGAGACAACGTCACCGCGATCCTCGCCCGATTCTGAAACTGCGCTGCTCGATCAACGCCGGTCCGACTCGACTCAGGCCGCGTGCGACGTACCATCTACCGCATGAAGAAGCGCCGCTATCTCTTCGAGACCGAAGAACACGAGGCACTGCGTGAGCAGATGCGGGGTTGGGCACGCAACGCGATCGCGCCGTTCGCCCACGAGTGGGAAGAGGCCGAAGAGTTTCCGCTGACACTCTACGGTCAGATGGCGGAGGCCGGGCTGCTCGGCCTCGGCTACGACGAAACGCTGGGAGGCGGGGGGGGCGACCTCTCCCATGTGCTGGTCGCGGCCGAAGAGATGGTGCTCGCGGGCAAGTCCGTCGGCACCACGGTCGGACTCGGAAGTCACGGCATCGCGCTGCCGCCGATCGTGCGGTTCGGAACCGACGACCAGAAGAAGCGGTTCGTGCGCCCAGTGCTCGAGGGCAAGAAGGTGAGCGCGCTGGGCATCACCGAACCGGGCGGCGGCTCCGATGTGGCGTCTCTCCAAACGAAAGCCATCAAGGACGGAGACCATTACGTGGTGAACGGCGCGAAGACGTTCATCACCTCCGGATGCCGTGCCGACTTCGTCACGACCGCGGTGCGCACCGGCGGCCCGGGCCACGGTGGCGTCAGCCTGCTCGTCATCGAGCGCGACACGCCGGGCTTCCGCGTCAGCAAGAAGCTGCACAAGACCGGCTGGTGGGCGAGCGACACCGCGGAGCTCTCGTTCGAAGACTGCCGGGTTCCGGTGAAGAACCTGATCGGGATCGAGAACGCGGGGTTCCTCGCCATCATGACCAACTTCGTGACCGAACGGTTGATGCTTGCGGGGCAGTGCGTGGCGATCGCCGAGCTCGCCTACCGAGAGTCGGTGGCGTACGCGAAGGAACGGCGCGCGTTCGGCAAGACCCTCACCGGGTTCCAGGTCCAGCGCCACAAGCTCGCCGACATGTGCACCCGGCTCGCCGCTGCGCGGGCGCTCACCGGCGAGTGCGTGCAGCGGTTCTTGCGGGGCGACGAAGATCCAGGCCTGGCGGCGATGGCCAAGAACACGGCGACCGACATGTGCAGCTTCGTCTGCGACCAGGCGGTTCAGGTGCACGGTGGCTACGGGTACATGCGGGAGTACGTCGTCGAGCGACTCTACCGAGACGCGCGTCTGTACCCGATCGGCGGAGGCACGCGCGAGATCATGAACGAGATCATCAGCAAGACCGAGGGATACTGATGGGCTGGGAGCCGTTTGACACCTGGCCGGGCGGGTCTTCTGAGGGAGGCGCGTTTCGAGGGCGCTCGGAGCCGATCGAAGCCGAGCGCCGAGGCTTGTCCGGACTCGAACGGCTGCAGCTCTTCTTTCAGTCGAGCCCCGACTTCCCGGACAAGCGGGTGGCTCGGCGTGCGGTGCTCACCCCCAATCACCTGTACGTGGCGCGCATGGACGGCACCGAAGCACGGGTCGCCCGGACGGCGCTGCGCGGGGTACGCCACATGGGGCGGCTCACGGTGCTCGGGGTGGTCGACGACGAGGACGTGCTCTTGCCTCGCCGGCTCGGGTGTCCGCTGCAGGACGCGCTCGTTCTGCAACTCGGTGAGCAGCCGCCGATCCACATTCCGTTCGCACGGGTGCTCGGTTTGATCATGACGCTCATCACGGGGCTCATCGCGGCGGCTGTCTTCTCTGAGTACAGCTACGCGACTTGGCGGCGGCACTGGGGCATGGGCCTGTCGACCTCGGAGTCCAGCCTTGGGTTCTACGCCGGCGTCGGCGTGTGCCTGCTCGGGTTGCTGTTCTTTCTCTGGATCCCCACCCGTCTCGTGATCGATGAAACCGGCGTGACGCGTCGGCGGGGATTCATCCCCTGGATGTCGTTTCACTATCCGCCAGAGAAGTTCTCTGGTGTCCGGGTCCTGCCCGTCTACGACCAACCCCGACGGGGCGGCCGAGTGCTGGCAGGTCACGGGGTCGTGCTGACCTTCCACAGCCCGATGCGTTTTGGCTCGATGTTGCCCGCAACCCGTACCCGCCTTCGCAACTTCGGGCTGAGCATGATGGGCACGTCGGAAGCCGAGATGTTTGCCCAACGGGTGGCGACGCTGCTCTCGGTACCGAGACAGTAAGGATTCGTTACTTCATCGGGTCGTCGTAGTCGGGCTCGGGCGGCTCTTCTTCGGCGGCCTCTTCGGAACCCGACGTCGTGTAGGTCTCGTCGGTTGGCGTGGTGGACGAACTCTCTTCGTCGCCACCGCCGCATGCGACGAACGTGAGGCCGAGGACGGAGATCAGGAGGAGGTGGAGCAATCGGGTCATGCGTCTGCCAGGGTCAGGGTGAAGGAACAGAATCGGATCGGCTGCCGAGCACGATGCCGCGGCCGAGGTAGTCTTCCAAGAGCGTCGCGAGGGATTCGATGAACTTCGGACCGGTGCGGGTGTCGCGGCGCTTCGCCACCTCTTGGGTCAACGCCGCCAGCGTCTGGTCTGCGTTTGCCGGGTCGGTCCACGCCACGACCAAATCCCGGGCGAGCGGGTTCAAGAGCAGCGTGATCGCTTTGAACTCGGCCGAGCGGTACATCAGCAGGTGCAGCGGCTTCTTTTCGTACGCGTCGCGGTGCGGATCCGCATGTGGCTGTACGTCGTACCGGAGGTCGATCATCTCGAGCGCCGGGTTCATCACGATCGGTCGCTCGAACGAGAGGGGACCCACCGGCGGGACGTCCCGATCGTCGACGTGAAGGATGCGCCAGGCCATCAACTCGAAGCGGGCGAGCTCGCCGAGCCAGGGCGACTTCGTGTCGGCGTCGAACGCGCTCTGCTGCTGCGCCAGAAATCCCTCGGGTACGTGACGGAAATACCGCTCGGTGGGAGGCGCAGCCGCCAGCCACTCGGTGCAGGCGTGTTCGAACCGCTCGGTGCCGAGCGCCGCGACCAGGCGGGGCATGGCCGCGCCCACCACGCGCGTCAGCCGCGCGCGGACCATGCTGCGGTAGTCCCGCCAGCGTTCGACCGATCCGAGCAGTGCGAGGTCCTCGTCGGAGGGCACCGCGTCGAAGCAGACCCGAGCGGCGGCGCGCTCGCGTTCGCGGAGTGACATCGTCACGACCCTGCGCTTCCATCGGCGACCGACGGAACAGCCGCCGTCTGGTTTGTGGACGTGGCGCGCGCGTACACGACACCGAGTCGCTGCACTTCGTCGATGAGTTCCTGCAGTGGCGGCACGTTGTTGTCGCGCTCGAGCAGCACCGGCTTCGGTCCGGTGCGGCGGAGGGTGTACTCGAGCAAGTCGTACACCTCGTCGCAGACCGATTCTCCGTGGGTGTCGATGCGCAAGCCGTCCGGCCGCACCAGGTGACCGGCCACGTGCATCTGCACGATGCGCTCGGGTGGAATCATGTCGATCCAGGACCGCGGATCGAAGCCGAAGTTCCGGCTGTTCACGAAGACGTTGTTCACGTCGAGCATGATCTTGGCGCCGGTGCGCTCCAGCACCTCGACGCAAAAGCGTGCTTCGTCGAGCCCGTCCTCGCCCTGCGGCGCGTAGTAGCTGACGTTCTCGAACGCGATCTCGACGTCGAGCGCGTCCTGCGCCTGCCTTATCCGGTCGCTCACCGTCTGGACCGCTTCTTCATGAAACGGCAGCGGGAGGAGGTCGTGCACGAAGGCGCCGTCCGCGCCGCCGAAGCAGAGGTGGTCGCTGTGCCACGGCGCATCGACTTCCCGGAGGAACGACTTGAGTTCGGCGAGGAACTCCCGGTCGAACGGGTCGGTGTGCCCGAAGCACATGGTGAGGCCGTGGGTCAGCAGCGGGTAGCGGTCCCGCACCTCGTTCAGATTTCGCCGGTAGAGTCCGCCGCGCTTTGCGTAGTTCTCCGGGTGCACCTCCACGAACTTCACGTCGCTCGGAAGCTGCGCGAGAAAGTCGGCGGCCATGTCGATGCGAAAGCCGAGACCGATGCCGTGGAGGGTGGTCATTCAGTGCGGGGTGGGTTGGCGGACTGCACGCCGGAATTGTGGGGACCGGCGCCAGAAACGCAAATGCCGCGGTGCAAAACGCACCGCGGCATCGCGATCAACTCACAGGGCTGAGGTTCAGCCGCAGGAGCCCTCACCGCAGGAGGCTTCGCCACCTTCGGCTGCTGCGTCGTCGCCAGCAGCCGGGGCCGCCGCTTCGCCGCCACACGAGGCCTCGCCACCTTCCGGTGTCGCCTCACCACCACACGACGCTTCTCCGCCGCAGGAACCTTCGGTGGCTTCGCCGCCGCCCGTTCCTTCGCCGCCCGATGCCGCGCCGCCGTCGTCTCCACCGCCACAGCCCATTCCAAGAGCCGCCGTCGCCATCGCAACAAGGGTGTGCTTCAAAGCCGAGTTCATGTCCAACCTCCAAAAATCGGTTCCACTCACCGCATCGCTACAAAAAGCAACCATCCGTCGCGCGATGCGCCCGTACACTGTGTACGGAGAGATGATTCGGGGGACGCTACCCAAAGGCAGAAAGGACTTCAAGCCTTTCTGCTGAGATGGTCAGTGTCATCCGAACCCTGCGTATGCTGCAGTACGAGGGACGTTTCGCCCGAGATCGCATCCATGTCCAATAAAATGCGCATTCCCCGTCAAAAGCAGGGTGAAACGGCGGAGTTATTTGTCCGTCTTGCCGCGGGACGGTGGCTCGCGGGGTTCGGGGTGTTGGCGTTTTTCTGTGGCTGCGCGGCCGGTCAACATCCCGCCGAGGAGACGGGGCTGCTGGCAAACAGCCAGTTTCACTATGAAATAACCTCCTCCCCTGGTTTCTCGCACCTCCAGGTTCGGGTGTGTTTCGAAGGGAACCCGCCTCGAAGGCTGGTCGCCATCCGCGATCGCGCGGCCGATCTGCTCGTTCAGGCCCATGGCCCAGGCGGCGAGCCGCTGACGATCGCGGGGTCGGCCATCGATCTCGGCCGCCTCACCCCGGGCAGCTGCATTCGGTACGCGGTGGATCTGGGCTTCGGTGGCTGGGGACGCGATCTGGTCCGCCACGACAACGATCTGCTCCTCTCTCACAACCTGCTGTTGTGGTGGCCTGAGGGCGCGGGTTCGGACGCGGAGATCGACGTTCGTTTCTCGTTGCCGGGCACGCACGCGAGCGCTCCGTGGATCCAAGGCGACGGTCCCCATACGCTGACCGGCGCGGATCTGCAGCGGGCCGGCAACCTCGCGCTCACCGAGGCGCCGACGTTCTCGATGACGGAGGGCGAGACGACGGTGGAGGTGGCGGTGATGAAGGGTGCGCTCAGCGTCGACCGCGCCGGGCTGCAGCGCTGGCTCTCGAGCGCGGTGCAAGCGGTGTCGACGATCTCGGGTCGCTTTCCGCGCCCGCACCTGCATCTGGTCGTGGTGCCGATCGGCGAGGGCAGCGCGCCGGTGGCGTTCGGGCTCGTGCGCCGAGGAGGCGGTCCCTCGGTCATGCTTCTCGTCCACGACAACGCGACAGAAGAACGCCTCACGGCGGACTGGACCGCCATCCATGAGCTGACCCATCTCGCGATGCCCCAGATGTACAGCGAGGACCGCTGGCTCTCCGAGGGCTTTGCGACCTACTACCAGGAAGTGCTTCGGGTCCGAGCCGGGCTGCTCGAGGAGAAGGAAGCGTGGCGGCGGCTCGTCGACCGGATCGCGGGGGCCGGGGAACGGGGCGGCGGTCGGGACCTCTGGCAAACGTCTGCCGAGTTCTCCGACGTGCAGCGCATCTACTGGGGGGGCACGGCATTCATGCTCACCGCGGACGTGGCCCTGCGCGAACACGGGAGTTCGCTCGACCGAGTGGTGACCGAGGCCCAGCCGGCGTGGCTCGAGACCGCCGACCGCACCTGGCACGGCCGGCAGTGCTTCGCGGAGCTCGATGCCGCGTTCGGCCAGCCACTCTTGTTGCCGCTGGTCGAACAGCACGGGCGACGGAGGTCGCTGCCACCGATGGACGCGCTCTTCGCGCGCCTCGGCGTGGTCCGAACCGAAGCCGGGATCGAGTTCGACGAACACGCGCCCCTCGCCCCCGTCCGTCGCGCGATCATGGCGCGTGCGGCCGCCCAGTAGAGCTCAGCCCAGCGCCAGCGCGCAGAGGCTGAGGGCGATCGTCATCACGCCTACGAAACCAACCGCCGCCGTCGCGAGGAAACGGTCGCGGGACCAGGGCGGGCCCACCGTGGCCATCGCGAGTGCCTGGGTCTCTGGCCCGATCGCAGCTCGAGACGGCGCCCTCGCCTCGCCCGGGACGACCTTGGGGAACGCGATCTGCCGCTGAGGCGGGGGATGCTGCGTCTGATGGTGTGAGAAGGAGCCGAGCAAAGCTGGCGTCGGGACAGGGGCTCTGCGCGTGAGGTGGGCGGGCGGCGGTGGCGGAGGCGGAGGCACCGCGCGGCCGGCGCCTCGGAGGGTCGGCTTGCGGGAACCGCGCTGCCGAATCGCGGCGCGTGTGGGCGGCGGTGGCGGCGCACTGGGCGTGCGTTCCGCAGCCCGCCTCGAGGGAAGGGCGGTGCGCGCTGGCGGCGGGGGCACGCGCGGCGACAACTTCGGAGGAGGCGGCGGGACACTCGGTCGTGCCAGGTTCGGAGGAGGCGGCGGGACGCTCGGTCGTGCAAGCTTCGGAGGAGGCGGCGGGGCGCTCGATCGTGCCAGCTTCGGAGGAGGCGGCGGGGCGCTCGATCGTGCCAGCTTCGCGGAAGGCGGCGGGGCGCTCGATCGTGCCAGCTTCGCGGGAGGCGGCGGGGCGCTCGATCGTGCCAGCTTCGCGGGAGGCGGCGGGGCGCTCGATCGTGCCAGCTTGGGAGGGGGCGGAGGGATGCTCGACGCCCGTGCCCGCTTCGGCGGAGCAGGGAGCGCGATGGCGGCGCCGGTCATGATCGGCGCGGCCGAGGGCTGGGTGGGGTCGGCCGGTGCGCCCGCGAACTGGGCAGACGGTGCCGAACATGCGGCTCGGTGCGACACTCCGGACCGAGACCGCGCCGGCGGGACGACAGGCGACACCCGGGTGGAGATCCGAGCGCCGCGCCTGGCCGCGCGGCGACGACCCCGGCTCGTGCCAGGGGAGAAGACCGAGTCCTCGCAGAGCCGCTCGAGTTCCTCCCCGATCTCCGCGAGGTTCGGACGCAGCGCTGGGTTCACGTTCAAGGCGCGTTCGACGAGCCTGCCAAGCCGCGGGTCGCAGTCGGTGTGTGCGCGGTGCGGTCCGGGGTGGCCGCCTTCGAGCACGGCTGCGACGAGCTCCTTGGCCGACTCCGCGTCGGCGAAGGGACGGCGGCCGCTTCCCGCCACGAACATCACCATGCCCCAGCCGTAGACATCGGTCGCGGTCCGGGCTTCGGCCGAGCCGGCGCCGGTCAACTGCTCGGGCGCCATCATGCGCAACGTGCCGACAGGCCGCCCCGGTGTGGTGATCGACTCTCCTTCGGCCAGGCCCACGTTGGCCTCTCCCAGGAACCGGCAGATCCCGAAGTCGATCAGCCGGGCGCGCTCGACGGAGGAGGTTCCTTCGAATGCCGTCGGGAGCAGGACGTTGGCGGGTTTCACGTCGCGGTGGACGACGCCGGCGCGTCGGATGTCGCGCAGTGCTTGAAGCAGGTCGCGCGCGATGCGTACGAGGCTCGCTTGTCCAAGCGCTCCGTGGGTCCGCACCCAGTCGTGGAGCGTCTCGCCGGCGATGTATTCCATCGCCAAGAAGCGTCCGACGCGATCGTCGGTTCCGATCGCCAACGCGTGCGGTACATGGCTGCTCCGCACCAGCCGGGCCGCGCGGCATTCGCGTTCGAAGCGGCGCTCCGCATCGGTTCCGAGGAGGTGGGGGAGCACGTGTTTGACCGCCACCGGGGGACCTCCTCGGGTGTCGTGCGCGAGCACCACCCGGCCCATGCCACCCTTTGCGATCTCCCGCTCCACTCGAAACCGCCCGCCGATCGTCTCGTCCATGGGGCTCGAGTTTGCAACGTGTGTGCCGAGGGCATTCGGCGGCCCTTCGCTCGAGCGTGTGTCCGCCCAGACATCGGCCGCGCATTGCCGGGGGTCTGCTGTCTCCAGAGGCGCCCGCTACGCCGGGTGCCGGGCGATCAAGCGCGCGAGGTGGCGATCGCCGACCCAGCCCTCGCGGTAGTACAGCAGCTCGAGTCCACCCAGGTCGCGGACCAGCTCGTTCGTCTCACACAGCCAGCGGCGGGACGGTTGGGTTTGGCGCTCGAGGTTGCGCACCGTCGCGATCTCCGCGATCAACACGCCGCCTGGCGCGAGGTTCGCGACGATGATCGGGAAGAGTGCCCGCTGTCGGTAGTGGAAACACGCCACCAAGGAGAAGGGGCCGTCGGGCAGGGGCTCGCGCTCCAGGTCGATCGTGCGCGTCTGGATCTTGACGTCTTCGTCGCTCGCGGCTTCGCGGGCGAGGGCGAGTCCGACCGGCGAGATGTCGATCGCCAGGACGTCGAGTCCCATCCGCGCGAGCCAGATCGACAGCCGGCCCGAGCCCGCGGCGACGTCGAGCGCGCGCCCGTCGCTGGGCAGGTCGTCCGAGAAGTGTTTCAGCCAGGTGGGATCCCCCTGCGGGTAGTCGCCCGTCCGGTAACGTTGGTCCCATTTCTCACGATCGGCATCGGCCATGGGGCAAAGACTGACGGCTCGGGCGCAACGAAGCCAGCGCTCGATCGGTGGTTCCTTCCTGTCCGGCTCTTCTGGATGGGCGCATCCCATTTCACTTTTTGCGGAACCATCACGGTTCCCTGGTGTCGATAGGGGGCACGACGGATGCGGATGTGGGCCAGCAGAGGCAAACGTCTCCCGTGACCACGGAGCCCTTTTGCTCCCATGGCACCGCTCCGTCCTGGGAGGAGAAGGAACATGACTGCCATTCAGGAGAGCGCCGCGATGAAGACGTTGGTATTCGAGATCTACGAGGGCGAGACGCTGCTCAGGGCCGAGCGGCTCAGCCGCGACGTGATCAAGATCGGTCGATTGCCGTCGAGCCATTTGCGCCTCGACGACGCGGATGTCTCCCGCATGCATGCGGTGATCGAGAGTTCGCCCGAAGGGGTCTTCGTCATCGACCTCGGGTCGGCGAGCGGAACGATCCTCAACGGCCAGAAGATCAACAAGGCGGAGCTGACCGACGGTGCGGAGCTGACCATCGGCGGTCTTCGCGTGCGCGTGTCGATCGAGACTTCGGTCGCTGCGATGCCGCCGCCCCCCGTGGCCGCGATGCCCAACCCGTTCGCGGCCCCGGTCGCGCCTCCGCCCATGGCTGCGGTCGCGTCGCCCACCGACATCGCCGGCGAACCAGAGGTTCGTTGGGGCGTGGTCGCCAGCGGTCCGCCCGTGAGCGCAGACGAAGTCGAGACCACGGAGGACACCGTCGAGGTGCTCCTTCTCTGGGGCGACAACGTGCTTCACGTGGCCCACGTAGAGCCGACCGGCGACTTCGTGATCGGCGACGAGAAGGACGTGGACTTCTTGGTCGGTGCGGACCTGCTCGGAAGCACTCGGCTGGCTGTGGTCGACGGCGGACGCATCGTCGTGCCCGCGGGTGCCATCGTGGCGGGTGAAGACGTCGCCCGCACCAGCACGACCGCCGCTGCGACCGGCGAGGTCGAGTTCGCGATCGGCGAACTGCACCTGCGGGTGCGCAGCGTCCGCAAGGGCAAGCGCATCGCGGGTGGCACGACGATCGACCGCCGGCCCTTTGCGTACGTCGGCGGCGTCCTCGGCCTTGCGGCGGTGATGCTGACGCTCTTCTCGTTGCTCCCGCCGAAGAGCTCCGCGCTCTCGATGGAGAACATCAACCAGGACTCGCGGCTCGTCGCCTACCTCATGGAGCCGCCGGTGACCGAGTTCGACGAGCCGGAGATCGAGCCGACGGAGCCCGACGCGGCTTCGGGTGGCGAAGGCGAACGGCACGAAGGCGAGACCGGCGCGATGGGCGACCGGGAAGCACCGCAGGCGGATCGCCGCTACGCCGTCCAGGGACCGCAGGACAACCAGGACCCGCACCTCGCGCAAGAGAACCGCGAAGAGATGGCGCAGACCGCGGGTGTGCTCGGCACGCTTCGCACCATGGTCGGCACCTGGAACACGCCGACGTCTCCCTTCGGTCGCGAGTCCGCACTCGGACAGGACCCGATGAACGCGCTTGGCCACTTGATGGGTTCCGACATCGGCGATGCGTTCGGCTTCGGCGGACTCGGGCCGGTCGGCACCGGGCGCGGCGCCGGCGGCACGGGCCAGGGCACCATCGGTCTCGACACGCTGGGCAACACGCTCGGTCACGGCGGCGGATGCCGCAGTGGTGAACAGTGCCGCGAGGGCAGCGGCTACGGCCGCCTCGGTGGGGACAGCGGCTTGCGCAACCACCGCAGCCGCGTCCCGACCATCAGCCGGGGCACCATCGAGACCCGTGGCTCGCTCTCTCGCGAGGTCATTCAGCGGGTGGTTCGACGCCACCACAACGAGGTGCGGTTCTGTTACGAGCAGGCGCTCAACGCCCAGCCCAACTTGGCCGGGCGCGTGACCACCCGCTTCATCATCAGCTCCAGTGGCGCGGTGCAGACGGCGCTGGTCTCCAGCTCGACCTTGGGACACCAGACCACCGAACGCTGCATCACGAGCGCGGTCCAGCGCTGGGCCTTCCCCGCGCCGGATGGCGGTGGGGTCGTCAGTGTCACCTACCCGTTCGTCCTGCAGAGCACCAACTAGTCAGAACTCCGCGCGAAACCGCCGTCTCTTCGGAGGCGGCGTTTTTGCGTTTGGGACGGTGGGTCCGCGCGGGAACGACGCCTCTTGGTGGTGCGCTGCCCGCACTCGTGCGCGTGGTGCTCAACCCGAACGCGTACGACGGCGCGCGCTGAGGCGGCTCCTGCGCTTCGCTACTCGCGGACCAAGGGCCGAAGGGACGGAATGGCAGCCCCCGGCAGGAGGCCGACCCAGAAGAGGCTGCCGGAGTTCTCGGCACTCACCAAGTTGAGCGTGAAGCCGTGCGCTTCGCAAAGGCGTCGTGCGATGGCGAGGCCCAGCCCGCTCCCCTCGTGTGGACGCGACGGGGAGCTGTCCACCTGCTGGAACGTGTCGAACACCGCCCCTTGCGCTTCTTCCGCGATCCCGATGCCGTTGTCCTGAACTTCGATTCTGGCCGGTTCGCGAGATGCGCCGTCGGTGGTGACCCGGATGCACACGCAGCCACCGGCCGCGAACTTCACGGCGTTGCCGATGAGGTTCAACAAGACTTGGCGCAGACGCCGAACATCGGCTGGGATGGGCTGCAGGTGATCCGGACACGCCACCTGGATCTGGGTGCCCGTCGCGGCCGCCATCGCTTCGACTTCGGCCGCGACTTCGCGGACGAGCGCGCCGAGGTCGACGTCGGCCCACTGCAGCTCGAGCTGGGCGGCTTCGATCTTGGAGAGATCGAGCACGTCCTGGATGACGGAGAGCAGGTGCACGCCACTCGTGCGCGCCCGTTCGAGGTACTCGAGCTGGGTCTTCGAGAGGTTGTGCTCCTTGTTCCTCGCCAGCAGTTTCGTGAACCCGAGGATCGAGTTCAACGGAGTCCGAAGCTCGTGACTCATCACGGCCAAGAACGCGCTCTTCGCGGCGTTTGCGCGTTCGGCCTCCTTGCGCGCGGCGTCGACTTCCGCGATGAGCTGGGACCTGCGCTGGAGCTCCCGGCGGAGTTCGAGCTGGCTCATGACCTGGCGTGCAAGCGCGTCCAGCATGCGCCGGTGCGCCTCCCCGAATTCACGCGGGCGATGATCGATCACGCAGAGGGTACCGAGCATGAAGCCGTCCTCGGTGGTGATCGGAGATCCGGCGTAGAAGATGACGTGCGGGTCACCGACGACGATGGGGTTGTCTGCAAAACGTTCGTCCAGCCGGGCGTCTTCGACGACCAGCGGACCGCCGGATTCGACGGCGTGTCCACAGAACGAGATCGACCGCGGGGTCTCCGTCGCGTCCAACCCGCACCGGGCCTTGAACCACTGTCGGTGTTCATCGATGAGGGAGACGAGCGCGATCGGGGTGCCGGCGATGTGCGCCGCGAGCGAGACCAAGTCGTCGTAGACCTGCTCTGGAAGCGTGTCCAAGATCTGGTACCGGTCCAGTGCGACGAGACGCTCGGCTTCGTTGGATGGCAGTCCCGGTTCGATCACCGAAGGACGATATCACGGCCGTTGGAGCCGAGGCTGAGGCCGAAGCCGACGCCGACGCCGAAGCCGAGGCCGAAGCCGAAGCCGACGCCGAGGCCGAAGCCGACGCCGAAGCCGACGCCGACGCCGAAGCCGAGGCCGAAGCCGAGGCCGAAGCCGACGCCCAAGCCGACGCCGACGCCGACGCCGACGCCGACGCCGAAGCCGAGGCCGAGGCCGAAGCCGACGCCGACGCCGACGCAGGCCGAAGCCGAAGCCCGAGGCCGAACTAGCTCAGGGCTGCGTCGACGAGGCGGGCTTGTTCGATCTTGTGGGCGCCGCTCGAGCCGGTCGCGGGACTGGCGCTCTCGGGTCTCGAGACACACTTGACGTCGCGGCCGACGAAGACGTCGGGGAGGCGTGCGCGCAGGAAGAACCAGGCGCCCATGTTCCAGGGTTCTTCCTGAACCCAGATCAGCTCCGCATGCTTTGGGTAATCCCCGATCGCTGCGCGAAGCTCTTCGGCGCGGTACGGGTAGAGCTGCTCGATGCGCACGATCGCGACGTCGTGAATGCCACGCGCTTCGCGCTCTTCGAGAAGGTCGTAGTAGACCTTGCCGCTGCACATCAGCACCTTGCGCACGTCGCCGGTCTTGATCTCCGGGCTGGTCTCATGAATCACCCGCTGGAACCCGCCAGTGGCGAGTTCGTCCATCGTGGACACCGCCCGGCGATGCCGCAGGAGGCTCTTGGGTGTCATGACGATCAGCGGCTTCCGATACGGCCGAACCACCTGTCGCCGCAGGCAGTGGAAGATCTGCGCGGGCGTGGTGAGGTTGCAGACCTGCATGTTGTCCTCGGCGCACAGACCGAGGAACCGCTCGAGCCGAGCGCTCGAGTGTTCGGGCCCCATGCCTTCGAACCCATGGGGAAGCAGCAGCACGATGCCGCTCAGCCGTTCCCACTTGTCTTCCGACGAGGAGATGAACTGGTCGATGATCACCTGGGCGCTGTTGACGAAGTCACCGAACTGCGCTTCCCAGGCCACCAGTGCGTCGGGCGAGTCGAGCGAGTAGCCCCACTCGAATCCGAGCACGCCCGCTTCGCTGAGTGGGCTGTCGTAGATCTCCAGCCCGGCTTGGTCTTCGGTCAGATGACCGAGCCGCGTCAGACGACGGCCGTCGCGCACATCGAAGATCACCGCGTGGCGGTGGCTGAAGGTGGCCCGCCGCACGTCTTGGCCGGTGAGCCGGACGCGTACCCCGTCGGCCAGAAGACTGCCCATCGCGAGGTTCTCCGCCGTGCCCCAGTCGACGTCCGCGCCGGTCTCGAGGATCTTGCGCTGCTTGTCGAGCACGAACCGCTTGAGGCGCGGGTGGGGCTCGAACCAGTCGGGGGTGGTGGTCAGCCGGTCGAGCAACATGTCGAGGCGTTCTCGCGGAACGGTCGTCGGCACATCCGGCGCGTCGCGGTCTCGACCACCGGTGTACGGCGACCAGAGCCCCTTCATGGACACGGGAAGCAGCGCGTAGCCGCCTGTCCGTGACTCTTCGAGCGCGCTCTCGAGGTCGCGCTTGCGTCGCTCCTCGATCTCGCGTGCGGTGTTCTCGTCGATGAGCCCACGCCCGACGAGGTTCTCCACGTAGATCTCGCGTACCGTCTTCTTCGCGTCGACCGCGGCGTACATGACCGGCTGGGTGAAACGCGGCTCGTCGCCCTCGTTGTGCCCGTACTTTCGGTAGCTGTAGAGGTCGATGACGACGTCGCGATGAAAACGCTGGCGGTACTCTGTGGCCAGGCGCACCACTTGGGCGACCGCTTCGGGATCCTCGCCGTTCACGTGGAAGACGGGACACCGCAGCATGCGGGTGATGTCGGTGCAGTAGCGGGTGCAGCGCGAGTCGCTCGGAAGCGTGGTGAAACCGATCTGGTTGTTCACCACCACGTGGATCGTGCCGCCGGTGTGGTAGGCGGTCAGCTCGCTGAGGTTGAGCGTCTCGGCGACGATGCCCTGACCGATGAACGCCGCGTCGCCGTGAATCAAGAGCGGCAACGTCGTGCTGCGGTCGATGTCGTGTCGGCGATCCTGCTTGGCGCGCGCGCGCCCCTCGACCACTGGGTTGACGAACTCGAGGTGACTCGGGTTGAACGTCAGGGTGATGTGGACCTTCTTGCCGGCCGCCGTCGGACGGTCGAGCGAGTACCCGAGGTGGTACTTCACATCGCCGCCACCGAGGTGCCGCTCGGGATCGGCGTCGTCGAAGCCGGCGAAGATGTCGCGGACGTTCATCTCCATGATGTTGACCATCACGTTGAGCCGACCCCGGTGCGCCATGCCCATCACGATCTCGTCGACGCCGAGCTCCGCGGCGCGTTCGACCAGCAGGTCGAGCAGCGGGATCACACTTTCGCCGCCCTCGAGCGAGAAGCGCTTGGCGCCGATGAAGTTCGTGTGGAGGAACTGCTCGAAGATCTCCGCGTCCGAGAGCTTCGTCAGGATGCGGATCTGTTCGTCCCGGGTGAGCTCGAGACGGTTCTTCGTCTCCTCCATCAGATTCTGGAGCCAGTTGCGTGCCTCCGGATCCTCGAGGAACGTGAACTCCGCACCGATCGTCCGGGTGTAGGTCTCGTTCAGCCGATCGACGATCTCCTGGAGGGTGGCGGTGCTCGGTCCCGCCAGGTCACCGGTGGAGAACACCGTCTCGGGTCCGACGTTCCCCAGGCCGTACCGCTCGAGGAAGAGCTCCCGCAGGTCGGGCTTCGGCTGCAACTCGAGTGGATCGAGGTCCGCGTAGAGATGGCCGCGAACTCGGTAGGCGTTCGTCAGCGCTGCGACGCGTGCCTGCAGCTCGGTGGCGGTGAGCACGTCCTCGGAGGGCGGGAACGACGCCCGGCTCGCATCGCGCCGATCCAGGAACGGGAGGTTCTCAGCCGTCGGTGGCAGTTTGAACAAGCCGCTTGGCTGGCGCTTGCGCGCGCCCTTCGAAGGCGGCGGGATCTTGTCCTTCGACGTCCCGTTCGGGGCGGCGGGCACGTGCTCGGGCGGTGCGCTGATGGAGCCCGCAGAGGTGAGCTGAGGCCAGTCGGTTGGGTCGAGGCGCTCGAAGTAGCTGCGCCACGCGTCGCTCACGGAAGTTGGACTGCTGGCCCATCGAAGAAACATCTCTTCGACGAGGGATTGGTTTACACCGAAGTCGCCTGTCATCGTCCTCGCTCGATCTCGATCTTTCGAATAGTTCTTGGGGCACCGCCCCAAGCCCGTCCCGGTGACACCGCTGGCTCGCTTGGCGAGGCTGCACGCTGTCGAGTACTCGGTCCCCGTGCTGGCCGCGTCGAGGGTACCCTCCGTGGCCCCCCTCCGGTACCACTTCTGTACCGACGTGCACGGCCCATTCGCGCCAGGCTTCGCTTCGGCCGCTGCACCTTCGGCTTCGTCACCCGCGTGGAACGCTTCAGCCTCCGGCCAAGAGTGCCGCGTCCTCCCGATCGATCCAGAGAATCTGGTCGATGGGGGTCTGGGCAAATCGCACGCAGGCGGCGCGCGGGCGGCGATCGCCGGCTTTCAACCGGACCTGGGCATGCCGCACCAGGAGCGCCAACTCGAAGACCCGGCCGAGCGTCAGCGCAAACCGGCGCGCCCCCGCCTCGACCTCGTCGTTGCCACGCTTCTGGGCCGCCTCCAGCCACGCGAGCGCCGCGTCGAAGCCGCGCATGGCCTGCTCCCCGGCATTTTGCAGCCCCACGTCCTCCACGTCGCACCAGCCGAGCACCCGGGACCGGACGGCCCCGAGATCGACGCCACGCCCGATGGCCCGCAAGACGTCGAGCGAGAGCACGTTGGTGGTGCCCTCCCAGATCGACAGCACCTGCGCGTCCCGCAAGAGGGCCGGCAAACCCGTGTCTTCGACGTAGCCTGCCCCCCCGAACGCTTCGAGCACCTCGCTCGCGAGCGCGACGGCTTGCTTCGCGGTGGTGAGTTTGGCGATCGGGGTCAAGAGGCGCAGCAGGTCGCGGCCCGGCGCGTCGAGGACTTCGTGCTCCGATGCGCCGAGCAACTCGACCACGTAGAACGCGAGCTGGAACGCACCCTCGAGCTCGGCCTGCATGGCGGCCAGGGTGTCGACGTGCAGCGGCTTCTCTGAGAGCGGGGCACCGAACGCGACCCGGCGGGTGGCGAAGTCGCGCGCGAGTGCGAGCCCGCGTCTCATCCCGGCGACCGCCGTCACGGCATTCCAGGTTCGGGTGACGTTGAGCATCGGCGTGATGTCCCGCACCCCACCGGTGGTGTTGCCGGTGACCAGGCGCGCGCGGGCGCCATCGAGGAACAGTTCCGCGGTCGGGAGTTTGCGGGTGCCGAGCTTGTCCTTGAGCCGGTGCACCCGGATGTCGCGCAGCTGTCCTTCGTCGTCCCGGGTCTCGAGGTAGAAGAGCGCGAGCCCGTGGCCGCCCGGCGGGTTGCCCTCCGGCCTCGCCAAGGTGAGTGCGATCTGGCTCGTCGCAGCGGAGGTGAACCACTTCCGTCCGTAGAGCCGGTACACGTCGCCTTCTTCGTGCACCGCGACGGTCTCTGTCAGACCCACGTCGCTGCCGCCGGTCGACTCGGTCATCCACTGGCCGCTGGTCCAGAACGTCGCTGGGTCGCGGCTCGTCAGCCGCGGCACCGCCCGATCGATCAGTTCCTGATTGCCGCTTGCAAGGAGGGTCGCGGTCGCGCCGTCCGTCATCGCGAGTGGGCAGCCGTAGGTGTCTGTCGACGGCGTGAAGAGGTACGTGGAGACGAACTGGTGCACCCGCGCGAGCGGTCCGAGCTTCTTGTCGTACCCGGCTGCCACGAGCCCGTACTTCGCAGCGACGGGTTCGGCTTGCTTCCACACCTCGGTCAGTTCGATGTGGTCGATGCGCTCGCCCCACGCCGACCATTGGGTGAGGGCGGGCATCTCGAGCCGGGTCTGCATCGAGAGGGCCGCGAACTCGACCGCCAGGTCTCCCAGCGTGCGCAAGTCCGGCTCGATCGCCGCGAGGGTCTTGGCGTCGAACACCCGCTCGAGGTACCCGCGCAAAAGGGTGTCCTCTTCGTACTGGTTGCCGAGCTGGGGCGGGGGCTGGTTGAAGGGTTGGACGTCGACCATGCCCGCATCGTACCCGGTGAACTCGGCGCCGGGGAGGCTTGCCGGTGCCATCGACCGGGTGCGCGGTGCCGGGGCTCGCTGTGGCCCGGGCGGTCCGCTATCTTCGAGCGGTGATTCGCGTCTTCGTCTTGTCGGTCGCCGGCCTCTCGCTGCTTGGTGCTTCGTGCGGGTCGGATCCCGCCGCGCCGGTGGATCCGCTGGATGCATACGTGCTCGAGGAGATGGCGCTCGGCGGGTTGCCGGGTCTCGCGGCCGTGCTCGTCGTCGGTGGCGAAGTCGTGTGGGAAGGGCACTACGGGTTTGCGGACATCGAGAGCGGCCGGCCGGTCGACGCGCACTCGCTCTTTCCGGTGGCGAGCATCTCCAAGATCTTCACGGCCTTTCCGCTCTTGCTCGCGGCCGAACGGGGAGACCTGGATCTCGACGCACCGATCGACCAGCTGGCGTTTCCGCTCACCCACCCGGACGCACCGGAAGCGGGGATCACGACGCGCATGCTCCTGACGCACACGTCGGGGTACCGCGACGACTTCCTCAAACTCGGGCAGACCATTTACGACGGCGACCCGCCGATCGATCTGGAGACGTTCGCGCGCGGCTACACCCAGCCGGGCGGCGAGTGGTATGGCGCGAACAACTTCGGTCGGCCGCCGGGCACGGACTACGACTACTGCAACGCTGGGTTCGCCATCGCGGCCCACGTCGCCGAAGCGGTCTGGGACGAAGACTTCCGGTCGCTCACGCAACGTCTCGCGTTCGAGCCGCTCGGGTTCGAGGGGACCGGCTGGTTGCTCTCGGATGTCGACGGCGATCAACTCGCGCTGCCGTACAGCTACAACTCGGGGCGCGACACCCAGACCGAACTCTCGAATCAGACCGGGGCCCACTACCCCGCGGGCGGGCTGCGTGCGAGCACCTCGGATCTCGTTCGGTTCGTGCAGATGTTTCTCGCGGACGGGGTCACCGCGGACGGAACGCGGGTGCTCTCGTCTGAGACGATCGCGGCGATGTCCACGCCGCAGGTGCCAGGCCTCAGTGGGCGTCAGGCGCTGGTGCTCTACGAACAGACCTACAACGGCCGCACGTACCTCGGCCACAGCGGTTCGACGTTCGGTGGTTCGGCGCGGCTCTTGATGCGGCCGTCCGAGGACTCCGCGTTGATCGTGTTGACCAACAGCGACGCCTACGTGCGCGACCGCTTCGGACTGAGCGACGGCCGCGACGCGCTCGAGCGCATCATCGCGCGGCTCGAAGACGAGCTCATCGCGCGCACCCCTTGATCGTTGGCGGAGTCTTCATGCGGGTCCGCGCACGCGCAGCGTCGCGATGGTGGCGGGCACGGTTGGGTCGTCCATGTCCGCGACCACGACGAACTCCATCTGACCGTCCACCTCGCGGACGAACTCGATGCCCTCGAGTTTGAGCAGGCTGCGCACGCCTTGTTCGTCGACGATGTCTGCGCACGCCAAAACCGCGCGGTCCGACATGAACCCGACGCGGCACCCGACCACCTCGCCATCCGCGTAGGTGTCGGGTGAGTCCTCCGCGCCGGCGACGAATGCGATTCGCCCGTCGGGCACGAGGGCGGCGTCGGTGAAGCCGAGCGGGACGCCACCGATCTCGCCGAGGTCGATCTTGGTCGCATGTTCGAGCATCGGGAGCGGCCCGCCATCGAGCCAGCGTACGAAGGCGAAGAGGGCCAGGTCGACGATGCCGTTCTGAGGTTCGATGCCGTTGCGCGGCGCCCCGTTGCCGCGCTGGAAGAGCCTCAGCCAGCCCGTCTCCACCGTGTCCAGGCAAACCGCCCCTTCGACGTTGAGTTCGGAACCGGAGAACGCGCGGCATTGGTGGAGGGTTTGGTAGAACGCGGTCGCGTCGACGACGCGCACGTCCATCGTCGGCTCCACCACCACGATCCGTTCGCGCGCGGGTTTCGAACCGGAGCCGAAGACCACGAGCCGGCCGTCCGGCAACACCACGCTCGCTTCGAGATCCATCTTGTGCTGCTTGTTGCCGAGCGCCTCCCCAAACGTCCTGCGACCGTCGGCACCCGCCGGGAGCGCGAGGGGCCGCACCACGCCGCTCGGCTCCACGAACGCCAGCGCATGGACATCGTCCTGGACGACGACCAGCCGGCCGCCCCATCGGCGCACGGCGGACCCGGCTTGCACATGCACCGGCACATCGCGGGGCAGGTCGCCCGGGTCGTTGTACCGCAATGGTCTGGCGCCCTCGAGCTGCGCAAAGAGGCTGCCCTCGGGTGCGGTTGGCGTTGGTCCCACCCCCTGTTCTCGCACACGGCCCCCTTTCTCGTCATCCACCATCCCTATCCACCATCCCTATCCACCATCCCTATCCACCATCCCTATCCACCATCCCTGGAGGGCTTGCCCTTGGCCGGCGTCCGTGGCTTCATCCGGGCGATGTCGTTCCGCCTTCCCCTCGTGTCCTTTCTGGCCGCCCTTTTCCTCGTCGCTTGCGGCGCGGACACCCCGGTGCCGGACTACCCCTTCCCGACCCAGCGCCCGCTCGAAGAGACGGAGTTCGCGCAGTACGTCGGTGCCGGTGATCCCGCCGAGGGCCCGGACGTGGAAGAAGAAGAGTGGGACGACGGTCTGAGCGACGAAGATCTGGAGATGCCCGCTGCCGACGACGCAGCGACTCCGCCGCCGCCCGCCGAGTGACCCCTCCTGCACTCGACTAGGACCACGTCATGACACGCCACGCCTCCACCATCGTTGTTGGCGCAGGCTCCGCTGGCTCGGTCATCGCACGCCGACTCTCCGAGCGCTCGGACGGCGACGTCCTGCTCTTGGAAGCGGGCCCGGACTACCCGCCGAGCGAGGACCACGACGGCGCGTGGCCGGGCGACATCCAAGACGCGCACCGCAACTCCATGTTTCGGCACGACTGGGGATTGCGTCACAAGCCGCACCCAGATGTGTCTGCGTACCCGTTCCCCAGGGGCCGGGTGGTCGGCGGCTCGTCGGCGGTGAACACCGCGATCGCACTGCGCGGACAGCCCTACGACTTCGACGAGTGGCAGCTTCCCGAGTGGACCTGGGACCAGTGCCTGCCGGCGTTCTGTCGACTCGAGACCGACCTGGATTTCGGCGACCGCCCCTACCACGGCAGCGACGGGCCGATCCCGATCCGCCGATACGAACGCGACGAACTCAGTCCGTGGCAGTCGGCGTTCTACGATGCGTGCGCATCGCTCGGTTTCGAAGCGTGCGAGGACTCCAACGAACCAGGCAAGGTCGGCTACGGCTCCCACGCCAAGAACGAGATCGAGGGCGTGCGCATGAACGTGGCGCGCTGCTACCTCACGACCGAAGTCCGCGGACGCGACAACTTCGCGCTGGAGGCCGGCGTGACGGTGCGGCGGGTGCTCTTCGAAGGCCGCCGCGCGATCGGCGTCGAGGTCGAACGAAGCGGTGGCGTCGTCGAGACGATTCACGCGGACCGAGTCGTGCTCTGCGCCGGCGCCATTCACACCCCGGGCATCTTGGTACGCAGTGGGGTGGGTCCGCGGGCGGACATCGAGCGGCTCGGTGTCGAGCTCGTCTCGGATGTGCCTGCGGTGGGGCATGCGCTGCTCGATCATCCGGGCGCCGCGGTGTTCCTGCTTCCCAATGCCCCGGGCATCTCGCGCGACGACGTGGCGGTGATCCAGACGGTGCTCCGGTTCCAGTCGAGCCGCGGGCGCGACGCGGACCTCCAGATGCAGCCGGGGTCGTTCATCCCGCTCCTCGGTGTGGAGCTGCCGCTCGTGAGCATGATGGTGCAGGTCGGCAAACCACGCGGTCGCGGACACATTCGGTTCGACTCGGTGAAACCCGACGCGCGGCCGTGGATCGACAGCCGGCTCTTGGCGGATCCGGACGACATGAACGCGGCGCTCGAGGCGATGGATCTGGTGTGGCTGCTCGTGACCGACCCGGCGCTGCGCGACCTCGCGCGCCTCTTCATGCCGACCGAGCGTGGCTTCGGCAGCAAGGCCGCGATGCGCGCGTGGATCTTGAACCAGACCGGTTCTGGCTACCATCCCTGCGGCACGGTGCCGATGGCGAGCCCGGTGCGGCGGGACCCGATCGGGCGCGCGGGCGCGACCGATTCGTACGGGCGGGTGCACGGCACCGAAGGGCTGATCGTCGCGGACGCGAGCCTGTTCCCAACGGTGCAGAGCTCGAACATCAACCTCCCGACGATCATGCTCGGCGAGCGGTTCGGCGAGTGGCTCCGTGATGGCGTGATCTAGGGCAAAAAGAAAGGGCGCGCTCCGTTCGGAGCACGCCCTCTCTTCATGTGTCTCTCCGAGAGGAGAGACCTTGGCGTCAGGTCAGGGGACGACCGGGACGTTGCAGGTGTAGGACGCGAGGCCGGTGCCGACGTCGAGGGACTCGCAGAGGCCGCCCCACTTGGTGCCGTCGGTGGCGTCGGCGTTGATGTCGATGCTGTAGCTGTCCGAGGCGATGTCCGTGAAGTTGAGTCCGTTCACGCACGCGATGCCGAACATCGAGTCGACCACGGTGACGCCGTCACCAGCGATGAGTTCGTAGCCGAAGATGTCGTCGACGCCGGAGCCTTCGCAGGTGTCGTAGAGGCCGGTGCCGAAGTCGGTCTCGAACATGAACGTGATGTCCAGCTCGGGGTCGGGCACGGTGATCTCGAAGTTGATCGGGCGCAGGCTCGCGTGGGTGCTCGTGGCGGTGTTGAACGCCTCGAGCGCGGACGAACCGATGGAGGCGCCGGTCGAGTCGAGCGCGTCCCAACCGGAGAAGTACATCGCCGGGGGAAGCGACTCACCGGTGTCGCGGCCATCGAAGCCGCCGCTCTCACAGTTGAACGTGAAGTCGGTGTTGAGCGAGGAACCGGCGGCGTCGTTGTAGAAGCTCACGCGGATCGCGTCGATGCCGTTGCCGAGGCAGTTGTCGACCGTGGGGGTCTCGCCGTTGATGGTCCAGACGCCGTCGATCGTGGTGTTGTCCTCGACGATGCCGCCCTCGAAGTCCGCGTCGGACACGATGGTGTCGCCCGGGTTCGCGGTGACGGTCGAGAAGGTGCTGCGGGCGACCTCGTTGACGCCGTTGTACGCAACCCACTGCAGGCGGTAGGTGTCCGCGAGCAGGAACGGGCCGGTCGTGAACCGTCCGGCCGAGCACGGCTCACGCAGCGTGGCGTCCGTGTAGAAGTCGCTGCCGATGGTCTCGTAGACCCGCAACTCGACGTCGGAGATCCCGGCCGCCGCGCAGTTCGCTGCGTTCGGCGTCGCGCCGTCGATCGTCCACTGTCCATCCACGCTGACGTCTCCGCCGAGCGGTTCGAACGTCACTTCCACGATGCAGCCGCTGGTCATCGCCAGCCCCAACATCAACTTTACAAAATTCGCCTTCATGCGACCTCCCTGAGTCCAAGCATTCGTCGCTGCCACTGGTGACAGTCGTCCCGGTCCGGATCGACGAGGAAGGGAGCATCCCCATTCACCTCCGTCGTTTCCCCGGCCCGCTGGCGCAGTCTGGCAGCACAAAACGCATCCGGTCAACCAGCCGGTCCGCTCGGGGCCGGCGTGCCCGTAACCTCAAGGAATCGCGTGGCTTTCCTGGCGTCACGGTTCGCGGACGTGGGCCCTGATTCCTCTCCGGCAGATGTGCTACATCGAGAGACGTGTTCCGTTTTCCTCCGCTGACTCCAGTCGTCCGCATCTTCCTCGTGATCTTTCTCACGGCGTACGTGGGGTTGCTGATCACCGACAACTGGTTGGGGCTCGATCTGGTTCGCTTGTTGGCGCTCTCGACCTCAGGCGGGGCCTGGGTCGGGAACGTGTGGCAGGTCCTGACCTATCCGCTCGCTCAGGACTTGCGACCACAAGGCGTGATGTCGTTCATCGTCAGTGCGCTCTTCTTCTGGCTCGTGGTCGGTCCCTACGAGCAGAGTTTCGGGGGCAAACGCACGCTGCAGGTGCTCGGGTTCTCCCTCCTCGGTGGCTCGCTTCCGGCGCTGGGGGTGGGACTGTTCGTGCCGGGGGTGCTGTTTGGGTTCGGCACGTTGATCCTCGGGCCGTTCGTTGCTTGGGCGTGGGCGATGCACACGATGAAGCAGACCGCGAACTTCTTCGGCGTGATGACGATGAAGCCAACCACCATGATCTTGGCGGTGCTGGCGGTCAGCTTGCTCCACTTCCTCGCCTCGGGAAGCTTCATGAGCCTGGCCGGCGATCTCGGCGCGGCCGGCGCGGGGGTCCTCTTCACGGAGCTGCTCAGCCGACCGCCCAAAGGCAAGAAGCGGGAGCGCAAGGCCAGTGGTGGCCGGCGTCGCGGGCCAGCGCTCGAGGTGATCCCGGGCGGCAAAGACGACCCGCCCAAATGGCTCAACTGATCGCCGGCTGCGCACCGTGAGCTGAGCTGTGCCCGACCGTCGCGGATCGGGCGTGATGGGAATTTTGGACCGGACCTTGGTCGGGACACGCTACACTCGCAGGCTGGGGCTTGGCCGGCGCGAAGATTGCGTACGGTCCTGGCGGACCGACCCTGGGAGGGTCGCTTGAGACCTGCGGGTCGGATGGGAAACATTGAGATGAGAACACTTGGAATCTGCTTCGGCCTGATGATGGCCAGCGGCTGCATCGTGACAACGGGCTCGGACACCTACGAATCCTGCGACTTCGACTCGGACTGCAACGATCTCGTCGATTCGTGCGTCAGCGTGAGCGTCGACTCGGGCGGCGTGACGTTCAGTAACGCGATCTGCACGTCGGGTTGCACCGACGACCTGGCTTGCCCGGTCAGCAACAACGGCAACGCGGGCATCTGCGAGAACCTCGATCGCGGCTTCCTTTGCTACGAATCGTGCAGCTTCGACTTCGACTGCGATCCCGGATTCGCGTGCTACCCGCTCGATGTGGGCGGCAGCATCTGTCTGCCTGGCTGACCGCCAGACACATTCGTGCTGAGCAATCGGCGTGAACTTGGGTTCGCACCTGCGACTCCGAGTTCACGCCTTTGTTCATCCGTCTTGAGGACGTTCGGGCGCCTCGATGGGCGATTCGGGGGTCTCGACCGGTGCTTCAGGGACCGGTGCTTCAGGGTCCTCGATCGCATTGGGGTCTTCGATCGGTTCGGGCGTCTCTTCGATCGGGGGCCGTACACCCACTTCTGAATCGTCGACCTCGGAGTCCTCGGTGGACTCCTCGCCTGGGTAGAAGCGCACGAGGCCTCGGTGGAACGGGACGCGGGTCATGCGTTCGACGTAGAAGCGCGCGAGCCAGAGCTGGCGCGCTTCGACCTGGATCGTCGCGGCGTGCTCGAGCCGATCGTCCGGGAGCGGGTTCAGATCGAGCGCACGCCCGAGCACGAGCAGCGCGGAGTCGCGGTAGCCCTTGGCGATCATGTCCCCAGCGAGCGTGCGCAGGCCGTCGTACTCGTCGGCCACGCGCACGTAGCGGGCCGAGAGCTCGACCGCTTCGGCGGGCAGCTCGTACTCGGCTTCGTCCTGCATCGCGAGGGATTGGAAGAGCGCTCCGTGTCCCAGCCGCAGTGCCGGCTCGGCGCCGACCGCCCGCCGGTACGCGCGCTCGGCCCCCGCCAGATCGCCCGCGTCCCGGCGCACCTCACCGAGCTTCATCCAGGCGTAGAAGGAGTCGGGGTGGGTGGTGCTGGCGTGGGACCACAGCGCGACATCGCTCTGCCAAGCGCCCTGGTACTGGAAGGTGCTGACTCCGAACAGGAGCGCCATCGCGACCGAGAGCACAGACGCCGGGAGTCCCAAGCGGCTCGGGAGCGCGATGCGTTCCAAGAGCACGCCGAACAGGAACGCCAGCGGCAACAAAGGCAGCGAGAGGTAGCGGTCCTGCACTTCGAAGTAGAGCGGCACGACGTTGGAGACCGGCGCGAAGAAGAGCAGCAACGCGGCCATGGCGAACCGCACCCGCGCGTTGCCGCGCCAGAGCAGCAAGACGACCAGGACCGCGCCGATCGCGTCGACGAGGGAGAAGTCTTCCATCACTCGGTGCAGCGCATACACGGGGCTGGTCCACAGCGGCATCGCGGCCGTGCCGAGGTGGTGGGTCAGGGTCGAGCCGACCAGCGCGATCCGGCCGAGGCCAGGTGGCGCGGGCCGGATCATCTCGTTGTCCTCCCAGATCCCGAGCACGACCTGCGAGAGCGCGAGACCGATCAGCAGCGAGGGCAGGTGGCTGACCACCGCGCGCTTCCAACCGTCTCTCCAGGACGCGGCGGACCAGAAGCTGCCGTTGCCCGAGAAGCGAACGGCGTCGGCCGCGAAGAGCACGAGCGGCAAGGGCAGGGCGGTGGTCTTGGCGAGCACCGCGCCGATGTAGGCCACGCGCGCCAACCACGCGTGGCGGTCCATCGGGCCACGCGATCTAGACGACGCGAGGATCGCTGCGCACACGAGCGCGAGCGCGACGATCTCTTTGCGCCCGGTCGCCCACGAGACCGCTTCGACCTGGATCGGATGCAGGCCATAGAGCAGCGCGCCGACGAACGCCGCGCGCGCGCCGAGGCCCCACGCGATCAACACGCGCCGCACGAGCAGGAGCGTGCCGCCGAAGAGTAGGAGCGACACCGCGTGTTGCACCGGGCCGTTCGGTCCGGAGAACGGCACGTCCAGCCAGTAGCTCATCAGATGCAGCGGGTGGTACGCCTCGAAGTGCGGCTCGGACCAGATCGCCTTCAGCTCGGCGAACCCGATCGAATGCACCGGTTCGAACTCCACGATGAACCGTTGGTCGTCCCAGCTGCGCAACAGAGCCGAGGGCACCCCGCGGGCGAACACCGCGACCGCTGCCAGAAAGAGCACCAGATCGGTGCGCCAGGAGTTCCAGAGCTTCTCGGACAACGGCGTCTGCGCCCTGTCCTCCGGCTCGACCGTTGTCGCGTTCGGTTCGGACTCGGTCGTCGCGTTCTGTTCGGACTCGGTCGACCTCGAATCGGTCGCGCTCGAATCGGTCGGCTGGGCCTGGTCGGTAGGCTTCTTCGCGGAACGGCGCTTCTTCCGACGTTTGGGCTTGGCCACGCGGGTTTCTACCCCTTGCGGCCCCGCACGTCGATCCGCGTGCGCTGTCTTCGGGAAACACCGCGTGCACCCGGTGGTGCACGCAGGTTCACAAGACCCGGTTCAGAAGACCATCGCGAGGCGGGACTGCACCGTCCAGAGGAAGCTCTGGCTGAGCCCACCGAACTGACCGAGAAGCGCGTCGCCGACCTTCATGAAGCCGAGCTCGGTGTCCCAGCGAAGCAGATCGTTCTCACCCCACTTGAACCGCAGCGCCAGGTCCACTTCGTAGCCGATGCGGCACTCGCCCTGGAACGGACCACAGCTCGTATCGGTGAAGTCGTCCCGTTCGTTCACGTAGACGGTCGCCAAGAGTTCATCTGCCCGCGCGGTCAGGAATGCTGCATGCAGCTCGATGCCGGGGACCACCGTGTAGCGGATCTGCGGGAACACATAGACCGAGTTCCACACGCCGCCGCGCGACCAGAGCGGCCGGATCTCAGGGCCGAGTCCGAGCGCGGTCATGGTCGAGAGACCGACCTGGTACATGAGCAGGCCCACGTGGTGATCGGGGTGGAGCGGCCGCACCGAGAGGTCTGGGTTGTTGAACAGGTTGCCGTCGCCGGACGAGAAACCCATCTCGAGCACCATCGCGTAGCGGTCCTCGCGGATGAACCCAGCCCGGAAGGCGCCGCCGAGCATGTTGGCGTTGGTCTGGCGGCAGATGCCGGTGTCGTCGTCGCAGCCGCCGGCGAGGGTCACCGTGTTGGTGCGCCCTCGGATGTGCACGATCTCGCCTTCGGTGTAGAGGCTCGGCATGTTGCGGCCGAGGTTGTACTTGAGCTTCCAGTAGCCATCGAGGATGTGCACCCGCGAGGCTTGGGCATCGGTCGGCAGGTTGCGGATCGCGCCGCCGCGGCGCTGCCAGCGGTACACGTAGTACCCACCGACGGTGAGTTCGTCGCTCGCGTGGCGGCCGAAGTCTTCGTCGCGCCAGACCACCGCGTTGGCGAGCTGGTTCACGTCGTTGTCTTCGCCGACCCAAGCCTGGAACGGAATGGTGGAACGTTCGTCGGGCACGGTACCGAGCGGGCCGAGCGCGCCAATGCGAACCGTGTCCGGGTCAGGCGGGTCGGTGCCGGCGCGAATCGGGTCGTCGACGAGTTTGTCGAACGCGATCGCGTAGATGAGCGGGGTGGGCCGTGCGTCGCCGCGGGAGAGCGCGTTGAACACGGTGATCGGGCGGGTCGCGAAGAGCACCCGGTCGAAGCTCGTGCCGAACATCGGATCGCCCCATTCGCCGAGGCCGTTGCCGTCGTGGGCCAGTAGACCGAGCCCCCAGTTGGAGGGCATGCGCCCGAGCCGGATCTGGCCGACGGGGACCTTGACCTGCAGCCACGCGCGTTCGAGTCGGATCGAGTCCGCGATGTCGAAGCCTTCGTAGTCCGTGTAGCCGGGGTCGGCGGCGAACAGTGGCGTCCGCGTGATGCGTGCGTTGTCGCCGAAGACTGCGTTGTCGAGCGCGTCGATCTGCACGTAGAGCGCGGCGATCGGATCTTCGGGGTTGCCGTAGGTGACCTCGGGCGAGAGCCGCAGGCGCTGGAACGCGAAGTGTGCGTTGCCCGCGCCTTGGCGCGGTCCGACCGTCTCTTGGAGCGGCACGTTGCCGAACCAGGCGTAGCGCGCGCGGTAGTACCCGTGCAGGCCCACCGCGAGGGGAATGCCGGCGTCGGTGTCTTCGGCGGCCCGTGCGGCGCGGTCGGCGGCGGCGCGGGCCTCGGTGGCTTCGGCGCGCGCGGCGGCGACTTCTTCTTGGGCGGCTGCGAGTGCGGTTCGGATCTCCGCGTCGGTGAGCGGCGGCGGTCCGGCTTCGGCGGCAGCAGCTTCGGCGGCCGCAGCTTCAGCGGCGGCGGCTTCAGCGGCTGCGGCTTCGGCGGCGGCTTGGGCGGCGGCTTCGGCTTCGGCTTCGGCGGCTGGGTCCACCTCGGCCACACCTTCGGTGGCTTCGGTGTCCGGTCCAGCGTCGGGCGACCCCAACTGTGCGTGCGCGGCCGATCCCGACAGGAGCAACGCGAGCAGCGTCACAACTCCCGAGCTGACCGCTGGCGCGGTTGCGGAGAACGAACGCACAGGTTGGAGTCGCCGCATGATCAACGAAGTCCGGGGCAGCTGGGCGCGTCGGCGCGCAGCGGTCCGAGGTTCACGATCGAGATGGTGTCGGCGAAGATCGGCATGCGCTCACAGGCGATGACTTCTTCTTCTCCGCCGTCGGTGCGGCGGCCGATGAACTCCACGAATACGAACTCGCCGCCGGCATCGACCGGCAGGTTCGCGATCGCGAAGAGGCCGTCGGTGTGGCTCCAGGGCTGGTCGGCCTTCGGGAAGTCGTCGCCGTCGAAGTAGCGGTAGTGCGGGTCGGCGCTGCGGGTGCCTTCCGAGATGAGGGTTCCGTCTTCGCGGTAGATGCGCACGACGCCGCCGTAGAGCGGGTCTTCTTCGCAGTCCCACGCGGTTCCGGCGACGAGTGCGGTGCCGGGCACCTGCATGAAGCCGAGCACGGTCGGGATCAGATCGAGCGTCGCCTGCGAGACGCTGTTGCCTTCGACAATCCGGGTGGCGTCCGGGGCCGCTTCGTTGATCTGGATCGAACCGGCGATCTGGAACGAGGGGGAAGGGTGGTCCTTCGGGAACACGCGGTAGGCGTAGAAGCCGCCGGCGGCCGACGTGACTTCGACCCGCCCATCGGCGTCTGTGGTCAGGTCGGTGTCGGGGTCACAGGTGTCGGCCGGGTTCGGCATGTTGTCGTCGTAGAACTTCACGCAGAGCCCTTCGAGCGTGTCGTCGGTGCGGAACTCCTTGATCTCGATCTGGAAGGTGACGGCGTCGCCGCCGGCCGGGATGGTGCGCATGCCGAAGCAGCTCAACTCGGGCGCTTCCACGCCAGCGGGGTCCGGCTCGATGCCGGTCTCGCTGGCCGGGTCCGGCCCGTCGCCGTTCACCAGAGTGGGCAAGGGATCCATGCCGCCGCCCGCGTCGGTGCCGCCGGTGTCCGTGCCCGGGCCGGCGTCCACGCCACCCGCGTCGTCGTCGCCGCAGCCGAATGCACCCAGCATGGCCACCGAAAGAATCAGACCGAGCAGTCGCCCAGTCGCCGTGTTCCCCAAACGTTTCTTCATCGGTCTCTCCTCATGCGCGCAGTGCACGCGTCGTTGTTGTTCATGGGCGCCACGCGAGCAGCGCCTCGGTCTCTTGTTGCAGCCGCGGCCAGGCATCCTTGCCCACGGAGTTGGTCTCTTCGTAGTGTTCTCCGGCCGCCTGCTCGATGTAGGGCTGGCGGCGATCGAGCACGAAGTTGAACTCGGGCAACAAGTACCCGATCTGGTCGTTGCCGAGGCTCACGAGCGCGACCCAGTCGGCGTCTTCGCGGGCGAGATCCCGTAGATAAGGAGCGGGCGGGGCCATGGCGAGCACCGGTGCGTTCTCGACCTCGGTGTCGACGATGACCGTGTCTTCCGGGGTGTAGCCACCATCGTAGCCCCCGACGAAGAGCGCAGGGTCGATCTCGCCCGGCATCCAGAGGATCTGCATGCGGCCGATGTCGATGATCGCGACTTCGGTTTCGACGTCCGGCTGGTTGCTGGGGGAGAGCACTTGCTCCGGGTCCCAGTCGTACGCTTGCCGAACGAAGAGGTCGTTCAAGATCGCGATGTGGAAACCCGCGTTCTGCACGTCGAGGAAGAGGCGGCGGTTGCGGAAACCGAGATCGGCGGTCTCGTCGGTCTCGGAGCCGCCGTCTTCGTCGAGCGCGTCGAGGACGAAGTAGGCCATCTGTTCGCCCACGGTCTGCATGGTCTCGAAGCCGTGTCGCTCGAGCGGTTCGCCGGCCCAGGTCTCCGGTGTGATCTCGCCGGGTCCGATCTGGGAACCGAGCGCGCCGGCGCAGAACGCCGCCATGCCGCCGACGCCTGGTTTGAGTTCTCCGTCGGGTCCGGCGATGCCGTTCTCGATGCCTTCGCGCAGGTAGTGCGGGAAGTCGCTCGACAGCTCGGTGTTGCGGCTGCCCCAGTACTCCGGGTGCGCCGCGAGGTTCACCCAGGTGGCGATCGTGTCGCCCGAGTCCGCTTCGGTGAAGCGCAGGATGCGGACTTCGTCGTCGATGATCCGGGGGTGGCGTGCGTCGCTCACGTAGCGGCTCATGCCGCCCGGCTGATCGCGGAACCGGAAGGTCGCGTATTGAATGTGGGCGGGCTGCAGCGCGGCGATCGCTTCGCGCGCGGCGGCTGCACCTTCGGTGTGGATCCGATCCAGGTACGCCGGGTCGACGCCGCTGATCGTCTCGCCGAGGCCGTAGATGCCGAGCGTGTCGGTGCCCTGATGGGTGTGCGACGCGCAGGTCGCCACGTAGTCGACATCGTCGCCAGCCAGTTGTTCACGGATGGCATCGGTGTCGTCGATGAAGATGCTGAAGGTATCGGTCATCAGTAGGACGATCGTGGTTTCGTTCTGACGCAGCGCGATGGCGCGCACCCACTGCGGGTCGTGCACGCCGCTCGCGGGGCGCGGGTTGCCGAAGCCGCCGATGAAGATCGGATCGAAGTCACCGTTGCCGTTGCGGTCTTCGATCTCATCGCCGTCGGCCGGGTCCCAGACGCCGTTGCCGTTGACGTCGAGCGTCATGATGTCCGTCGTCTCGGTGATCACCGGCGTGATGTCGCGCTGCGCGGCACCGACGTAGAGCACGTCGTCGCCCACGTCTTCGCACCCTTCGGAACCCGGGCAGAAACTCTCCGGTGCGAAGGGCGGCGGGCCGGCGTCGGTCTCGACTTCGCTGTCGGGCGCGCCCGCGTCGACCGCGACGCCCGAATCGTCGTCGCCACACGCGTTGGACAACGCGAGGAGCGAGACGAGGGCGCAGCGGACGGGGGCGCTCATCTCAGAACTGGGCTCCGAAACGCAGACGCACGAGGCCGAGCGGGTCCATGCGGCCGCCTTCGGCGTCGTCCCACGCGTGGCCGGGGATCAGCACCCCGCCTTCGATGCCCACCGTCAGATCCACGCCACGGGGCAGTCCGATGTTGGCAAGGATCGACGCGTCGAGTTCCAGGCCGAGGTCGCGGTTGCGCGGGTTGCCGCCCCGGTAGTTCTGCAGCCGCGAGTCCGCGCGCTGGCGGTAGGGGTCGACGACGTCGCTCGTGGCGTACGCCCAGATCCAACCGAGCCGCACGTCGAGGTAGTCGGTCGGCCGGAGGGTGAACCAGTTGAAGAGGTACGCCGCACCGGAGGCGGCACCGTCCGTCGGAAGCAGTTGGCTTCCGGGCTGGGGCCGGCCGCTGAGTAGGTCCGACTGGGCGAGGGTGCTGGCGCGGGCGGTGCTCCACGCGAGGAGCTCGGGAAAGAGGATGAGCCCGACCCGGTGGTCGGGGTGCATGTTGGCGCGCCGCTGCACTCCGTCTTCCGCGTTGGCGTCGCCGCTCGTGTAGCCGGCCTCGAGCACGACGTCGGTCGACTCGCCGTTGCGGCCGAGCTGGAGCGCGAACATCGTTTGCCGCACGTCGTCTTCGGGCCGTTCGGCGGTGCGGGCCAGGGTGGTGGTGCCGCGGATGTGCACGCCTTCGAATGCAATGAACGCTTTGCCGCCGCTCGGTTCGTCGAACTCGTACCGGCCGAAGAGATCGAAGATCCACGCGTCGAGCCCTTCGCGCGGGCTCTCGCCGCCGAAGCCCAGCCCGTTGTCGGTGGGGCTGCGCTGGCTTCGGTAGACGACGTACGCGCCGATCTGTCGTCGTTCGGTGCCGTACTGGACCGCGAGCACGGCCTGCAGCGCACGCTCGTCGTCGCGCAGGGTGGCGACCGGATCGTTGTAGACGAGGTCGCCGGCGATCGCGATGTTGAGGGGCACGTCCGCGCCGGCCGGGCGGGTGCCGTAGAGCAGGCGCACGCTCTGGTTGCCGTATCGGTAGTCGCCGAACGGCGGTTCGTGGGTTCCGTCGTTGGCCAGAAGGCCCAGGCCCCAGTGGCTCGGCTGCAAGCCCGCGCGCCACACGCCGATGGGTGACCGCCACTGCACGTAGAGCCAGCGGGGATCGATGCCGGACTTTTCGAACGCGCTTCGACTGTTCCGCGGGCGGTCGGCCGCCGAGACACCCACCGTCTCGTCGCCGAAGACCATGCCGTCGGCCAGGTCGATCTGCGCGATGATCTCGAAGGTCGGGTCCAGCTCGAGCCGGGCGGTGAGGCGCAGCCACTGGGTGGCCCAGAGGTTCTGGCCGAGCTCTTCGGGGAAGCCGGTGCGCTCGCGGGTCTGCAGCGGGAGATCGCTCATGGCGTTGAACCGGAAGCGGTACTCGCCCTCGAGTGAGATGACCGGACCGGTGTCTTCGGCGCTGTTCTCGTCTTCTTCTTCGTCTTCGTCGTCGTCGTCGTCGTCGTCTTGCTCTGCCGCGGCGATTGGGCGCACGTCGTCGAGCGTCACCCGGCCATCGTCCACCGCATCGACGTTCTCGACCGAGTCTCCAACCACGCCCCTCGCAGCGGTTTCAGCCTCGCCATCGGCGTCGGCCCCGGCTTCGGCTTCGGCATCGGCGTCGGCGTCGGCCCCGGCCTCGGCCTCGGCCTCGGCTTCGGCCCCGGCTTCGGCCCCGGCTTCGGCGTCGGCGTCGGCGTCGGCTTCGGCCTCCGTTCCGGCTTCCGCATCGCCCACAGAATCGTCGCCCGGCTGCGCGTGAACCACGCTTCCGGTCCCACCGGCGATCGCCAGCAAGAGCCCCACTCGAACCACCCAAGACATGTTCGGGGCGACCCTACCCTTCCGCGGGATCCCCGCCAACCACGAGTGCTTACAACTGAATCTCCCAACGCCTGGGTTTACGCACGGTGTCCGAAGGGAGAGGGGGCACTGGACGGGTCTCGGTGCAGTGCCCCAGGAAATACCGTGGTATGAGCAGGCGATGCGCTTTGTCTGGCTTCCCCTCTGGATGTGTGCGCTCGTGGCGGGTGGCTTCGGCTGCGGCGACGAGGATCGGCGGGTGCCCTTCGGTCAGACGCCGCCGGACGAAGTCGAGGCCCCCGACCCGCCACCCAGCGAACAACCGTTCGAACCGGCCGAGGGGCAGTCGCTGCCGGCGGGCACGATGGGGGTTCGGGTCGAGGGTGCGGTCGTGGCCGAAGGGGCCGAGGTGCGTGCGCTCTTGCCGCTCGATCTGGACGACGACGGCGACCGAGACGTCATCGCGGTGCGCCACGACCCCAACACCGAGGTGCTCGGGGTGTGGGCGGGCACCCGCGACCGCATGCAGTTCACCTCGCGCCTGCTCGGTTCCACCCAGGTCACCGGCTGCACCGTCGGGGAGGCGAGTCTCCGCACCCTGAGCCCCTACGCCCTGCAAGCCACCGCCGAGGTGGTGTGCCCGGACGTCGTGGACGGACCGACCTCATGGACCGGGGTGTGGATCGTCTCGAGGGAGCGGCGCCCGCGATTGCGTGAGGCCATCGCCACCCGCGGCGGGGTCCGGGCCGACGTCGAGGTCGGCGATCTGGACGACGATCACCACGAAGATCTCCAAGTGACGATTCACGTGGGCGAGGTGGCGGTGCCGATTCGCTGGATGGACCGACCCGGCGGGCTCTCGCGCGATCGCGCGGAACCGACGGCGACCTTCGAACGGGCACCGGAAGCGCGGGCCGCGTTGGTCGCGGCGTTGTGTGGACCCTCGGCCAACGTGCGCATCGGGACCGCCCGCTGGGGCCTCGAGTGTCCGGAGGCGTTGGTGCGCGACGCGATGGTCGCGGGGCTCGACGCGCTCTTGGCCGAAGGCGAGCTCGTCCGCGCGCTCGGTGAGATCGTCGCGGGGGCGCAGGCCTCGCCCGAAGCCATTCAAGCGGCGGCCGCGCCCGGCGTGACGATGCGGCCCTGGTACACCGGCACGTTCCCCCCCGACGATCCCAACGTGCGCCACACCGCCTTGGCGTTCGACGGCGAGGATCTGCTGGTGCACGTCGGGGGCGCGACCCTGCGGGTGATGCCGACGGGCGAACAGAGCGTGGCGGAGAATGCGCGCCCGCCGATCCGCGACCCAGGCGGCACGACCTACGTGGCGCAGGTGCGCCGGCGCTGCGAACGAGGGGAAGCGATTCTGCGGGCGATTCGCACGGGGGGTGGGAACACACCACTTCAACTGGGATCGATCCGCATCGTCGAAGGCGCGCTGACCTGCCAAGAGACGGCGGACGACGATGGCGCGTGGCGGGTGCTCGGGTGGGCACCCCAGGGACTGCTCTCCGCCCACCTCGGCGCCCGCCGGGTCGTTCCGCTCACGGCGGAAGGCGAACCGGCCGGTGACGGGGTTGCGCTCGCCGCGGGCGAGCCGACGCCAGCCCCCTTGCTCGGCGGCCGCGTCACATCGGGCGGTGACGTCTACATCTTCGAGACGGCCGAAGGCGTGCTGCGCGTGGACCTCGACGGCGCCGAGTTGTGGCGCCCGGAGGGTTGGGCCGACATCGAAGAGGTGCCGCGCGCCGCGGCCCTGTCGGCCGACGGGAACACTGTGGCCGTGTTGCGCGGCGACATCGTCTACCGGCTGACGAAGTAGACGACGGCTGCCGCTTATCCGTGCGGTGCCCGTGCCCGTGCGCGGGGACGCTGCTGCTGATCGTGCGCGCCCGTGCCCGTGCCCGTGCCCGAGGACGCTGCTGCTGATCGTGCGCGCCCGTGCCCGTGCCCGTGCCCGTGCCCGTGCCCGATCCGGAACGAAGCCGAATCCGAATCCGAAGCCGAATCCGAAGCCGAAGCCGAATCCGAATCCGAAGCCGAAGCCGACGCCGAAGCCGACGCCGAATCCGACGCCGAATCCGAAGCCAAAGCCGAAGCCGACGCCGAAGCCGAATCCGACGCCGAAGCCGAATCCGAAGCCGAAGCCGAATCCGAAGCCGAATCCGAAGCCGAATCCGACGCCGAAGCCGAATCCGACGCCGACGCCGAGGCTGAAGCCGACGCTCTACTTCTTGGTTTCGTCGTCCGTCGAGATGCTGGAGCGGGGGGCTTGGATCGTGTCCGAGAAGGGGAGGACGCTGGGGCGTTCGTGTTCGCGGATGGCGGCGGAGAGTTGCACGGTGACTTCGAGGGGATCGTCGGTGTTGCGGCAGCGGTCGGCTTGAGGGAGTCCGAGTTCGTCTGCGTGTTCTTCCAGCAGGGGCACGACGACGCGGCGGAGCCGGCGCGCGTGCTCGTCGAGCCTCCGCAGCACGGCGCGTTCTCGTCCGCGTCCGAGACCCATGCCGAGACCCATGCCGAGCAGGAGACCGCCGAGTGCGGCAAGCACCGTCTCCCAGCCCCCCATGCGGGCTAGCGACCGACGCCGCGGTGAAGGTTCGATCGGAGCCACACCGGACTCAATCGAAGCACAGGACCGCCTCTTCGCCGAACTCGTCGATGAGCGCGCCCACGTACGAGAGCAGCGTGCGGCGGCGTTCCATCACGCCTCCGATCTGTTCCGGGCCGAGCAGCGGGTCCTCCGCGTGGGTGGGCTCGGCGGAGAGGGCCGCATCAAGCGCCGCGCGGTCGAGGCGCTGGAGGCGTCCGACGAACGCGCGGGAGAACTTCTGCGCGTACCGCATGTGGGTCAGCAGGCGCTCGTGCACGTCTTCCGGAAGCGGCGACGGGAATGCGAGGTCGTGGTCGCGCAAGAAGAGCCGATCGCCGCGCGGCCCTTCTCGATGGTCGTCGTCTCGAATGAGGCCCTGCATGTTGCCGCCGCTGAATCGGTCCCAGTTGGCGATGAGGTAGTCGAACAACATCATCGTGCTCAGGTCGCGCGCGATCGGGATTCGGTCCTCCGGGATCGCTTCGCCTTGGGTCAGCCAGCGCCGCCAGATCTCGAGGTTCTCTCCCCGTTCGAGCCGCTGGCTGTGCATGTCCGGCACCCAGTAGATCGCTGCGCCCGGCACGCCCTGACTGTCGCTGCGCATCGCTTGCCGAAGATCGTCGAAGGTCTGCTCGTCGTCGTAGCGCGGGTGCAGTCGGTCGCGGATCTCGCCGAGCGACACGCGCCGGATCACCGCCGGCGCGATGTTGTCGAGACCCAGCATCCACCCCACGCGGTAGGCGGCCACCTCTTTGAGGTAGCCCGAGCTGTGTTGCCGGTTGCGGGGTTTGAACGCCGCGGTGTGATCGGAACGCATCTGCATCCGGAACACCACCGAGGTCGTGCCGACCGGCTTGAATTGCCGCGGCGTGTCTCTCGCGACGGCGCGCAACAGCTCGTCGTGACCGAACGTGCCGGGCGGAAAGGTGAGGGTCGGGGGCTGAAGCGGCGGGCGGGGCTCGGGGGTCTCGTTCAGCAGCGCTTCGGGGTCGATGGGTGCGGGCTCGGTCTCGACCGGTTCGACTTCGGTCTGCGGATCCGGGTCGATGACGGGCTGGGTGCCGCCGTCGTGTTCCGCACTGCCACACGCCCACAGACACACCAGACCCACCGTCCCCAGCCGAGTGGCGAGGGAGAGACAGGAGATGGAACTCGAGACGGACGCCATCGGGGTGGGAGGGTACCGCATCAGGCGGGTTCGGCGGACTTCCGGGCCGGAACCGCCTGCGCAGGCCGGTGCCCTAGCGGTTGCCGGCCAACACGTGTTTGGCGATGACCATGCGCTGGATCTGCGACGTGCCTTCGTAAATCTGGAGGATCTTGGCGTCGCGCATCAGCTTCTCCACCGGATACTCCTTGATGTACCCGTTGCCGCCGAAGACCTGGACCGCGTCGGTGGCCGTTTGCATGGCGCTGTCGGCGCCGAAGGCCTTGCTGTAACTCGCGACGAGCGAGTTGCTTCCGCCCTGCTCGATTTGCCACGCGGCCTTGTGTACGAGCAGGCGCGTGGCTTCGTACTTGATCGCCATCTCCGCGATCATGTGCTGGACCATTTGGTGCTGGGCGATCGGCACGCCGAACGTCTTGCGCTCGTTGGCGTAGGCGACCGATTCGTCGAGGCAGCGCCGCATCAGACCGCACGCGCCGGCGCCGATGTCGGGTCGGGTTCGGTCGAAGGTCTTCATCGCCACTTTGAAGCCTTGGCCGGCTTCCGCGATGACGTTGGCTTTGGGCACGACGACGTCGTCGAACGCGATGGTCGCGGTGTCTGAAGCGCGCTGTCCGAGTTTGTCTTCCTTCTTGCCGACGGTGAGCCCTTCGCTGTCGCGGTCGACCACGAAGGCCATGATGCCCTTGTGGCGCAGCGCCGGGTCGATTGTGGCGAACACGACGTACCAACTCGCCCACGAGCCGTTGGTGATGAAACACTTCTCGCCGCTCAGCACCCAGTCGTCGCCGACCTGTTTGGCGCGCATCTGGATGCCGGCCGCGTCGCTCCCGGCGGCGGGCTCGGTGATCGCGTAGGCGGCGTAGATCGGATCGGCCGTCAGCATGCCGATGTACTTCTTCTTCTGGTCCTCGGTGCCCGCGATCATCAGCGGCGTGGCCGCGAGGATGTTGGCCGTCATGGACGTTTGGATGCCGGTGCAACCGTAGGCGAGCTCTTCGGTCAGCAGGACGTTGTCGAGCTCCGACAAACCGAGTCCGCCGTAGGCTTCGGGCAGCACCGGTCCCACGAGGCCGAGCTCCCACGCTTCTTTGAAGACGTCCGTCGGGAACTTCCCAGTCTGATCGCACTCGCCGGCGATCGGGATGATCTTCGCTTTGACGAACTCACGGGCACCATCGACGAGTCCCTGCTGGTGGGACGAGAGGTTGAAATCCATGGCGCCGACATAGCACAGACGGGCCGGCGATCGACGCGACGGTGCCCCTCCGCGGACACGGGCCCGTCACCGAGCGCGTGGTATCTTCCGGCCATGATGTTTGCGCGTTCCTTCTCTTTGTCGCTTGCGATTCTGTTGACGGTGGGCGCCACAGCGTCCTCCACAGCCGGCGCCCAGCAGGTGCTCGACGACCCGGTCACCTACGACTTCTCCGCGTTCATGGGCGCCGGGTTCGCGCCGACGCCCGCGGCCGGCGCGCTCGATTCGGACGAGTGGATCGCGTTCGGCGCGAGCGATGGCGACATGATGTTCGGGGGGACCGAGACCAGCGGCGATTTCGCGCGTGGCGTGGCGGCCGGTGGCGTCACGACCGGCGGCGTGTACGCGTTCCGCGACATCGAGACGGGCGAAGTCGGCCGCATGTACAACGCGCTCGGCGTGCAGCCGTCCGGCAGCGACTTCAACCCGGGCGGCTTCGTCTTGCGGATGGTCAACGGGACCGGCGGCAACCTCGGTGTGATCGTCGTCAACTACGTGTACGTGTACCGCAACGACGCGGGCCGCGCGCTGGATCACCACTTGGACGTGGCGCGGCTCGACGCGACCGGCGCGGTGGTGGACTCGTTCAGCCCCGCCTCGTTCAGTGTTCTCACGCCCGCCGACGCCGGCCCCGAGGTTTGGTCCGTCGAGCCGCTCGGCGGGGCGATCGACGTGAGCTCGCTCGGCATCGCCGCCGGCGAATCGCTGGGGCTCGTGTTCAACTTCATGGACGCGGGAGGTTCCGGTTCCCGCGACCAGGGCGGCATCGCCGCGCTCCGGGTCGCGCGCATGTTGCCCGATGGTGGACTCCCAGACGGGGCGGATGGGCGCTCGGATGCGGGACCCTCGGATGCGGGCGCTCCGATGGACGCGTCGGTGTTCGACGCGGGCGGCGACGCGGGCATGATGGATGGACGAGACGGAGGCGGACCGGATGCGGGCGGCACCCCGGACGCGGGGGCGGATGCGGGCTCGGAGGATGCCGGGTCGGCCGCCGATGTCGGCGCTGGGGTGGATGCCGGACCGGGCGTCGATGCCGGACCGGGGGTGGACGCCGGACCGGGCGTCGACGGGGGTGGCACCGACGGCGGTGATGGGGTGGTGGACGCGGGCTCCAGGGTCGACTCGGGGCCAGGTCCACGCGACGACGGCGGGTGCGGGTGCCGCACGTCCTCACCGTCTTCGGCGATGGGACTCGGCTGGCTGGTGCTCGGCTGGGTCGCGTTCCGACGCCGCCGCTAGCCGTCCCTGGCTAGCAGGTCGCTGAAAAGCGACCTGCTCCCTTGCCGTTGCCCTTGCCCGTGCCCTTGCCCGCGTCGTGGACGCCGTGTGTTTCGCGACGGCGAGGCGCGAATCGGAGCGCGATGCCCAGCGGAC
>JAXMNT010000048.1:0-57100 GCA_034670305.1 Deltaproteobacteria bacterium
CGATGCTCGTCGCGCTGATCAAGCGATCTGACCGCTGATCCGCGGGCAAGGGCAAAGGCAAGGGCAGGGGCAAGGGGCAGGCTGCGAGAACGCCCTGCGGGCGTTCTTCAGCAACCTGCTAGATCAGCCGGCAGTCACTCGTAGATCGCCGCGTGTACCGCTTCGGCGGCTTCGAGCATGCCAAGACCCGGATCGGTGATCACGTTCTCGGGAACGCGCACGACCCGATCTTCCCGGCACGCCGACAGATGGTCGAGCCCCGGGTGCCGGCACAGTGCCGACGCGCGCTCGGCGGGGGTCACGATCCAGGTCGGGTCGAGTTCCAAGAGCTGCTCGATGCGGTACGCCGGCCAACCTTCGATGCCAGCTGCGCTCGCCACGTCGACCACGCCGGCCGCTTCGAGGATGTCGGCGTAGCTCGTGCCCCGGGCCCCCCCGTAGAGCTGGTCTCCGAACGCGCCGACGTACAGGCCGTGCACGCGCTCCGGTGAAGCCAACCCAGACGACACGTGGCGCAGGCGCCGCTCGAACTGCAGGGCGAACCGCTCGCCTCGTTCGGGTTCGTCGATCAGCGCGCCGAGCGTGCGGATGTCCTCGAGGAGACTCTCGACCCCGTGCATCGGTCCAAGATCGAACACCGTCAGACCGGCCCGACGCAACCGGGCGACCTGCCCCGGATCCGCGAAGCCGCTTGCCAGGACGAGGTCCGGGTCGAGGGCCAGAAGCTCTTCGCGGTCGTCGAGCCGAGGCACTTCCGCTTTGCCCTCGTAGCGCCACGGGGTGCGTGCGATGCGACGGGTGTGGGCGGCGATCGCGACGACGCGGGACGGCTCGGCGATCTCCGCCAGCACCTGATCGGCGATGGTGCTCGCCGAGGCGATGCGCATGTACCGCCGGACCGGCACTTCGTGTCCGCTCACATCCGCGATCGCGCGCTCTCCCTCCGGCGTCGAAGGTCGAGCCTCGAGTCCCGCGCCGCCCGCGCTGAGCACCCCCCCAAGCACCAGCGCCGCGAGCACCGCGGCCAGATTCAGCAGGCCGAGTTTCATTCTTCCTCCGGCGCTTGGTGGGGGAGCGAGAAGGAGAGACCGGCGTGCTCGTGCAAGTCCACGCCGTACACCTTCCGAACGGCTCCAGGTTCGATCACCTCGGACGAGGGGCCGGACGTCTCGAGCGCGCCGTCGCGGAGCAACACCGCGCGGTCGGCGAACCGGCGCGCGTCGTCGAGTTCGTGCATCACGACGAGCACCGCCCGTCCCCGCTCTGCGAGCCCGCGCAACAGCGCAAACGTCTCGAGCGAGTGACGCACGTCGAGCGGCGCGGTCGGCTCGTCGAGGATGAGCAGTTCGCTCTCGCCGGCGAGCGCGCGCGCGAGCAGCACGCGCTGTTGTTCGCCGACCGAGAGCGTGGTGAAACTCCGGCGCGCGAACGACTGGAGGCCAACCGTTTCGAGCGCCGCCCCGATGGGATCGCGGCTGTCGCCGACACCCGGTCCATGG
Organism: Deltaproteobacteria bacterium; assembly: GCA_034670305.1. Lineage (GTDB taxonomy): Bacteria > Myxococcota_A > Polyangia > Polyangiales > Houyiibacteriaceae > JAXMNT01. Next base: position 1,500 of record JAXMNT010000048.1, read on the forward strand.
GCGTATCGGCCCTGCGCGACGACCTCTTCGACCCGCAACGCCGAACGAAGACCAGACCGTTGCGGGACGAATGCGATCCGGCGGGCGCGCTCGCGGGGCGAGAGCGTCGAGACCTCCGTGCCTGCGACCTCGACCGAACCGCCGTACGGCAAGAGCCCGGCCAGGGCGCGCACGAGCGTGCTCTTGCCGGCGCCGTTGGGACCGAGCACTGCGAGCAACTCACCGGCCCGGCACCGCAGCGAGACATCCCGGAGCACGAGGGTGCGTCCGCGCCGAACCCGCACGTCGGTGGCGACGAGCGCCGGAAGTTCGGCAGACTCAGCCACCGCTGACGACCTCCTCGCGGCGCGCGCGCAGGAGCAGCGCGAGAAAAAGCGGTGCACCGACGAGCCCGGTCATCACGCCGAGCGGGACCTCCGTCGTCGACGGAATCGCGCGGGCGATCAGATCGCAAAGCGCGACGAACACGCCGCCGGCGATCGCACTGGGCAGGAGCAGCGAACGGTGGCCCACGCCGACGAAGGGACGCAGCGCGTGCGGCACGATGAGCCCGACGAACGCGATGTTGCCACCGAGGGAGACCGCGGCTGCGACCAGGACGCTGGCCCAGGTCGCGACCCACCACCGCACGCGCGGCACATCGACACCGAGCGACTCCGCCTCTTCTTCGCCGCTGAGCAAGAGATCGAGTGGGGTGCCCCAACACCAGCACGCGACGAGTCCGAACACGACGAGCGGCAACGCGAAGAGCACCTGTCGGGTCCCCGCGCTCGCCACGCTCCCGAGCGAGAATGCGATGACGGCGCGACCGAGCTCCCAGCTCTCCTGCGCGAGGCTGGTGAGGAACCCGCCGAGGCTCATGAACACCGTCGCGAGGATGAAACCGGTGAGGAGCAACGCGAGCAGATCTCGGGTGACCTTCACGAAGGAGAGCAGCACCCCGAGCGCCAGGAGCGCACCGAACAAACAGCCGAGGGGCACGATGAGTTCTGGGTCGACCGCGAGGCCGAAGGCGCCCGCCAACAGCAGCGCGACCTGGCCACCAAGCGTCGCGCCAGCGGTGGTGCCGAGCACCGAAGGACTCGCCAGCGGGTTGCGGAAGACCCCCTGCACGACGACGCCCGCCGCCGCGAGGGCCGCGCCCGCGAGCACCGCGGCGGCGAGTCGGGTCGCTCGAAGCGACAAGAGCGCGTCCCGCAGACCTTCGTCGTTCAGGTCGCCGGGCCCGACCCAGAGCCCACCCACGCACACCAGCGCCAGCACGACGAGCAGCACGCCATAGGTGGGTCCCTTCGACACCTCACCCACTTACCACTCTTCTTATGGCCGTCACGGGCCTGGCTCGCTTCGCGCGATGGGCGGGCCTGGCCGCGCGCCCAACTAACCCGCGACGCGGAGTGCGATCTTTCGGCTGCGTTCCAGCTCGACGTCGTGGTGCGGATCGCGCTCGATCAAATGCTGCTGGATGGAGGGCGCTGCGAAGAGGGGAATGACACCGTTCTTGGAGGCGGCCCCACGTTTCGTCAGCGAGAGCGCGCGCGACGCACCCTCCCCGGTCCAATGCATGAGCCCATCCGAGATCACGAACTCGACGACGTCCGGGAACGCGTCCGAGAGCGTGCAGCCGAACTTCTCCACGAACGGGGCCTCTCGGATCTCCCCGAAGTAGAAGCTCACCGCACAGGTCTTGCCCATCATCTGGGTGCGCGGGAGGTCGTAGAGATCCTGCAAGGGGAGCACGCCCTCCGCCTCCATGTCCTTCAGGTAGGGCGCGAGGTTCTTGCCGGCCGATCCGGACGCGTACGAGATCGTCGTGTGGGTGAACGTTTGCGCGCCGAGACCCATGCCGAGGTAGGGCATGCCGTCCTGGACCCGGCGCCTCAAGTACGCGCTCGTCCCGACGTCGCCCGGAATCTTGCTGTACGTGGTCTTGCCGGGGTTCGCCGCGTAGCCGGCTTCATGCAACTTGGCCGTCGCCATCGCCTGCATCGGGCGCACCTCGTCGAGAGAGACCCGACTGGCCTGGTCGGAGATGCGGGTGAGCTTGTACCGCATGCGGTACAGGGTGATGTACTCCGGCCCCAGTCCGATCGCGTGGTCGAGCGTCGCTTCCCAGCTCTCGAGCGACTGATCCGCGAACCCATACATCAGATCGAGGTTCAACCGATCGAAGCCGGCCGCACGAATGTGGTCGACGGCATGGGTGTGGTGCTCGATGCCGTTCTCACTCCGGTTGAGCACCTTGAGCAGGTCGGGCTGGATCACTTGGATGCCCATGCTGATCCGGTCGATGCCCATCGCGCGGTACGCGCGGATCTTGTCCTTGTCGGCCGCGGCGATCTTCGGCGTCGTCTCGATGCTGATGTCCGAGCCCGCGACGAACTGCACCCGTTTGCGGATCGCGTCGAGCACCCGCTCGACATCTTCCGCCGGCAGCATCGACGGAGTCCCACCACCCACGTCGAGGCCGTGGATGCGGCGGCCCTTGAGACCCACGGTCTCGTCCCAACGCGCCACCTCGCGGACCATCGCGTCCACGTACGCGCCCATGAGCGCGTGCTCCTGGCGTTTGACGACGGTGTACTCGCAGAACGAACAGCGCACTTCGCAGAAGGGCACATGCACGTAGAGACACATGTCGTCGTAGCCACCGTCGGCCGCGCGCGCGAGACCGCGGGAGGCAACCTCGACGTGGTCGGGCCGCGCGATCCGGTACGGCTTCCAGGTGACCTGGTGGGCGATCGGGTACGCGGTGTTCGCGATGTGGTGGTTCCGAAGTCCGGCGGCGAAGACGTCGCGGGGATCGAACGACGCGTCGTCGTGCGGCGCCGGGTCGCGCCACGTCCACGGGATGGGTTGGCTCGGCAGCTTGGCCTCGCTCAACGGTGAAGCTCGGGTCCGAAGAGCCGGAGCCCACCGGCGAGGTAGCCCGGATTCTTGATCCGCGCGCTGAGTGCAAGCCGCGCCGCCAGGTACGCTTCGCGACCGCTGTCGCACACGAACACGACGTGTTTGTGCCCGCGCAGATCCTTGATGCGGTCGCCCACTTTCGCGAGTGGCATGAGCAGCACCTTTTGTTGGATGTGGTGGGATGCGGTGAACCCCTCGCTGCGGTCGGCGGCGGAGCGCACGTCCACGACCAGCACGCCATCGGGTGGAACCTCGAGCTGCTGTGCGGTCCACGGACGGATGGGTTCGTTGCCTCGACTCGCGACCCGGGCGGCCGCGTTCACGACATCGCGCACGGTCCCGAAGGGCGGTGAGTAGGCGAGGTCGAGGTCGGCGAGCTGCGCCACCTTGAGTTTGCCGAGGATGGCGGTGGCGAGCACGTCGACGCGTTTGTCGACGCCGTCGGTGCCCACCACTTCGGCGCCGACAAGCCGGCCCGCATCGTTGCTGTAGAGGCTGACGGTGAGCGGGCCGTGACTCGGGAAGAACGGATCTTTGGAGCGGCCCGAGACGGTGGTGACCTGCGCGTCGGGATCCAGGTGTCCCGTGCGGGCCAAGGTCAGCACGCCGGCCCGCACGATCGCGGTGCCGAGGGTCGGTCCGAGCCTCACGTCGCCGCCGGCTGCGTTCTCACCCGCCACCTGGGCGCTCTTGTCGGCGTCCGCCGCTTGCCCGGTCCAGGTGGCTTTGCCAGTGACCGCGTGTTTGTGCGCCACCGCGATGCTCGTCGCGTACACGTCGGGGAGCGTGGTCTGACAACGCGCGTCGATCTTCGCCGCGCCGTTCGGATGCAGTTTGCCGCCCGCGGCTTTCAGCAGTTCGGTTCTCGGCGCGACACCGGCGGTGACGAGCACGAGCTCGGTCGCGATCTTGGAGCCGCTCGAGAGCTCGACGCCCTGAATGCGTTTGCCCTTCTTCCGCACCGACACGAGGTCGGCGCCGAGGCGCACGTCGACACCCGCGGCGCGCAAGGCGTACTCCGCGCGGTACGCGGCGGCACCCGAGAAGTCCGGGAGCAGTCGGTCGCCCCGCTCGATGAGCGTGACCAGGCGGCCCGCCCGCGAGAGGCAGTCCGCGGCTTCGACGCCGTAGAATCCGCCGCCGAGAATGACCACCCGGCCGGTGCCCTTGTCGAGGCTGCGTTCGATCTTCTTGAGATCGGCGAGGTCGCGCAGCGTGCTGACGTTGGTCGAGTCGCGCAGGCCGTCGACCTCCGGCCAGACCGAACGCGCGCCGAGCGCATAGATGAGCGCGTCGTACCGGAACTTGCCTGCATCGGTGATCACGCGTTTGGCGTCGGGGTCGATCGCCGTCACAGTCGCGCCGGTGCGCACGTCGATGCGGTAGACGTCGCGGAAGAACTTCGCCTTCTCCGGTTCCAGCCCGCCGATGCCATCGACCTCGCCCGAGAGGCGGTAGGGCAGGCCGCCCACCGAATAGCTCACGGCCTTCGCACGGCCGATCAGGACGATGTCGGCCCGCGCGTCGGTCTCTCGCGCGCGGGCGGCGGCGGCCGGTCCGCTGAGCGCCGCACCCAACACGACGATGCGGCGCTTGGCCCTCGACCGCTTCGTTTGCTTCTTGCCCACCGACTTGCGCTTCATGCTTCAACCCTTCGATTCGAATCGACGTGAAGCGGCAGGCTACCTGAACTCCACGCGACGGAGAGGGCCGTCCGCGGATCAAGCAGCCGTCTGGTCGGACCTCACCGTGTGGGTGCGGGGAGCGTGCTCAGCGGGGTCGCAGCGAGACGCTGCGGGCCACGAGGGACCCGAAGGTGATCTCGTGCGAAGTCGGCTTCGACACGACGGCCGCGATCGAACCGGCGGACGAAGCGCTCGGCGTCGCGATGGGCGTGGCTTCGCTCGGGGCTTTGGTCGCCCCAGGAGTCGTGACGACGAGGTCCGGATCCGGGTCGGTCGAAGGGGGCGGCGGGATCGTCTTGGGTTCGATCGCCTCCATCGCCGGAGGCGGGTTGGTCGGTGAGCTGTCGCCGTCCGGTTCGGTGGCACCGACCGCCGCCATCTCGAGCGGCGTGAGCGCGCGTTCCTTCGGTGCGACAGCGGGCGGCTGTGGAACGGGCGGCTGTGGAACGGGCGGTTGTGGAACAGCCGCCGGAGTGACCGGTTTGGGTGTGACCAGATCGACAACCGGCTCGAGCTCCAACGCAGGCTCCGGCATCGGAGGCACCGGTTTCGCCGGGCTGGGTTGCGCCGGTTTCGCCGGGCTGGGTTTCGCAGTCGCGACGGGCTCGGCCACGGGTTTTGCCGGGCTGGGCTCGGCCACAGGTTTCGAGAACGCGCGATGCACGCTGCTCGGTGGTTCCGGAGAGGGCTGCGGAGCCACTGCAGGCGCCGCTTCCGCGCGCGGTTCATTCCGTCGTTCGCCGATGCGCTCGAGGAGCGCCTCGAGTTTGCCGATGCGGGCCGCGCTCATGCTGCACCTTCTTCTGGACCGAGGCGTCCGACCATCGTCGCGATGCTGGCGCCGCCGGCCGCCCATCCCCGCACGACATCGGCGATGCCAGGATCGACCACCAAGAAGCTGCCCGCGGCGGAGACGCAGGCCACGGCCCGTCCGGCCATCGACTCGAGCAAGGCTTCCAGGAACGCTTGCAGGGCCGTCTCCGCCAACTCGGGCGCGTCGTCGAGGCGCACGGCGATGGCGTCGCCCCACCGATCCACAGACAACGAACCAAGTCCCAGGGTCGCGACCACCGCCGCCGCTTCGGTCAACACCGCTTCGGGGGTGGCGCGTTTCGGGTCGTCTCCCAGCACCTCGCGCACCTCGGTGCCCACTTGGGTGCCGAGGGCGCGCAGACCGGCGAGATCGCCTGATCGTGCAGCCGCTGAAACAAGTGCGGTCACCACGTTGTCGGAAAGAATGATGACTCTTTCCCCTCGACGTGTACGGACGGTGCCCTTCGCTACGTCTAGCTCGTAGTATCCGGCAGGATCGAAACGTGGTGCGTCCATCGTCATGCAACAGCGGGTGTAGAGGGTTCAGGGGCAAGATGTCAATTTCCCCAGCCTTCGTCGAACTTCACTCCGGGCCCCGAAGGGCGCCCCTCTGGCCCCGTGGCGCGGTCTGGATGGCCGGGCTCGTGTGGTTTGTCGCGACTTTCGCACCGCTTTCGGCCGGCGCCCAGGAGCCGCCCCCGGACGAAGAACCTTCGTTCGGCGAAGAGGGCGGCGACATGCTCGGCATCGGCAACGTCGCCGCCACGCTGATCGCCATGACTGCCCTGCATTGGGATGGCGCGCGAACCAAGGAACCGCAGCCGAGGGATCGGCCCCCTGCCACCCGCCGCATCGACTCGGAGCTGCTCCCCGTCGCCGTGCACGGATCCGACGACGTCTCCGAAGCCCGGCTCCGCGCAGCGCTGCGGGCGCTCGAACAGGCGGTCTGGGTCCTCGAGCGAGAAGGTTGGGAGCTGCCGGTCCCCGACGGCGGACGCGGGGAGACCTCGGGGTTCGACCTCTACCTCTCGCCCACCGACGCGTTGGCCGAGGGTGCCCCCGAAGGCGACGTGCCCTGGAGCTTCCTCGACTCGAACATCGGGTTCGGCGTCGTCGACCCAGACGTGGACCGGCTCGGGGCATGTGTCGCGCAGGCCTACGGAGAGACGCTCGCGCTGAGTTTGGATCCGGCGGAGGCATCCGGCTGGCGCAAGGCACTCGGGGTGTACCTCGCGCGGCGCGTGACCGGCGAGTTCGGGTGCGGCGACGCGGTCGACCGCCAGCAGGCCGAGCCGTACCGTTCCTGGATTCCGACCGTGGAGCGCCTCGACGAACGGGCACCGCTCGACGGAGGAGGCGGCGCGTTGCTCTTCGCGCTCCTCTCCGAACGACACGATGGAGGCACCGGCCGGTTCATCCGCGATCTCTGGGATCTCGTGCGACAGCGCACCTGGGAACAAGAGACGCTTGGCCTGCGTGCGAGTCCCGATCTCTGGGAGGGGATCGACACCGTGCTCGAAGCGTCCGGGAGCAAACTCGATCCGTACATGGACGAGCTCGCGGTGGCGAGATTCGCACTCGGCGACAGCGCGCGCGAACGCCATGCCGGCTATGCGGCACTCCACGATCTGAACACCCCGGTGCCGCTGACCTTCGAGACCGACCTCGCCGCCCTGCCCCACCACACCGGTGCGTCGCCGGTGCTCGACGTCTACGGATCCGCGTACGCGATGGTCGATGTGCGCGGCGCACCTTCGGACAGCCGTCTGCGGATCTGGCTGCGCGGCGAGTACGGGGTGGAGTGGCAACTCAGCGCGACCCGACTCGATGCGGAAGGCCGCGAACGGGGCCGGTTGAGCGCGCCGCCTCGGGTGGGCGACCGCCGTGCGTACCTCCCGATCGAACTGGACGAAGACACCGCGCAGGTGCTGGTGACCGTCACCAACCTCGGCCACCGGTTGCCGGACGCCGACGACCCCGAGATGTCCGCGCGTGCGTTCCGCCTGATCTTCGAACTCGTCCGCGAAGGCCAAGAACCCGTCCGCGACTAGCAGGTCGCTGAGAAGCGACCTGCTCCCTTGCCGTTGCCCTTGCCCGTGCCCTTGCCCGCGTCGTGGACGCCGTGTGTTTCGCGACGGCTTGGCTGCGAATCGGAGCCCGATGCCCAGCGGACGAAGCCGCCGGGCATCGGTCGGTGCTACGCGGCGCAGCTCCGCCCCCAAACCGGTGACACCGCTGGCTCGCTTCGCGAGCTGCACGCTGTCGAATATTGTCTCTCGCGCGGGAGGCTCTGGGCCCGCGCAGGAGCGAAGCGACGAGCAGGTCCGGAGCCGTTTTCAAGGGTTCGGAAAGCCGAAGGCGTCCGGGCCCGCAGAAACCCAGCGAGAGACCAGCAATATCGAACGGGCTCTCGCCCACCTTGAGCAGGTCGTCGCGATGCTCGTCGCGCTGATCAAGCGATCTGACCGCTGATCCGCGGGCAAGGGCAAAGGCAAGGGCAGGGGCAAGGGGCAGGCTGCGAGAACGCCCTACGGGCGTTCCGCATCACCTTCGGCGGCGGCGTCGGCGGCGGCGGGGTTCTTCTTCGACCTGGGCGGGTTCGATGGCCCAGCTCGGAACCTCTTCGCCGGCGGCTTCTCGGTCGATGGCGAAGAGCGTCGCGGCGTCGGCGAAGAAGTCGCGGCGGACCAGGCTTCCGACTTTGCCGGAGCGCAGTCGGCGCTGCGAGGTGACCAGCAACCGGATGCGGTCCTTGAGTCGGCGCGGCATCGCGAGTCGCAACGCCAGGTCTTCGGCGAACGCTTCGAACGCCGAGCTCTGGTCGCGCTGACCTTCGAGTTCTTCTTCGACCGGGCCGAGTAGGAGCGCGGCCAACATCACCGCGTCCGAGGGTGGGTCGCCCGCCTGGATGCGCCGGTCGACGGCCATCAGCCGTCCCCACGTGCGTTCGGAACCTGGCGCTTCGTCGTCGAGGAAGGAGGTCACCTCCGGCAGGAGCAGCCCGAGTACGCCGATGTCCCACGCCAGGTAGAGCGACCGATGGGCGCGTCCGCCGCGCATGAGCCGCAGGATCTCTTCCAGAATGCGCGGACGCGCCGCCCGCTCCAGCTCGCCGCGGAAGTCGACCATCGCGTCGTACACCGGGGGCGCGATGCCGAGGTCGAGCCGGGCGCTGAACTTGATCGCGCGCAGGATCCGAATCGGATCTTCGCGGAACCGAACATCGGGATCGCCGATGGTCTGCACCGACCGTTCCCGCAGATCCTTCATGCCGCCGACGTAGTCGATCACCTCTTTGCGGCGCAGGTCGTAGAACAACCCGTTGATCGTGAAGTCGCGGCGGATCGCGTCTTCGTGCGGAAGTCCGAACACGTTGTCGTTGCGAATCAGAAGATCCGCATCGTGGTCCACGCCCGAGTGCACCGGCGCGAGCACGACCGGTTCCGGGGTGTCTTTGCGCGCGCCCGCTGGCCGTTTCGCGTAGGAGCGGTGATGCAACTTCTGGCCGGGGTCGCGCCGGAAGGTGGCGACCTCGATGATCTTGCCGCCACCGAAGAGGATGTGGGCCAATCGAAAGCGACGCCCGATCACCCGGCAGTTCCGGAAGAGCCGGCGGCACTCGGAAGGCCGCGCACTGGTCGCGACATCGAAGTCTTTCGGCCGCTTGCTGAGCAGCAGATCGCGCACACCGCCACCGACCAAGTAGGCCGTGTGACCGTAGCGCTCGAGCCGGCGGATCACCTTCTCCGCGTCGGGGTCCACCGCACCGGGCGGGAACTCGACTGGGAAGATCGCGGGCGCCGGCCCCTCCAGCGTACGCTCTGGGACCTCGTCCTCGACCTCGTCGAGTTCGTCGTCTTCCACCTGCCGGCGGCTTCGTCGGCGTCGGGTTCGGCGTCCGCCTTCGGTCGAGGAATCCACTTCTCGGTTGGTATAGATGGTTTTGGCGCTCCGCGCCCTCACTCCCTTACCCCTTGCACGCCATCTCTGGCCGGCCGTTGGGCAGAAGCTAATGATTTCAGGCAGATAGCAACAAACTGCTCGCTCCCATGCCCAGGAACGCGCTACTGATCGGACGGTGTCGCTCGAGTCCATCGCCGGTCAGGTGCTCATCGCCGGGTTTCCCGCGGGATCAGCCCCGACACCCATCCGAGAAGCGATCGTGCAGGGCGGCCTCGGCGGGATCATCCTCTTCCGGCGAAACGTCGACGCCGGACCACGGGCCACGCTCGCGTTCTTGGCCGATCTGATCAGCGACGCGGCCGAGCCGATCCTCATCGCGGTGGACCAAGAAGGCGGCCGGGTGGCGCGGCTGCGTGAAGAGGTGATCTCGCTACCGCCGATGCGTGCCCTCGCGGCCCGCGGCGACGTGGCGTTGACGCGCACCGCGGCGCGGGTGCTTGGACACCAGCTGCGCGCGATCGGGTTCACGATGAACATGGCCCCGGTACTCGACGTGGACACCAACCCGGCCAATCCGGTCATCGGCGACCGCGCGTTCGGCACCACCCCCGAAGCGGTCGTCGAACACGCGCTGGCGTTCGCCGCCGGACTCGAAGACGCGGGCGTGGCGTCGTGCGGCAAACACTTTCCGGGCCACGGCGACACCGACGTCGACAGCCACCTGGCGCTGCCGACCTTGAGTCATGGCCTCGAGCGACTCGACGCGGTGGAGCTCGCGCCGTTTCGTGCCGCGACGGGGTTGCCAGCGTGGATGAGCGCCCACGTGCTCTACGAAGCGCTCGACCGCGACGTGCCGGCCACGCTGTCTCGCAAGGTGATGCAGCGGGTGGCGCGCGAACAGCTCGGGTACGAGGGCGTCATCATCAGCGACGACCTCGAGATGAAAGCGGTGGCCGATCACTTCGGCATCGCCCCTTCCGCACCGATGGCGATCGAAGCGGGGTGCGACATGGTCTTGGTGTGCAGCGATGTGGACGCGTGTTTCGAAGCGCGCGAGGCGCTCGTGCACCGAGCCGAAGAGCGTTCCGAGTTCCGCGAACGTCTCGAGGAGGCGGCGACGCGTGGGCGCGCGCTGCGGCAGCGGTTCGTGCCCCGCCCCGACCTCGAAGCGCTCGAAGCCCATTTGAACTCCGATGAGGCGCTTCGGCTCACAGAGGTGCTCGCGACCGAAGTCGGTTCGGCGTGACCCCGCTGACCGACGCACCCGGCGCGTGTAGGGTCGATGGCGAGTGGCAGTGGGGCCGCTACCGCAACCCGATCCGCGATCCGGACCTCGGCGCGTGGGGGCCGAAGAAGCTTCGCCTGAAAGAATGGCACTACACCTCGGTGGTGACCGACCGACTGTTTCTTGCCCTTGGGCTCGTGCAGCTCGGCTACGCGGCCAACGCGTTCTTGTACCTGGTGGATCGGCGCAAACCGAACGTGGCCCACGAGTACGAGGCGGTCTCGGTCCTTGGACGACACCTGCACTTCGCGCCGAGTTCGGTGGAGGGCCGCACCGAGTGGAGCCGCCGCGGCGCGGAGATCCGAATGACGTGGATGGACGCGATCTCCGGGCCTGGGAGCTGGGAGATCGATCTCGACGTGCCCCTCGGCGATCTGCCCCTGCGCGGCACGTTCCGAGTCGTGGCCGAGGGCGACGCGCTCGCGCTCTTGCACGACGTCGGCCAGTCGCGGCCTGCGTACACCCACAAACAGGTGGGGCTCGAAGCGCGGGGCAGTGTGCGGCTCGGCGACGAGTCGATCGATCTGGACGGGGGCCTGGGCGCCGTGGACTGGACCCGTTCGTTCGCTGCCCGCGAGACCCGCTGGAAGTGGGCGTGTTTCGCAGGTCGAAGAGAAGACGGCACCCGGCTCGGCCTGAACTTGTCCGCCCAGGTGTACGACGACGCGCAGGGCGACTCGCGCGAGAACGTCTTCTGGGTCGATGGGATCGCCACCCCACTGGGGGGAGTTCGATTCGAGGTACCGCGCACCCCGGGCGTCGGGGATTGGCACATCCGCTCGAAGCAGACCGCGGCGTCGGCTTCCGGTCCCCAGGTGGAGCTGGTGTTTCAACCCCTCGGCGCGCGCGCCCAACACCTCGACCTCAAGCTGCTCCGGAGCGATTTCGTCCAACCCTACGGCGTGTTCCGGGGTCATGTGGGCGATGTGGTCATCGACGATTTGTTCGGTGTGGTCGAAGACCACCTCTCCGTCTGGTGAGGTCGCACTTGCTGCGCCGGGTGCGGCAGGGATAGGCTGGGCCCATGATTCGGGCGATTGGTTTGGCTTGGGTGGGCGTGATCGCCCTCGGTACGTTTTCGTCGCACGTGGCGGCCCAAACGGAAGCCGAACGGGCGCGCGCCCGAACCGCGTTCCAGTCGGGCGTGGAAGCGTTCGAGAACGACGAGTTCCAGCGAGCGCTCGAGGCCTTCCAGGAGGCGTACCGGATCGCGCCGCACCCGAGCGTGCGCGTGAACATGGCCAACTGCTACGAGCAGCTCGACAAACCCATCGAGGCGATCGGCCACTACGAGCGCTACCTGATCGAGTTCGGTGACGATGCGAGCCCGGAGCAGCGGAGCGAAGTGCGCTCGGCGGTCCGGCGGTTGCGCGGCCGCATCGGCGAAGTGTTCCTGCGGGTCGAACCCGACGGCGCGATGGTCACGGTCGACGGACACCACGGACGGCGTGCGCCGATCCTCGACGCAGTCCAGATGGTCGCGGGTCCGCACCGGGTGGAAGTCTCGCTCGCCGGCCACATCACCATGCGCCGCGACATCCAGGTGACCGGTGGCGAACGGAGCGAGGTCCGCATCTCGCTGCAGACCGGCACCGACCCCGATCCCGTCGATCCCGTCGATCCCGTCGACCCGGTGGATCCGATCGATCCCGACACGCACGAGGTCGATCCCATCGAGGACCCGATCGACCCCGGGGATCCGGTCGACCCTGGCGAAGAGGGCCCCGCGTTCTTCAACACCCCCGCGCTGATCGCGATCGGCGCCACCGGCGCGCTGGCCGTCGGGGCGCTGACGAGTGGCATCCTGGCCCTCTCCGCGAACGGCGACTTCGACGACGCCGTGGTGCGCAGCAACGATCCGAGTCTGAACGCAGTCGAACGGGAACAAGCACGGCAGGACGGTCTGGACGCCAAGGACAAGGCCAACCGTCGCGCGATCTTCGCCGACATCCTCGGGTTCACCGCCATCGCGGGCGTTGGTGTCGCGGCGTACTTCCTGTTCCTCTGGCACGGCGACGAAGACGACGACAGCGCCACCGCCACCCAGGTGCGGGTGCTCCCCTCCGCCGGGCCCACGGGCGGCGGTCTCTCGGTCGTCGGCGCGTTCTGAAGTGGAGGGTTCGACGGAGGAAGAGGCCGATCTGTCGGCCCCCCTGACCCCGGACGAACTCGAAGACGTTCGCGCCCTTCAGAAGAAGGACCGCTGGTTCCTGCTCCGGGTCGCGGTGCGGGTGGGCGTCGCGATTTTGCTCGGCGTGTGGGTCGCGCTCGCGCTCTCGGAGACCAACATCGGCGAGATCATCGCCGGTGGCTTCGAAGGCGTGACCCAGTCCCCGTAGCAGCCGCTGCAGTCGCTGCCTTGTCCGCGCCCTTGTCCTTGCCCTCGGTGGTCGGACGGCTGTCTGGATGGAGTCCGTCAGCATGCGGAAGGATTCGTTCGAGCCGAGCGCCCATCGCACGGAACGATTAGCTCGGGCTGCGATGGGCCGATTCGTGTAAGGTCTCCCCGCCGCTGCGCGGCACACATGGAGGCGCGATGACGACGAAGGTGACCATGCCCCAGCTCGGTGAGAGCGTGGTCGAGGGCACAGTGGGACGATGGTTGGTCGAAGAGGGCGAGCAGGTCACGAAAGACCAGCCCCTCGTCGAGATCCTGACCGACAAGGCGGACAGCGAAGTCCCCGCCCCAAGTGGCGGGGTCGTCGTGAAGATCCACGCGGCCGTCGACGACATCCTCTCCGTGGGCGACACCCTCTGCGAGATCGACGAGGCCGCGACCGCGACCGCCGGCAAGGCTTCCGCGAAGTCCGGAGCGAAGAAGGCCGACGACAAAGAGGGTGGAGACGACGCCGTCGCCAGCCCGTCGGTGCGCAAGCTCGCGCGCGAGCAGGGCGTCGACCTGGCCAGCGTGCAGGGCACGGGCGAAGGGGGCCGGATCACGGCCGCCGATGTCCGAGGGGCGAAGGCGCCCAAGGGCCAAGCCAAGTCCGACGCGCTCAAGGCGAGCCCCGTGCCCCGCAAGGCCACGCCGCCGCCCGCCCGCCAGCCCGGCGGCGCGTTCCGGTTGCCGCCCTACAAGGAGGCGCCCGGCGACGAGATCGTGCCGTTCACGAGACGGCGCCGGATCGTCGCGGACCACATGGTCTACTCGAAGTCGGTCTCGCCCGAAGTCGTGACCCTGGCCGAGTGCGACCTGGCGAAGACGAGCACGCTGCGCAACGCGCACAAGGGTGCGTACAAGAAGGAGGGCCTCGGCCTGACCTTCTTGGCGTTCACCTGCGCCGCCACTGCGCGCGCACTGCGCGAGTTCCCCGAGCTCAACGCGCGGGTGCTGGACGACGCCTACGTCAAACTCGGCGCCGTCAACCTCGGCATCGCCGTCGACACCCCGCAGGGGCTGGTCGTGCCGGTGATCCGAAACGCCGACGAGCTCACGATCCGGGGCCTGGCCCGCGCGATCGGCGACATCGCGACGCGGGCACGGGACGGCGATCTGACCCCGGACGATCTCTCCGGAAAGACCTTCACGATCAGCAACCCCGGGCGGCAGGGCAACCTGGTCGGAGGCGCGATCATCTCTCAGCCGAACGTGGGCATCCTCCGGCTCGGCACCATCAAGAAGCGGCCGGTGGTCATCGAGAAGGACGGCGACGACCTCATCGGGATTCACCCGGTGATGTACATGGCGCTCACGTACGACCACCGCATCGTCGATGGGGTGAACGCCAACGGGTTCTTGTACCGGATCACCGAGATCCTGGAAGCCGGCGACTTCGAAGTCTAGTTCCGCCAGGTCTCGAACCGAGCCAGGCGACGCCAGCAAGAAGTGACTGCTTGCCGCCGAACACGGGCGGGGAGTAGCATCGCCGCATGGAAGCGCTCGACCGCGAAGATCGTCTTCGGCTGATGAAGTTCATCTGCTCCTTTGCCTGGGCGGATCTCGAGATCCAGGACGACGAGCGCGTGTTCATCGGAAAGCTCGTCAAAGAACTCGAACTCGACGACGCCGAAAAGGCGCTCGTCGATGGTTGGCTCGAGGTCCCACCGCGGGCCGAAGAGGTCGACCCCGCCGAGATCCCGAAAGCACACCGACAGCTCTTTCTCGATACGGTTCGAGCGATCATCGTCTCCGACGGGAAGATCGATCGAGACGAAGCCGAGAGCTTCGCGCTTCTTGAAGCGTTGATGCGCTAGCCACTTCGGCTGCTGCGATCTGTCGCCGTATTGCGGCGACCGGCTTCTGCGCTGGCCGTGTGTGGGCGACCGCCCATACCGTCGGCCTTCAGCACCGCCTACCCAAACCGTGCAATGTCGGTTTCCGCCATGTTTTGGCGTACCCCGGCACTGCATCAAACCAACATCCGCGCAATCGGGACGGAACGACGTTTGCTTTGCACCGGACCGAAGTGCGGCACCGCCGCCCAACCCCTTCAGGAAAACCATGACCAAGCTTGGATCCCCCGCGCTCCACTTCGCGCTCGCACTCGCCGCCGTTTCGACCCTTCAGACGCCGAACGCCCAGGCGCAGCAATTGACCGAACGGGTGAACACCGATGTTCCGACCGAAGACACCACCGCATGGGCGCTGAGCGCCGGCGGTGTGTTCAACAGCGGCAACACGCAGTCGTACGGTCTGAACGTCGGAACGAACGCTGCCCTCGTCCGCGGCCGCCACG
Organism: Deltaproteobacteria bacterium; assembly: GCA_034670305.1. Lineage (GTDB taxonomy): Bacteria > Myxococcota_A > Polyangia > Polyangiales > Houyiibacteriaceae > JAXMNT01. Next base: position 16,772 of record JAXMNT010000048.1, read on the forward strand.
GCTTCGCGGGTTCGTGGACGTTCAACATCGGCGGCGCGAACCTGCCGGACGACATGGTGGACGAGTACATCATGACGGCGCGCAACTCGAACGCGCGGCTTCGGTACGACTTCTACCTCACCAAGAACGACGCGCTCTTCGTCGCACTCGCCCATCGCTGGGACACGTTCGCTGGTCTCGACACCCGACTCCAAGGGCAGGTCGGCTACATGCGCAACTTCCTCAACGTCGAGAAGCACCGCGCGTGGGGTGAAATCGGCTACGACATCACGTACGACAACTTCGATCCGGAGCGCCGCCTCGACCCCGACCAGAGCGAGTTGCCGACCTGTGTGGGCGCCGACGCCGCGACCGCGCCGGACGAGTGTCTCGCCGACGGGAGCCAGGTGGTGCACGCCGCGCGTCTCTACCTCGGCTACGACAACCAGCTCAGCGAAGCGGTCCGGTTCCTCACGGGGATCGAGGCCCTGCTGAACCTCCAGCAGGTCGAAGACCTCCGGCTGAACTTCGACGCCGCGCTTCAGACCACGATCGCTGGAAGCCTCCAGGTCGAGTTGAAGTTCAAGCTCCTCTACGACAACGTCCCCGCGCTGCGCGCCGATGGAACGTCCTTCGAGAAGGTCGACACCCTGACGACCTTCAGCCTCATCTACACCTTCATCTGACGCCCATTCGCGCGTCCCGAGCAGTCCCATGAAACCGTTCGTTCTCCGCCTGGTCGCCCTCGCTGCGACCGCCGTTCCCACCTTTGCACGTGCGCAAGAAGCCGCCGCTCCCGACGACGACGGGTTCAGTCTCAAGACGGTCATCCACACGCTGAACGAACAGGTCGCGCCCTGGGGTGTGAAGATCGTCGGCGCGCTCTTCGCGCTGTTTGCGGCCTGGGTGATCGCGGGCATGCTGTCGCGCGCGGTCCGCAAGGTCGCGAGCAAGCGGAACCTCGACACCACCGTGGCCGCGTTCTCCGCGAACGTCGTCCGCTACCTGGTGCTCACGGCGTCGATCGTCGGCATCCTTGGCGTGTTCGGGATCGAGACGTCTTCCTTTGCCGCCATCATCGGCGCGGCGGGACTCGCGATCGGGCTCGCGTTCGAAGGCACGCTTGGCAACTTGGCCGCGGGCGTCATGCTCCTCGTGTTTCGGCCGTTCAAGATCGGCGACACGATCACGGCCGGCGGTGTCACCGGCAAGGTGAACGAGCTCGAGCTCTTCACCACCACGATCACCACCCCAGACAATCGCAAGATCATCGTTCCCAACAAGATCATTGGCGGGGACACGATCACGAACTTCGCGGGCTACGAGACGCGGCGCTGCGACGTGAGCGTGGGCGTCGACTACGACAAGGACTGCGACGACGTGCGCGCGGCCCTCGAGCAATCGCTCGAGCTCGTCGACTCGAAGATCGCCGACCCGGCCCCTCAGGTCTTCCTGGTCGGACTCGGCGGCTCCTCCGTCGACTGGCAGGTCCGAGTGTGGTGCAAGACCAGCGAGTACTTCGTGGTCCACGAGCAGATCGTGCGCGCCATTCACAAGAAGCTCACCGAAAAGGGCATCGGCATCCCGTACCCGCAGATGGATGTGCACCTCGACCCTCAGGTCGTCAGCGCGCTCGCGTCGAAGCGAGCCTGAGCCGGGCAACCCAAGGGTCCGCGCCCGGGGACCCAAGTCGTTCGAGTCGGGGTTCGCCCCTGTTCGCGCCACGTCTGAACAACCCCAAAGGAGATCCCATGAAAGACATGATCATCGCCCAACTCAAAGAGAAGGTTGGACTGTCCGAAGAGGTGGCCGAGAAGGCCGCGAAGGTGGTACTCGACCTCTTCGAGAACAACCAAGACAAGTTCGCCGACCTTGCCAAGGGCAAGCTCGGTGACTCGCTCGGTGGCGCGCTCGGCGGCATGCTGGGCGGCAAGGACTGAGACCCCGCCGCGGCACACGCCGCGGCCCCTGTAGAGACAGTCGGTGATGCCGGCGGGTGGAGTGAGAACGTGATGCATTCGAAACGATGTGCGGCTTTGCCTTGTGCGGTGTTCGCGGTGTTCGCAGGCGTCCTGTTCGCTCCTCCCCCCGCCCAGGCCGACCATGGGCGGCTCAACCTGCACCTCGACATCGGCATCGGCGCACCGCTCGCCGGTGCCGGGCGGCCGGGGTCCACCGGCGACAGCGCCGCGGGTGGCGTCGCGTACATCGGCGGAGACCTGGTGCTCGCCGATCCAGTCGCGGTCGAACTCATCGTGGGCATCGGCGGGTTCGCCCGGCCCCTGCCGACCAGCAGCGAGACCGGCGCGCGCTACACCATGGTGGGCGGCGGACTTCGGATCCGGCTGTTGACCGACGACGCGGGCTACCGCGGTGAAGACGGCGGCAACCTGCCGAGCAACCTCTGGGTGAGCGCGCACATCGGCTACCACAACTTCGACGACGCCCAGTTCGGCATCGACGCGGCGATCGGATACGAGATCTCGGTCGTGCGCCCGCTGCAGATCGGCGCCTTCCTGCGGACCGCGGTCATGTTCGGAGGCGACAACGCCGGTGCGGACTTGATCTTGGTGGGCGGCATCAGCTTCAGCTTGGAGGCGATTCGAATCGCAGGCCCCGCCGACGCGGACGACGACGGACTCTCCGACGAGCGCGAAGCCGAGCTCGGCACGAACCCGAACATGCCCGACACCGACCGGGATGGGCTCGACGATCGGCTCGAAGTCGAGACCGGAACCAACCCGAAGGAACGGGACACCGACGGAGACGGACTGCTCGACGGCCGCGAAGACGCGAACCGCGATGGCGTGCTCGACGACGACGAGACCGACCCGCGTCGTTCGGACACCGACGGTGGCGGCATGCCGGACGGAAGCGAAGTGCACGCACCCTCCCAGGATCCTCGGTACCCCGAGGACGACGACCACGACGGCGACGGCGTCGCGAACCACTTCGACGAATGCGAGGGCACGCCCGATGGCCAAGAGGTCAACGCGTTCGGATGTCCGCCGCAACAACAGACGATCAACCTGGAAGGCATTCACTTCCGCAGCGGAAGCGCCCGGATCCTGCCGGACAGCGAAGAGACGTTGCAGCAGGCATTGCGACTGCTCGAGCGAGAAGGCACCGCGCGGTTCCAGGTGGCGGGACACACCGACTCGCAGGGTCGACCGGCAGCCAACCGCGCCCTCTCGCAGCAGCGGGCGGAAGCGGTGGTGCGGTGGCTCGTTCGGCATGGCGTGGATGCAAGCCGCCTCGAAGCGGCGGGCTACGGCGCCGACGAACCGGTGGCCGACAACGACACCGCCGAAGGCCGGGCCCACAACCGCCGCATCGAGTTCCGGCGGCTGTAGCTGTCCTGCCGCTGCCGTCAGCGAAGGCGGGAGCGGCGACAGGCGGACGCGGGTGCGTCCGTCTCCGCGAACGGGCGCCCGTCGATGCGCATGGCCTGGAGTTTCCAACCGGACTCGTCGACCAGCACCACGGCGGCTTCCACGACCCCACCCGGCACCAGGAGCTGCGCGCATGCGATGTAGGGCGTGGCCGGGGCTCGGATCCGGTCGCTGGCACGCAGATGCACGGCCACGCCCTCGGCCCGGCTGAGGACCGAGAACTGCGCCGACGCGTTTCGGAACGCCTGCAGGTCCAGCCGCTCGCGGACGTCTCGCGACATCGTCCTCAGCGCCGCTTCGTCGTCGCCCTCGTGGAGCGCCACGACGAACTCGTTCAGCGCGTCGAGTGGATGGTCCGGACGCACCACGACCCGCCACGCCACGCCGACGAACCCCGCGACCAACAGGGCGATGAGCGAAGCCCGCGTGAGGGCCTGTGTGCGCGTGGACACGGCGGAGAGCCTACCGCCGAGCGGTGGTTGACGACGAGGGATCGCGCCGCCGCCGGACAAGGTATGGTTCCGACGGTGACACTGAAGCGAGGCATGGCGCTCGATGGATCGATCCTCCTCGAGGAACGTATTGCCGAAGGCGGGATGGGGGAGATCTGGACCGCGCGCCATCTCGAGCTCGAGCGCGTGGTGGCGGTGAAGTTCATCAAAACGATGGTGAGCGACAAACACCGCGCGGTGGAACGTTTCCTTCGCGAAGCGCGGACCGTCGCCTCGCTTTCCCACCCGCACATCATCGACCTGCTCCACCTCGGCACCCTCGACGACGGCCGCCCTTACATGGTGATGCCGATGCTCACCGGCCGAAGCCTCGAGCAATGCAAGAAGGACCTGTGTCCGGTTCCGCTTCCGCGTTTGGTGTCGTTGCTCAGCGGACCGGCGAGCGCGATCGACGCGCTGCACGATCGGAACTCGATGCACCGCGACCTCAAACCCGACAACCTCTTCCTGGAGGTCGCGGACGACGGTACCGAGACCGTGATCCTGCTGGACTTCGGTCTCGCGCGTCAGTTGAAGGGCGGCACCCTCACCGACGATGCCGGCTTGGTGCTCGGGACCCCGCAGTACGTGCCCCCAGACGTCGCCATGGCGATCGGATGGACACCGCGGGGAGACGTCTACTCGTTCGCCGTCATGGCGTTCGAACTCTTCACAGGGTCGCTGCCGTTTGATCACCCCGACGCGCATTCGCTGCTCCACCTGAAGATCCTGCAAGATGCGCCGCTCGCGTCGACGCTCCTCGACGGGGTCCCACCGGCCGTGGACGAGATCTTCCGCCAGGGGATGTCGCGGGACCCGATGGAGCGGCCCGCCTCCTGTGGCGAGTTCATGGAGGCGCTCCGTGCTGTCCTCAGAGCGACGGCGCCAGGCGATGCGGCCGACCCAGACCATGCAAGCGTGGCGGCCGACGCGGGCGACCCGTCCGACCCGACTCCCACCGCTGACGTTGCGCCCGACGCCGGTGCTCCCGCCCCGCCCGCCGACACACCCGCCGACGCGCCCGCCCCCACACCCGGACGCACCAAGCACAAACGAAAGCGCAAAAAACACAGACGGCGCTGAGAGCGCGTCGTTCTTCAGGTGAACGACGTCCGACTGCCGGTGTGGGTCCAGAGCCCCTCGGTCCGCAGCCGAACGATGTCCATGAGGCGCTGCATCCGAGGATCCGCGTGCAGCTCTTGGGTCAGCGGGCACCGCTGAAGCCAGTCGATGTCGTACATCACGTCTTCGACCTCTTCGAGCAGCTCGAGGGCGCGCTCTGGGTACCGGCGCACGAGGCACGCCTCGGCGATCGTCTCGGCCGCCAGACACCGGAACCACGCGTTGGTGAGCCACGGCTTGAGCTGTCGGTAGAGCTCATCGACCGCTTCGAGCCCGACGGTGCCTTCGACGAACTCACAGAGCAGCCGCATCAGCGCGTGCGCCGGCTGCAGGGTCAGCCAGCCCTTGAGTTCGGTGACGTGGTCACGCTGGCCGAGGTAGAGCTTCGTTCGAAAGTGCGCGGTGATGACGCTCAACGAGCTTGCGCCTTCATGCATCGACGCTGCGTCGAGCAACGCGATGGCTTCTTCGTCCTTGCCCTCGAACGCGACGGCTCGGGACAGCTCCATGCGCGCGCCGTTCGTCGTCGGATCCAGTTCGAGCGCGTGGCGCAGACGCTGTTTTCCTTCGCGCGGCATGCCGGCGAAGAGTTGGATCTCGCCGAGCCGCGCGTGGGCCGGCGCGGAGGTGGGCGCGAGCTCGAGTGTTTGGAACAGCGCCCCGAGCTCGCCGACCAAATCCCCACGCGCTTCATAGAACAGCGCGCTGGCCAGCTGGGTGTCGGGTTGGTCCGGAGCCACCGCGAGCGCCCGCTCGAGCGACTTCTCGGCCATGAGCAGCCGTGCCTCGGGCTGGTCCATCGAATCGCTGAACGACGCCGAACGCATGTGGGCGAGCGCGTGGGCGGCCAGGTAGGTCGCGCACTGCGGAGCCATGTCCACGGCCTGATCCATCAGGTCGACCGCTTCGTCGACTTGGCGGCGGCGGCGGCGCAGGATCTCGCGCGCCTGCATGTAGATGGGCACCGACTCCGGCGGCACCCGGTCGGCCACGCTTCGGATGCCGAGCTCGAGGCGAAGCGACTCGGCGATGCGCCGGGCGAGACGCTCCTGCATCTCGAAGAACTCCTCGAACGGTGCGTCGAATCCGCCGCTCCAGGTCTGCCGTCCGTCGGGGTCGCTGAGCCGGGCTTTGACTCGGACCTGTCCTTTGCGGGCCTGCACCGTGCCGGTGACGATCGCATCGGGCCCGAGCGCCCGGACGCCAGCGCCGCGTGGGTCGGTGCCGAGCCCGTGGGTGACCGCGAACGTGAGCACGTGCAAACCCTTGGTCTGAGAGAGCACGTCGATCAGCTCTTCGGCGATGCCTTCGCCCAGGTAGCCGTCCTCCTCCGCGCCACGGAACTGAAACGGAAGCACGGCGAGGCTTTGGTTGGGGGCGCGGATGGCCGCATGCACCAGTCGCTCAGCGGTGGCGGTCACGGGCGTCTGCAGGTGGCTCGCGCGGGCTGCGACCGTCAACGCGTTGGGCCGCTCGGATGGGTCGCGTCGCAGCATGCGCATGACGAGTTCGCAGATGGACTCGGGCAGGTGAGGACTGGCGTCCGCCGGCGAAGGAGCGTCCATGTGGACGCGCCGGAGCGCGCTCGTGACCGGGTCCGTCGTGCCGAACGGGTTCACACCTTCCGTGATCATCTCGTAGAACATCACGCCCAGCGCGTAGACATCCGCCGGGGGTCCGATGCGGTTGTCGGTGACCTGTTCGGGGGACATGTAGAACGGGGTGCCCAACATGCGGCCGGGTTCATGGGTCCGGGTTCCGTCGCGCACGCCCCGCGCGATGCCGAAGTCGGTCAAGAGGATGCGGCCGTCGGAGGAGAGCAGGATGTTGGCTGGTTTGAGATCGCGATGGATCACCCCGACGTCGTGCGCCGCCGCGAGTCCACGGGCGACCGCTTCGAGGATCCGTAGACACTCGGGGAGTTTGGGGGCCTCGTCCTCGGCCATGCGTTGTTGGAGGCTCTGTCCGAGGACGAGTTCCATCGTGAGGTAGAGTTCGTCCTCGGTCTCCCCGATGTCGTACATGCGGCAGACATTGGGGTGGGTGACCTTGCGGGCGAGGGCCACCTCTCGGCGAAACCGGCCACGGGATGTCTCGTCCCCGAGCTTGGTCAGCAGCTTGATCGCCACCCGCTCTTCGAGATGAAGATCGAACGCCTGGTGAACGCGGCCCATGCCGCCCCGGCCGATCTCCTGCTCGAGGCGGTACCGGCCGGCTACGATGATCTGCTCGTCGGTCTGCTTCAACACGCCCAGTCTACCAGCGCGGATGAATCGTGAGCCCAGCGTTCGTGAGGTAGGGACGAACAGCATTCGACATGCGTTAGACCCAACTGAACAGCTCGAGTTCCCGGAGCAAACCACCACACGTGGGGGGTCGCTCGCGCGGGGACTTGGAGAGGGCGCGCTCGAAGAGCGCGTCGAGGGCGCGGGGTACCTTGGCACCGAGCACCTGCGACAAGCGGGGGGCTTCGGTGCACATCTTCAAAGTGATCAACTCGACGGGGCTGTCGGCGACGAACGGTCGCTCACCGGTGATCAACTCGAAGAGTGTGGTCGCGAACGCGTAGACATCGGTGGAGGGGTTGGGGAGCGCGCTCTCGGGCGCCATGTACTGCGCGGTGCCGAGCAACATGCCTTCCTTGGTCAGGCGGCTCCCGTCCGCGAGTCGAGCGATCCCGAAGTCCATGAGCAACACCGACGGAGCGCCGCCACCCGGACGGTGGGTGAGGAAGAGGTTCTCGGGTTTGATGTCGCGGTGGATCATGTCGTACGCGTGCATCGTGTCGATCGCGGACGCGGGTCCCGCGAGCCAGTGGGCGATGGTCCGGATGGATTGCGCGCCGGTGCGCTCCAGCAGCTGACCAAGGTCTTGGCCGAGCAGCCGCGGCATCACGAGGTAGGGCAACCCGTCGCCAAGTCGACCAAGGTCGAACACCTCGACCACGCTGGGATGTTGCAGTGCTGCCGCGATGCGACCTTCCCGGACGAACCGTTCGATGGCGGCTGGCCGCGGTGCCAGCTCCCGTTTGATGATCTTCAGCGCGACCGGACGGTTGAGTCGGTGGTCGTGGGCTCCAAAGACCCACGCCATGCCGCCTTCGGCCAAGACCGACTGCACTTCGTAACGTTCGGCGACCAGCTCGCCGATTTGCGCGGATGGACTGGACACCGCCGCGCGCACCCCGCTGCCGGGTGCGGTGCCGGGTGCGAGGGGGGTGAAGGCGAACTTCGCTGCGCGACGGACCATGCCCCTCGTATTGCAACGGCCGTTCCGTTGAAATGATCAACGATCATGCGTCCCCAGGTATGGGCGTTTCCCCTCGCCCGGGGCGTCCCGCCACCACCAACGACCCCTCGGAGGGAACTTCAGGAACGCAAGTCGTGTCGTTTCACGAGCGAGAACAGGTGCGAGCGATCCATCCGGGCTTTGCGCGCCGCCTGGGACACGTTCCCGCTCGTTTGTTCGAGCCAGTACTCGACGAACCGGCGCTCGAACTCGCGCACGATCGCGGTGCGGGCGGTCTTGTATGGCAGCTGCAGCACCTTCGAGAGCGAGAGCGACATGGGGTCGGCGCCGGGCGGCGGAATGGTGGACATGTTGTCGAGCGGCGGCAGCTCCCCCATCGCAAGCGTCGCTTCCACGACGTTGCGAAGCTCTCGAACGTTGCCGGGCCAGCGGTGCAAGCGCAGCCGATCCATGAACCCTTCGGGCAAGATCTCTCGGAGCTCGCCCTCGTGGCCGGACTCGTGAATGAAGTGCTCGACCAGCAGATCGATGTCGTCGGGCCGGTCGCGCAGCGGCGGCACGAGCAGACGAACGACCGCCAGGCGGTAGTAGAGGTCCAGACGAAAACGTCCGGCGTTCACTTCTTCGCGCAGATCCCGGTTGGTCGCGGCCACGACCCGCACGTCGACTTCGATGTCCTTGGTGCCGCCGACACGTCGAAAACGTTTGCGCTCGAGCGCACCGAGCAAGGTCGGCTGCAGCTCCATCGGAAGTTCCCCGATCTCGTCGAGGAAAAGAGTGCCGCCGTTGGCGCGCTCGAATGCCCCGAGGTGCTGACGTTCCGCGCCGGTGAACGCGCCGCGTTCGTGTCCGAACAGCTCGCTCGCGATCAGGTTCGGTGAGATCGACCCGCAGTCGACCGTCTCCATTCGGCGCAGCGACCGCGCGCCGACCTGGTGCACCGCTTCGGCGATGAGTTCCTTGCCGGTCCCCGACTCGCCGACGACCAGAATGGGCACATCGCTCAGCGCCGCCTTGAACACCTGCGACATGAGCCGGCGCATCGGCTGACTGCGTCCCCGCAGACCCGCGAGTTTGTCCTCCGGGTAGAGGGAGACCTCTTTGGGTTCGCCCACCCCGAGCCGGAGGGAGGTCTTTCCGATCTGGATCACCGTGCCGGCCGGAACCGTGGCCTGGCTCACCCGCACGCGGCCGAGGTACGTCCCGTTGCGGGATCCCTCGTCGTGCACCTCGATGCCGTCGGGCGTGGCCCGAAGCTCCAGGTGGTAGCCAGAGACCGCGGGGTCCGCGAGGACCACGTCGTTGCCGGGGCTCGTGCCGAGCGTCAGCACATCGTGGGCGGCCTCGTGACGCGCCCCTTGGTCGGGTCCCTCGACGACTTCCACGACGAGTGTGTCGACGGAAAGAGTCGGGGGGTGATCGAGGGTCAGGGTGGATTGGTCCACGATCGGAAAGTAGCACCTTTTGGGGGGAAGCAATGGTGGTTCGCGCGCCTTGAACGCGCGGGGGACTCGTGTCGTGCCGGCGTCGGTCTCGTGTCATGGTGGGCGCCCATGTCGGCACGACGCCCTCCCATTCCATTTCGACTGAAGCTCATGGCGCTCTGTGGTGGCCTGTCGGTCCTTCCGCTGGGGGTCGTCGCGTGGCTGATGATCGACGTGAACGAGGACACGGTCGCCACCGCCAACCAGGAGTTGCAGCTCGCGGTCGCCGAGGATGTGGCGCGAAGCGTCGACGACACGTTTCGCCTCGCACAGGACGAACTCGAGACGGTCGGCCGGGTGCTGCTGGACGAATCGCTGCCGGAAGACGCCACGGTGTCGCTCGCGACGAGCTTGGTCGCCGGGCAGGAGCGCATCGACCACGTCGCGGTGTACTCGGCCGAGGGCGCACTCATCGACGTCGTGCGGCACGCGGGCCACCCGTCTCCGCCGAGCCCCGAGACCCTCGACGCCGGGTTGCGCACGCGGGCGACCGCGCAGGGGATCGCGAGCGGAGAAGCGTTGATCGCAGACGAAGCGGACCACGCGCCTCGGGTGCCGCTCGTGGTCCCGCTCCGCGTGGGCGAGACCCTGACCGGATTCGCGGCGACCTGGTTGTCGCTCCGTCCGGTGGAAGAGCGGGTCGCGCGGTTGACCGAGGTTCGATTCGAGAATCGGAACGACTCTCTGTTCGTGGTCGACGAGCGGCACCGCCTGGTCGCCCACCCCGACGGCACGCGGGTCGCATCGCTCGAGGACATGCGCGCCACGGGTCCGCTCGAAGGCATCGAGCCCGGCGCAATCACCGGCCGGTTCTCCCAATCGGGCGAGTACAGCTACGAGGGCGAGTCGATGGTCGGCACGGTCGTCGGCATGCAGACCCGGCCATGGGCGGTCGTCGTGCAGCTGCCGACGTCGGTCGTCTACGCCTCGATCTACGAAATGCGGAAGATCGTGCTCTCCACCGTCGGGCTCGTGATCTTCTTCGTCATCGTGCTCGGTGTGTGGGCTTCGCGGCAGGTCACCAAACCGATCGCCGCGCTCTCCGCCTTCGCGGCCGACCTGGCCGATCGCAAGTTCGATCGCCGCATGACCTTGAATACCCTCGACGAGTTCGCGGTCTTGGGCGACGTGATGAGTGGCGCCGCCGCGGACCTGCAAGAGAGCGAAGAACGGATCCGAGAAGAAGTCGCGATCCGATCGGACCTCGGCCGGTACCTGCCCGCGGAGCTGGTCGACAAGGTCGTCAAACGCGAACAGGACATGGGACTGGGCGGCAGCCGCCGAGAGATCACGGTGCTGTTCGCAGACGTGGTCGGGTTCACCCCGCTGACCGACCAACTCGAAGCGGAGCGCGTCGTCGCCTTGCTCAACGAGCTGTTCACGATCCTCACCGAGATCGTCTTCCGGCACGGTGGGACCGTCGACAAGTTCGTCGGTGACTGTGTGATGGCCATCTGGGGCGCACCGACCGAGCAGGAAGACCACGCCGCCCTCGCGTTGGCCGCCGCCGAAGACATGATGCGGTGGCTCGAAGCCGGGAACGACGCCTGGGAAGAGAAGTTCGGCGTGCGCATCCAGCTGGCGATCGGGATCAACTCGGGCGATGCGATCGTCGGCAACGTCGGCAGCGACGTGCGCATGGAGTTCACGGCGATCGGAGACACCGTGAACGTCGCCGCACGCCTCGAGGCGATCGCCCGACCAGGACAGATCCTGCTCACCAAGGCGACCGCCGAACGCGCGGGTGAGGACTTCGATCTCGCAGAGCTCGGCGGCCGCCAGCTCGCCGGCCGCGACCAACCGATCCTGCTCTGGGAGTTGATGACGTGACCGACGATCAGGTCACGCCGTTTCAGTCCGGCGACATCGTCGCGGGGCGGTATCGACTCGAGGAGATGCTCGGCCAAGGCGGCATGGGCGCGGTGTATGCGGCGACCCAGCTCGACCTGAACCGCGACGTCGCGCTCAAGCTGATCCTCTCTTCCAAACACGGCGCCGAGATCGCCAGGAAGCGGTTCGAACGGGAAGCGCGGGTGGCCGCGGCCATTCGACACCCGGGCATCGTGACCATCTACGACTACGGCGAGAGCGACGACGGCGTGCTCTACCTCGTGATGGAAGCGCTGACCGGTCCGTCGTTGCGAGACATCGTCGACGAAGACATTCCGCCGCCGCCTCTGGCGCGTGCATTCGAGATCCTCGAATCGATCGCGTCCACACTCGCGGTCGCGGAGAACCACGGCGCGGTCCACCGTGATCTCAAGCCGGAGAACATTCTCTTCGACCGGCGGGACGGACTCGAACGCATCGTGCTGGTGGACTTCGGTCTGGCCTTTCTCGACGACGACACCCAACAGGCCGGCCGGGTCACGCGCCAAGGCGTGGTGGCGGGCACCCCGGACTACCTCTCGCCCGAACAGGCGCGCGGCGACGGGAACATCACGCCGGCCTCGGACATCTACACGCTCGGCTGCATCGCCTTTGAGCTGTTCACCGCGTTCCCGCCCTTCACCGGCGACGTCGGCGTGCTGATCGCCCGGCATCTGTTCGGGGTGCCGCCCTCCATCGCGTCGCTCCGGCCTCAGGCGGAGCCGCCGGTGCCCGGTGTGGTCGAAGATTTGGTGGCGCGCATGCTGGCGAAGAACGCCGCCGACCGGCCGAACGCAGCCTCGGTCGCCAAAGTATTTCGGACCCTCGATCCGTCGGCACCGGCCCGCTCGAGCGAACAGGGCAGCGAGAAGGCCTCCCGCCTCGGCCGAGAGGCGCGCATGGTGTCCATGGCCGCCGAGCCGCGCGCCGACACCCAGGACGTCGCCACCAACCGGATCACCCTTGGGATCGCGGGCGAGGTGCCGGACGAGACCAAACTCGCGCTCGCCGTCTCCGGCGTGCTGGTGTCCGAATCCAATGCGGACGGCGCGGCCGTGGACGCGTGGTTCGTGACCGTGGACCAGGTGTCCCGCCTCGACGATCTGTTGAGCACGGGGCTGCCTGTGCTAGTCGAAGTGCCTGCGTCGAATGTGGGAGCGCTGACAGCATTGCTGCAGCGGGGTGTCGCAGAAGTCATCAAGAGCCCGTGGAGTGCACCTGCGCTCAGCAAGCGGGTTCGCCGCGCCGTCAAGAGCGCGCGACGCAAGGCCAAGAGTTGAACTTTCGAACCTCCCTCTCGATCTGCATCCTGGCGCTGCTCGCCTTTGCAGCGATCCTCCCTCCCACGTTCGTGGCGGCGCAGCAGCGCGAGATGCAGGTTTACACCGTGCGGCGCGGCGACACGTGCGGCTCGATCGCCAACCGCTTCTACGGCAACTGGCGGCGCTACGACATCATCCTGCGGTTCAACCCGCAACTCGTCGAAGGCATCCCCGAGAGTGAGCGGGGCGCGTGTGGTCCGTTCCTTCGACCCGGTGTGGTGCTCAATCTCCCGACCGAGTACGTGCCGGCCACGGCCGGTGCAGATGCGGAAGTGACCGCGGTCCGCCGGAACGTGCGCGCGCGCGAACCGGAACAGACGGAATGGCAAAGCGCGGCTCGCGGTCAGGACCTCTACCGCGGGTGGCGGGTCAACACGCTGGACGAGTCCTCCGCCGAGGTGACGTTTCGTGATCGTGCGGTGGTTCAACTTCGCGCAAACACCCTCGTGGTGATCTACGGCGGCGACGCTGGGCAGGCGCGGCGCAGCAGCGGTGGCGCGACGCTCGAGCGCGGAACGCTCCGCAGCCGCCTCGGCCAACTGCGCCTGCAGGTCGACACGCCCGCGGGTCAGGCCGAACTCAGCGGCGGCAGCGCCGTCTTGAGCGTGGACGAGAACCAGACCAGCCGCGTCTCCAACTTCGACGGCGGTGAAGCCACGCTGCGCAACGACCAGGGAGCGACGCAGGTGCGGCCAGGGTTCGGATCCAAAGTCCGCCCGCGCCAACGGCCGACGCCGCCTCGCCCACTTCCTCCGGCCCCGAGCTGGACCGAAGGGCCGCAACGTTTCCTCGGGGTGCGTGGCCATGGGGCGACTGTGACTGGCGCTTGGGGGGCCGTGGACGTGGCCCGGAGCTATCGGGTGGAAGTGGTCTCCGGGGAAGTCGTCGTGGCCGCGACCGAGGTCCCGAGCGATGTGGTGCGGTTCGAACTCCATCAGTTTCCCGAGGGCGAATACGAGGTGCGCGTGTCGACGATCGACGGCGACTTCTTCGAGAGCCGGCCTTCCGATCCAAGCACCCTCACCGTGGTTCAGGTCGGACTCGGCGGTCCGCTCGCGCCCGAACTCGGCGACGCCCTTCCCGATCCCACCGCCGAGTCGGCTGCGCTCCGCGTGCTGCAAGGGGTGCAACTGGATCTGCCCGATGGGTACGAGTGTTCCTTCGACGAAGCGCGGTCGCGGTGGTCCAACTGTCGCGACAGCGAAGGTCTGCCCTTCGCGCCGCCGGCCATCGAGATCGTGATCCCCGTGGTCGCACCCGCGAACGTCCTGGTCGGAGCGACCGCAGGCGCGCTCGATCTCACGGTGCAGAGCGAGCTGCCACTGCCCAACACCACCTACCGGTTGACGGTGGCGGGGCAGACGGTGCCGTTGACGCGCACCGAGCTCGGGTTTCAAGCGGCGCTCGACGGGCTCGCGCCGGGCACCCACGACGCCACCATCGAGGTCGGGGAACCGCCAAGCGCGGCGACCTTCGCCAGAACCCGGATCGAAGTGGGCCCGGCACCGGAAGTCGAGATCCAGCCCGCCCCGCCGGAGCCCCGTCGACCGCTCGCGCAGGCGTTCCAGCTCGCGCCTCAGCCGGAACTCTTCGCGCTTCGGGACGTGCGCGCGGTGGGCCACGACCTGTTCCTCGCTGGCAGCCACTACGGAGAGCACCCCGGCAACGGCTACTGGCGCGTCGCGGCGGGCGGCAGCGCCTCCATCGGAGACCACGTTCGGCTCGGCGGGTCCTTCGCGGGGGACTTCCAGGTGGACGACGACTTCAGGGAGAACAGCCGCGGTGAGCGGAGTGTGAATCTGTGGGCCTCGGCGCGCTCCGCACCCACGGCGGACCTCGTCGTGGGCGGATCCCTCGGAGTGTGGATCCCCACCAGCCAAGGGGTCGGAGCGCTGCCGAACGTGATGCTCCAGCCCGCGGTCGATGTGGACTACGCGCTGACCCCGGCGTTCCGGCTGAGGACCCGGCAAGGCGCGCGACTCGGACTGGCGAGCGACGACCGATTCACCTGGGCGAGCGCGTATGGGGCGAGCATCGGGTTCAACAATGTGCTCATCTTGGAATTCGAAGTGGCGCTCGTGGTCGGTGTCGATCGCGCCCAGGACTCCCTGTTGACCCATGTCGCCCCAGGTGTGGCGATCTCAGGACGCGTCGGGCCGGTGACCCTCTCCCTTGGGGCGCGCTACAACGTTCCGAACGATGGAGAACCACTCGGCCACCTGAACGTGTTGGCGGGTGCTGCCCTACATATCGGGCCCTGAGTCTGTGCGAGTGTTGGGTGGACACCACGGGTGTGGGGAGGGCTCCTCACACGATCGGGTGATTGTTCCTGGTTTTCGGCGCATGCCCTGAGCACGGGGATTGCAGTGCGGCAATCGCGCGGAACTGGCCACGGGCCGGCCGCAAGACGATGATGCGCACAGCGCTATTTTTAGACTCAAGACAAGAACGAGAGTGGAATGAAGCAGGCTTTCAATGATGGTGGGCGTTTGGCCCGACAGAGCGGATGGAGCGCGATCGGGTGCATCGCACTCCTCCTCGGCTCCGCCTCCGTGACGTCGGCCCAGTCGGCGACCCTCAACCGGTTCAGCGCCTCGGAGACCCCGGAAGACGACTGGCACATCAGCCGTCCGACGGACCTGGGACACCTCCGCTTCGGCGCGCAGATCCACCTCGACTACGCCAACGACCCACTCGTCTTCGAAGAAGAGGTGGGTGACTCCGGCAGCGAATCGGCACGCATCGTGGGCCATCAGTTCACCGGCACCGTCGGCCTCTCGCTCGGCATCAAAGACCGCCTGGTGATCTACGCCGGGTTGCCGATCGTCCTCGTTCAGAACGGCGACGACATGCCCATGACCACCACGGGGGTTGCGCTCGACCAGGCGGACGGCGCGGGTCTTGGCGACGCGTACCTTGGCGCGCGGGTGCGCCTCTACGGAGAAGCGGACGACGCGATCGCGCTCGGTCTGCAGTTCACCGCGACCTTCCCCACCGCGGGGAGCGGCCAGCTCTTCCGCGGCGACGAGTTCCTCTCGCTGCATCCGGAGCTCCTCGTCGAGGTTCGCCCCGGAGGCGGCTCGCGGCTCAACCTGAACGTCGGCGCACGGATCCGAGAGAACGCCCGTGGGCAGTTCGACCGCGTCTTCTCCGACGAGCTCACCTTCGGTCTCGGCTTCGCCGTGCCGGTGTGGACGGACGACGAAGCGCCCGAGACCCACCTCGACATCCAGGCGCAGATCTACGGAGCCAGCGGATTCGACGACTTCTTTGGTCGTGAGTCCACCGCGCTCGAAGCGTTGCTCGGCGGCAAGTTCTTCCACCAGAGCGGCATCGTCGCCGGCCTGGCCGCTGGCCCAGGCCTCACCCGCGGCTACGGCAGCCCGGACATCCGCGTGCTCGGCATGATCGGCTACCGCTCCGTGCCTGAAGCCGAAGAAGGCGCGGCGGCCCCTGGCGACCGCGATGGCGACGGCATCCTCGATCCCGACGACGAGTGCGTCGACCAGCCGGAAGACGTCGACACCTACCAGGACGAAGACGGCTGCCCCGATCCGGACAACGACGGCGACGGCATCCTCGACAGCTCGGACGAATGTCCCCTCGAGCCCGAGACGGTCAACGGCGTTGACGACGCCGACGGCTGCCCCGACGAAGTGGGCGACCAGGACGGCGACGGCATCCTCGACAACGTCGACGAGTGCCCGACCGACGCCGAAGACATGGACGAGTTCGAAGACGAGAACGGCTGTCCCGATCCGGACAACGACGGAGACGGAGTGCTCGACGGCACCGACGAGTGCCCGATGGTGGCTGGGGTGGTCGAGAACCGGGGCTGCCCGGATGCCGACCGCGACGGCGACACCGTGGTGGACCGACTCGACAACTGTCCGGACGAACCGGGCACCGTGGCCAACCAGGGCTGCCGGCGCCGGCAGCAGGTCCGCATCGAAGGCGGACACCTCGAGATCCTCGACAAGGTCTACTTCCGAACCAACCGCGACGTCATCCAGCGCCGAAGCCACGCGCTTCTGCGGAACGTCGCTCAGGTCCTCAACAACCACCCCGAGATCACGCGCATTCGGGTCGAGGGACACACGGACGCGCGCGGGGACGACCAGGCCAACCTGGATCTGAGTCAGCGCCGGGCACAGGCCGTGGTGGCGTTCCTCGTGACCCGAGGAGAGGTCGACGCAGGACGGCTCGAAGCCCGCGGCTTCGGCGAGACCCGCCCGATCGTCGCGGACGCCTCGACGCCGGCGGAGCACGCTCAGAACCGCCGGGTGGAATTCAACATCCCGCAGACCGAAGGTGTCTCGCACCAGAACAGCGCCGCCGGCGCGGACACGATCGACCACTAGCTCGAACGATCGACCGGACGAACGAAGCCGCCTCGGATTCCCGAGGCGGCTTTTTTCTTTTCCCTGACGGGCCTGGCTCGCTTCGCGAGACTGGCGGCCCTGTGTCGCGCCGTCGCGTGAGTCAGTGGGCGGCGCTGAGGTCGGCTTCTAGTTCGAACACCCGGTCCGGGCCGAACTGACCGGCGGGGGTGAGGATGGCCCAGTCGCTCAACTTCTCGAGGGCGTGCAGTCCCCGGTCGCCGGCTTGGAGGTGGGCGACGCCGTAGGGCGCGTTCAAGAGGGTGGCGTCGACTTCGTCCCCCACGCGCCCATGCACCTCGAACCAGAGGTGCTCGCGGTTGTCGGGATCGCTCTCGCCGTCCACCGGGTAGCCCAGCTTCACGAGGAACCGAGTCTCCTCGCCGAAGAGCGCTTCGCAGCGCGGTCGGAGCGCGAAGAAGCGCGGCAGCCGTTCGGCGGCGAGGAGCGCCTGCCGGTTGGTCTCCATCGTGGAGAGGAACAGCATCGGGTGGGCGCACCGGAGGCCCGGCATCTGCGAAGGGCAGCCGAGCTTGCGCCCGGTCCAGCTCTTGATGGACGCGTAGACCACCCCCGAGGGACCAGAGTGGTACTCGTCGCGGTCGTCTGCGTCGCCCGGTCCTCGAATGTCGGCCACCGCCTTCTGCCAGGGCTGCCAGACGACGGACATGCCCTTGCCCGCCTCGAAGACTTCGCCCTCGTCCGGAGGACCGGACTCGATCCATTGGCAGGCGATGGTGTGTACGAGTGGGTCGACGCGCGAGAGTTCCGCCGCGGGGACGTCGACGAGTTCGAGTTCCTGGGAACCGCATCGGCGAAGGCCGTGCGTGTGAATCCACGCCAGTCCGTCGTTGCCAACCGCATGCACCGTGTAGAGGCTGCGCGGAGAGGGTGGCGTGGTGGCTTCGGTGACTTCGGTCAGCCAGGTCGGCAGGTGCGCAACGAAGCGCGCGGTGTCCACGACGAGCACCGGGTCCGGAGCCGCTGCGGCGAGCAGCTGAAGCTGCCGGTGAAAGTCCCAGAGGGGCCGGTCACCGAAGGTGGTCTCGACGACCAGACTCGTCTCGCACCCCGCCGCTTGGGCGAGCGCGTCTTGGAGTTCCGGCTCCGGGTGGATGGGCACCGGGAGTTGGGGCAGCGTCTGCAGCGAGACGCGAAACTGCGCCGGTTCGCGGCCCTCGCGTTCGCTCCGGACCGTCAGCTGCCAACGCGGGCCAGAACATGGACCGCAGTCGGCCTCGTAGCCTCGGGCGCGCAGCCGTTCACGAACTTCGCCGATGCTCAGTGGCGCCCGAATCGGCGCGTGCACGATGGAAGGTTCGCGTTCGATCACCCCATCCTCCCCTCAGACTTTCAGCTTCACGGTAGACCGCGCGTCGCTGGACTGTGCCGCTCGAATGCCGGTCGCATCGCGGACCCGCTCCATGGTGGCGCGCGCGATCTTCGACGCCTTCAGACGCCCTTCGATGAGCATGAGATCGATGCTGTCCTCGTCCGACCGGAGGGCGTCGTACCGCTCTCGCATCGGACCGAGCTCCGCTTCGAGCGCTTCGTAGAAATCCTGTTTGGCGTGTCCCCACCCGTAACCACCCGCCCGCAGCTTGTCGCCCATCTCGGCCGCGGCGGAAGGCGCCAACTGCTGGCAGAGCTGGAACACGGTCGAGCCGTCCGGATCTTTTGGTTCCTCGAGGGACTCACTGCTGGTGGCGATCTGCATGATGGTCTTGCGCAACTCCTTGGAAGACGCGAACAGCGGGATCGCGTTACCGCGGCTCTTGCTCATCTTCTCGCCATCGGTCCCTGGCACGAGCGGCGCTTCGCCGATGAGCGGCTCGGGTACGACCAGCGTCGCTTCGCCGAACACGTGGTTGAACCGGACCGCCACGTCGCGGGTGAGTTCGAGGTGTTGCAGCTGGTCCTTGCCCACCGGCACCAGATCGGTGTCGTAGAGAAGAATGTCGGCGGCCATCAGAAGCGGGTAGTTGAAGATGCCCGCGTTCGGCGCTTCGTCTCGGGCGAGCGCGTCCTTGTACGCGTGGCCGCGCTCGAGCTGTCCGGTCGCCATCAGACACGAGAGCACCCAGGCCAGCTCGAACACTTCGATCACATCGGACTGCCGAAAGAAGATCGTCTCGCGCGGGTCGAGCCCGCAGGCGAGCCAGGTGGCGGCCACGTCGTACACGTGACGGCGCATGGCAGCCGGATCGCGGACGGTGGTCAGCGCGTGGTAGTCGGCGATGAAGTACGCCGTGCTGTGGCCTTCGGACAGCTGCAGCGCGGGCCGGATCGCGCCGAGGTAGTTTCCAAGGTGTGGGGTGGCGGTCGGCTTGATGCCGGTCAGAGCGGTTTTCACGGGCGCATCAAAGCAGTTCCCTCCCCGCCCGTCGAGAAGAGCGGCCCGGAACCCGGCCACCCTATCCAGCAACCCCCCCCGGCCACACGGACGCAACGCCTAGCTGATGGCGAGGTCCGCGCTCTGGCCCTTCACTCCGGCCCGCGATGGCACCGTGTGCGTCCTAGGTCTCGGCCTCCAAACCCCGTCCCGGTGACACGGCAGCCTCGCTTCGTTCGGGTCGAACCAAGCTTGCCTGTTCTGGCGGGGAGGACTGGCACGGGGGGTGCAGAGTGTCTCTGCACCATGCAACAGTTTCTCCGCTTCTTCCTCCTTCGCTCCCGCTCCCGCGCCCGCCTGCTCGCCCACGCCTGAGCCGCAACGCCTGGCTTTGTCGGGTGAAGCGGGTTCGGTGTCTGCGTTTCGGGGCACGTTTGGGGGCAGGGTTTCGCGCCAGCCGAGCGTCACAGCACGCGTCACATCGAGCGTCACACCGTCACGACGGGCGTCACAGCCACGCTCCCGCGTCCCTACGGACGCGAAGCGAGCCAGGCAGAAAACAGTGCTAACCTCTCGCCCCGGATGGGGAACATGACGCCATGAAGGTCTGTCCGCGGTGTGGGCTTCAGTACCAGGACCACGAGACCCTTTGTTTCGTCGACAACGCGGAACTCCAGGTGATGGAGGACCCGTGGATCGGCAAAACACTTGCCGGTCGGTACTTGGTGGAAGACCCGATCGGCGAAGGCGGCATGGCGCGCGTCTACCGGGCCCGCCACACGCTGGTCGATCGGCCCGTCGCGGTGAAGATCATGTCGGAGCACACGTCCCGCGACGCGTCGCTGCGAGAGCGGTTTCGGCGCGAAGCGAAGAACGCCGCGGCGCTCGCGCATCCCAACATCATCGAGATCTACGACTACGGCGAGACTGACGACGGCGCTGTCTTCCTGGTCATGGAGCTGCTCAACGGCGCGCCGCTCGCGGCCCACATCGCGCAGGGCCCCATGGAGCCCGGACGGGTGGCATCCCTCGGGCTGCAGATCGCCATGGGCCTCGCGCGCGCGCACGACTTCGAGGTCATCCACCGGGATCTGAAACCGGACAACATCTTCGTGACGGTGGCCGGCCCGAACCGCGAGCTCGTCAAGCTGCTCGACTTCGGCATCGCCCGTTCGATGCACGACAGCCGGCTGACCAACGCCGGCGAGATCTTCGGCACGCCGCAGTACATGGCGCCTGAGCGCATCACGAGCATCGACGCGGGACCGACGTCCGATCTCTACGCGCTCGGCGTCATCTTCTTCGAGATGTTGACCGGCCGGCTCCCGTTCGAATCCGAAGAGATGACCGGCTTCTTCATCAAGCACATGCAGGAGCCGCCGCCTCGACCTTCGGAGCTCGTCCCGCAGTGTCCCCGGCGACTCGAAGAACTCATCCTGACGTTGCTGGCCAAGAAGCCAGAAGAACGTCCGGTCGACGCGCATCAGATCATCAAGGAGCTGCAGTCGCTCGTGCCCAAGGGCGGCATGACGGCGCAGGCCCCGCCGGTTGCGACTCCGTCGAGGCCCATCGCCGCGCCGACCCTTCCGCCGACCACGCTCGAGCGCTGGGCGCGGCGCACGGGGATCTTCGACCAGATGATGCAGCGGGCGTTCGGCGGTTCACCTCCCGCCGACATGCACCGCTTGATCGAGCAGATCCGCGGCACCTTGCGCCGCGTGCACGAGATCCGAAGCGAAGGCCTCAAGGAACAACGCAAACTCGAAGACCTCGAACGCAACGCGCGCGACAACCGTGCCCGGCTCGGCTTCGCGGTGCAGAGTCTCGCCGAAGATCTCTCGCTCGGCCGAGAGGCCGCGCGCGCTGCCCTCGGTGAGGTGAAACCCTACTTCGACGCCGAGGATCTGGCGCAGACCGCCTACCGCGTCGCGCACGCGCGCCTCGAGCAGCTCGGCGGCTACCAGGAGATGGCGGCCCCCGACGAAGCGATGACGAAGGCGCTGCGCGATGTGGCGGACGCGCTCGACCGCTGGAGCCTCGCCAAAGGCGCCGCCGACAAAGCGCGCCGCTGGGTCGAGAGCAAACAACGCGAAGTCGACGACGTGCAGTTCCAGGTCAAAGCGCTCCGCCAGAACCTCGAACGCCTGGAAGCCGAGTACGACGAACAACGCCGCGGCTCCGAAGAACTCCTGGTCCAGGGCGGTGCCGAAGCCCAAGAGCGCGAACAGCAGCTCATCACGCTCGCCAGCGCCTTCTGTGATCAACTCCGCACCCGCACCGAGCTGCGCGACCTCTTCCAAAGACTCGAAGCCGACGGCTAGCCAGCCCGGCCGCCAGGCGCCGGGCTCCCTTGCCCTTGCCCTTGCCCTTGCCCCTGCCCTCCGTCGTTGTACCAGCCCGGGCGCCGGGCTCCCTTGCCCCTTGCCCTCGGTCGTTGTGCCAGCCCGAAGTGGTGGTTGGTCGTGCGGCGGACCGCGCTAGGCCGCGCCCAAGTAGATGCGCAGCGTCTCCACCGCGGCCTTCTTGTTGAACGGCTTGCCGGTCAACTCCACCCGCTTCGAGATCTGATCGAAGAGCTTCTCCAGGTAGCGGTAGAAGGTCGTGCACTCCTCCACCGCCGCACGCATCCGGTCGGCTTCGAGCAGGTCCACGTCCCGGAGCTCCTCGAGCGCGGCGAGGAAACGGTCCAAACGCGCGTAGTCGCTCGACCGCACGAGCTGATACCCAATCGCGCGGAAGTGTCCGAGGAACTCTCGGACGAACCGGAAGCTCGCGTAGCTCGCCCACTGGTCGGGGTCTCCGCGCGCCGCTTCCGCCTTGGCGAGGAACGCCCGCAAGACCTGGAGGAACATCCAGACGTCTCGGCGCAGCCGTTCGCTCTGCTGCGCGCGCGCGGCATCGACCGAGCCAAGCGAAGGCACGTCCGCCTCGGGGCGCAGCTCGCGACAGAGGGTCTCGATCGCATGATGGAGTGTTGCCCGCAGCGACGCGCTCGCCACGACGAGCTGCGGACCGAGTTCGGCCTGCGCGACCGCAGCGACCGGCGGCGGCAGGTCGCGTTCGAAGGTGTGCCGGACCTCCACGCGGACCACGTTGGCCAAGTTCTCGAGGGTGGAGCGCAGCGAGATGAGCCGGCCGGCCTCTCGTGCGAGTACCTCTCGGCGCGCGTCGATCTCGTGCGCCGGCACGGAGAGCAACGCCTTCTCGAAGGACACCGCGATCTGTTCTGCGGACCGCTGCCCGAGGTAGCGGGTCAACGCGCGCATGTCGCTGCGGAGCACACTCAAGATCACGTACGCGCGGCGGGTGGTGTCGGGCCGCTCCGCGTAATGGTCGATCAGCTGCACGTAGCGCAGCCCGCGGTAGAGGGCGAGAAAGGCCACGGCGGCGACCTTGTGGCCAGAGTCGGACGCGGCGTGGAGCGCTTCGAGGGTCTCGCTGGTCCGGATGCGATCGAACTCGGGCCGGAACTCGAGCGCCACCAGCGGATCAAAGAACGTATTGCGACCGATCTCGCGCACGATCATGCCGAGCACGGCCGTGTAGAGGCGGTGGGTGACGCGGCCGTGGCGAAGGATGCCGTCGATGATCTCGAGGAAGTTGCTGAACGTGTTCCGCAACACGAAGAGCGACTCCTCGGGGGTGTCTTGGCTCAGCTGATCGCGCACGAGGCGACTCCGGAGCGCGTCCTCGGGCAGCACGCTCTCGAGGTAGCGGCTGAAGACATACGCGCGGTCTCGTGAGCCGAGCAGCTGACGCACCATCACGATGGACTGGCTCAGCGCGTCTCGAACGATGCGCAGCTCTTCACGGAAGTCGTGTGCGACGGGCGGCGCGGAACTCGGGACCCCGGGTAGGTTTCGCTGGTTGCCGAAACACGCGAAGCCTTTGAGCAACATCTCGAGCTCGAAGAGCGTCTCTTCTTTGCGCTCCCAATCCAGCCGGTCGTACCAGGCATCGCGCGACCGCGCCTGCTCGCGACGGAGGCCGCGCGTGTCTCTCAGCAGATTGGCGTAGACGTCCCGCGTGGCCGGCACGATCCGGTTGTACACAGAGTCACCGTCCGAAGCGAGAAGGAACGGGGCTGGGGTCGCATCGGGCGCAAGCGCGCGCACCGCCAAGGGCGACGGCCACCCGATCCAGGGCAAGGCACACCAGGCAACAGCAAGGCAAGGGCAAGGGCGAGGGCAAGGGACCGGTCAGTCGTCCTCGTCCATGCCCTGGTCTGTGACGTCGGCGGGGTCGATGCGGCCTTCTCGAAGCAGACGGCGGGCGCGATGCACCGCACCTGTCGTGCCGGCGACCACCAACGTGTCGCCCATCTCGAGCCGCTCGGAGCCGGTCGGAACCACGACCTGGTGTTCGGAGTGGCGGATCGCGAGCACGTTGGCGCCGCTCTTGGCCCGAAGGTCGAGTTGCGCCAGCGTGGCACCGACCGCGTGGTCGCCGTCGTGCAGGTAGATGGTCGCGATGCGATCGAGGCCCGGGAGCAACGAGTCCGTCCCGGGAATGGTGACGACCTCGTCCTCCTCGGGCGTGCCCGGGACCGAGAGCAGGTCGAGCACCGCGCCAGCGCCGGAGCGCACCTCGTGTTGCAAGCGGCCCGCAGCGCGCCACGCAAACACCACGATGAGCGCCAGCACCGCCAACACCGAGACGAAGATGTACGGGATGCCGCTCACCGGTCGGAGCACGGCGGCCATCGGAATGCCCACCCCCGCGATCACCAGCGTGGCGACGATCCCGCTGAGCCAGCGTCGTGCGCCGGGGACGGGTTCTTCTGCGAGCACGTGGCGCACCAACTCGCGCGAGAGCTTCTGCGCGTTGACCACCAACGCGACGAAGAAGGGCAAGACGCAGAGTCCGCCCGCCGCCAGGACCAACCACCCTCGACCCCGGGGCCGGACATCCATCGCGTCGCCGAGTGCTTCGCCGAGTTCGGTCCGCCACACCGCGACCACCACAGAGACCAACGCGATCGCGAGGCCGTCGACCGCGATCGCCAAGATACTCGCGCGCAGCCGGGACGCGCTCCGGGTGCCGCGGGGTCGGCGCAGCTTCTCGAACCACATCTCGTAGAGCGAGAGCACCGTGTGGATGCGGCCAGGGACCGCGTGGTGCACCGCCCGTACGATGCGGTCGCTCGCACCCAGCATCCAGGAGGTCGTGAGGGTCGAACACAACGCCACCGTCACCAGCACCGGTTGCAGTGGGGCCTCGACCACGTCGGCTTCGATGCCGATCGACGCGATGATGAACGCGAACTCGCCGGTTTGCCCGAGCGCGGTCCCGGCGATGATCGACCGGCGCAGTCCGTTGCCGGAGAGGATGCCACCGAGCGAGACGCTGACGAGTTGACCGGCAACCACGACCGCCAACACGATCGCGGAGGTGCCGGCATGCTGCGCGGCCACCTCCGGATCCACCGTCATGCCGATCGCGACGAAGAACACCGCAGCGAACACGTGTTTGAGGGAAGCGCTCGCCTCTTCGACCTCGTGGCCACGCCCCGACTCGGCCACGAGGATGCCGGCCACGAACGCACCGAGCGCGACTGAGTAACCGATCTCCACCGCGAGCAGCGCGCCGCCGAAACAGAGGCCCATCGTGGAGACCACCAGCGCCTCGGGGGAGTTCAGGGAATGAACGAAGCGCACCAGCTTCGGCACGACGAAGAGCCCCACGACCACTGCGAGCACCAACGTGCCGGCGAGTTTGCCGAGCGTCAGCGCGATGTCCTCCGGACCGACCTGGTGCCCTTCCGACACCGCCGTCATCACGGCGATGAGCGCGATCGCCACCACGTCTTGGAGGACGAGGACGCCGAAGACCATCTCTCGGACGTCGCCGGCGACGGGCCGCTGCTCGAAGACCTTCGTGACGACCATCGTCGATGAGATCGCGATGCTCGCACCGAGGAAGAGCGCGTCGGTGGTGTTCCATCCGAGCCACTGCGCCGTCGTGACCCCGGCCCAGAGCAAGCTGCCCATTTGGATCAAGCCGGTGAAGCCGGAGACCGGCAACAGACGCGCAAGTTTGGCGATGCGAAACTCGAGACCCACCGCGAACATGACGAGCACGACGCCGAACTCGGAGAGCGCGTGCACCCGCTCCGGATCGGCGAAGAGCGGCACCGGCACATGAGGCCCGACGATCAGCCCCGCGAAGAGGTAGCCGACCACGCTCGGCTGCTTGAGCAGACGAAAGAGGATCCCGGTGACGGCCGCCACCCCCAGCACGATGGCCAGGTCGTGAACGAAGCTACCGTGCACGTCAGCTCATCCGAGGATCTGGGTTGGGGGACACGCAGCCATGTACGGCCAAACGAACGTTCGGCAAGGTCGGCTTCTGTAGGAAGGTCAGTCTTCTTCGCCCACGCGCTTGGCGTCGGACGGAACCGGCGGTGGACGCCGGGCGCGCGTCTGGGTGTGCGGCGCTTCGAGCGCCCCCGCGTCGCCTTCGAGCGGCGTTGCGAGCAAGTCGTCGATCTCGAGCTCGTCTTCGGTCTCGCCGAGCGGCGCAAGGAAGTCGTCCAGATCCCGGAGCACTTCTTCTCTCTCGCGCGCCGTGAGCGCCCCCTCTTCCGCATCGAGATCCGGGAGCGGTGGCACCGACTCGTGGTCGAGGCGATCGGGGTAGGGAGCGATCGGCAGCCCCACGTCGCCAGAACGCGGAAAGTAGGACTCGGCGTACTGGCTGAGCACCTCGTGGCGGATCGGCAGTTTGGCGCGCGCGGCGAGGTTGCGCATCGCGAGTCCCATCTCGCGCATGGATGGATGGCGCAAGCCCGGGTCGCGGCGGAGCGCCCGCAAGACCAGCTCCTCGAGGGGTTTGGGGTACCCCGGGCGGAGTTGACTCGGCGGCACCGGGTCTTGGGTGCGCACCGACTCCATCACCGCCATGTCGTCGCCCTCGAACACCCGATGGCCGGTCGTCATCTCGTACAGCAGGGTCCCAACCACGTATTGATCGGAGCGGTGGTCGAGCGCGGCGCCCTCGATGCACTCCGGCGACACGTAGCCGACCGTCCCGCGCATGCCGCGGACGTGTTCGCGCTGGGTCTTCCGGTGTTCGCCACTTCCAGCGATGCCGAAGTCGACCAGCCGCAGCTGGCCGTTGCGCCCAAGGATCAGATTCTCCGGACTCAGGTCGCCATGAATGAGCTCCAGCGAACAGCCGTTCCCGTCGGTCTGTCGATGCACCTCGGAGAGCACTTCGCAGAGCTGGACGATGGCGTTGAAGGCGACCGGCCACGGAGTCACGCGGCCCGCGGCCTGTTCGGCCCGGCGGCACGCGCCCAGCGTCGGACCCGCGATGTGTTCCATCACGAGGATCCAAACGCCTTCCACGAACCGAAAGTCGAACACCTTGGGGATCGCCGGGTGGTCGAGCGACGCGAGCAACATCGCTTCGTTCTGGAAGTCGAGCACCGTGGCGGGGATCTCCGCCAGGTGGCTGTGCATGCGTTTGATGAGCGCCGGGCGCTGGAAATGCCCATCGCCCCATTGCCGCGCCAGAAAGACGTCCGCCATGCCGCCGGTCGCAATCTTGTGCACCAGCTCGTACCGCCCCAGCACCACCATCGACGGGACTATAGCAGCAACCCGGGGAGGGGCTTGGTGAGCTTGGTCAGTCTCTCAGTCTTCTGGGGGGAGCTGAGTCAGGGCCCGAACCACGTCCGGCGGCGCCTGGACCAGTTCGATCAGCACCCCTTCGCCCCCCAGTGGCGACGCTTCGCCACCCCGGGGATGAATGAAGCAGACATCGTGACCGCTCGCGCCCGGACGGATGCCACCGGGCGTGAACCGGACGCCCTGCGCCGAGAGCCAGGTCACCGCCGCGGCGAGGTCGTCGACCCAGAGGCCCACGTGGTTGAGCGCGGGCTGGTGCACCCGCGGTTTGGCGTCGGCGTCGATGGGCTGCATCAAATCGACCTCGACCGCGAACGGGCCATGTCCGAATTCGGTGACCTCTTCGTCGACGTTCTCCCGCTCGCTGCGGAATGTTTTCACGCTGCGCGCGCCGAGCAGTTCCACCCACAGGCGATGCAGCGCGGTTCGATCCTCCCCCCCGACGGCGACCTGTTGCAACCCGAGCACTCGAAACGGACGTTCCATGGACGGGCTCATAGCCCAGGATCGGTCGATCGGCAGGCGCGGTTCAGCGAATGGAGCCGGTGTAGCCCTCGAGGATCAGCGCGAGCTCGAGGTCCAGGATCTCGTCGAGCGCCGCGATCGCCTGCTGTTGCTCGTGGTCGCTCCATCCCGCGCGCACGGTCGCGTGCCGCAGCAGCCCTTCGACCCGCACCCGCAACGCCGACGTCGCAGACACCAGTTCGCCGAGACGCAACTTCGCATGGAACAGATGTTTGCCGAGCGCGGTGCGTCCCGCGATCCACTCCGCGTCGTAGCGGCCCGAGAAGATGCCCTCGACCCACACCTGCAGCCGCTGTCGGGCATCTTCGCCGGACGCGCCGTTCAACAGAGGCGCCATCGGAGGATGGTTGAGCAACACTTCGAGCAGCTCCGCGGTCATGGCGCCGAACCCCGGCTCGACGAGCGGACGGACCTTCGAGAGCAACGCTTCGTCGGCGGGACCAAACCCGATGACGGCCGCCAGCTCCCGGAATCGCTCTTGGTTCTGCAAGGCCGCCCAATAGACCACATCTGACCCATCCCGTCAGCCGCCATGATCGAAGGCTCGGATGGGCGTGCGCAGCCTTGCGCGTGGACACCGGAGCCATCGACGGCGGCGTTAGTCGGTCTATGATGACGCGGTGAACCTCCCGCCCAAACTCGTCGTCGTCGCCACCGACCTCTCCAAGGCCAGCCAAGCCGCACTCCAAGCGGCGGCCTTCTACGCCGAGAACCACGGCTCTGCGCTCCACCTCGTGCATGTGTTCGATCCCAGCCCTTTTCGGGCCCCGTCGGGTCTGGCGGCGCCGAACGACCTGATCGATCAGGCGGCCGAGGAGATGCGCGGCGCCACCGAGAGCAACCTCGCCGCACTCGCAAAGGAGGCGTTGCCGGGGCACGTGTTGGAGGTCGTCGGACTGCGGCATGTCTCCGCGGGAGAAGCGATCTCCGACTACGCCACCAAGGTGTCCGCGGACCTCGTCATCGTCGGCAGCCACGGACGCACCGGACTTCGACGCATCCTTCTCGGCAGCGTCGCCGAACGCGTCGTGCGCTTGTCGCCGTGCGCCGTGCTGGTCATCCGGTAGCGACACCGCGTCCGCGCTGAGTGAACGTTCACTTGGGTGTTGAGTGAACATTCACTTCAGTGAGAGAAGTCCGCTCCGCTGCGCTTGCTCACCAACGCGACGCGTCACTGCTGGATCTGGTACGCGATCTGCTTTGTCTCCCACCGACTCCGGTTTCGATCGGGGGGGAGTGAACGACAATGCAGTACGCAATCATGGGCATCGACGATGCCGAACAGAACATCTTCGACGGTCTCCTCGCGCTCAGTGAGATCCAGCTTCCGGCCGAATGGGCCGACGATGCTGGGGAAGAAGACCTTCTCGCAGGCGGCTACACCGCGCGCGACGTCATGAACGGACCCATCGACATCGAAGTCGAGTGTTGGGGCCGGCGACTCGCCTGAGCGCTGCGCCGGCGTGACGGGGTGGCCAGGCGCGTAGCCACGTACGCTGCCAACCCGTCACGATCTTGCCTGGAACGAGGCTCCCAGATGCCGCACCGCGTCGAATGACGCAGTGCGGTTCTTTCGTTTGAAAGACTGAATGAGCCCTCAATGCGTGACGGGCCGCCAGTCTCGCGAAGTGAGCCAGGCCCGTCGGCTACAAGGATGGGTTGTCGATCTTGGACTCTTCGTTGCGGTCGGTGGCGGACGGCAGCGGAGGCGCGAGCGCGGTGATCTCGTCGCGCAACGCGACCGGCATCTCGAAGTCGGCGGCCGCCAGCGACGCCTCCAGCTGCGCGACGTTGCGCGCCCCGATGAGCGGCGCGGTGACGTCCGGATGCGACGCGACCCACGCCACCGCGAGGGTCGCCGGATGCACACCCTCCCGCGCCGCGATCGCCGCGACTCCGTCCGCCAGCGGTCCCAAGTGATCGGCGCCGTAGCGGATCCGATAGGCGGCGCTCGAGACCAGACGTCCCTCCTCCGGCGCGCGGCCCGCGCCGTACTTGCCGGTGAACAGACCGCCTCCGAGCGGCGAGTACGGAATGACCGCCAGCTCGGCCGCACGCGCGTGCGGCAAGATCTCGACCTCCGCCTGACGTTTGGCGAGGTTGTACATCGGCTGGGTCGCGACGATCGGCGCCCACCCGCTGCGCGCAGACACCCCGAGCGCAGTGGCGGTCTGCCAGGCGGTGAAGTTGCTCACCGCGGGGTACAAGATCTTGCCTGCACGAACGAGGTCTTCGAGCGCCCGCAAGGTCTCGTCGATCGCCGTCGCCTCGTCCCACCGGTGCAGGAAGAACACATCGATGCGGTCGGTCTGCAGGCGGGTGAGGCTGTCCTCCACCGCACGCACGAGGTGGTAGCGCGAGCTGCCCCGATCGGTCGGCGCATCGCCCATCGGAAAGTACGCCTTGGTCGCGAGCACGATCTCATCGCGGCACCCACGGGTGGCGACGAGGGCACCGAGGATGCGCTCGGACGCGCCTGCGCCGTACATGTTGGCGGTGTCGAAGAAGTTGATGCCCGCGGCGCGCGCACGATCGAAGAGCGCCGCGCTCTCGGCTTCGTCCGCGGCGGCTCCGAAGCTCATCGTGCCGAAGCCGAGCGCAGAGATCCGCACCCCGGTTCGGCCCAAAAGCACCGTCTTCATCGAACGCTCAACGCGGGCTCCGGGATCGCGCGCGGCGCACCCCGAGCCAGCCCACGAGCAACGCACCCGCGAGCAGCGGGGCGCTCGGCGCGTCGTCGGCGTGCATCGCCACCGAACAACCGAACTTGCAGCTGCCGCCATGCGCACCTTCCCAGTGTTCCCAGGGCGCGCACTCCTCTCCGGGCACCACATCCGCAGTGCCGAGCAAACCCATCCACAGTGCCAGGATCACCATCACCACCCCTCCTTCACCGCAGCGTTCATCGCCGCATCACACGCACGTTTCATCTCCATACACGACTGGAATCGTTCGTCCGGATCGCGGGCGAGCGCGCGCACGACGAGCGCGTCCAGGTAGGGCGGGATCTTCGGACGGATCTTGCTCGGCGCTTCGGGTTTGCGCTTGAGCACCGCGGTCAGGGTCTGTTCGACCCGCTTGCGCACCTTGATGTACGGAAGTCCGGTCAGCGCCTCCCACAAGGTGCAGCCAACGCCGTAGACATCGCAGCGGGGGTCGATCGGTTTTCCGAGCAGCTGCTCCGGCGCCATGTAGCTCGGGGTGCCGATCACTTTGCCGGGGGCGGTGATCGGCTGCTCTTCGAGCGAGCGGCTCATGCCGAAGTCGATGAGCTTCACCGTCACGCCAAGCGCGCGCAGCAGAAAGACGTTCGCTGGCTTCATGTCCCGATGCACGATCTGCGCTTCGTGAACCGCGGCAGCGGCGGAGCAGAGCTGGCTCGCCATGGAACTGGCGTCCGCCATGTTGAGCGGACCGACGTCCTGGATGCGCTGATGCAGCGTCGCTCCGTCGAGCAACTCCATCACGAGAAACGGGCGGGCGTCCTCGTAGAACCCCGCGTCGTAGATCTTGACGACGTGCGGGTGACCGACCGTCGCGGCCAGCCGAGCCTCGCGCAGAAAACGCTCCCGCTTGCTGCCCTGGTCGAGCGCCTGGGGAAGCAGTTTCACGGCGACCGGCCGCCCGATCTCGACGTCGGTCGAACGGAACACGACGCCGACGCCGCCGCGGGCGAGAAGCGCGTCGAGCCGGAAGCGGCCACCCAGAACGGTGCCAATGGGAGGCAGGTCGTGCATCCGCTGGGGATGCTACCAAACACCGATCTCGGAAAGGGGGTGTTGCACCACGTGCAAGCCCGCCTCGAAGGGGCCCTCGATGGGTCGGGTAGCCCGGCACCCGCACATGGGTTGGTGTACGCTCCCCCCCACATGGAACCAGGGACCGTCGTCGGTGAGCGCTATCAACTCCAACGCAAGATCGCGGAGGGAGGGATGGGTGCGGTGTTCGAAGCGCAGCATCTGATGACGAAGAAGGTCGTCGCGCTCAAGGTGCTCTTTCCCCACATCGGCAAGGACGAGGCCTCCAAGGCCCGGTTCTTCCGCGAGGTCAGCGCGCCAGCCGAGATCGGTCATCCCGGCATCGTCGATTGCCGCGACAGCGGCGTGGATCCCGACGGTTCGCTCTGGGTCGCGATGGAGCTGCTCAAAGGGGAGACCATGGGCGAGTGGCTCGAGCGCGGTGGGCACTCCCGCGACGACATCCTCGATCTCTTCGATCGCATGCTCGATCCGCTCTCGGCCGCCCACCAGCGCGGCATCGTTCACCGCGACCTGAAGCCGGACAACGTGTACCTGCACGTGCGGCCGGACGGGAACGCGATGGTGAAGATCCTCGACTTCGGCATCGCGCGCGATCTCGACACGAGCGACAAGAACGTCACCAAGACCGGCATCGCGATGGGCACGCCGCACTACATGGCGCCCGAACAGGCGATGAGCGCCAAAGGCGTCACCGCGGCCGCCGACATCTGGGCGCTCGGTGCGATGCTCTTCGAAGCGTTGACCGGGTTGCCGCCGTTCGATGGCGAGACCGCCAGCGCGATCGTCGTGCACGCGTGCACCCAGCCGCACCCGTCGATCCAGACCGCCGTGCCCGATCTGGCCCCCGCGCTCGCGGACTTGGTGGACCGCTGTCTCTCGAAGGACCCGAGCGTGAGGCCGCAGACCGCCGGCCAGATGCGGCAGGCGCTCGCCGACGCGCGGCCTGGCCGGGGCCCGGTGGCCACCGTCATGAACGCCGAGATGAGCACGCCCACCCGGCGCGACGGCTCCAGCGCGCAGCCTTCGATCTCGACCGCGAACTTCGGCCCGTCCACGGCCGGCCCGGCCGACGGCGGATTCGGTGCGCCGCCCCCGACCATGGGCGGTGCCCCTCCGGCCGGTGGTCTGCCCCCGACCATGGGCGGTCCGGCCCCGACCGGCGGCATGGGTGCGCCTCCGACCATGGGCGGTCCGCCCCCGACGATGGGCACCGCACCGATGGGCGGCGGCGGTTTCGGCAGCCCAACCGCCGCACCGGTGGGCGGCGGCTACGGCGGACCGACCGCGGTCGGTGGCCAGGCGTCTTCGGGCGGCAGCAAGACCGGTCTGATCATCGGCGCCGTGGCGGCCGGTGTGCTGCTGCTCGGCGGTGGTGTGGCGGCCGTGGTGATGATGGGCGGAGAAGACGCGGTCGAGCCCATCGTGGCCACCGGCGGCAACTTCTCGGTGGTGGTGCTCACTCCGGACGGCGGCGGCGAGTTGCTGGTGGACGGAGTCTCGCGTGGTCCGATCGCCAGCGGTGGCACCACCTCCGTCACGATGGGTCCGCACACCTTCGCGCTGCGCCGAGGCGGCCAGCTCACCGCGAGCCAGCAGCTCTCGATCAACGGTCCCAACACCGTGAACCTGATGGGCGGGGCTGTGGCGCCGGTGCCGACGCCGGTGCCCACACCGGTGCCGACCCCCGTGCCCAGCGGTCCGGTGGATTCGCGGACCGGTGCCCTGGCGGCGGGCGACTCGCAGCTCAACAGCGGCGAGTACCAGGACCAGTACACCTTCCAGTGGACCCAGGGCACCCGCATGGCGGTGGACGCGGTGGGCGCAGGCGGACTCGACACCTACCTCATCGTCAAACCGCCGGCCGGCAACCAGCTCGACAACGACGACCGCGCACCAGGCAACACCGACGCAGGACTCGACGTGGACGTGACCCAGACCGGCGCGTGGACCGTGATCGTCACGAGCTACCGACCGGGCGAGACGGGCAACTACACGTTGAACGTGCGCCCGCTCTGACGGAGTCGGTCCGTTGAGCCCGGCCACGATCGGCGCGCTCGTCGTCGCCGCGGCGATGGGGCTGGTGGTGCTCTTCGTGCTCCCGAAGCGCGCCGACCTCGTGTGGCAGGCCAAACAGCGCCGCAAGAGCGCGGCGCTCTGGCGGCAAGTCGCCGAGAGACTGGGGCTGAAGAAGGTGGTCGCCGAACCCGAGCGGCCCCCAGAGATCAAGGCGGTCTTCGAAGGGACGTGGGACGACACCCCCCTGCGGATCGAACTCCGAGAGCGGCCCACGTTCTTCGTGGGGACGGTGGTCGTCGCGGTGCCCGATGCGCTGCGCCTCGTCCCGCGAGAAGAGGGTTCGACCGAGCGGCTGGGCATCGCGGCGTTCCTCGAAGCGGTCGCGGTACTGTCGGTGGGAACCGCAGAAAACGCAGGGCTGCCTGGGGAAACCGCGGGGCTGCCGGGCGAAACCGCAGGGCTGCCAGGGCAAACCGCAGGGCTGCCGGTCGCGTGGATCGGCGCGTTGACCACCGAGGTGCGCACGCTGCTGCTCGAGCTGTGCATGAAGCGCGATGTCGTGATCGAAGACGGCACGATGCGGGTGCGCACCACCATCCTCGACTCAGACGCCGCGCGCATCGCGCGGGCGCTGGAGGTCACCGCCGAGGTCGCCCGCCGACTCGCCGCCGGCGTGGCCGCCACACCCGAGGAGCGCTTCGCCACGGCGTGTCAGATGCCGCTCGGAGATCGCGCACGCATGCTGCAGTTGCTCGCCGAAGCCGCAGACCATCGACCGCTCGTCGAGGCACTCGAAGAATCGGACGACCCGTACACCCGGCTCGCCTGGGCGATGGCGCGGCGCGATCTGCAGTGGCTCCGCACCACCGAGATGCCCAACGCGTGGCTCGTCGAGGCGGTGCGGTGGCTCGTCGCCGTCGAGCCCGCGTCGGTCGTCGTGCGATCCCGAAAGCAAGGACTCGACGAACTCGTGGATCGCGTCGTGGCCCAGAGCAATGCGGCCCGGAGCTGCACGGCGCGCTCGGACGAGCGCGTCGACCCACGTTCTGAAGTCGAGGCAGAGGCCGCCCTCGTCTCCTTCACCGAAGCGATCGCCCGATCCCACCAGGCGCTCGAGGATCCCGACGTGCGCGCCGCCGCCCTCCACGTCCTCGCCGCCCTCCACGACCGCACGACGTAGACGGCGCGCCAGCCCCGAGAACGCTCGAGGAGTCTCGCGAAGCGAGCCAGCCCGTCTGGCCAGAAAGTCAGTTGCAGCGGCGGGAGAGGGTCCGGGCGTCGCGGGCGTCGATGCCGCGGGGGGCGGCGGCCAGGTAGCGGCGGGCGAGTTCGCACACGTCCTCCGCGCGGTCGTCGTAGAGCACGAGTTGACCGAGTACTTCGGGGGGCGGGCTGCGGCCGGCGAGCGCGCGCCGAAGATGCGGGATCGGGTTGGTGCCGCGCGCGTCGGCGACGATCGCGAGCACCAGGTGGGCTTCCGCGCAGGTGCTGTCGACGGCGACCGCCGCCTCCGCCTGTTCGACCGCGCCGTCCATGCTCCCGTTCTCAAACATCAGCCGGGCGCGCGCGGCCTGGACGCGGGCTTGGAGCCAGGTGTCGTTCGGTGCCCGCGCGGTGCGGGCGCCCTCGGCATCGCCGATCGCGTTGGCGGCCCCAGTCAGATCGCCGCGGCGCGTCCGGACCAGTGCGAGACCGAGGTGCGCCTCTGCGTTCTGAGGATCCACCCGGGCCGCGCGTTCGAAGACTGGCGTCGCGGTTCGGTCGGCTTCCGCCTGGGCAAGGCCCCATCCGTACACGACGAGCAAGTCGGCGTCGTCGACCCTCCCCAGACGGCGGCGTGACGGGACGCGCGAGCGGAGCGCGACGACGACCGCATGTCCTTCCCCGCGCAACATCTGCACCCACGCGGACCAGAACTCGAGGTCCCGCTCGGCCACCCCACCGGCGCGCGCCTCTTCGATCTTGGCGCTCGCGGTCCCGGCGTCGCCGGCACGGAGCGCGAGCTGCACCTGGCCCGCGAGGGCCACCGCGTTGCGCGGCTGAAGTTCGATCGCCCGCGCGAATGCGGTCGCGGCCCGCTCGGTCTGCCCCACCTGCCGCGCCGCTTCACCAAGCGTGGCGTGAAGGTTCGCATCGTCGGGCCGGCGCTCCACCCAGCCGGTGAGCAGGTCGAACACCGCCTGCGCCTGCCCGGCCGCGAGGTCGGCCCGCGCTTTGGCGATCACGAGTTCCGGTGCGCTGGGCGACGCGGTCAGCGCCACACCGGCGATGCGCGCCGCGTCGTCGTTCCGGTCTTCGCGAAGCATCGCGTCGACCATGAGCGGCACGATCTCGATGTTCGCCGGCTCGCGCGCGAGGGCCGGTTCGAGCACCCCGATCGCGGCCTCGGCCTCGCCGAGCCCCAGCTGGATCGCGCCGAGTCGCGCGGTGGCGCGCACGAACTGCTCCGGGTCGGTCGCGGCGCTCCGGTAGGCCGCTTGCGCCGGTTCCGTCTGTCCCTGCGCCTCGGCGAGCCGGCCGCGCAGGTACTGGGTCTGCGCCCCTTCGGGGGCATCCGCGAGGACGCGCTCCACGCCGGGCAGGTCGCCCGCCGCGAGGTAGATCTCCGCGCCGACCGTCGCCCGGCGTGCCGGTCGCGCCGCATCTTCCGGCAGCTCCCCAAGCGCCGCCCGCGCCGCGTCCAGCTGGCCGAGCGCGAGCCGAATGGATGCAAGCCGCAGGGTGAACGCTTCCGATTGCATCGGCCGCGCTTCGCCGGTCGCCGCGGTGAGCACCCGCGCCGCGTCCGTGTGTCGCCCGAGCCCGAGCAGTGCTTCCGCCCGGGTCAATTCGGCGTACGCGCGCTGCCGCACACTCACGGCGCTCGAGAGTTCTTCGACGAGGAGCGTCGTGTCTTCGAGCGCACCGGTGTCGTCGCCGGACGCGATCCGAACCTCCGCGCGGGACAGGAGTGCCGTGGGTTCCCGTTCGACCGACGCGATGGACTCGAACACCGCCAGCGCGGCGTCGCCCTGCCCGGAGTCGGAGAGCACCCGGGCTTTGAGTGCACCATACCGGGCCGCGCCCGGCTGCAAGCTGATCGCGGCGTCGACTTCCGCCGACGCCCGCTCGAAGTCGCCGACCAAGTACGCGGTGAGGGCTCGGGCATACGCGGCCTCACCGGCCAATGCGTTGCCATCGACGATGACCGCGACCGCGCGCGCATCGGCCCACCGTCCTTCGTCGAGCGCGAGGTACGCGGCGGCAACCTTCGCATCCGGCAACCCGAGTTCGGCCTCGCCGAGTTCGCCGAGCAGCGCCTGGGTGCGTCCCGCCTCCGGGTACCCGTGTTCGTAGGTCGC
Source organism: Deltaproteobacteria bacterium (assembly GCA_034670305.1). Classification (GTDB taxonomy): domain Bacteria; phylum Myxococcota_A; class Polyangia; order Polyangiales; family Houyiibacteriaceae; genus JAXMNT01. The sequence continues at coordinate 53,665 of JAXMNT010000048.1, forward strand.
CATGGCGTACAACCGCGCCCGCCGGGCGATGCTCTCGGCCGCGTCGTCCAGCTCGTCCGCGTCGCGTTCGAGCGCGAGACGCAACGTCGATTCGAGACCGTCGCGCGACGCCTGCAAGGTCGCCTCCGCGATCTCTTCTTCGGCCGCCGAGGACTGGATGCTCTGGACGACCACCACCACCAGCACGAGCAGGAGCACCGGGATCCCCGCGAGTGCGATGCCGAGGTAGAGGGGGATCTTCCGCTTGCCGACCTGGACCTCGCGCCCTGCCCACGCCGGAAGCCGCGCAGTCAGCCCGGTCAGTCCCCCGCGACTCGGCGGCGGCGCTGGCATCGCCTCGCCTGGCCCGGCGGCGGGCGTGGGCGTCCCACCAACAGCCGCAGGGGGTGCGCCGGGGGCCGCACTGGGCGCAAAGGCGGCGGGCACGCCACCCGGTCCCGCACCGGCACCGAGTCCTGGCCGAGGCGCGAGGATCGCACCGCCAAGCGCGGCGCGCGCATGGGTCGCTTCGCCATCCAGTGGAGGCAGCGGGTCGGCGCCCATGCCGCCAATGCCCTCGTCTGGGAACGCGGCGGCGGCGGCGGCGTGGGTCGAGGTCTTGATCTCGTCGTCGGGATCCGAAATCGACGCTTGCCGAGAGGTCGTCTCGTCGTCGAACGGATCCGCGAACCCGATCGCGTAGGCCCCGGCGTCGGCCGGCAGCGCAGCGGGCGGAGGAATCTCGGGCACGCCATCGCTCTTGCGGCCGCCTCGGGTGGTCTCGTCGTCGAAGCCGCCCGGCCCACGCTGCGGATCCTCAAAGGGATCGCCGCTGACCGGTGGCGGGCGGCCACGCGTGTCCTCCCCTTGGAGCGGGTCCATGTCCTCGAAGGCACGGGCTTGCGTCGCCTCCCCATCGAGCGGTGCGAGCCCGCCGTCGAGCTCGTCGTACGGATCGATCTCGGAGAACGCGAGTTCCATCGAACCGATCTCAGCGGTGCCTCCGCCGATGAGCGCGTCGCTCTCCTTCACGCCGGGGATGATCCCCATCAGCTCGGCCGTGCTCAGCTCGGCGGTGCCGTCGTCTTCGGCGCCCGCGCCGGTGTCCTCGCCCACGAGCTCGAGCGCCGCCGAGTCCAGCTCGTCGGTGCTGGAGGGCTGCATCGGCGGAGCCGCCGGTGCGAAGGGCGCCGGGGCACCCACGGGTGCGGGAGGCTGCGCAGCGGGCGGCGCGATGGGTGGTCCGGCGGCCGGCGGTGCGCCGGGCGGCGCGACCATCGGCATGCCGAGCATGGTGGACTTCGGCGAACGCACCTTGCGGGGCGGGGGCGGTGCGCTCGGGCCGGAGATGCCGGGCGGCGGGGGTGGCGCGCTCGGACGGCTCATGCCCGGCGGCGGCGGCGGCGGCACGCTGCGGGGACGACCGCCGGGTGCGGTGATGCCGCCCGTCGGTGCCGGCAACCCCATGAGCGTCTCTTTCATGGACTTCTTCGGAGCGATCGGCGGGAGTGCGACCTCGGCCGAAGAGGCAGCTTCGGCGGCGAACCCCGCGTCGAGCTCCACCGAGGGCGGGGCAGCGGTGCTCGGAGAGGTCGTGGGCCCACTCGCGGCCGCTGCGGCTTCGGCGCCCGCGGAAGACTCGACCGAGGTCTGCTCCGGCTCGAACCACCGCTCGATGGTCTCGGCCGGTGCTGGGCTCTCCACCTCGCCGACCTCTTCGAGCAGGTCGCGGGCGTCCTCGTCGTCCGGGTCGAGCCGCAGCGCTTCCCGCAGCGCGTTCGCGGCTGCTTCGGCCTGGCCGCCTCGAATGTACGCTTCCCCGAGCAAACGATGCACCGCGCCCTCGCTCGGGGCCTTGCGCGAGAGAGCCAGCATCTCGATGCGGACCTCGTCGTGGCGGCCGAGCGCGAGCAACGCCTGCGCCAACAGGAGCCGGACCTGCACTTCGTCGGGACGAGAGAGCAGCACTCGTCGGCACGCCCGTACTGCATCCTGGTACTTGCGCTCCGAGATCAGCTGCTTCGCGCGTGCCGTCACATCCTGGACGTTGGTGCCCACAGGTCGCGACAGGGTAGTCGCCCAAGGGGATCAAAAGAAAGGCCCGTGTTCGACCGAGGCGTTCTGCCTCGAGTGGCGGTCCGAACCACCAACGAAAACCCCTGTTCTTCTTCCGGCGCCAGGTCATGCTCGCGGGAGCGCCATGGCCACGACGAGCGTCTATCTTCATTTCCCGTGGTGCACGCGGAAGTGCCCGTACTGCGACTTCGCGACCCGGCCCGTCGGACCCGAGCTGCCGCACGAAGCCTACGCCGACGCGGTGTTGCGGGAGCTCGACCTCAAAGCGCCCGGTCTGGCCGACCGCACCCTCGAGAGCGTCTTCTTCGGCGGCGGCACCCCATCGCTGTGGCAAGGCGCCCAGCTCGGCCGGGTCTTGAAGGCGATCCGCGCGGCATTCGGGCGCGAGGTCGACGAGCTCGAGATCACCGCCGAGTCCAACCCGGCCAGTCTGACCGAAGCGCGCGCGATGGAGTTCGCTGAAGCGGGCATCAACCGCCTGAGCGTCGGGGTGCAGTCGCTCGACGACGACCGGCTGAAGTTCCTCGGTCGCCTTCACGACCGGACGATGGCGATCGGCGCGCTCGAGATCGCGCGCCGGGCGGTGCCGCGGGTCAGCGCCGACCTGATGTTCGGACTGCCCGAACAATCGACCGAAGAGTTCGTGGCGGCCGCCGAAGAACTGCGCGGGCTCGGGCTCACCCACCTGTCGACCTACGCACTCACCATCGAACCGCAGACCCCGTTCGGCGCGCTCCACCGCAAAGGCAAACTCCCGCTCGCGAAAGAAGACGTTGTGGCGGAGACCTTCGATCGGCTGCGGGACGCGCTCGGCCAGGCTGGCTTCCAACACTACGAAGTCTCCAACCACGCGATCGAAGGCGAGACCTCCAAGCACAACCAGCACTACTGGCGTGGCGGCGCGTACGTCGGGCTCGGCGCCGGCGCCGTCGGCGCGATGGATGAGGGCGTTCGGGTGCGCCGCACCAAAAACACCATCGACCCGAAACGCTATATGGACGCGGGCGGCATCGAAGAAGAAGAAGTCATCGAAGGCGACGAGCTCATCCAAGAGGGTTTGATGCTCGGCCTGCGGACGGCGGAAGGCGTCCACCTGCCGGCGCTCGAAGCCCGCGCCGGCGTGCCCTGGTCCCGGGGGCGCGAAGCTGCGATCGAACGCCGCCGAGAAGCGGGCGACCTCGTCCTCGAGAACGACCGGCTGAAGGTTCCCACCAACCGCTGGCTCTTTCTCGATGGCATCGTGGCCGACCTGTTTTAGCAGGCTGCTGAAGAACGCCCGCAGGGCGTTCTCGCAGCCTGCCCCTTGCCCCTGCCCTTGCCTTTGCCCTTGCCCGCGGATCAGCGGTCAGATCGCTTGATCAGCGCGACGAGCATCGCGACG
>JAXMNT010000049.1:0-56053 GCA_034670305.1 Deltaproteobacteria bacterium
CGTAGCACCGACCGATGCCCGGCGGCTTCGTCCGCTGGGCATCGGGCTCCGATTCGCGGCCTCGCCGTCGCGAAACACACGGCGTCCACGACGCGGGCAAGGGCACGGGCAAGGGCAACGGCAAGGGGCAGGTCGCTTTTCAGCGACCTGCTCGGTCTAAGCGGCGTGCACCAACGCGGCGGGCGCGGGTTTCTCTGCGGCCACGGCCGGCTTCTCTTCAGCTTCGAGATGTTCGCCACGATCGCGCGCGCGTCCTTCGGCAAGCACGTGTTCGGGCACTGGACGGAGACCCCAGACGATGCCCACCGCAGCCAGGGCGCGGATCACGTAGTACGTGATGTCGATCTCCCACCAGTAGAAGCCGTTGCGGGTCGACGACTGGTAGCGGTGGTGGTTGTTGTGCCAGCCCTCGCCCAGCGTGAGCAGTCCGAGCAGCCAGTGGTTTCGGCTGTCGTCGGTGGTCTCGAATCGGCGCTTGCCGAAGACGTGTGCGAGCGAGTTGATGAGGAAGGTGTTGTGCCAGAGCAAGACGGTGCTGAGGAAGAAGCCGACCACGAGTCCTGACCAGCCCATCGTCGCCCAGCAAATCAGCGCCAGCACGATCGGCGGCACCAGGTAGTACTTGTTGAGCCACACGAGCTCCGGGTACTTCGCGAAATCCGGGATGCGCTTCATGTCGGTGGCTTCGGTCTCCGGGTCGAAGAGCCAGAGCACGTGGGAGTACCAGAACCCGGTCTGAACCGGCGAGTGCACGTCCTTGGGGGTGTCGCTGTGCTTGTGGTGGTCCCGGTGGTGGGCTGCCCACCAGAGCACGCCCTTCTGGGCGCTGCTCATCGCGAGCAAAGCGAGCACGGTCTGGAACACGCGGCCCGTCTTGAACGTGCGGTGCGAGAAGTACCGGTGGTACCCGGCCGTGACGGCCCACTGGCGCACGACGAGCAACGAGACACAGGTGACGATCGCCGCGGTGCTGATCTCGATGAAGAACATGCTCAGCAGCGCGAGGTGGCAGAGAATGAATGGAATGGCGCCCGCCCACGCGATGCGCTTCGGCGAAGAAACGGTCGAGACGGGGCGCTCTCCTGAGTCTGTGATGTCCATGGATCCAAGCTACGGCGTGCCGCCCACAGCTGCCGTCACGGTTCCGCTCGACTCGGTCACACTTCGGTCACGACCTCCCGCCCGAATGTCACGAGCGGGTCACAGCGGCTGCAGCGTCAGTGCTTCGGCTTCGCCCTCGGGTTCGGCGTCGGCTTCGGCGTCGGCTTCGGCATCGGCGTCGGCATCGGCTTCGGCATCGGCTTCGGCATCGGCTTCGGCATCGGCTTCGGCTTCGGGTTCGGCTTCGGCTTCGGCTTCTTCGGCTTCGCTGGAACCCCGATGCGTTACCCGTTGCCCTCGGGCAGGAACCGGTAGCCAGCCCCTCGAACGCTCACGAAGAACCGAGGCTGCGTCGGCTTGGGTTCGAAGTGTCGCCGCAGCCGCGCGATGAAGTTGTCGACGGTCCGGTTGTGTTCGACGTTCCGGAGTTTCCAGACCTTCTCGAGCAGCTCTCGACGGCTCAGCACCCGATGCGGGTGCTCCGCGAAGTAGCGAAGCAGGTCCAGTTCCAACTGGGTCAACTTGCGCGGCTCCTCGCCCACGAACACCTCGTGGGTGTCGAAGTCCACCCGCGCGTCACCGAACGCAAGCGAGCGTTGCCGAGGTTTGGTCTCCCCCTGCTCCCACTCGCGGCGCCGCAACATCGACCGCACCCGCGCGAGCAGCTCGTCGAGCGAGAACGGTTTGACGATGTAGTCGTCCGCACCGACCTCGAGTCCGCGGACCCGATCTTCGGCGGAGCCGCGCGCCGTCAACATGATCACGGGGACGAAGTTGCCGGCATCTCGCAGGCGGCGACAGAGTTCGAAACCATCGAAGTCGGGCAACATGACGTCCAGCACGATCGCGTCGTAGCTGCCTTCGACCAAACGTTGGCTCGCCTGCCGTGCCGTCGGCGCGACATCGACCACGTACCCCTCGAGTTCGAGGTTGAGCTTCAGGCCCGCGGCCAGATGTTCTTCGTCTTCGACGACCAGGAGGGTGCCGCTCATGCTGGAGCCTCTTCCCGGTGAACGAGCACCGTCGCAGACGCAGGAAACTCCAGTCGCATCGTCGTACCCGTTCCTTCGCCGTCGGACAGCGCCCTCAACTTCGCACCCACCGCACGCGAGAGCATCGCGGCCACGTACAGTCCGAGGCCCGTGCCCTTGCGTTCGCGCGCGTGTCCCGACGACACCCGGTAGAACCGCTGAAAGATCCGTTGCAGTTGCCGCGGATCCAAACCGATGCCTCGATCGATCACGTCGATCCGGACGCCGCCGCGCGCGTCCTTGCTGCCGTGCACGCGGACCTGGATGGGCGGGTCCGAGTACTTCACCGCGTTGTCGACCAGGTTCCGGAGAATGACGAGCAGTGCGGTCTCGTCGGTCGCCACGACGAGATCCCCCGGCACGTCGATGACGATGGCCCCCTCGTCGAGGTGCCGCCGGCGCGAGACCGCGTCGACCACCTCGCTCGCCAATGCAGATACGGGGACATCCGACAACGTCGTCCCATGGCTGGCGGCGTGCGCAAGCCTCGATGCTTGCAAAACGTCTTCGATGAACGTCGAGAGCCGCTCGACGTCGTCCAGCATCATGCCTTCGAGCTGCGCGCGTTTGTCCTCGGGCAACTCGTGGCGGGCCATGGTCTCGAGGCAGAGTTTGAGCGACGCCAGCGGGCTCTTCAGTTCATGGGTGACCGAATCGATGAAGGTGTCCTGCCGCCGGACTTCGAGGATCTCGCGCACGAGGTAGACGCTGAAGAGCACCAGCACGCTCATCAGGAACACGAAGCTGATCGCCCCGAGCACCAAGAGCCACAGATCGAGCGTGATCTCGCTGCCGTTCCCGAGGTTCTGGGAGATGAGCAGCGTCCACCCGACCAGGAGTGCCATGCTGATGGGCACGCTGATCGCACCGAGGATGATCGGCGTCGAGATGGAGCGGAGATTGCGTCGACGCGCCACCCTCCCCCCTTAGCACGGCGCTCGTCCGGTGGTCGGGATTTGAGTGGCCGGGACACCGGGCATCGGAGCGCGACTGGGCGACCGGTGGGTTCCCCTTGCGCCCAGCACGCAGCACCCGCCAGGCTGAAGCGATGCAGAGCCCCTACTTGCTCGACGAGTACCGGCCGGTGAGCGAAGAAACGCCCGCCGTCGCGCTCGAGACCATCGAAGGCGCGGTCCCGCGCGCGCTCCATGGCAGTTTTGTCCGCAACGGGCCCAACCCGCGCTTCGAACCCCTCGCTCGACACCATTGGTTCGACGGCGACGGCATGCTCCACGCGGTCCGGTTCGAAGACGGCGTCGCCCGCTACTCGAGCCGGTACGTGCGGACCGACGACTTCGGCGCGGAGACCGCGGCGGGACAGGGCCTCTTCCGCGGGCTGCTCGAATCGGTCTTCGACAACCCGGAGCAGCGGGGCAAGGACACCGGCAACACCGACGTCCTCTCGGTGGGCGGCGAGCTGCTGACCACGCACTACCAGTGCGGCGCCGGGTGGCGGGTGGATCCCGTCACGCTCGAGACCCGAGGACGCCTCGCGCACCCGACGCGCTTGTCCGCCCACGCCAAGGTCGACCCGCGCACCGGAGAGCTGCTCTTCTTCGACTACCAGAAGCGTCCGCCGTACCTCACCGTGGGCTGGGTGGGTGACGACGGTTCCAAGGTCGTCGAACTCCCCGTCGACGAACCCGTCTTCCCGCACGACATGACCTTCACACCCGGCCACGCGATCGTGATGGCGCCGCCGGTCGTCCAGAGTGAAGCGCACGCCCGCGCGGGACGGTGGGGTGCGTTGATGGACAAGACGCGGCCGTTTCGGTTCTTCCTCGTGCCGCGCGCCGGTGGCGCGACACGGACCTTCGAAGCGAGCCCTTGTTACCTCTACCACGTGATCAACGCGTGGGAGTCCGAGGACGGTCACCTCGTCCACCTGATCGGGTTCCGTTGCCCCGAACTCTTCGCCGGCATCGACCCCGACGATGGCCCCTACGCGGTGATGATGGCCAACCTGCGGCTGCGTGCGCAGCTGCACCGCTGGACGTTCGATCTGCGCACGGGCCAGACGAGTGAGACGCAACTCGACGATCGGTGCGCAGAGTTCCCCACCACCGACGATCGACGGCTGGGGGTCCAGACGAAGTTTGGCTACGCGATGCGCATTCCGGACACCCGGCGGGTGAAGTTCGACGCGGTGCTCAAGTACGACCTGAACGACGGCAGCCTCCTCGGGGCCCACGCCTTCGGGGAGGGACGCTCGGGCAGCGAAGCCCCGTTCGCACCCACCGGCCCAGGCGAAGACGAGGGGTACCTGGTCAGCTTCGTCTCGGACCCGCGCGAAGGACGCGACGAAGTGGTGGTGCTGGACGCGCCGACCATGCGGCCGGTGGCGCGACTCGCACTGCCCCACCGGGTTCCGGTGGGCTTTCATGCGTGCTGGTGCCCCGCGGCTTGAGCCCGCCTGAACGCGACACGCTCCGGCCCCATACCGGACCGCCAGCCCACCCATCTCACCCTGGGACTTTTCCCTCAGCCTGCTAAAACCTCCGCATGCAACCCATTCAGGCAGAAGAACAGAGCAACAAGGGCCTGTACCTCTTGTTGGGTTGCGCGGGTTTGATCGTGACCGGCCTGTGTGTCGCCACCGGCGTCGGATTCTGGATGATGGGCACCACCAGCTCCGTCGCCCCGATCTCGGTCCCCGTGGCGCCGACACCGGTGCCCGTCCCTCCTGTCGCGCCGCCGAACACCGGACCCGGTCCCGCGCTGCCGCCGCCTCCCGGTCCCGCCCTGCCACCGCCGCCGGCCATGGGCGTCGCGCCGCGCATCGTGACCGCTGTGGTCGGCGCCACGACGGGGGCCGCGCCCGTCGCGACTGGAAGCGAGTGCACCTTCACGGTCGAACGTCATTCGCGCGCGGCGCCGCCGGGGTACTGGTGCCGCACCCAGATCAACTGTGGGGGCAACCTGCTCTACGGCGGACCCACCGCGGGCTTCTTCGAGTGTTCGCTCTACGAGCAACCCCGTCGAAACGTCGTGGGTGAGGACACCCAGACCACCACGTTCGACTCGGACGCCGCGATGCGCATCGACACCACGAACAACACCGTGACCGTGCGCGACGACACCGCGGGCGCGTTCGGCGAGTTCACCGTCGACTTCCAGATCACGAACGTACGCTGACGTGGCCCGACCGATCAGCGAACACGAGACCCGCCGAGACCGCCACGACGCGGAGATGAAGCAGCACGCGGCCGTGGGTCAGCGCATCTCCATGGCGCGCCTGCTGACCTTCTTGGGCATCGTCGTGTTCGGATCGGCCGGCGTCAGCCAAGAGAGTGGCACCTGGCTCGGCGTGGCGGGCGGCACCCTGGTGCTCTTCGTCGGGCTCATCGTCTGGCATGCCCGTGTGCTCCGGCGCCGAGACGAATCGGAGTCCCGTCGCGACGTGCACGTGCGCCACATCAAACGCCGCACCGGCGAGTGGCTCGAGTTGCCCGAGTCCGGCACCGCAGAAGCCGAACACGCGTACGCAGGGGACATCGACCTGTGCGGGGCGAACTCGCTTTGCCAGCGCATCGACGTCAGCCACACCGTGGCCGGCGAAGCGACGCTCGCACGGTGGCTCTCGAGCGCGGCACCGCTCGAGACCATCCGCGCGCGACAGACGGCCGTGGCGGAGCTCGCGGAACAGTTGGATCTGCGGGAGGCGCTCGAAGCCGACGCCGGCCGTGCCCACGGCGAACGCAAGATCGATCCGGCGCCGTTTCTCTCGTTCGTGAAACTCGCCCCGTTCGTATTCGGCAACCCGGCGCTGAAGTTGGCGGCGTGGCTCTTGCCACCCACCGTGCTCGGACTCTACCTGGCGTCGGTCGCAGGGTTCGTGCCTCCGCTCGCCTGGCTGATCGCCGGCGGGGTCCAAGCGCTGCTCGCGCTCGGCACCGCGGGCCGTTGCGCGGCCGCATTCCAACTCGTCGCCGCCCGTCGCGGCTACGTGGAAGCGCTGCAGCGCATGTTGGTGCGCGTCGAGAGCGCGTCCTGGGAGGCGGAGACCCTGACCGCGCTCCAGAAGCGCATGGCGGTCGGCGGCAAGCCGCCCTCGGCGTGGATGGCACGGCTCGACCGGTGGGCCGGCTTCGCAGAGCTCTACACGCAGTTCCCGCTGCACTTCTTCGTGAACATCGCCGTGCTCTGGGACCTCAACGTCCTGTTGCAGCTCGAGCGGTGGAACGAGGACGTCGGCGAAGGACTGCCGGACGCATTCGAAGCACTGGCGGAACTCGAGGCGCTCGCGAGCCTCGCGAGCCTGCTGGACGGAGACCCGAGCGCCATCCTGCCGGACGTCCGAGAAGCGAAGACGACGCTTGAGGCGGACGGACTCGCCCACCCGCTGCTCACGCCCGAAGCACGGGTCGCGAACGACGTGTGTTTGCCGGCCGAGCGCGGCGCGGCCCTGATCGTCACCGGCTCGAACATGGCCGGCAAGTCGACCTTGTTGCGGTCGGTGGGACTGAACATCGCGCTCGCGCTCGCGGGTGGACCCGTGGTCGCCAGCCGGTTCCAACTCTCGGCGGTGCGGCTGCGCGCCTCCATGCGGATCGACGATTCTCTGCAGCGCGGCGCCAGCTACTTCCACGCGGAGTTGACCAAACTCCGCACCGTGGTGTTCGAGTCCGAGGCGGACCCGCCCCTCTTCTTCCTGCTCGACGAGTTGCTGCGCGGCACCAACGCGAAAGCCCGCCACCTCGGCGCCCGCGCCGTCCTCGCCCACCTCCTCGACCACGGCGCCTGCGGCATCGCCGCCACCCACGACATCGCCCTCGCCGCGCTCGCCGACGAACGTCCGCACGTCGAGAACGTGCACTTCACCGACGTGATGCTCGACGACGAAATGGTGTTCGACTACCGCCTGCGCGAGGGCGTCGTGCGAACGAGCAACGCGCTCCGCCTCCTGGAAATGGCCGGCATCCAAATCGCCGACGTCCACGCCGCCGACACCGACGCCGCCCAATAAAGCGCGGTCGGCTTCGGCATCGGCTTCGGCTTCGGCTTCGGCTTCGGCTTCGGCTTCGGCATCGGCTTCGGCATCGGCTTCGGCTTCGGCTTCGGCATCGGCTTCGGCTTCGGCTTCGGCTTCGGCGTCGGATTCGGCGTCGGCTTCGGCGTCGGATTCGGCGTCGGCGTCGGCTTCGGCTTCCGCTTCGGCTTCGGCTTCGGCTTCGGCATCGGCTTCGGCATCGGCTTCGGCTTCCGCTTCCGCTTCCGCTTCCGCTTCCGCTTCCGCGCCCGCTCCCGCTCCCGCTTCCGCTTCCGCTTCCGCTAACCCTCTTCCGCTTCCGCCCACTGCGATCGGGTGAAATACCGGTCCCCGCCCATGCGTAGATCCAGGTATGGCCCCTTCCCCGCCTGCCCGTGGTTACCGCCGAGGTCCGAAGTGAGTCAGACTCTCGCCATGGCTGAGCCGAAAGCAAAACCTACGCGCGGCGCTGTGTTCTGGACCGATCTGAAGAAGTCCCTCGTGGTCATGGGCATCGTGCTCGCGGTGTTGTGGGGGCTGGAAGCCTTCGACTTCGTGCTCGGCGGCTACCTCGACCGGTTCGGCATTCGTCCCCGCCGCCTCGACGGGCTGAGCGGGATCCTGTTCGCGCCGTTCTTGCACGGCGGCTTCGCCCACCTCGCGGCCAACAGCTCCGTGCTGGTGGTCTTCGGAGGGTTGATCCTGCTCCGCAGCCGCAAGGAGTTCGCCCTCGTTTCGGTGATCACCACGCTGCTCGGTGGCCTGGGCGTCTGGCTCCTCGGCAGTCTCTTCTCGGTTGGCAACGCCGTGCACATCGGCGCGAGCGGCGTCATCTTCGGCTACTTCGGCTACCTGCTCTCGATGGGCATCTTCGAACGCAAGGTCGGTTCGATCCTGCTCTCGGTGGCGCTGGCGGTTGGCTATGGCGGCGTCATCTTCGGTGTCCTACCAGGACAGGAAGGCGTCAGCTGGGAGAGCCACCTCTTCGGGTTCCTCGCCGGCGTGCTTTGTGCGCGCTTCGTGGGACGCAAAGCCCGCCAAGCGGCGAAGGCCAAGTCGAACGTCCTCGCGACGGACGGGTAGGACGCGGCGACGAGCGACGCGGCGGGCCTACTGAATTTGGCGGATGCGTTCGTCGCGGCGCGGGCGGGTGTACTGCACCTCGTCGCGCTGCTGGGCTTCGATGAGCTGCAGGTCGGTGGTCACCGGCACGTCGGTCAGTACCATCGACTCGTCGGCCGGGTTGCGCACGATGAGGGAGATCCGCTCCGCGAACTCGAGTGCGTGAAACAGCGCCGTGGCTTCGTCCAAGTTGACGGATAGCGTCACCTGTCGGTGGACACGGCCGGTGGCGCCCCGCTCCTCTTCTTCCATCTGGGCGCGTTCGTGGTCGGTTCGGCCGGTGCGCGACGCACGCCGCTGTCCGATCGCGAGGACCAGGACATTCTGCAGCAGCACCGTCGTCAGGCGCGTGGTTCCGTTCGGGCGCACCGCCGTGATCAGCACGTCCACGCGATCGCTGGCGGCCACCATCTTGCCGAACGAATCCGACTCCATCTCCACCGTGTAGGCGCGTTGTCCGACCGGCAGGGTCTCGGCCAGGGTCACACTCTCGCGAATGTTGCCCTCCACGTCGTCCCAGTTCAGCCAGGCGCCGGGCTGGAGCTCGCGCGCTGAGGGCACGCCGAGCACGAGGTCGATCTGGTTCGCGCGCACGTGGCGGTCTTCGACGAACCGTCGCGGCACGTCTTTGTAGCCGAGGACGCTGCGGGTGAGCCCGGCGTGCTCGCGAACCTGCGCGATGACCACGACGATCGGAATGGTCTCCCCGCCCTGAACGCGGCTCTCGTAGTGTTTGAGGTGCAGCGAGTAGAGCACCCCACCGAGAATGGCGATGGCGATGCCCGCCAGCATGGTCGTCCGGTTCACGTGGCCCGGAGAATACATGGCCCCACGAGAACGGTCATCCCAGAACGATGGGGGACCACCCAGAACTGGGCACATTTCCCCGGATGGACTACACCTCCGGGGTGCGTCGAGCGTTGCTCGCGGCCCTCCGCAGTCGACTGCGTCCCGCGCTGGAGGAGCAGTGGGCCGGCGGATTGGGTGCTGCTTTCCTCCTGGCGACGGCCGATCTCGTCGCGGTCGCCGTGCGTGCAGACGACCCGCCCTTGCTGCACACCTGGGTCCAGCTTCTCGGTCTGTACCTTCCGCTCGGGTTTCTCGGGGGAACCGCAGCGGGGCTGGTGGTGGCGACGGTCCGGGACGCGCCCTGGCTCGCGCGGACCCGCTTCACCTGGAGCCGCATCGGCAGCCGGGGCCGCAGCCCGGAGCGGTTCGCCCACGTGCTGTCCGCAGCTGCGGGGCTCGGGCTCTTCGTCTTGGGCATGCGTACGGCCGCGGTGGGGTTGGCGGGCCGGCTTCACGACGCCGCCCTCATCGCTTGGGCGATCGCACTCGCGGCGCCCGTCGTGGCTATTCTCGCAATCGTGTTCGCGGCGGGGCTGGATGCGTTGCTCCGCAGGGTCTCTCCGCTGCTCGGCGACTTCGCCAGCGGCCGCTCGGCGATCTTCGTCTTGTCGGGCGCGATCGCGTCGGTGGTGTTCTTCGTCGTGTCCGAAGCGTCGGTCACCCTCCAGCAGCTCAACCTCCTCGACCTGTTGTGGCTGCCGTCCGCGCTCGTGCTTCACCTGGCATGGGTCTGGGTCGTGCGGCGGGTCGGGCGTGGTCGCGGTCGCGTGGTCCGGCGGGCGACCTACCTGGCGATCCTCGCGACCGGCCTCGTCTTCGGCGTTTCGATCCGCACCTACGGCCACGCCAACTCCGTCCGTGGCGCGATCGAGACCCACTCCATCGGAGGCCGAGCGCTCGCGCGGCGGTGGCGCTCCTGGACGGACCGAGATCGCGACGGGCACGCTTGGGCGTACGGCGGCGACGACTGCAACGACTCCGATCCGCGCATCCACCCAGGCGCCGAAGATCCCGCGGGCGATGGGATCGACAGCGACTGCTTCGGGGGCGACGGCACCCCCGCGCTCGAAGGTCTTCACAGCGACGGTGACTTCGCGCCCCGTCCGGCAGGCCTCGCCGCGCGGCCGAACCTGATCTTGCTGACCATCGATGCGCTTCGTCCCGACCGCTTGGGTGCCTACGGTTACGAGCGCCCGACCTCACCGAACATCGACGCGCTCGCTGCGGAGTCGGTTCGTTTCACGCGCGTGCTCGCGCCCTCCTCGCGATCGGTGCGGTCGATCCCGGCCGTGTTCGCCGGCGTCTACCCCTCCGAGGTCGCGTACGGCGGCGAGTTCCTCTTTCCCTCGGTCCGCGACGAGAACGAGCTGCTCGCGGAACGGTTGAGCGCGCACGGCTACCGCATGCACGCGATGCTCGGGACCGACTACTTCTCGCGCGTGCGCGGCTTCTTCCAAGGCTTCGACGAGATCGCCCAGCCGCCCCACGCGGCCCGCTCGTTCCCGGTGGACGAAGCGCTTCGTGTGCTCGACGGCATGGAAGACGGGGCCGGGCCCTGGTGTCTCTGGGTGCACCTGTTCAACGTGCACCTGCCGTACCTGCCCGACGGAGTCGCTTCGATGTACGGCGACACCGAACCGGACTGGTACGACACCGAGATCACACTCGCCGACCGCGAGGTCGGACGGCTCGTCGAAGCACTCAAAGCCCGCGGCGTCTGGGACGACACGGTGCTCGTCTTCGCGAGCGACCACGGCGAGGGCCTCGGCGAACACGGACACATCGGCCATGCGTCCTCGCTGTACGAGGAAGAGGTGCGCACCCCGCTTCTGATCCGCGTCCCCGGCCTGGCCCCGCGGGTGGTGGAGCGCGCAGTGAGTCTGATCGACGTGATGCCGACGGTGCTCAACCTGGTGGATGCGCCAGCCCCCCAGCGCATCGTCGGACGCAGCCTCGTCGCAGACCTGACCGGCACCCGCGCCCAGGGCGCCGAGCAGCTGCCGATCTTCAGTGAACTCCTGCCCGACGGCTTGTTCCCGTTCGACCAGAAGTCGGTGACGGTCGGCGACGAGAAACTCATCTGGTGGATCCGAGACGGGCGCGTCGCGCTCTTCGACCTCGCCACGGATCCCGCCGAACGAGTCGACCTCTCTGAATCGCGACGGGAACGCGCGAACGAACTGCACGGCGTGCTCCGGGCGTGGATGGCGTCGGGCCGGCGCGGCAACCGGAGCGACGACGTGGCGCGCGCGCACGTGCTCCGGCGCGTCCCCGACATGGACGAGAGCGTGCTCGCCCGGTACCCCGGCTTCACCTTGCTCGGCTACGACGTGGGCGCACGGACGCTCTCGCGCGGCGACACGGTGGAGCTCGACTTCTACTTCCGAAGCGACCGCGCGATCGAAGAAGACCTGTTCTTCAACGTCGAACTCGTCGGCCCCGACGGCTACGTCGTGCACGACTTCGGCGCCCCGCACTACCCGGTGTTCGGCGCGTACCACACGAACGAATGGAAACGCGGCGAGGTCGTCCAAGACCCGATCCACATCGTCGTGCCCGACGCGGTCCGCCCCGGCACGACCTTCGAAGCGACCCTCCTCGTCTTCTCCGAAGACCGGCGTCGCACCATCGGCTACCTGCGCGGCCCCGCCACCCCCGAACCGAGCGAACCCATCCACCGCCTCCCCCTCGGCACCTTCACGGTCAACTGAGCCGAGCGAGCGCTGTGGAGGTCCCGTGAGCAACATCATCGGCGGCTGGCGTTTGTGAGACGGATCATCGGCTCGGCGACCCGGACCGCCCAACCAAAGGACCACGGATGCTGCTCTCTCTTCCCCTCGACTACACGATCGCACAACGGTGGGAGCGCAAGCCGCTGGCCACGTGTCGCGCGGACGGCACACGCCAAGGCAAAGGAACCGAAGTTGCCGTCAGCCTGGGACAGGCGCGTTTGGCGGATCTCCGCGAAGCCCTCAGCGATGCAACGGGACTCTGGCTGACCGGCGCAGTCGAGTGCGATGACATCGAAGCAGCCGGGCAGCTCGATTCGCTCGCCCACCTCGACGTGATGCGCGCGCCACTGGGCGTCGAGCTGCTGGAGCGCATCGCGAAGTCGTCGCTCTCCTCGCTCCGGCTTCGCGTGGTCGATGGGGCCAACGTCTCCCTGCTCCGCGGCCTCCAGGCAACGGAGCTCGGAATCGGCCTCAAGCGCGAATCTGGACCCGTCGACTGGGCGGCCCTGGGCTCGGTGCAGCGGCTTGCTGTGTGGGGACAAGGCATCGCTCTCGATGCAGAGGCCGCCGAAGCGCTGGTGGCCGGTGACCTGGAGGTGCTCAGGACCGATGGTGTGCAACTGAGCCCCGAAGCACTCGAGGTGTTGACGAGAAACCTCCATACGGTCGTCGCCAGGAGCTTCTCCGGCGTGGCTCCTGAGCTAACGGTCAAGGATGCACCGCGGCTCCGCGCGTTGGAGCTCTCGGTCACACACATCGCTTCTCTGGAGGTGCGTGACTGCGCTGCGCTCAAGTGGCTGAGGACGCAGCACTGTCAGCGGACCCTGCTCGCCGGACTGCCGGCGCTCCGGGTGGCGACCGTGGGTGGGCACACGACCGTCCAGGATCTGCCCGCGCTCGAGCGCGTCGTGTGCACCGCAGACGTGAGCGCCCTCGACCTGTCGGGCGTGCCACGCCTTCGCCGCGTCGAGCTCGAGCATTTCGCCACGCCGGAGAGCGAAGCGACGGCTCGAGCCACCGGCGCCGAGGTGCGGGTGGAGGGGACCCCGCCGAAGAAGGCGAAGGCGACCGCGCCGAAGCGGAAGCTCTCCCCGAAGCAGCGCACCTGGCCCAAGGTCGGCTGGGACGGCGAACCCTATGGCCTCCTCGTTCTCGGCCGGCGCGCTGGGCAGCCCATGGCGGAGAAGACCGCGAAAGCGCTCGGCCTGGTGGGAGACTTCTGGTCCAAGGAGTCGGGCGCACACGTCGTGGCCGCGTGCCCGATAGACGGCCTCAACGCGCGCCTCGAAGACGGGTTGCCGGATGTGGTCGCCGGGGTCGTCGTGGGGTTCGTTTCAACCGACCGCCCCGACGCGGTCATCGACGGCGCAGCCATCGAGGATGCGCGCGCCCTGCTGGAAACCGATCTGAGCGAGCTGTTCCACGAACTGGATGGGGTGGCGAAGCGCGCGTACTTCGCCGAAGCGGAGACGAGGATGTGGCTCGTCGCCGCCGGGCCCGACGCCAGCGTTCGGCTGCGTCGCGGCGACGAGGCCGTCCTCGTTTGCGACACGGACATCGTCAGCACCGATGCGGTTCGCCCAGAGGCGCTCGGGGCCGACTTGCAGCTGAGGCTCTTGCACCAGACGTGATCTTCACGCGGCCGGCCCGGGAGTCAGAGTGGGCGCATGGCGCGCTGACCTCTCGGGTTCGTCGGCTGGACGCGGGCTTGCCACCCGTCCATCGACACGACCCAGACCGCCGCAAGCAGAAACCCAGCCATCACGTCGCTCGGGTAATGCACACCGAGGTAGGTGCGGGTCCATCCGATGAAGAGCGGGAACAGAAAGATGAGCGCGGCCCACCGGCGCTGCGCGGGCCACACCCGGCGCACCACGAAGAACACCGCGAGCGCGAACGCCATCGAGGCTTGGCTGTGTCCGCTCGGAAACGAGAGGCCGTGCGGCTCGTAGACCCGCTCGACGATCGAAGGACGCGGGCGCGCGAAGAAGAGTTTGATGGCTTCGTTGAAGAGCGCGGAGCCGCCCACCGCGAACGCGAAGAACGCGCCGGCTCGGTGGTCTTGGATCGCGAAGACGATCGCTAGGACGGTGCAGAGCGGGATCATCAAGAGGTGGCCGCTGAGATCCGAGGCCAGCTGAATCGCTTCGATGCCGCCCGGCGTGCGCCACGACTCGTTCGCCAGAAGCCACGGTGCGTCGAAGAGGATCGGACCCTCCGCCGACCCGAGCATGAGCGCCGAGAGCCCTACGAAGAGCACGACGCAGGCGAGTACTACCGGTCCGTGACGCACGGCGGCGATGCTACCGCCGGTACATCGTCACGACGCAGGCGCCGCCGAGCCCGAGGTTGTGCTGCAAGCCCACCTTGGCGCCTTCGACCTGGCGTTTGTCCGCTTGGCCGCGGAGCTGCCACACCAGCTCGGTGCACTGCGCGAGTCCGGTCGCGCCGAGTGGGTGCCCCTTCGAGAGGAGCCCGCCGCTCGGGTTGGTCACGACCTTGCCA
Source organism: Deltaproteobacteria bacterium (assembly GCA_034670305.1). Classification (GTDB taxonomy): domain Bacteria; phylum Myxococcota_A; class Polyangia; order Polyangiales; family Houyiibacteriaceae; genus JAXMNT01. Next base: position 14,310 of record JAXMNT010000049.1, read on the forward strand.
CCGAAGGTGTTGTCGTCGTCCCAGATGAACTTCTCGGCGCCGCCCTCCGGGCAGAAGCCGAGGCCTTCGTAGGTCAAGAGTTCGTTCGCGGTGAAGCAGTCGTGCAGCTCACACACATCCACGTCGTCCGGTCCGAGGCCGGCTTCTTCGTAGACCTTCGCGGCCGCGGCTTTGGTCATGCCGTAGCCGACCATCTCGATCATCGAGCCCGAGTCGAAGACCGCGGGCGTGTCCGTCGTCATCGCTTGGGCCGCGATCCAGACCGGGTCGGTCGCGCCATGTTTCGCGGCGAACTCGTCCGAGCAGAGAATCGCCGCGGCCGCGCCGCAGGTCGGCGGGCAACACTGGAAGCGGGTGAGCGGGTCGAAGACTTCCGGGCTCGCGAGGATCTCTTCGATGCTCAGCTCGTCGCGAAACAGCGCGTAGGGGTTCTTCGCCGCATGCTTGCGCGCCTTCTCGCTGATCTTCGCGAACGTCTCGCGCTTGGTGCCATGTTTCCAGCGGTACTCGCGCCCTGCGCCGCCGAACATCTGCGCGGCGGGCGGCGCGGGCGTGAAGCCCTGCAGCTGCTGCATGACCCCGGCGTGGTGTTCGAGCGGGTTCGCGCGGTCGTCGTACTTGGAGCCGAGCGCGCCCTTCTCCATCTTCTCGAACCCGACCGCGAGCACGCACTCCGCCATGCCGCCGGCGATGGCTTGGCGCGCGAGCATCAGCGCCGACGAACCGGTCGAGCAGTTGTTGTTCACGTTGAACACCGGGATGCCGGTGCGGCCCACTTCGTAAACCGCCCGCTGTCCGCAGGTCGAGTCCCCGTAGACGTAGCCCGCGAACGCTTGTTCGAGGGTCTCGAAGCCGACGCCGCCGTCTTCGAGCGCCGCCCGAATCGCTTGGCCCGCCATCACGTGGTAGTCGTCGCTCTTGCCGGGCTTCTGGAACTTCACCATTCCGACCCCGAGTACGTTCACTTTGCGCATGCTGATTCTCCTGTACTGACTCTGCGGTTGAGATTCTGGGTCGGGGTCACGAAGGTTTCAGCCACGTGAGGTCGCGGGCGAGCGCCATGTCGCCGTCGACGCGGAGTTTGCCCATCTGAAAGAGTTGCGCGGGGGTGAGCTCGCCGGCCGCCAGTTCGCCGAGGCCTTCGTCGCTCACGGTGAACGTGGCGTCTGCTCCTTCGTAGGTCCCGCTCTTCACATCGCCAGCCCCGAGGTCGACGAACCAGGCTCCGTCCGGGTCGGTGACGAGGAACTGAATCTTGCCGGTTCCCTTCGGCTGCGCGGACGCGAACAACTTCTCGGCGCTCGCCTCCCGCGTCGATCCACCGGCCGCAGCCGCCGCTGCGCCCGCGCCACCACCCGCGGCGCGCTCGTCCATGGCGAGTTTCACGTGCCGCTCTTCGACCTTCTGCAGGAAGGTGAGTTTCTGCGACGCCATGATGTCGCCGCCGATCTTCAGGTCACCACCGAAGTACATCTTCTGCGCGTCCTTCTCGCCGCTGCACATCGCGAGGAAGTTGGCGTCGGTCATCTCGAGCGTGCACTCCGGCTTCTTGGTCTCGCCGGGCGCAACCGACGCCGCGGCGCAGTCGAGGGTCCACACCGAGTCCGGTTCGCTGAGTTTGAACTGGTAGACCTTGCCGATCTTCTTCACCGCGTCCGCGTTCTCCGCGAACCAGTGACCGATGCCACCGAAGATGTCGGCGCTGAGTGGACCACTCGCTGCCGGCGCCGCTGCGCTTGCACCCGCACCACCACCGCCCGCACCGGCCGCAGCCATCGCCGCTTCGACGTGCCGCGGTTCGACCTTCTGAAGAAACGAGAGCTTCTGCGACGCCATGATGTCGCCGCCGACTTTCAGCTCGCCGCCGAAGTACATCTTCTGCGCGTCCTTTTCGCCGCTGCACATCGCGAGGAAGTTCGCGTCGGTCATCTCGAGCGTGCACTCGGGTTTCTTGGTCTCGCCCGCGCTGACCGACGCGGTCGGGCAGTCGATCGTCCACACCGAGTCCGGCGCGCTGAGCTTGAACTGGTAGACCTTGCCGACCTTCTTGGTCGCGTCCGCGTTCTCGTCCATCCACAGACCGATCGACGCGAAGATGTGCGCGCTGGTCGGACCCGCGGACGCAGCCGGCGCCGATGCCGCCGCAGCCTTCGGCTTGGCCTTCTTCTTCGGGATCTCGTCGTAGAGCGTGATGAGCGCGTTCGAGATCACCACCTCGTCGCGCTCCTCCACCGAGGTCTGAAACACGATGCCCGCGTCGGTCTTCCACATCTTCGTGACCAGCGTCTCGCCCGGGAACACCGTCTTGGCGAACCGCACCTTGATGCTCTCGAAGAACCGCACATCGCCGTCCGGGGCCATCTTCGACAGCACGTGCCGCGCGGCGAAGCCGAAGCTGCACAAGCCGTGGAGGATGGGCTTCTCGAACTTCATCGCGCTCGCGAACGACGGGTCCGCGTGGAGCGGGTTCCAGTCACCGCTCAGGCGGTAGAGCAACGCTTGGTTGTCGTCGGTCTTCTCCGTGACCACTGCATCCGGTTCGCGGTCCGGCGGCGTGTTCACGTCGGCGCTCGGTCCCCGGTCGCCACCCCAGCCGCCCGCACCGCGCACGAAGGTGGTCAGCTCGTTGACGATCAACAGCTCGCCGTCTTCGTCGTAGCTCTCGATCGCGGTGATCACGAGCGCGCCTTTGCCCTTGTCGAAGATGTCTTTGATCTTCGCTTTGTGGGTGAGCGTCGCGCTCTTCGGGAGCGGGCGCAGGATGCGGGTGTACTGCTCGCCGTGCAGGACCCGGTCGAGCCCGTAGTGCAGGCCCGGCGCCGTGAACCCTTCTTTGCCCCACTTGAGGATCAGGTTCACCGCGGGGATGACGCCGTAGGTCGGCAGCGCGCGGAAGCCGTCCGAGCTCATCTCGTAGACGAGCTTCAACTCGTCGCCGGTCGGATCCTTCGCCGCGCCGACACCGAGTGCGTAGAGCGCCAAGTCCCGTTCGTCGTAGCTGCTCTTGGCTTCTGGGAACTCGAAGCCGAGCGCTTCGTCCACGTCGACGAACTCGTTGCCGCCCTGGCTCTCGCCCTTGTCGACGTTCTCCATGATCGGTTTCATGGAGTCCATGATCGTGGCCGGGTGTTCGGCGTCTTCGAACGACGCGACGTCGTCCCAGTTCTGCTGCACCGCTTCGGGCGTGATGGTCCGGCCGACCCGCCACATCTTGCCCTTCGCGCGCTCCCAGCGGAGCTTCGCCGCGAACCCGCCGCCCACTTCGAACAGGCCGCCGGTCTCTTCGCAGTCTTCGTGCGCGAGCCACACGACGAGCGGGCTGACGTACTTCGGATCGAGGGCGGCGATGAGGTTCGGCGGCAGCACCGTCTCCGTCATCCGGCTGCCGGCGATCGGCGCGATCGTGTTGACGTGAATGCCCTTCTTGCGGCCTTCGATCGCGAGCGTGCTGGCGAAGCCACTCAAGCCGAGCTTGGCCATCGCGTAGTTGGCCTGGCCGAAGTTGCCGTAGATGCCCGCGGCCGACGCCGTCATGATCACCCGGCCATAACCTTGCTCGCGCATGTGCGGCCAAGCGGCGTGGGTGACGGCGAAGCTGCCGAGCACATGGACCTGGTAGATGATGTCCCAGTCCTGCTGGGTCATCTTGTGGAAGCTGACGTCCCGAAGGATGCCCGCGTTGTTCACCACCACGTCGACGCGACCGAACGCGTCGATCGCGGTCTCGATGATCTTCGCCCCGTCGGTGACCGAGTCGTAGTTGGCGACCGCCTGTCCGCCACCGTCGACGATCTCCTTCACGACCGCATCGGCGGCCGCGGAAGCACGCCCGCCCCCGTGGATGTCACCACCGAGATCGTTGACGACCACCTTGGCGCCGCGCGCGGCGAAACTCAGCGCGTGGCTGCGGCCGAGCCCATTGCCCGCACCGGTGACGACGACGACTCGATCTTCGAAGCGCAACTCGCTCATGACGATTCTTCCTCGGGGGCGCTCTGCGCCCCATGCAGTGTCTTCCCAGCCACGACCTGGCCGGCCCCACGATCTACCACAGACTGAATGGAGATTCATTCAAGGCGGTGGAACTTTCGCTTGGCGCGCGAAATCCGACGGATTCGTCCCTTTCAGGTATGCTCGGAGAACTTCTGGTGGCCGTGGCCGTACCAGGAACGTGACCGCTCCTGCGATGCAACTGACCGTTCGAAACGAAGCCGATGGACGCGCTGCCATCGCGACCGCTTTTGCCGGCCTGTACGGCTACGACGTACGTCCCACGCACTGGGGCACCCACCGGCCGATGGAACAGGGCGGCGAGGATCCACTCGACGGAGTCAGCGCGTTCGCGGCCGACAACCACTGGCACTACGTCACCTACGGGCTGACCCAGCTCACCGAGCAGACCGGCAGCTTCCCAGCCCAACCGGGGATGAGTGGCTTCGGGTTCGAGCTGACCTTTCGGCTCCGCCGCGAGAGCCAAACGCCGCCGGTGTGGCCGGTCGAGATGCTTCAGCGGCTCGCCCGTTATGTTTTCCGGAGCTCCAATCCCCTGCGCCCCGGCGATCACATGGCGCTCAACGGACCGCTTGCTGGTTCGGATCGCAGCGCGCTGCAGGCGGTGCTCTTCACCCTCGACCCGCAGCTCGCGCCGATCACCACCCGGCATGGCGAAGTGCGGTTCGTGCAGGTCGTGGGCATCACGCTCGACGAACTGGACGCGGTCAAAGACTGGCGCTGCGAAGGTTTCCTCGAACTGGTCGCGCGGGTGGAACCGAGGCTCATCACCGACTTGCATCGGCACTCGCTCTTGAACGACGCCCACTTTCTCCAGGCCTGCCGGATCGGGGCACGCACGGAGGGCTCCTCCCACGGCTCATCGTTCGCGTCCGAGGTGCGGTGGCAGCTGACCTCGGTCGGACTCGAGTTGACCGTCGGTGCGATCGCCGTGCCCGACCTGCTCCGCATGCTCCGCCTGCGTTTGCCGTACAACCGCAGCTACCGGCTGCATGGCCGGCGCGGCAGCGTGCGCTTCAAACCTGGGCTGCGCGGCGGCTTCCGGGTCGAAGGTCGAGAGCTGACCATCGAGGTGCCCTGGGACGCAGCCGCCAGCATGGCAGAAGCGCTCAAAGCCCAGCGAGGCACCTACGACTGGCCAGGGATCCGTGGACTCACGGTGATCGTGAAACCCACCGACGTCCGCGGCGGCCGAGGCGAGCTCATCCGCGTCATCGGCTGACCGCGGCTTCGGCAATCGGCTTCGGCTTCGGCGTCGGCGTCGGCGTCGCCATCGGCTTCGGTGTGCATTTCGCACAAAAGGGCAAGGGCAAGGGCACGGCCTGCCACGGAGGACAGTCCGGTTGGCACCTGGGTGGGCGCAGCGTATGCTCCGCGCCGTCATGAAGGACCTGACTTCGCGAGAGCGCTGGGACGTGTGGATGGTGCAGGCGGAACGCTTCGCCCGCCGCGAGAACTACATCGATGCCCTCGGCCGTTTGCGGCTGATCCTCAACGAGGTGACCGCGGCGCTGAAGGGCGCGTCCGATGCGGATCGCAGCGGGCTCGAGAGCTTCCGCGCCCGCGTCGAGCGACGCCACACCGCCGTTCGGACCAAGTTCGAAGTCTGGAACGCCAAGATCGCCAAGCGCCGCCAGCTCTACACGGATCAGGCCGGCGAGGAGATGCAGCGCCCGCTCCCGCTCGGTCCCGACGAGTTCGTCTGACCTTGGAGTACTGCGCGGAACTCTCCGAGCACGCAGAAGAACCTCTGGCGGGCACCGCCGCGCACGCGCGGACCTGGTTGCTCGTCGAGGAGAACGGCCCGTGGGCTCCGGACCCGATCGACTCGCCTGGGCTCGTCGAACTGCTTCCGTTCCTGCGGGGCTGGCTGGACGAGGGGACCGAGGACGACGTCCGCCGCATTCAGCTGATCCGCCGGCCCAAGACCCAGCAGGACAGCGCACCCTCCGAGCGCCTCTTCTACGAAGCCGACGTGCTCCGCCAGACGTTGGTGGCGTGGCGCGGTGATCTGAACGCCACACGGGTGCCGCTCGAAGATTCGGTCGTGCTCGTCTGCACCCACGGCAAACGGGACCGCTGCTGCGCGCTGCGCGGTCAGCCGGTCTTCGATGCACTGCGGATGACCGAGGGCGACGCTCAGATCTGGCAGACCAGCCACCTGGGTGGTCATCGCTTCGCGGCCACCTTGCTCCGCCTCCCGGATGGCTACTGCCTGGGACGGGTGAACGCCGATCGCGCAGAAGACATCGCGCGCGCGGTCGACCAGGGGGTGCTCGCAGACCGTTCCTTGATCCGGGGTCAGGTCGCGTATCCGGGTCCGGTGCAAGCGGCGGATCTCTTCGCGCGCGGCATCTGGAACGAAGACCGGGTCAGTGCAGTGGTGGTTCGTTCGTCTGAGCCCGACGGCGACGGCTGGCAGGTCGCGCTCGAACGCGGCGACGACCAGCTGACGATCCGCGTCGGCACCCGACCGCTCGAAGCCTTCGGCAAGAGCTGCGGCGCCGATCCCAAACCGGTGAGCGCCTTCACCTGCGAGCAGGTGTCGTGAGCGGCACCCAAGACCGCGTCCGCATCGGCATGCTCGGTTGCGGCGTCGTCGGCACCGGCATTCTGCGACTGCTCCGCGACAACGCCGAACAGATCGAAGGCCGCCTCGGTGCGCCGATCGAAGTCGTGGGCATCGCGGTCCGGGACCGATCCCGTGTGCGCGACGACGTGGTGCCCGCCGATCTCGTCTCCGAAGACGCAGCGGCGCTCGCCGTACGCGACGACGTCGACGTGGTGGTCGAGGTCATGGGCGGTCTCGAGCCGGCCGGCGCCCACCTGCGCGCCGCGCTCGAAGCGGGCAAGCACGTCGTCACCGCGAACAAAGCGCTGCTGGCCGAGAACGGCGACGCGCTCATCGAAGCCGCCGAACGGCGGGGCGTGGATCTCTACTTCGAAGCGGCGGTCGCAGGCGGCATTCCGATCATCCGGGTGCTCCGCGAAGGGCTTGCGTCCGATCGCATCGTCGCGCTGCGCGGCATCGTCAACGGCACCAGCAACTACATCCTCTCGCGCATGCAGGTCGCGGGGCTCGACTTCGACGTGGCGCTGAAAGAAGCCCAAGAGCTCGGCTTCGCGGAAGCGGACCCAACCCTGGACGTCGGGGGCGGAGACGCAGCGCACAAGCTCGCGATTCTGGCGACGCTCGCCTACGGCGCCCGCGTGCATCCCTCGCAGATCCTGATCGAAGGCATCGACCGGGTCAGCGCGATCGACATGACCTTCGCGGCGCGACTTGGCTACGTGATCAAGCCGCTCGCGGTGGCCAAACCCATCGGCGACAAACTCGACCTTCGGGTGCATCCCGCGCTCGTACCCGAGGGTTCGGTCCTCGCGAGCATTCGCGGCGCACTCAACGCCGTCTACGTCGAAGGCGCGATGGTCGGTCCGTGTCTGCTCAGTGGCCCTGGCGCTGGCGCCCTGCCCACCGCCATGAGCGTCGTGAGCGACATCGTCGACGTCGGGCGCAACATGCTGGCGGGCGCGCATGGACGGGTGCCCACCCGCGCGTTCCGCGGCGAGAGCCTCCAAGAAGTGCGGGTGCAGGCGCGCGGCGAACACCGCGGGCGCACCTACCTGAGAATCGCAGTCGCCGATCGCACCGGCGTGCTCGGCCGCATCGCGAGCGTGCTCGGCGGATTCGACGTCAGCATCGAGCAGATGATCCAAGAGGGCGGCCGGGGCGACAGCGGCGAGAGCGCCACCCTGGTGATGCTCACGCACGAAGCCCTGGAGTCGGATCTCCAGGCCGCGCTGACCGAGATCACGCGGCTGAACTACTGCACGGAACCACCGACCGCGCTGCGCATCGAGGAGAGCTGAGCCGTGCCGGAGGGTCTCGGCTGGCTGATCACGGCGACGGCTGTGGGCGCGGCGGTGTTGGTCGCACACCTGGCGCTCTTCGTCGCGGTGGTTCGGTCGGACCTGGCGACCGGTTGGAAGTGGGCGTCGCTCGTCCCGCTCGTGACCCCGGTGGCGGCATGGAAAGCCGACAAGAAGTTCGCCCTGATGGCGTGGACCGTGTGCGTCCTGGCGTACATCGTGATTCGGCTCGCCTGGTAGCCGCTAGAACTCGAGGGTGGCGCCGACGGTGACTCGGGTGCTCGTGACTTTCATGCCCGCGCCGATCGGTTCGGTGCCCCACGCGAGCGTGAAGTCGAAGCGGTGGTCGAGGCTGTGGATGGCACCGAAACCGATGCCAAAGCTCATGCGCATCCGGTCGAGCGCGAAGTTCTCGAAGCGTCCGTCGTAGACGTCGCCGACGCCCACGTGGATGAGCGCGTCGAGGTACGACCAGATCGGCCAGCTGTACTGGGCGACCACACTCGCCACGCTCTCGCCCCGCAGTCGGCCGGTGCGGAAGCCGCGCAGGGGCCCGCTGCCGCCGAGGTCGGGCAGCTCGGTGAACGGGACCTCACCAGCGAACGCATGGACCAAGCGCACCGACGCATGCACGGCCAGCACTTGCCCTGATCCGTTGAGATCGAGAAACCCGGCCGCCGAACCGCCGTACCGAAGCCAGCGGCGCGCGAGCGGATCGACGAGGTCGAAGGCCTGTTCCACGTGCGCATGGAGCATCACGCCCGAGGTGCTGTTGGGGCGTCGACCGCGGGTGTTCACCTCCAGCACCATGCCGTGCGCGTAGATGAAGTACCCGCTCAGGTACCCGGGCGGCAGATCGTAGGCGCCCTGGGCGACGCGGTTCTCGATGGTCTCCCCCGCGAAGATGTCGTCGCTGAACCGCCGCTCCCGGATCCCCGCCCAAGTGCGCACGCGGCTGGCCCTCCACGGTTCCGCTTCGAACCCGATCTCGGCGCCGAGCACTCGCTCCTGGTAGCGCGATCGAGTGTTCGAGTTCTGGCTGCCGATGCCGAAGTAGCGCTGGTCCGGCCGGCGGTGCGCCTCGAGCCGGAGCTCGAACCGCCAATCCTCGTTCGGGCCGACCCAGCGCGAGATCGCCCTGCCCTTCAGCCAGTCCTTGCCCCAGGTCGCGAACCGAAACCGCATGCGGTGGCGTTCGTGGCCTGCTTCGTTCCATCGCAGGTAGAGACCGGCGCTCGGACGCTCTCCGAAATCGATGAGGAGCGTCGGCGCGATCGCCACCTGCGCCCGTTCGCCGAACACGAAGAACCGAAGCGGGTCCGACGTGCCCTCTTCCGCCAGACGCGCCAGCAGCCCGAGCGGCCGCCGGATGACGAACTCGGTCAAGATCCAGAGCGGCGCGAACACGAGCCGCGGGATCCACAGCAGCTTCTGTCCGAGCGTGGTCGTGGCGTCCGCCCGACCGTCGTAGTCTGGGAGGGCACGCGGCTGAAGCCTCGTCGGCTCTTCGGTCTCCCCATCCGGCAGCGCGTGATCCTGCGTCATCACGTGCGCGTCGGGCGACTGCGCCCCGGCGCGAGACGCCGCCCCCACCGCGAGCCCCGCCACCAGGACCCACGCCCCCGCCTTCACTGCGCAAGCTCGCGCGCGACGTCGATGTACCCCTCTCGGAAGGAGGGATAGCGGGGCACCCACCCGAGGTCGCGGAGCGCGTCGTTGCGGCAACGTTTGCCCACCGGCGGCCCCTCGATCACCGGCGCCTCGACGTCGAAGAACGCGGCGAGGTACGCCGCCACTTCGGACAGAGGCGCAGTGTCGTCGTCCACGCCGATGAATGCGCCGACCGGGCGATGGGTGAGCGCCGCGATCACTGCGGTCGACGCATCGTCGCGGTGGATGCGGTTGGTGAACCGATCGGGACCACGCAGCGTGCCATCGACCACGCTGCGAATGAGCCGGGTCCGGGTCGGGCCGTAGAGGCCGGCAAGGCGCACGATGGCCCCACGGCCCATCGCGAGCGCCTCGGCCTCCACCAGCACCTGCGCGGTCTCGGAGGTCGGCTTGGTCTCCGAGGCGTGGTCGACGAAGCCGCTCGACTGTCCGTACACCGCGGTGCTCGACACGAAGACGACGTAGGCTTCGGGGGCGACCTCGAGCATGGTGCGCAGGCCCTCGACGTAGGCTGCCTGGTACGCGTCCACGGAGCGCCCATCGGCCGAGGCGCAGTACACGACCGCGGACACGTGCAAACCCTCGAGCGCCTGCTCGACCGACGCGCGATCGGTGAGATCCGCCGCCCGCACTCCGTCCACAGCGGTTCGCCGCAGACCGAGGACCGGCGTGTTTGCGCGCCCCAGATCGAGTGCGATTCGGTTGCCGAGGTACCCCTGACCGGCGATCACCACATGATCCATGGCGCACCCTACCAGCGCCACCGGCCCGGCCCGAGAGACTTCGACGGGGACCGGCAGGTGTTCCAGGTTGGGGGCGTCGGCCCGAAGGTTTGTGCGTCTGGTCGGCAATCTGGCTCGGGGTTTGGTAGCCTGTGGTCCGATGCGTTGCGTCCTTCTCAGCTGCTTGGCCCTACTCACGGGCGCCGCATGCGCCAAGGGCGTGGGCGAAGACGACCCGCGGGGCCGGGACTCGGCGGGTGTCGACGCGGCGGGCATCGACGGAGGCGCGCGGGACACAGGCGGCCGAGATGCGCCAAGCCAGCCCGACACCGGACCGCCGTGTGTGGACGACGAGGTCGGAGACGTGTGTGCGGAAGCGACCGAGCTCGGCACGATCATGCCCCTCGGCCGGACCATGGTGGAGGGCAAGCTGCCCCTGCTCTCCGACACCGACTGGTACCACGTGACGTTCCCGCTCGCGGGCGCTGGCGAATCCATGCGGGGGGTCGGCATGCCCGAGATCACGCTGGCCGGCGACTCGACCATGGTCATGGAAGTCCTCTCGACCTGCACGATGCCGGTGGGATGCGACGAAGGCACGGCGAGCGAGATCACCTCGTACAGCTTTGTCGACGATCAGTCGGATCTGATGGTCACCGACCCGACGACGCCGGGCCCGGCCGAGCCCTTCATGACACGCGACACCCCGTGGCCCGAAGAGCTGTACATCAAGGTCAGCCGCCGCGGCGGGCCGGCCGACTGCAGCGACTACGTGTTGACCGTTTCCCGGTGACGTCCGAAGCCGCAACCCTGGGCTCTCCAGACGCAAGCTCTCCAAGCCGAGCGCCGTTGCCGTGAGGATCGTCGCCGTCGCGGACACCCACACGTTCGAGCGCGATCTCGGCACGCTCCCCGAGGGCGACCTCCTGGTGCACGCGGGGGACATGCTGCGCGGCGGCACCCTGGAAGAACTCGGGCCCATGGCAGAGTGGTTCAACGCGCAACCGCACGCGCACAAAATCATCGTGCCCGGCAACCACGACGTCTGCTTTCAGACCCAGCCCGACCAGGCACGTGCGCTCGTCGACGCCACGGTGCTGGTCGACTCGGGCGTCACCCTCGACGGCCTGACCTTCTGGGGCAGCCCCTGGCAACCGCAGCACCCGGACTGGGGCTACCACTGTCCGCCCGAATCGATCGGGGCGAAGTGGGCGCTGGTTCCGGCCGGGACGGACGTGCTGATCACCCACACGCCCGGGCGCGGCATCGGCGACCGAGCCTCGGGCCACGGCCGGGTGGGATGCCAAGCGTTGGCAGAGGCGGGCCGTCGCATCCAGGCCCGCATGCATCTGTTCGGTCACGTGCACCAAGAGGGCGGCGCCTGGCTGCACGACGGCCGGTGGCAATTGAACGTCACGACGTGGGAGAGCGAACGCGCCGCGACCGTGTTCGACATCACCGCCGACGACGTTCGGCTGGTCGAGGTGCCGCCCACCGATCCGATGGCGGTCCAGCGCGCCCACCCAGCGTCGTAGGCCACCCAGCCAGCGTGCTCGGGCAGGCCCTTAGGCCGCGCCGTCCGACGGCGCGGCAGGGTCGTAAGAGAGGTTCGGGTTGAGCCAGCGCTCAACCGTCTGCACCGACATCTTCTTGCGCGCCGCGTAATCCTCGACCTGGTCGCGGTCGACCTTGCCGACCGCGAAGTAGCGGCTCTCCGGATGGGCGAAGTAGAGACCGCTCACGCTCGCCGCCGGCATCATCGCGAAGTGTTCGGTCAGCTCGATGCCGACGTCGTCCGCGCCGAGCAGCGACCAGAGGGTGGCCTTCTCGGTGTGGTCCGGACACGCGGGGTAACCAAAGGCCGGCCGGATGCCGCGGTACCGCTCTCGGTGCAAATCTTCGCTCGTCAGATCCTCTCCGGCGCCGTAGCCGAAGTCTGCGCGCGCCTTGCGGTGCTGGCGTTCCGCGAACGCCTCCGCCAGCCGGTCCGCGAGCGCCTTGAGCAAGATCGCTTGGTAGTCGTCGCCGGCCTTCTCGAAGGCTTCGGCGCGCTGTTTCACCCCGATGCCCGAGGTCACCGCGAACGCACCGAGGTAGTCCTCGCCGGTGGGTGCAAGAAAGTCCGCGAGCGAACGGTAGGGCTGATCCGAGGAACGGACCGCCTGCTGGCGCAACATGTGGAAGCGCGTCTTCTCGGTGCTCCGGGTCTCGTCGTCCCAGACGACGAGATCTTCGCCGTCCCGGTTGGCGGCCCAGAACCCGTACACGCCACGAAGCTGGAACCAGTTCTCCTTCTCGACCTGGTCGAGCAGGCGCTGACCGTCGGCGAAGAGTTCGCGGGCTGCCTCACCAATGGTCGGGTGCTGCAGAATCTTCGGGTAACGTCCCTTCAGGTCCCACGCGGAGAAGAACATCGTCCAGTCGATGTAGTCGCGCAGCTCCGCGATGCTCACGTCCTCGATGACCTTGCGTCCGGTGAACGCAGGTTTCGAGAGCTCGTTGAACTTGAGTTCGGGTCCGTGCTGACAGGAGATTTCGAACGGCACGAGCGGACGCGCCTGCCGCATGGCGAAGAGCTGGCGGGTCTTCTCTTGTTCGGACTTGTTCTTCTCGTCGAACGCAGGACGCTGCTGATCGTCGAGCAGCGCCGCGACCACGTTCACGACGCGTGAGGCGTCGAGCACATAGACGGTCGAGTCGTCGTAGTTCGGCGCGACCTTGACCGCGGTGTGCTGCTTGGAGGTCGTCGCGCCTCCGATGAGCAGCGGCATCTTCATGCCCTGGCGCTGCATCTCGCGTGCGACGAACACCATCTCGTCGAGCGACGGCGTGATGAGCCCGCTCAGTCCGATGAGATCGCAGTTCTGTTCCCGCGCTTCGCGCAGAATCCTCTCGGCCGGCACCATGACGCCGAGGTCGACGACCTCGTAGTTGTTGCAGCCGAGCACCACGCCCACGATGTTCTTGCCGATGTCGTGGACGTCGCCTTTGACGGTCGCGAGCAGCACCTTGCCCTGGGCCTGGCGGTCCTCTTCCTTCTCGCCCTCCATGAAGGGCTCGAGGTACGCGACCGCTTGCTTCATCACGCGCGCGGACTTGACCACCTGCGGCAAGAACATCTTGCCGGTGCCGAAGAGTTCGCCAACCACCGCCATGCCATCCATGAGGGGGCCTTCGATCACCGAGAGTGGACGCTGGTACTTGGCGTGGGCTTCTTTGGTGTCGTCGATGATGAAGTCGACGATGCCCTTCACCAATGCATGGGAGATGCGGTCTTCCACGCTCGCTTCGCGCCACGAGAGGTCTTCGACGCGCTGCTTGCCCTTGCCTTTGACGGTGTCGGCAAACGAGACGAGACGTTCGGTGGCGTCCGGCCGCCGGCAGAAGAGCACGTCCTCTACCCGCTCGAGGAGGTCCTTCGGGATCTCTTCGTAGACCTCGAGTTGCCCCGCGTTGACGATGCCCATGTCCATGCCGGCTTCGATCGCCTTGTAGAGGAACGCGGAGTGCATCGCCTCGCGCACGATGTCGTTGCCGCGGAAGGAGAAGCTCAGGTTCGACACACCGCCGGAGATCTTCGCGCCGGGGCACGTCTCTTTGATCTCGCGCACCGCCTCGATGAACTCCATCGCGTAGCGGTCGTGTTCTTCGATGCCGGTGGCGATGGCGAAGATGTTCGGGTCGAAGATGATGTCGGTCGGATCCCAGCCGGCCTTCTCGGTCAGCACCTGGTAGGCGCGCTGGCAGATGGCGACCTTGCGTTCCTTCGTATCGGCCTGGCCTTGTTCGTCGAACGCCATGATCACCGCCGCCGCACCGAAGCGGCGAATGATGGCGGCCCGGCGCAGGAACTCTTCTTCGCCTTCCTTGAGGCTGATCGAGTTGACGATGGCCTTGCCCTGCACGTGGGCGAGCCCCTCTTCGAGGACCTCCCAGCGGGAGCTGTCGATCATGATCGGCACCCGGCAGATCTCTGGCTCCGCCGCGATCAGATCGAGGAAACGCGCCATCATCTTGACGGAGTCGAGCATGCCCTCGTCCATGTTGATGTCGATGATGTTCGCGCCGCCGCGCACTTGGTCGAGCGCGACGTGCACGGCGTCGGGCAGCCGGTCCTCTTTGATCAGCCGCTTGAATTTCCGTGAGCCGGTGACGTTGGTGCGCTCGCCGACCATCTGAAAGCCGCTGTCCTTGGTGAGCACGAGCGGTTCGAGACCGCTGAACCGGGAGTGGGTGCTGCGCTTCTTGGTCGGGCGCGGGCTCATGCCTTCCATGCCCTTGGCGAGTGCCGCGATGTGCGCCGGCGTCGTGCCGCAACAGCCGCCGACCAGGTTCACGAACCCACTCTCCGCGAACTCCCGGACCAACGAAGCCATCGTCTCGGGGTCTTGGTCGTACTCGCCGAACGCGTTCGGCAACCCCGCGTTGGGGTAGGCGCTGACCCGGCAGCTCGCGACATCCGTGAGCTCCTTGAGGAAGGGCCGCATCTCGCTCGCACCGAGGGCGCAGTTGATGCCCACCGTCAGCGGCTTCGCGTGCTCCACCGAGTACCAGAACGCTTCGACCGTCTGGCCGCTGAGGGTTCGGCCGCTTCGGTCGGTGATCGTGACGCTGATCAGGACGGGGAGTCGTTCGCCGCGTTCTTCGAACACGTCTTCGATCGCGACCAGCGCCGCCTTCGAGTTGAGCGTGTCGAAGATGGTCTCGACCAGCAGCGCGTCGGAGCCACCGTCGATGAGACCGCGCACCTGTTCGGCGTACGCGGCGCGCACCTCCGCGAACGTCACCGCGCGAAACCCCGGGTCGTTGACGTCCGGACTGAGGCTCAGGGTGCGGTTCGTCGGGCCGACGGCGCCGAGCACGAAGCGCGGGCGCTCTTTGGTGGAGCGCTGGTCCGCCGCCCGGCGGGCAACTTTGGCCGCTTCGACGTTCATCTCGTACGCGATCGACTCGAGCGCGTAGTCCGCCTGAGAGATCGCGTTTGCGTTGAATGTGTTGGTCTCGATGAGATCCGACCCGGCGTCGAGGTACTCGAGATGGATCTGCTCGATCAGATCCGGTTTGGTGATCACGAGCAGGTCGTTGTTGCCCTTGAGATCGCTCGGGTGGTCGGCGAAGCGCGTGCCGCGGTAGTCGGCTTCGGTCGGTTTGGCGCGCTGCACCATGGTGCCCATCGCTCCGTCCAGCAGAAGGATGCGTTCGGCGAAAAGGGCTTCGAGGGTGGATTCCGTGGAGCTCATGATGGACTTCGGTTCTTGAAACGGGAGGGTCGGGACAGGCGTTTGAACTACGACTTCTTCTTCTTCGCGGACTTCTTCGTCGCGGACTTCTTCTTCTTCGCGGCCGTCTTCTTCGGCGCGGCCTTCTTCTTCGGCGCGGACTTCTTCTTCTTCGCGGCCTTCTTCTTCGGCGCGGCCTTCTTCTTCGGCGCGGCCTTCTTCTTCGGCACGGCCTTCTTCTTCGGCGCGGCCTTCTCCTTCGGCGCGGCCTTCTTCGGCGCGGCCTTCTTCTTCGGCGCGGCCTTCTTCTTCGGCGCGGCCTTCTTCGGCGCGGCCTTCTTCTTCGGCGCGGCCTTCTTCGTCGGCTTCTCGGTCGCGGGCTTCGGCTCCGTCAGGGGCGGGTCGCCCTCGCGGGGTTTGATGCCCACCGCCGTCAGCACTTCGTAGTGGGGCGGTCGCTTCTCCCGCGAGGTGACCTCGCACCGGGCGACGCGCAGCCCGCTCCGGCGGATCTTGGTGGCCAGCCGCTTCACATCGTAGCCCGCACGCACGTGGCCGAACGCGGCCGCCCGCGCCCCGTTGCGGTGCGCAGCCAGGGTGAGCACGACGAGCTCGCCGCCGGGGCGCAGCACCCGGGCCATTTCGGCCAGGGGTTCGGCGGCCGCCTGCACGTAGGTGAGTGCGTGAAACACCAGGACGTGGTCGAACGACTCGTCTTGGAACGGCAGCGCCCCCATCTCACCGACCACGAACTTCCCGAAGGGGGCCCGCTGGCGGGCGGCTTCCACGACCGCTTCGCTCCGATCGACACCGGTGTAGCTCGCGCAGCGGCCCTTCAAGAGCCCCGCGGTCCAGCCGTCGCCGCAGCCGACGTCGAGTACGTCTCCGAGCCGGACCAACGACGAGAGACCGTGGACGAGCGCCTGCCAGGTGCGCCCCGGCGAGTAGTGCTGTTCCATCTCGCCGGCCACTGTCTCGGGCCACGCGCCCTGCTCGAGCACCTTGGTGCGGCGGGCCGCATCCGAGCGAAGGGCCGCGTCGTCGAGCTGTCCTCGGAGGAGTTCCCAGAGCGCCCGCGCGCCGCGGGGCATGGCCGCGTGAACCCGGTACAGCGTGGAGGAACCCCGTCGGCGATCGTGCACGAGCCCCGCGTCCCGCAACTTGCCGAGGTGGGTCGAGACCCGGGACTGGCTCAGCTCGGTGATGCGCGTGAGCTGCGCCACGCTCAGCTCGTGGCCCTGCAGGATGCAGAGCAGTCGCAGACGGGTCGCGTCTCCGAAGAGGTGGAGCCAGTTGGTGGATGCTTCGAGGGTGGTGGTCGGTTTGGGCATGGTGGGTCATCGGTTCATCATGATGACCGGATGAGTGTGCACCTCGAGGCCAGTTCGGTCAACCGAACGACGAGACCGCCATGCGACCTGATAACCTGCCCGCATGCCAGCCGCCGGGGCGAATTGAACGTGGCGCAGGTCGAAGCCACGAGCCGGGTCGAGACGACGTTCCCCTTCGAATGTGGGTGCGGCTACGAAGGCGTGGCGCAGGTGACCGGACGGGGATTCACGACGGTGGACGAAGGTGCGGCGCTCTTTCGGAACCACCACGCGAAAGAGATGGCGCTCGACCACGCCGAAGGCCTCGCATGGGCGGACGCGCTGAGCAGTGTGGAACTCGCGCCCTGCCCCCGATGCGGCGCCCGAGATCGGGGCCGATGGCAAACCTGGCTCGGGGCGATCGCGGTCCCCGTCGTGACCTGGGGGCTGCTCGGAGGCATCGTGACCATGCTCGGCACGTTTCTGCTCCGGCAGCGGCTCGATCATTGGCCGCTGGTGTGTGGGCTCATCGCGGCGCCGCTGGTGGGGTTCGGGGTCTTCTGGTTCAAGGTCTCCCGCAAGCGGAAGGCCAGTGCGGCGCTCTCCTTCGACCCGGTCCGATGAGGGGTCGGGCGGGCGCGGGTCGACCTACGAGCCGTGGGTCCCGATGGCTGCGGCGCTCTGTGCTGATCGGCTGCGCGATGCTTCCCTGCGTGCCTGCAAGTGCGCCCCTTCGACGGGTCATGGAAGCCGGGGAGACCCTCTCCGGTCTCGAGCACCCACCGGCGGTCCCGGAAGTGCGGGAAGGCACGACGCGGATCTACGGAGAAGGACGACCGCTCGTGCTGCTGCACGGCGCCCACGCGCTCGGCAACGAAGACGTGCGGATCGACGCCCTCGCGCGGGTCATCGCAAACCGCGGGCTGAAGGTGTTCGTGCCTTCGTTGCCCGGTCTGCGAAGCCTGCGGCTGCTCGACGACGACGCCGCCCTCGTCCGGCGCGTCGGACCCGAAGGTGCGGCGCTGGTGGGCGTGAGCCTGGGGGGCACCCTCGCGCTTCGGCTCGCCTCGCACGATCCCGAAGGACGCTGGTCGATGGTGTGGACGATCGGGGCGGCGCATGATCTGGGCACCCTCGCCCGGTCCGCCCGAGCGCCGGACGCAGACGCGTACTTGATGGAAGTCGTGCGCTCCATCGCCGGCGGCAGCCTCGAGCAGGGCGGCTTCGAGCGGGCGTTGATGCGATCCGCGCGCCACTCCCCGGCCGGGCACCTCCGCGACGTGGCGCTCCCGGTGTTCGTCCTCCACGGCGAATCCGACCCGCTCGTCTCGAGCGACCACGGCGAACGAATCTGCGCGGAGGCGCCGCACTGCCGCGTCTTGATCTCTCCCGTGCTCTCGCACTCCGAAGTCGAGACCGCGACCTTCTTGGACCGGTTCCGGCTCGGTCAGTTCCTGGCGGAGACGCTGCGGGTCGCGCGCGGTCGCTGAGGTCCTCGCGACACGGTCAGGGGACCGACCAGTCTTGATCGAAGAAGCCGTGGGCACGGTACGCGCAGTCCACCGGTTCGGCGAAGTTCGGACTGCCGTCGTCCCGGCGCGCGCCTCCGCACGACCACTGTCCGCGCGCATTCTCCACCCGCGCGTCGAAGACGACGTAGTCCGCGAGGATCTCGGGCAGGAAGCGGGCGCGCCAGGTTCCGAGCGGCTCCGTTCCAGCGACCACGAGCACCGCATGGTCCGGATAGTCTGGGTTGGGCGCCACGAAGACCGTGCCGGTCTGCGGCCCGGCGTGGCTGTCGGTGCCCACACACACCCGGTGGCCGTCCCACTCGAACCGCACCGGCAGTTGCTCCCGCCAACGCGCGACGAGGCGGTTGCTCCAGGGAGGCCCGACCAGCACCAGGGTCGCGTTCGCGATCATCTCCGGGGTCACGTCCACGTCGTCGACGATCGGGTAGGAGACGTCGACGCCCTTCGGGTGCGCCCACTCGTGCGCGGTCAGGCGGTTGAGCAGGGTGTGATCCGGATCCGACGTGCCGACGACAAAGACCAGCCGCTCGTGAAAGACGTCGTAAATCGGTCCGGAGACGCCGGCTCGTTTCGCGGTCCGCGGCGCCTGCCCGAGCACCCAGCGGCCGTCGCGTCGGCGAATGCTGAGCGGACTCGGACCCTCGAGCGTCTGTCCGTCGATCGACACGGCGAACGAATCGGGCAACGTGGGCGGCGCCTCGAACGTCAGGCCATCCACGTGTTCGGCAGTCACATGCACGCCGCCGTCGCGCACCACGGCGTCGACCTGGGAGAACTGGTCCGATGCGCTGCGCGCGTCGATGCGGACCCAGTGCGACCGGAGGGTGCGTTCGCGCGCGGTGCGAAGGCGCACGTGTCTCGGCGCGGTGGGCAGCCGGTGGCGTTCGAACCACTCGAAGATCGCGCCGCCCGCGTACGTCTCCGTCCACACGTTGTGACCAAGCGCCGGCTCCCGGTGTTCGACCTCGTACCCCAGCGCACGCATGCGCTCGACTTCGGTCCGGGTCCAGGCGAGTGGGCGGTCCCGGGTGCCACGCACGAGCAGCATCGGGAGGTGGTTGGCGTTGAACGTCCAGTCGACATCGCTGCGCCGCGCCTGGAGAAAACGTTCCACGTCGGTGAGGCCCTCGTGGTGGGTGTCCTGACGGACCCGTTGGTCGTGGTAGCCCGCCAGCCCGGCCGACGCGGCGAAGAGATCCGGGTGGCGCACCGGCAAGAACACGGCGCCGGTCCCGCCCATCGAGCCGCCGGTGATGTAGATGCGGCGCGGGTCGATCCGGAAGCGGGCGCGCACGTCGGCCAGCGCTTCGAGCACGTCCTGCTCGCCCATGGTGCGGTACATCGACTGCCCGCGGGCCTGCGGCGCGATGACGAACATCGGTCCAGCGGTCGGCGCGGTCCCATGCCGCCCGTGCGCGTCCAGCGTCTCTCCGCCGCGCCAGTCCCGCGCGAGTCCAAAGGTGTTGCGGAAGTAGTCGCCCGCGTTGCCCTTGAAGCCGTGCAGGGTGATCACGAGCGGCCAATCGCGCCGGCCTCGGTACGCGGGCGGCACGAACAGCTCGTAGGGCTGTGCGGTGCCGTCGAGCCGCGAGACATGCGCCATGCGCACGTAGCCACGCGGCGCCCCGAAGGGATCGCGCCCGCGATCGAGCTCGCGCACCAAGGTGCGGGCCTCTTGCCGGAGCAGATCCCGCCAGGCCCGATCCGGTTCCTGTTCTCGGACCGCGCGCAACATCTCTTCAGCCCGCCACTGGACCGGTGCCACCGAGGCCTCGGGCACCTGGCCGTCGCGAAGCCGCTGAAGCAGGGAGGCGGCCGCGGCGAGCAGCGGGCGGTCGAGGGAGATCAGCGCGCCGGTGCGGACGGGCTCGCCGGCCAGCACGAGCCCGTGGTCGGGCGTGCCCCGGGTCGGCATGGGCAGCGTGTGCACCGCCTCGACCCCCGGTGAGAACGTCTGGTCGGAGCCGGCGAAGGTCGCGGTGCTCGGTCGGTCGACCCCGCCGGCCGGAAACGAGACCCGGACGGTTGAGACAGACTCGAGCGCAGCGTCGAGCGTGTGGGTCTCTTCCACCTGCATCGCGGCGCGGGCCAACCCGGCGGCGTCCAACGTGGACACGGTCGCGGTCGCGGTGCCGAAGCCAGCGCGGTGCTGGGCGTCGAGCACCCGCAGCTTCAATCGCCAGCCACCCTCCTCCGGGGCGCCCACCCGAAGCGCGAGTCGATGCGGGCCCGCGGGAAGCGGCACCGTCACGAGTCGATCGTCGTCTCGGAACCGCCAGCGTTCATGACGGCCCAGCGTTCGGCCGTCGAGTTGGACCTCGACGGAGCCGTGCAGGCCGACGAGCAGGTGGAGCGTCGTCGCGGCGGGCGCCCGCAGGTCGAGGCCGATCCAAGTGGCGTCGGCGCGGGTCCAGTCGCTCGGGTCGAGCGTGTCCGGCGAGGCGTGGGCACCGACCGCCGTCCAGTCGGGCGCGGCGCCGTCACCGAGCAGTCGCCAGGTACCGAGCACCCCTTCGGCTCCGGTGAGGACGCGCACCGATTCCGCGGCCGGCGCGTCGTCCTGAGCGCGAACCGGCTGGGACACGGTCGACGCGAGAAGCAGTGGGATCAGCGAGCCCAGAGCCGTCGACGAACGCATGCCCGATCGTAGCAGCGTCGCCCGCACGGGCCGAATGATCGGAGCGCGGAGCGACCGGAAAGAAAGTGTGCGCCGGTCGCGCCACCTGCGCGTTCAGGAGGTGAACACGGCGAAAGCCACCCACCACCAGGAACTCACCATGAAGACCCAAGCCCTTTTCGTTGCCCTGCTCGCCACCCTCACGATGGGCCTCGCCCCTGCGCTTCTCCCCCAAGCGCAGGCCTGTGGCAGCTACGGCGTGCAGCTGCCCGACCCGAGCGAGAAGGCGGAGTGGTTCACCATGCTGCACCTTCGGCGCCGAGGCGTGCAGGACCCGCGGGTGGACCAACTGCAGGCCATCTCCCCGAGCCACTACCTGGCCACGGTCTCGTTCGAGATCGCGATGAACAACCGCCGGCCCGTCCGCCAGACGGAACGGCTCGACGTGATGGCCGCGTACGACGGCAGCTGGCATGTCCAGCCGGCGCAGCCCGTGTCGGTCGAGCGCGCGACCAAGTGAGGGGAAGCGACGCGCCGCATCCGTGCGGCGCGTGTCGCCCTGCCTGGAGCACCAGCGGCGAGGCGAGGCCCCAAGAGGCAAGGACGTCAGTCGTGAAGCGAGTGCACGGTCGCAAGCAGGCGGTCCACGCTCACGTCCATGCGGCTTCGAATCAGATCCATGACCTCTTCGATCTCTTCCGCACCGGTGGGCCCGCCCTCGATCTCCAGCGCAGCGCGAAGCTGCGCCTTCGTCTCTCGGTCGAGTTTGTCCCGCACCTTCGCGAGCTGCCGCACGATGGTCGACCGGTCGACGCGGTACATGGTCGCGAGTTTCTCGAGCGTGACCTTCCGCAAGAAGTGCATTCGCAAGAGGTTGCGCTCCCTCGAGTCCAGCGCTTCAACGGCTTGTTCGAACGCGGCGGCGAACGCGCCCCGGTACTTCTGTTTCAAGAAGCTGAGCTCGGGGTCCTTCTCGCCGCTCCGGTCCACGATGGGATCGTCGCCCGGCCGCATCCGATCGAGTTTGCGAAGCATGCTGATCGCGGTGCGGGTGGCGGTGACCTTCAGGAGCCCGCGAAGCGACCCACGCCCCGCGTATCCGACGAGCTTCGGTGGGTCGCCCACCAGCAGTTTGCGCCGCACCTCTTGTTTGACCTCGTCCACGAGATCGTCGTCGAGTTTCATCCGCCCGAGCGCGGCGTCGATGCCGTCGAAGTAGGACTCGAGTTCCGCCTGGGCCTTCCGGTGGCCGGCGGTGCACGCGAGCGCCAGCGCGAGTTCGTACTGGCGGTCTTCGCCCACTTCGCCGCCGATCTCGGCAAGCGCGGCATCGAATGCGGTCTGGTCCACGGGCCAAGGAAAGTTCACGAAAGGAGTTGTATCAGTCATGCCGCCGCGTGAGGTTGTGACCATGGGCTGCCCCGACGATGCCACGCTCAACGCGTTGATCGAAGGAGAGCTCCATGCGGAAGCCCTGCCCGCGATCGACGCCCATCTCGACGAGTGTTCCTCGTGCCGAGATGTGGTCGCCACGCTCGCCTCCGGCCCGCGCCTCAAACGTCGGCTCGAGCCGGGCGCGAAGGTGGGTCGGTTCGTGCTCGAGGAACCGATCGGCGAAGGCGCGATGGGTGCGGTGTACGCCGCGCTCGACCCAGAGCTCGGCCGGCGGGTGGCCATCAAACGGCTGCACCCAGAAGTCGACGCGGAGCGCGCCCGGGCCCGGCTCGTACGCGAGGCGCAGTCGATGGCGAAGCTCGCACATCCACACGTCGTCACCGTGTTCGAGGTGGGCACGCTGCAAGACGAAGGGTCGGGCGAGGAGACGGTGTTCGTCGCCATGGAGCTCGTCGAAGGGTCGAGCTTGCGCCAGTGGCTGACCCAGAAGCCGGACCGAGATGCAGTGCTCGTCGCGCTCCGAGACGCCGCGTCGGGACTGCGCGCCGCCCACGAAGCGGGCCTCGTGCACCGCGACTTCAAACCCGACAACGTCCTCGTCGACGCGCAGGGCCGGGCGAAGGTGACGGACTTCGGTCTCGCCTTCGAGTCCAGTCGGCCACCTGACCAAGCCTCTCCCCCCGGGCTGCCGAAGTCGGCGCCGACCATGACCCGGACCGGCGCCCTGCTCGGCACCCCGGCGTATATGGCGCCCGAACAGCTCGACGGGCAGCCAGCGGATGCGCGCTCCGACCAGTTCGCGTTCTGTGTGTCGGCGTGGGAAGCGCTCTTCGGGACGCGTCCGTTCCAGGGGAACACGATCGCGGAGCTGCAGGCGTCGATCGCGGACGGGCCGCCGGCGGTTCGCACCAGTGCAGTCCTCAAGAAGCTGGTGACGCACCTGCGGCGCGGTCTCTCGCACGACCCCGCCGACCGCCACGACTCGGTGGCCGCTCTCGAACGCGCGCTGGTGCTTCCGTCGCGCCGACTCGGGTGGGCGGTTGCCGCTGTGGCCGCGCTCGCGCCCATCGCACTGTTCGCCGCCATGCAATCGGACGCGCCGTGCGAAACCCCGGGCGGGCTGCTGGAGTGGGCGCCCGGACAAGAGGAGGCCGCAACGAATGCCTGGGGCGCCGACGCAGCCGCGCTCGTCCCGCGCATCGCCCAGTTCATGGCGCGGTTCAACGACGCGCGGCGCGGGGTGTGCGAGGCCACCCATGTCCGGCGCGAACAATCGGACGTGCTGCTCGACCGACGCATGGCGTGTCTGGACCGCGCGGCGACTTCCTTCGGCTGGGTGCTCTCGGAGACGATCGAGAACGAGGATGGCGAGTTCGTGCTGACCGCCCTTCCCGATCTCGAGGTGTGTGCAGGGCTGCTGGAGGGCGTGGAACCGATTCCCGAGACGTCCCAGGCGCTCGCGAACGATCTGGAGCGCTGGTCGGTCGCACTCCAACTCGCCTCCTCGGCACCGAGCGCGGACGAAGTTGCGTCGATGCGCGCCCGCGCCGCAGCCACGGGCCACCACGGACTGCACGTCGACGCTCAGCTGATGGCTGGGTCCGCGTCGGCGGCGCGAGGCGACTGGACCACCTCCGAAGCCGAGACCCAGGAAGCGCTGCTGCTGGCCGAAGCCCAGACCGATCCAGGCCGAGTCGCGCGCGCGTGGCTTCAAGCCGCCCGCATCTCCGGGGAGCGTGGCCGATACGCCGAAGCCGAAGAACGCGCGCGTCATGCCGTCGCTCAAGCGGACCGGGCGGGCGAACGGCAGCTGTCCATCCGGGCCGGGCTGGTGCGGGTCATCGCGCTGACGCACCTCGAACGTTTTGATCGCGCCACCGAGGTGCTCGCGACGCTCGATGCGCAGGAGGATGTGGGTCCACTCCTCGCCGCGCGCATCGAGACGAGCCGGGGCGACCTGCTGCGGCGGCAGGCGTTTTGCGACGAAGCGCTCGCGGCCCACGAACGGGCGCTCGAACTCGACCGGTCGGAGCTCGGTCCGACCCACCCCCGCCTCGCGCGACACCACCACAACCGCGGCGGCGTCCTGCGTGAAGCCGGCCGTCTCGAAGATGCCCGGGAAGCGTACGAAGCGGCGCTTGCCCTGTGGCCGCCGGCGTCTCTCGGGTTCGCGCGCACCACCAACAGCTTGGGGCTTGTCGATCGGAGCGAAGGGCAACCAGTGCGCGCGCGCGAACGCTTCGAAGGCGCCTTCCAGATCCTGACCGCACTCGAACACGCGGACGCGAGCCAGCCACGGTTCAACCTCGCCAAACTCGACATCGACGGGGACGACCCCGGCCACGGCTTGGCTTCGCTGCAGGCACTGTTGGCCGAGGTCGAGCCGAGGTTCGGGGACTCGTCGCGCGTCCTCGAGATCCGGATGGCGATGGCCGAAGCCTACGACCGCCTCGACCGACCCGAAGACGCGCGCGCCGAACGGCTGGGCGCGGCGGCGCTCGCCGAGCGGCTCGGACGCGACGACATCGCGGAGACGATCCGCGGGGCGGCCCCGACGCTGGAAGCCACCGAGGCGGTCGAGCCCAGCACCGCGCCGACGCCCATGCGGCGCGCGCGACCAGGTGAGACCGCGTCTGCGACCCGCACGCGCACCACGATGGATGCGACGGAGACGCAGGCGGACCCCGCGCCCGCCGTCACCGAGACTGCCGAACCCACGATGCAGCCGACCATCGAGCCGACCATGCAGCCGACCATGCAGCCGACCGTGCAGCCGACCATGCAGGCCACGCGCGGCGGGAGTGGGAGCTCCTACATGCCGGACCCAGCCTGGCAGTAGGTGCGTGTCCTCAGAGGCCAGCGCCGGAGATGCTGCAGCCGCCGCCGGACGACTCTGGCTCGGACGGCGCCGCTGCCGTCGAACTCGTCATCGCAGGCGCCGGCGCTTCCTCCATCGTCGGGGCCGGCACTTCGGCTGGCTCGGGTTCGGGCTCGGGCTCGGGCTCCGGCTCGGGCTCCGGAGCCGGCATGTGCGGCGCCGGTCCCGCGGTCTTCAGGATGTGGTCCGGGTCGCCGAGGAACTCGAAGTGCATCGTGTCTTGGAGCGCGTCGCGGCCGAGCCAGTAGAAACCGAAACGCTCGAAGACGTGCACCCAGCACGATGGCATCGCCATGCGTTCGTAGATGGACTCGACCGGGTTCTGACAGAGCGGATGATCGCCCCACTGTGCGACACACATGCAGCAGGTGTTGAGCTGCGGGTCGACGTCGATGGCGATGCCGTAGACGTGGTTGCTCACTTGGCCGTTGTGGTAGGTGTTGCGGGTTCGCAGACCGGAGAGGCGCACCGGCGTGTAGGTGTCGCCGCACTCGGCCTTGATGACCTCTTCGACGCACTCGAGCGCGGGCACGATGCGCTGGTTGATGCGGACCGGCAGATCCATCCACTGGATCCGGGTGGCGTAGTGGCTCGGCGGGTGTTCGTTGTCGCGCGCCCGGCCAAAGCCCTCGAAGTAGCCGTAGCGTTCCGTCCGCCAGTCCACCGCTTGTTTCTGTAGGTCGCGCCGGCGGCGCTGCTCTTCAGGCGGCTGGGTCCAGCGCGGCAAGAAATTCTCCCGCACCAGGTACGGCACCGGGTCCTGGTAGTTGCACACCGTGGTGTTCTCGGGCCTCGGCGGGACATCGTCAGGAATCGGGGCCCGCGCCGGTCGTGGCCGCTCTTGTCCATCGGCGGAGGACAGCCCGACCGAGGCGCACATCAAGGCGACGCCACTGAGCATGGTGAGAAGCAGAACGTTCCGGCGCGTAGACATGCGGGCCTCATACCGCGCTTCTTTCTTTCCGTCACGGGCCACGCGCTTCGTGTGGCCTGTGTCGCGCGCTCCGCCCGCTGTCCGCTGTCCGCTGTCCGCTGTCCG
Organism: Deltaproteobacteria bacterium; assembly: GCA_034670305.1. Taxonomy (GTDB): domain Bacteria; phylum Myxococcota_A; class Polyangia; order Polyangiales; family Houyiibacteriaceae; genus JAXMNT01. The sequence continues at coordinate 40,574 of JAXMNT010000049.1, forward strand.
AAGTGTGCCGCTGCTGGGTCAGCTTCGGAGTCGGGACTGGACGACCGAGAGAAAGCCCTCGGGGGTGTAGAAGGTGAAGTGGTACGGACCAAGTTCGATGTCCGCGCCGTCGGTGAGTCGGACGGCCTGCTTCGGAACCAGCTTCTTGCCCGCGACCTTGGTTCCGTTCTTGGAGCCGGCGTCGGTGATCTCGAACCCGTCTTCCGTCTTCGAGATGTACGCGTGGTACTTCGAGACCTTGCCGAGGAAGACGCAGACATCGACGCTGCGCGCGCGCCCGAGTCCGATGCGGTCGGCGAACACCCCGCCGGCGCGTTTGGTCACCGGGTAGACGGTCCCGATGCCGGGGCCGTCCAAGTCGGCGTCGGGTGCACCAGGCGCGATGGTCTCGCCCTTCGCCGCTGGATGGTTCCCGGTGTCCGCGAGCGACTTCTGCTTGAGCATCTCGTCACGCGAAGACACGGCTGTGTGGAAGCCTGCCACGTCGTCTTCCCAGCTCTCGGCGCGGACCAAGAACGGGTGATCGTGTCGCTCGCGGAATCGGTGGATTCCGTACTCCCGCAGCTCGCGAACGTAGTCGATCAGTCGACCCACGCCGGTACCATACCCGGAATCGCGCCCAAGACGACCCGCGTTCCGCAAGAAGTCTGGCCGGCCTGAACGACCGTCCCCAACGAGGGATGCGCCAGGCTAAAGCACGCGGATGGCGTCGTCGCTGCCTGCCGCGCCGGCCGTACCCGACGCGCTGGGCGAGAACCCACCGCCCCCGCCGGCCCCCGCCACGCCCACGCGGTCGATCGTCACGGTCGAGAGCGCGTCCACGTACGCCGCGGGCGACCCGCCCTGAGGCACCACCGCGATGCCGTGGGTGCTTCCGCCGCAGCCGCCGCCGCCGCCGCCGCCCGCGCCGCCACGACCACCGTCGCCGCCACGCGCACCGTTGCGGGCGCACCAGTGTCGTCCGTTGCCGCCGTTCGCGCCGCTGCCCGCCGCACCGCCGGACGCGCCTTGGCCGCCGCGACCACCGCGGCCCGCGCTCGCGGTCACCACGCGCACGTCGGTGAACGAGGGACCCGCGCCGAGGCCGGGCCCGAGCCGAACCAACACCGCGACCGAGCCACCGCCGCCGGTGCCGCCGGTGGCGCCGGGCGAACCGCAGCCGCCGCTCCCGCCGCCGCCGCCACTTCCGCCCGAGTGATCCGTGCAGCTGCCGGAGGTGCCGCCGATGACTTCGTAGCCTCCGCCGCTCGTGCCGCCGCCGCCGCCGGCCCCGTTCGTGCCATCGGTGCCGCCGCTCCCTGCCACGCCCGCGAGCGTGCCCGAGGCCGGATCGAAGCGCGGTACGCCTCGGCAGCCCGAGCCGCCGGTGCCGTCGACGCCTTCCGATCCGTCGGCGCCGGGGTCGCCGTTGCGCTGGAGGGTCGGGTTGTCGTCGCAGAAGTTGCAGACGCCGCGGTTGGTCGGCGCGTTGTAGGTCCGCGCACCCGCCGCACCGGCTCCGACGCCCCGCCCGCTCTCCGCGGCCGGGTTCGGCACCGCGGCCGCCATCATCGCCGGGAAGTCACAGACGCCCCCGACCGTGTAATCGGTGCAGCCCGAGTTGCCGCATGCGCGCCCGTTGACGCAGCCGGTCTCGGGGCACGCGCTGCCGCCGCCCGCGCCACCGCTGACGTTGGTGGTGTCTGGGCAGGTGCGCGCGCCAGCGTTGCCACCCACCACGGGGTTGCAGGTGCCTGCGAGCGTGCCCGGGAACCCCGTCGTGCCGTCGCGCCCATCGAGGTCCGCAAGCGCCGCGCCAAATCGGTCGCGCAACACTTCGCTCGCGGTCAGTCCACTGATCCCATCGGCCCCGCGTCCCGCCAACACGACGGTCGCCGCGAAGCCGACCTCCGGGCCACAGCCATCGGAGAACAGCGCCGTGCTTCCTCGGCCGGGCCGCGTCGCGTCGCTGCCGTGGATCTCGAAACCTTCGAAGCGCGTCTCTTCGCGAATGCCCTCGCAGCGAACCACCGGTGCCCCGGGTTCCCCGCGGGTGTGTTCGAGCACGACCGGGAAGAGCGTGAGGTCTCGGTCCCGGAAGTCCGGCCGGTAGCCTCCGTACGCCGAGACCCCGGGGACGAGGGTCACCTCCGCGTCGTAGACGCCGCGGGAGACGAGCACGTCTTTCTCTTCGGCCGCGCCGCGTCCAAGCGCGCCTTGCAGTGTGCGCATCGGACGCTCGAGGGTGCCGGGGTTGGTGTCGCTTCCCGTCGTCGCCACGTAGACGTAGTCGTTGGTCTCGTCCGGCGCGCCGTCGCAGTCGGCGTCGCCGCCCACGACCGGTGGCGGTCCTTCGCCGTCGAACCGTTCGCACTCGCACCCGTTCGCGAGGATGCCGTCCACATCGACGAACCCTTCCAGACACTCGACGACGCACTCCACGGCGCTCGGGCCTTCACCACGGGGTTCGCAGAGCGCGGACATGTTGGGTCCGGGTTCCACGCACGGGATGGCGCACCCACCACAGTGCAGGCGGTCGATGTAACGGCCCGCTTCGTCCCGGAAGTCCTCGTCGACTTCGAAGTCGCAATCGTCGTCCTGGTCGTTGCAGGTCTCGACGAGGATCGGTTCGCACGCGCCGATGCCCTCTTCGGTACAGCGCTGCACGCCCGCGCACGAGTAGTCCGGGTCGCGTTCCACGAGGCACGCGAGCTCCGCGCCAATGGTCTCTTCGGTGCAGCCGCAGATCCCGGTCGAAGGCGAACACAATCCATCCCCGCCGCAATCGAAGCCTGGCGGACATCCGAAGGTGCCGTCGCACGCGGACAGACACCGGCGTTCGCCGGTGGGCATCTCCCGGCACGCCGCACCCGGTTCGCGGAGCGTGCAGTCTTCGTCTTCGGTGCAGGTCAGACAGAGCGAGACGACGTCGGGTGCGCACGCGCCGTCGCCCGCGCGGTGCCAACCGGCGGGACACGCGACGATCACGCAGGCCGCGGTCCCCCGTTCCCGGTCGACTTCGCACGCGGTCTCCGCCGCGGTGGGAAAGACGGCGGGGCAAGCGACGTTGCAGCCGCCGCAGTGTTCGAGCGTCGCGTAGATGCCGTCTTCGTCGAGAAAGTCCTCGTCGATGATCCGGTCGCAATCCTGATCGTCGTAGTCGCAGATCTCGGGACCGCACTCGTGCGAGTCGTAGCAGCCGCTCGCCAAGAGTGGCGCGGTCAGCAGCACGAGCGAGGTCCATGGAAGACGTTCAACGCACCACGACATCGTTCGCCCCCCCTTCCGCACCATCGCCCCCAGGCGCGCCACCGCCGCCGCCGCGGCCGGGCAAGCCGCCGAGCCCGAGCCGGAACTCGTTGTCGGCGCGCCACGCGCTCACGTCGACGAGGCCGCCCTCGACCCAGATGCCGATCGACCCACCGCCGCAGCCCGCGCCGCCTCCGCCGCCGGGCCCGCCATCGCCGCCGCGACCTCCGCGCCCGCCTGGGAACGGGGCCGACAAGGTCGGGGTGATGCGTTCTTCCAGGGCAAGTGCTTGGCCGAGGCCACCCGCGCTTCCGCGTCCACCGTCGCCGCCCGCGCCGCCATCGCCACCGCGGCCGCCGTCGCTCGGCCACAGCACGACGTCGTTCATCGTGAACGCGTCGATCGGACCATCGTCTCGGTAGAACACCAGCACCGCCACCGACGGAGCACCGCTGGTTCCGGGGGTTCCCGGCAACCCACCACATCCGCCTGCGCCACCGCCGCCACCCCCGCCGCCGAGGCCGTCGACGAACTGACACTCGGCGTCCACCCAGGTGATCGCGCTGCCGCCGCCGGCACCGCCGCCGCCGCCGCCGCTGCCGGGCGTGCCGCGGCTCCCGTCGCCCGCGTCGTCCGGCACCCAGAGCTCCCCTTCGAAGCGACCGAGCGCCGTCGAACATCCGCCGCCTCCGGTGCCCGCGCGTCCGTCGCCACCTGGGTTGCCGGACTGAGGCCCCGAGAAGTCGGTCGGCACGGTGAAGTCCGCGAGCCCGCAGCAGATGCCTTCGGGACAGCTCGGGCCGCCCATGATCGGTCCCATCGAATCTTGTCCGCCCACACCCCCGGTACCTGGCGCGGGACCACGCCCGGCTTGCCCGCGCGGCTGAAACTCAGCGAACGTCGGGCAGCTCGACGAGCCTCCGCGGCCCCCGCTCACTTCGAGTGCCCCGCAGGTGTTGCGGGCGCCCTCGCCACCGGCCACCACATTCGCGTCGGTGCGCAGGCAACTGTGACTCGCGTTCTCCACCGCACCGCGCGGTCGTTGTCCTTCCCCCGCTTCGGCCATCGCGGGCTCCCCTGCGATCCCCGTGTCCCCGTCCGCACCCGCACCCGGCACGCCCGCGCGCACCGTCATCGTGGAGAGCCGGAGTTGGCCGCCGACATCGCGAAGGATCATGCCGAAGGTCGCTTCGGAGGGCGCGAGGGCGTCGCGGCCGATGAGCGTGACCCACTCGAGCACGGTCTCGGTCGCGCCGGCGGCGTTGGCGAACACCGCGGCGCCGCCTGGGGTGAGTGTGTCGAGCGGCGCGCGGATCTCCACGCGGAACCCGTTCGGTTCGAGCGCGAGGAAATCGCGGCGGTAGCCGCCGTGCACGAAGATGCCGTCGGGCAACTCGACGGACTCCGGGTAGCTGCCCGAAGCGATGAACACGTGCCGGCGAGGACCACCCGCCGCCACTTCCGCTGCGGCCCGCGCAAAACCTTCGGTCACGGTGCGGAGCGGTCTGGTCGGTGAACCGGGGCCGGTGTCGTCGCCGTCCGGCGCCACATAGAACGAGTCGACCACGATGCCGTCCGCGCCGTCGCAGTTGACGTCGAGCATCTCGCCCATGGCCCCGACGGGGCCCGGCACATCGTTGAGCGAACCCACGGTGCACTCGCAGCCAGTGGCGATGTCGCGGTCGGCGTCGATGCGATCGCCCGGCATGATTCCATCGGCCGCGTCGGGGCACGCGAGTACGCATTGCGGCGCGAACGGGTCTCCACCGCAGACGAGGTCGCCTTCTGGGATCACGCTCTCGGTGCAGTCGACGCCACACTCGCCGCAGTTGTGCACGTCCACGATGTACGCGCCGCGTTCGTCGACGAACCCTTCGTCCGAGATTCCGTCGCAGTCGTTGTCGACCTCGTCGCAGACCTCGAGTGGCGCTTCGCACTCGGAGAGCGTCCCGAGGTCGCACACCTGTGCGCCCGGACAACGTTCGCCTTCCGGATCCATGAGCGCGCACGCCAGATCGAACCGGTCGTCCGGCCCACAGTGGCAGCTGCCGCCGGTCGGCACGCAGCGGTCGCCGGTGCACGCGTAGTCTTCCGGGCATCCGAAGTCGCAGCCGACCACACAGCGCAACTCGCCGCCCACGTCGTCGCATCGGGCGATCGCCACGTCGCCACAGTCTCCGTCGTCGGTGCAGCTCATGCACAGGTGATCGAAGAGCGGCACGCAGCGGCCGGTGGACGAAGGCGCGAACCCGTCTTCACAGAGGGTCGCCGCGCACACCGCGGTGTCGTCGATGACCGTGCACTCCGTCGCCAGTTCGAACGGCCGCGTCGGTGCGCAGACTTGGTCGCAGCCGCCGCAATGAGAAGGATGCAGATACCGACCCGCGTCGTCGCGAAAGTCTTCGTCGACCGCGCCATCGAAGTCTTCGTCGAGACCCGAACAACGTTCGGGTCCGGGCAGCGGTCGGTCCAGCACATCCGCGTCGACGCGGTCCTCGAGCGGGGTCCGGGCCCCACAGGCGACGCACAACAGAAGGAGAAGAAAAGGGGTGAACCCGCGCACGCGCGGGAGTGTAGCGGAGGCGGTGCCCGGCGCCCGTACTCATGACACCGGGTTTCGGCTCCTCCTCGGCCAACGGGTCCTCATGCGCGGACGCAGGATCCACCACCGACAACTGTGATATCAGCAGCATCGTGAAGGAAGGGTTTCGCAGCCAGCGCCTGTTGTTCCGGGTGCCGGGCGCCCACGACGCCGAGCGGATGCGGGCGTACTTCGATGAGAACCGAGCCCACCTCGAACCCTGGGAGCCCGACCGCCCCGACGGCTTCTACACGACCGTGTTCTGGGAAGACCGGTTGCAGACCGCCGCCCTCGAGGCGCGCGAACGGGTGAGCCTGCGCCTCGTGTTGATCCAGTCCGAACGCATCGTCGGCACCGTCAATTTCGTCAACGTGATCCGCGGCGCGTTTCAGTCGTGCACCCTCGGCTACTCCATGGCGCACTACGCCCAAGGCAAAGGCCTGATGCGGGAGGCGCTGCTCGAGAGCATCCCCTTCGCATTCGACTACCTCGAGATGCACCGCATCCAAGCCGGCTACCAGCCGCACAACGAACGCAGCGGCCGCCTGCTCGAGTCCCTAGGATTCGAGAAGGAGGGCTACGCCAAGGACTACCTCTGGATCGCAGGCAGCTGGCGAGACCACATCATCACCGCCATTCGCCGCGACATGCCGCTCGGCGAACGGCGCATGCAAGGGGTCTGAACCGCCCGCGCCCTCACTCCCAGGGGGCAGGCCTACTCGAAGGTGGGGAGGTTTCGGAAGTGGGTGGCCATCGACATGAAGCGGCCGCGGGTGGGCGCTTCTTGATGCTCCGCTTTGTCGTCGTCGGGCTGGAAAGGCTCGGCGGACTTGAGGCCCATCAGCGCGTTCGCGAGTTTGGTCAGTTCGACCACTTCACTGAACTCGTACGGGCCGTAGGGATCGCGCGACGGGGTGTACTCGTCGAAGTACTTGTAGCCGGCCTGGGTGAAGGCGACGGCGGCGTTGAGGAACTTCGCCGACCAGCCCGCCATCTGGATCATGTAGAGCACGGCTTGGATGACGCCAAAGCCGGGCGAAGGTGCCTTCGGGGGCGCTTCCACCAGTCCGTTCTGCACGAGCGCCGTGACGAGCACGCCGGTGACCCAGTTCTGCAGCGCCTCGGCGTCGCTCTTCCACTCGGTCTTCTGCCAGTGATCGATCTTCAGTGCGCTGCCGGCGTAGAGCAGTTCGGAGAGCGTGGTCATCACCGCGACCACCTTCGCCTGATCGACCGGCGGCGCAGAGCCGCCGGTTGGATCGACGAAGAGGTTCTGCAAGTCGGCCTCCGCTTCGGCGACGAGTTCTTCGGCCCAGCCGATCACCCGGTCGCCGATGGAAGGCTTCTCGCCGAGGCCGAGATCCGCGAGCACCTGTTCCGCCACGTAGTCGCCGCAGGTGATCGCACCGTCCATGTACCCGAGCGACTGACGCCAGTCGCTGTAGAGGCCGGTCGCGCCGAGGTCCTTCCAGTTCGGCAGGAAGATTGGGAGCGGAGACGTGCGCTCCTCCATACGTTTTCGGGCGAGCTCTGCGCATGCGAAGTACACGCGGTCCGCGACCGGTTCGTCGAACGCTTTCGCGGGCGCGGAAGAACCGGTGAGCACGTTGGGTGGAAACACCGTGTTGGGTCCGCCCGGGATGAGCGGCGTCTGCGGGTTCCACTCGAAGAAGAGCAAGTCCAGGTACTCGTCCGAGGTCGACAGGGCGCGGGTGTCGTTCATGAGGTTGCAGATGCCCTCGGTCACGAGCTTCACGACGTCTTCTTTGGTCGGGTTGTCGCCGAGCGCCTTGGCTTCGTCCCCGATGGTGAAGGTCATCAAGCAGAAGCAGCCTTGATCGGCGTACGCGGGCGGTGGACCGACCGGGCTGTAGTCCATCACCCAGATCACCGGGTAGTCGTTGGCGCCGCAGTAGCCGGTGTACTGCGGCACGCCTTCCTTCTGCGGGTCGGCGCTCTCCGAGACGTTCCGCCACCAGGGCGACTTGTAGAAGACCTGGCACTTGAGCGTGATGCCCATCGGCTGGTCGAGCACCGACTGCCACGCGGCGGGAAGCGCCGGTTCGAACGTGACCTCGTGGGCGCTCGCGGGTGAGGTCGCGATCACGACGCGCTTGCCGGTGTGCACCCCTTTGGACGTAGTGACCGTGACTCCGTCGTCTCCGTACGCGACCGACTGCACGACTTCGCCAAAGGAGATCTTGTCCTTGTAGTTGGCGACCAGTTTGTCGATCAGCGTGTCGATGCCGCAGGCCAGGTAGTACTGCTGCGGCCCGTCGTTCTCGTCGTTGACCTCGTTGAGGAACCCGCCGTTGCAGGCGCAGTACCAGAAGAAGTAGAACGCCGAGATCTCCTCGGGCTGCACGCTGAGCACCGCCTCGACGGACACCTTCATGAGCGAACGCGCACCGGGCGGGAGCCCGAAGGAGTCGATCCACTCGGCCATCGTCACCTTGTCGAGATCGGTGACGAACTTCGGCGAGTTCCAGGGTTCGAGCACGTTGATCGCCTGCTCGAACGCTTCGACCGCCTGGATGTAGATCAACGAGCCGATGAGATCCCAGAGGTTCAAGTCCGGGGGGACACCGCCGATGCCGAACAGGCAGTTGTCGCGGTCGTACTGGTAGCGCTTGCCCGCCACCATCATGACCTGGGTCTTGTACGGATAGCGCGCCGCGAATCCGTCGACCAGATCGTTCGCGTCGATGAGTCCGAGTTCGATCGCTTGCTGGACGACGTTCCAAATCGCGGTCTGTTCTTTGCCGATGTACTGCGCGCCGTGCTCGAAGTGGGTCGTCTGTTCGTTCCCGTCCGCGTCCTTCCAGGTGTACGGGTAGCTGTACGCGCGTCCACCGAGCCGGTCCGCGTGACCTTCGAGCAAGACGTAGCGGACGGGCTTGCCCGGAAACGCCGCGTTGTGTTTCTCAAACGCCAGGGCGGTGCTCACACCGGTCCAGCCGCCACCTACGATCACCACGTCGACTTCGTTCCCCACGGACAACTCCTTCGGTTTGCGTTCCCCGGCGCATCATAGAGGCGTCTTCGCGCGCTTTGGGTGCGAAAGTCGTCGACGCACCGACACCGGCTACGGGAGCGCGAACGTGGCCACGACCGGCAGGTGGTCGGATACTTCGACGAGGTACCGGGGCACGGTGCGTTCGAGGTGACTCACGGCGGTGACGCCTTCGCCGTACTCGTCGAGCGCGTCGCGGGTCACGAGGATGTGGTCGATGAAGCTCTCGAACCTCGGGAACGTGTAGTCGCCCTCCGCCACGGCCGCCGCGGTGAGAAATCGAAAGCGGTCGTCCTCCAAGAGTGGCCCGTAGACGTTGGAGTCCGGCGGGTCGTCGAGCAGGTCGTTGAAGTCGCCGACCACCACGATGTCTTGTTCGGGGCCCTCGAGCTGCTCGGTCATCCACGCCTCGAGCCGCTCGATCGCCGCCACGCGCCTCTGCTGGCTCTCCAGATCCGTGCGCGCTTTGAGGTGCACGACAACGAACAGGAAATCGAACGCCACCGTGCCATCGGCCCGAAGAACCTCCAGCTGCGCTTTGATCGGATCCCGCGGGTACGCGTAGTCGTCGTCCCGGAAGAGCCGGTCGATCTCAGAGACCCGAATCCGTTCCGGATCGTAGAGGAACCCGACCCGGGTGAAACCGTCGCTGCCGAACGATACGATCTGCTCGAAGTCGAGCGCGCTCGCGAGTGTCTCAAACGTCTCTCGGTCCCGAATTTCTTGTACGCCCACGACGTCCAGGTCCAGCTCCCGAACCAGCCGTGCGACGCTGGGCACGGTGCTCGAGGTGAGCGGAAACTGCTCGAGGTTCCAAGTCGCGAGGCGGAACGCGCCGTCGCCGAGCGTCGATGCGTCCATGGGCGCGTCGGGTGGGCCCACGTCCCTCGCCGGCGCTCCGGAATCCAACCCGCTTTCGGTGGACCAGGACTCGAAACATCCCACACCGAAGACGAGCAAGAGGCAGAACAGAACGCGCATCGGGCGCACCATACCTCTTCTGCTCTCCTCCGGCCGCCACCCAACGATGCCCCACCCGCCCGCCCCACGACGACGTATCCTCCACCCACGCGACCTGCGCGACCCATCGTGAACGACGACGCCCACAGCCCAGCCGACCCGAGCGCCGAACTCTCGCCTTCCGACTTCGTGGATGTGGACTCGGGATTGGTCTCGACATTCGGTGGCGCGGCCCACGGCAGCGACGCACCGACCCTCCGGCGTTCGGGACGGGTCGCGTGCGGGCCCGCCCCCACCCGGCTCGGCCGGTACGAAGTCCTCGCGCAGGCCGGCTCCGGCGGCTTCGGCATGGTCTACCGGGCCCGATGTACGGAGACCGGTCGAGACGTCGCTCTGAAGACGCTGCACAACCTGCGGCCGGACGCCGTGGTCCAGATGAAGAACGAGTTCCGCGCGCTCGCCGAACTCGAACACCCGAACCTCGTTCGCCTCTACGAACTGGGCGTCGACGACGGGGTGTGGTTCATCGCCATGGAGTGGATCGACGGCGTCGACTTTCTCACCTTCGTCCGTCCCTCCAACGAACCGACCAGCCTTCCCCGGTTGCGGATCGCCCTGGCCCAGCTCGCGCTCGCGCTCCAGGCCACCCACGAGGCCGGCTACCTCCACCTCGACATCAAACCCAACAACATCCTCGTGACCGCGGAGGGCCGGGTGGTGTTGCTCGACTTCGGTCTCGCGGCCCACTTCCGTGGGGTGGATTCGAGCAGCGGGGACAAACGCGCCCGCGGCACGCCCGCGTACATGGCGCCGGAGCAAGTGCTCGGATCGGAACTGGACGAGTCCGCCGACTGGTACGGCGTGGGCGGCGTGCTCTACCGCGCACTGACCGGCAGGTTCCCATTCGTCGCGGACCATCTGGTCGCGCTCATGGCCAAGAAGGTGCTCGTCCCGCCCGAGCCCATCGACGCCGGCGAGAGCAACGCGGAACTCTCGGATCTCGCGCTCGCGCTGTTGGCGCCCAAGCCGGAGGACCGACCGACCGGCCCAGAGGTGCTGGAGCGGCTGCATCTCGGGCGCGCGAGCCGAGAGACTCGACATCGCTCACTCGCGGGCCGGCGTGCCGAACTGCGGGCGCTGCGCACCGCGTTCGAGCGCGCGGCGATGCCCGACGGGGGCGCGGTCGTCGCGCACGTCCGGGGACCCTCCGGGTTCGGCAAGAGTCGCCTGGTCGGTTCGTTCTTGAGCGAGCTCGGTGACGACGCAGTGATTCTGACTTCACGGTGTTTCGAGCAGGCCCACGTGCCGTACCGTGCGTTCGATGGATGCGTCGATGTGCTGGGTCGGTTGCTGGCCCAGGCACCCGACGAGGAGGTCGAAGCGCTCATGGGCCCCGAGGTCGCACAGGTGCTGCAGATCTTCCCGGACTTGCGCCAGGTGGACGCGCTCGACCGTGCCTTCCCCGAGCAGCCGGAGCTGCCGGTGCTGGGCGAAGCCCGTCGACGCGGGTTCGTCGGGCTCGAGCAACTGCTGCAGTACGTCGCGAAGGACAAGGTGCTCGTGCTCTCGCTCGACGACCTGCAGTGGAGCGACTCGGACAGCGCGCTCCTGCTCACCGAGCTGCTCTCGAGCCGAAACCTTCCGCGCTTCTTGTTGGTCGCGTCGTACCGCGACGAGGCCGACTCGAAGAACCCGGTGCTCGACTCGCTGCTGAAGGAGGACCTCGGCCAGGAATCGATCGTCGTGGAGGTCGGCCCGCTGACCCTCGACGAATCGGCCGCGTTGGTCGCGGGCCTGTTCGGAGGCACTCCGAATCCGGAGCGCGACCACGCGATCGCGACCCAGTCCAACGGCTCTCCACTGCTGGTCGAAGAGCTCGTGGAACGCGCTCGGACGGAGGCGTTCCTTTCTCAGGGCGAAGCGCTCGGGGTCGAGGATCTCATCCTGGCCCGCTTGGCGCGCTTGCCGGCCGAGCTGCGCGCGATCGCCGAGGTGGTCTCCGTCGCAGACCGACCGCTCACGCCCGACCTGCTTGCGGAGGCACTGGCGGACACGTCGGTCGACATCCCGCTCGCGGAAGCGGTCGAACGACTCAGCCGATACCACCTGTTGCGCGACGACGCGCGCATCGAGCCCTACCACGACCGGACCCGGGCCGGCGTGATCGCCCAGATGCATCCGCGCTCCCTCACGGCGCGGCACGCCGCCTTGGCCGCCGCACATGCGCGCCAGCCCGGGGCGGACCCCGTTGCCCTGGCCTACCACGAACGCGGCGCGGGCAACCGGGAAGCCGCGGGCCGTTTCGCCGTCCTGGCCGCGGCCGCCGCGGAACGGGCACTCGCTTTTGGACAGGCGGCCGAACACTACGAAGCGGCGGTGCGCGACTTGAAGGCCGGTGAAGGAGGGGGCGACTCGAACACCCTCCAGCAACTCGCGCGCAGGCGCGCGGATGCCCTGGGCAACGCCGGTCGTGGCAGAGAGGCGGGCGAGGCCTACCTCCAATGCGCGACCGACACACCGGGCGAGGGCGACCACCTCCGCCGGTTGGCCGCAGAACACTTCATGACGAGCGCTGAGATCGACCCTGGTCGGGATGTGCTCGAGGCGCTGCTGCGCGAGCACGAGTTGAGTGTTCCTGGCGGCCGCAAGGGGGCGATCCTGGGGCTCGTGAAGAACCTCGCCTGGCTCCGTCTGCGTGGGGTCGGGAGCAAGACCACCCCGACCAAGGACATCGCACCGAAGACGGTCGCCCAGATCGAACTCTTGATCTCCGCGTACCGCGGCTACGTCAACTTCAACACGGTCTGGGCTGGCTACTTCGCGCTGGAGGCGCTTCGCCGGTCCCTCTCCAGCGGCTACGAACCCGGGCTGATCACGGGACTCGACTACTACGGGCTGATGACCACCTACGCGGGGACTGCGAGCGCGGAACGCCGAGGTGGCAAGTTGCTGGATCTCGCCGCTTCGATCGCCGCGCGTTCGGAAGACCCAGTGGCCCGCGCACGCATCGGACTCGCCTACGGGGTCGCCGCGACCGCCATCGGTCGGTTTGACGAGGCGGTCCACCAGTTGGACCAGTGCGCCCACAACCTCGAACAGTGCGTCGGCGTCGCCTGGGACCTCGCGGTGACCGAGAACACCCGCGTCCAGTCGCTGGTTTGGCTTGGGCAACTCAAACGCGCCCGCAAGCGGGTGCGGGTGCTGGTTCGTCGCAGCGAACAGACCGGAGACCTCTACTCCAAGCTCATCGGCACCGTCCTCGACGCCAAACTCCGACTCGCCTCGGGCCGTCCCGCAGAAGCCCGCAACATGGTCGCGACCATGCTCTCCGAGTGGACGACCGAAGAGTTCTCGTTCCAGCACCTGTTCGCGATCAAGACACTCGTCTGGTGCGATCTCTACGACGGGGATGTGGAAGCCGCGCACGCCCGCTTGGTCGACATGCAGCCGGACCTCAAGAAGTCGGGCATCTTGTCGCTGCAGCTCATGCGGGCCGAGGCTTCCGTGCTCGAGGGATGTGTGGAGCTGGCGCGTCTGGCCGCAGGCGATGGCGCCGCGTCGGAAGCGCGGGTGCGAAAACTCAGCCGGTGGCTGGAGAAGACCGGCCGGCCCTACGCACGCGGGTACGGCGCGATGCTGCGAGCCGGAAGTGCGCTGGTGGGGGGTGGACCCGCGGAAGGGGACCTCCGCGATGCGATTCGCCACTTCGACGCCGCGCGCATGAAGGTGCACGCGGCCGCGCTTCGACGCGCCCTGGGTGATCCGGACGGAGAGGCCGCAATGCGCGAAGAAGGCATCGCCGATCCCGCGCGCTGGTCCCAGCTCTACCTGCCCCCCGTGTCCTGACGCGGGCGACCGCGAACTGCGGCCGCCAGTCTCGCAAAGCGAGCCAAGGCCCATGACCGGAAGAAACGACCGAACGAAAGACCGAAGGAAGTGAAAGCCGAACTCGATCTATGCTTGCCGGCATGACGTTGAACCTGGCCAGTATCCTCCGTGAAAGCGCCCACCGGCTCCCCGAACGCGACGCCGTGATCTTGGGCGACACCCGCCTCTCCTACGCCCGAGTCCACGGTCTCGCGCAGAGGTTCGCGGGCGGTCTGCAGAAGCTGGGGGTGGCGCGAGGCAAACATGTCGCCCTGATGCTGCCGAACGTGCCGCACTTCACGATGGCCTACTTTGGGACCCACTACGCGGGCAACGCCGTGGTCCCGCTCAACGTGCTTCTGCAGCCCGACGAGATCGCGTACCACCTCGACGACAGCGACGCCGAAGTGCTCGTGGTGTGGGAGGGGTTCTACGAGCAGGCGCGGGCGGGCTTCGATCGAGTCGACTCCTGCAAACACATCATCGTGGCGAAAGCCGATCCTGCCGACACGACGGCGCCTGGCGGTGCGGTCAGCATGACGGCGCTGCTTGGCACGTCCGAGCCGGTGCTCGATCTACCGGACACGATGCCCGACGACACCGCGGTCATTCTCTACACGAGTGGCACGACCGGTCGGCCGAAGGGCGCCGAGCTCACGCACTTCAACCTGTTCTTCAACTGCGACTACGTCGCGAACAAGTTGCTCGCGAGCGACGACCCCAAAGTCAGCCTCACCGTCCTGCCGCTCTTTCACAGCTTCGGACAGACGTGCATGCAGAACGCCACGATTCGCGGCGGCGGCACCATCGTGTTGATCCCGCGCTTCGATGCCGCGCAGGTCTTCGGCGCGATTCAGGCCCACAAGGTGAACCTCTTCGCGGGCGTGCCCACGATGTACTTCGGTCTCTTGCACCACCCGGAATCCGACGCGTACGACGTCTCCTCGCTCGAGTTCTGTTTGAGCGGCGGCGCGGCGATGCCGGTCGAGGTGATGAACGCATTCGACAAGAAGTACGGGGTGTCGATCCTCGAAGGCTATGGACTCAGCGAGACCTCCCCGGTCGCGAGCTTCAACGTGCTCGAGCGCCCGAAGAAGCCCGGGTCGGTCGGCATCCCGATCGAAGGCGTCGAGTTCCGACTCGAGGACGCCGAAGGCAAGGTCGTCACGGAAGTCGGCGAACGCGGAGAGATCTGCATCAAGGGCCACAACGTGATGAAGGGCTACTACAAGCGCGAGAGCGCCACGGAAGAAGCCATCAAGAACGGCTGGTTCCACAGCGGCGACATCGGGACTGTCGACGAAGACGGGTACTACAGCATCGTGGACCGCAAGAAGGACATGATCATTCGCGGTGGGTACAACGTGTACCCGCGCGAGATCGAAGAAGTGCTCTACGGCCACACCGCGATCGCGGAGGCCGCCGTCATCGGCGTGCCCCACGAGAAACACGGCGAAGAGGTGAAGGCCGTGATCGCGTTGAAGGCTGGCCAAGAGGTCACGCCCGACGCGGTGATCGCGTACTGCAAAGAGAAGCTGGCCGCGTACAAGTACCCGCGCATCGTCGAGATCATCGACGCGTTGCCGAAGGGCCCGACCGGCAAGATCCTCAAGCGCGAACTGCGCGACTGAGCGCGCCTACTTCTCGAACGGATGGTCGCGGAGGGGCACGACGCCGCAGGAGGCATCCGACGAGGAGGTTGAGCCCAGCCCCTAGCAGGTTGCTGAAGAACGCCCGCAGGGCGTTCTCGCAGCCTGCCCCTTGCCCCTGCCCTTGCCTTTGCCCTTGCCCGCGGATCAGCGGTCAGATCGCTTGATCAGCGCGACGAGCA
>JAXMNT010000050.1:0-54095 GCA_034670305.1 Deltaproteobacteria bacterium
CCCCCGAGGCGCGTATCCTTGCCAGGCGCTCGAGGCGCGGGGCAAGAGAGGCACTCTCGGGAGGCAGACCGCTCAAGTCGCCATGATCACACGATCACGGGACACGAAGAACGGTACAGGGCAAGGGGATCCGGCGATTGCCGGATCCTTGCGGTGGGGGCGGTTCGGACGCATCACGTACGTCATGAACGCCATCCTGAACATGCTGGTCCCCTTCGCCGCCCTGACCATTGGTCTGTGGGTGGCCACCAAGATCGTCAAAGGGGTGAAGATCGAAGGTGGGTTCTTCACGCACTTGATCGTCACCATGTTGTTCGGCGCGTTCAGCTTCTTCCTCGGCTGGCTGCTCTTCGTGGTGATCGGCGTCCTGACCATCGGGCTCGGCTTCCTGTTCAGCTTCCTGACCCGGCTGGTCGTCTCCGCGATCGTCCTGCGGATCACCGACAAGTTCTCCAAGAAGCTGACCGTGAAGAGCTTCTGGTCTGCGTTCAAAGCATCGTTCGTCATGACGCTCGTCGGCAGCATGGCGGAGTGGGGCCTCTACCTCTTGCTCTCGAGGTAGTCCGATCGACGTTCACGTCATCGACGGAACCTACGAGCTGTTCCGGATGTACTTCGGCGCGCCGAGCTCCGAAGCCGCGGACGGGACCGAGGTCGGCGCGACCCGAGCGCTGCTGCGCTCCCTCGCGATGATGTTGCGCCAGCCCGAGGTCACGCACGTCGGCATCGCGTTCGACCACGTCATCGAGTCGTTCCGGAACGATCTCTTCGACGGCTACAAGACCGGCGAGGGCATGGACCCAGCGCTCTACGAGCAGTTTCCGCTCGCGGAGCGGGCCGGTCGCGCCCTCGGAATCCCCGTGTGGCCGATGGAGAAGTACGAAGCCGACGACGGGCTCGCGTCCGCGGCCGCGAAGTTCGCGGAAGACGACCGAGTCGACCACGTCTACATCTGTTCTCCGGACAAAGACCTCGCCCAGTGCGTCGTCGCGGACCGGGTGGTGTGTTTCGACCGTCGCAAGAAGACTGCGATGGACGCCGACGGCGTGCGCGAGAAGTTTGGGGTCTCCCCCGCGTCCATTCCGGACTACCTCGCGCTCGTCGGCGACACGGCCGACGGCATCCCGGGTATCCCGCGCTGGGGCGCCAAGAGTACCGCTGCGGTGCTCGCGCGCTACGACCACCTCGAGTCGATCCCGGACGACGCGTCGAAGTGGGACATCAAAGTGCGGAGCGCCGCCGCGCTCGCGCAGAACCTCGCCGGCGCGCGCAAGGACGCGATGCTCTACCGAGACCTCGCCACCCTCCGCACCGACGCCGAGATCCCGCAGTCGCTCGAAGAGATGAGGTGGTCCGGCGTAGACAAGGCCGAGCTCGCGTCGCTCTGCGAACGCCTCGGCGACGACCCTGCCCGCATCCGCCTCCCCGACCCGGCGTAACACGTCGCTGAAGAGCGACCCGGGATCGCCCACTTCAAGGCGCGTGCGTTCGCCATGCGGACGACCGGCGACTATAGAAGAGGTATGGCCGGTGAGAAACGCTCCAAGAAGCCGGCGCCCCGGAGTACGCGCAAAGGGTCCGAGCGAACCGCGGTCCGAACCCCAACCCCACGCCTCCGCCCCAAGAAGCCGTCCTTGAAGGCGGGCGCGTCGGAGACGACCGGGCTGGCCGAGTCGACCCAGTCCGACGACGTCGTGTTGATCCACGGTCAATCCGAGGACGGCGCGCTGCAGATCCTCCGCAAGAAGGGCGAGACCCTCCTCGCCGGTGAGCTGCGGCCCCTCGAAGAGGGCAAGCCGGTGCAGGGCGACGTGCTCACGCTCAAGCCGCGACCCGAGATGCCCATGCTGTGCGACGTGGTCGACGAAGTGACGATCCCGGATTCCGCGAAGGCGGGGGCGAAACAGAGCATGCGGAGCGCGGGGCCAGCCCGCGTCTCGAACCCCCGATTCCGCGCCGGCTGGAAGAGCGTGTTCGGAAAACGCTCCAAACCGAACTGACGGTCGATCCGATCGGCCCCCGCCGTCGTACCGGGCGGGAGAGTGTTCCTCAAACTCCTCTCCTCCGACGCCCAGTCGTCCCGGCCCCACCCCGGACGGCTGGGCGTCTCCTATGAAGAGCGCCGGGATCGGCTTCGGGATGAATCGGCATCGGCATCGGCTTCGGCTTCGGCTTCGGGATCGGCTTCGGGATCGGCTTCGGGACCGGCTTCGGATTCGGCTTCGGCGTCGGATCGGGCACGGGCACGGGCACGGGCACGGGCACGGGCACGGGCACGGGCACGGGCACGGGCACGGGCTTCGGAGTCGCCTTCGGGCTCGGCACACATCGACGTCGACCCGTGGATTGGCCAGACTGCCCGACATGGTCGACCGCATGTTGCTGCTCCTGCTCTTCGCCTGTGGTTCTTCGAGCGGAAGCCCCGACGCCGCGTCGGATGACGCACCGTCGACGGAAGACGTGCCGGTCGTGGACGCAGAACCGCTGCCCGACGGCCGCCTCGTGGACAGCGGCGAAGATGCGGCGCGACCCGAGTGCGGGGTCTGCGCGGCGGACGCGCCCTGGCGCTGCGACCAGTGCCTCGACGTGCGGCTTCAGGAGATCACCGCGGTGGTCCGCGACGAACGGATCTGGGTGGTGGGCGGCTTCGACGGCGACGGCCGCGTGGTGCCCGCCGTGCGCGTCTACGACCCAGCCGCCGACCGGTGGTCGATGGGTCCGCCCTTGCCGGCACCGCGCCACCATGTGCAGTTGGCCGACGTCGGCGGCACCCTCGTGGTGGCCGGCGGCATGCGCGACCTCGGCTTCACGCCCCTGCGTTCGGTGTTCGTGCTGCGGCCCGGTGCCGACGCGTGGCAAGAGGCCGCCGACATGCCTCGGGCACGCGCGGCCGGCACGGGCGGCGTCGTCCAGGCCGCGCTGGGCAATCGGATGGTGATCGCGGGCGGCCAGGGCGAAGGCCGGAGCGACGACGAGTCGCTCGACGACGGGCGGGTAGTGTTCCTCTACGACGTCGGCGCGGACGCCTGGACCGAGGGCGCGGCGATGCCCACGTCCCGGGAGCACTGCGCCGGGTTCGTGTTCGAAGACGAACTCTGGGTGCTCGGAGGTCGACCGATCTCGCTCGAGCCCACGCAGTCGACGGTGGAGATCTACGATCCGGTCGGCGACGCGTGGCGCGCGGGACCCGCGATGCCGACGCCGCACGGCGGGTTTGCGGCCACGCTCGTCGAAGGTCTGGCGGTGGTCGCGGGCGGCGAGGAGCGCAGCCGCGCGCTCGATGTGGTGGAGTTGCTCGATCTGAACACGATGCGGTGGGCGACCGGCCCGAACCTCCCGACGCGGCGCCACGGCCATGCGATGGCGGCGGTGGGCGAACGCGTGTACGTGCTCGGCGGTGCGGACGAACCGATCTTCGCGGCGGTCGATGTCGTGGAGTCGTTCGTGCCCTCCCTCTGAACATCCACCCTCTCGCTTTCGCACTTCGATGACCTCTCACCGCGGCGTGACGCTCCGCTACGAACTCGATCCCCTGGGCTTTCCAGAGCGGCTGCGGGACCGGCTCTTCGAGCTGTCCTTCGACGACGAGACGCGGGACTGGATGGACGACTGTTTCGCCCGCCCCCACGGCGCGGTGGACAAGGTGAAGCTCGCCATGGCCCGCCAGGTGTGGAGCGACTTCGACGCCAACGCGATGGTGCGCGCGCACGACATGCGCGTCTTCGGGCCGGCGCAGTGGGAGGCGCTGCTCACCCAGGTGGGCGCGCGCTGCGGACGCCTGCTCGACGTGGGGGCTGGGGACGGCGCGGTGACCGATGTCCTGGCCCGACCGTTCGACCATGTGGAGACCACGGAGACCTCGAAGGGCATGGCCAAGCGGCTCCGGGAGCGGTCGTATGTCTGTCACGAGGTCGACATGGTGGGCCGCTTCGTGCCCGGCGGTGCGCCCTTCGACGTGGTGTCCCTGCTCAACGTGATCGACCGAACCGCGCGCCCGTTGACGTTGCTCGCCCAACTCGAGCGGGTGCTCGGCCCGGATTCTCTGGTGGTGTTGACCGTCCCGGTGCCGCTGCGTCCGCACGTGCACGTGGGGCCGCGCACGGTGGACCCGGAGGAACGGTTGCCGGTGGATCGCAAGGGGTTCGAAGCGCAGGTTGCCGCGCTCGCGGACATCGCGTTTCTCGGGAGCGGGTTCGAGGTGGTGGCGATTTCGCGGGTGCCCTACCTGTGCAGGGGGTACAGAGAAGCTCCGGTGTTGGTTTTGGACGATTCGGTGTTCGCCTTGCGGATGAAGTCGTGAAGGCGAGGGCCCTCCGACTTCTGGCGGCCTTGTGCGTGCTCGCCCTCGGCTGCGGCGACTCCTCGGTGTCGTTCGACGCGGGTTCGGGCAGCGATGCGGGGACCGACGTCGGGATCGATGCGTTCGTCCCGGCCGACGCGGGGCGCGACGGTGGCCGGGACGCCGGCGCTGTGGACGCCGACCTGCGTCTCGACGCCGGACCGGACGCGGACTTCGATGCGGGCACCGACGGTGGCGTCGACGCAGGAGTCGATGCGGGCACGGACGCCGGCACCGACGCGGGTGTCGATGGCGGCACCGATGCCGGACCGATGGGTGTGATCGCCGGCACGCTGCTCTACGAAGACCGGCCGCAGGATCTGGCCGGGTTCACCGGCGCGGTGGTGGAGACGCCGGCGCATGGATTCCGGGTGCAGCTGCTCTTCGACGGCGACGTCGTCGAGGAGACGCGGACGGACGCCACCGGTGCGTTCGCGTTCGTCGGCCGAGGGCACGAGGTGCAGGCGTTGAGCGACGCCGAGTTCGACGGGCACCGAGTGCAGGTCGTGACCCGTTCCGCGCGGCCGCGGCTCTATGGGCTCTTGGCCGCTGCGACCCCCGGAGATCCGATGCGCCTCCTCGCCCGCTCCGATCGCTCGGAGGGCGGCGCGTTCAACATCGCCGCGGTCGCCCGGGAGGCGTTCGAGTTCTACGCGCCCTACGTGGGCGCCGCTGCGCCGACCCTCACCTACCGCTGGGAACGGGGCCGCGCGTTCGGATGCGGCTCCTGCTACGGCGGCGACGTCGTGTCGCTCGGCGGCGGCGAAGACGACACCGACGAGTACGACGACGTCATCATCCTTCACGAGCTCGGCCACTACTTCGTGGACCACTACTCGCACGACGACTCCCCCGGGGGCAGCCACCGCGACCGCCAGGTCTCACCGGTGCTCGCGTACGGGGAAGGCCTCGGGTACGCCTTCGCGCAGTTCGTGCGGAACGAGCCGTTCACGATCGACACCTTCATCGCCGACGTGCGCAGCATCGACGCCGAGTTGATGACCATCGGCGGCGTCGAGATCGCCGAGTTCAGCGGCACGACGACCGGTACGCTGAGCGGCAACCTGCGGGAGGAGATCGTCAACGGCATCCTCTGGGACGCCTTCGACGAACCCTCCGCGGACGAACCCTTCGACCGGGTCGCGCTCGGCGTCGACGGCATGATGACCTTGCTGGTCGATCACTTCGGCGGCCCGCTCCCGCCGAACCAAGGCGCCGCCGGGCTCGACCTGGCGGACCTGCTCTACGCCTTCGTCTGCTTCTCCGGCGTGCCCGCAGAAGACGCACAAGCCCTCGCCGACGACCGCGCGTTCCCCTGGACCGCGCCCACCGTCTGCGACTAGCAGACGGTGCCCGTGCCCGTGCCCTTGCCCGTGCCCTTGCCCTTCGACGAAGCAGTGGGGTGGGAACGGGTTGTAAGAAGCACGGGCTTCGGGAGTCGCAGTGCTAGGGAATCGCAGTGAATCGCAGTGCTGGTCGCCCAAGGCGAACCCCGAGGGCAAGGGCAGGGGCAAGGGCAGGGGCAAGGGATCAGGGACCCCCAGCTTTTAGTGTGTCGACTCGTCTGGGGGCGGCGGGATCGTGCCGAGTTTGGCTCGGCGTTCTCGCCAGCGGCGGCGGGCCATCTCGCGCATGTCCACTGCGCGGTCCGCTTCGTCGACGATCTCGAGTCCGAGCAGGGTCTCGATCAGATCTTCCATCGTGACCACCCCATCCACGCCGCCGTACTCGTCGACGACCAGCGCGATGTGTTCGCGTGAATCGAGCAACTGCTCGAAGAGCGCCGCCACCAAGAGTGAGTCCGGCACCGAGAGCAGCGGCCGGACGAGCGAGTCGACCGGGGTGTCGTGTTCGTCGTGCGCGGCGCGCAGGTACAGCTCGTCTTTGAGCACGTAGCCGATCACATCGTCGGGACCGTCTCGGTAGACCGGGATGCGCGAGAACACCATCGTGCTCTTCTGCTGCGTGTCGTCGGGCCTGCCTGAGGTGTCTTTGCGTCCGCGCGGCATCAGCTCACGCACCGTGGTGCCGGCCGGCACCGCGAACATCACAGTGCGTGGCGTCATGATGTCGCGCACCCGGAGGGATCCGAGACGGAACAGGTTGGAGAGGATGCGTGACTCGCTCGCGTCGAACACGCCCTGCGCTTCACCGAGCCGGGTCAGCGCTTCGATCTCTTGCTTCGAGACCTTCTCGCCTTTGCGTCCCGCCTTGATCAGCCGCGTCAGCCCCTCGCTCAACACGACCAGCGGATAGAGCAGGAAGATCAGGATGGGCAGGATCCGCGCGGCGAAGGGGACGAGCTTGCGCCAGTACACCGCGCCGACGGTCTTCGGAATGATCTCGGAGATGACCAGGATGAGCAGGGTGAGGATCGCGCTCGCGGCCCCGAGGTACTCCGAGCCGAAGTAGGCCGACGCTTCGGCGCCTGCGCCCACGGCACCGATCGTGTTCGCGATGGTGTTCAAGCTCAGGATCGCGGCGAGCGGGCGGTCGATGTTGGCTTTGAGTCGCTGGAGCGCTTCGCCGATCTTCGGCCGGGTTTCGACCGCACTCGCCACATAGGCGGGGGTGACGCTCAGCAGCGTCGCCTCGAGCACCGAACAGAGGAACGAAAAGCCCAGCGCGACGCTGATGTAGACGATCAGCAGGGTCATCGTACGAAGGCGGCAGCGGGAACGCGGTCCAAGCCGAAGGACCGTAGCGTGCTCCGCCGCAGAGTAGTAGGTGGCGCCGGGATTTTAGCGGTTCGGTGGTGCCGGCGCGTGCAGCGGGTCCGGTCGCCGGTCACCGCCCTCCAGCGCCTCGTCGTGGCGGGCCACGATGAGCCGCGCCCCGCGCTTGAACGTCACGTACGACCAGAACCAGTTGAACATCACGATGAACCGGTTCCGGAATCCGACCAGGAACATGATGTGGACAACCCCCAGGCCAGCCACGCCATCAGTCCGGTGAGCTTCATGCGGTCGGTCTGCACGACCGCGCGCGACCGGCCG
The DNA here is from genome assembly GCA_034670305.1 of Deltaproteobacteria bacterium. Lineage (GTDB taxonomy): Bacteria > Myxococcota_A > Polyangia > Polyangiales > Houyiibacteriaceae > JAXMNT01. The sequence continues at coordinate 7,336 of JAXMNT010000050.1, forward strand.
ACCGTGGCCATCATGCCCTTGTCCTTGTACTTGAAGACCGAGCGCGGACGTCGATCGAGGTCGCGCTGGATCTGCTTCGCGACGTGCTGGCCTTGCTGGATCGCGACAGGTGCGACGCCGGGCAGGGCGTGTTCTTGGCCTTCCGGGACGAAGGACGCGACGTCTCCGATGGCGAAGATCTCGGGCTGCCCCATCGCGGCGCAGTGGTCGTCGACCACCACCTGCCCCCGCTTCGAGAGCCGGACCCCGACCCGCTCGGCGAACGAGACGGGTTTGACCCCCGCGGCCCACACCACGAGCGCCGCATCCAGTGCTTCCTTCTCTCCGTCGCGGGACAGATCGGCGAGCGAGACACTGGTGGGTCCGACGTCTTCGACCCGCGTCTCGAGCCGCACTTCGACGCCGAGCTCCTCCAACTGATGCCGCGCGTCGAGGCTCAGCTCCTCGTCCATGCCGCTGAGCACCCGGTCGCCCATCTCGACCAGCACCACCCGGATGTCGTGCGGCGCGATGTTGCGGTAGTCGCCGGCGAGGACTTGCCGGCCGAGTTCGCAGATCGCCCCGGCCGTCTCCACACCGGTCGGTCCACCGCCGATGACCACGAACGTCAGCTTGTCCTGCCGCGACTCGGGATCGGGGTCCCGTTCCGCGGTCTCGAACGAGAGCAGCACCCGCTCGCGAATTCGGATCGCGTCGCGAATGTCCTTCATGCCGTGTGCGTGGGCCGCCCACTCGTCCCGGCCGAAGTAGCTGGTCTTCGCGCCGCACGCGACCACCAGCCAGTCGTAGTCGAGTGAGGTCCCATCGCGCAGCACGAGGCGGCGGTCTTCGCGGTCCACTTCCATCGCTTCGCCCAGCACCACCCGGGCGTTGCCCTGGCGGGCGAGCACGCTGCGGATCGGGATCGCGATCGAACCCGGCGCCAGCGAGGCGGTCGCCACTTGGTAGAGGAGCGGCTGAAACAGATGGTGGTTCTCGCGGTCGACCAGGGTCACGTCGACGTCCACCCCAGCGAGGGACTGGGCCGTCTGCAGACCGCCGAACCCGCCTCCGACGATGACGACTTGTTTCCGGCGGGGCTGGGATGGGACGCGGCTCATGGCCAGAGATTATCGCCAACGCGCGAGTCAGGGTATTCTCTGCGCATGCGCACTCCCATCTTGGTTGGTTTTCTCGTGGTTGGCCTGATTGCGTGCGGGGACGACGCCCCCACGCCGATCGAAGAGATCCCCGCGGTGTACGCCTCCGCGTTCTGTGAACAGGCGGACGCTTGCCTCGGGCCGCTCTTCGACGCGCTCTTCCCGGGCGACTGCGACATCGAGCTTCGGAAGCAACTCGAAGAGGGGACCCTTCCCCTGCTCGAAGCCGGCGTCACCAGCGGGGCCATCGTCTACCACGGCGAAGAAGTCGACGCGTGCCGCGACGAACTCCGCCGCTCGGGCTGTGCGATCTTCGACAACGGCGCCCTGCCGGCTTGCGAGCGGGTGTTCGAAGGCACGGTCGCCGTCGGCGGCGCGTGTGCGAGCGCGGAAGAATGTGTGGGCGACGGCACCTGCGCCGTCGACGCGATGTGTCCGGGCAGCTGCGTGGCGCGCGTCGGCGCGGGGGCGGACTGCGTCTCGGAGTCGGACTGCGCGCGTGGCCTCGTGTGCAACGGCGGCTCGTGTTCGGATCCGCTCACCCTGGGCCAACCCTGTGAAGGGGACTGCGCAACGGGCCTCGCCTGCATCGAAGGGTTCTGCGCGTCCATCGCCGAGGTACTCGACGGCGCGGTTGGCGACCCGTGCGATGGGGAGAACTTCGACCTCTGCGACGACGGCCTGCACTGCGCCGCGGTCGGGCTCGACGGAGATGCCGTGGACTGGGAGTGCGTGGCCACTTACTCCGCCGGCGGTCAGTGTCAGATCGCGATTCCGGAGGGGTGTCCGAGCGGTCAGCGCTGCGACGCCGATCCGGAGACCACCTTCATGTTCGACGGAACGTGTGTGCCGCTCCCGGACGAAGGCGAACCGTGCGAGGACGGAATCCTGAGCGCCTCGTGTCAGCCGGGCCTCGTCTGCGTCGGTACCTGCGTGCGTCAGCAGCACATCGGTGGGGCCTGCGAGACGGACGAGTACTGCTACTCGAGCACGTGCACAGCCGGCTTCTGCGCCGAGCCGACCTGCGAAGAATAGGGCGGCGGCTGAAGCGATCGCGGTCGCGGTAGCGGTCGCGGTCGCGGAAGCGGTCGCGGTAGCGGTAGCGGAAGCGGAAGCGGTTGCCGAAGCCGACACCGAAGCCGACGCCGAAGCCGACACTGAAGCCGAAGCCGAAGCCGAAGCCGACGCCGAAGCCGACGCCGAATCTGACGCCGAAGCCGACGCCGATCCCGAAGCCGAAGCCGACACCGAAGCCGACACCGACACCGAAGGCGAAGCCGAAGCCGACGCCGATCCTGAAACTCGGGCACGGGCACGGGCACGGGCACGGGCACGGGGGCTTCGGTTTTCGCCTCAGCCGGGCCTCAGCCTCGTTTGAAGGGGGTCTCCTCCATCAGCATCGCGATCTCTCGCTGCACCCCGAACGCTTCGCGCGGTAGGTAGTCCGCGACCGCGTGGTGCAGCCGGGGATCGCGGACGTGGTGCACGCTGTGCACGCCGACTGGGAGCAGGCCGCGTTGCAGCTTGTGGTGTCCCTGGGCGCCGGCTTCGAATCGGGTCTGGCCTGCTTCGATCGCGCGCTCGAGCAGGCGGTAGTAGCAGAGCTCGAAATGCAGCATCTCGTGGTCTTGGTGGCAGCCCCAGTACCGGCCGTACAGGTGTGCGCCCTTCTCGAAGCTGAGGCTTCCGGCGACTGGGCGGTCCCCGTCGTAGGCGAGCACGCCCACCGCGCGTGACAACGAAGCGCCTTGTTCGAAGAACGCGTGGGTCAGGTAGGGCTGGGAGCCTTTGCGCATGCAGGTGTCGCGGTAGAATCCGTACAGCGCCTCCCAGTCGGACTCCGTGAGCGCGTCGGCGGCTTTGGTCTCGATCCGCAGGTTCGATTCCGCCACGACGCGGCGCTCTCGGCGCACCTTCTTGCGCGCCGAGGATCGAAACCGGGCGAGCAGGTCGTCGAAGTGGGTCTCCTCCTGACGGGTGTAGTGAAACTGGAGGTTCAAGCGCGGCAGGAACGCGCCGGTCTCGACCAGCAGATCCCGCTCTTCGAGCGTGAGGTAGAGCAGGTGGATCGAAGACGCGTCCGCTCGGTCGCAGACTTCCAACATGCCCGCGACCAGCGCGTGGGTGATCGACTTCTTGTCGACGCCGGGCCGAAAGAGCAGCCGGCGGCCGGTGGCGGGCGTCATCGGCGCCATCGACACGAGCTTCGGGTAGTACTCGATGCCGATGCGGTGCGCGGCGTTGGCCCACGCGAAGTCGAACGTGTACTCGCCCCACGAGTGCTGTTTCAGATAGAGCGGCAGCGCGCCCACCAAGACGCGTGCGTCGTCGTCGGTATTGCTGCTGGTCTCACCACTCCACACGAGCAGCGGCACCGGTTGCCAACCGGTTCCCGGACCGACCGAACCACTCTCCTCGAGCGCGGCGAGAAACGCGTGCTCGGCGAAGGGATCGTCGTCGCCGACCAGCGCATCCCACGCGTCGGCCGGCACCGAGCGCACGCCGTCGGCGATCTCCACCTCCAGACTCATCGGCGCGGCCGCCGCGGGTGGGGGGCCCCCAACGCGTGGCGCGGGATCCAGCGGTCGAGCCAACGTTCGGACCACAGGTGCACGAGGCCGGCGACCACGAGCACGGCCCGCGTCGGCCAGCGCGCTTCCCACGACGCGACGCAGACCGCAGCCACCACGACCGCGGGTCGCAAGAGCGTGAGCGGTCCGAAGACGCTGACCGTCGCCAGCGTGCGCAGTTCGATCCCGCCGAAGAAGTAGGGCAGGAAGGCCGTCACGACGACCACCGCGTACACACCCACCACGCAGGCGAGCCGAACGCCGGCCTGCTGCATGTCCGCGTAGAGCACGCCTGGTTCTGCGGCAGCGAGCAGCACCGCGCCAGCGAGTCCCGCGAGCAGCGCGACCACCACCCACCCTTGGGCGATGCCTCCCCGCACGGCCCGCACATAGAACCGCCCTTTGAAGATGCGCCCGTCGCGGCCGGCGGCGGCGCGGTACCCCGCGAAGCCGTGGTCCAAGAGCGACAGTCCGATGAGCGCGGCCGGCAGCGCGTCGAGCGCGGTCATGGCGTCATGTGTCGGAGCAGACGCGCGCTGCGACCGAGCGCTTCGGTCCACGCGCCAAAGGTTCCGCGGCGGATCCCGACCACGGGGCGGAGCGTGCGGGTGATTGGGAGGATCTTCGACCCCACGCGGAACACGCCCACCCGGAAGTCGTCGTGGCGGGCGGCGTCGATCAACGTGTCGGTCGTATGCGCGCGCAGCGCGGAGCGCACGCCGTCGTTCTGGGCCAGGGGTTCGCGCATGCGCGCGCGGTGAAAGAGCCAAGCGCCGAGCGGTGCCAACCAGCTCGGCTCCACGTCGAAGTGGAAGAAGGCTTCGGTGTGCGGGCCCTCGGTCTGCCCGCGGAAGAACGCGCGCAGCCCCTCGTCGCGGAAGTGGTGCAAGACCCCCGTGGACAGGTAGATGTGCGCCGGCTCCGCGAGCGCGAACGCGTTGGCGACCCGGAACTGGCAGTCGAGGGACTCCACCGTCCGCAGTCGGTTCGCCTCGTCGACGAGCGCGCGGTTGAAGTCGCACCCGATGAGTTCGACGTCCGGCCCGAAGCTCCCTTTCGCCGCGAACCAGCGCATCACGTAGCCGAGACCGCAGCCGACATCGACGACCCGCACCGGCGAGACGCCGCGGACCTGGAGCAACTTCACCGTGGGCCGCAGCAACTCCAGGATGCGCTGCGGTTGCTGGAACTCCTCGTTGAGCCGTTGCAACTCGCGGTGGGCCCGCAGCAGAAGCTCATCGACTTCACGGGGGTTGAAGTGTCCCTCTTCGTCATGCGGGATCGCGCGGAGCACCCGCGCGGCCTTCCGCTGGCCATGCCGCATCAACGCGCCGAGGGCGTCGTCGCGAGGCACCGGCTGGCGTTCGAGCGACTCGAGATCGTAGGCGACGACCACGTCGCTGATCTCCGGGACATCCATGGGTCCAGCAAACCACGCCCAGACCTCCGATGCGACCTGTTCAGGTCTCGGTCAGATCCGGTTGGTCAGATCCGGTGGTCAGATTCGGTGGATGCCGCTGAGCGAGCCGGTGATGGTGGCGCGCATCTCCGCGGCGGACGAGAAGCGGTGGGCCGGGTGGGTGCGCAGCGCCTTGGCGACCACTTCCACGATCGCAACCGGGAGGCCCGGACAGTAGAGGGAGAGCGACGGCGCGGGTTCGCGGGCGATCTGAACGAGGAGTTTGCTCAGCTGCGTGGCCTCGAACGGCGGGCGGCCCGCCAGCATCTGGAAGAAGACGGCGCCGACGGCCCACAGATCGGTGGCCGGCGACACCGGCAGGTCGCCGGTGATCTGTTCGGGCGCCATGAACTGTGGGGTGCCGAGCAGCACGCCCTGGTCGGTGATCCAAGGGTTGCTCTTGGTCGGCGTGATGGCTTTCGCGATCCCGAAGTCGAGCAGCTTCACCCCGAAGCCGTGCACCCCATCGCCGAGCCCTTCGAGGAAGATGTTCTCGGGTTTGATGTCGCGGTGCACGTACCCGCGGGTGTGCACCGCATCGAGTGCGTCCAGCAGTTGCAGGACGATCTCGACCGCTTCGTCGAGGGCGAACGGGCGGTCTTCGAGCGCGCTCGCGAGTTCCCGTCCTTCGAGAAGCTCCATGGCTTGCCATGCGGTTCCGTCGGACTCCACGCCCGCGTCCAGCAGGCGCACGATGTTGGGGTGCTGCATCGCGCAGACGGTTCGAACCTCGCGTTCGAACCGCACCTGCTGCAGCTCGCTCTTGCGGTAGCGCGCGTGCAGGACCTTGACCGCGACGATGGCGCCGGTCGGTTCGTGGCGGGCTTCGAACACGCTTCCGCCACTGCCTTCGCCGATGGTCCGGAGCAGGGTGTACTCGCCGACCATGGTCCGAGGGAGATCTTGGTCTTGGGAGAACCCAGCGGTTCCGAGAGGGAGCGTGTCCATGGCAGATGTTTCCGTTCTTAGACGACCAACCGCACTGGTGTACGCACCGTGCACGGTTCGCATTCCTTGTTGGTTCCCCAACACCAAAGATTCATCTCAGAACCCAGCGGCTCCCGGCGGGCGGGGGTGGTAGAGTCCCGGTCCGCCTCGGCGCGACGCCGGGGGAGGGTCTGATCCGATGGCCTACACCGTTTTCGCTCGCAAATACCGACCCCAGACCTTCGCGGACCTCGCGGGTCAGGAGCATGTCGCGAAAACCCTGACAGGGGCGATCGCCGTGGGCCGGGTCGCCCACGCCTTCTTGTTCACCGGGGTGCGCGGCGTCGGCAAGACGAGCGCGGCTCGGGTCCTGGCCAAAGCGCTCAACTGCGAGACCGGTCCCACCGCGACCCCCTGCAACGTGTGTTCGGTCTGCAAAGACGTGACGGCCGGGGTCGACATGGACGTCGTCGAGATGGACGGCGCCTCGAACAACAGCGTGGACGATGTTCGGCGTCTCCAGGAGACGCTCCCGTTCCGTCCTGCACGCGGCCGCTTCAAAGTCGTCATCGTCGACGAAGTGCACATGCTCTCGACCGCGGCGTTCAACGCGTTCCTCAAGACGCTGGAAGAGCCGCCGCCCCATGTGAAGTTCATCTTCGCGACGACCGAGAGCCACAAGGTACCGATCACGATTCGCTCGCGGTGCCAGCGCTACGACTTCCGGCTCATCCCCCGCGCGATCATCGCGGAGCGGGTGCGCGCGATCCTCGAATCGGAGAAGGTCCAAGCGGACGATGCGACGGTCGCGCTGGTGGCACGCGAAGCGGCGGGCTCGATGCGGGACGCGCTCACGCTGCTCGACCAGATCGTGGCCTTCGGTGGCGACCGACTCGAAGGAGAAGAGGTCGCGCGGCACCTGGGCATCGCGGCCCGCGGCGCGGTCCAGAGTGTGGTGCAGGCGATCTTGGACGGCGACGCCGGCACGGTGTTGCGCTTTCTCGACGAGAGCCTCGCGCAAGGCACCGACCCGCTTCACTTCACCAACCAGCTGCTGCACCTGCTTCGAGACCTGGTCGTGCTCTCGGTGACCGGCGACGACAGCGCGCTCGTGGATCTGGTCGCCGAAGAGAAGAAGGCGGCGAGGGTGCTCGCCGACTCCCGCGACGTGCTCGAGTTGCAGCGGGTGTTCTCGGTCGTCTCGAAGGTCGTGGACGAGGTCGCCCAGGCGAGCTCGCCGAAGCTGGTGCTCGAGATGGGTCTCGTTCGGGCGGCCACCCGGCCGGCGCTGCAGCCCGTCGGAGAACTGCTCGCCCGCTTGAAGCGCCTCGAGAGTCAGATCGGGCCCGGTCGCGCCGCGGCGGCCGGCCGGAGTCGTGCGCCAGGCGGCGGTCGCCCGAGAGAGGAGCGGGCCGGCGACAAGCCGGCCCCGCCAAGAGGCGCGCCCCGCGCGCCCCGAGCCAGCCAACCCAGCGCAGCAACTACGGATTCCAGCGCTGGCGCACCCGCCGAGGCACCCGGGTCGCGACGCGCCGAGTCGGCGGGCCCGATAGGCGCCACCGCACCCAGCGCCGCGTCGGGCGGTCCGACGGGTGCCGCGATGGCGTCCTCCGCACCCTCCGCACCGCGATCCGCACCGTCTGCTTCAGCTCCATCCTCGCCTGCTTCGGCTTCACGTTCCGCACCTGCTTCGGCTTCACGCTCCGCACCCGCGCCCGCACGCTCGACCGATCCGCGCGAGCGGCCGTTCGCGCCCGACGACGCGGCGCCCGCGCGGCCAGCCCGGGCCGAGCGCTCGCCTGGGCCATCGCAGTCCCCAGCCGCCGGTCCCAAACCCGCCGAGGTCCAAATCCGGCGGGCAGCGCTCCTCGAATGGGAGCGCATCGTGGCCGCCTTGCGAGGTCCGAAACCGGCACTCGCCGCGGTCCTCGAACACGCGGAGCCTCGAGTGGTGACCGGTGAGCGGGTCGTCATCGCGTTCAAGAAGGGTTCGTTCTACGGCCATCAGGCCGGCAGCCCGGACGCGCGGGACATCATCGGGCAGATGGTCGAGAAGACGTTCGGCAAGAGGCCGAAGATCGAAGTCGTCTTCGACGCGAAGGGCGGCGGCCGGCGCACCGTGGCGGTGGTGGAAGAGACCCGCCGAGACGGAGAGCTCGCGGCCCGCAAACGCGAAGCCCTCGCGCACCCCGTCGTGCGCGACGCGATGCAGATCTTCCCGGCGTCGCGCGGCAAGGTCGCGGTGAAGCTCGCAGACCACGCCGGCGAAAGCGACTCATGAAAGCGTCTCATGAAAGCGACTCATGAAAGCGCTCCGGCTCCCTTCGGCGCTTGACAGGGCTCTCGACGCGGCAAAGATGCCGCGTTCCACGACTAGAGGTATGAAATGAAGTTCCGAGGCGGAATGGCTGAGCTCATGCGGCAGGCCAGCCGAATGCAGCGCAAGATCGAAAAACGGCGCGAAGAGCTCAAAGACGATGAGTACGAGGCCGGCGCCGGCAACGATCTCGTCAAGGTGACCGTCAACGGCGGCGCCGAGGTCGTGAAGGTCACGATCGATCCGAAAGCCCTCGAAGACGAAGGTCTCGAGATGGTGTGCGATCTGCTTGCGGCCGCGACGAACGCGGCCCTCACCAAGGCGCGCGAACACGTCGACGCGGAGCTCGAGAAAGTCACCGGCGGCTTGAAGATCCCCGGACTCGGCTGAACGTCGCGTCCATGTCCGAATCCGGAAAGAAGCAGTCGGGCGATCCCCTCGGGGAGCTCGTCGGGCTGCTCGGCCGACTCCCCGGCATCGGGGAGCGGACCGCGACCCGGCTCGCCTTCCACGTGCTCGGGGGAGACGCGACCTACGCAGAAGCACTGGGTGAGTCGCTCGCGAACATTCACGAGCGCGTGGTCCGGTGCGAGCGCTGCGGCAACTACGGCGCCGAGTCCGTGTGTCTCATCTGCGCGGACACCCGCCGCGAAGAAGGCGTGCTCTGCGTGGTCGCGCGGGTTCCGGATCTGGTCGCGATCGAACGCAGCTACACGTACCGCGGTCGCTACCATGTGCTCCATGGGCTTCTGGCGCCGCTCGACGGAGTCGGTCCCGAGGACCTCTCGCTCGACCCGCTCCTGCGCCGCATCGAAGCCGAAGCCATCCGCGAGGTGATCGTCGCCACCCCACTGAACGTGGAAGGCGAAGCGACCGCGCTCTACATCTCGCAAGTGCTGCAAGAAGAGACGAAAGCAAAGGTCTCGCGCATCGCCAGCGGCGTGCCCCACGGTGGAGAACTCGAGTTCACCGATCAGGTCACCCTCGGCCGCGCGCTCCAAGACCGCAAGAACATGTAGCCAAGCGGCAGCGGACGCGGAAGCGGAAGCGGGCGCGGAAGCGGAAGCGGAAGCGGAAGCGGAAGCGGAAGCGGAAGCGGAAGCGGAAGCCGTCGCCGAAGCCGAAGCCGACTCCGACGCCGACGCCGACGCCGACGCCGAATCCGAATCCGAAGCCGAAGCCGACGCCGAATCCGAAGCCGAAGCCGTCGCCGACTCCGAAGCCGACGCCGACGCCGAAGCCGAAGCCGAAGCCGACGCCGAATCCGACTCCGACTCCGACTCCGACTCCGATTCCGTCTGCTCAGTCGATGTCGTCGAGGTCGTCGAAGTCGTGGGACTCGACTTCTGCGGGCGCGCTCGGAGCCGGCGCTTGGGTCCGGACCGGCGTGACCGGCGCTGTGGGGGCCGGAGGTGGCGCGTCGAGGCGCATGCCCAGAGAGAGGCCGAGTTCGCTCAGGATCTCCTTCAGCTCCTTCAAAGTCTCGCGGCCCGCGTCTCTCATCTTGAGCACGTCGACGTCGGACTTCTGGACGAGCTGCCGCAACGTCACGACGCCCATGTTCTGGAGCAGGTTCGCGGTGCGGACCGACAACTCGAGTTCGTCCACGCGCCGTTCCAGATACGGATGGGTTGGGGGCGGCTCGTCGACGGCCGACTTGGGGATCGGGTCGTTCCACGAGGACGCGCCCCTGGCGTCGCCTTCGGGCGCGGGACCGCTTCGCAGGCCGAGCAGGCGCCGACTGCGGAGGTCTGTGAGCGGATCGACGCGCTGGTGGAGGGCGGCGCCCATGACAACGGCGGCGAACTCCGTGGGCGATGCGTCGATCGCTGCCGCCAGCCAATGCGCCTTGGCGTGCGCGCCGCCAACCGAGCCCGCGCCTGCCTCGGAGTGAAGCACCCGTAGCCCCCGGACCTCGTCGATCGCTCGGGCCGAGAGCGGCACGTGGACCGCGACCGATTCGCCGGCCGCCAGCTGGAGCGTGTCGATGAGCGAGGGCGCGAGCCCCACCGCGAACCCGTCCCAGAGTTCCACTCGGAGTCCGAGCGCGCTGGGTCCGCTGGCGCCGGGTTTGGTGACGAGCAGCACAGGGTGGTCCCGCATGCCCGACTCGGCGATGGCCTCCAGGAGGTCGCCGCCTTTCTGGACCATGACTTTGGCCGACTTGATCGTCGTCACGTAGCCAGCCGCCTCGAGCCGGCCGTAGATCATGGGTTTGAAGAGTTCGGTCGCCAGACTGCGGGGGAGCCGGACGCAGTCTTCTGAGAGACGAGGGACCGGCACCACCACGGCCGCGCCCGAGTAGTCCACCCGCTTGCCCCGCTCAGCCATCTGCATGTGGCTGTGTGTGAGGTCGGCGATGGGGCGCAGCCTCCGCTTCTCCGGTTCGCCCCGGCTGTCGTCGAAACCGAGCACCGTCCCCCCGCGCGCGCCGTTGTCCACGAGCGCCCCGAGTGCTCCTTGAAGGTGTCCGACTTCGCTGCGCAGGATGGGAAACGGCGCATTCAGCTCGAGCAAGCGTTTCATCCGGTTGCTTCGGTTGATGAAGCGCCGGTAGAGGTCGTTCAGGTCCGAAGTCGCGTAGCGCCCGCCGACCAGGGGCACGATCGGCCGCAGATCCGGCGGAAGCACTGGCCAGGTTTCGTAGAAGACGTGATCGATCAGCGGCCGGTCGTCGGTGCGGGTGCGGCGCACTTCGTCGCGAAGGGCGTAGACGCCGCCCGACGCCAGATCCTCGGCAGGCGAGAGCGCGTAGGTGAGGTGCTCGCGCACGATGCGCGCGACCGTCTTCTCGTCGGTGCCGAGCCATTCGGCGAGCGGACCGTAGCCCCACGGGTGCAGGACGGGGACCGGCAGATCGACGTGTCCGAACCGCTCGCGCCGCACCTTGCTCGCGATGACTTCGACCCCGCACTTCTCGCAGACCACCCCGCGGTGTTTCATGCGCTTGTACTTGCCGCAGACACACTCGTAGTCGGCGATGGGCCCGAAGATGCGCGCGCAGAAGAGCCCGCCGGCCTCCGGCTTGTGCGTCCGGTAGTTCAGCGTCTCTGGCTTCTGCACCTCGCCGTGCGAGCGGGCCCGGATCTGGGCGTCGCTCGAGAGGGTGAGCAGCATCTGGGTGAGTGTGTCGGTGCTCTGCGGTTTCTCGAAGAACGAGAAGATGTCGCGCTTCTTCTCCGGTGCCGGCGAGGCCGTGGGCGAGATCCCGGTCGTCACCTCGAAGCCCAGCCCGATGAGTTCCCGCTTCAGCACGTGGGTGAGCTCGGGAATGCCCGCGTCGAAGGTCGTCTGCTGTTTGACCAGCCCCTCGTACGCGCGGGTTCGGCCGGACACGTCGTCCGTCTTGATCGTGAGCAGCTCGTGGAGCGTCTGCCACGCGCCGGCGGACTCGAGCAACGCGGCGTGGGCGCCGGTGAAGAGCTGGCCGCCAAACTGCGCTTTGCCGCCGAGCGGTTGCTGGGTGACGATCGAGTAGGGCCCGATGCCCCGCGCGTGCAGAACGGCTTCCGCGCACTGGATCTTCTGCACCTCGAAGGTGCCGGCCGGGCCCGACCAGACCATCGCTGCGCCGGCGGGAAGGTCCTCGCTGATCTCGGAGACCACCGCTCGTTCGCCGCCAAGAGTCAGCACATCACCGACCGCCAGCGCGCGGTGGTCGGTGACGTCGACCTCCACCCGGATCGACTTCTCGCCCACCTCTCGCACGGCTCGGGTCACGGTGCCTTTCGCGTCCGGCGGGCAAGCCACCGAGGCGTCGCGCACGTCGCCCGCCATCTCTCCGAAGATGGCGCGCAGCAGCTTCTCTTCTTGCGACAGCAGGGTGCTCGCCTTGTCCTGCACCCGGCCGATCAGGATGGTGCCGGGCACGACGACCGAGCCGGATTTGGCCACGCCGTGTTCGTCCAGGTGGGCCAGCACCGCGGCGCCCTTGTTCGGGATGTCGAAGGTGAAGGACTCGCGCGCGTCTTTGGCGGTGGAGACCTCCGCTGTGAACGTCTGTACGTGGGTCGAGGCCAGGGCCGCCGCGGCGCTCGGGCGGATGCGCACGGAGGCCAGGGCGGGCAGTGCGGAGGCCAGGGCGGGCCGGGCGGAAGGCAGGGCGGAGGGGTCCGACGCGACCTGCAGGGAGCAGGCGCGTTCGCCGGAGGCGAGGGTCAGGGGGCCGGTCTCGAGCATATGAGCAGAACCTACTACGGGGCCTCCTCCCGAAGTCACCCCTCCGCACGCCACAGCGCCCGTGGGAGGGAGGCTTGTGCGGGGGCGTGCGCCACTTCTTTAACATCCGCGGTCGTTGTCTCTACCGTCGCGTCATGGAGCAGCTGCGGACCTGGTTGACCAACCCGTATGGGCGGGCAGTGGCGATCTTCGTGGTGGGGCTCATCGGAAGCTGGATCGTCGCGTTCGCGATCGAGCGCATCCTCAAGGTGATGGTCGGTCGCACCAAGACCGACCTCGACGACAAACTCATCGACGCGATCCACAAACCGATCGTCCAGACGGTGGTGGTGCTGGCGCTCGGGTTCGCGCAGCACGAAGTGCCGATGCCGGACAAGCTCCACGGCTACACGCTCTCGGCGCTCAAGTCCGCGACGATTCTGATCTGGGTCCGGGCGGGGTTCCACGTGTGGAGCCTCCTGCTCGAAGGGCTCAGCCGCCGCAGCAAGCAAGGCTCGGTCGTCACGACCCAGACCCGTCCGGTCTTCGAGATGGTCGGCAAGATCCTCGTCGTCGGCGCGGCGGTCTACTTCTTGTTCCTCGCGTGGAACATCGATGTGACCGCGTGGCTCGCGTCGGCGGGCATCGTCGGCATCGCGGTCGGCTTCGCGGCGAAGGACACGCTCGCGAACTTCTTCAGCGGCATCTTCATCGTGGCCGACGCGCCGTACAAGATCGGCGACTTCATCGTGCTCGACGGCGGCGCGCGCGGTCAGGTGATCGCGATCGGCATTCGATCGACCCGGATCCTCACCCGCGACGACATCGAGATCACCATTCCAAACGCGGTCATCGGCAACTCGATGATCATGAACGAAGCCGGCGGGCCGCAGATCCACCAACGCGTGCGGGTGGAGGTCGACGCGGCATACGGGAGCGACATCGACCAGGTGTACGAGGTGCTGCTCGAAGCCGCGGCGATCGACGGGATCGAGAAGTCGCCGGCGCCGGTGGTCCGGTTCGAGGTCTTCGGCGCGTCCGGCCTCACCCACGGCATCTACGTGTGGATCGCGGACGCGGCCGACCGGGACCGCATCAAACACGAGCTCAACACCGCCATCTACAAGGCGTTCGCCGCGGCGGACATCGAGATCCCCTACAGCAAGCTCGACGTGTACCTGAAAGAGCTGCCCGACGGCTCGAACGAACTCCGCATCGCGGGTTGATCCGCGTCGCAAAGCGACCGGATCCCCTTGCCCCTGCCCCTGTGCCTGCCCCTGCCCCTGCCCTCATGGGGTGTGGACAATCACTGCCACCCTTTCACCGCGGGCAAGGGGCCGGCTGCTGGAGAACGCCTTCCGACGGGCGTTCTTCAACCGGTTCAGAGCGAAGAGATCAGCGCCTGGATGTGGGGCTTGTCGTCTTCGCCCACGGCGCCGCTTCGGGCGCAGCGGAGCTTGCCGCTCGGATCGACGAGCAGATGCACCGGGAGCGCGGCGTGTTCGTCGAGTCCGAGCGAGGTGAGCCATGCGGGGAGCGCGTCGGCCTGCGCCATCCGCCCGGTGGCGGGGAACGCGTCGTGCCGCGCGCGGAACCGCTCGACCGCTTCGCCCGTCGCGTCCGCGCTCAAGAGCTGAAGCTCCATGTCGAGGTCGTTCGTCCAGGTCTCGAGCGTGGGCATCTCCTGAACGCACGGCGCACACCAGGTGGCCCAGACGTTCACCCACCGCCAACCCGTGGGGGTGCCGACCAGGGGCGACGCCATCTCGGGCAGGGTGAACTCGGGGGCGTCGGCCGCACTGGACACGGTGTCGCAGAACTCGGTGGGATCGCCTTGAACCGTCTCGGCTTCGACCGCGACCGACCGCGTCGCGACTTCCGGCGGGGCCGGATCGTCGCACCCGACGGACGCGAGGGCGCACAGGAGCACGGAGAGGCAGAGGACGAATCGCTCGGGCATGTGGTCCATCGTGGCGGAGCCTACAAGAACCGCGCGCGCCCCGCGTGTCGAACTGAAGGAAGGTCGCAAGACGCGCGAAGCGAGCCCAGGCGGGTGGTGGCGGCAGCTCAGAGGCGGCAGTCGATCCAGGCGATGAACGCGCTTCGGTTCAAGTCTTCCGGACGGCAGGCGTCCGACGCGCCGCTGCGGTTCCAGTCGCAGAAGGTCGGGTTCAGCTGCGCGAACTCTTCGCCCAGCCACAAAAGGCCGACCTCGCTCTCGAGCGACGGGTCGTTGAAGGTGGTCTGCAGGTGGTTCATCACCGCTTCGGCCCGCTCCCGAGAGAGCGTTCGGTTGGTCTCGACCCGCCCTTCCGGCGACGCGCGCGAGACGACGAAGAAGTAGCTCGCGCCCCGCCGGTCGGCGAAGGTTCGGTCGATGAGCGCGATCGACGCCGGGCTCAACTCCGCCGACGCGCGATCGAATTGCACGATGCCGCCGCGGTCCTGCATCGGGAGAAAGAGCGCGTTGAAGTCTTCGCCTTCCATCGTGGCGACGTTCCGCGCCTCCACCGGCTGGCATCCGCGCGCGCCTTCGCCGCCGATGAGGCCGCAACTGAGCAGCACGCGCCTGAGCACCCGCTTCAGGTCGCCGGTGCAGTAGTCCTCATTGGCTTCCGCTGCGACGGCCGCGGTCGGTTCGAGCGACGCCACGTTCTCCGATTCGGCCAGACGCGCCTCCGCACTGCCCGCCCATTGCACGACGAGCACCGCCGGCAGCAGACCCAGCACGAACCCCGCGCCGAGCAATCCGTAGAGCAGCTTCCCACCGCCCGAGCCCCCCGCCCCTGCGTGCGCCGGTCGCGCCGGCTGCGGTTCTTCGACCGCTGCCACCTCTTCGATGTCGAGCCTCGGCGTACGCATCACTCCACCTCCACGTTCGGAACGACAGGCACCGGGGCGGAGGCCGTCATCCCAGCCCCCGGGCCGGCCTCGGGTTCGGCCTCGGCTTCGGCTTCGGCCTCGGCTTCGGCTTCGGCTTCGGTTTCGGCTTCGGCTTCGGTCTCGGTTTCGGCTTCGGCTTCGGCTTCGGCTTCGGCTTCGGTTTCGGCTTCGGCTTCGGCCTCGGCTTCGGCCTCGGCCTCGGCCTCGGCCTCGGGTTCGGCTTCGGCCGCACCCACCGCAGGCGCCGCCGCGGCAACCACCGCGCCCGGCGTCGGCGCCGCCCCGAGCCGCACCGGCTCCGACTCCATCACGCTGGCGCGCTGCGGCGCGGGCGTCGGCGTGCTGCGGTCGACCAGCCTGGTCACGACGTAGTCCATGCCGAGGTCGGTGTCTTCGTCGCACACCCGCGTCTCGCCCACGTAAACCTGCGGTGTGCGCACCGGGAGGCGGTTCGCGACCGCCCAGCGGAGCGCCTGGTTCAGCTTCGCCTGAACCCGCGGCGAGCCGATGCACTCCGCCAGGGCCGGGAACTGGGCCCGCGCCATCCGGGCGGCCGCTTCGGGATCGACCCGGCTCGCTTCGGTGATCTCGGACTGGTTCGCGAACGCCCAATCGAGGACCGACTCGGGGTTGTGCTCGGCGCACAAGATGGCTTCGGAGACCGCACACGCGCCGGGGTGGATCGCTTCGCTCACCATCCAGTTGCACGCGTCGTCGAGCGGAAAGAGCAGCACCGATCGGCGGGTGCGTTCGGCTGCGTCCAGCACCTCGAACCGTCGTTCGAACGCCTTGCAAGCAGGGCACAGAGGATCGAGCACTTCGATCACCGAGACACCCGGGGCTTGGGCGCCGAGCGGGACCAGAGGCGACTCGTCGGCGGACTCGAGCGCCCCGCACGCGCCGATGTAGCGGTCGAAGTCGGGCGCGGTGGCGGCGTACACGCCGACGGGGAAGAGCACGAAGCAGAGGGCGACCACGACGCCGAGCGCGAACAACCGTCCGGGCAGATGTCCGCCTTCGCCACTGCGCCGCGCCGACACGAAGAGCGCCAAGGACCCAAGCCACACGAGGCCGCTCGAGACGTAGATGCCCACACACACTTTGCAGACCGCATCGAGGTTGCCGAGGGCGATGTACGCCATCACCGCGGAGGTGATCGCGGGCACCGTCGCCGCGGCCAAGAGTCCACCGGATGCGCGGGTGTCGGACTGTTCACCGCGCGCGAAGAGCGCCACGCAGGCGAAGAACAGAAACCCGAAGATGCCCATCGCCCCGAGTGAGATCGGCACGCCGCCCCAGACCGAGGTGCGCATCACCGAGCTGTATGGGCTCATGAGCGTGACGTGGCAGCCGGTGCTGGCTTCCGCCGACGAGATGCCGGGCAAGAAGGAGCAGTGCAGCCCGTGGACCTGCCGATCCAGATGGGCGACGAAGTCGTACGTGCTGACCGCACCGAATGCGAATCCGAGCAGCGCACCCACGGCGACGATCAAGAGCCAGACCCGTCCGTTCTTCCACATGCCCCCATCAACGCGCGGACCGAGGTCGCTGTCAAACCGCGCTCTGTCAGGCGCCGCAGGACAGGGCAGAACCCCACGTCCCGCCCAGGGTCGCGCGACACTGCGTTCGATGGGTGTGGGTCGCCGAGCGCCCGAAACCTAGCCCCTGGCCGCCACCTCCCTGTCCGCCACCCTTCCTGTCCGCCACCCTCCCTGGGGGCTCAGTGCTTGATCAGCCGGTGCCCACCGCGTCGTGTTTGCGCCGAAGCGTCACCCCCGGCTGCTCGTAGAAACGCGTGTACCACTTGCGCATGGGATGGACCGGGCCGTCTCCCTTCACGAGCATGGGGCGCTCTCGATACACCTTCGACTCCCAAAGCCGCACGTCTTCGCACCACTGCGAGAGCCAGTTGCCGACGACGTAACTCGCGAGCCAGCGCGGCATGGCGCGGTCGGCGTACCAGCGGAAGCGAACGTCCTGCGTCATCGGCGCGACGGGGGTGTGCGTCTGGATGAGCGTGATCTTGCCGACCTCGGGAATCTCGAAGTGGAAGCTCACGAGCCCGCCCGGTCCGTCGATGCAGATCTTCGCGCTCGCGCCCGAGCGCGGCACCTCTCGACCGAACGCGAAGAGCTGGGCGTCGTTGAGAAACCACGCGACGTGCGGTCGTTCTTCGTCGAGCACCCAGCGCGCTGCGTGGCGCACCTCGAGGCCCGGCACCTTGATGCCGGTCCACGGCAGAAACATCTCTCCGTGCAGCGGCGAGAAGTGCTGAAAGTCGACGCTGTTCTCCGCGAACTCGATGAGGTGCATGTGGACGGGACCGGCGTCGTAGTCGCCGAGGTAGCGCTGCGCCCCATCTTCGATCTCATCGAAGCGCACCGGCCGATACGGCGGCTCGTCGAGTCCGCGCTTGTCCCTCGGCACGGCCCCGGGACCCCGTCCCGCCGACCTGGCTTGCTCTGCTCCGCTCCGCTTCCCCGCGTCGGTCTCATGGTAGAAGCGCACGAATCCGTAGCGTTCGTCGACGTGGTAGGCGGTCGTTCGGAGCGAAGCGGTCAGCCGGTCGTTGTAGGGGATCGCGACCACCTGGCCCGACGCATCGAGTTGCCATCGATGGAACGGACACTCGATGCAGTCTCCGACGACCTTGCCCCCAGCGAGGTTGGCGCCCTGGTGCGGGCAGGCCGCGTCCAGCACGACCGGCGTGCCGCTCGTCTTGCCGCGGTAGACGACGAGCGATCGCCCGAGCGCGCGGACATGCAGCGGGGTCTCGGTCACTTCGTCGGAGCGGGCGAGGACGTACCAGCCGGAGGGGAACGGGAGCGGATAGGTGGCGAGTCGTTCGGCGTCCATCGCCTCGCGGCTTCCTTCGGGCCGGGCACGATCAGGCGCGCGCCCGAGCTGCAGGAGCGCGCGGCGCGCTCGGGAGATCCACTTGCGACGTTGCACTCCGAAGGGGCGTCGTTCCATGCCGCACCATGGAACACTCTAGAACGTGTTTCAACGCTTTGTGGCCGCCCTGGCGCAGCGGCTCCGCCGCACTCAGCCGCACCCTGCAGTGGCTCAGCCGAACCTCAGCCACACCCGCGCAGCGGCTCAAAAAGGGTGGCGCAGCGAGATGTAGAACGCCGGCACGTAGTTCTCTTGCGGGCTGAATCCCGCGTCGAACCGCAAGAGGAAGGCCTGGCCCCAGTACACGCCGACGCCGCCCCCGAAGGTGGTCAAGACCGTGCGCAGGTTGCCACCGAAGTCGTCGTAGTCGACGCCGACCCAGCCCGCGTCCGCGAACCCGAAGAGCACGCCTTGGAACGCGCCCGCATCCCCGAACAGCACCAGGCGCAACTCGACCTGCCCGACGACCTTGATTCGCCCGATGAACCGCCGCGCCCGAATGCCGCGGCCGATCAACTGCCCTCCGAACGCGGTGTCGTTCCAGAAGCCGACCACCGATCCCATCACCACCGTCGGTGGGTCCCCGATCAGCAGGTCCGCGATCGCGCGCGTCGCGAGAATCAGTCGCTTGTTCCGACTGAGCGCAAAGTACGCCGCGGCGGAGAGGTTCACGCCGGCGTAGTTCCAGTTGCTGCCGATCGCCTGGTGGGCGCCCCGCAGGTGCGCGGCGAGGATCCACCCACCGGTCGGACGCCGTTCGTCGTCCCGCCGATCGATGACGCCACCGATGCGGACTTCGCTCAAGAACCCTTCCTCGGCGTCGGGGTGGTCCTGTTCGTAGAGGCTGCCGGGATACGGGCCTTCCGTTCCGATGTAGCCGGGCAGGGTGTAGCTCCCTTCCCATTCGCCGGAGAGTTCGATGCCGCGCGGCACCGGCTGCCAGCGAAGCGCGAACTGCAGGGTCGGTCGGAGGATCCGGTATCGGTAGTAGTGCTCGACGAAGTCACCGTGCGCCGGGTCGTCGGGGGTGAGGCCGATGTTCATCGCCGCCGCGCGCGCGTCGATGCCCGAACACGTGACCTGGTTGCCGACACCACAGTAGTGACCGACCGGGGTGCCGGTGAAGTTGGCCGCGAGCTTCATGCGCAGCGGAATGTCGAAGAGGCCCACCCGCTCCCAGATGAGCTCGTGAAACTGCACGAGGTCCGTGGTGAGCAACGTGATGAGCTGCACTTTGTCGCGGAACGGTTCGAACCCTTCCTCGTAGTGAAAGAGCTGACCGAGAAGCGCGCCGGCAAACCCGATGTCGCTGCTGTAGCCGACGAGCGGAATCAGAAACCACTCGTAGGGCTTGAACTCCTCTTCCTCTTCTTCCTCTGCCTCGTCGTCGGACCCACGCAGGTCGACGACGACGGCCCTGCCATCGATGCCTTCGATGGTCGCGGTTCCGGTCGCGTCTTCGGACTCGGTGGTCGGGCGCACCCGCACCGGGCGCCGTCGCGGCCGCTCGTTCTCAAGCGTCCGGGGTTCGGCCCAGGCCGGCACGCGCGCCCGCGGCTCGGCGGAGGGTTCCACGGTTGCGGCATCGGTGTCGGCGTCCACGGTTCCGGCGTCGGCCGCGTCGGTGGCGTCGATGGTCCTCGCGAGCGGTCCGTGGAGGTAGTCGTCCCGTGCATCCACGGACTCGGAGACATCCAGGTCCGGCGTCTGTCCCTGCGCGTGCCCAGCGATCGCCCATAGGGTGCAGACGCAGGCGAGGCGGAACATCGGCGGCGTGATAGCGCGTCGGGACCGCCAACGAAAGGTGCGGCGTGCGCCTCGAAGCCGGCTTCGGCTTCGGGTTCCATGTCCCCCCCGGTTCCAGATTCGATCTCATCCCTCCTCGCCGGACTCGGGTTCGATCTTTGTCCTCTGGGAACCCCGCGCGTTTCGCGATACACCCCGGAGCGCGATGACCCGTTCCGCGCCCAGCCATCCGGCCCGCCGTTTTGCGGACGTAGCGCTGGCTGCGGTCGTGCTCTTGGTCGTCGCGATGATGATCGTGCCGTTGCCGACGGCGCTGCTCGATCTGCTCGTCGTCGGCAACATCTCGATCGCGGTGTTGATGCTGCTCGTCGCGATGTACGTGCGCGACGGCCTTCAGTTCACCGCGTTCCCGACGATCCTCCTGGTGACGACGCTCTACCGGCTCGCGTTGAACGTCTCCTCGACGCGGCTGATCCTGTTGCAAGCCGACGCGGGGGATGTGATCGCCGCCTTCGGCGACTTCGTGGTGCAAGGCAATTACGTGGTCGGCGCGGTGGTCTTCTTGATCCTCACGTTGATCCAGTTCCTCGTGATCGCGAAGGGGTCCGAGCGGGTCGCGGAGGTGGGGGCGCGCTTCACGCTGGATGCGATGCCGGGCAAGCAGATGAGCATCGACGCGGAGCTTCGCGCCGGATCGCTCTCCCAAGAAGACGCGCGACTCAAACGCAACACACTCCAACGCGAGAGCCAGTTCTACGGCGCGATGGATGGCGCGATGAAGTTCGTCAAAGGCGACGCCATCGCGGGCATCGTCATCACGATCATCAACATCCTCGGTGGGTTGGCGATCGGCGTCGCGCAACGCGATCTCGGCGCGGGCGATGCGCTCGCGACCTATGGCCTGCTCACCATCGGCGACGGACTCGTCTCGCAGATCCCCGCGCTTCTGATCTCGACGGCGGCAGGCCTCGTGGTCACCCGGGTGGCCTCGGAGGGCGAAGACTCCTCTCTCGGCGGCGACGTGGCGAAGCAGGTCTTCGGCGACCCCCGCGCGCTCAAGGTCGCGGCGGTGTTCTTGTTGATCCTCGGTCTCGTCCCCGGCCTCCCGCTGCTCCCCTTCTTGGTGCTCTCGGTGCTGCTGGCGGTCCTCGCGTTCCGGCTCGGCCGCGCGAAGCCACCCACGGAGAAGGTGCAGGTGGTCGCCAAGGAGGAGGCGGCACGCGAGACCAAAGCACGGCGCCAGATGGTGCCGCTCGTGGTGCCGGTGTCGGTGGAGGTCGGAGAAGGATTTCTCGAGGAGGTGGCCGACGGAAGTGGAGGCGGGCCATTGCTCGAAGAAGAGGTGCCGGCGCTTCGGGATCTGCTCTTCCTCGAGCTCGGCGTCGCGTTGCCCGGCGTTCGTGCCCGCGCCACCCCAGCGCTCGAACCGGACCAGTACGTGCTCTCGATGCAGGAGGTGCCGGTCGGCAGCGGTGTGCTGCGACCCGATCGCTGGTTGGCGCTCGAGGTGCCGGCGGTCGTCGAGTCGTACGGGGTGGTCGGCGAACCAGGGATCGATCCGACGACCGGCGGCCCGGCGACTTGGATCCATCCCCGCGACGCGGCGACGATCGAAGACGAGATCGCAGTGCTCAAGCCCGCGGCCGTGGTCGCCCACCACCTGGGCCATGTCATCCGCCGTTCGGCCGCGCAGCTCGTGGGCATCCAGGAGGTCCAGTCGATGCTGGACCAACTCGAGCGCGCGTATCCGGCGCTCGTGCGCAACGTGGTGCCCAAGCCGGTCTCGCTTGCGCTGCTCGCGGATGTGCTCCGCCGGCTGGTGGACGAAGGGGTCTCGATCCGCCCGCTGCGCGAAGTGCTCGAGACCCTGGCGATCCACGCGCCCACCGAACGCGATCCGGTCACCCTGACGGAACTCGTGCGCGCCGGTCTCAAGGGACAGATCACCCACCGCCACGCGCAGGAGGGGGTGCTGCCCGTGTACCTCTTGGGCGTGGAGATCGAGGAAGCGGTGCGGGACGCGATTCAACGCACCTCGAGCGGCGCGTACCTCGCGCTCGCGCCGGACCTTGCGCGCGACATTCTCGCGGTGCTCAAACGGGAGTGCCGGAAGGAGCTCGGCGAGGCCATCCTCTTGACCCAGGCCGACATTCGACGCTTCGTACGTCGCCTGGTCGAAGCCGAACTCCCGCACGTGGTGGTGCTCTCGTTCCAAGAGCTCGCGCCGACGGCACAGGTACAGCCGCTCGGCCGCATCGGGTTGTAGACCGCGCGAGCGACCATCCGCTGGATGGTGCGTTGGACGCCTTCAGCGACCGATGGTTGCGGGGTCGGTGTCGGCATCCTGGTAAGGTGCGGGGGTGAACCGTAGGGCAAAGTTGCGCGCGTCGATTGTGGCCGTGGGCCGATGGTGTCGGCGTTCGCCCACACCCCCGAAGTGGGGTGTCTACAGGGACCTGAATACCAAGCGTACACAGGCCGTCGGACCTTCCTCGCGCCGTGTTCGATCCACCGTGCCCGCGGCGTGCAAGCGCCTGCAAAACGTCGCCGTCGACGAGGTTGGATCGATGTTTGCTCTGGGTGTCCCCCAATGAACGAGCCTGCGCCCACGAACTTGCTGCTGGATCGCTTTCGACTCCACGCCATTCCGCTCAAGGAGCGGCGCGGGTACGTCGCGCTGGCCACCGACATGGCGCTTGGGCGCCGGGTGACGCTGCGGGTGTTCGGTCCGGTGGTGGCCAACCGCTCGGGCGCGCGCGCTCGGGTACGCCTCGCGCGGGAGCTGAAGATCCTCGGCGGACTGACCTCTCGGGCGGCTCCGAAACTCTACGACGTCGTGGACGCCGCGGAGTGGGTGGTGATGGTCATGGAACCGATCGACGTGATTCCGCTTCCACCCCAACAGATGTCGGATCCCTCCGCGGCGATTGGCGTCGCACTCTCGCTCCTCGACGTCCTCGCGGAAGCGCACGAGCTCGGGGTGGTCCACCGTTCGGTGACTCCGGATGCCATCGGTCTCAAACGATTGAGCCCCAACCGGGGCGTGGTGAAGCTGCTCGGCTGGGGCCGCATGACCGACCTCGGCCACGTGCCGACGCTGACCGAATCGGACATCGGGGTCCGCATCGATCGCAACTGGGCGCCCGAGGTCTTGCTCAACGACACGGTGGACCAGCGGACGGATGTCTACGGGGTCGGCACCGTGCTCTACCAGATGCTCTCGGGCCGCCCGGTGGTGGCCACCGAGTCGGAGCGCCCCGACGAAGTCGTGCGCGAGATGCTCCGCTCCAACCGCTCGCTGCGTCTCGAAGGCATGGATGCGCTGTCGGGATGGATCGAGAAGGCGCTCGCCATCGAACCGAGCCGGCGCTTCGAGTCCGCGAAGGTCGCCGCGAGAGAACTCGCGGCGCTTCGTACCGGACGCTCGGAGCCGCCATCCGGGGTCACGGCACTCTCGCCCAGCAGCGGCACGAAGATCGCGGAGCGCTACGAAGTCATCGACGAGGTCGGCCGTGGTGGCATGGGCCTCGTGCTGCTCGCCAAAGACATCCAGCTCGAGCGACCGGTGGCGATCAAGATGCTCGACGACGTCAGCCCGACCGCGCGCGAGCGGCTGCGTCTGGAGGGTCGGGGACTCGGCCGGGTGGTCAGTCCGCAGGTCGTGCACGTGTACGACTACGGCGAGCACGAAGGCGTGCCCTTCCTCGTGATGGAGTACATCGAAGGCGAACCGCTCGAAGATCTGCTCGGCCGTTCCCCTGAGGGACTCCCGATCGATCTGCTCAAGCTGGTCGTGACCGAGGTCGCCCGAGGGCTTCGCGCCATTCACGACGTCGGCATGGTGCACGGCGACATCAAACCCTCGAACGTCGTGCTCGGAAAAGACAACCGGGTGGTGCTGCTCGACTTCGGGCTCGTGCGTCCAGCGGTGGCGTTCGGCGGCGAAGCCATCCCGATCGAAGGCAGCCCCGCGTACATGGCGCCGGAGCGGATCGAAGCCCGGGTCGAGCCCGACTCGGCCGCGCAGGTAGATGCCTACTCGTTCGCGGTGATGATGTTCGAACTGTTGTCGGGATGGCTCCCCTTCCAGAGTGGGTCGGTATTGGAGATGCTCGCCCACCACCGGGTCAAACCGCCGCCCGCCGTGAGCGAACACCGCACCGACCTCTCCCACGACGTGGACCACGTGCTGAAGCGCGGCATGGCCAAGAAGGTCGCGGACCGTTATCCGACGGTCGAGGACTTTGCCCAAGCACTCGTCGCGGCCCTGAACCGCGCGCCGCTCTTCGACGCCTCGCTCCTGATCGTGTCGGACGACGCCCGCGCCCGCGCCTCGTTGGCCCACGTGATCTCCGAGCGGCTCAAGCCGCGCGCCCTGCACGAGTCGGGTGTGGCGACGGTCGGGTTCGCCGCGCAGAAGTCCGCCCCGAACGTCATCCTCTGGGCCGGCTCGGTGAACCATCTGCTGGCGTCGATGCCGGCACTTCAAGAACACTGTTCGCACGCGGCGATCGTCGCACTCGTGGACGACGAGTCGGAACACCGAGAACGTTTGCGCAAAGTGGGCGTCACGATGCTCGTGCCGCGCGGGTCCGGCGAGGTGCTCGAACGGGTCTTGCTCAGCGCCATTCGCCAGTCGATGCGTCCCTGACCCGCCCCCACGTGTTGCGTCGGATCAGGTTGCCTTTGGCTCGTCGCTGATCAGCAGCCGGCCATCGTCCATGTTCTCGATGTAGAGCGCGTGCTCGCCGCCGCGGTAGCCACCGCCCCCACTCGATGCCGCGCGCCACCGCGCTTTGCCGACCACCGTCACTCGTTCGTCTGGTTCGAGCACCGCCTCGCATGCTTGAAATGCTTCGCTGCCGTCGACGCCGCGTCCGTCCAGGAACGAGATGAGTCGCGCTTCGTCGATCGAGTGCGGCATCGCCTCCCAGCGCAGCAGGGTGTCGGGGTTGCCAGCGCCGGCCCGCAACGCGGCGTCCTGCTGCAAGGCGAGGTCGAGAGACTGTTTGGCGATCCTCGCCGCGGTGGCACGCCACTGTTCCGCCCCATCCTCGACGAGCAGGAACGGCACGCTGTCGGCGGCATCTAGGCACTTCACCGGGTGGTTGTTGCCTTCCACACGCTTCCAGACGAGCACCTGCCAGGCGAGACACGGTCGGTCGGTCAGCGGTGCCAGGAGGGTGTCGCCATCGGCCGTCGCGGTGCCGATCAACCGCACCACTTCGCCGTCCGCGGCGTCCTTGATCGACACCACCGGGTGGCGCCGGATCTCGCGGAGGATCTTGGCCCGCTCGAGCGTCAGGTAGCGGACCACACCCGCGACGACCATCGCACCGGCGTACGCGAACACCATCCACGCGGGCATCAGCGTTCCAGTCGAAGCAGCGCGTTGCCGCCCGTGTGCCGCAACACCAGGATCCGCGCGCGCTCGGGTCCCGTGCTCGCGCCCATGCTGTGGGTGCTCAGCTCGATGTGGTGGCGGTACATGCCCGGCTGGCTCGGCACGAGCACGTCGGTGCCATTGTGCGTGTGCCTCGTGGCATGCGCCGCGATGCGGGCCCCGCTGGCGGACACCGCATGCACGTCCAGTGGCGGCGAGCTCTCGTAGGTGGCTTCCAGCTCGATCCGGCAGTTCTGGTTGGGTGTGCACGTCGCGCCCACCACCCGCACGCCGCGGACGCCGGTGCCGACGTCGACCGGGGCGCCGAGCGCGGGCAACGTCGCCATCTTGGTTTCGACCAACGCGGCGACTTCGGCCTGGAAACGGCGCTGGGCGGCGTCCAGCCGCACCACAAGCGCCCCTACGTCCGGGTGTGCCCAGCCGAGGTACACCGCCGCGGAAAACAGATGCCTCCGGGTGTTGTCCTGGTCCGGCAACTCGATGTGCACGAGGTCGTCCGAGGGGTGGGCGGCTTCGACGGCGGCCATCGACACCGCCGCCAGCCGCGCCGCGGGACCGGCCATCAGGCGCGCTTGCTCCATCGGCATCGCTCGGCACTCCACGGACATCCGGGCGCCCTGCACGCCGGCGGGAAGCTGAGGCGTCGGCAGGTCGACCGTTTCGATCGCGTCGTCGCGGGCCAGGTCGCGGTCGACCGCGTTGACTTGGATCACATCCCCGGTGTTCAGCCGCACGTTTGGAATGGTCGCATACGCGGTGCGTCGGTCTTCGGGGCCGCGCACCGTGACCACGTTTCCCCCGATGTGGAACTGGAGGGTGACGTCGGGTTCGACGTTGGCGCCGAACAGTCCGCGCGAGTCCCAGTTGCGCGGATCGGTGACCTCGGTCCGGCAGACGAGCATCCCGTGAAAGGGCCCGACCGGCTGCGGCGTCAGCGACCCGAACACCGACGCGGGGTCCTGGTGTTGCGCCACAGTCGAGCGGTGGCCGAGGGAGGACGAGGCGGGACGCGCCCCGAACTCGTGCGCCCAACTGGGCATCGCGGCGAGGTCCGCGCCGAGTCCTTGCGACGACGGGCTTGCGGGCGTCGCCGGTGCGGTGGGCGCGGTGGGTGGGATCGGGGTCGGCGACGGCGCCGGCGCGGCGCGGTCTCCGCACGCCGCGCACAAGATCCCCGAACAGGCCAGCGCACACCACCACACAGACTTCATCGATACGGTCCTACGTTGGAGCGGAGGGCGAGCCGCAACCGCAAGAGGCGGCGCAGACTCGGGAGCACTTCCCGCGGGTCTTCGATCGGGCCTTCGGGCCATCGAAGCTCCAGCTGTCTGGGTTCGACGACCACGGTCCCGTGTTCGAGCAGACTCTGGAGCAGACCGCGCGCTTCCGACGAGATGTCGAGCGATTCCACGTGTTCGGCGTCCCCGACCACGAAGGTCGGATCGAGCGGTTGCTCGGCGAAGACACGCGCGATGCACTGAACGCGGTCGTCCCATGCGTGCCCCGCTTCGACCGAGACGCCATCCAGCGTGCCGCGCACGAACACCGCGCCACGCACGAGGACCGCGTCCTGCAGTTGCTGTGCGACGCCGACCCACGCCGCCTCGGCGGTGGCCAACTCGGTCGGCAAGGGCACGGTCTCTCGCGCTGCGAAGAACCGACGCACCATACGCTGCACGAGCGCCACGAACCGCGAGAGCCCGGCTTCGTTCTGTCCGGAACCCGCCACTTCGAACGTCGCGCGTTCGTCCCGGATCTCGGCGAGCAGCAAGTCCGAGCCAGGCTCCCACCACGAGGCCAAGAAGGCCTTGGCCTGCGCGGTCTCTCGGCCGAGCACTTCGTACGACTTGAGCGGATCATCGGCGTTGATCACCGCTTGCACCGTCTTGCCGAGTTCCGAGCGGGGGTGCGCGAGCAGCTCCAGTCCGAGGGACGGGTAGTTCAGCTCGCAGCAGAGGAACACCCCGTCTCGACCACGGGCATCGCGGGTGATGCGCACGTCCACGTCGCGCTGACGCGACTGCATCCCGTCTCCCTGCACGACGAAGCCATGTTCGGCGGCGACCTTCTCCCAGAGCTTCGTGATCCGTTCGCTGCCGATGCGCGGCAGCGCGGGCGCGACCTTTCGAGACTCCGCGTTCGGACCGGGTGCGACCATTCGAACGGGGATCGGCACCTTCAGCGAGTTCATGCCCGCCTTCGCGGAGATCTCGATCGCCCAGCTCAACCCACCCGACGGACCCAAGAAACTCGGCGTGACGTCGGGCACCTTCATTCGGAACGGCACCGCTTGGCCTTCGACGCTCGGGATCTGAAGGTCGAGCGTCCACCGCTTCGCTTCGTACTGGCTGCCGGAGAGCCGTTCGGTCGCGACAAGCGACATGTGGAGGTAGCGGTAGCCGAGGGCGAGGTTCGAAAGCACCACGCTGCCGGCGAGTACCCCACCCGACATGAGGACCCGCTGGTCGACCACGCCTTCGATGTGAAGCTTGCCCGCCACGGGGCCTTCCGGCCGGGTCGAGAAGTGAAACGGTTGTTCGTCGGGGAGCGGCAGGTCGGGCGGGAGGACCGTCAGCACGAACGACGCGCGGCGATCGGGCCACCAGGGCAGGTCGACGTGGACGTCGCACGAGTAGAGCACTTGGTAGAGCCGTCCGAGGTACCGCGGCGGCAGGTTCTCGGGCAGGGTCGCCCGGAACCGAAGTTGCCGTTCGCCCTTGGGCAACACGGACGCACCGAGGAGCTTCGCTTGCAGCTTCAGCAAGACGCGTTTCGCGTTCGCCTGCAGTTGCTCGTAGCCGAAGAGGGTTGCGGTCACGGACTCGACTTTGACTTCGCGTTTGGCGTCCAGGACCACCAGCGGTTCGATGGTTTGACCCGCACGGATCTCCCGCGGCACATGCACCCGCACCGCGGGCCGGTGAGGGAGCGTCACCACGGCAACGCGCCCAGATCCGCCTCGACGTCGGCGGGTGTGTCCCAGTCGCGAAAGGTGCGGGGCGCCGCTTCGATGACGACGGTCTGCAGTGGTTGGAGCAGTCCCCGCAGCGAGCGACCGCCGTCCTCCGCGTACCGCCGACACTCGGCTTCCAGCGAGGTCCGGTACCGCGCGCAGAGCGGCTCTTGATGCGGCGCGCGGGGCATCGCCACGTCTGCGTCCGGTGCCCTTGCGAGCTGTTCGAGCAACCCCGGCGTGAGGTGGGGGAGGTCGCAGGAGAGCGCGAGCACGTAGGGATCGGGCGCTGCGTGGCGAAGCAAGGCGAGCAGCCCCGCGATGGGTCCGATCCCGGGACCGGGCGCCAGGCCATCCTTCTCCGATCTCTCGAACCGCGCGACTGCGGCGTCGTCGATGTGTTCGACGTGGCCGAGCGAAGCGGGCCGTTCGAGGCGCCCGACGAGCACCGGGGTGAGGCCGGCTTCTTCGATCACCGCGACCGTACGCTCGAGCAGCGTTCTTCCCTCGGGCAGCGGAAGGCACGTTTTGTCGCGCCCCATCCGGCTCGAGCGGCCGCCGACGAAGATGCCGGCGCCCATGGGAATGCCCACCATGCGCGCATCGTAGAACACCCAGACCGGGTGGAGGATCCGTTTTGGAGAATCCATGGCATCATGGGAACGTACATGCGCTCGATTCTTCTTTCCTTGAACAGCCTGTCCATCTCCACGCTGATGCTCGGCTTCGCCCTCTCCGGCTGCCAGGACCGACGCGTCGGCGCCGAACGGACCGAGACCGCGGAAGTGCAGATCCCGCGGACCGAAGGGCACACCGATCGACACGCGGATCGGCCCGCGGACCTGGGTCCCAGCGAGGAACAGGAAGTGGAGCCGCACGCGCACTTCTATTCGCCCTTCGCGTTGCGCATGCGCACGCCCGGCCTTCCGTTCAGCGTGATCTCGTTCAAGGACGTCGGCATGTCGATCCCCGAAGAGGACCGCGCGTTCGTGTACGAAGGGATCGCCGAGGGGCTGGCCCACGCACTCACCCACGCGGGCGAGGGGCCGATGAGCTCGGAAGTGCAGCACCGGCTGGCGGTCGCGGATCCGAACAACCACCTTCATTGCGAGGGTGCCCACATCTACGTGGATCTTTGGCGTGAGACCGAAGGCTGGGGTTACTCGCTCTGGTCGGGGTGCGGAGAGGACGACGAGTTCGCCCACCGCGCTGTCACCGCATCGGTCGAACACGTTCGGCTCGCATCGCTCGAGCCGCTGACCCGCGACATCGCCGACCGCCTGCGCGACGCGGTCCGCACCGGCTGCTTCACCCGCAACTGCTGAGCGGCTCGCCCAGGTCCCTTCACGAGGGCCGCCAGTGCGCCTATGGTCCCGGCATGTCCGCGGGAGAGACGACTCGAGCGCCCGCAGGCGACGCGGTTCTCTCGGCGACCGACGTCACAAAAATCTACCGGATGGGTGAGGTCGATGTGCACGCCCTGCGGGGCGTGTCGCTCGAGCTGCGCGTCGGTGAGCTGATGGTGCTGGTCGGCTCCTCGGGCAGCGGCAAGTCGACGTTGCTCAACATCCTGGGTGGGCTCGACCAACCGACGAGTGGCGAAGTGCGCCACCGCGAGACACGGCTGGATGGGGCAAGCGACGCGGCGCTCACTCGGTTCCGCCGGGACCACGTGGGGTTCATCTTTCAGTTCTACAACCTGATCCCGAGTCTCACCGCGCGCGAGAACGTGGAGCTCGTGACCGAGCTCGTCGACGACCCCATGTCCCCGAAGGAAGCGCTGGAGCTCGTGGGGCTCGGCGAACGGCTCGATCATTTTCCGTCTCAGCTGAGCGGTGGTGAACAACAGCGCGTCGCAATCGCACGGGCCGTGGCCAAGCGGCCAGACATTCTTCTGTGCGACGAGCCGACGGGTGCGCTCGACTACAAGACCGGCGTGCAGCTGCTGCAGGTGATCGAACGCATCAACCACGAACTCGGCACCACCACCGCGGTCATCACCCACAACGCACCCGTCGGTGCGATGGCCCATCGGGTCGTGACGATGCGCAGCGGAGAGATTCAGGACGTGGTCGTGAACGAGTCGCCGGTCGCTGCGGCGGAACTCGAGTGGTGAACTCGTGAGCCGGGTCTTTCACCCGCTCGATCGCAAGCTTGTGCGCGATCTGAGCAAGATGAAGGGTCAGGTCGTGACCATCGCGCTCGTCGTGGCCTGTGGGGTGGCCGCGTTCGTCGCGATGCGAAGCGCCCACGCGTCGCTCCTCGATGCCCGCAACGCCTTCTACGCCGACCGGTACTTCGGCGACGTGTTCGCCACCCTCCGCAGGGCGCCCAATGTGCTGCGGGATCGACTCGAAGCCATCGATGGGGTGGCGCTCGTGGACACCCGCATCGTCGCCGGTGGGGTGATGCCACTCGAAGGCGTCGCCGAACCGCCGACCGCCACCGTCGTCTCGCTGCCGCTGTCCCTCAACCAGGTGCATCTCCGAAGCGGACGGCTTCCGGCGTCCCGCTCCCGAGACGAAGCGGTGGTGAGCGACGCGTTCGCGATCGCGCGCGACATCGGTGTGGGCGATGTCGTTCCGCTCATCCTCGGAGGCATCCGGAAGGACGTGCACATCGTCGGCATCGGGCTGTCTCCGGAGCACATCCTGATGCTGGCGCCCGGACAGCTCGCCATGGATCCGGGACGCCAAGGCGTCCTGTTCATGGACCGCGGTGCGGTGGAGGCTGCGCTGCGTCTCGAGGGCGCGTTCAACAGCGTGTCGCTCCGGCTCCAAAACGACGCGCCCGCGCACGACGTGATCGATCGGGTCGACGCGGTGCTCGCTCCCTACGGTGGCATCGGCGCGATCACCCGCGACAAGCAGCTCTCCAACTCCTTGCTGTCGCAAGAACTCGATCAACTAGGGAACATGGCGACCCAGGTGCCACCGCTCTTCTTGCTCGTGGCGGCGCTCCTCTTGCACGTGGTGCTGTCGCGCATCGTGCAACTGCAGCGGTCGCAGATCGCCACACTCAAAGCGCTTGGCTATGGCAACCGGCAGATCGGTTTCTTCTACGCGAAACTCGCGGCCACGATCGTGTCGCTCGGTGCGGCGCTCGGGCTGATGCTCGGGGCGTGGCTCGGCGCGAGCATGGTGTCGATGTACTCGAGCTTCTTCCGTTTCCCCACGCTCGAATCGCATGTGGATGTGCGCACCGCGATGATCGCGGTCGGGGTCAGTGTCGCGGCGGGGGCGTTCGGGACCTTCACCGCCGTGCGCAAGGTGCTCGCGTTGCCGCCGGCCGAAGCGATGCGCCCGCCGGCTCCAGACACCTACCGACGCGGAGTACTGGACATGGGGTTCGCGCGGAAGATCCTCGGTGGCTCCGCGCGCATGGTGCTGCGCGAAGTACAACGTCGGCCGCTGCGGGTGTTCGCCAGCTCGTTCGGCATCGCGATCGCCGTCGGCATCCTGGTCGTCGGCCGCTTCTTTGGCGACGCCATGACCTGGATGGTCGACGTCAACCTGCACGAGACCCAGCGGTGGGACGTGCAGGTGGCCTTCCGCGAACCGCTGCCGCTCTCGTCGCTCGGCAACCTGCGACTGCTTCCCGGCGTGCACCGGGTCGAGGGGCTGCGCTCGGTGCCGGTGCGCGTGTCGTCGGGTTCCAGACACCGTTCGCTCGCGATCCTCGGATACCCAGGCGATGGCACGACGGCGCTTCAGCGGGTGGTGGGGAGCGACAACCGGACCGTCGCGCTTCCGGAACAGGGCGCGGTCCTGACCCGGCTGTTGGGCGACCTGCTTCACGTGCACATCGGAGACGAACTCGACGTGCAGGTGCTCGAGGGGGCCCGGCGGCGGGTGTCGGTTCCGGTAGCGGGGTTCGTCGAGGAGCCGTTCGGGTTGCAAGTGCACATGCGCTCGTCGGCGCTGCACGCGTTGCTCGGTCAGGAACCGAGCGTGAACGCTGCGCTGCTCCAGCTCGATCCGCAGGTCGCGGGGGCGACCTCCGCCCGCGGACTCGACGAGCGCATCACCGCGCTGCCAGACGTGGTCGGGGTCGCGCACATGGCGAACGTCGTCGAGACCTTCAAGAAGCAGTCCGAGCAGACCATCCTCGCGATGTCGATCGTGCTCACCATCTTCGCGATGACGATCGTGGTCGGCGTGGTCTACAACAACGCGCGCGTGGCGCTGAGTATGCGCGAGCGCGATCTCGCAAGTCTCCGAGTGCTCGGGTTCACGCGCGGGGAGATCAGCGCGATCCTGCTCGGAGAACTCGCCATCCAAGTCTTGCTCGCCATACCGCTCGGGCTGCTGTTCGGGCGCTTCTTCGTGCATGCGATGTCCACCGGCGCCACCGATCCGGAGATGTACCGCCTGCCCGAGATCGTGCTTCCCAGCAACTTCGCGTTTGCGGCGACGGTGACGTTGGCTGGCGCGTTCGTGAGCGCTCTGTTGGTGCGCCGCAAGCTCGACAAACTCGATCTCATCTCCGTTCTCAAGACCCGCGAGTGAAACCATGAGTGCTTCCGTCAGCAAGTGGATCCGTCGTCTCATCGCCCTGGCCTTCGTCGCGGGGATCATCGGTTTGGTGGTCATGGCGTCGTTGCCTCAGCCAGTGTCGGTCGACGCCGCCGAGGTCGTGCGCGCGCCGATGGAGGTGACCATCGACGAAGACGGAACGACACGCGTCAAAGACCGCTACATCGTGTCTTCGCCACTCTCGGGGTCGCTCGCGCGCATTGAGTTGCGGCCGGGCGACCCGGTGACGGAGACGTCGATCCTCGCGCGGCTTGAACCGCTCGCGCCGCAGTTGATGGATGCCCGGTCCCGCGCGCAGGCGGAGGCGCGCGTGGCCAGCGCGCAGGCCGCTCAGCGACAAGCCCGCGCCGGCGTGTCGCGGGCGACCGCCGCCCAGACCTTGGCGGAGCAGTCGATGGCTCGGCAGGAGACACTGCTCCGCAGTGGTGGCGTCAGTGCGCAATCGGCAGACCAGGCGCGGTTCGAGGCGCGGGCTCGAAGCGAAGAACTCACGAGCGCGAGGTTCGGTGTGCGGGTGGCCGACTACGAAGTGCGCATGGCGCAAGCGGCGCTCGGCCGACACGGCAGCCAGAGCGAAGAAGCGATGGAGCTCCCGTCTCCGATCGAAGCCGGGGTGGTGCTGCGGGTGATCCAGCAGGACGAAGGGGTCGTGCACGCAGGCACGCCCCTCGTGGAGGTGGGCAACCCCGCGGCGCTCGAAGTGGCGGTCGACGTGCTGACGGCAGATGCGGTGCAAGTCCGACCGGGCGCGTTCGTCACGCTCGAGCGCTGGGGCGGCGACGCGCCGCTCGAGGGGCATGTGCAACGGGTGGAGCCGAGCGCGTTCACCAAGGTGTCGGCGCTCGGGGTGGAAGAGCAGCGGGTCAACGTCGTCATCGACCTCGACAGCCCGCGCGCGGACTGGACGCAGCTCGGCGACGGGTACCGCGTCGAAGCGCGCATCCGGGTGTGGCGAGAAGAGGAGACGCTTCAGGTTCCCTCGAGCGCGCTCTTCCGCCATGGCGAAGGCTGGGCGGTGTTCCGCGTCGACGGCGAGACCGCCGTCCTGCAGCCGGTTGAGATCGGCCGCCGCAACGGTTTCGACACCGAGATCACCGGTGGGCTCGACGCCGGCATGCAGGTGGTGGTGCACCCGAGCGACTCGGTCCAGGACGGCGCTGCGCTACTGGTCCGCTGAGCAGCTCGAGAATGGCTCGTCGGGTGCGACGATCACGACGTCTTCGAGACCGGTGCAGACTTGGACACGGTCCGGGTGTCGGCGCGCGGAGTTTCGGTGACGCCCGGGAACCTGGAGCCGGATCTCCGGCATGAGCGCCAGCAGGTCGTCGAGGACCGCGCGCACCCGCCGCGGCGCGCCGGTGACACGTCGTTCGTGGCAGCGGACCGCATACCCCTCGGCCCGGATCTCCGAGCACCACGGCGCCGATGCGTCGACTTCGCCGCCTCGGACCAACAACAACTCCACCCGCTGGTTGATCCGCCATCGCAGCCGCTGTGAAGAACCGCGCGGGTCGACGAGCGGACGTTCGCCTTCGTAGCCTTCGGCTTCCACACGCAACGCTTCGAGGCCGCGTTCCATCAGTGCCGTGCGCACCGCCTGGGCTCGGTCGCGGCTGAGCATGCGGGCGCGTGGACCCGGGTCCTGCGCCAGGTGCACCCGCACTTGCAGGCTGTACGGTGTCTCGAGGAGAAGCTCCGCGATGTCCTGCAACGCTGCCTCGGAACTCCGCTCGAGCCGTTCGTCGTCGATCTCGAACGCGATGGGTTCGAACACCTCGATGCGACCCGCGCGGCAGTCGAGCGCCGCGTGGGTGCGCGCTTGGTCGACGCAGTCGGGCGGTCGGCGTTCGGCGGGTGGCGGGCCCGGTGGTTCGTCAGGCTCGGGGGCGCCTTCCCTCTCGGGATCCTCTGCCACCGACTCGGCCGGTTCCGAGCCGCTGCCAGAAGTTGCTTCGGCGGTGGGCATTGGGGTCGGCGCTGGACAGCCCACGAGCAGTGAACCGATGGCGAGCAGCAAGAGAGCGTTCGAAGCCACGGATCCAGTGTCCCACGGGTTGTCGGCTTCCGCTGCGCCTCCAGTTTCGGCCGGCAGCAGCAGCGGCACATCGGCATCGGCAGCGGCAGCGGCAGCGGCAGCGGCAGCGGCATCGGCAGCGGCAGCGGCAGCGGCAGCGGCAGCGGCAGCGGCTTCGGCTTCGGCTTCGGCCTCGAGTTCGGCTCAGCCGAAGGGGACGCGGAGGCCGAGCTGGCTGATGACGCCGTTGCCGAAGCGGTTGGTATTCCAGATGTACTCGAAGGTCAGATCGATGCTCGCGCGCCCGAGGAAGTCGAGCTTCGACTCCTCCAGGAACCCGAGGCCGACCAGCAGCTGGAACCCCAGCAGGTTGCTGTGGAAGGTGCTCATCTTCGGATCCGCGGTCACCGGTGCATCTTCGGGGAGCTCGTCGGCGTACTGGTCCTGGTAGAAGAACGAGCGCGTCTGTCGGTAGTGCCGCCAGCGCACCCGCAGGGTGACGTTGCGGGACAGCTCCTGGTAGATGCGCACCTCCGGGGTGATCGCCCCGATGTCCCAGCTGTCGATGTACGCGCGGTAGATGAGGTGGAGCGACGAACCGGTGCGGTTCGCGTGAAGCGCCAAGCGACCCGTCGCGGTGTGGCGGTGCCGGGTGTCGGGGTGGTTCTCTGGACGCAGCGATCCCACCACCGCGACCATGCGGTAGGCATTCGCGAGGTACCCGTCGAGGTAGCCGTACTGGTAGCTCAATTGGAAGAACGCCCACGGCGCGAGCAGCTGCTCCCACGCGACGTCGAACGCCAGCGCGGAGAACGCTTCGTCGAACACATCGGCGGTGGTGGTGCCGTCCGGCAAAGGCCGCACCCCGGCACCGTCGCGCAGCACCTGGGAGATGGAGTCGCGCAGGACGTGCACCCCGAACCGCAACACCGTCGAGCGATCGTCGAGGGAGATCGCCGCGCTCAGCCCGCCTCCGAGCGACACGTAGTCCGGCTCGCGGCTCACCCGGAAGTCGGCGTTCAGCGCCAGCTTGGCGTCGCCGAGATCGAACTCGTAGCCCCCGCGCAGGCTGCCCTCGTGGCGGACCTCGGTGAAACTCACGTCTTCGACGACGCCGGTCGCCTGGCTCGCGCTCGTGATGCTGTCGACCGCGTAGTGGCCGCCGACCCGCACACCGGTTGGCGACTCGAGCG
Source organism: Deltaproteobacteria bacterium (assembly GCA_034670305.1). Taxonomy (GTDB): domain Bacteria; phylum Myxococcota_A; class Polyangia; order Polyangiales; family Houyiibacteriaceae; genus JAXMNT01. The sequence continues at coordinate 43,529 of JAXMNT010000050.1, forward strand.
AGAGTTCGAGGCCAGGCGAGACGACGCGGGTCGAACGCTCCCAGTAGTAGTTGCCACGCGCTTCGGCGAGGCCGCTCCAGGTCCCCGAGGCTCCGTCGGCGTGGGCGGTCCGGGTGGTGCCGAGTGTTGCCAGAACACTCAGCGCGAACGCGAACGCGAGCGTGGTTCTCGGAATCGAAGACACGGGCGCGTTTCTACTCAGTTGCAGCCGCAGCCGCCACCGGTACTTCCGTGGCCGCCCGTCGCGCCCTCGCGCGAGTCGTGCACGTGGGCGCGAAAATGCGTCTCGTTGGTCTCGCGTTCCGAGTCCATGCCCGGACGCGTGAGCGCTTCCCGTTCGTACGGTGCGACGTGCACGCAGCCCGCCGCACAGAGCAAGAGCGCCGCACCAATGCGCCGGAACGGCCCCATCAATCGAGAAGCCATCGAATGGCCGCGACCACCGGGTCGAGCACGGATCGCACGACGGCGCGCGCGTCCTCTTCGTCCCGGATCCAGTCGGCGGCGATCGGCCCGAAGCGCTCGTAGAGTTTCACGGCGCCCCGGCCGGCGGCGTGGTTGCGCAAGTGGCGGTCGCGGAACCGGCGCAGCACGCCGATCTCCTCGGCCATCGGAGAGCCGTAGGTCGCGGTCGCGACGAAACACGGCGACACCGTCGTGAAGATGATCTCGGTCGTCTCGATCTCGGCCGTGACCACGTCTCCCGCGACACCGCAGCTGTCGGTGGCTCGAAGCCCGACGTAGTAGACCGTCTGCGGCATGAGGTGGCCGAGCGCGACCTCGACTCGGTCTCCGGCTTCGCCATCGTGCGGCACGACGACCGCCTCCTCGGCGAGCCCGGCGATCTTGGCTTCTACGCCCCAGCTGCCGAAGTCCATGCCCTCGGTGAACGGTTCGGTCGCGACCCGAAGCGCGTAGTGGCGCACGCCGCGCCGGCTCTCGGGCACGTCGAATCGAACGTTGGCGTATACCCAACTCGAGTCCGGGTCGAGTTCGACCTCGTAGTTCTGGATCGCGCCCGGCCGCACCTCGAGCTCGCACAGACCGACGCACATCGCGTCGTCGTTGCACACGAGGTCGCCCATGCACGGGCGGGTGTCGTCGCACCCCTCGAAACAACCGGGCGGGGGGTCGGGGCTGCCGCAGACGTTCATCGGCAAGACGAACACGCGAACGCGGCTGTCGTCGCTGCCCTGTGCGAAGAGCCGGTCGGCACCGCTGCCGGTCGCGCCGTCGGGATCGTCGCTGATGGTTCCGTCCATCGGGTGCACGTCGCCGTCCTCGCCGTGGATCGATCCGTACCCAAGCGGCGTGGTGGCGGTCCAGGTTCCGCCGGTGCGGCTCAACGTGAACTCGACGGCGTAGAGCACAGAGGGTTGGCCGCGGTAGGGGTAGCCGAACGTCTCGGCCCACGAGTCCCACTGGGGTCGACCGAGCGGGGTCGGAAAGCGCTCCGGGTCCCAGTTGTCGTTGTAGTCGCCTTCGACGTTCACCTCGACATACATGACGTAGTCGCCGTCTGGCACGTCGTCGGCGGGCGCGAAGTGAAGGGTGCGGGTCGCGCCGCCGGCCAAGGTGGCCATGGTCACCGCATCGATGTCCGGCATCACTTCGCGGACGTGCGGAATGAACTCGAGCACGTCGGGGTGGTCGGCGCCGCGGAGCTCCGGGACATCGCGGCGTGGCGGGTAGAGCGAGTCCATGTCGAGCGCGCGCATGGTGTCCATCGCGCCCCCTTCGGTCTCGAAGGGTTCGGCGTAGCCCGCGCTCATGTCTTCGGCCGTGATGAATCGGCCCTTGTCGCTGTTGAAGACGTTCGCGCTCGCACAGCTCACCGCATCGAGCGCGTCCCTCGAGCTCGCGGACGAGTTGAAGGACAGACAGTAGTAGTCGTCGGGCGACGCGTCGTTCGAGGTTCGCGAGGCGAGGCCTTCCGACCTGCGGTCCTGGAAGATCACCCGCTTGAACGGGACCGAAGCCGCGGCGCGCCGGTGGGCCCAGATCGGCAGGACGCCTTCTCGGCGGCCGTAGGGCCAGTGAAACCCGCTGTTCATCTGCAGTGCGCCGGGCCGGTTGCCGATGCCTCGAAGCGCGGTCGCTTCGGTCAGGCGCAGCGTCTGGACGAACTCACCGTCGGCCGTCTCGAGCCAGATCGCGATCTGTGCCCGTTCGGCCGGCGTGAAGGTGACCTCGACGACCCGTTGCGCACGGGCAGGGGCGACGTCGAGCACTGCAAGCAAAACGAGCGAAAGAGCCAGTACAGACGGGCGCCAGCGCATAGGAGCGCATCTTACCGACCCGAGGCGGGTGCCGCCACCTGAAGAGGAACGGGAATTCTCTCGTGGCTGGCGGGCCCACTGGAACTTTGGGGCGCGGCTGAACACTATGTCCCCATGTGGAGATTCGTCGGGGTGGGTGTGATCGGGCTCTGGGCGTGCTTCGGGTCGGTGGCCCACGCCTTCTGCGGGTTCTACGTCGCGGGGGCGGAGCAGCCGCTCTACAACGACGCGACCATGGTGGTGCTCTTGCGCGAGGGCACCCACACCGTGCTCTCGATGCGGAACGACTACCGCGGACCGCCCGAGAACTTCGCGATGGTGGTCCCGGTGCCGGAGGTCTTGTCCGAGGACGACGTGCGGACGTTGGACAGCGACGTGTTCGACCGGGTCGACCGACTCGCTTCGCCGCGGCTCGTCGAATACTGGGAACAAGACCCCTGCCAGGAGGGGGGCATCGGCGATCTCGTCGGGGGCAGCATCGGCTTCGGCGGACTCGGCCTGCGTGGCACCGGTCGGGGGGGCGGTGGCACCGGTGTGACGATCGAAGCCGAGTTCGCGGTCGGCGAGTACGACATCGTGATCTTGAGCGCGCGCGACTCGAGCGGACTCGACCGCTGGTTGCGCGCGAACGACTACCGCATCCCGGAAGGCGCCGAAGCGGCGCTCCGGCCGTACGTCGAGGCGGGCACGAAGTTTTTCGTCGCCAAGGTCGATGTCTCGAAGGTCACCTTCGAAGATGGCCGCGCCGTGCTCAGTCCGCTGCGCATCCACTACGAGAGCGACGAGTTCAGCCTCCCAGTGCGCCTCGGCATGTTGAACTCGTCCGGCACCCAAGACCTGCTCGTACACATCCTCGCGGACAACCAGCGCTACGAAGTCGCGAACTACCCGAACGTCACGATCCCGACGAACCTCGATCTCGAAGACGAAGTGCGCGACCGGTTCGGCGAGGTGTACGCCGCGGTCTTCGACGAGACCCTCCGCCGGAACCCGGGCTCGGTCGTGACCGAGTACTCGTGGCAAGCCTCGAGCTGTGATCCTTGCCCTGGTGGCACAGGCGGGCTGTCGCAGACCGATCTGGTCACGCTCGGTTCCGGGGTGGGCGCAGCCGCAGCCGCGGCCCCACCCGCCGCGTCCACGAACTGGGTGTCTCGGGTGCGCCCGGCCGCACCCCGTGTTCAAGGCGGCCTGTCGCAAGAGGTGGTGCGGCGGGTGACCCGTCGGCACATGAACGAACTCAGGTTCTGCCACCAGCAGGCCTACCAGGGCCAACCGACCACGGCGGCCGGGGTCTCGCTCGAGGTGTCCTACATCGTCGACCCGCAGGGGCGGGTGCAGGCCGCCGTTCCAGACGAGCGCGGACCCGCACCGCCCGCGTTTCGCAGTTGTGTGGCGCAAGCATTTCGTCGGTGGACCTTCCCCGCCCCGACCAACGCGGGCGTGGTGCAGATTCGACAACGCCTCGCCTTTCAACCCCAAGCGGGCGGCGGCGGCTTCGGCACGTTGGGTGGCTTCGGAGGACGCGGCTTCGGCCTCGGCACGCCGAAGATCCTGACGCGACTGCATTATCGATACGAAGAAGGCGGGCTCGGCGAAGACCTGGTCTTCCGGGAGGCCGCTCCGATCGTTGGAGGCCGCGAGCAGCCAGGCGAAGACGGAGAGCTCTCGCAGGTCGCGTCCACCGAGACGTCCACCAACAACTTTCAGGCCCGCTACGCGATCCGCCACGAGTGGACCGGGCCCATCGAATGCGACGAACCGAACCGGGGTCGATGGGGCCCCAACCCCCACCCGCCGGAGAGCGAAGCCCAACCGGGCGAAGACGAGACGGCCCGACGGCTGCGCGTGCTGCGTGCCATCGGCGCGCCGAGCCCGGGGCCGGTGATGGCGGAGAACATTGCGCTGGCGCCGCGCGGCAACATCCAGCTCTCCGCCGTCCTGGCCAAGCCGGTGCCCGCGCTGCAGATCACGTCGGCCGCGATCCTCGGTGCGGCCGATGGACAGGACGTCGAGGCGCCCGAAGAAGGAGCGGCGCCGGCCGCCAACCTGGCTTCCGGTGCGCAAACCTCCACGGAGGCGTCGGCGCAGAGCGGCTGCGGCTGTCGCACGTCGGGCGGTCCGGGCGCGGGTTTGCTGCTCTTGGGTTGGATGGTCTGGGTGCTTCGACGCCGTGTGCGTTGAACGTGCGTCCGACGGGTGGGGTTGCGATTCGGGTTGCGGTCGCAGGCGCGTACACTCGGCCGGAATGAGCGTCTGGAAAAGGGGTTGGGTGGCGGCGTCGGTCGCACTCTTGTGCTTGTCCTCCGTCGACGCGCGCGCCTACTGCGGGCTCTCCGAGGACGGCCACATCGCACCGACCCAGCCCGACGTGGTGCTCGGCGCCTTGGCGAACACCACGCTGGTGAACCTGCGACTTCGTGGCGACGCGCGCCGATGGATCGTGCCGGTCGGTGGGCCGGTCGACCGGGTGATTCGAGTCGACGAAGGGATGTTCGACGCGGCGCTTCGGGTCGGTGCCCCGGTCGCCCAGGAGCAGTGGCAGCGGGACCCCTGCAGTCACCGTCGGCGGTACATCGAGGACGACCCCTTCGCGATGGGCGAGCCGATCGTGGCGCCGAACGCAGAGCCGAACGCGGAGCCGGGCGCATCCGACTCAAGCGGCTGGACCCGGCGAGAGCCACCGGCCATCGAGCCCATTCGGTTCCAGCGGATCCGCCGGGCGCAGGTGGCCGCTTGGATTCGCCGGCAGTCGTTTGCGCCTGCGTTGAAGGAAGCGCTTGTCGCGCACGCCGCGTCTGGCGGCGAGCTCGTCGTGCTGGATGGCGATGTGGGTCCCGTGCAACTGCGGGTGCGCGAGCCAGCGCCCACCGTTCCGCTGCCGATCGCCAACCTCTGCAAGTTGCCCGACGCCAACGACCTGCTCGTGCGCGTGCTCGCGGTTTCGGAGCGCTACGCGCCGCGCGGTCGGCCGTCGAACTTCATCCCGACCAACCTGCTCGTCGATCCCGCTGCGCGTCCCGAGCTCGCCGCGGTGCACGGCTCGGTGGTGGCCCGGATGCGGGCGCTGCGCGAAGGCACGATCGTGACCGAGTACGCGGGCCGCACCAGGTGCATTGCATGCGACCAATCGCGAAGTCTCTACGGGCGCGAGTTGGCCTTGCTGGCCGGTGCGTTGCCCGACTCCGCGCGACCGTGGAGCTCCACGGTGGAGATGGAAGGTCCGCTCACCCACCGAGGCGCCCGCGATCTCGAGCGCTGCCACGCCCGCGCGGCCGCGCTCCGTCCAGCATCTGCGCGAGGATCCATCTCCGCCAAGCTCGAAGACAACCGGGTCCGGATCGTGGACACCACCTTCCTGTCACCCATGACCGAATGCGTCCGCCAAACGCTCGACCGCCAGCGATCCTACATTCATCGCGAGTGGGTAGAGGAGACCATCCAACTGGATTTTCGCGCCACGCCGAACGGTCGCGAGGACCCGTTCGGACTGGGCCCCGAAGTGTACCACCACACCCTCACTCGGCTGCGGGTTCCACTCGACGACGCGGACCCCGCTCGACTGACCCTCCAGCCAGCGCGTCCCGTCGCAGGCGGCGACGATCTTCGTGGCCGCGACCCGGTGACGTGGAGCCGGCGGAGCCTCGAGAACGACTTTCGCACCCGCTATTTGGTGCGGCACCCGTGGCCTCGGCCGCCTACGTGCCCTTACCCCCGTGGCCCCGTGTGGGACGACGTGGCGCCCGAGTCCGGGCCGGTGCTGCCCGGCGCCCCGAGAACCCCAGCGGTTCCAGAGGCGATCTCCGACGGCCCGATGTCCACGCTCACCGTGACGGACGACCCGCCCCTTCTCGTGCGGACGTTGGCGCGCTCTGAGCCGCGACTGGAAGTCGTCGTGCCGCCACGCCCGCCGCCGCCGGCGCCCACCCCGGCGCCGGCTGCGGCGCCTGCCGCAAGCCGCACCTGTGCCGCCTCGCAGGGCAAGCCGCACGTCGCGTTGATCGCGTTCGCGTTCTGGGCCGTCCGGCGCCGCTTCAGAACCTGACGCCCTGGCGGCGGACACCCGGCTTGCGGGCATGGCCACGCTGGCACGCAGCACACCCATCCTCTGCGATGTCCGAAGAAGAGCCCTGCCGCGTGGTTCGCGACAGGGCTCTTGGCACGCGCTCTGTGGCGCAGGCGCTACTCTTCCATGTAGCCGATCGCTTGCAGCCGTTCGGCCGCTTCGCCCGCGAGGTCGACCGCTTCCGCGGCGGCCGCGCCTTCGCGCGCCCGCACACCTTCTTCGACCAGAGTGTGCACCAGCGCTTCGACGACCTCTGGTTCGGAGCGCGCGATGTTCTCCTGCTCGCCCGGATCGTTGTCCACTCGGTAGACCTCGACCTGCTCGAGGCCACGCGGGTTGTCCTGGTTGGCGGTGATGATCTTCCACTCGTCGGTGCCGCGGCGCTCGCGGACGGACTCGAGCACGTTGCCCTCGTGGCTCTCCTCCGCGTAGACGCGGTCGGTGCCTTCGAAGATGTCGCCACCCTGCACGCCTTCGGGCACTTCGATGCCGAGCTGCCGGAGCAAGGTCGGCATCAGGTCGACGCTCTGGGTCCAGTGGCGGATCGTGGTGCCGGCGCGGCGGTTGGCGGGCAGCTTCACGAAGAGCGGGATGCGGATCTGCTCGTCGAAGAGCGTGGTGCCGTGCCAGAAGCCGCCGTGTTCGCAGAACTCTTCGCCGTGGTCGGCCGTGATGATGATCGTGAGATCGTCGTAGAGGCCGCGGCGTTTGAGGTCTTCGACGAGCGCGCCGAACTGGGTGTCCCAGTATTCGATCTCGCCGTCGTAGAGCCGCATCAAGCGTGGCGCTTCGGACGGGTCCGGGTGCTGGTTGGCCGCGCGCGAGAAGCCGCTCCCGTCGTAGGGGTGCGGGTAGTACGGGTCGTGCGGATCCATGTAGCCGACGAAGAAGAACCAAGGCGACGCGTCCGGTGCGGCCGTCTCGCCGTTGGTCTCGTCGAGCCAGCTCATGATGCGCGCGTTGACGGTCTCGGCGTCGCGGTAGGCGCTGCCGGGCGCGACGTGCCCGAGCTTGGCTTCGATCTTCTCGATGACGCGCTTGAGGCTCTGGACCAAGAGCAGCTTGGCCGCTGCGTCGCCGGCGCCGAGCACGAACTCCGGCTCGAGGTACTCGTAGCGATCGAAGCCCTGATGGAAGTTGAAGTACGGCGACACGTTGTAGTTCGTGGCGATGCCGCGGGTCTGGTAGCCGGCTTCTTGGAGCGCTTCGGGCATCGTGACGATCTCGCTCGGGAGCGCGTCGACCTTGGCCATCACGCCGTGGTTGCTCGGCAGCCGGCCGGTGAGGATCGAGGCGAAGCTCGGGCGGGTCCAGCTCGCGTTGGCAAACGCCATGTCGAACCGGATCGCGTCGTTCGCGAACTCGTCGAGCGCGGGCGTCTCGATCGCGTCGTAGCCGTAGCTCGGAAGGTGGTCGGCGCGCAGGGTGTCGACGACGATGAAGAGCACGTTGCCGGCGCCTTCGGGCGCGCTGCGCAGCGGCGGTGAGTCGAGCGCTTCGGCCGGATCGCCGATCGCGAAGGTGCCGAGCGCGAGCGCGCCGCAGAGGCCACCGACGACGACCGGGCTGCCCCAGGCGCGCAGCAGGATCGTGCCCGGCTTCTTGCGCACGACGTACCGGAGCGTGAACGAGATCGCGAGGTAGAGAAGACCGGCCGCGACCAGGCACGCGACGAGCACGCCGAGCCCCTTGGCGGACTTCCATACCAAGAGCTCCGCGTAGACGTCGCGGCGGATCCGGAACGCGCCGAGCGCGAACGCGAAGCTCGCCACGAAGAACGCGGTGATGCGCGCGTAGGCGTCGGACTCGGGCATGGCCTTGCGCTGCATGATGCGGCCGGACCACGCGAGGACGAGCCCCATGCCGCCGCCCGCGAGCGCGCAGAAGATGCCGTACGCGATCGCGCCGTACGCGACGACGCCGTAGCCGATCGTGCCGTTGCCGGAGGCGACCACGACGAGACCTTCGGTCATGCCGATGACCATGCCGGCGAGTGCGCCGGCGCCGAGCCCGATGGTCAGGCCGCGCAGCCGCTTCGGCCACGCCTCTTCGGGTGCGATCTCGATCGCTTGCAGCGCCTCTTCTTCGCGCGCGACTTCGTCGACTTCGATCTCTGGCGTGTAGTGGTTGCGCCGGGCGAGGAACACGACGCCGCCGCAGGCGGAGACCGCCATCTCACACGCGAAGCCGACCACCGGGATCAGGATCGCGACCGAGAGCGGCAGACCGATGAGCGGGCTCGTGTAGAGCGCGACCGCGGCCGTCTCGCGCAGGCCCATGCCGTTGATGGACGCGGGAATGAGCGTCGCGAAGATCTGGAGCGACGACGCGAAGAACACGTGTCCGACGCTGAGCTCCACCCCGAGCGCGCGTGCGGCACACACGTAGATGAGGTTGTTGAAGGCGTGCACGCCGACGCCGCAGCCGAGCGCGTAGGCGAGCAGTTTGCCCTGGCCCTTGTACGCGCTGACCGCATCGACGAGCGTCTGGGTGCGGGCGCGGATCGGGCCGGGGAGAAAACGCGCGACCAAGTGAAAGAGGGCCGGGCGCGTGAGCAGGAGCAGCGCCGTGCCCACGATGCCGAGGAAGAAGAGGTTCACGACGATGACGCCGTGGGTGCCGAGGAACGCGAACCCGAAGAACGACGCGCCCATCACGACGATGCCGAAGGCCATCTGTCCGAGCAGCGTCTCGACGCCAATCGTGGCGGTCGCGCGCGCGGTCTTGCCAGTGTGTTTGGCGACGTCGTAGATGCGCCAGCCGCCGAAGCCGGTGAACCCGCCTGGCGTGAACGCGCCCCAGAAGCGCGCGATCATGATGCTGCCGCCGAGGAACTTCCACGACGGCCGGATGCCCTGGCCTTTGAGCAGGGCGCGCCAGCGCAAGGTCGCGAAGCAGATGGCCGTCAGCTGCATGCCGATCGCGCCGGCCACCCAGCCCCAGTGCAGGTTGGCGATGCGGTCGCCGAGATCGTCCGCGCCTTCGCGGCCGAGCACCTTGCCGAAGATGACGTAGAGCATGCCGGCGGTGAACGCGATCTTGAGCGCCAGCATCAACCACTTCTTCCACGCCGGCTTCTTCGGGGTGGTGGGTTCGGTGCCGCCGTTGGCCGTGCTGTCGTCGCCCGCAGCTGCCGCCGCGGTCTCCGTCTTGGAGTCTTCGCTCATCTCGCCCTCGTTGCCTGTGGGGTGCGCCCGCGGATGCGTGCGCACGTCGTGTTCGCGTGGCCTTCGCCCAGCCCCGGAACCCTCTTGCGGTTACAGGGCGGGTCTCAGGGGGTCAACTTCCCGGCCACGCGCGTGAAACGGCTCCTGGGAGCGCCCCATTCCCGACCCAGAGGTGAGGCACACAGAGCCTCTCGAAGCGGGCTACTTCCAGGTGAAGCGGAACTCGCACGACTCGTCGCCGGCGGCGAGGCGTTTCTTGCGCGAGAGCTGCAAGGGCGCTTCGGGTCGGTCGAAGTAAGCGCCGTCGACTTCGCAAAAGAGGGAAGTCAGCTCCGGGGTGCCAGCGGCTCGGCAAAGTTCGACGAAACGACAGCTGGTCACGTCGTAGTGCACTTCGGTGCCACGAGGGGACCCCGGTTGGTCCCGGATCGCGACGGTGCCCTCGGCGTTGAAGAAGCGCGCGACCCGCTGCACGAGCCGCGACTCGAGCTCGGGGTGGGCGGCTTCTTTCTGGGCGTCGATGTCCCCGAGCAGTTGGCTCAGAAACGCGACCCCACCGACGATCACCAGCGCGCGGGTCTGGGCGATCGCCGCCTGACGCCCGAGCTTGGGCCGCAGCGCTCGGTACAGAAGTATCACCGGTGCTGCCTGGGCCCGGCTCAGCGCGTCGCGTCGATCACGCGGCGAGCCGAGATCCCGGAACGGCTGACCGCGCAGTGCGGCGACCGCAACCGAGGTGAGCACCCGCGCCGCGCCCCGACGTCCGACGGCCGCGGTGAGGGTCGGCCAGAGCCGGCGCGCGACCGCGGCGGAGGAGCCACGCACTGCTTGGCGAAGGACGGCATCTTCCAGAAGCGGGATGGAGGTCGGCACAGGGGGAAGCGTCGGACGCGGGGGCGGGGAGGGCAAGGGGGCGCATCAGTGACAGCGACGTAAGTCCTCTTGGCGCCCCGTGTTGACGGGCTGAGGGTCAGCCGAGCGGGAGCTTGATTTCGCCGAGGCGGGCGGCTTGGACGGCTTCGGTGAGGTAGGCGGCGGGGTCGAGGTCGTTCAGTTTT
>JAXMNT010000051.1:0-53793 GCA_034670305.1 Deltaproteobacteria bacterium
GGATGCTCGCTGTACTCGTCGCAGCCCTTCGAGATCGCCGTCTCTACGACAAAACCCAGCGTCGCCTCCCAAAGCCGATCTGACCCTCAAGAGGGCTTGACGGACGGTAGGAGGTCCTTGCCCTTGCCCTCAGGCTGGAGCGGAGTCGGCATCGGCATCGGCATCGGCTTCGGCATCGGCATCGGCATCGGCTTCGGCATCGGCATCGGCGTCGGCATCGGCTTCGGCTTCGGCGTCGCCTTCGGTGTCGGCGTCGGCTACTGCTTCTGCTGCTACTGCTTCTGCTTCGGCGTCTCCCCGGGCCCGTCAGCCGAGCCTGCGGTGCTTCAAGCTCGGCAGCTCGCGCCGCACCTTCGCCACGAACTCCGGGTCGATGGTCGCGACCGCGCACCCCTCCCCTTCGCCGCACTCCGCGAGCACCGTGCCCCAAGGGTCGGCGATCAACGCGTGGCCATAGGACACCCGACGACTGGAGCCGTCCTTGTTCACATGGCGGCCGGTTTGCGCCGCGGCGAGCACGTACGACTGCTGCTCGATCGCGCGGGCCCGCAGCAAGATGTGCCAGTGGTCTTTGCCGGTGTGGAGCGTGAAGGCTGCCGGCACCGTGAGCGCGATCGCGCCCTCGTCGACGAGCTTCCGGTAGAGCTCAGGAAAACGAACGTCGTAACAAACACTGAGGCCGAGTTTGCCGAACGCGGTGTCGGTCACGACGGTCTGGGTGCCAGGCTCCACGGTCTCCGACTCGACGAGGCGCGTGCCGTCCGCGAGGTCCACGTCGAAGAGGTGGATCTTTCGGTAGATGGCCGCGACCTGCCCGTCCGCGCGAAGATGCACGCAGGCGTTGCGCACCTTGTCCGCGGTCGCACCCTTCTCCCAGAACCCACCGAGTACCAGCTCGACCTCGAGCTCCTTCGCGAGCGCGGCGCACTGCGCCAGGATCGGACCGGGGGCCTCTTCGGGCGCGAGGCTCTCGGCCACTTCGAACTTGCCGTCTTCGCGCCCGAGCTGTGCAAAACACTCCGGCACGACGATCAGACGCGCGCCGTCTTTCGCGGCGCGGCGCGTCCACCGGGCGAGCGCGGCGAGGTTGCGTTCGACTTCGTCGTTCGAGTTGAGCTGGAGTACGCCGACTCGGGTCGTCTTGTCCGTCATGGATACGGGCTACCCCGGCTCCCCGGGGCATGCACGCCGACGCGGGCTTGCGCCCGCGAGTTCAGCCGCCGCCCTGAATCAGGCGCAGGCTCGGCGCCGGGGCGAAGGCCGCGAGGTGGCCACTCTCTTCGGCGACGTACACCCAGCCCCGCTCATCGACCCGGACCCGGTCGGGCACGAGATCGCAGGGAAGTTCTCCTAGAGGTTCGCCATCGCGGGGCCGGAGGATGTGCACCGTGTCGGCCGGAACGAAGAGGGCACCGCCGCGCAGCACCGGTTCCAGTTGCCGCGGCACCTCGTCGCCGAAGGGGTCGCCGAGCACCCGACTCCAGACACACTCCCCGCGCTCTACGTCGATGCCCGTGACCACACCGCCCGCGGCGTTGACCACCAGCAGGTCGTCGATGGCCAGGCAAGCACCGGCGCCGAGACCCGGATCCTGAAGCCGCCAGGTCTCTTCGCCCGAGTTCACGTCGATGCCGAGGATCTCGTCTTCGCGCGTCACGACGACCGCCACTCGGCGCACGCCGACGGGCGAGGTGCCCGCCGCCGCCTTGACGGTGCGGGACCATCGGGCGCTGCCGGTGATGAGGTCCACGCCGTAGCAGTTGCCGTCTTTGCCGATCGCGACGACGACGTCTCCCACCACGACCGGCGCACTCGCGAAACGCGTGCGCGCGGAGTAGCGCCAGATGTCTTCGCCCGTGGTGATGTCGAGCGCATGAATCGCGCCTTCGCTCGCGACGATGAGCAGCCGGCCGCTCCGGGCCAGGTGGATCGCGCCACCACGCCGGGTGGAGAACCGCCATCGCGGCTGCCCCGTCCACAGATCGATCGCCACGAGTTGGGAGACCCCTTCGGCCAGAATCGCGGTGGGCGGCATGCCCTCGCCGGCGCTCAGGACGCCTTGCATCGGCCCGCCGACGCGCGGCGCGACCTGCGCCATCGCGTGGGGCTCTCCATCGAGGACATCGCAGATCTCGACGTCGCCTTCGTCGCCGAGCCGAAGCAGAAACGGCCCCGCCATGAGGTTGGTGCTGGCGCCTTCCCGCGCCCAGAGCACGTCGCCGGAGCCCCGCTCGACCGCCACGGTGTGGCGCGAGGACGAGAGCACGAGGCGGTCGCCGCAAAAGTAGGTCGCGGCCGCGTCGAGGTCGCCCATGGCGATGCGCCACCGCTCCTCGAAGCGCAGCCCTCCGCGCGGTTCGGGCGCCGCGACCGGCTCCGGCTTGGGCTCCCCTTCCATCGCGGCGCGGGTGCGTTCGGGGTCCGGGTTGACGAACCCATCTTCGCTCTGATGATCCCGGAGGATGCGCCGGAGGGTGCGGATCTCTTCCCGCAACGCGCTGACGCGCAGGTTGCGCGCCTGGGCTCGGTCCACGCTCACCAGGGTGCGGATGGCATCGGAGGCGACGCGCAGCATGGGCACAACGACCGAGGGCACGTCGAGCGACGCCGCCGCCACCTCGACTTCGCCGCGCGCGAGGCCGAGTGAGACCTCTTCTTTTGCGTTGAGCCGGACGTCGACGCGAAACGCGCCGGAGCGGAGACGAACGTGGGTGGTGCGACCCGCCTGCCAGGCATCGAGCAGCGCGCGCGACGCCACCACCATGCGCTGAATCGGGAGCATGATCGGGCCGTTGGCGAGCGCGATGCGGCGTCCGCGCACGAAGGCCCAGAGCTTGCCGGTGAAGAGCAGCGCGTGCACATCGGCGCGGGCGGCGCGACTGGACACCGCCGGGCTCGGAAAGACCGAGGCTTCGAACCCGAACGACACCGGCACATCGGCCTGCGCCGAGGTGGCGCCGCGGCACTCGGTGCTGGGTTCGAGTGCGTCGGCGCGGTCGTCGACGATGGTCGTCTTCAGGGCGCGTTCGGCGAGGCGGATCGCGATCTGTCGATTGGTGGGTTCGGTCTCGTACTGAGACTGCTGCAGCGTCGCCCGAGCCGAAACCCGCAGAAGGTCCGCAAGAGACACGTCGCGATCCAGCTGATGCACCTCCGGCGCCGAACTCGTGTCGTACGCACTCACCAGCACGCGGGCGCCGCGGCGTACGAGCGCGAACTCGATGGGCACGCCGGCCAGCGGCAGCAGCGCCTTGTGGCGGGCACCCCGCGCCAGCGCGGTCGCGGCCGCGGCGATGTCTCCAGCAGATGGGAGCTCGGCCAGTCCCGTGCGGGGATCGAGGAGCAGGAGGCGCAGCGGGCCGAGCGCGTCAAGAGACGGGGTCGGGGCTGCGGGCGGGCGATCTTGGATGACGTCCATGAGGAAATGAGGTCGCGAAGGGCACGACCAACGACATCGTAGAAAGACTGTTTTTGATGGATCAACAAACGGTGATCCCGCGAACGAATGTTGACAGGAGGGTGCGGCTTCGGGATCCCCTGGGCCGGTGGAGATTCCCACCAAAGAGTTGCCATCCGCGTTCACAGGAGAAGCGGTCGTGGGGGTGCTGCTGAGCCGCTGCCCTGCGGCCACGTACCTGCTCTTGCTCCGCCGCGCACCGCACCGCACCGCCGCCCCCGGCCTCTGGGAGACGGTCTCCGGCCGGGTCTTCGTCGGGGAGACGGCGCTGGACGCCGTGACTCGGGAGGTCAACGAAGAGTGCGGTCTGCAGCCGGACGTGCGGGCAGATGCGGTGGACCACTACGACATCGTACGCGCCGGGGTACCCATGCCGGTCACGGTGTTCGCGTGCGAGGTCCTGCCAGAGAGAGGTCGCCCGCCGGACATTCAACGGTCGGACGAACACGACGCCGACCGCTGGCACCCGTGGTCGTCCACCGCGCGCTCCGAGCTGCTCGAACTCGGCGTCCCGGAGCGGCTCGTCGACGCCATCGAACGGGCCCACGCCGCCCTGACCTGAGGTAGCCTCGCCCGGTGAGCGACGTCGAACCCGCCGAGTTGCTCGAGATCCGGGATCTCGAGACCGTCTTCTACACGGACGAAGGGGTGGTCCGGGCCGTCGACGGCATCGATCTCACCGTGTCGGCCGGACGCACCCTGGGGCTCGTCGGAGAGTCGGGATCCGGCAAGTCGGTGACCAGCCTGACCGTGATGGGGCTGCTGCCCGAACTCGTCGCCTCGGTGGAAGCCGGCACGGTTTCGTTCCTCGGCCGCGATCTCGTGCGTCTGCCGCCCAAGGAGTTCCGTCCGCTGCGCGGTTTCGACATCGCGATGATCTTCCAGGAGCCTGGCACCTCGCTCAACCCGGTCTACCGAGTCGGCGCCCAGGTGATGGAGACCATCCAGCTGCACCTCGACGTCGACAAACAGGAAGCGCGCGAGCGCACGATCAAGCTCTTCGACGAGGTCGGCATTCCCGATCCGGAGCGACGCATCGACAGCTACCCGCACGAGATGAGCGGCGGCCAGAAGCAGCGGGTCATGATCGCTATGGCGCTCTCGTGCGATCCGAAGTTGCTCATCGCGGACGAACCGACCACCGCGCTCGACGTGACCATCCAAGCGCAGATCCTGGATTTGCTCCGCAAGCTTCGGGACGAGCGCGACATGGGGGTGCTCTTCATCACCCACGACCTTGGGGTCATCGCGGAGATCGCAGACGACGTCGCGGTCATGTTCCGCGGGCACCTGATGGAGACCGGATCCGTCCTCGACATCTTCCGCCGCCCTTCCCATCCGTACACCAAGGGCCTGCTCGCCTGCCGACCGCGGCTCGACACGACCTGGCGTCGGTTGCCGACGGTCGCGGACTACATGGACGTCGAAGACACCGACGACGGTCCGAAGATCACGCCGAAGGATCCGCCGGACGAAGCAGAGTTTCTGCGCGGACGCGGGCGGCTGCTGCACCCCGCGGCGGAGCTCGAACTGCTCGGGCACGCGTTGCCCACCGGCGATGCGACTTGCTCGACCGCCGAAGCGCCCCTGCTCCGAGTCCGCGACCTGAAGGTTCACTTCCCGATCCGAAAAGGACTGCTGCAGCGCGTCGTGGATCATGTGCGCGCGGTCGACGGCATCTCGTTCGACGTCTACCCCGGGCAGACACTCGGTCTGGTCGGCGAGAGCGGGTGCGGAAAGACCACCACCGGCCGCGCGATCCTGCGTCTCCAGAAGAAGACCGACGGCACCGTGACCTACGGCGGCGTCGACGTACACACGCTCAAAGGCGAAGCGCTCCGGCTCTGGCGCCGCAAGATCCAGATCGTCTTCCAGGATCCCTACGCGTCCTTGAACCCGCGGATGCGGGTGGTCGCGATGTTGACCGAAGCCATGGAGATCCACGCCATCGGCTCGAGTGCCGAGGATCGGGAGTCGCGCGCGGCGCAGTTGCTCGAGGAGGTCGGCCTGAAGGCGGACCACATGCGCCGGTACCCGCACGAGTTCTCCGGCGGCCAGCGCCAGCGCATCGGCATCGCCCGCGCCCTCGCGGTGGAGCCCGAGATGATCGTGTGCGACGAGTCGGTCAGTGCGCTCGATGTCAGCGTGCAGGCGCAGGTGCTCAACCTGCTCAAGGATCTGCAAGAGCAGCGCGGCCTCACCTACATCTTCATCAGCCACGACCTGAGCGTCGTGAAGTTCATGAGCGACATGATGGCCGTGATGAGCGACGGCAAGATCGTCGAGTTCGGCCCCTCCGACGCGATCTACGAAGCCCCCCGCGAGGCGTACACCCGGAGCCTCATCGCCGCGATCCCCGACGACTCGATCGCCAACATCGAACGCCGCCAAGAAGGCCGCACCCGCCCCACGACCCCCATCGGCGCCGACGAAGAGAGCTGACCCCTCGTGCACTGGTGGGCGCGAGTCAGCCCAACCGGAACAAGAAGGGGAGCGGCGTCGGCTTCGGCGTCGGTGTCGACGTCGGCTTCGGCGTCGGCGTCGGCTTCGGCGTCGGCGTCGGTGTCGGCTTCGGGATCGGCGTCGGCGTCGGCTTCGGCGTCGGCTTCGGCGTCGGCTTCGGCTTCGGCGTCGGCGTCGGCTTCGGCATCGGCTTCGGCGTCGGCGTCGGTGTCGGCTTCGGCGTCGGCGTCGGCTTCGGCTTCGCCTTCGGCTTCGGCTGTGCGCGGCGTCGGCGTCCGGCTTCGAGTCGTCACCACCCGCTAGAACGCGTCGCACCTGCGGACCCACTGACGTGGACGACCGCCGTCGGTGTGGGCACCCGCCCACAACCATCCACTGGTTTCATGAATGGTTTTGGCCGACCCCTCGTTGGCGCGTCGATTGCAATGCCATAACACAGGAAGCAATTCCCAGCGCGTGCCGGCCCGCCGTCCCCACTCGGGTCGGCGCGCGTTCATTTAAGGGGTCTGAGTTTCTTGCCACGACAGGCAGCGACGGGCGCGAATTAGGGCCGCCCGTCGAGCGAAGCGAGCCAGGCCCGTAGCAGAGAAATGCAGCCTCAGTCGGTTTTTGGACGACGGGGCGTCTTCAGGAAGCGGATGGTGTGGGAACCGATCAGGTCGATGAGGCCATCGCGAATCACGTGCTCGCGCACGTAGTCGGAGCCCGCGCCGAACGCAGCCTCTCCACTCACCCGCACGACGACTTCGGAGTCGCTGACGTCGGCGAGCTCGAGGTCCCCGCCATCGCTCTGAATCAAGGGCCGGAGCACATCGGCGATCCGCGCCTCGATGGCTCCCCGGTCTGGCTCGCTCACCGGGCCACTCTACACCAGAGTCCCGTCCCCAACGGCCGAGAACGACGGCCAACAGGGCGGTTTGCACGCAACAGATGAAAGCGGACGCGTGAGGGGGCGCATCCCGGAGCGGCGCACCGGCGCTTAGCCTGCCCCCATGACCCCTTTCCGCCCCGAACCATGGACCCGTGCGCTCAGCGTTCTGTCCACGATCCTCTTGGTGAGTCTCGCAGCGTGCGGGGGCGACGACCGTCCACCTGGACGGGACGGCGGCGGCGGCGTCGACAGTGGCGGCGCGTGCACGGAAGGCGCACTCGTCTGCCGCGGTCAAGAACTCCATCTCTGCACGATGGGCGGCACGGTTCTCCAAGAGACCTGCCCACCAGAGCAGTTCTGCGTACACGGGCTCGGATGCCGCATGTGTCCGCCCGGCATGGTCTTCTGCGAGGGGCAAGAGGTCCGGGTCTGCAACGAAGACGGCAGCGGCAGCACACTCTCTATGGAGTGCCCCGCGTCGTCGGCGTGCCGCGGAGGCGCGTGCGTCGATGCCTGCGCGGTCGCACGGGACGAACGCAGCAACGTGGGCTGCGACTACTTCGCCGTCGACCTCGACAACGAATACACGGGGTTCATCGGCGACCCGCCCGCGCAGGAGCAGTTCGCGGTCGTGCTCGCCAACCCGAGCACCGTCACGGTGCAGGCCACGGTCATGCGAAGCGACGGCCGCCCGAACGCCGCGGCGCCCACCGTGGTCGGCACGTACTTCGTCGAACCGAACGATCTGGTCCGCATCGATCTGCCCGCCCGCGAGGTCGACGGCAGCACCCCGAGCGTCGAAGGGCCCGGCACCTTCCTGAGCAACCAGGCTTACCGCATCACGACCAACTTCCCGGTCGTCGCGTACCAGTTCAACCCGATCATCGAGAGCGCATCGAACGACGCGTCGCTGCTCTTGCCGGTGCCCGCGCTCGACCAGCACTACCGCATCATCGGCTGGCCCACGGCGAACCCGATCGAGCCCATCGAGATCGGGCCCGGCATTCCCGACCACTCCTACGTGACCATCGTCGGGACCGAGCCGAACACCACCGTCACCGTCACCTTCGGTGGACCGATCGTGGCGGGCGGCATCCAGGGCGGCGGCGACATCGCGGCCGCGAGTGCCGGCTCCACGGTCGAGTACACCATCGGCCCGTACGACGTGCTCAACCTCGAGTCAGACGACATTCCCGGCGACATGACCGGCACGTTGGTCACGAGCAGCGCGCCTGTCTCCGTCTTCAGCGGCGGCGAGCGCGGCATCGCACCGCTGACCCGCGACGCCCCCGCACATCCCGACGGCGCGCCTGAGGACTGGTGCTGCACCGAACACCTCGAAGAGCAGGTCTTCCCGACCACCAGCTGGGGCAAGGGCTTCGTGGTCACGCGCAGCCCGGTGCGCAGCGACCACGCGACGTGGCGGGAACCGGACATCTACCGAATCATGGCGGACAAACCCGGCACGGTCGTCACCACGAACCTTCCAGCGCCGAACGACACCTTCACGCTGGGCTCTGGTCAAGTGCACGAGTTCTACGCCGATCGTTCGTTCGTCGTGAACGCGACCGAAGCGATCAGCATCATGCAGTTGCTCGTCAGCCAGGACTGGGTCCGCAGCTGGAAGCCTGGCCACGGCGGCGACCCGTCGATGATTCTCTTCCCGCCCTCGGAGCAGTACCGGGACGACTACATCTTCCTCGTACCGGACACCTTCTCGTCGAACTACGTCGTGATCAGCGCGCCCGACGGCACGGACATCTTCCTCGACGGGGGCGACATCAACGCGGACGAGTTCATGCGCATCTGCGCGTACGAAAGCGCCGGCACCGTGGACGGCACCCACTACACGGCGGTGACCTGTCCGGTCAGCGGCGGAACCCACCGAGTCACCTCCACGCTGCCAACCGGCATCATGGTCTACGGCTACCACAACGTGGGCAGCTACGGATACGCGGGCGGCTCGAACCTGACGCGCATCAACCCGCTGATCTGATCCAGCGCCTCGGCAGGGGATCGGGGTTCGGCTTCGGCTCCGGGATCGATCTCGAACCAAGGGCAAGGGCAAGGGCAAGGGCAGGGGCAAGGGCAGTGGCGCCACAGGCGCCGCTATTCCGATGGCGGAGTGAGGGGCTCGGGCTCGTGGTAGTCCGGGTCCTTCTTGCCGTCGTACTTGCTGTCCGGCTCGACGAAGATGGGGCCGACGATCGGCAGCTCGGCGCGGACCGCGTCTTCCACCCGGTCGATGATGTCCTCGAGCTTTCCGATGTCGAGGTCGTTCCGAAACTGCACCTTCAGCGCGACGAGGACGTCGTCGGCGGAGCGGTGCACGGTGATGACTTGGGTGACCCTCTCGACCGCGGGGTCCTTCTCGACCGTGTCGAGAATCTTCTGCCGGTTCTCGATCGACACGGACTCGCCGAGCAAGAGACTGTGGGTCTCGAACGCAAGCAGCAGAGCCACCACGCAGAGGATGACGCCGATGAGAATCGACCCGAGTGCGTCCCAGCCAAACCAACCGGTGAACTCGGTGAGCAGGACCGCTGCGAGGGCCACCAGCAGGCCAGCGAGCGCGGCGGCGTCTTCCATCAAGACGACCGGCACGGTCGGATCCTTCGCCCGCAAGAACTGCTTGAGGAACGGAACGGTGCCGCGCTTGGAGTTGAACTCCTTGATCGCGACCATGAACACGACCGCCTCGAATACGATCGCCATGCCGAGCACGACGTAGTTCACCAGCTGGCTGTGGCCGCTGACCTCGTGTTCGGTCACGAGGAAGCCGTGGATGCCTTCGTAGAGTGCGAACACCCCACCGAGCGCGAAGATCACGAGGCTGACCACGAAGGGCCAGAAGTAGCTCTCTGGCCCGTAGCCGAGCGGATGCAGCGCGGTCGGCGGACGCGCCGCCCGCTTCATGCCGTAGACCAGAAGCGTCTGGTTCACGGTGTCCGCGGTGCTGTGGACCGCCTCGGACAACATCGCGGTGCTGCCCGTTAGGAAGGACGCGACGAACTTGGAGATGGCGATGAGACCATTTCCGATCATCGCCGCGTACACGACTTTCTTGTTTCCTGCGTCCATGGGTGCCTCTCCATACCCGCCGCCCCCACCTCTTGCCAACCCCCGGCCCGTGAAGTCCCCTGAAGTTCAGCCCGTCAGAAACGTGCAGCGGGGACTTTGGCCCAAGGGTTCCTTATCCTTCGGGCATGCGAACCGCATCCCTCGTCCTCCTTCTCTCGCTTGTCGCGTGCGCAACCCCCCAGGAGAAAGCGCAAGAGCGCATCGACCAGGCGCTCGCGATCGAAGGCGCACCATCCGAAGCGATCGCACTCCTGAACGAAGCGCTCGCGCTGGACCCGACGCGAACCGATGCGCTGCCGAAGCTCGCCGCACTCCAGTTCGACGTGGGCGCATACGAGGCCGCTCGGACGCATGCCCAAGCAGCACTGGAGGCGGGCGAAGCCCCGGCGCTCGACCTGATGCTGCTCGACGGTCGGGCGAGCGCAGCGCTCGGCGATCACACCCGCGCCGCCGCACAGCTTCAGGCCGCCGCCACACTGGACCCGGACCAGCCCGAGCTGTGGCTCGAGGTCGCGGCCGCCCATGAGGCGGGCGGCGACACCGACGACGCGATCGAAGCGTACGAACAAGTCTCGACCCAGGATACGACTTCGGAGCGGGCCCACCGCGCGCTCCTCACGCTTCGGCTGCCCGTGTTCGAAGCCAAGGTCGCGGCGGCGCTCGAGATCCCAGAGGCGGTGCCGGAGGGCGACGCCACAGGTGACGCGGCAGACGACCCGGAGCTGCCCGAAGTCCCGGCCGATCTCTTGCTGGAACTCGCACGGGATCGCGGCGCGGTGAACCTGAGCCTCGTGGTGCTCGAGGCGTCGGAGGCGTCGTCTGTTGCGGCCGAGCGCGAACGCTTCGACGCCGCCACCACCCGGCTCGACGAACGCGTGCGTCTGGTGATGCGACGGCGGATGGAGCTGGCAGGGGTCGAACGAAACTCGTTGATGATGCAGATGCTGGTGGGAGGCGGCAGTCTCCAGGACTTGCTCGGCGACCTGGGCAGCGCCGCCTCGGACGTCGAGCTGAGCCAAGCGCTGGGTGGAAACGCCCTCAACGCCCCATCCGGACTGCTTGGTGGCGGCGGGACGGCGGACGGACTCGGTGGACTCGTCGCGGCAAGGGGTGGCTCGATCCGAACTCCGGGCGTGGGTGCACTCGGCGTTCGGGAAGCACTTGGGAACGGCGGGTATGGCGGCATGGGCCTCGATCCGATGGGGCGGGGCGGCCCAGGCAGCGCGCCGCGCATGAGGCTGAGTCCGCCGGTGGTGACCGGTGCGCTCGTCGAAGCGGCCGTCCGCCGCGTGGTCCGGCGGTTGTCGCCGCGGCTCCGGCTCTGTTACGAGCGGCTCCTGAACCGGGACCCCTCGTTGGAGGGAGATGTGAGTGTGGTGATTCGGATCGATGGGACCGGACACGTCACGGGCGCCACCGGCCGCGCGTCTGCGAGCAGCTTGAGCGAAGCGGCCACCTGCGCGGCCGCCGCGACCCGCACCTTGCGGTTCCCTGCGCCAAGCGATGGGGCAAGCGCGACGGTGATCCAGTCGATCGCGTACGCCCCGCCCGCCGGCTGAGCCCAGTGCCCGTGGCCGACGTGCGGAGCCGTGTCCGGCGAGCCGAAGCCGGTCCCGAAGCCGATCCCGAAGCCGATCCCGAAGCCGAGGCCGATCCCGAAGCCGATCCCGAAGCCGACGCCGACGCCGAAGCCGAACCCGACGCGGAAGCCGACGCCGATCTCGAAAGAACTACTGCGGGTCGGGGGGCGTGGCGGAGCGCTCGACCAGGCCGGACAGGCGCGCGTTGCGTTCCGCGTCGTTCAGTGCGTCGACGTGGAGGCGGGCGTCCTCGGTCAGGCGTTCGATGCGGCGGAGGTCGTGGGGTTCGAAGGCGATGTAGGTCCAGTCCGCCGGTTCCTCGTCAACGTCGCCCGGCCAGGGCACGAGGCCGCGTTCGCGGGTCGAGGCATCCAGGCTCTGCTCGAGCCGGTCCAGCATCAAGTCGACGAGCATGGTGCGCGCTTCGGTGTCGTTTGGGCGACGTTCCACGGCGACCACGTACGCCTCGATCGCGTCGCTGGTCGAACCGCGTTCCAGGTGCGCTCGGGCCACCTCCGCGATGAGTTCGGTGCGCGAGGGATCGAGTTCCAGCAAGCGCGAGAGCGTGCTGGCCGCCTCTTCCCAGTCCTCGATCGCGACCGACGCACGCGCCACGATCTCAACGAGCTCGGCGTCCACTTCTTCCGGGTCGACGTCGACCAGTGCCCGGCGCGCCGCGTGCCTGGCCGGCCGCCACCGCTCCGCGTCGAAGTGAATCCTCGCCAGATGGGCGTAGGCGCCGCGGTGTTCGGGCACGAGCTCGATCGCGGCTTGGAACTTCGCGGTCGCGGCGTCGACGTCGGTGGCGAGCAGCGCCGCGCCCTCGCGCACGGCCTCGTCCGCGTTCTGCCGCGGCGTCGTGCACGCCAGCAGTCCGAGCAGGAGCGCGGCGCTCAGACGCTGTCTCTCGCGCGGGAGGATCCGGGCCCGCGCAGGAGCGAAGCGATGAGGTCCAGAGCCGTTTCCAAGGGTTCGGAAAGCCGAAGGCGTCCGTGCCCGCAGGAACCCCGCGAGAGACCAGCAACACCGCAGCCGAGATCCTCGGACCGCGGGACGCGTCACGCGCCACTCCGTGCGTCGCTGGTCGAGCGCGGTCGCAATGCGTCGAGCACCGAGTGCAGTCCGCGTCGAAGCGCCGGCGTCGGCTCTCCGACCACTTCGTAGCCGCCCGTCGCGCGGCCCGCTTCTTCCCCCAGCCACAGCCGCGCGCAGCCTCCATCTTCACTGCGGAGTGTGCAGATACAGCGCGCGCCTTCCATCGTGGCCTCGGTCCACTCGAGGGAGACGAACGGTGCCGCCGCGCGAAGCCGCCGCAACCGCGCGCGAATGCTCCGCGCCAGCGTCGGGTCCGCATCCGGCCCGAGCGGCGCGTGTGCGTGGTGTCCATCCGCCGCCAATGCCGACGCGAGATGAAGCGCGGCCGCGCGGGTCTCTTCGGCGGTGGTCGCCAACTCGACGTCGAAGTGGCGGTAGCGGGCCACGGGCTCGGCGAGCCGTCCCGCCCGATGCAGCACGAAGGTCGTGGCGTTCGACGCGTCGGCCCGCAGCTCGATCGAGAGCCGATCCGGCCCAAGCTCCGCGAGTTCGACCGAGAACGGTCCGCCCGACTTTCGAAGCAGCGCGCCGAGCGGCCGCAGGTGTCTCGCCAAGAGGCGGCGGTCCGGGTCGGCGGCAGCGAGCGCTTCCCGGCCGACCGGGACCAGTTCGTCGGTGCCGTAGAACTGCGCGTAGGTCTCGAAGACGCCACTGCAGGCATCGTCGAAGAGACAGCTCCGGCAGGACTCCTTCTTGAGCTTGTCGCGGCGCTTGATGAGGTACTTGTTCCACGGCTTCGACAGCTGATCGTCGCCGTCGATCGCGATGGTGTCCGTCCGCTCACCGTCGTGGTGGATCCACGGTGCCAGATCGGGCGCCACGCAGTACGGCAGGTTGCCGATGTTGACGTCGAACCCGGGACGCGCCGCTTCGAACCCCTGGATCATGGTGCGCATCGGCTGGGCAAGATCGGAGAGCTTCGGCAACATCGCCCGCATGTCCGCTTCGGTGCGTTCGCCGGAATCGAGCGGTCGCATCATGTCGAGGTGCAGCTGGTCCGCGTCGAAGGGCAGCAGGAGCTCGGGGAACGCACCGACGCTCTCGTAGTTCGACTGCACCACGCACATGTTCACGGTGATGCGCTCGCCGCGGGCCCGGAGATGTTCGAGGGTTCGGAGGATCCGCACGAACGACCTCGGCCGCTTGGTCGTGCCTACGTGCGCCTCTTCGGTCGCGCCCTGGATCGAGATCCGCCACGTGAAGTTGCCACCGGTCGCGAGGACCTCGTCGATGACCTCGGCCCGCGCGGTCCGCACCCCGTTCGTGAAGATCACGATCTCTTCGAAGCCGAGGTCCACACACCGCCGCACGACGTCCATGAAGTGCGGCTGAAGCGTCGGCTCGCCGCCGAGCAGGGTGATCTTCCGATGACCGGACGCGAACGCGTCTTCGATCGCCCGCAGTGCCGGCGACGCGTCGAGCGGGCCGGCTTCCCCCATCTCGGTCCGCTGGCCACTGACGCAGAACACGCAGCGGTTGTTGCACATGTGGCCGAGTTGGATCTCGACCTGCCGGGTGGGCTCCACGCGCAGAGCATAGCCCGCCGGGGCGCCGTGCCCCAGCGCCCTGCCCAGCGAGGTGCTACTCGAAGCCCCACCGCCCGACATCCAACAGAATGTCGGTTTCGCAGATCTTCGAGATGCTGCCCTGGCTGGTCGAGTCCGGGTTGATCTGCACCGAGAAGGTCGTCCCGAGCGGATCGAGACAAGAGGGGTCGTAGGCCCCGTCGAGCCCACCGTGCGGCACGCTCGCCAGGCTGAGCCAGGCGTCCACGAACCCAAAGTTGTTGCGGCGGAGGTACGTGTGGAACGCCTCGTCGAAGGCGCCGTCCTCGCTCATCCACTCGACCACGACCTCGGCGTCGATCGCTGGCTGGGTCGGCATCGGAAGTCGACACACGATGTAGCCCTCGTCGTACACGACGCGAATGCGCAGCCGCGTGTCCGGCCGCGTCTCCGGGTAGAGGTCGCGTTCGCGTTCGTACGGGAAGTCGGTCGTGAGGTCGGCGATGGGCAGGCCCTGGAGCACCGCGCGTCCGGTGAACTCGGAATCGTCGCCGCACGGTTCGTCCATGGACTCGAGCAGGATGGCGCCCTCTTCGGGCAGCCCCTCGTCGCGGCGCGTGCACGCGAGGCCACTGGCCGCACAGACACATTCGTTGACCCCGTCGGTGGCCGGGAAGCGCTCGGCGTACGCGTAGTCCGTGCCCGCGTACGTGCAGCCACTGGTGGTCGAGCCGCAACGGCGCGCGGTGCACTCCGAGGTCCCGTCCGCGAGGCAGTCGCAGAAGTTGCAGTCGTCTCCGAGCGCGTAGCGTTCCCCGGCGGTGTGGCCCGCCTCGATGCAGCTTTCGCCACTGTCAGGTGCGGCGTCCGCGCCCGCGTCGCTTGCTGCGGCATCGAGCCCCGCGTCGGTCCCTGCATCGGTCTGAGCGTCCACGCCCGCGTCCACACTGGGTGCATCCGCAACGAACGCGTCGCGGCCCGCATCCACCATCGCGTCGTCGTCTCCACCACACGCGAGCGTGAGGGCCAACACCACCGACATCAGAATTCTCGTCGTCATGGCGCCACCATACGATGGCCGGTGAGCGGGCGCCCGCGGACCTTCGATCAACCGGGTCGAGGACCAGACTCGAGGAGTTCCGCCCCCAAGTTCAGCACCGCCGTCAGTGCTTCCTTGGGGATGCGGTCGTAGTTCCCGGGCAGCAAGAACGAGACGCGGTCCGCGGCGCAGAAGAGTTCGTCCACGACCACCCCAGCGGCTTCGATCTGGGCGAGTTGGTCGGCGCACTCCGCCCACGCATCCGCCCGGCCGTACACCACGTAGTTCCCCACCCGCGCCCGGGGACCCGATGCCTTGACGGTGGCGCGTTCGTCCCACTTCAGGGCGCGGACCACAGTGACAGGTCCATCCGCGTCGTGTTGGACCTCGGGACGCACGAGCTGCACCCGGGTCCACCACCACTCGGTCTTGTGCATCCGATGGTCGAGGTAGGCGTCGAAACCCTGCCAGGTTCCGCGCGCGGAGAAGGGCTTCGCCGCGTGAACGACGAACTCAAGGGCGAGGATCTGGTGGAGCGCGCGCCGCTTCCGACGCAGGTCTCGACGCACGAAGAACGCAGCGACCGCGATCACGCCGCCGAGCGCGATGTACGCCCAGCCCGGCACGCCGCGCTCAGCCCTGCAGGAGCGGGACGATGTCTTTGGCGATGGCGGCCGGTTTGGTGGTCGGCGCGTAGCGCTTCACGACGCGGCCATCGGGACCGACGAGGAACTTCGTGAAGTTCCATTTGATCTTCTCGGACCCGAGCAGACCCGGCGCCGCCTTCTTGAGCTGAACGAAGAGCGGGTGCGCCTTCGGACCGTTCACGTCGACCTTCTCGTGGATGGGAAACGTGACGCCGTAGTTCTTCTCGCAGAACGCGCCGATCTCTTCCGACGACCCCGGCTCCTGTTCCCCGAACTGGTTGCAGGGAAAGCCGAGGACCACGAGCCCCTTGGGTCCGAGCTCCGCGTGGAGCTTCTCGAGGCCCTTGTACTGGGGCGTGAAGCCGCACTGGCTCGCGGTGTTCACAATCAACACCACCTTGCCTTCGAGGTCGCGCAGGTCCTTCTTCTCTCCCTCGAGGGTGGTCACTTCGGTGTCGTAAAGCGTGTGGGCCATGGGGATCTCCTGCGCCCGATGTCCAGGTCGCGCAACCGGTCGACGCCGGTGCACACCCGCGAGGACGCGTACGAAGGGTGCCCTCCACAGGGTGTCTCCAGGGTGGCGGCCGCCAGCGGCCGCCCGCCAATCCGCCAGCGAAACGGCCCGAATCGGGAGGTGGCTCCGCAAGATCACTCCACAATTTCCTCCGACCCCACCCGGCACGGCCGTTGCGTTGCTGGGCGCGGAGGTACGACATGCATGTATGGAGTGGCAGCGCGACCGATGTCGGTCGGCGGCAGAACAACGAAGACGCGAGCTTCACCAGCGACAGCCTGGGGCTCTACGCGGTCGCGGACGGACTCGGCGGATACGACGGCGGCGGCCTCGCGAGCCGGCTGGCGGTCGACGTGTTGCCGGCCGTCGTCCGAGCGCAGAAGCAGGAGTCGATGCCAATCGAAGACCGGCTCGAGGCGGCGTTCGACATCGTGAACGCGAGCATCCAGCGCCGGCAGCGCGGCCGGTTCTCGAAGATGGGCACCACGCTGGCGGTGTTGGCGACGATGGATGGTGTGCCCGATGCGGTGCGCGTCCACGACCCGCACTGGAGCGACGTGAACGGCGTCGGCACCGCGATGGTCGCGCACATCGGAGACAGCCGCGTGTACCGGCTGCGTGGCGGGCAACTCGAGCAACTCACCCGAGACCACAGCTACGTCGAACACCTGAAAGCGTCCGGCATGGACGCCCCCGCGCGCTACGCACACATGTTGGTGCGCGCCGTTGGTCGACGCGACGGCGGACGCCCCGAACTGCGTCCCTGCAGCACCCGGCGCGGCGACGTCTTCTTGCTCTGCACCGACGGGGTCAGCGGCGTACTGCCCGAACCATGGATGCGCAAGATGTTGCAGCAACCCCGACCCCCGAACGAGATCGCCCAAGCCCTGGTCGACCGAGCCGTGAACGCAGGCGGCGCCGACAACGCCACCGCCGTCGTCGTCCGAACGGAGTGAAGCCAGGCAGCCAGCGAGCGTTGATGTCGCCACGGCGCGTCGAGCGAAGCGAACAGGCCTCGAACAGCGCCGCCGAGTCAGGCATCTCCACCCGTGCACCTGCGCAGCCCGCAGGGCGAGCAACTGGTGCACTCCCCAAGTGAGTCATAGAGGCGGCAGGAGTGCATCGACCGCGCGCAGCCGCCACGTGCCCCAGATGCTTCTTCAGTGCGTCAAGCGAACAGGCGGTGAGCACGTCGATGTGCTCTGGACGCCGAATTAGGGCCGCCAGTCGAGCGAAGCGAGCCAGGCCCGTAGCGCAGTAACTAAAGCACGTTAGGGAACTGGGCGGTGCAGTCCATGTAGCCGAGGGCGACGAGCTGTTCACAGAGTTCTTCGGTCATCGCCGCGTCCTCCGCCTGAACCGCGCTCGAGCCCTGGCCGCCGGTCAGCCAGTTCGAACGGTCGCTCGCCCCGAGCATCTGGCCGCTGAGCGAGCGCAGGTAGCGCATCGCGACGGGATGTCTCGAGACGTCGACCTCGGTGAGCTCGCCCGGATCGTTCGCGAGGTCGAAGAGCACGTAGGTGAGGCTCGAACGAAGCACGAGCTTCCAGTCCATGCCGCGAATGACCCGGCGGTTCTCCTGGAAGTCGCTGAACGCCACCCAGGGCCCCGGCTCTGGGGCGCCTCGGAGAAACCCGGTGAGGCTGCGGCCTTCGAACACGGCCGGCACTTCGTGGCCGGTGGCCTCGAGCACCGTCGGCGCGATGCCCATCGTGCTGACGACATGCGGCACGCGCGTGCCGGGCGCGGCCACCCCCGGCCACCGCACCACGAGCGGCACATGCAGCAGCTCCTGGAAGATCGAATGGCCATGGCCCCAGGATCCGTGTTCGTTGAACTCCTCGCCGTGGTCCGAGGTCACGACGAAGATGGTGTTCTCCATCAAGCCGAGTTCCCGCATCTTGTCGAGGAACCCGCCGAAGTGGCGGTCGTGGTAGCTGATCTCTCCGTCGTGGAGCGCTTCGAGCCGCTGCACGTCGCTCTCGTCGAAGGTGACGCGGGGCGGACGCCGCTTGGCTTCTTCGAGCAAC
Organism: Deltaproteobacteria bacterium; assembly: GCA_034670305.1. Lineage (GTDB taxonomy): Bacteria > Myxococcota_A > Polyangia > Polyangiales > Houyiibacteriaceae > JAXMNT01. The sequence continues at coordinate 18,283 of JAXMNT010000051.1, forward strand.
AGATGCGTGCGGCGGTTCTGAACCTGTCCCTCGTATCCCGTGCGCGCGTCGTACATGCGCAGGAACTCGTCCGGCGGGTCGTAGGGCACGTGCGGATCGATGGTCTGGATGTAGACGAAGAACCCCTCGTCTTCGTGGTCGTCCACGTGTTCTTCGATCCAAGTCGCCGCTTCTCCGAACACGTTCGACGCGTTGGTGTTGCGGCGTTCTCGGATGTAGTTCGTGTAGTGCGTCCAGCCTTGGTCGAAGCCGAACGCGCGGGAGACGTAGCCGTTCGCGAGGAAGCTCGCGGTGCGGTAGCCGTGCGACTGGTAGACCTCGCCGAGGGTGAGCGCCGAGTGCGGCAACCTCGAGGCATCGTTCTTTGCGCCGTGGGTCGCGGGAAAGAGACTCGTCAGGATCGAAGCCACCGCCGGCTTCGTCCAGTTCTCCGGCGTCTGGGCCCGCTCGAACACCACGCCCTCGGAGGCGAACCGGTCGAACGCTGGGGTGCGCACCCGGGAGCGCCGGTTGTAGGGGCGCAACTTGTTCGCGCGCAGGGTGTCGATCGTGAGGACCACGACGTTGCGCGCGTGCGGCGCGCCAGCCGTCCCGAGCGCCGCCAATTCCGGCCGGGGCAACACGACCCGCAAGGCGCCAAGACCGACGTCGCCACCGGACGCCGACACCTTCAACACGATGATCTTCCCGGCCAGCGCCGCCAGGTCGTGGGCCGCGTTCTGGAAGGAAGCCGGTGCGGCGCCGTCGGAGAGCTCGACCGGCGCGCCGCCTTCGACCTCCGCCACGATCTTCAAACGCGCGCCCGCCCCGAGCGCGGCCGGCTCTACTTCGAGGCGCGCCCCGGCGGGCACCTCGAGCGCCCACGAGAGCTGCGCGCCGCTCGGCACCCGCAGTCCCGCGCGGCGCACACCCCCCGCCTCGACTCGGCTGCGCAGACCTCGCGGCGGGGTCCACCCTTCCGCACGGGGCACCGCGGCGCGTGTGACATGAAGCGACGCCAACTCGAAGGACACTTCTTCTTCGCCGACGTTGGTGTGTTCCGTCCCGCGAAAGAGCACGTAGTTCTCACCGCGCCGCACGAGCTCTGCCGGCACCGGGATCTCCAGGTCGACGAATCCGTCGCTCGACGGGCTCGTCTCCCGCAGGGTCTCACCGTTCATGAACGCGAGCAGTGGCCCACCGCCCACGTTCTTGACTCGGACATGAAGCGACAGCGCTTCGGCCCGCGGCACGTCCACGTAGATCCGGCCCATGCGACCGAAGCGCGTGAAGGTCTCGTCGCCCGACTGGCCGTCGGTCCCCCAGCCGCTGTTCCAGTTGCCGCTCGTGTACTTCAGCCGGTCCTGAGTACCGAAGTCGATGAAGGTGCCGCCGAGGTCGACCTGCGCCAGATGCGAGAGGGCGAGCAGATCCTGGTAAACGCGGCCATCCGCCGGCGCCCGCGCTGGTCCGGGTTCAGACGGAGGGGCTTCGGGGACCGCCTCGGTTTCGTTCTGAACCTCGGGCTCCGGTACGATCGCTTCGGGCTCGTCGTCGCATCCGGGGATGAACGCGATGCAGAGCCCGAGGCCCACCCCCAGCAGAAAAAGTACCTTCATGGACGAAGGGGGAACGCGCACACCTTGGCTCGGCATTTCACGCGGCTACCGCGTTCCCTCCGAACGAGCAAGCAAAGCCCCCGCTTGGCGGTCGAAACGGCTCGTCTCCCTTCCCGAAGCATGCGGCGGCCCAGGCAGAAGCCGTGCATCGACCCCAGTCTGCGGTTTGGTGTATGCCTTCGGCATGAGCGACCACGAAAGCAAGCCAATCTCCTTCCTCGAAGTGTCCGTCTTGAGCAGCGCCGCGTTCGAGAAACTCGGGATCGCGACCATTGGTGAGCTCTGCGAATTGAGCACGTTCCAGTTCACCGAAGCCGCGTACGCGTGCGCCCGCGACGACCAGCGTGTCGCCCCGGCGCTGAACGAGGTGTCGCAGATCCTGGCCGACATGGGACTGGCGCTCCAGCGCGAGGCACCCGCGCTGCCGACCGAGGTGGCCAAAGACGGACCCTCCGCAAACGGGTGGAACTACCTTGGCTCCATCGTCTGCGGTGGGGCGGTGGTGTTCGGCGAACGTCGTTTCATCGGCACGGCGCCGGCCTCCGACCAGGCCGCAAAGACGATGGATGTGCAAGATGGAGGCGCCAGCGGCCCGGCCCCCATCCGACTCGGCCGCGTGGACATCGCACCAGGGACCTACGACGTCTACACCGAAGGCGGCTACCGGGCTCGGCGGGTCGCGCTGCAATACCGAACCCTGCCGGCTCAGCACCTCAAGCACATCGGAGCCTTTCACGCCGCCGATCCGCTGGTCGCCATCGTCGACGCCGAACGCAACGCCACGGCCACGAAGATGGTCCGATCACACGCCAAGGCGACCTTCGACTGGGGCTGCACCGCCGTCCTGATGCCGAACGAGGTGTACGAATGGACCACGTTCACGTTCGAGCCGGGTGGGCCCATCGTGCGGCTCGAGCTGCAAGCCGGCGCTGGCGAGTAGCGCCGGACCAGCGCTTCTCCCAGCAACGCGCTGCGTTCCGTTTTGGTTTCCGTCGTGCTACGGACCGGCGCATGGATGGCAGCGGCGACGACCCGAAGACCCCCCTGGACGACCTCGATGAAGCGGACCCTCAGTGGTCGGTTCAACGAAGCGCGAACCTTTATCAGATCCGTGGGTGGGGCGAGCCGTACTTCCAGATGAACGCAGCCGGCCACGTCGAGGTTCGGCCCGACCCGCGGCAGAAGCGCGGCATCGATCTGTACGAGCTGGTGCAGCAGCTCGACATGCGCGGCCTCGAACTGCCCCTGCTCATCCGGTTCCCCGACATCCTCAAACACCGCATCAACCTGCTCAACGAGTGTTTCCAGAAAGCGATCTCTGAGTACGGCTACCAGGGCCGGTACCGGGGCGTCTTCCCCATCAAGGTCAACCAGCAGCGCCACCTCGTCGAGGAGATCGTGCACGCCGGGCAGAAGTGGGGCTACGGGCTCGAAGCGGGCAGCAAACCCGAGCTCCTGATCGCCCTCGCCACCATGGCGGGCGCGAGCGCCGATCGACCGAAGGCCGCCAGCGAAGAGGACCGCACCGGGTTCATCATCTGCAACGGTTACAAGGACCGCTACTACATGGAGACGGCGCTCATCGCGCAGCGCTTCGACAACACGGTGATGATCGTGCTCGAGCGCCCGGACGAACTCGACCTCGTGCTCGCCGCCAGCGAGAAGCTCGGCATCCGCCCCACCCTCGGCGTGCGCAGCAAACTCTCCAGCAAGGGCATGGGCCGGTGGTCCTCGTCGTGCGGAGACGGAGCCAAGTTCGGCCTCACGAGTTCTCAGATCGTGCATGTCGTCGAGCAGCTCGAGTCCCGCGACATGCTGGACTGTCTGCAGCTCTTGCACTTCCACATCGGGAGCCAGGTCTCGAGCATCATCCCGTGGAAGAACGCGATGCGGGAAGCGGCGCATCTGTACGTCGAGCTCGTCAAGATGGGCTGCGCCATGGGCTACCTCGACGTCGGTGGCGGTCTCGCGGTCGACTACGACGGGAGCAAGTCGGACTTTCGGGCATCAATGAACTACGGCGTACAGGAGTACGCCTACGACGTGGTCGCGGGGATTCAGGGCGCGTGCGAGAAGGCCGAGATCGCGTCGCCCACCATCGTCAGCGAGAGTGGCCGGGCCATCGCCGCGTACCAGTCCGTACTCGTCTTCGATGCGGTGGGCGAGAGCGACGAGCACGTGACCGAGCCGAGCAAACCCCCGGAGGGTTCGCACCGAGTGCTGCTCGAACTCTGGGAGACCTTGCAGGGCATCGTGCCGAAGAACGTACAGGAAGCGTGGCACGACGCGACGCAGTCGCTCGAAGAAGCACGCAGCCTGTTCAAGTTCGGCTACCTCGGCATGCGCGACCTCGCCCGCGCGGAGCGGCTGTTCTGGTCGTGTTGCCTGAAGATCAAACAGCGCCTCGTGCACCGCAAACGGGTGCCCGAAGAGCTCGAGAAACTCGATGAGCTGCTCGGCAGCATCTACTACTGCAACTTCTCTCTCTTCCAGAGCGCGCCCGACATCTGGGCCATGGATCAGCTCTTCCCGATCATCCCGATCCACCGACTCGACGAGAAGCCCACGGTCAAAGCCCGGCTCGCGGATCTGACCTGCGACAGCGACGGCATCATCGATCGTTTCATCGACATGGAGGACGTCCAGAGCGCGCTCGACGTGCATCCGGTTCGGGTGGGGGAGCGCTACCTGCTCGCCATGTTCCTCGGCGGGGCCTACCAGGAGATCCTCGGCGACTTGCACAACCTGTTCGGCGACACGAACGCGGTGCACGTCCGGCTCGAGGAGTACGGCTACAGCGTCTCCAACGTCATCAAGGGCGACTCGATCGACGAGGTGCTTCGGTACCTCCAGTACGACCCGCCCAGCATGATCGAGGCGGTGCGCCAGCAGGCCGAACGGGCGCTGAGCGCCGGCCGCATGGACCTGGCGCAGCTCCGGATGTTCATGCGCCACTACGAACACGCGTTGCGTGGCTACACCTACCTCAAGGTCACCAGTGACTGACCCCGCTTCGGGTCGAGAGAAGCCCGCGCTCGCGCCAGAACCCCGACACCCCACCCGGTTGGTTGCGGAACCTCTTCTCTCGCGGCATGAAGTGCCGGCCCGATGACCGAACGTGTCCTGATCGTCACCCCGACCTACAACGAGCGCGACAACCTCGCTGCGTTTCTCGACGGCGTGTTCGAGGTGCTTCCCGAGGCGCACTGCCTCGTCGTCGACGACGCGTCGCCGGACGGAACGGGCGCGCTCGCCGACCAGATCGCGAAGGTCGACGACCGGGTGAAGGTGCTGCACCGCCCCGGCAAGCTGGGTCTCGGCAGCGCCTACCTGGACGCGTTCCGGCGCGGCATCGCCGACGGCTACGACCTCATCTTCGAGATGGACACCGACCTCTCGCATGACCCGCGCTACCTGCCGGACTTCCTCGAAGCGTTCGAACGCGGCGCCGACGTGGTCATCGGTTCGCGCAACGTGCCGGGCGGTGGCGTCGAAGGCTGGGGCCTCGGCCGCCACGTGCTGAGCAAGGGCGGGAGCCTCTACAGCCGGACGTTGCTCGGACTCGACGTGAACGACCTCACCAGCGGTTACAAAGGCTTCCGGCGCCGCGTGCTCGAAAGGCTCGACCTCGATTCGGTGCGCTCGGAAGGCTACAGCTTCCAGATCGAGCTCACCTACCGCGCGGTTCGAAAAGGTTTTCGCGTGCACGAGGTGCCCATCGTCTTCGTCGATCGCCGCGCCGGTCAGTCCAAGATGAGCCGCCGCATCTTCGCCGAGGCGGTGATGATGGTCCCGAAACTCCGCTTCGACGCACTGCGCGGCAAGTTCTGATGCCCGACGGAGAAAGCTCGGCGGAGACGCCGCTCGACGAAGACACGGACGCGGGCATCGAACTTCCGCCGCACGAACCGGACCCACTCCAGCGCATGTTCGAAGACATCCGCGCGTTCGTGGCGGAGCGTTCGTGGGAGCCCTTCCACGACCCGAAGAACCTTGCGATGGCCGTCGTCAGCGAGGCAGGCGAGCTGGCCGCGGAGCTGCGCTGGATCGCCGGCGAAGACGCCGACGCGCACTGCCAGGATCTCGAGGCGCGGCAACGGGTCGCCGACGAGATCGCAGACGTGCTCATCACGACGTTGATGCTGGCCGACCGCATCGGACTCGACGTACCGACCGCTGTCTTCGAGAAACTCGCGAAGAACCGCCTCAAGTACCCGCCCGGCTCGCCCTAGCCAGTCGCCTATTCTCGGGGCACGGCCCTGTCCGAGTGGCGCGCGCTCGCCGATGCGGCTGGCTCTCGCAACGGGCGATTGCCGTGGCACGATCTTGCAGCTGCGTGCGCCCGCTCGCCGGGGACCCGCACGGCGCGCTATTCTTGGCGCATGCGTCGACTTGCCCTGTCTTGTGTTCTCTCGTTCTCCTGGGTGCTGACCGGCTGCGGCGGCGACGACACCGGCACCTGCGCGACCGCAGCCGACTGTCCCGCGGGTCAGGTCTGTCTGGACGGTCTCTGCATCTCCCGACCCGGCGTCGATGGCGGTGGACGGGATGCGCCGGGCGCCGATGCCCCCGGCGTGGACTCCGGCCCGCCGACCATGATCGAGTCGATCCGAATCGACCCCGAAGACGCGGTGTTGACGGCCACCTTGGGCGAGCGTCCGAGCCAGGACTTCGAGGTCCTCGGGACCTTCAGCGACGGAGTCGAACGCACGGTGAGCGGCGCCCGGTTCTCACTCGACGCGGTCACCATCGGAGACATCGACGAGGCGAGCGGCATGTTCACCGCGAACGGCGTCGCCGGCGGTGCGACCGGCGTCAACGTCGCGGTGGATGGACCGGCGGGTGAGCTCACAGCGGCCGGCACCGTGTCCGTGAACTACCGGAGCGAGATCCTCGGCGAAGGGGTGCCCGCCGATGCACCAGCACTCTTCGCCACGCCGATCGACGACGCCGCCCGCGCTGCGGGTCTGGTGTACCCGCTCGATGGTGCGGTGATGCCCCAGAACGTCTACCCAGCCGACACGCAGTGGGTCACCGGTGTCGAAGGGGATCTCTTTCGAGTGCGCATGATCAAGCCGCACTTCGAACTGACTGCGTACGTGCTGCACTCGGGCGCCGGGTTCGGGAACCACTGGCTGACCGACGCCGACGCATGGCGCGCGCTCGCACAGACGGATCCGGACGCCGCCGCCCAGGTGAGCGTCGATCGGTGGGAAGCCATCAGCCGCGAAGCCATCTCTGGCACCGCCGTGAACCTGACGTTCGCGCGCGCGGCGTTGACGGGGAGCGTCTACTACTGGGACATCGCGGCCGGCCGGATCGTGCGCATCGACGACGGGACCGCGACGCCGGACGAGTTCATGCCCAACCCGCCGCCCGCGCCGCGCGATGCGAACCGCTGCGTGGGTTGCCACGCGGTCTCGAACAGCGGTCGCTACATGGCGGGCCGACTCGGCGGCGGCAACAACGGCGGCGCGGTGTTCGACCTGACCACGGACCTCACCGGGGACCCGCCTCCGGTCGAGTTCCCCGTGAGCACCGCCAGCACCTACTGGTGGTTCTCGTCCTGGAGCCCGGACGACACCCGCCTCGTCATCACGCAGAACGAAGGACCGAGCAGCGGCATGGCGTTCATGGACCCGTTCACCGGTGCGGTGATGCCCACCACCGGAAGCCCCACCCCGACCGGCGTGAGCCACCCCGCGTGGGCGCCCGATGGGACCCAGATCGCCTACGCCTGCAACGTCAACGCCTGGGGCGGCGCGTTCACCGCCGCCAACCTCTGCACGCTCGACATGACGGGTGTGGACGCAGTCGGACCGAACCGCACGGTGCACCTCGGGGCGGACTTGGCCGGCTCGACCCCCGCCGGCGCGGCGGACTCGTATCCGACCTGGACGCCGGACTCCGCGCGCATCGCGTTCTCGCACGGCAGTGGCACCCGGAGCGAAGACCAACAGGCCGCGCTCTACATGATGAACCGAGACGGCACGAACGTGGTTCGCCTCGACGCTGCCAATGGCGGCGTGACGACCAACTTCCAACCCCGGTTCTCGCCCTTCAGTCAGGGCGGCTATTTCTGGGTCTCGTTCCTCTCCCGCCGCGACTACGGCAACGCCGAAGTCGGCACCCGAGGAGACGCCTTCCAGCAGATCTGGGTCGCTGCGATCCGCACCGACGCCGCCGCCGGCACCGACCCAAGCGCCGTGCCGTACTGGCTCCCAGGCCAACGCACGACCTCGCGGAACATCAGCGCCTACTGGGCGCCACGTCCCTGTCGCGAAGACGGTGAGGGATGCGCGGTGGGCAGCGAGTGTTGCGGCGGCGATTGCCGCCCCGACGCCGAAGGCGCGCTCGTCTGCTCCCCCCCTCCGCCCGACCGCTGCCGCAACGACGGGGAGACCTGCTCCACGTCCGCCGACTGCTGCGACGACCTCGAGTGCTTCGGCCGCGTATGCATCCGCCCGCCCGGCTGACCTCGCAGCAGACTCTGCGAGACCAACTCGCCGCGCTGGGCGTACGAGAAGGCGACACCCTGATGCTCCACGTCTCCATGCGCCGGCTCGGGCCGATTGTCGCTTCGTCATGGGCATCGGCGTCGGCTTCGGGATCGGTTTCGGCTTCGGCGTCGGCTTCGGCTTCGGCGTCGGCGTCGGCGTCGGCTTCGGCTTCGGCTTCGGCGTCGGCTTCGGCTTCGGCTTCGGCTTCGGCTTCGGCGTCGGCTTCGGCTTCGGCTTCGGCTTCGGCATCGGCATCGGCTTCGGCTTCGGCTTCGGCGTCGGCGTCGGCGCCGCCACACCCTCCACCCCCAAGGTTGCGTGTGGATTTCTCCGAGGTCGGGGTATGCTGCCCCCCGTGAACCGGACTTCCTCTTTCACACTCCTGCTTCTGCTCGCGTTCGGAACACCGGTCGCCGCGCAGCCGACCCCGCCCACGGAAGGCACCGAGCCGACCGAAACCACGCCAGAGGGTGCGGACACGGAGGGCGCGGAGACGGCGGGCGCGGAAACCACCGGCGCAGAGGGTGCTGCCCCTGAAGCTACCGAGGGCGCCACGGACACCGAGGGGGCCGAGGGCGCCGAAGGGGCCGAGGCCACCGAGCCGGCGTCCGAAGCCGGCCCGCTCATCATCGTCGTCGACGCCGCGCCCTACGGGGTCGCGCCCGTGGTCGGCCAGCACGTCACCGCACGCATGCGGCTGACGGCCCAAGAGATGGGGTACAGCGTGCTCGGTGCGGCCCAGACCGTCGCCACCGCACAACGGCTCCAGATGCCGTACCCGCCCGCCCCGTCCGATCTCTGGCGCGTGACGTACGCCGCCCAGGCGCGCCGCGGAGCATTTGCCCGAGTGTGGGCCCACGACGGCCAGTACGTGGTCGAGATCAGCGTGGCGAGCCGCGACGGTCGCGGCCCCTTCTTCTCGCGCGGCACCGCGAGCGCGGAACAGCTCCACGAAGTGGTGGCGCGGCTGACCCGCGAAGCGATCCCGCCGCCCAGCGCATGGGACGAAGAGGCCGCCGCGCAGCAGCAGACCGCTCAGGAACAAGCCGCGGCCCAAGCCCAAGCGCAACAGGCTGCGCGCACGCCGCAGCCCGTGGTGCGTCGACCGCGGGTCGACCGGCGGCCCACCCGCCGTTTCGATCTGGCGCTCCACCTGGAAGGCGCCATCGGCACCTCGAGCGACAGCTTCTTCAACCTCTTGCTCGGCGTCCGGCTCGGGTTGCGGGTCACCAACACCTTCCACCTCGGCTTGGTGTTCAACTACGGCAACCTTCGGGGACGGGACGGGCGCGCCAACAACATCCTGCCGATGCTCCAGGCCGAGAACCGCATCCGCATCAGCTCACGCAGCGACATCACCGTCCCGATCCGGTTCTCGATCGGCTACCTGCCGTTCAATGGACCGGTCGTCCGACTCGCGGCCGGCCTGAACATCCCGCTCAGCAAGAAGCTTGAGCTCGCCTTCGACATCCTGACCCCGACCTTCTGGGTGCTGCCCGACCGCACCGCCGTCAGCCTGAACCTGGGCGCCGACCTCATCGTCCGGCTCTAAGCCGCGAAGCGGAAGCGGTCGCGGAAGCGGTCGCGGAAGCGGACACGGTCGCGGAAGCGGTCGCGGAAGCGGTCGCGGAAGCGGTCGCGGAAGCGGTCGCGGAAGCGGTCGCGGAAGCGGTCGCGGAAGCGCGGAAACGCGGAAACGCGGAAACGGAAGCGGTCGCGGAAGCGGCCCTCTCACACTCGCACGGCCAACCCTCTCCGAAGACCCGGACGGAGCCTGCCCGCGTTACCGGAAGAAGAAATACAGGACGACCGCGACGCAGATCACCAGCATCGCCCATTGCTTCTGGGTCGGTCCTCGAGGCGCGGGCGCGGTCGCGCCGGCGGGCGCGGTGCCGGTGAGTTTTCGGTAGGCCTCCGAGACCCGCTGAAAACGTCGGGTCGCTTCGAGGTCGCCGGCGTTGCGGTCCGGGTGCAGCCGCACCGCCATCGCGCGGTACGCGGCGTCGATCTGGGGACGCGTCGCACCTGGAAGCAGCCCGAGCGCCGCGTACGGGAGCCACTCGTCGTCTTCGCCCTCCACGACGATGCGGACGACCAAGTCTCCGCGATGGGCGGCGAGGTCGGGCGCGCGGTAGGGGTCGCCCCCCAGCTGGACCTGGGTGGGTCGCGCGAGGTGGGGCGCACCGAAACGCGGAAGCCCGAGTCCGGCGAGACGGATCTCGTGGCCGGTCTGGGTCCGCGGTGGCAGTTCCACCCGCCACGTGCCTTCCGGAAGCGGCACCCAGACGCTTCCCCCGTCGCGCGCTTGTTCGGCCGTGATCTGGACCAGGGCCCGCAGGTCGTCCCCCTTCCGGACGAGATCTTCGTGAGGCAAGAGTTCGACCAAGAGGTGCAGGTCGCCGGGTCCCTCGCCGTCGGCGAGATCGTCGCCCTTGCCACGCAAACGAAGCGTCTGGCCTTCGGCGACGCCGGACGGGATCTTCACCGTCAGCGATTCCCGCCGCCGCTCGCCGCCCGTGCCACCGCACGCCGCACAGCCGGTCTCGAACTGCTCCCCTCGACCGCCACAGGTTTGGCAGGTGGTGGTCGTGGTGAAGAACCCTTGGGTCTTGCTGTGTTGACCGCTGCCACCGCAGGCGTTGCACGCCAGTGCGCTCTCGGACGCAGGCGCGCCCCGCCCCAGGCAGTCGGCACATGCAAGGAACCGCTCGATCTCGAGCGCTCGATCGACACCTTCGAGATCCCGCAGCGAAACCCTCAGCGCCATCGTGCGGTCGCGCGTCCTCGTCGCGAACTTGGCGGCGCCGCCAAAGAGGTCACCCAGAAGATCCGACTGGAACATCTCCTGGAAGTCTCGAAAGACGTCCGATGGTTCTTGGTCCGCCACAGGTGCGAGTGTAGCCGCGAATGAAGAACCGTCGGCTCCTCCACGACCGGTTCGGACTACTCGGTCGGGTCCGGCTTCTTCTTCTTGCGCTTCGGTTTGCGAACGCCGGCGATGCCGACTTTCAACCGCTGCATGACCGCTTCGTTCTGGCGCTCTTTGTACGCTGCGTGGCTCGCGTCGCCGACCTCGTTCGAACGGTCGGTCCCGGTGTCGAGCACCTGGAACTCGGTCTGCACGAAGATCACTCGGCCGAGCGCCCAAGCGGCTGGTGGCGCTTCGGTCAACATGGACTCAGGCATCCGAATGGGCATGTCCGCCACGAAATGAACGACTCGGTACGCTTCGGAGCTGAAGACGTTGTCGACGAGGCCGCCCTCTTCTTCGCCGAAATCCAGGGGAAGCTGCAGTCCCGGCACCAGCGTCTGAAGATGCGGGTCCGTCTCGCAGAGCTGCCGGAACCGCACGAGCGTGTTCGTCGACTCCTTCGGGATGACGTAGTTGAACGGGAACACTTCGCGCATCAGGAAGTTCAACATCGGCAACACGTCGTCGGTCGCGCGGGTCACGATGCGGAACCGCAACTTGTCGTAGATCTGCGCGGCGGTGACTTCCTGCTTCGAGAGCAGCTTCGTGTAGAGCGAGTCCTTGTTCTTGCGACCGCCAATGAACTCGACGATCGGGAACCCGGCCGCAAGTGCGTCTCCGACGACCCGGTAGACCTTCTGCTCGACCAGGTGGAACACCTCTTCGTCGGACGTCGGGAGCATGAAAAGCAGCTCGCGCGCTTCGAGGTGATGAATGATGTGCATCACCTTCAAGATCGTGCAGGCGCACAGTTGCCGGTGTCCCTTGTCGGACGCGAGCTCGAGCAACCCGCCCACATTCAACTCAGCCACGGGCCGGGGGATCGGGAAGTCGAACTTCCGCCGCAAGAAACTCATCGCAGAGTTCTTGATCGCTTCGGTGCGCGCGCGATCGACCGGATCGTTGAGATCGATCTCCTGCGCCTTGAGGAAGCGGTCGACCTCGGCGCGGCCGGTGAAGTTGAGCCGGTGCCAGTCGATGACCGAACCGCCCTGGAGCAGGAGCCGGATCGCCTCGAGCTCGGCGACGCTCAGCCGTTCGAGCGCACGAAACGCTTCGGGGCGCTCCCGTGTGGATGATTCCGCGGTCGACACGTTCGCGGGCGGCTCAGCCGCCGCGGCTCGCGGTCGAAGTCGATGCGTCCGCTGCCGATCGCGCCGCCTCGGCAGTGCGCCCCAGGCTCAGCGTCGCGAAGAAGATGCCGACCGTGATGCCCAGAACGACGATGTTCCCAAGGAAGGCGCCGTTGCAGCCAGCAACGAACGGAATCACGAGAGCAAGGGCGGTCAGCGACTTCGTCATTCGGTGGGGAGTCCTCGGGGCAAGCGGTCAGTGTCGGTGATTGGGTGCGCCAAGCACCTTCATCATCCTACGTGTAGGACATGTTCCTACAACCCCCTGTGGTCCGTCAAGCTTCTACCAGTCGGCGGTGCTCAGCGCTAGGCGGAATTCACAAACACACGGGATCCTTGGGGGTTCCGGGGGAGGGATCAGAGGTGATCCGGCAGCGCTTCGGCTGGGCAGGGACTCCGGCGGGAGGTATGGTTCGCCCCGCTTCTCCCCTTTCACTCCCGATCCACGTCCACTGCCCGGCATCCCATGACCGATTCGCTGTTTCCTACCGATCCCACGCCCACGCTTCCCATCCTCCCGTTGCGGAACTCGGTGTTGTTCCCGGCCGCTGTGGTGCCGGTCAACGTGGGTCGACCTCGTTCGGTCCGCCTCATCGAAGACGTGGTGGGCCAAGGCGCCGAGCGTCCGCTCATCGGTGTCGTCGGCCAGCGCAAACCGGAGACCGAAGACCCCTCGTTCGAGGAGATCCACTGGGTGGGGACCGTCGCGCGGATCCTCAAGGTCATCCGGCTCAACTCGGGCAACTACAGCGTCGTTCTGCAGGGTGTCTCGCGCATGCAGATCTTAGAAGCCGCCGGCCGCCACCCATGCATGCAAGCGAAGGTCGAACGCATCCGCGAGCTGCCGCAGACCGATGTCGAGATCGAAGCGCTGGCGGCCCATCTGCGCGAAGCGGCGCGCCGGCTCTCCACGATGCTTCCGAATCAGCCGCGCGACGCGAGCACCATCCTCGACAACGTGCAGGAAGCGGGCGCGCTCGCCGACCTGGTTGCGTCGAACCTCCCGATCGGAAACGACGCCAAGCAGAGCGTGTTGGAGACGCTCGATGTGCGCGAGCGGATCCGCCGCGTGCTCGATCTCGTGACTCGCCAGTCCGAGGTCTACCGCGTCAAGAAGGAGATCTCGACGATGGTCGAGGAGGAGATGTCGCGTTCTCAGCGCGAGTACCTTCTTCGGCAACAGCTCAAGGCGATCAAACGCGAGCTCGGCGAGCCGGAAGACGACGAAGACGACATCGAAGCGCTGCGCGAGAAGGTTGCGAGCACCGACATGTCGTCCGACGCCGAACGCGCGGCACGCAAGCAGATCAGCCGGATGCGCACGATGAACTCGGCGAGCAGCGAGTACCACGTGTGCCGCCAGTACGTGGAATGGCTCACCGACATTCCCTGGGCGAAGGGCACCGCGGACCGACTCGACGTGACCGAAGCGCGGCGGGTGCTCGACGAAGATCACCACGGACTCGACAAACCGAAGCGTCGGATCTGCGAGTACATCGCCGTGCGTCGTCTGCGCCACGACGTGCGCGGTCCCATCTTGTGTTTCGTCGGTCCGCCCGGCGTCGGCAAGACCTCGCTCGCGCGGAGCATTGCCCGGGCGACGGCGCGGCAGTTCGTGCGGGTCTCGCTGGGCGGCGTGTCGGACGAAGCCGAGATCCGTGGACACCGGCGGACCTACGTCGGCGCGTTCCCGGGACGCATCGTCACCGCGCTCAAACAAGCGCAGAGCAAGAACCCGGTGATGCTGCTCGACGAGGTCGACAAGCTCGGTTCGGACGGTCGCGGCGATCCTTCGAGCGCGCTGCTCGAAGTGCTCGACCCCGAGCAGAACAACACGTTCACCGATCACTACATCGAAGTACCCGTCGACCTGAGCTCGGTGATGTTCATCGCCACGGCCAACCGCATGGACACGATCCCGACGCCGCTCCTCGACCGGATGGAAGTCATTCAGTTGCCCGGCTACACGCGGGTGGAGAAGTGCTCGATCGCCAAGCAGTTCCTGGTGCCGCGCCAGCTGGCCGACCACGGCATCACGCCCGACCGGCTCGAGTTCACCGACGCCGGCATCGAGTGCATCGTCGACGAGTACACCCGAGAGGCCGGCGTTCGACACCTCGAGCAGCGGGTGGCGGCCATCTGCCGCTCGCTCGCAGTGCGGCTGGCGAACGGCGAAGACGCCTTCGAGATGGCGACGCCAGGGTTCGTGGAAGACGCACTCGGACCGGCAACCCACAAACGCGAAGCCCTCGAACGCGCCTCGCAGTCCGGGCTGAGCGCAGGGCTCGCGTGGACCCCTTCGGGTGGCGTCGTGCTCTACGTCGAGGCGCGCCGCATGACCGGCAGCGGCAAGATCCACCTGACCGGCCAGATGGGCGACGTGATGAAAGAATCGGTCGCGGCCGCGTTCACGTACATTCGTGCGCGCGCTGGCGAGCTCGGTCTGCCCGAAGACTTCCTGAGCAAGATCGACGTCCACGTGCACTTGCCCGCCGGGAGTGTGCCGAAGGACGGCCCCTCCGCGGGCATCACGATCTTCACAGCGCTTGCTTCGGTACTGACGCGGCTGAAAGTCCGGCACGACGTGGCGATGACCGGTGAGATGACGTTGCGGGGCAACGTGCTTCCGGTTGGCGGCATCAAGGAGAAGATCCTCGCCGCCCACCGCGCTGGCATCAAACACGTGATCCTCCCGAAACGAAACGCCCCGGATCTCGAGGACGTGCCGAAGGAGATCCGCGAAGGGCTCGAGTTCCACCTCGTCGGTCGGGTCTCGGACGTGCTTCCGCTGGCGCTCGAGACCGGCTCGATCTCGTAGGCTCCGTGGCTTCTCGACCTCGCCGCCGGTGGTCGCGACCGACCGCCACCCAGTTCGGAGTGGTGGTTGGGTTCTGCCTCGGCGTCGGCTTGAGCTTCTCCCGGCTGCTCGGCGTGCAGGGCGTCGAGAGCGCGCTCGTGCTCGGCCTCGTGCTGCCTCCGCTGTGTGCCGCGATCGGGGCTCGAACGGTGATCGCCGCCCGGCTCGCCGGTGAGTTCCCGACCGCCGGCGCGGTCCTGCGGCGCGCGACGATGTCCGCGATCCTCGTGTGGCTGATCCCAGTGACCGTGCTGGCCGTGAACCAGATCCGCGTGCGCAACTGCACGCCGTTCGAAGGGCTCGCGTTCGTCGCGCTCGGTCCGGGCGTCGGTGTGTTGGTCGCCGCGCTGGTGGGCGTGTTCTTCGGCGCCTGGGTACGCAGGCCGCGCCGCGCGACACTGCTCGCGGTGCTCGTGCCGCTCCTCTCGTACGGCTTCGGGCTGTGGGCGTTCTGGAGCACGCCGGCCATCTTCGTGTACGACCACTTCGTCGGCTGGTTCCCCGGGTCGCTCTACGACGAAGACATCTCGTTGCCGATGACGTTCGTGACCTTCCGGCTCGTCACCCTGGGACTCGCCCTCACCGTTGCGTTCGCCATCGTCGCGATGTGGCGGCCTGGACTCGACCGCCTCGGCGCGCCGCGTGGGCTCGCGTTCCCCCTCGCGCTGGTCATGGGCGCAGCGACCTTGCTCGCGAGCAGCCAGGGCGACGCGCTCGGTCACCGTGGGCGCACCGAGGCGATCCAAGAGGCGCTCGGATGGCGCGGTGAAGGCGAACGGTGTGTGGTCTTCGGTCCGCGCGAACTCTCGCCGGAGTCCAAACGACGGCTGGTGCTCGATTGCGACTTTCGGGTGGCCAACGCCGCACGGGTGCTCGGGGTCGACCAAGACGAAAAGGTGCACGCGTACTTCTACCGTTCGGTGGACGAGAAGCGACGCTGGATGGGTGCGGGTCGGACGTTCATCGCCAAGCCGTGGCGCCGGGAGGTTCATCTGCAGCTGCGCGCTTGGCCGCATCCGGTGCTGGCGCATGAGATCGTGCACGTGGTCGCAGGCCGCGCCGCGGAAGGCCCGTTCCAAGTCAGCGGATCGATGGGTGGCTGGCGACCGAACCCCGGCCTCATCGAAGGGGTGGCGGTGGCGATCGAGTGGCCTGAGCGAGACGGGATGGACCCCGACCAGTTCTGTCGTGCGATGCGCCAGCTCGACATGTTGCCCCGGCTCTCCGATGTGATGAGCCTGCGCTTTCTGACCCTCCCGACCCGTCGGGCGTACGCGGCGGCGGGTTCGTTCGTGCATTGGATGTTCGAGGCGTACGGCGCCGAAGAAGTGCGCCGCGTGCATCGGGCCGGCGTGCTCGACGCTCTCGGTTCCACCGCTGAGCTCGAAGCCGCCTGGCATGCGCACCTCGACGACGTGGAGTTGCCCGAGGGCGCGCTCGCACTGACCGAACTTCGTTTCTACCGCGCGAGCATCTTCCAAACCGCGTGCCCCCATCGGCTTGCCCGGCTGCATCAAGAGATGGCGTTTGACCGCGCGGCAGGCGACGAACGGCGCCTCGCGTTGGGATGCACCGAAGCCCTCGAGATCGATCCAGGCGACATCGGCGCACGCGCGGCGCTGGTCGGCGCGGCCGCCCGCTTCGGCGCCTTCGAGGCCGCCGACCGGGAACTCGACGCACTGGAGGGTGCGCCACCGCCACTGATCGCGCGGGCGCGCGAAGAACTCGCGGACGCCCGATGGCTCCGCGGCGACCGCGACGTGGCGCGCGCGGTCTACGCAGAGCTGCTCGAGCTGCCGCAGAGCGACGACGAAGCCCGCGCCCGCGAAGTGAAGCTCGACGTCCTGCGCGCTGGCGGCGCCCAGGGGCGCTTCGTCCGCGACCTGCTCGTGGGCCACCGGGGCCGCAGCCCGAACGCAACGGTCGCGATGCACTTGGCCCGCGAGATCGACCGGGTTCGGGAAGACGGGCTCGGCGCCTACCTCGAAGGCCGCCAGCTGCTGCAGTCCGAGCGCTTCGACCTGGCGCTTCCGGCGCTCCAGCGGGCGGAGACCCGCGGGCTGCCGACCGACCGGCTGCAGGACGAGCGGCTGCGTCTCGAAGCGATGGCGCACTTCGCGGTCGGCGATCTCGACGCGGCCGAGCAGACCTGGGAGCGGGCCGAGTCGCGCGCCCGGCTGCGCCACGAAGCGAGCGACTGGCTCTTGCGCATCGCCCACACCCGCGGGCTCTGACTTCCTGCCGCTGCAGATCTGGCTCGCTTCGCCTGACTGCCGTTGCGGGCTGACTACCGTTCGATGCGGCGGAACCAGAAGCTGTCGTCGGTTTCGACCTGGAGCGCGACAAAGGTCTGAAAGCCCGGGCCGAACGTGCCCGCGTAGTTTCGGTCGATGGCCGTGAGCAGCGCGGCGTTCTCACCACAGACGGCACGGCTGTGTACGGAGTTCATCCAGCCACCCCCGGCGGCGCCCCGCACCGTCATGTTCCCGCTGTCCAACGACAGCCCGGGATAGGTCGTGCCTTGGTACGTGTACGCGCCCTCCCAGCGACCCTCGAGCGCGCAGCGTTCGTCGGTTGGCACACTCAACTGGAACGACTCCGCCACCGCGTCGCCCTGCACCACATCGGAGAGTTCGAGCGTGCCTGCGTCGAGGTCCACGACGACGGCGGGATCGCCATCTTCGGCCGTCGTGCTCCCGTCTTCGGCTTGGAGGATGCGGCCGTCCGCCGACGTGCACGCGCACATGCCGGAGAGCGCCTCGCCGTACACCAGCT
Organism: Deltaproteobacteria bacterium; assembly: GCA_034670305.1. Lineage (GTDB taxonomy): Bacteria > Myxococcota_A > Polyangia > Polyangiales > Houyiibacteriaceae > JAXMNT01. Next base: position 36,117 of record JAXMNT010000051.1, read on the forward strand.
CGTCGCCGCACCGGAGCACCACCCGGCAGTTCAGATCGTGCCCCGCGATCCACGGATCGATCGAGAGTTCGCAATCCGCATCCCGCTCCGAACTCCGCGCCACCCGGCGCACAGGATCCAGAGGGGCGAACCGCTCCTCGCCGGAGGAGAGGGCTTCACCGCGGCGCACGGAGCTCCATTCGTCGACGAAGATCTCGAGGTCGAAGGGATCTTCGCTTTCCCGCCAGACGCGCAGCGCGTGGCGGGCCGAGTCGAGCCGGACCTGTGGTCGTGGTCCGGTCCGCTCGCCGGTGTCTTGATACGAGAGCCGGTAGCGCCACGCGCCTGGGTCCGACGTCGCCTCGACCACCGACGAGTCCCGAAGCGTCATGCCGGTGCCGCTGGACTGCCCCGGCTCGTAGAGCAGCCCGTCGCAGTACACCGATACCGAGCGGATCGCAGGCCCCTCCGTCAACGTCGCCTCGACGATGCAGCCGCGCCCTGCGAGTTGGGACGCGCCGTCGCTCCGAACGACGATCCCCGGCAGCCGCACCACGCTTGGCTGCACAGGAGCTGGCGAAGCCTCTGGGCCGCCTGCGATGTGCTGCTCAGCGGGGGGAACCCCGCCCACCGGCACCCGGTCGACGGCGGCCTTGTCGCCCCGTGCGAAGAGCGCGGTCCCCGCACCGATCGCCACCACCAGCCCAACCCCCAGCGCGATGTACATGGGACGGTTCGGGTGTGCCTTGGGTTGGCGGGGCGGACCGCCGAGTCGTTCGACCTGCGCGCGCAGACGCTCCAACTCCCGCTCGTCGCGGACGTCCTTGGCCGTCTGGGCGGCCAACGCCGCTTTGGCTTCGGCCAGCTCGGACTGAAGCTCTTCGGCCTCGCGCCTGGCCGCCTCGGCTTTCGCGCGGAGCGCGTCGCGATCGTCTCGAAACGCCAACGCTCAGCCCATCGACGCCGCGAAACGGAGCGTGAAGCGCCCGTCGCCGGGATGGGGTTTGGGGGCGGTGCCCCCGGGGAACATGCTACTCGCGCCCTTGGCCACCGAGGCGCTGGGTCTTGTTCGTGATGAACCGCAGGTTCGCGAACTCGGTCTGGCCCAGGGTGTAGATCACTTCGGCCAAGGTCCGGAAAGGCGTGTGCTGGTCGCAGATGATCTGCACGTCTCCGCGGAATGCGCGGCGCGGGTTCTGCTGCTCGATGAGCTTCTTCAGATCCCGGATCCGGCCCATCTCGCGGTAGAGCGGCGTGATGAGGAATCCGGTGCCGCCGCCCTGCTTGTGGCTCGGGTCGACGAGGCCGCCTCGGAGCTCAAGGATCTCGACGCCGTCCACGATGATCGCGCTGCGAGAGATCTGAATCGGTGTGGCGTCGCCGAGCTCAGCCGTCGAGGTGGAGTACGGGATCCGCAGCTCGTTGCTCTGGGTCACCGCAGAGGCGGTCGAAGAGCTGAACTGCATGACCATGAAGACGAGCAAGATCGTCATCATGTCCATCATCGGGTAGATGTTCAGGCCGTGCGCTGCGTGCACCGGCCACTTGGCCTTGCGTCGACGGATCTGACGCTTGACCTGGCTCATCGAAGCTTTGGGTTCTTCTTCGTCCGCCATCACCGAACTCCGGCTGAGAGTTGAACGTCGGGAAAGAGCTCGTCTTCGTCGTTGCTCTCACGCAGCGCGTCGATCGCGGTGATGAGGTGCATGTACTCGACGTTGGGGTCGGCACTGATCGTGACCATGTGCTCGTCCGGGAACTCTTGTTTCACGGTGACCGCACAGGCGCGAAGCGCCTCCCAATCGTACGCGCCGTTCACCTTCGGAACAGTGAGCACCCGACCGGTCTGGGTCTCCATGCAGCCGGGGGCCAGCTTGCCGCCCGTGCCCGCGACGATGATGCCGTTGTCGGTCACCGTCACGTTGAGGTTCAGGCTCTCCTGCTCCGTCGACCGCTGTCCCACGCCGCCGCGCGAGTAGGACGGTAGGGACGCAGCGACTTCCGAGTAGAACCCGATGGTCGTGAGCAGCACGAGCAAGAACATGATCAGGTTCACCGTGATGTCGAGGAACGGGATGATGTTCAGCTCGTCATCGAGTTCATCCGGACCCGGCTCGTTGTATTTCGAGCGTTTCCGGATGTACGCGCGCTGCTGCGGGGAGAACTTGGCCATGCTGCTTACACCTTAGCGGTGTCTCAGCCCTGACGTCGAAGCGTGAGGAGGTTCTCGAGCTTCTGCACGGCCTTCTCCAGCTCGTGCTTCTGCTTGTGCGCCATGCTGTGAAGCAAAAGGTGCGCGGACATACAGACAACCGCGACCAGAAGGCCGAGGAAGGTGTTCCACATGGCTTCCGAGATGCCGCCGGTGAGAAGCGCCTGCTTCTGCGCGGGATCGTCGATCTCGCCGACCGCCTTGAAGGCCTTGATGAGACCACGGACGGTGCCGAGCAGACCGATGAGCGTCGCGAGGTTCGCGAGCGTCCACAACCAGGGGGTTCGTTTCTCGAGGTGGGGGACGGCTTCGCTCATCCGCTCTTCCATCGCCGCGATGATCGCTTCTTCACCGCGGTTGACCTGCGTGAGGCCCGACTTGACGATCTGCAGCAAGGGCAGCGGTGCTGCCTCGCAGAGCTTGATCGCTCGGTCGATGTTGCCCGCCTGAACGAGCTTGCGGATCTGCGCCATGAACTCCGTGGTGTTCACACGGTAGCGCGTCAGAATAAACACCAGTCGTTCAGCAATGATCGCGAGCGAAAACGCCAACACTCCGATGTTGATGAACGAGAAGGGCGCGCCTTCGAGCAGTGCATGCCAAATTTCTTCCATCAGCTGGGCTCCTCAGAAAGCCTTTCGAGGTTCGATGAGAACCGAGTTGGTTCTGACCGAACGTGCGGCTCACCCAATCGCATCCTGCGTTTGGGACCGCTTCCACGGGGTATCGGTTTCGCGAAATCCTCAACGTTGTTCGGTGATTAGCCGAACAGGCCGGGAAGCTAACCCAGCGCCGTCAACGTTGTCAACGAGATCGAACGGGATCGTGACACGGGAACATTGCACGCAAGGAGCCCGCGCCTTTAAAGAGGTATGGCTGGGAACCCATCCCGGCGTACGCCCGGCCGGCATTCGGCTTCGTACAACCGAAGCGTCAAACGTCGGCTCCCATTTCCCCGCCCAGCCACGGGCCGGCCCGGCAACGACTCGAACTCGGATCTTCGACACTTCGCTACTCGACGCCGCTGCAAGGTTCGGCATCCGCTTCGACGTTCGGCATCGGCTTCGGCCTTCGGCCTTCGGCTCCGGCTCCGGCCTTCGGCTCCGGCTCCGGCTCCGGCGTTCGGCATCGGCCTTCGGCTTCCGCATCGGCATCGGCTTCGGCATCGGCTCCGGCGTCGGCTTCGGCTTCGGCTTCGGCTTCGGCATCGGCTTCGGCGTCGGCTTCGGCCTCGGCTTCACCAACGGGATCGGCATCGGCATCGGCTTCGGCATCGGCGTCGGCTCCGGCATCGGCTCCGGCATTCGGCTTCACCAACGGGATCGTCCCCGCCCGACCCCCGCACCCACCCCCCGCGCTCACCTCGCACGACGTGTAGGTGTGCGATCACCCACCCCCGGCCCACGGACGCCCGATCTTGGTCAAGGTGCCCGAATTCGGGAACCTTTCTGATACGGCGCTGTCTGACGATTCACCCCTGAGAGGACACGGATTCACATGAGTCCCAAACATGCGCGGATCAGCGTTGACTTCCCAGGGCCCATAAGTATCATCGGCCGGCGTTTTCGACAGCCCCGGATAAGTCAACAATATCCGAGGATTTCGGCGCAAACCGTTCTTGCGGTCCCCTCATTTCGGGGTGGGTCGCACAACCAAGACTGGCACCCAGGAGGCAGCACCCATGTCAGGTATTGCTCACGCGTTCGAAGAAGGTGGATGGGCGATGTACCTCATCCTGTTCTGGCTCGTTATGGCCATCGGCTTCATCATCGAGCGCTCGGTTTATCTCTACCGAAGCAGCATCAACAAGGATGTGTTTCTCGCAACGATGCAGAAGTGCATCCTCGCGGGCGACATCGGTCGCGCCATCAAGCTCTGCAGCGCTGCAAACGCGCCGCTGGCTCGGATCGTCAAGGCTGGCCTCATGAAGGTCAACCGCCCCGACTCCGAGGTGCAGTCCGCGATGGACGAAGCCGCGCTTCGCGAACTTCCGAAGATCGAAGCGCGTACGGCGTTCCTCGGTCTTTTCGCCAACCTTGCCATGCTCTCGGGCCTCTTCGGCACGGTGTACGGTCTGATTCACGCCTTCGCTGCCGTCGCCGGCGCGTCGGGTGCGGAGAAGGCCACCATGCTCGCGAAGGGCATCTCGGAAGCCATGAACTGCACCGCGTTCGGTCTGCTCTCCGCGATCATCGCGCTGATGGGCATGGCTGTGTTGAACGGCAAGACCCAGGGTCTGCTCGACGACATCAACGCCGCGACGGTCCAGGTCATGAACCTGGTCGTCAACAACCGCTCGAAGGTCAACCTTCAGGGCCTCCAGCAGGCCTAGTCTGGGGTCGGCTCCGGCCGACCTCGACTTGACCCAACCAAGGAGTACGGCGAATGGCGAGTATCAGTAGTGGTGGTGGCGGACACGGCGGGAAAAAGAGCGTCGACCAGGAACTGCCCCTCATTCCGTTCATCGACCTGCTCTTTTGCTGCGTGATGTTTCTCTTGGCCACGGCGGTGTGGAACCAGCTGGCGCGCATCAACGCGAACCAGCGGGTTCCGGGCCAAGCCCAGACCCAAGACCAGCCCGAAGAAGACGAGCGCGTGAAGCTGATTCTGCAAATCCAGAACAGCGGCTACGTGTTGGCGTCGAGCGCGGGCGACAGCATCAACATGCCCAAGGAAGGCGACGCCTACGCCAACGAGGAGCTGCGGACGAAGCTGCAAGAGCGCAAGCGCTTGGAGCCGAACCGTCGCGACATCATCGTCGCGCCTGAGGATGGCGTTCGCTACGAGAACGTGGTCCAGGCCATGGATCTTGTGGTGGGCGAAGGTTTCCCCGAAATGTCGCTCAGCGACGGAGCAAGCCTCCTTTAGGAGGGGAGAACAACGATGTCCATTCATGTACCGGGCAAGGTTCTTCTTCACCACGTCCCGTTGAAGTTCGTTCAGGGCAAAGTCACGGGGGGCGGTCGCAAGAACGTCGACCAGTCGCTGCCTCTGGTTCCGTTCATCGACTTCCTCATCGTGCTCATCGTGTTCTTGATTCTTCAGTTCGAATCGAGCGGCGCGTTGCAGGTGACCTCCGAAACCATCCGCATGCCGGATGCGGCCAACACGACACCGATCGAAATCGCACCGATCATCTCGATCGACGCCAACGTGGTGACCCTTCAGGGCACCCGCGTGGCGGACGCGACCTCCTTGGCCGCGAACGCGCAGATGGAACGCATCGACGGGCTCATCCAGAACCTCGAGACCCTCAAGCGCAACTGGAGCATTCTGCATCCGGCCGAGCCCTTTCACGGCAACGTGATCGTGCATGCCGACGTGGACGTGGACTTCCGAGTCGTGAAGAAGGTGATGTTCTCGGCCGCGCAAGCGGGCTACCAGAACGTCAGCTTCGCGGTGAACGCCACCGGCGAGTAGCCCGAAGTTCGAATCGCGAAGAAGGCGTGTCCTCCGGGACGCGCCTTTCTTCGTTTTACATGGGGATTGTCGCTCCGCGGTTGGGCTCGACCTCCTCGTCGGATGCCTGCCTCCTGCGGGCACTGAAACTTCGTGGCGTCGTTGGACTCTGAACCGTATGGATCCGAGACCCCGTGCCCTTTCTCCGATACAACGAGTCGCGATGACCGACGAACTGCAACCGGCGCGTTTCGAGCCCACCGACGAAGGCCAGCGCGCCTTCAAGCCGCGGTTCCCGTGGAAGTGGGTGGTGCCGATCGGGCTCGCGATCGTCTGCGGCATCGGGTTCTACCAGTGGCGCGAGCGGAGCAAAGCCGCCGAGCTCAAACAACGCATCGCCTCGACGTGGCAGCAAAACGTCGTGCCGGTTCGCGCTCGGGCCCACGCCCTTCGGGACAAACTCGCTGGATGGATCGCCGAGGCGGTCGCCGAACCACCCGAGACCTGGGCGGATCCCCGGCTGCAACTCGATGCCATGCACCGCGCGCCGGGCATCTACCTGCGACTCAACGTGGACAACACGGGAAGCGCGGAGGAGATCGCAGGCGGCGCCCTCGCCATGCAGGGGGACGCGATCCCGGAGTGCCTGGGTTTGTCACCCACGTCGCTGCGCGGGTTCTACGCGAGGCTCGAACAACTGGACGACAGCTGGCTGGATGGGGTGCGCGACGCGAACGACGACGTGCTGCGGCTTCGGGTGCTGGACGAACAACTGCAGGAGCGCGTCCGCAACGACTTCCCGCTCATGCTGGAGGACGAACGCGCCGCGTACTTCTTGCTCGTCATCCAGCACGGCAGCGATCGCCGCGAACATCCAGTCGACGTCTTCCTCTACGACCTGCAGCGGGCGCGGCCGCTCTTGCGGACCCGCACCATGGCGCGCGGTCGACTGATTCCCGTGCGCATCGCGCTGGGTGCGGGCATGGCTGGACGGGCCCAGGCGCTGCCGGACATGGGGGGCGCGGCCGACTGTTCGATCGCGGCGCAGGTGCGCGCGGCCACAGGGCGGCCACTGGCGGAGGTGAACTCGGAGTTTGCGATCGGCAACGGGTCGGAGAACACCGACGCCGATCCCGACGCCGAGGGCGAAGCCGAAGCCGAAGCCGAAACCGAAGCCGAAACCGAAACCGAAGCCGAAGCCGAAGCCGAAGCCGAAGCCGAAACCGAAGCCGAAGCCGAAACCGAAGCCGAAGCCGAAGCTGGAGACCGCGAAGTCGTCTCCGACTGAGCGGGAACTTTCTGCCTTCTTGGCGGTCGATCTTCGTGCGCGCATTTCGCGCGCGTGAAGGAGCGACGGGCGATGGCGACGATTGGCAATGGGGGTTCTGGCAGGGGCAAACGGGTGGATCAGGAGCTGCCGCTCGTTCCATTCATCGACCTGCTCTTCTGCTGTGTGATGTTCCTGCTCGCGACCGCGGTCTGGTCGAACACGGCCGAGATGCCGGCGCTCACCCAGGGCTCCGCGCCCGACCAGTTGGCGGAGCCTCCGGAGACCATGCCGCTCGTGCTGCGCATCTCGCAGAACGCGTACACGCTCGAGTCGGAGGTGGGCACACAGGTCACGTTGCCGCTCCAGGGAGACACGTACGACCAGGACGGGCTCGCCGAACAGCTCGCCATCCACGCCCGCGTTGCCGGCCGGCCGACGCCGGTGCACCTGCATCCGGACGACGATGTGGACACCGGCACGCTCATCGGTGCGATGGACGTGCTGCGCGGCGCCGGCTTCGAAGAGTTGAGCTTCCCCGGCACCACGTGAGTTGACGGCGGCGAGGTGACGGAGCGGCGTGCAAGCGCTAGATCGTCCTGGTCATGCCGCTGCCCGTCGAGTCCGCCCGCGCTCCGTCTCCCGTCGTCGACGAAGCGTATCGAACCCACCGCCGCTTCGATCGGGCCGCGCGTCTGTTCACGGAGCCTGGGCTCGGACGACTGGCCGACGCGCGCGTGCTCGTGATCGGGGTCGGCGGCGTCGGTTCGTTCGCGGCCGAGGCGCTGTCCCGCAGCGCCGTCGGGACCCTCGCGCTGATCGACTTCGACAAGGTCTGTGTGACCAACACCAACCGGCAGCTGCACGCGATGAAGGGCAACATCGGCAAGCGCAAAGTCGATGTGATGGCGGAACGCCTGCGGCTGGTGCACCCGACCGGTCGCGTGGAAGCCGAGTCGAGTTTCTACGAGGCGACGACGAGCGATCGGCTGCTCTCGGGCAAGGTCGACTTCGTCGTCGACGCGATCGACAACCTCACCGCCAAGGCGCACCTCGTCGCGACCTGCATCGAACGCGGCATTCCCATCGTGTCCTGCATGGGCGCCGCCGCGCGCCTCGACCCGACCGCGATCCAGGTGGCCGATCTCAGCGAGACCGAGATCGATCCCTTCGCCCGCGCCTTCCGGAAGATCCTGCGCCAGCGACACGGACTCGACACCACGAAACCACTCGGCGTGGCTGCGGTGTTCAGCACCGAGACGCCCATCGAACCCACCCCACCCTCGTACGACGACGGGGTCGGATTTCGGTGCGTCTGTCCAGGCGGCAAGAACGGGAAGAACGACTGCGATCGCAAGTTGCGGATCGACGGCTCGGCCGCGTTCGTGACCGGCGCGTTCGGATTGACCGCCGCCAGCGTCGTCGTGCGTTCGTTTCTGTCCTAGCGCTCAGCGAAGGCCAAACAAGGCGCGTGCGTTGTGCGCGGTCGCCTCGGCGATCGTGGATGCGTCTTCTTCGCGCAGCGACGCCAACGCATCGATCACCTGCACCAGATCCGCGGGTTCGCCGCGCTCGCCCTTCGCGTGGGGCGCATCGGTCTCGACGAGGAGCCGATCGAGCGGGACCACCTTCGCAGCCGCCCTCGCCTTCTTCGAGCGCTCGTCGCAGACCCGCGGTCCGAAACTCACATGTAGACCGTGCCGCACATAGTCCAGCGCCACCTCCGGCGCCGCGGTGAATCCATGCACCATGCCGCGCTCGGTCTCACGCAGCAGTTCCAGCATCGCGCCGTGGCGGCGCACCACGTGGAGCACGATCGGGAGGTCGAGCTCGTAGGCCACCTCGAGGTGGACCTCGCACTGCTCGATCTGAGCAAGGGCACCATCGGGACCACCCACCCGAACGTCCAACCCGAACTCACCGATGCCCACCGCCCCGTGCTTCTGCGCAGCGGTTCGGAGCGCGTCGGTGCTCGTTCGTTCGGTGGCGATCCACTCCGGGTGGATGCCCACACACATGGGCTGACCGAGACTCGCCGCAAAATCCCATCTCGCCGAGCTCACCCCCGGCAAGACCACCGCGCGCACCCCCACCGCATGGGCGCGGTCGAGGACGACGTTGCGGTCCAGATCGAACACCTCGAAGTCGAGGTGGCAGTGGGCATCAATCAGGGGGTGGCTTCCGCGGAAGGGACCTCGTCTGCGGGCGGGAAGATCGAGTCTTCGTTCACGTCCGTGAGCTCTTTGTTGATCTGTCGGAGCAACGCCTGCTTCTCGTGGAACGGGAGGAACGCCGCCTTGAAGCCGCTGATCAGAATCTTCTTGATGCTGTCGAGGCTCAGTCCGATCTGCGTGTGGGCGAGCCAGAGCTCGCGCGACACGGTCGTGTCGGTGATCAGGCGGTTGTCGGTGTTGATCGTCACCCGCAGTCCGAGCGAGTGGTAGAGGCGGATCGGGTGGCTCGCGAGGTCGCGCACCGCGCCCGTCTGGACGTTGGACGAGGGACAGCACTCGAGGGCGATGCGGTGGTCGTTGACGTAGTGCAGCAGGTCGCCGTCTTCGCGCAGGCGGCAGCCGTGCCCGATGCGGTGCGCACCACAGACGTGGATCGCCTGGTGGATGGATTCCGGACCGTAGGCTTCGCCGGCGTGGATGGTCACCGAGATGTTGTTGTCCCGGACGAGCTGGAACGCTTCGAGGTGGTGTTTGGCCGGGTGGTCGTACTCGGCGCCCGCGAGGTCGTAGCCGATGACGCCCCGGTTCTTGTACGCGACTGCGAGCTGCGCCATCTCGAGCGACGACTCGGGCGAGATGTTGCGGATGCCGCAGATGATGACGTTCGACTGGATGCCGTAGTCCTTCTGTGCCGCGCGCAGACCTGCGATCACCGCTTCGACGACCTGGGTGAGGTGCAGGCCCTGGCGGGTGTGCAGCATCGGCGAGTAGCGAACTTCCATGTAGCGGACGTTCTCGCGCGCCGCGTCCTCGGCGAGCTCGTACGCGACGCGGTGCAGCGACTCTTCGGTCTGCATGACCTTGAGCGTCGTATCGAACGCTTTGAGGTACTCGACGAGAGAGCCGGTGTTCTCGCCGAGGTGCATCGCCCGATGCAATCCGTCGGCGTCTGTGGCCGGCAGCTCGATGCCGTCCTGCTCGGCGAGTTCGAGGATGGTTTGGAGTCGGAGCGAGCCGTCGAGGTGGACGTGGAGGTCCGTCTTCGGAAGTCGCTCGAAGAAGCTGAGAGGTAGCGCCATATCCAAAAGTAGTGTCGCGGCCCCGTGCCCGCAAGCGGGCGGGTCGATGGCTGGCTGGACCCTTGGCCGGGCGATGGTTTGGGACGCATGGACGACCGAGTCGGCAGCGGGTACAAAGGGAGACCATGCGGTCACTTCTCTTGTCCAGTCTCGTTGTCTGCGCGCTCGCGTGCGAACTCGTTCCCGCCGCCATGGACGACGCCGGCATGGACGGGGGGGTGGGAGAAGACGGCGAGGTGCTCGGCATCCCGATGACGCTCACGCAGTCAGTGCCCCAAATCGATCTTCCAGCGGGGTCGGAGGACGCGGGCCACTGCTTCAGTTGGACCCTGAACAACGAGGCCTCGATCTGGGTGAACAAGGTCCGGTTCGAAGCGACGCTCGGGCTGCATCACAGCAACTGGTTCTTCGTGCGTGAAACGACCTTCCCTGGAGACGACGGACTCTGGCGCTGCCGCGATCGAAGCTTCGACAGTGTGGCGGCCGCGGTCTCGGGTGGGGTGCTCTTCGCGCAGTCCACGCAGGCGGCAGGAGAGGAACAGGCGTTCCCGGAGGGCGTGGCGATCCGGATCCCGGCCCGTTCGGTCGTCGTGGGCGAGCTGCATGTGTTGAACACCTACGGCGAGGACCTGGACGTCGAAGCCACGATGCATCTCGACACGATTCCGGATCATGTGGTGACCACCCGCCTGAACGGGCTCGCATTCGACTACCTCGACCTGCAACTGCCGCCGCGCATGCAGTCGGAGTTCACGATGGAGTGCGATTTCTCGATCCCGAACTCCGGACCGATCGACTTCGGGGTCCACTACATCCTGCCGCACTACCACGAGCTCGGAGTGGGGATGCGGGTGGAAATCATCGGCGGCGCGCGCGACGGAGACATTCTTTGGGAGGGCTACAACAGCATCGGCGAGCCGCTCGGGGACGTGTTCGATCCGCCACTCGACCTGGCCGGCGCGACGGGCATGCGGGTCACCTGCCTGTACGACAACCCGCGCGACGAAGTCGTGCGCTACGGAATCGGCGATCAGGAGATGTGTCTGGCGCTGCTCTTCACGGACAGTCCCTGGGTCTGGGGCGGCGGCAACATCATGTTTGGCCAGGGCATGGAGGTCGCGAACACCGGCGGCACCAGCTTCAACGAAGCGCCCTGTTCGATGGTCCCGTTCCGGCCGCGCTGAGGCAGACATCACCCAAATGGGTGCGCGCCTTGTACGGGGTTCGAACCTGTTCCTCATTCTCCATTGACGTCCGTCCCCCAGGCCGGAGAAGCTTGCGGTGATGGGAGCGGAAAGCGACACTGAACATGGGCCCGCCCGGGTGCTGGTCGCGGACGACGAACCCCTGATCCGGCGGTCGATCGCGCGCATCTTTCGGAAGGAGCCCATCGAATTGGTGTTCGCTTGCGACGGGCGAGAGGCCATCGAGATCTTCGCCGGTTCGAAGTTCGACGCGGTCATCACCGACATCCGAATGCCGCTCCTGAGTGGCATCGAGTTGCTCAAAGCCATCCGCGACGTGGACCAAAACGTGCCCGTGATTCTCACGACGGGTGCCCCTTCCGTGTCCAGTGCGCTCGAGGCCCTCCAACACGGCGCGCTGCGGTACATCGAGAAACCCATCCGCCCGGCCGACCTCACACGCACCCTCCACGAAGCGCTGTCGCTCGGCCACCTGGCAGACTGTCGCCGACGCGCTTCGGACCTCTGCCCTCCCCCGCCGCCGCCCGAGGCAGCGACCGACGACTGCATGAGCGGCGCCGTCGACGGACTCCACGCGTACTACCAGCCCATCGTGGCCTGGCCGGAACGTGACGTCGTCGCATACGAAGCACTCGCGCGCACCCACGAGCCCGGAGTCGACAGCCCGGATGTCCTGCTGGAGCTGGCGAAACGGCTGCATCGGCTCGACGACATCGGGCGCCGCATGCGCGTCGTCGCGGCGGAATCGTTCGAGTCGACACTGGGGCCCGACCTCTACATCAACCTCCACGCGGCGGACCTGCTGGACCCGACGCTCTACGATCCTGGCTCGGTGCTCTCGCGCATGGCCCCACGGGTGGTGTTCGAACTGACCGAGCGGTGCAGCTACGCCAGTGTGGTCGATCTGCGCGACCGCCTTGCCCGGTTGCGCGCGCTGGGTTTCCGCATCGCGGTAGACGACGTGGGCGCGGGCTACTCGGGGCTCGCCACCTTCTCCACCATCGACCCGAGCTACGTGAAACTGGACCTGTCGCTCGTCCGGGATCTGCATACGTCGCAGGTACGACAAGAGCTCGTCGGCTCGGTGGTTCGGACCTGTCGGTCGCTGGGAATCGGAGTCATCGCCGAAGGCGTCGAAGCGGTCGAAGAACTCAAGGTCCTTTGCGAGCTCGGATGCGGGCTCTTCCAGGGATTTCTTTTCGCGCGACCGGCGCCCAAGCCGCCCGCCGTGGTCTGGCCCGCGCCGTGAACCCCCCGTCCCAACGCGATTCCACGACGTCCGAGCGCCGCGACCGGCCAGCGTCCTGGTTGATCTCGATGGAGGGGCCTCAGAATTCGTTGGGCGCGCGGCCCCCCACCTCACCCAACTGGGACTAGCCCATGCCGTACCACAACAGTGGTCCGGGTCCGGTTCCCGGAGAGGACGACCACCCGCTCGACCCCGTTGTCGTGCGCCGCATGGAATCGGTGGCCCGCGTCTTGGCGTACGCCGTTGCGGGCCTCGGTGCGCTCGTGCTGGTCTCGTGGTGGTTCGGGATCGAAGGGATTCAGAGTTTCGGAAGCGGGCTCGCCACGATGAAGGCCAACGCCGCCGCCGCGTTCCTGTGCGTCGGCCTAGGCCTCGGGGTTTCGAATCGACCCCACGTCTCTCGGACTCTCGGAGCCGTGGCGGCGCTCATCGGTGGTGTGTCGGTGCTCCAGCACGTCACCGGGTTTGGCTTCGGGATCGACCAGCTGCTCGCCACGGACACGAGCGAACGACATGGGCTGATGTCTCCCGCCACGGCCGCGGGTGCTCTGTCCGGCGGGCTCGGGGTCGTGTTGAGAGACGTGCCCTTCTTCGGCTCGCGCTTCTACTGGTCGGAGTGGTTCGGGCGCGGATGTGGCGTGCTCGGATTGCTGGGCGGGCTCGGCTACGCGTACGACGTGCCGACCTTGTACTCGATGGGGCTCTTCTCCTCCATGTCGCTGCCGACGACGCTCTCGCTGTTGGCGATCGCCATGTCGATGCTTGCGGGCAGACCGCACCAGGGCGTCTCTTCGTTGTTCGCGGCCGACGACAGCGGCGGACGGCTTGCCCGGCGCATGCTGCCCGCGGTGTTGTTTGTCCCCGCGCTGTTCGGCTGGCTGCGGGTCTGGTCAGAGCGCGCGTACCACGTGCCTGCGCCCTTCGGCGTGGCGATGGTCATCACGAGCACCATCCTCGTCATCGGCGCGATGCTGTGGTGGACGGCGTCGAGCCTGAGAAACGCCGACGCAGAGAAACGCGCGGCGGAGGCGTCGGTGAAACGGACCGAAGCGCAGCTGCTGCAGGCGCAGAAGATGGACGCCGTCGCGCGGTTGGCCGGAGGCATCGCCCACGACTTCAACAACCTGCTCTCCGTGATCCTGAGCTACTCCCAGATGATCATCGCGGACCTGCCGGACGACGACGAGGTGCGCGCGGACGTGGAGGAGATCGAACGCGCCGCCACGCGGGCCGAGGCGCTGACGCGGCAGCTGCTGATGTTCAGCCGGCAAGAAGTATTCGAGCCGAAGGACGTGGACCTCAACCTGATCGTCTCGGACATGAAGAAGATGCTCTCGCGCCTGATCGGCGAGAACATCCAGCTCGAGACGGTATGCGCGGAGGACCTGGGCTTGGTCCGCGCGGACGCCGGCGGACTCGAGCAGGCGCTGATGAACTTGATCGTCAACGCCCGCGACGCCATGCCCGATGGAGGGCGCATCCTGGTGGAGACCGCCAACGTCGAACTCGACTCCACCTATGCGGAAGAACACCACGCGGTGGTGCCGGGACCCTACGTGATGGTCGCGATCACCGACGAAGGCGGTGGCATGGACGCCGCCACGCAGCAGCACATCTTCGATCCGTTCTTCACCACCAAACCCAAGGGCAAGGGCACGGGTCTCGGGCTGTCCACCACGTTCGGAGTGATCAAACAGAATGGCGGGACGATCTGGCTCTACAGCGAGGTGGGTGCGGGCACGACGTTCAAGATCTACTTGCCTCGGGTGGAGTCGTCCGGTCCCGCCCGGCAGACCGTCGTCGAACCCACCCGGAGCCTCCTCGGCACCGAGACGATTCTGCTGGTGGAGGACGAAGCACAGGTGCGCGCGGTCGCCAGCCGGATCCTCACCGAATGCGGCTACGAGGTGCTGGTGGCCGCGGACGGGGTCGAAGCGCAGCGGATCGCCGACGACTACGTGGGGTTGATCGACCTGCTCATCACCGACGTGGTGATGCCGGGCGCCAACGGCCCGCAGGTCGCCAAGCGCGTGCAGGCGAAGCGGCCGGACACAAAGGTCATGTTCATCTCGGGCTACACGGACGAAGCCGCGATTCGAAATGGGCTCGTCGAGACCGGCGCGGTGTTCTTGCAGAAACCGCTGACGCCCACGGGGCTCGCCCGACGGGTGCGCGAAGTCCTCGACCAGTAGGCGGACGGTCCGCGCGAGCGGCTACTCGAGCAGCTCGACGTCCTTCGGACTCGCTTTGGCGCGTTTGCTGGAGCGCAGACGCTTCCGGGCCCTTCCGGTCGATCGGAGCACGGTCAGAACGGACGCGCGTGTGTGGGCCGGGCGTCCCACATGGATGGGCGCAGGGGAAGGGGTACCGTTGGCGGTGGTCTCGGTGGTCATGGCGTCTCAGGCTGCGGTCTGGCGAACCGTGGATTGGTGTTCGGAGGAAGAGGTCTTCGCGCGCACCCGGACGTCGCCGGCCAGGATGCGTTCGATGTTGGTCTGTTGTCCGTTGAGGAACGGTGCGAGCTCCCGCATGACACCGCGCGCAGTCGCGATGCGTTCGTCGCGGCGCCGCGAGAGCATGCGCCCGACCACGTGGTCGAGGGCTGGGTCAACGCGGGCGGAGAGCAGCCCCACCCGGGGCGCGTCTTCGCGGATGATCCGACGAAGGAGGCTGGTCACGTTGGACCCGCGAAACGGCATCCGGCCGGTCAGGCACTCGAACACCACGATGCCCAGACCGAAGACGTCGGCGCGCGCATCCACGTCGGGATCGCCCGAGGCTTGCTCCGGTGAGCAGTAACTCGGGGTTCCGAACACGCGCCCGCGCTCTCGTTCTCGCTCTTCGAGCGGGGCGGTGTCGGCCGCGCAGACACCGAAGTCGAGGAGCCACACCCGGAGACTCTCGGCGCCATTCGGCGACCGGTGCGGCGCAAGAATGATGTGTTCCGGTTTCACGTCGCGGTGGACGTAGCCGAGGGCGTGGGCTCGGTGGAGAATGTCGCAGACCCGCCGCGCGATGGTGAGGGTCTCGGCGACGCCAAGGGTACCGACGCGCCTGAGGATCTGATGAAGCGCTTCGCCGCGGATGCGTTCCATCACGATGTAGGGAGAGCCGTCGGGCAGCGTGCCCTCGTCAAGCACCGGCACGATGCCGGGGTGCGCCACCGCGCGGCTCACTTCCGCTTCGCGGCGGATGCGGCGGACCAGGTCCGGGTTGTAGGCGAAGTGCGGTCGCAGAACTTTGAGCACGACCTCGTGGCCGTCTCGAAGACGTGTCGCCGCGAAGACGACTCCGGTGCCCCCCACCCCGACGATGTGACCGACGCGGTAGCGACCCTCGAGGGTCAGACCGCGCAGCTCCTGTCGTTCATCGGACGTCATGCGCTGACATTCCGCAAGAGCCCTCGGTGGGTCAAAAAAGCGGCACGGGAAAATCCCTGACAGCCACGCTTCGCTGAGGAATTCGCTGGTTTCGCCGCAAACCGCGTATGGTCTGTGGGTGCCGAAAGCGGGACTTCGATTGCAACTGCTGCTCGCGCTCAGCGTGGCGTTCATCGTGGCGTTCACACTCCTCGGCTACACCGCGGTCCGCCTCGGGGATCGCAGCCGCAATGCTGCGCGGGTGACCGATGCCGAAGCTGCGGGACACACGATCTCGGTCGGCGTGAGCAGCGCGCCGCAAGGCTCGAGGCACCGCGTGTTCACCCAGCTCGCCGACGCCGCGCTTGGGCACGGAGGCATCCGCGGTGTGGAGTGGGCGCGAGGCGCCGACGCACCCGCGCCCACGTGGGTGCGCGGCATCACCGGACTCGGGACCCCCGTCGAGGTGGACGTGGAGAGCGGCGGGGTCCTGCGGCTGTGGGTGCGCGCTCCCGAACAGAGCCCGGGTCCGTTCAACCAGCTCATGTTGATGTACGTCGCGATCACCGGCGGCATGATCCTGCTGCTGACGTACCTGGTCTTGACGGTGCTCATCGTACGGCCGGTCGAAGCGTTGACCATGGCATCGAGCCGCATCGCGGGGGGCAACCTCGAAGTGGAGGCGCCCGTCCGGGGCGCAAAGGAGATCGCGCGCCTATCGCACTCGTTCAACCTGATGGCGAAGCAGGTGCGGAGCGACCGGGGCGCGCTGGAGACTCAACTCCACGAGCTCGAAGCGGCCACGGCGGAGCTGAGCGCCGCACAGGATCAGGTGCTGCGCAGCACGCGTCTGGCGTCGGTGGGGCGGCTGGCGGCTGGGGTGGCGCACGAGATCGGCAACCCGCTCGCGGCGATTCTTGGTCTCATCGAACTGGCGCGAGACGAAGATCTGGACCCGGAAACACGAGACGAGTTCCTCGCCCGCATCCAGAAGGAGACCGAGCGGATCAACGGCATCATCCGCGACCTGCTCGACTTCGCGCGGGACGGGGCCGAATCCGACGGCAACGACGAGACCGCCGACCTTGCGGCCGTGGTGGCCGACGCGGTGCAGCTGGTCGCCCCCCAGAAGGACGCCTCCAAGCTGCGCATCGAACGACGCGTGTCTCCGGTCGCGCCGGTGCGCGGAAACGCGGACCGGCTGACCCAGGTGCTCCTGAACCTCTTGCTCAATGCGGCGGACGCGATGGACGGCGAAGGAGACATCGTCATCGAGGTCGACACCCACGACGAGGAGACAGCGCTCTTGACCGTGACCGACTCTGGACCCGGGATCCCCGAGTCGATCCGCGACCAACTCTTCGAGCCCTTCGTCACCTCAAAAGCGGTGGGCCAAGGGACCGGCCTCGGACTCGCGGTGACCTTCACGATCGTCGATCGGCTCGGGGGCTCGATCGAAGCGAGCAACCCGGAAGGCGGTGGCGCCCGGTTCGTGGTGCGACTCCCGCTGGCGTCGTAGCGCACCAACGGCCCCTGCCTACGGCCGAGCCAGGACAGCGATCGATCCCCGCAGCGGCTGTGGGGACCACAGTCCGGCAGCGAACCGACGATCAGCGACGAGCAGCCAGCCTAGCAGGTTGCTGAAGAACGCCCGCAGGGCGTTCTCGCAGCCTGCCCCTTGCCCCTGCCCTTGCCTTTGCCCTTGCCCGCGGATCAGCGGTCAGATCGCTTGATCAGCGCGACGAGCATCGCGA
>JAXMNT010000052.1:0-52487 GCA_034670305.1 Deltaproteobacteria bacterium
GCGCCCCGAGGATGCCAAGAGCCGGCACCTGGTTACTCCGGGTCGGATGGAGAAAGCGCGGGAGGATCCCCATCGACGACGTCCCCGGCCCTCGACGCTGACCACGCTTCAAGCGCAGCCACTTCTCGACCACGCCGAGCCCAGTCCTGGCGCTGCGCCTCAGCACAGAGCCGGGCAACGAACGGCGCCGCTTCGAACACGGCAGTTCAAAGCGGTGCAGCAGCATGCTGCATTGGCCAAGAAGCACCCTCGCCCCGCCGCGCGCCCGGTCGGCCGGCTGGAACACCTTCGCGCCGGAACCCCGCCTCCCTATTGGCTACACCAAGAGGTGGAGGCCACTGGGCCCCCACACGTGACGCTGCCCATCGATGCATCTGCATGGCTACACCGAGTCTCCTCCTCCTTCCGGCCCGCGACAGGTGACGCTTGGGCCACTGCATGGGCTCGTCGGCGGGGGCGGCGCGGGCTGTGATCGAGACCTTGGAGGCCGGCCCGCCACACGTGACGCGGCCCATCGATTGACCGATGGCAACACGCGACGTTGCCGATGGGACGCCCCACGGACCGCTGCCTGGCCGGACCGACCCCGGCGTTGCGCCGAGCAACGCCGGCGAAGCTCAGCGCCTCCCTCTCTAGTTCAGGTAGCCGAGTTCGCGCAGCTGTTGCTGCAGCTCGTCGTCCATCTCGGCATCGCCACCGGTCAGGCGCGTGCCAGCACGCTGTTCGGCCGCGAGCCAGTTGGAGCGGTCGCTCGCGCCCAGGAACTGCCCCTGCATGACGCGGAGGTAGCGGCCGGCGATGGGATGGTCGGCCACGCTGAGCTGGTTGAGCTCGCCGGGATCCGATTCGAGATCGAAGATGCTGTGCGTGAGGTTGCCGCGGACGAAGAACTTCCAGCGGCCAGCGGTGACGACGCGACGCTCGTCCAGGAACTCACTCATCGCGAGCTCCGGGCCCACACGCGGGTGACCGTAGAGGAGCGGCACCAAGCTGCGCGCCGCGACGTTCGGCATGCCGTCGATGCCGGCGAGTTCGAGCACCGTCGGACCGAGGTCCATCGTGCTGACCGTTGTCGAGACGCGGCGCGCCGAGACGCCCGGCGCCCGCACGAGGAGCGGCACGTGGAGCAGCTCCTGGTAGATCGAGTGGCCGTGGCCCCACGAGCCGTGCTCGTGGAATTCTTCGCCGTGGTCCGAGACGAACACGAACACGGTGTTGTCCCAGATGCCGGCGTCCTTGAGACGCTGGATGAAGGTGCCCATGTGCCGGTCGTGCTGGGTGATCTCGCCATCGTGCAGCGCTTCGAGGCGGCGCACGTCGCTCGGCGAGAAGGTCACGGTGGGCGGGTTCTTCTTCGCATCCGCGAGCAGGTTGCCCGTCATGCGGTTGCGCACCTGTCCGTCGTAGTTCGGGCGGCTGTCGTACATCGAGACGAACTCGTCCTCGGGGTCGTACGGCACGTGCGGATCGATGGTGTGCACGTAGAGGAAGAACCGTTCGTCTTTGTGTTCGATCGCCCAGTCGGCGGCTTCGCCGAAGACGTTCTCGGCCTCGTTCGAGACGTTCTCTCGAATGTAGTTCCGGTAGCGGTCCCATCCCTGGTCGAACCCGAACCGGTCCGAGATGTAGCCGTTGGCGATGAACCCGCCGGTCGCGAACCCGTTCGAGTCGAAGTGTTCGCTGATCATCAGCGCGTCCTCGCTCAGCACGTGGGCCTGGGTGCGCGCGCCGTGGTCGATCGGATGAAGGCCGGTCAAAATCGCGCCGACGGCAGGCTTGGTCCAGTTCTCCGTGGACTGGCCGCGCTCGAAGACGACGCTCTCCGAGGCGAGCTGCTCGAGCACCGGCGTCTGCACGCGGCTGCGCGGGTTCCAGGTCTTGAGTTTGCTCGCGCGCAACGTGTCGACCAGCACGACGACGACGTTGCGGGCTTGTTCGATTTCGACTTCGGGCGAAGGCGCGCGTGCGATGCGGGGCGTGGCCCACGCGACGCGACCGGCGCCGCCTTCGGCTTCGAGCCGCACCTGGACGATCTTGCCCGCGTACGCGCTCAGGTCGACGCGCTGGTCCGCCCAGCTGCCGGTCAGGGTGTGCTCCAGCACCGAAGTCGCGCTGCCGCCTTCGGGCGTGATGAACACCTTCGCCGTACCGCCGGCCGCACCTTCTTGGCCGACGCCGAACGCGAGCACGCCACCGGCCGGGACCTCGACGTACCAGCGGAACGCATGGGGCGCCGCGTAGCTGATGGCCTGCCGCTCCGCGCCACCGAGGGAGACGGTGGAGACGGTCGTGCCGTAGCTCGGCGCTTCGTAGTCGGCGCTGGGTGCGCCGGGGGTGATGCGGGCGCTCGCCACCTGGACGCTGACGTCTTCGCCGCCGATGCTCGTGACCCCACCGAAGGTGAGCAAGAGGTAGTTCTCCCCCCGCACGACCTGGTTGGCGGGCAGCACGAAGTCGACGTCCTGCCATTCTTCACCCTCGAAGAACACGGCTTGGATCTGCTCGTTGTTGATGTAGGGCGTCAGCGCGCGTGTGCCTTTGGGGCGCAACCGAACCCGCACCGTGCGCTCGCCCGGCTCGTCCACGTGGAAGTAGATGCGGCCGCGGCGGCCGGCGTTGGCGAAGGTCACGTCGCCGTCGGCGCCGCGCGATCCCCAGCCGCTCTCCCAGTCACCGACGGTGTACTTGGCCTGCGCCGGGGTGCCGAAGTCGATGAACAGACCGTGGTGGTCCACATCGGCCATGTGGGCGGTGGCGAGCAAGTCGAACTCGGTGACGAGTCCATCGGACCCTCCACCCGGGGTGTCTTGTGTGATCTCGACGTTTTCTTCGTCGTCGTCACATGCCACCACGAGCACGACGCTCGAAATCGCCGTCATCACCGCGCACGCCTGCCATACCGATCGTCGGTTCACTTCGCCCTCCAACAATGTTTCGCTGCGAACACACCCTTCGCCCAGGTGTGTTCCCCCCTCGGCTAGCACGGCCGGATCAACGGGGCCAAGAAACCGACAGGATCCGCCGGGAGCGGAAGCGGGAGCGGGAGCGGGAGCGGGAGCGGGAGCGGTAGCGGGAGCGGGAGCGGAAGCGGTAGCGGGAGCGGGAGCGGAAGCGGTCGCGGTAGCGGTAGCGGGAGCGGAAGCGGATTCGCTGGCAAGCCTATGGTCGCGGGCACGGGCACGGGCACGGGAACCGCATTCGGATTCGGATTCGGATTCGGATTCGGCATCGGCTTCGGCTTCGGCTTCGGCTTCGGCTTCGGCTTCGGGATCGGATTCGGCTTCGGGATCGGCTTCGGCTTCGGATTCGGCTTCGGGATCGGCTTCGGCTTCGGATTCGGCTTCGGCTTCGGATTCGGCTTCGGACACCGAGGGCAAGGGCAGGGGCAAGGGCAAGGGCAAGGAGAACGCATCCTCTCCTTCGGATTCGGATTCGGATTCGGCGTCGCCTTCGGGATCGGCTTCGTCGGATCGGACGGGCACGGGCACGGGCACGGCCTTCCTCGTCGACCTGGCCACCTTCGGCCCTGGCTGCGCCCCGGTGCTACCCTGCCGACGTGCGACGGCTCTTTCCCCTCTTGCTCGTGCTCTGCTCACCGATGGTGGCGGCGCCAGCGCCCACCGGTGCCCAGTCCGCCATCGAGCTGCGCATCGCCACCGTCGCACCCGATGGCACCCCCTGGATGCAGGGGTTCCGTGCGATGGATCGCGAACTGCGCGACCGGACGAACGGCCAGCTCGGACTCCGGCTCTACCCGGGCGGCAGCCAGGGCCAGGAACGCGACTACATCGACAAGATGGCGACCGGTCAGCTGGACGGCGCGGCCCTGACCGCCACCGGGCTCTCGCAGATCGTGCGCCCAGTGCTCGTGCTGGGACTGCCGGGCATCTTCAACGAGTACGCGCCGCTCGACCGGGCCCGTCGGAGAATGGACGGACGGTTCCGCCAGCTCTTCGACCGCCAGGGCTACACGCTCATCGGCTGGGGGGACGCGGGCAAGGGCCGCCTGTTCTCGACCCGGCGCATCGAACGTCCTTCGGATCTTCGCGCGGCCCGGCCGTGGGCGCCCCGTTCGGACGCGATCTTCAGCGAGTTCCTCGCCGTCGTGGGCGCGACCCCGCGCCGCCTCGGCATTCCCGAAGTCCTGCCCGCGCTCCAGACCCGCTCCGTCGACACCGTGCCCGCTTCGGCGCTCGCGGTCGTCGCGCTGCAGTGGCACCAGAGCCTCCGGTTCTACTCGCGCGACAGCTCGGGGATCCTCGTCGGGGCGACCATCCTCCGCAAAGAGAAACACGACGCGCTCTCCGAAACGCATCGCACGATTCTGCGCGAGGTGTCCGAGCGTGGACACCGACTCGCGGCCCGCGCCATCCGCCGGGAAGACACCCGCGCGCTGCGGGCCATCGAACGCCGCATGACCGCGGTCGACACCACGAACCACGAGCGCGAGTGGTTGGACGCCGCGCTCCAGACCCGCGACCGACTCATCGGCAGGATCTTCCCCCGCGCCCTCTACGAAGCCGTCCGCCGCGCCGCGGCCGATTAGACCGCGAGCATCGCTTTGGTGAGGTTGAGCGGTGAGCCGAACGACCAGACCTTCTCGCGGGTGACGATGTGGATCGACACTTCTCCCTGCGAGCCCTCGGTCCGGATGACGAGCGACGAGAACGACTTGGGGTCGGAGGGGTCGTACGCATCGTCGGCCCCGATCGCGACGCCGTCTTCGAAGAGGGCCGCGGCTTCCGGCGGGAACTCCGCGGTGTCCACGCCTTCGATCACGGCCCAGGAATCGAATGGCACGCCGGTGCCGAGCGACGCGTCCTGGCTCAGGAAGATCACATCGTAGGGCGCCTCGACGTGGTCGCTCATGCCGAGGTGTTCGACGCACTCGAAGAAACACGCCCACTGCTCGGCGGTCTCCTCCAGCGCATCGGCGTAGGCCTCGAGCACGTCTTCGATGTCGTCCCAGCTGGGGGTGGCGTGCAGGCGCTTGGCGAGTTTTTGGAAGGCGGTACGGATCCGGGTAGCGAACATCCGCGGATGCTCCCCTGCGCTTCCCCTGCGCGCAATGCACCAGTCCGGATTGTCCGGAAGAACTCCGATTACTGGGTCAGAACGCAGGTGAACCGGCTCGACCCCGAGGAGCGCCGTCCAAAGGCTCCGCGATCCGGCCCCGCAACGCGACCGGCCACGTGCCTGGACCGGCTCGGAACGGGCGCGGATCCAACCGGCCCGGCGCCAAGAAACTCGACGATCGGGGTTCGCGGCGCGATAACCCATGCATGCCCCTCTTGCCCCACGACGATGTTCCGGGACTCGAGCCCCTCCCCGGGCGCTACCTCCGCGCCGCCCGCCTGACGGTGTCGAAAGGAGCGGTGCGGCTTCATGCGATCGCGTGGGAAGGCGCGGCCGAGCGGGTCCTCACGTTCGACCTCGACGCCGAGGGCACACCTCGGTTCGCGCAGGCCGGCACGGCAGCGCCGGCGGTGGTTGCGCTCGACGAACAGGGCCGAGCCACCAGCGAACAGGCCGAATCCGAAGCCCGCGTGGAAGGTGCGTGCGTCCGGGTCTCTCACGAGGCGGGGGTGGCCTCGGTCACCCTCCACCCGGCCGGCGCCCCACCGGTGCTGGTCTGGCGCGCCCGGGGCTGCGCCGCCGCACCGGCGATCGCCGCGGGCAAGACCGCGCAAGGCGAGGGCCACTGGGTGGCGTGGCACCACGACGTGCGCGAAGACACCCTCGACCCCGACATCGCGAAGTGGATCGCCCTCCGGTTCGTGGCCGGAGGCCAGGTGTTCGAGGTCTCGGACCCGATGCGCGACCGCGATCGCGACCGCCACGGGGAAGAACAGTCGTTCGAGTTCCCCGCGGTGGTGGTCTCCGAGAGCGGCGCGGTGGCGATCTTCGGTCGCGGCTCGCACGACTTCTGGCGCCAGGACGTCGGTGACGCCGGTTGGACCGAGCGGCGTTCGCTCAGCGGAGGCGGCTGGGGATCACGCGGCCGGCGCTGCACCGCGGCGCGTCTTGGCGACGCCGTGGTCTTTGCCAGACGGGAGAAGAAGGGCATCGAGATCGCCGTCGAACCGGTGGCCACCGGTGGCCCCCCCGACCTGACCGCCTGCGAGGCGGACCTCACCTCTCGACAAACGTTCCAGACGCCCCGGCTCGATCGGCGCCGGGATCCGGCCGCCGCGTTCGGTCGCGCGACCTTCTTCGGCGACATCCAGCAACACTCCGCGCACAGCGACGGGGTGGGCACCGCAGAGGAAGCCCACCTGCGGGCACGGCATCGATACGGAGACGACTTCGTCGCGCTGACCGACCACGAGTCCTTTCTCGGCAAGCGAACCGGCCCCGGCGAGTGGGAGTACCTGCAGCGGGTCGCCGACGCGCACGACGAACCGGGCGCATTCACAGCGCTGCTCGCCTACGAGTGGACCGGCAAACGGTACCCTGGTCCCGGACACAAGTGCGTGTACCTGCCGGAGCGCGGCACCGCGCTCGTCTCCCGGGACGACGTGCCGGAGGGCAAAGACCTCGTACAGAAGATCGCAGCGCTCGGTGGTGTCGCGTCTCCGCACCACATCGGCTGGACTGGATGCGACGAAGCGGGACACGACCCGGCGGGCCAGCCGGTCTGGGAGATCTGTTCGTGCCACGGGTGCTACGAACATCCGGATCATCCGCTGGGCATGCGGGGCGAACACACCGACCAGCTCGCGAGCGCGATGCTCGAGAAGGGGCACCGGTTCGGCTTCACCGCGAGCAGCGACAGCCACGGCCTGCTCTGGCACCACGGCGAGAGCCGAAAGCGCGATCCCTACCGGACGGGATTGACCGCGGTGCAGGTCACCGAGCTGAACCGAGAGACCGTCTTGAACGCGCTCAAGACCCGCCGGTGTTACGCCACGAGCGGGGTGAAGATCCTGCTCGACATGCAGGTCGATGGCTGCCCGATGGGCAGTGAGCTCGCCGCCCGCGAGACCATCGAGGTGACCGGCCGGGTGGTCGGGGCGAGCGCCTTGGAACGCCTCGACCTCGTCACCGAAGCGGGCGTCGTCTTCAGCCAGGCGGTCGACGGCGACGAGGCTTCGCTCGCGCACGCGCTGCCGGCACCGCGCTACGTCTACCTGAGGGCCGTTCAGACGGACGGCGAGATGGCCTGGGCGAGCCCTGTGTTCATCGGCTGACCCTCCGCGCCGCCGAACCTGTGCGTTTGTCCGGAGAATCTCAAAGCGCAAACCCGCACGATCGTTGGGAGTTTTCGGTCAACCGTTGACGCTTTCTCCGCCCTGTGGCATCCCATCGCGCTCCCGAGCGCAGCCCGGGACGAGGAGCAGGACATGGCGACGAAGAAGACCGCGACCAAGAAGACGACGAAGTCGAAGGCCAAGGCCAAGCCCGAGGCGGCGCCCGAATTCGAGCCGCAGGCGCACCCGGACGCGAAGCTGTCCAAGAAACAGGTCCAGCAGCTCTACCAGAAACTTCTCTCGGAGCGCGCCCGCGTGATGCAGGGCCTCGGGGAACACCTCTCGGACGCGATCTCGAACGTGGATCCCCTGTCCGATGAGATGGACGTCGCGCAGCGGCACACCGAGCAGGCCTACCTGATGCGGTTCGCCGACAAGGAACGAAAGCTCCTCGTCCAGATCCAGAACGCGCTCGAGAAACTCGAAGAGGGAGAGTACGGCGTGTGCGAAGGCACCGGCGAGCCGATCGCCCTCAAGCGTCTCGAGCTCCGCCCGTGGACCCGCTACTCGGTCGAGTACAAAGAGCAGGTCGAGCGGGAGCGCAAACAGCACCACCGCTGAGACTCGGCTGGGAACGAAGCAGAAGCCGACGCCCTCGAGTGGGACGTCGGCTTCTTCGATTCTGGCTTCCTGAGGTTCCCGCTCTGGGCAGCGCTGGGCGTGCTCAGCGGGTGGTGGTCACCGTGACGGTGCGGCTTCGTGGAGCCGGAGCGTTGGCCATCACGGTCGCAGAACGCGTCCGGCGGGCCGGCTGGGCGCGGACACGACGCCGCGGGGTCGTCACCACGACGGAGGGACGGCTCGGCTGCACGACCACGACCGGGGGCGGTGGCGCTTGCACCTGAACCCACTGCGCTTGCACGAGCACGTAGCTCCCATCCGGCTGAAGCACCCAGCGGGCAGGCTGGTGCTGGTACCCGGACCGCTGCACCACCCACTGTCCCGGCTGCCAGACGTAGGCGTCGTTCTGCCAAGTGTACGAGCCTTCCACCCAGACGTGGTTGGCGGCAGGGGCACGAGGGCGGCGGATGCGCGGCGGAGCGGGAGGCGCCTGACGCGGTGCCCGTACGACGACTCGAGGGGCCGGGCGCTCGACCGATGCCTGCCGATGGCGCCGAGCCGGGCGGGACGTCTCGACCGTGCGGGTCTGCATGGTCTGCACCCGACGGGTCTGTCGGGTGGTCTCGACGGTGGTCGTCGTGCGGCCTGGGCGGGCTCGGGTGGTCCGGGTGGTCGTCCGGGTGGTGGTCATCTGGGAGCGGGCCGGGCGGTTGGCTTCCACGGTGACGCTCGCGCGCTGTCCGTCGGCGGTGGAAGGGGCCATCGCTGGCATGGCGATGGCTGCAGCGATCAACACGGAGAAGCGGTGCATGGGGGATCCGATCCTATGAGCCGTGGAAGAGAGGACGCGGCTGGCTCGGAGCGCGCTCAGCCCCAGTGTGCGTCCGGTCGCCCCAGGTGTCGCTGCCTCCTTACAAACCTTATCCGTCCCGACCCCGTGCTATGACCGGTCCATGAGTCTGGACCTCGTTCTTCGCGGCGGCATGGTCGCCCTCCCCTGGGGACTCGAACGCACGGACGTCGGTGTCTCCGACGGTCGCATCGTTTCGATCGGCACGGTCACCGAGCCGGCGGCACGCGAAGTCGACTGCCGACACCTGCATGTGCTCCCCGGTCTCATCGACACCCAGGTGCACTTCCGAGAACCCGGACTCGAACACAAAGAAGACCTCGCGACCGGCACCGCCGGGGCCGCGCTCGGTGGCGTCACGGCGATCTTCGAGATGCCGAACACGAACCCCAACACCGACACGGCCGAACGGCTCGCCGACAAGGTTCGGCGCGGGCGCGAGAAGGCCCACGTCGACTTCGCGTTCTTCGTGGGTGCGACCACCGGCAACGCCGACACCCTCGGACGCCTCGAGCGGTTGCCGGGCTGCGCGGGCGTGAAGATCTTCATGGGCAGTTCGACCGGAACGCTCCTCGTGGCGGAGGACGACGCGATCGAAGCGGTGCTGCGCAACGGCCACCGGCGGGTCGCGGTGCACTGCGAAGACGAGAAGCGGCTGATCGAACGGCGGAGCCTCGCGGCGGTTGGCGAGCCGAAGACGCACCCGGTGTGGCGGGACGACGTCACCGCGATCCGAGCGACCGAGCGGCTCCTCGCGCTCGCCCACCGCACCGGCAGGCCGGTGCATGTGTTGCACGTGACCACGGAAGAAGAAGCCGCGCGGCTCGCGACAGAGAAACGCGTCGCCACGATGGAGGTCACACCGCAACACCTGCTGCTCAGCGGACCAGAGTGTTACGAACGCCTCGGCACCCGCGCGCAGATGAACCCACCCATCCGAGAGAAGCGCCATACGGACGCGCTCTGGCGCGCGGTGCGCGCGGGGGTCGTGGATGTGATCGGATCCGACCACGCGCCGCACACGAACGAAGAGAAGGACCGGGTCTACCCCGCCAGCCCGTCCGGTTTGCCTGGGGTCCAGACCACGGTGCCGCTGATGCTCGACGCGGTGCACCGCGGCCTGATGCCGCTGATGCGGCTCGTGGATCTTCTCGCGCATGGACCGCAGCGCATCTACGGCCTCAGCCGCAAGGGCCGCATCGCGACCGGCTGGGACGCCGACTTCACGCTGGTCGATCTGGCCGCGGAACGCACGATCGAAGCCTCGTGGATCGCCAGCCGTTGCGGGTGGACGCCCTTCGACGGCACCCGGGTGACCGGCTGGCCGGTGCGGACCATCGTCCGAGGCCAAGACGCGATGATCGATGGAGCCCTGCAGAAGATCGCGGCCGAGCCGGTCCGCTTCTACGGGACCCGAGACGAGGAAGCCGCGTGACGGACGCGGCCGCCGCCGAACAAGACAGCGTGGCGTTTCGCGCGCTCCGGATCGCCGTGATGACCGTTTCGGACACGCGCACCGAAGCGACGGACGAGTCGGGTGCGATCCTCGTCGAGCGCGCCCGCGCCGCCGGCCACGAAGTCGTCGCGAAGGTGATCGTCGCCGACGAACAAGCCGTGATCGAAGCGCAGCTCCGGTCGTGGATCGCGGATCCAGGCGTCGAGGTCGTGCTCTCGACCGGCGGCACCGGGGTCACTGGACGCGACGTGACGCCCGAAGCCTTCGAAGCCGTCTACGAGAAATCGATCCCTGGCTTCGGAGAGCTCTTCCGGTGGCAGAGCTACCAGTCGATCGGCACCTCCACCATCCAGTCCCGGGCCACCGCTGGGGTCGCAGGCGGAACCTACCTCTTCGCGCTTCCCGGATCTCGTGGCGCCGTGCGCGACGCGTGGGACGGCATCCTCCGGGACCAGCTCGACATCCGCCACAAGCCTTGCAACTTCGCGGAGCTCATCGAGAGACTTCGGGAGTGACGTTCTTCAAACTCGGGATCCTCGGCTGCCCGGTGCAGCACTCCCGCTCCCCCGCGATGCAACACGCGGCCCTGGCGGCGGCGGGACTCGAGGGCCGCTACGAGAAGATCGAGGTCGCGCCCGCGGACCTCCCACGCGTGGTCGCATCGCTCGAGGCCAACGGGTTCACCGGCGTGAACGTGACGCTCCCGCACAAACAAGCGGTGCTGCCACTGCTCGACGAAGTGGACGCCGTCGCGCGCGAGATCGGCGCCGTGAACACCGTCTGCGTTCGAGAGGGGCGGCTCTTCGGCACCAACACCGACGCCGAAGGGTTGGTCCGTTCGATCCGGGCGGCCGGCGTCGAGTTGCAAGGGGTGCGGGTCCTGGTGCTCGGAGCGGGCGGCGCGGCGCGGGCGGCGACCACGGGTCTGCACCAGGCGGGCGCTCTCGTGCGCGCGAGCGCCCGACGGATCGAAGCCGCCCGCGCGCTCCCGCACGCCGAAGCGGTGGCGTGGAACGACCAAGACGCGTGGGCGGACACCGAGCTGCTCGTGCAGGCCACGAGCGCCACGATGGGCCACGGTGCGGACGCATTCGTCGATGGACTGCCGCTCGATCGGCTCTCTGCAGACGCCGCGGTGGTCGACCTCGTCTACACCCCGCTCGACACCGCGCTGCTGCGCGCGGCGCGGACGCGCGGAGTGCGCACCATCGATGGGCTCGGCATGCTGGTACACCAAGGCGCGCTCGCGTTTGAACACTGGACCGGGCACGTCGGCGACATCGACGCCATGCGTGACGCGCTCACGGGCGAGTAGCGTTCAGCGGACGGTTGCAACGAGACGATTGCAGGGACCGAAGCGACTAGATGTCGATCTGATCGTTCTCTTTGGCCACGAACGCGCCTTCCCACGTCTCCGCCGCCTGCTCCGCAACCGAGTCCATGAAGTCGTCCTCGTGGTAGGGGTCGTGGTGGAAGATCGCGAGGCGCTTCACGTTGGCTTCTTTGCAGAGGCGGATGCCTTCTTGCCAGGTCGAGTGACCCCAGCCCACATGCTTCGAGAACTCTTCGTCGGTGTACGTGCTGTCGTAGACGACGAGGTCCGCGTCCTTGATCAGCGCGAGGATCCGCTCGTCCCGCTGGCCGGGCACGTGCTCGGTGTCGGTCACGTAGCAGAACGCTTTGCCGTGGGCTTCGAGCCGGTAGCCCGTGGCACCGTCCGGGTGCTGCAGCGGTCCGGTCTTCACGACGAGTGGATCGAGCCCGTCGAGTTCGAGGGTGTCGCCGGCTCGGAAGTCGGTGAACCCCATCTCGGCCTTGAGCGCCGAGAGCGGCACCGGGAAGGTCGGTCGCGCCATCTGGCCGGCCAGCACCCGCTCCACGCCGCCAGCGTCGATGAGGTGTCCAGCCAGGATGTTGAACTTGTGGTCGGCCACATACGCGGGAGTGAAGAACGGGAACCCGTTGATGTGGTCCCAGTGCGTATGGGTCAGGAGGATGTTCGCCTCCCGCACGCCCTGTTTCAGGAACGCTTGGCCCAAATTCCGAATTCCGGTGCCAGCGTCCAAAATCAGACGCTTGCCATCGACACAGACTTCCAGGCAACTCGTGTTGCCGCCGTACCGAACGTGGTTGGGCGACGGGCACGCAATCGATCCCCGGACGCCCCAGAAGCGGACCCAGAACTCCATGTGTGACGCCATGCTACCCGAACCCCCAGAGATCGGAAGAGAAACTGGGCAATGAGTTCAGACAGGCCCAAAGCATGCACGGGTGTACAGGTAGGGGCAGCCGGACGAATCGGGGCGGGGTAGGATGCCTGCGGTGCCTTTTCAACTTCGTTTCACCCGCCGATTCTCGATGGCCCATCGGCTGATCGCAGGACCGAGCACGAAATGCGCAACGCCCCACGGACACAACGAGTTCGTGGTCGTACACCTCGCACCCAGAGACTCCGCTCGCCTCGACGGCGGCGCAAACATGGTGGTCGAGTTCGGCCGGGCGAAGAAGCGGTGGCATGCGTTCGTGGACGACCACCTCGACCACGCGTTGCAGCTGAGCCACGTCGATCCGTTGCTCGAGCTCTCCGGAACGCACTTCCCCGGATGGCGGATCGTGGTGACGCCAGGCGACCCGACCACCGAGTTGATGGCGGCGCTCTTGATGTCGAAGTGCCAGGCCATCCTCGACGCGGAGCAGGTACCGCTGACGTGTGTGCGGATCGAACTCGAAGAGACCCCGACCAACTCGGTCGTGTTCGAGGGCGACCCCCAGACGGTCATTCCGTCGGGCACCCCCCTCTCGCCCTGGTGGACGCGAGGCGACCCATCGACCCGCTGACCAAGGCGGTGTGTTGCCTGCTCGCTCTGGTGCTCGGCTGCGGCGGCGCCGAGCCGAACGACTCCGAGGGCGGCGGTCCACCCGCGCGGCACCGGGAGCCCGAAGCGCCCACCGCGCCCGCGTCACCGGACGAACCGCTGCCCGCCACCATCGTGTTGCGGTGCGCGTCCCACGACGACTGCGCGCTCGTGCCCGGCCCGTGCGGTCCGTTCGCCGTACTCGCCGCCGATGCGGAGGAGATCCGCAGACGCAGGGCCGCGCGCGCAGACGACGAACCACAGGCGCAGGTCGAATGCGCAGAGCCGATCGTGGACCCAGCCGCCATCTGCCTGCGCGGCCGGTGCGAGGCGCTTCCGGAACGATCGTACTGTCGAGACGCGACCGACTGCCGCGCGCTGCCTGGCCCCTGTGGCGGACCCACCCTCGCGAACCGGTGGAGCGAGTCCGCCGTGCGGGCAGAGATCGAACTGCGTGCCCGGGTGGTGAACTGCGCGACGACGAGTTGGCCACCGGCGGCGCTCACCTGCGAGGATCACATCTGTGGTCTGCAGCCGCTGGAGGACGTGGATCTCCGGCAGCCCTGTCGGCGCGACGCACAGTGCACGACCGTGCACGACGAGTGCGCAGGAGATCTGGTCGTCGCACAGACCAGGCGCACCCAAGCGGAAGAGCGACTCGCGGCCCGCGCGGCCGAACTGGGGCCGGACCGTTGCGTGGCGCCGACACGTCCGCCGGTCCCGCTCTGCTCGTTCGGCAGCTGCGTGCCCGCGCCCGAACCCGAACCGGTTCCGACCGAGTTGATCGAGGTCGAGCGGGCCGACTCGGGGTGGCGGTTCACGCGCGGCGACGAAGTGATCGATGCCCCCGATCTTCCGAATGGCGACACCGTGGAGGTCACCGTCACGTCACTCGAGACGAACGGCGACGTGCCGCTCGTGTACCTGCGCGACCCGTCCTCCGACAGCGCGTCGTTCTTCGTCCTGCGGAGCGGCCGCCTCGAGGGGGTGCACCGCGCCGGCACCTGGACGGGCATCCCGTTGCCGGCGGGCGGCGGCCGTTCGGTGTCGTTCCGGCTGCTGGATCTCGACGGCGACGGCATTCGAGAACTCGTCGCGTACCTCCGGATCAACGAAGGCGACACCCCCGCCGTGCACACGAGCCGTACGGTCTACGCGTGGACCGGGGAGACGTTCGCGCCGGTCGAGCGGCGCGACGCGCCCACGAGCGCGCGCCCCTGGACCCGATCGACGTCCCTCGAGATGGAGATCCGCCAGAGGTTGCACGCGGACGAGATCTGGCTCGACCCACCCACCTCCGTATTCGCGCGGCGCGCCGACCCGGGGGCGATCGTCACGACGGGCGTGGGGCTGCACGGAGGCGGGGAGCTCTTC
The DNA here is from genome assembly GCA_034670305.1 of Deltaproteobacteria bacterium. GTDB lineage: Bacteria > Myxococcota_A > Polyangia > Polyangiales > Houyiibacteriaceae > JAXMNT01. Next base: position 14,347 of record JAXMNT010000052.1, read on the forward strand.
GTTGGACGCGACTTCGTCGCCTACGTGCAAGCACGCCGCGGCACCGAGTGGAGCCTGCACCTCATCTCGACACGGGAGACCGAACGTGCGGTCGAACTGCAGGACTTCGTCGAGATCGGTTCGAGGTTTCGCGGCGACTGGCCCCCCGGCATCGACGCCGACTGCCGCCTCATGTTGGGGGCACGCAACGCGGTGCGCTCGCACGAGGGCCGCACCAACCTCGAACGGGCGCTCGTCGCCTCTTGGCAACCGCGGGCCGGCATGATCTTGGCACGGCTCGTCCGGTGGAGTGCACAGGGGCGACTCGAGCCGCTTGGGGAACCGCTCCCGGTCGCCCGATGCTCGGGCCCGACCCAGGACCTGGTCCCGGTGCTCGGAGACGCGCTGGCCGCGCGGCGAACCCGGGTTCCAACGGGCTACATCACCCGTTGGGGCGGGCCGTAGCAGTCGCAGGTTCTGGCCATCGCCCGCGCAGGCCCAACCGGCCCGAGTTCATTCAAGCCTTCGTGCATTCGCAGCGTCGGCTCAGTCGCAGCCGATTTGATCGCGGCTGGCGACGACCTCGTCGACCAAGATGCGGTGCGTCCGCTCGGTGACGGGATCGGCGAACACCGCGCCCACTCGGATGCTGTCCGCGCGCGCCAAGAACTCGATGTCGTCTCCGCGCGCCGCCCGGACGCCGTTGATGAAGAGCTCCGCGCGTCCGGACTCCGCGCCTCCGGAGTAGCGCGCGTGGATCTCGACGCAGGTCCACTCGTCGATCGGGAATGCGAACGTGGAATCCCAACCGGTGTCGCCCGCGAAGCCGTGTGCATGGATGTTCGAGTACCCGGTTCCGTCGACGTAGACTGGGAACGAGATCGACGGCCCCGTCAGGTCCATGATCTCCACCGCGCTCGTGGCATCGATGTCCACCCGCACGTACATGCGCAGCCAGTGGTCGCGCTCGGACGGGTCGTCGAAGACCCGCGCGGAGAGCGCCACAGGGCGTTCGAGCCCGTCCATGGGTCGAATCTCGGCCGCGCCAGCGCCTCGATACGTCCCCATCGTCACCCGTTCGATCGTGTCGCTGTCGAGTGTCCATGCGTCGAGCCCGTCTTCGAACCCGTCGCAGAACACCACGTCGGGGTTCACGGCCAGCAGATCGCACGCCGTGTCTCGGGCGGCGGGCGGTGCATCCGTCCCCGTGTCCGCAGGCCCCACATCGACCCCCGGCACGTCCAAGTCGCCCGGTGCATCCACCGGAGCATCCGCACGCGGCGCGTCCACCGGCGGCGCATCGACGCTCGGCGCATCGACGCTCGGCGCGTCGCGGTTCGCATCGGTCACGCCGCCGTCCACCCCGTCACGCACACAGATCTCCGCGACGCAGGTGTAGCCCTCGATGCAGGGGCAACTCCGCCCTTCCAGATCGAGGTCCGGCACACTGCACGCCGCAGCCGCCAATACGCCGAGCGCAAGAAAGCGAAATCCCATCAGTTGAACCGCCGGAACGGGCTGTCCATCGAAGTGTCGGCCATGCCCATGGGCGCAGCCGATTCGTGCATTCGCGGAGTGCGCATCATGACGGAGTGTCGCATCGAACGGGGCGGTGGCGCACCCGTCTCGGTCGTGGGGTCCGAAGTCGTCTCCGCTTCGACCTCCGCCAGCGCCGGCAGCGCGAGCTCCCAGCGGCCGTCTTGGTCCGGCACGAAGGCACGGGTCACCGACTCGTGCCCATCCAGCGTGAGGGTGAACGACGACTCGACGTCCGAACGCGGCACGTCGAGTTCGAATGGGGTCACCCCGCGCCGCACCCCGTCGATGGCGACCTGTGCGCCGGCCGGGTTCGATCGAATGCGCACCGACGCCGTCTCTGGCACCACCGGTTCACTGGCTGCGACGGGCGGCGGCTCGGGCTCCGCACCCTGGAAGGCCAACACCGCGCCGATCCCGCCACCAACCAGGAGCACGGCCGCCACCCACAACGACTTGCGCCGCCTGCGCGCCGGCAGGGCAAGCGCGGAGGTGTGGCTCAGCTGGCTGACGCCCACCGTCGGGAGCTCCACCGAACTGTCGACGTCGGCACCTGGCAGCTGGGTGATCTCGGAGCCTGCGACCACGCGGCGCAGAAGGTCTTGTTTCTGCTCGATGCGATCGGGGAACAGACCCGACATCAGTCCGGCCAGCGCTTCGTCCGGCACCTCGTGGAACGACGCGTCCCGCATCGCCTCGAGCAGCGCGCGCCGCATCTCCGCGGCGGTCTGGTAGCGATCCTCGGGCTGCCGCTGGAGCGCGCGGTCGCACACCGCGGCGATGCCGGCCGGACAGTGGGGCGCAACCTTCGCCAGCGACGGGATCGACTGCTCGGTGATCGCCTTCATCGTGAGCAAGCTGTTCTCGCGCGCGAACAACCGCCGGGCGGAGACCATCTCGAAGAGCACGATGCCGAGCGAGAACACGTCCGACCGCCGATCGAGCGGGGCGGCCAAGCACTGCTCGGGCGACATGTACGCGAACTTGCCTTTGAGCGTGCCGGCCTCGGTGTCCGTCTTGCGTTCCGCGAACTTCGCGATGCCGAAGTCGAGCAACTTCACCGCGCCCGCATAGGTCACGAACACGTTGCTCGGGGACACGTCCCGATGCACCAGGCCGAGTGGTTCGCCGGCCGCATCGGTCAGTTCGTGCGCCGCGTGCAGCCCCGCACAGCTCTGCGCGACGATGTGGGCAGCGAGCGCCGCCGGCACCATCTCGTGTTTGCTGAGCGAACGCCGCAAGAGACTCAGGACGCTCTCGCCTTCGAGGTACTCCATCACCATGAAGAGCTCGTCGTCGGACTCGCCCAGTTCTTGTACATGCACGACGTTCGGGTGCTGGATCCGCGCGACCACCCGGGCTTCGTCCAGGAACATGCTGCGGAGCTCGGCGTTGCGCACGAGGTGCGGAAGGATCCGCTTGATCACCACCGGCCGCTCGAACCCGCTGGGCCCAAACAACTTTCCGAGCAAGATCTCCGCCATGCCCCCGGACGCGAGGTGGCCGACCACGTGGTAGCGACCGATCTGGGTGGGTTCGTCCACTCGGGGTCCAGTGTACACTCGCGACCATGTTCAGGCGCGTGGTCACGGTGGTTCTCTGCGGGTTCGCTCTGGGCGGCAGCCCTCTGGCGCACGCCCAGTCGGAAACCGAGCCGAACGTCGAAGAAGCGCGCAACCTCGAGCGCGCGGTGATGCTCTTCGAGGAGAGCGAACAGCTCTACAACGCAGGCGAATTCGCGCAGGCCGCGGTCATGTTGCGCCGGGCCTACGCGCTCCACCCCGATGCGACCTTGCTGTTCAACCTCGCACGGGCGCTCGAGGGCATGGGCGACCTGGACGGCGCGATCGAGACCTACGGGCGCTACCTCGCGGAAGCCGAGGGAATCCGCGACCGTGGCGCCGTCGAAGCCCGACTCGAGACCTTGCGCGCTCAGCGCGAGGCGCTCGCCCAGCGGCCCGCAGATCCGGTCCAGGAGATCGAGCCGGACCCCGAGGAGCCCGAGCCCGAGCGCGGCGGGTCCTCGCCTCTGCCGTGGATCGTCGCTGGCACCGGCGTGGCCGCGGCCGTGGCGGGCGTGGTGCTCGGACTTCGGAGCCAGAGCCTCTCCGACGACGCGGCCGCGGAACCGGTGATGACCGAGGCCGTCGAACTGCACGATCGCGCGCAGCGCTTTGCCACCGTCGGGAACATCCTGATGATCGCCGGCGGGGTGATCGCGGCCGGCGGCCTGCTCTGGGGCGTGCTCACGCTGGGCTCCGACGATTCCGAGACCGAAGCGGCGATCGTCCCCGGCGGCGTGCTCGTGCGCGGCCGGTTCTGACCGGACCGGTGTACCCTCCGGACATGGCTCTCGTGGGTTCTTCGTGGTTGCGCACCCTCGCCTCTTCCGGCGTGCTGGCTGCCACTCTCGTGTTCGGTTGCGGCGGCGACGACCCGGTCGACCCCGCCACGCTGAGCGTGCTCGAGGCAGGCCCATTCGAGGTCGGCTTCCGCTCGTGGGAACACACCTACGACGCGCCGGGCGGCTACGGCCCCCGGACGATCCTCTTGAACGTCTGGTTCCCGTCGGACGAGGTCGGCACGTTGACGCCCACGTACGAACGCATCTTTCGGGACGACGACGTGTGGCGGGACGTCGACCCCCGGCCGCCCGTGCACGACGCCGGCTACCCGGTGCACGTCTACTCGCATGGACACCTGGGCTTCGGCGGAAGCAGCGCCGACCTGATGCGCTACTACGCGTCGCATGGCTGGGTGTGCATCGCCCCGGACCATCTGGGCAACACCCTCTTCGGCGCGCTCGATCCGCGGCCGGCGTCCATCTACTTCACCCGAGCGACCGATGTCAGCGCGGCCCTCGACGCGCTCGAAGCGCTCCCCGACGAAGACCCGCTCTCGCGCGCGGTGACCGAGCGGGTCGTACTCAGCGGACACTCCTTCGGGGTGCACACCACGTGGGCCATCGCGGGCGCCGAGTTCGACAACGCGCGCGCGCGCTGCGACGCCGGCGACTTGCCATCGGGGGAGTGCACCGAGGCGGAGATCGAAGCGATGGAAGCGGGGCTGCGCGACAACCGCGTCGCGGCCGTGATCCCGATGGCGGGTTCGATCGACCGCGGCTGGTTCGGGCCGACCGGACACAACTCGGTGTCGGTCCCTATCCTGTCGCTGAGCGGCACCGCCGATCCCGTCGGCGCCGACACGCAGTTCGCCGAGACCTCGGAGTTGCGCATGACCTGGGTGCAGGTGACCGGCGGGTGCCACCAGGCCTTCGCGATCGGCGGGTGCGATACGATCTCGGACGAGGACGCATTCCACATCGTCAACAGCTACGCGTTCGCGTTTGGACGTCACCATGTCCTCGGCGATGTGTTGCCCGAAGAGCTGGGTGTGCTCGACGGCTCGGTGGGGGTGTCGGATTTGGCCACCTTCATGCGCCACTGACTGTGGTCTGTTCTCGAGCGAGGGAACGGCTGCGACCGCGGAACGGCGCGGACATTTTTGAGATGGGCTCTGGTAGGCTCCGCTCTCCATGAGTGGGATGGAGTGCCAGAGTTGTGGTGCACGACTCGAGATCGAACCGGGTCAACGCACCGGCAAATGCCTCTACTGCGGTTCGCCGCAGGTCGTCGAACGACCGCCGAGCCACGATCGACCGAACCCGACCTTCGCGGTGGGCTTCGTGGTGGTGCCCGAGAAGGCGCTCGAGATCGCGCGCACCTGGGTGCGCCGACCGCTCTTCGCACCGCGAAGTTTCTTGAAGGCGAAGGTCGAGGAGATCCGCGGGATCTACCTCCCCACCTACCTCTACACCGCGGCGGTCCACACCCAGTACTCGGCGAGCATCGGCGAGAACTACCAAGAGACCCAGACCTACACGACGACCGACAGCAAAGGCCGCACGGTGACCCGGACCCGCACGGTGACGAAGACCGAGTGGCGTTCGTTGACCGGCACCCACGCGGTCTACATCTCGGACTACGTCGTGACCGCGTCGCGCGGGTTGCCGAACGCAGAGCTCGAGGCGATCGAGCCGTTCGATCTGCGCGCGCTCAAACGGTACAGCCCAAAGATCGTCAGCGGCTGGGTTGCAGAGGAGCCGTCGATCGCATCGCAAGAGTGCTACGGCATGGCCCGGCAGGAAGCGCAGCACGGCATCGGGAAGCAGCTCTCGAAGTTCATGCCCGGCGACACCCACCGCGGGCTGGAGTGGAACTCCCAGTTCCACGCCGAAGACCTGGAGCTCACCCTGCTTCCGGTGTGGGTGCTGCCGGTCCGCTACCGGGACGACAAACCGCCGGTTCGGCTGCTCGTGAACGGGCAGACCGGGAAGATCTACGGCAAGGCGCCGGTGTCGTGGGTGAAGGTGACCGTGATGATCTTGATCGTCATCGCACTCATCGTCGCGGTGGTCCTGCTCGTGCGGGAGTACGCATGAAGGTGCATCTCTGATGGGCTGGGGACATCAGCCACCGACCGAAGGACACGCCGCGCACGGTGCGGGCGGCGTGCCGCACTGCACGCGTTGTTCGACACCGCTCGAGCCAGAGGACCTGCGCTGCGCCGTCTGCGCGCTGCCCGTCCCGGCCCGCGAGACCAGCGCCTCCAAGAGCATCGCGAAGATTCTGCGCTGCGAAGGCTGCGGCGCCGCGCTGACCTACGACGTTCGGGTGCAGGCTCCGAAGTGCGCGTTCTGCGGGTCGGTCGCACACCTCGAAGAGAGCGAGGACCCGCTCGAAGAAGCCGAAGCGTACTTGCCGTTCCGGGTCGCTCCCGAACAAGCGCACGAAGCCCTGCGTGGTTGGCTGCGCACCCTCGGTTGGTTCCGCCCTGGGGACCTCGCGTCGACCGCGTCCATCGACAGCCTCAAGCCGCTCTGGTGGGTGGGCTGGACGTTCGACGTGGAAGCGCTCGTGAGCTGGACGGCGGACTCCAACGCAGGCGCTGGGCGCTCGGCCTGGGCGCCCCACTCCGGACAGTCGCCGATCTCTCTTCGCGGGGTGCTCGTCAGCGCGTCCCGCGGACTCACCGAACCCGAGACGTCGCAGCTCGCGCCCTACTTCGATCTCTCGACCGGCGTGCCCCAGCCGCACGAGATGCCCGGCGCCACCATCGAACGCTTCGACGTGCAGCGTTCGTCGGCGCGGAAGATCGTCGCCAACGGTGTGCGCGCAGCGTCCAAGGCGGAAGCGAGCAAGTGGGTGCCGGGCAGCCGCCTGCGCAAACTGAGCGTCGCGGTGTTGCCGAAGCGGCTCATCACCCGTCGCTACGCGTTCCCGACCTACGTGCTCGCGTACCGCTACCGCAAGAAGCTCTACCGCGCGGTGGTCAACGGGCAGAACGCGAGCTGCACCTTCGGCCAGGCGCCGTGGTCGATCGCGAAGATCCTTTTGGTCGTGCTCGGCTCGGCGGCACTGATTGCGCTGATCGTGTTGATCGTCATGTACGGGGGCGACTGCTGCTAGCGCCGGCAGGATCCGAAGGAGAAGCCCGTGTCCCGGCCAGGGTTTCTAGCCGGAAGCCCCTGCCGACGGCCGAAGCCGCTCCCGAAGCCGAAGCCGAAGCCGAAGCCGAAGCCGAAGCCGAAGCCGATCCCGACGCCGACGCCGACGCCGAAGCCGACGCCGACGCCGACGCCGAAGCCGACGCCGACGCCGACGCCGAAGCCGACGCCGAAGCCGACGCCGATCCCGAGGCCGAAGCCCGACGTCGCATCCCGCAATTAGATGCGGGGCGCGGTGGACCATTCCACCGCGCCCCGACTTTGGAGGGAGAGAGGAACGAAGGAACTAGATCGGGAAGTGCCAGAGGCGGGCGGTGTTCATGGCGAAGCGGGGGAAGTGGGCTTCGGTGGGGGCGAGGAAGGACTGGCGGTTGCGCCAGTCGCGGATCCAGCTGCGGCGGACGCGGCGCCATTCGGTCGGGCGCACGTGCTCGGTCTCGGGCACGACGAGCGAGCCGACGAAGTCGCCGTCTTCGTAGACGCGGTCGATCGACCGCTTCACGTCGGCGAGGTCGGCCGCGGAGATCACGCCGTTGCTGGTGGCGCGGTAGAACTGCACGGTCACGCGGACGGGGAAGCGGGGGTCGCGCACCAGGTTTTGGCCGCCCATCTCGGAGAACGGCCCGAGGTCTGCGCCGTGGCCGAGCACCGCGTGCTCCACGTCCGAGCCGCCACCACCGCCAGCGCTGCGTCGTGCGCTGGTGGGCGCCATCGCTTCACTCTGGAGCATGGGCATGTCCATCTCGAAGCGGTTCACGTTCCGGTGCCGCAGCGGGACCTGGACGATCATCATCATGTCCGCGCCCTCGTCGAGTGCGCCGTGGTCTTGGCCGGTGGCGCCACCCGTCTGGATGCGCTGTTCGACCGCGCTGCGCCGCTCCGCCGTGAACACGGTGCGCTGGCCAGCGTTGTTGAAGTAGAGCTGCTGACCCCAGCCTTGAAAGCTCTGGTCGCCGTCGTGGTTCTCGATGATGGTCGCGCTCATGCCCTGCCGCGTGACGAGCAAGGTCATGACCGCGGGCGAGTCGGGCGCCGACTGGTAGTTGTAGATCACCGGGTTGAACTCGCTGCGCCCCTGCGCCTGAAGCGGCACGAAGACGTGCTGCGCGCTCACCAGGTAGTGGCTGTCGCGCGGGGCGGTGAAGTCGCCGTCGCCGAGCAGAGAGCCGGGGTCCGAGAGGTACGCGCGCAGGTTGCCGAGCACTTCGGTGAGCGGCACGGCGTGCAGTTCGTTCTGGGACCCGGGCCGGTGGTTGCCCACCCGGAGCCAGAGTTTGTTCGCACGCACGTCCGCGGTTCGATCCGAGAAGTTCGGGTGGCGGATCACCGGAAGCAGATGGGTCTGCACCCGCCCGTTGGGCAGCGTCTGGCGAACCTGCAAGGTCAGATCACTGATGTTGGGTCCCACCGACGAGCCCTGGAACCGGCCGGTGTCTTCCCACATGACGTTCACGACGTTGAGCCCGAGCGCCTGGGCTTGCTGTTGCAGCGATCGGTTCTGCGGCATCGCGACCACCTGCTGAATGGTCTGCGCGAACGTCGGTGTGGGTCGCACGCCCCACGCCTGCGCCGATGCGACCGACTGGCCGAGAATGGTCAGAGCGGCGGCGAGCACGAGGGCTCGGCGGCGGGTGGTGCCTGCGGAGGCGATCGATTCCAGGGTGCGCATGGGATTCTCCATCGGGGTGCTCGGGCGCCGCGGAAGTGCGGGTCTGGATGTCGACGCCCGAACGCCTCGAAGGGTCTGGCGTTCTGAGAAGAAAAAAACGTTGCCAAGGATGTCGTCGGGCGGCGGTCTGAGCGCCTCGGCTCGGCTCGGCGACTTTCGCGCACGGCGGCCCAAGCCATGGCAGAATGCGGCCATGCTTCGTCCGAACGGACCCTCGTTTCTCCTCAGCTCCGTCTTTCTCCTGGCCTGTGTGGGCCAGCCGCTCGACGGCGACGTGTCGCAGCGGGAGGACGCCATCATCTACGGAGAGGACGACCGCCTCGACGTCATCGACCACCCCGATGCGCTGCTCCAGGACATCGCAGTGCGGAGTGTCGGCGGTCTCATCGACCGGCGGCTCGTCGACCCGAGCGGCACCATTCGCACCGCCACCGCGTCGCAGCGGATCGAAGCCACGTTCGGCGTGCCCTACTGTGAGGACGAGCCCTTCCGCGATCAGCCCGCGCCGATGGACTGCTCGGGCGTCTTGATCGACGAGGACCTCTTCCTGACCGCGGCGCACTGCGTGCCGACCCAAGACTTCTGCGACGACCTGTCTGTGGTGCTTGGCTACCGAATCCAAGCGGGCGGCGACCCACGCCCGCTCACCCCCGAAGACGTCTACGACTGCGCGTCGATCGAGGTCGTGAGCTACCTGCGCGACTACGCCATCATCAAACTCGATCGCCCCGTGTCCGGAGACCACGCACCTGCGCTCGTTCGCCAGGGACCGGATCCGGTCCGGCCGGGCGATCTGTTGTCCATCATCGGCCATCCGAGCGGCACCCCGATGAAGATCGACGACGGCACGACGGCCGGCGCCTCGTACGACCCGGGCATCGAGAGTTTCTTGTTCCGCGGAGACGTGGTCGCGGGCAGCAGCGGCTCGCCGGTGTTCAACCGCGCCGGCGAAGTGCTTGGCGTCGTCAGTCGCGGCCAAGAGGAACCGTTCCGCGTCACCTCGACATGCGTCGAGGTGCAGCGCGAAGCCGCCGGCGAACCCGGCACCGAGATCGCCGGCTACATCTACCGCGCGATGCACGACCTCTGCGCGGCAGGCCGCGGCTCACGCACGCTCTGCGCGGACTCGGATGCGTGGTGTGAAGGCGAATGCGGCGGCGGCGGCTGTTCGATCGGCGCGCATGGTTCGTCGAGTGGCTGGGCACTGGTCGGCGCGATGCTGGGCATCGGGCTCATGCGACGCCGCCGGTCCCGTCGTTGACGCCTGCGTACTTCGTGTCGAACGCCATGCGTGTGTCCAACAGAGTGCTGCGTCGAACGGTGCTGCATCGAGCGGTGCTCGTCTTGATCGCGGGGGCGGTCGCCTGCGGCGGTGCGCCGACCCTGCTCGAGTTCCACCGGACCGCGCTCGAAGGCCAGGCGCAAGGCGCCCTCGACTGCGAGTTCTACGAAGTCGCGGACGCCACCCCCGAGGACTTCCCCTCGGTCGCCGGCGATCCCCAGGCCCGCCGCTACCTCGTGACGGGATGCGAACGCGAAGCGGCGTTCGTCTGTTTCTCACTCGCCCACGGACACGGCACCGAAGCCCCCGAGTGCCGCCCGCTCAACCGAGGCGACGGACACGCCGGCGGCGGCGTCTACATCGGCCAACACCGCGTGCGCTGACAGTCGCTGCAAAGCGACCTCGTCCCCATGCGCGTGCACATCGGCATCGGCATCGGCCTCGGCTTCGGCATCGGCATCTGCTTCGGCTTCGGGATCGGCTTCGGCTTCGGCTTCGGCTTCGGCGTCGGCGTCGGCTTCGGCGTCGGCGTCGGCTTCGGCGTCGGATTCGGATTCGGCTTCGGCTTCGGATTCGGCGTCGGCTTCGGCTTCGCTCGGTCGGGCACGGGCACGGGCACGGGGTTACACAGCCTCCGCGTCCGCGTCCGGACGCTTCCTTCAGAGCCGGCCCATCAACGCCGCCAACCGGCCGGACGCTTCTTCGCGGTGCGCGAGGTAGAGCGGGCTCGACAGAATCGACTGGTGAAAGTTCCCGGGCTCGCCGACCGGCTTGCCGCCCACCCACATCGCGTCGATCGCGCCGTCGACATCGCCCAGGACGAGCGCCGTCAGGGGCTGGGTCGAAGGCCAGAACGCGGGATGGTGCAGATCCCACGCGACGAGGTTTGCCAGTGCGCCCCGCTCGAGCGCGCCGGCGCGAACCTTCGGATGCAGGGCGCCCGCGCCCGACCACACCCGGTCGAGCAGCCCGCGCGGATCCGAGACCGACCCGCCCGCATTCCAGCGTTCGGTGCGGTCGAGCCAGACCGACTCTGCGGACGCCTCTCCCGCGAGAAACGATTCGTAGACGTCGGAGTAGCTGGTCCCGAGCGTCCGGGTGCCCGACGCGAACCGGAGCTCTTTCCGCAAGCTCATGGAGTCGTTGCTCGCGGCGCAGTCGGTGGCGACCGTCCATCGCACCCCCGACTTCTCCCACTCGTCGAGCCGCGCGACGAAACCGAAGATGAGCTGTCCGTACGGACAGCAGACGAGTGTGTGACGGGGCGCGAGCGCGCGCATCTCCGCCCGGTCGACATACAGTGCGTGGGCGAACACGCAGCGCGCGCGCTCGAGCACACCCAACGACTCGAGGTACCCGACCGGCGTGCGTTGGGACCGGGTGCGGGCGCGTGCAACCTCTTCGACCGACTGGGCCAAGTGCGCGTGCACGGGGACGCCCAGGGTCTCGGATGCCTCGAGCACCCGCGACCAGAGCTCCGGAGAGACCGTGTCGGTCGCATGCGGTCCGAGCGCAGCGTGGATCGTATCGAGTCCCGCGGCGTCGAGGTCGTGCGTCGTCTGCAACGCACCGTCCGCGCCGCCCGCACGTTGTTCAGAGCTTCCGGAAGCGGCTGAGAAGAGTGCGCCGGGCCCAGAGAGATCCTGAAGCGTCGGCGCGACCACGGCCGACAGCCCGGTGTCGGCGATCCCGGCGGCGAGCGCGTCCCCGAAGAAGTAGTGGTCCCACACCAGACCCACACCCGAGAGCAGGCTCTCCCAGCTGCCGATGCGGGCGAACGCGCGCACGTCCTCGGGGGTGAGCGACGCTTCGACCCGGTAGAAGAGATCCTCGACGACGTTGCCGCCGGTCGACGCGCCGAGTGCTCCACGAAGCGCATGGAGCGCCACGTGGGTGTGCGCGTTCACGAAGGCCGGAGACACCAGGTGATGGGGTAGGTGCTCGGTGGTCTGTCCGTCGTCGGGCGGCGCGCCTTCGCCGACCTCCTGGATGAACGCGCCCTCGAATGTCACGTAGCCGGGCGCCACGCGCATGGACGCGCCCGTGCCGAACACCACGGTGTCGGACGAGATGCGTGTCACGCCGTCGCGAAGCGGGCGAGGCCGAGCCAGGGCTTCGGCAGACCGAGGGCGGTACAGGTCGCGTCGCTCCACCGGCGCTCCGCCGGCGTCTCGAAGACGAGCCGCGGGTCGGCGGGCATGCGCATCCACGAGCCCTGTTCGATCTGCTGGTCGAGGGCGCCGGGGTCCCAGGTCACGTGACCGAGCAACAAGAGCGAACGCCCCCCCGCCGCCACCAAGTCCGCCATCGCGAGCGGCGCCGCGGTCACGCCGATCTCAGGCGTGAGCAAGCAGCTGTCTTCCGGCTCGGGCACGCCCTCGGTGTCAAAAAGCAGCCACCCGACGTCGGGGCGGGTGCGCCCACCGCGGAACGCATGCGGCTCGGTCCGCTTGCCCGCCCGCCGTTTCACGAATCCACTTCCGACCAGCGACATCGCCGCCACGGTTGGATGCGGTTCATCGACCGTCGACGTGTGCACGCCGAGCCCTTCAAGCGCTTCGAGGAGCGGGCAGGCGCTTCGGCGGTTGATCACGAACCCGAGGCTGCCCTCGTCCCCATGGACCGCAACGAGGATGAGCGCTTCCCGGAACTCGGACGGCAGATCGCTCTGGACGTCGGTCGCAACGATCATGAAACCGTCTTCGGGGAGCACGGGTTAACTCTGCCATGCCCGATCACGCCAAGCGAGAACGATCCTCGGTGGTTCTGTTTCCGGTGCGGCCACTCTTGACACCGACGCGATCGATGGTTGCGCGTGCCCAGGTACACCAGCAACACCAGCAACACCGGCGACATCAGCAACACGGGCGGGCGACAACGAAAAACGGAAACGGAAGTCGCCTTCCGTTTCCGTTCTCGTATTCATCTCACAGAAGGTGCAGCGTCAGATGAGCAGGATCTCTTCAAGGTTGAGTCCGGCCGGGTACGCGTAGCTCGTGAACTGCCCCATGCCGTAGACGATGACGCCGAAGGGATCGGTCGCGAGCATCTGGTGGGTGCCACCTTCGAGCGGCACGATGCCGACTTCGCGATCGCCGGTCGTCTGCCAGGCGGGGCTGATGCTCGAACCATCGAGTTGGATCTCCTGGCCCGGCGTGCGCACGACGAGCAAGTACGACTGGCCTTCCGTGCTCGCGTTGTAGCTGGACGGAGTCACGAACGTGTAGTCCGAGCGGAACTGCTCACGGGGCGGCAACACGACCATCGCCGGATCGCCACGATCGGCGGGCGGGTCGCTGGCGTTCTGCCCGACCAGGAACTGCGTGACCATGATGGCCTGCGTGCCGTTGACGGTGAACGGGCTCGTGGCGTCGAAGACGGCCGACTGGCCCTGCGAGAGCATGAGGTTGCTGGTGCCACCCTGGGGCGGATCCACGGTGACCATCGTGCCATCGAATGCGGCCGTGACACGCACCACGTTGCGGTTGGAAGGACCGGGGTCGCCCATCGGTCCGGAGACGAAGTTGCGGCCCCAGGTCTCGAGCGGCGGCAACTGGTTCTCGAGGTGGTCGCAGGCGAACCGGTCGTACGGGACGAACGCGCAGTCGTGTCCACCGTAGACCGCGATCGGGTTGTTCGAGGTGACGCGGGAGCCGGTCAGGTCGAACTCTGTCTCGTTGCAGTAGCGCAGCTCGTTGCTCGTCGGCGATGCCGGGTCCACTCGGTAACCCGGTCGACCGGACGCACACCGGGGCGGCACTGCGGCCGCCACCACGACGACCTCGCCGCGCTGAATGGTGAAGTTCAAGACCCCGCCGCGGCTGACCGCCGGGAAGCGGCCATCGCTCGCACCCGCGATGTTGGAGTTCGCCACCACCGTCACCGTGGTGGGCTCCGGCGTGACGCCGATGATCGCGATGTAGCTCGGGGACGCCGTCTGGATCTCCTGCATGCCGGTGAAGATGTCGTCCACGACCTGGGTCACCGAGAGCGACGGGAACGAGCTGCCGATGTAGTTGCCGGTGAAGGTGTGGGCCGGCAGGAGCAGCGAGGCGTCGTTCGTGAACGAGAACGTGCCGCCGACGTCGTAGTCGAAGGGGTTGAACTCGGTCAGCGTGACCGGACGGTCGCTCACGACGCGGTATGCCGCGTTCGGGACCGCCGGGCTCTGCCAGTTCGGCGGAGGCGGCGGGTCGAAGGGCGAGGGCGCCATGCCGGGTTCGAACGCCGAGCCGAGCGCCTCGTTCCACGGCAGCGTGATCTGCTGCAGTCCGCCGGGCGGCACGGTGACCGACATGATCATCGAAGCGCCCTGGAACACGCGCACGTTGGCGGGGCTCGTCGGGTCCGGGTTGGCGGCGACGAGCCGGTAGTCGAAGGTGTCGCGGTCCAGCGCGCCGTTGGGAAGCGGCGTCGCCCAGTACTCGCAGCCGATGTTGGAGAGGCTGGACTCTGCGGCGCCACAGTCGTCGCCGCAGTACCCGCTCGAGGTGCAGGTCGAACCGTTCTCGTCGCAGTTGCGGCCGGTCACGAATCCAGAACCATCCGAAGCGCACACCATAGAGACGTTGCCTTCGCAGCGGCGCTGCCCGGCGGTGCACGCCACGCAGCCCGCGGCTGGGTCACACGCACCGGTGCACATCATCTCGTTGATGTGCGTCATGCCGTCGTCGGCGCATTGGTAGTAGGTGGCGCCATCGCACGCGAACGCGCCCGGCACACACGCGCCCGGAGGCCCGGTGTCCACCATGCCGGCGTCGTCGCCCCCAGGACCCGTGTCCCGATTCGGACGTCGATCGTCGTCACCACACCCGATGAGCAACGCGCCCATCGCACAACACACAAGCAAAGTTCCCCGCATGGGGCCTCCCAATCCGGTGCAGGGCACCACCGCCACCCCGCCTACCACGGCGGAAGCTAGTGGATCCCGCCCGCCAGTGCCAACCCCCGACCCAAGTCGGAGAGACTCACTCGGTGGGAGGAAGCACAACGAGTGACGACCCTCACGAAACCCGCCGCCCGCGCCCCGTGGACCCCAAACGTGCGTTGCGCCACACAGACCCTCCCTCTATCGTCGCGCCGCTCGGGCACGGCGACTGCGCGCCCGCGCCTGTGGGTCCAAGCGACCGAGAAAGGTGCCCGATGACTGCGACTGGGTTTGGCTCGAAAGGTCTCGAAGTCCACACGCCGCTGCTGTTCGAGCAGGGCGCGCCTGGCCGTACCGGCGTCTCGCTTGCGAAGCGGGATGTGCCCGAGGTCGACGCCACCAAGGTCCTCGGCAAACTCGCCCGAAAGACCCCGGCGCCGCTGCCGGAGGTGTCCGAACCCGAAGCCTTCCGCCACTACGTGCGGCTGAGCCAGCAGAACTTCGCCATCGATCTGGGCATGTACCCACTCGGGTCGTGCACGATGAAGTACAACCCCAAGGTCAACGAGTGGGCGGCTCGGCTCCCGGGCTTCGCCAACCTCCATCCGCTCGCACCCACCCAGCAGATCCAGGGTGCGCTCGAGTTGATGTACCGGCTGGAACGTGGTCTCGCCGAGATCTGCGGCATGGACCACGTCTCGCTTCACCCCGCGGCGGGCGCGCAGGGCGAGTACACCGGGCTCATGATGATCCGCGCCTTCCACCAGGCGCAGGGACGCAACCCGAAGAAGGTGCTCATCCCGCACACCGCACACGGAACGAACCCCGCGTCGTGCGCGCTCAACGGCCTGAAGGCCGTGCCCTTCCCCGCTGGCGACGACGGCCGGGTGCACCCCGAGACCCTCGCGGAGTTCATCGACGACGACGTCGCGGCGATCATGATCACGAACCCGAACACCGTCGGGCTCTTCGAGAGCGAACTCGCGACCATCGCCGAGATGGTCCACGCCAAAGGCGGGCTCGTGTACGGCGACGGCGCAAACCTCAATGCGCTCATGGGCTGGGCGCGCCCCGGCGACCTCGGCATCGACGTGATGCAGTTCAACCTGCACAAGACCTTCACCACGCCGCACGGCGGCGGCGGTCCCGGATGTGGACCGGTCGGGTACAAGGCCAAGCTCGATCCGTACGCGCCGGTTCCCGTGGTCGCCAAGTTGGAAGACGGTTCGTTCCAACTGGACTACGACCGCCCGGAGTCGATCGGTCGCCTGCGGTCCTTCCACGGCAACTTCGGCATGATGGTGCGGGCCTACGCGTACATCCGGGAGATGGGCGCCGAGGGTCTCAAGAGCGCCACCGAGCTCGCCGTGCTGAACGCGAACTACATGCTCGCACGCCTCGGTGAGCACTGGCATGTGCCGTACCGCCAGACCTGCATGCACGAGCTCATCATCAGCGACAAGAACCTGCGCGAGACGCACGTGACGACGATGGACATCGCCAAGCGGCTCATCGACTACGGCTTTCACGCGCCGACCGTCTACTTCCCGCTGGTCGTCAAAGGCGCGATGTTGATCGAGCCGACCGAGACCGAGAGCAAAGCTACGCTCGACCAGTTCTGCGACGCGATGGAAGCGATTCGGAACGAAGCGCACACCGACCCGGACAAGGTCCTCGGTGCACCGCACCACACGCGCCTGCGCCGGCTGGACGAGACCCGCGCCGCCCGCACCCCCGTCTTGCGCTGGACCGAACCAGCCGCGTCCTAGGGCCGCTCCTCAGAACTGCTGGCTGATCCAGAGCGCGGCCGGCAAGGTCGCGGCGCTCAGCAACGTCGAGACGACGATGGTCTGCGTCACCCGCTCGACGTTCTCGCGACTCACTCCGCCGCGGTTTTGCGCACCGCCCTCGAACTCCTTCACGATCGCGAACGTGGTGATCGCGGCGGGCATGCACGACAGCAGGAAGAACACTTGCGCGTCCAGATGGGCGAGCCAGCCCTGCCGCACCGCCAACCAACACGCGGCGCCCGTCCACGCTGGCAGGAGCACGAGCTTCGCCACGACGTGCGCCCAAGTCGAGAACGTCGCGCGCCGAATCGCCGAACGGTTGGCGTGCAAGTACAGACCGAGCACGAAGAGCGCCACCGGTGCCGCCGACTGGCCCACCGGCTCGGTGACGCCATGGAGGACCGAGCGCACGTCGTCCGGGGCGAGCCGACCCAGAAAACCGAGCACGGGTGCCCAGAGCAGCGGCTGGCGAACCGCGCGTTGAAGCGGGGAGGCGTTCGCGCCCCCGCCGCTCCACCGCAAGAGCAGGTAGGGGCCACAGATCATCGAACCGGTCACGTAGAGCGCGACCGCGAGCGAGCCGACACCGAGCGCTTCGGGCCCGACGAACTGCGCCAGGAATGGAAGCCCGAGGTACGCGACGTTGCCGAACGAGGTGACGAGCGCGATGGTGCCCGCGTCGCGGGACACACCGAGCACGCGCGCACCGAGCCGCACGCACAGGAGCGACAACACAAGACAGACGGGGACCACTGCCCAGAACGCGGGACCCGCGTCGAGTTCGAAGCGCTGGTCCACGATCCCGGCAAAGACGAGCGCCGGAAACGCGAAGTAGAGCGCGTACCGGTTGAGGTGGTGCACCGCGGCTTCGGTGGAGTCGAAGAGCCGCACGATCCCCGCGCCCGCGCCCAGCAGCACCGGCGCGATCAGCACGAGGATGCGAACCAACATCGAGGTCTCGCAGGCTCAGCGAAGCGTGTCGATGACGAGGGGCAGCTGCGGCTGCGCGCGACCGATGCGGAAGGCGGACTCCACGCGGCGCACGGCGTCTTTCGTGTCCTGTCCGGCGTGCACGAAGAGCGTCGCGATGCGGTCGCCCTTTTTGACCTTGGTGCCCGGTTTGGCGTCGAGCTGGATGCCGACCGCCGGATCGACCGGCTGGTCGGCACGCGTTCGGCCGGCACCGAGCGCGACGCCCGCCCACCCGATCGCGAGTGCATCGATGCCCACCACCGTGCCGCTCTTCTTCGCGCGGATGTACCGGCGCTTCTTGGCGAGCGGAAGCAGGCGCGGATCTTCCGCAACCTTCGGGTCCCCGCCCTGCGCACGCACGATCTGCGCGAACTTCTTCACGCCGCTGCGATCGTCCACGGCGCGCTGCATGAGCTTGCGACCCTCCGCGGTGGTCTTGGCTTTGCCACCGAGACGCAACATCTCCGCGCCGAGCGCGAAGGTGCACTCGACGAGGTCTTCCGGACCACGGCCATGAAGCACGTCGATGGCTTCGCGGGTCTCGATCGCGTTGCCCACCGCAACACCGAGCGGCGCTTCCATACGAGTGAGCAGCACGGTCACCTTCTTGCCGGCCAACTTGCCGACCCGGATGATCGAACGGGCGAGTTCACGGGCCTGTTCCGGCGTCTTCATGAACGCCCCATTGCCAACCTTGATGTCCATCACGAGGGCGTCGATGCCTTCGGCGAGTTTCTTCGAGAGGATGCTCGCGGTGATGAGCGGGATGGACTCGATGGTGCCGGTCACGTCCCGGAGCGCGTAGAGACGACGGTCCGCGGGTGCGAGTTGCTCGGTCTGGCCGAAAAGCGCGCAGCCGATCTTCTCGAGCTGCCTCGCGAACCGTTTGGTGCTCAAGTCGCACCGGAAGCCTTCGATGGCCTCGAGTTTGTCGACGGTGCCACCGGTGTGTGCCAGTCCGCGGCCGGCGACCATCGGCACCGGGACACCGCAGGCTGCGACCAGCGGCGCCAGGCAGAGGCTCACCTTGTCGCCCACGCCACCGGTCGAGTGTTTGTCGACCTTGATGCCGGGGATGTGGTCGAGGTCCATCACCGTGCCGCTGTCGCGCATGGACAGGGTGAGGGTGGCGGTCTCCGCGGGTTTCATGCCCTGGAAGTAGATCGCCATCGCCATGGCGCTCATCTGATAGTCCGCGACCGACCCCTCCACGAAGCCGTTCACGAAACGCTCGATCTCGGCGTTCGTCAGGGTGAGGCCGTCGCGCTTTTTGGCGATCAGCTCGGGAACGCTCAGTGCGGGGGCGGAGTTCGACTTCTTCTTAGACTTCTTGGCGGCCATCGGGCCCTTCTACCACCTGCAGGCCCGACCGCACCCCGCGGTGATTGATGCCCAGGCATGTGCCTGCTAGGCCCCCGCCATGCCGCCCCGCCCCCAGAGCGCACAATCCCCGTCCTTGGGCGACGGAACCAGGTGGGGCACGCTCGGTGCGTCTGTCCTCGGGCTGCTGCTCGTGGTGGCCGCGACTTCCTGCGGCGGGCGCCAGAACCCCCGACCCGGCCCGTGTATGTCGGACCGCGAGTGCAACGGGGACCGCATCTGCCACGAGGGCCGCTGCCGGTTCGTCGACGAAGTGCGGGCCAGCTTGAATGTAGACGCCGGACCGACCGAAGCCGACGCCGAACCCCCGGAGGTCGACGCCGGACCGCCCACCCCGGTCCGCGTCGAACGCCCCATGTT
This sequence comes from Deltaproteobacteria bacterium, assembly GCA_034670305.1. Lineage (GTDB taxonomy): Bacteria > Myxococcota_A > Polyangia > Polyangiales > Houyiibacteriaceae > JAXMNT01. The sequence continues at coordinate 33,688 of JAXMNT010000052.1, forward strand.
CATGGCTGGGCCGCTGCATCACGGCCGCTCGGACCGGACCGGCCCCGCGAGTTCGCCGACCGAACGCTGGGCACACCGCACGCGGGCACGCATCTTCGCGTCGCCGGTCGTGGCGGACGACGGCTCGATCTACGTGGGTTCCCTCGATCGCACCTTCGCCGCGCTCAGTCCCGACGGCACCCTGCAATGGCGCTATGCCGCCGCCGACAAGATCTACTCGACCGCCGCGGTCGGCCCGGACGGCACGGTCTACTTCGGAAGCGACGACGGCCACCTCACCGCGCTGACGCCGACGGGCCAACTCCTTTGGCGACTGGATCTCGACGATCAGGTCGACGCCAGTCCGGTGGTCGGGGACGACGGCACGATCTACGCGGCCGCCGGTGGCGTCTACGCGATCGCGCCTGGCGGAACGGTGCGGTGGCACGTGCCGACCGCGTCGCACATTCGGTCCTCCCCCGCGGTGCACCCCGCCGGCCTCGTCATCGTCGGCACGCCCGAAGGCACCGTGCTCGCGGTCCGCACCAACGGCGAAGTGGCCTGGCGCACGCCGGCCGGCGCAAGCATCGACGGGGGTGCCTCCATCGCGCCCGATGGAACGATCTACATCGGCACCGACCGCGGCCATGTGCTCGCGCTCGATGGATCCGGCCAAGAACGATGGCGCTTCGAGACGGGCGACGACGTCCGGGCGACACCGGCGATCGCCGGCGATGGCACCATCGTCGTCGGCTCCTACGACCGACACGTCTACGCGATCGCACCCGACGGAACCCAGCGCTGGCGCGTCGAGACCCGAGGTCGAATCCGAGCCGGCGCGCGCATCGACCGCGAAGGCCGAATCTACATCGGCTCCCAGGACGACACGCTCTACGCGATCTCGCCCGAAGGCGAAGTCCTCTGGCGCCACGACCTCGGCCAAGACGTGGACTCGACGGTCGCGATCGGCGAAGACGGCACCTTGTACGTCGGCTCCGACGACGGCCGCCTGCACGCGCTGCGCTAGCAGTCGCCGGAAGCGACTGCGCCCGTGCCCGGCTGGGCGTCGGCGTCGGCCTCGGCTTCGGCTTCGGCGTCGGCTTCGGCCTCGGCTTCGGCTTCGGCTTCGGCTTCGGCTTCGGCATCGGCCACGGCCTCGGCTTCGGCGTCGGCTTCGGCCTCGGCCTCGGCTTCGGCTTCGGCTTCCGCTTCCGCTTCCGCTTCCGCTTCCGCATCCGCTTCCGCGACCGCTTCCGCTTCCGCTTCCGCTTCCGCGGCCGCTTCCGCGTGCGCGGCTACTTCTTGCGGCGGCGGCGGCGGGGCGTGCTCTCACCGCCCTTGGATGCGTCTTTGCTCGGCCGGGTGCGGCGCGGGGTCGACTCGTCTGCGCCGCGCTTGTCGGAATCGCCTTTGCGCTTGCCGCCACCGCGCTGGCCGCCGTCGCGCTTGCCGCCGTCGCGCTTGCCGTCGCGCTTGCCGTCGCGCTTCTTGCCACTGCCGCGCTTGCCGCCGCCGTGTTTGCTGCTGCCCTCGCGTTTGCCGGGCGAGCGCGGGCGACCGCGTCCTCGGCTTCGGTTCTCGCGTTCTTCGTCGCTCGCGAGCTCCGCGTCGATGGGAAGGGCGATGAGATCCCGCTTGGCCAAATCGACGTCTTCGAGACGCACCGTCATCCGGTCACCGAGCGAGTAGATCTGGCCGCCGCGCAAACCGATGAGCCGGATGCCGAGCTCGTCGAGTTCGTAATAGTCGTCCAGACGGTCGAGGGGGACGAGCGCGTCGACGAAGGGCTCGTCGAACCGAACGTAGAACCCGTACGTGTCCACGCCGCTGATCGAACACTCGAACTCTTCGCCGATTCGGTCGCGCATGATGATGCATCGGTAGAGCGCGACCACGTCGCGCTCGACCACCATCGCGCGTCGTTCGAGCCGGCTCGACTCCGCTGCGGCCTTCCGCAGTTTCGGCACCAGCGTAGCCACGTCGAACGATTCGCCGCGGATCAGCTTTCGCACGATCCGGTGAACCATCATGTCCGGGTAGCGCCGGATCGGGGAGGTGAAGTGCAGGTAGTCCTTCGCCGCCAAACCGAAATGGCCGATCTCGGAGTTCACGTCGTACGAGGCTTGCTGCATCGCGCGCAGCAAGAGGTACTGCAAGACCGGCGCGTCGTCGGAGCCTTCGATGGACTTGAGGAACTTCGAGAGCTGCTTCGGGTCGCGGGCGGCGTCCAGATCCAGGTCGTGTCCGAGCGCGGTCGCCAGCTGGGCAAACCGCCCCACCTTCTTCTCATCCGGCTTCGGGTGGATCCGGAACACGCCAGGCACCGAGCGCCGCTTGATCTCGCCGGCCACGACTTCGTTGGCGAGCAACATCATCTCTTCGACCAACCGGTACGCTTCGCGCACGCCTGGGTCTTTCCGGCTGCGCACGATGTCGACCGGCTCGTCGTTCTCGTCGAGTTTCACCCGCGCTTCGGGCAGGTCGAAGTCGAGCGAACCACGCCGCATGCGCTTGCGCCGCAGGATGCGGGACAGATCGAGGAGCGCTTGGAGCCCCGGAACACGCTTCTCGGCTTGGGGTTGTGGGTCCCCTTCGTCGGTGAGCTTCAACGCGCGCGCGACGCCCTCGTACGTCAGGCCGCCATGGCAGCGCATGACGCCCTCGAACATCTCCACCTTCTCGATCTTGCCGCCCTTCGACAACAAGACTTCCACGCCCATGCACAGCCGATCCTTGTTCGCCACGAGCGACGCGAGGTGCGTCGAGAGTTCGGGCGGCAACATCGGAATGGCCCGGTCCGGCAGATAGATGCTGCACCCTCGTTCGAGTGCGGCCCGGTCGATGGCGGTGTGCTCGCGCACGTAGTGGGAGACGTCCGCGATCGCGATGATCACGCGGAACCCATCCTTGGTGCGCTCACAGAAGAGCGCGTCGTCGTGGTCCCGTGCGTCGGCGGGGTCGATGGTGACCAGGTCCACATCGCGCAGGTCTCGGCGACCCTTGATCTCGGCGGGCAACACCCGGTCCGAGAACGCGGCGGCTTCCGCTTTCACGACCTCGTCGAACTCCTCGAGCACGTTCTCGCGGATCTTGATCTTCAAGACTTCGACCGCGGTCAGCCCGCGCACGCCGAGCTCGTCGATGACCTTGGCGCTCGCCAGATCGTCGGGCCCCTGCGGGAAGTGTTCGATCATCGCGACGACGGTGAGATCGTCGTCTGTGCGTTTGGGCGGCTTCTCCGCCAACAGCACCGGCGAACGCAATCTCGGGTCGTCCGGGATCAACACCGTCTGTTTGCCGCGGCGTTCAAGCCGGCCGGTGAACCGGCGCGGGCGTCGCTCGAGCACCGCGACCACTTCGCCGTCCCGTCCCTTCGAGGAGACCTGTGCGGCCACCTCGACTCGGTCTCCGTGCATCGCCGCGCCGATGTGGGGGCGCGGAATGAACACGTCGGGTCCACCGTCTTCGGCGGCCAGAAAGGCGAAGCCCCGAAGTGGGACGAAGCCGAGCACGCCGACGACGGTGCCTTGCGCCGCGGTGGGCACGGTGCGGTGTTTCTTGGACCGGAACCGCTGTCCGGGCATCTCGGTCACCAGACCGAGGGAGACAAGCTCATCGAGCGTGTCGAGCATTTCGGATCGCCTGCCCTTGTCGATGCCGACTCGGGTGCAGATCTCTGCAACATGAAGCGCGCGCGGGGCCCGCTCTCGGAGGGCGCCCATCACGGACTCTCGTTCAATCACTTCTATTTTCCTTGCGCCTACGCAGGCGCCGCTTTTAATTCTGGGTGCGCCTGACTCGGCGCGAGTTGCACCAATGGCGGTGCGGGAGGGTTTCTGAGGAGGCGGGAGGGTTGCCCTGCAGGCCCACTTCAGAGGGGTGCGGCTCTACCATCAGGTTGGACGGGAGCTCCGCTGTTGGGAAGGTTGTAACCACCGAGCGCCCCCGCGTCCAGCCGAGCGCTCAACTTCACGGCCCTCACCACGGCCCACCAACGTGGCAGGATGGGCCGATGCGACTCGTTTCCGCCGCCCTTGGTGTCCTCGTGGGGTGCGGCGCCAGCGCCGCTCCGCTCTGCCCCGAGCCGGTCGCGCCGCCGCCCGACCCAGCCACTGCGGGGCCCCAGGCTGGGGCCGAACCGGCCGAGCCCGAACCGTGGGCCATCCGGGGAGAGTGCAACCTCGCCGGCGTCCCCGAGTCGATGCGACAGACGCTGACCGACGAAGAGTCCGATGCACTGATCGCGCGGATGCACGAATGGCTCGAGAGCGACTGGCATGGCTTCGCGATCCCGGAGCAGACCGGCATGCTGTTCGCCAAGTCGGAAGACGACATCGGCGCCGACCCACCCTACCCGCGCTCGTTCCTCGCCCAGGGTGTGCACGCCTGCAGCCTCGAGGGCGAGTGGCTCCTCGCGGGCATCAAGCAGGCCTTCCGCCGACACGGCGCCCCCGAGAGCCGAAACGCACCGATCGCCTGTGCCCACAACGTGTGCTGCTACACCGCCCTCGGGGAGTACGACAGCGCCGGCGGCATCGTCTTCGCACGCAGCCCAAACGGTTGGCAGGTCCGCGCCGCGTACCAAGCAGCGGACAACGGGACCCTGATGCAAGAGACGATCGACGGGTCCTACCGGGTGGTGCGTGGACACCTCGAGCGGCTGGCCGAAGAGACCTGCGCCGGCGAACCGGCACCCTGACCCCAAGCCGTGTGCCAATGAAGAAGTGCATCCATCCGCCGTCTCAGCCATCATGGATCTCATGCAGCGACTTCTCCTCCCCGCGCTGGCGCTCGTCTTCGGACTCGCGTCGGGATGCAGCAACGGCGCCGACAAGGGCTTCTACGAGCTTTGCAGCGACGGAGAATGCATGGGCGGCACCTCGTGCGACACCATCGCGTGGGAGCGTGGCCGGGACGGAGCGATGTGCACCGCCGACTGCGAATCGGACGCCGACTGCCCGTTCGGCGGGGCCTGCTTCGGCCTCGTGGGCGACCCGGTGGACCAGAAGGTGTGCTTCGCGCGCTGTGACGTCGACCGGGATTGCGCAGGTGGCGGGGGCTACGTGTGCGCCGATGCGGAGCTCGAAGGTTCGGTCGTCGCGGGCATCTGTCTTCCACTGTGAGCGGGGCGCTGGTTCGGGCCTCGTTCGCCGTCCTTCTCCTTTGGGGGTGCGCGAACACGCCCCTCTACGCGCCGTGTGACGACGGCAGCGAGTGCGAAGATCCGAGCGACGGGTGCTACGCGCTGCTCTTCGATCGCAGCGACGGCACCCAGGGCAGCGGCAACGTCTGCTCCCGTCGGTGCGTCACCGACAGCGATTGCCCCGGTGGTCTCTGCCTCGCTCTGCGCGGTGATCCAAGCGAGACCTTCCTGTGCTTCGAGACCTGCGCGGCCGACCGGTGCTTCGATCCGCATGCGTGTACGCCGCTCGACGGAGCCATGGGCAGCGTCTGCCTCCCGTGACCTCCGCGCCGCGCGCGCTCAGGCGCCTGGCGGCGCCGCCGTGGCGCGGCGCGCACGGGTCGCGACCGCGTGCCGCGTGATCTCTTCCGCCTCGACCGCATGATCCGCGTCCACGAGCCCGACGACGACCTCGAGTTCGTTTCCGATCGCGCGCACTTCGGGGTCGCGCCGGTGCAGACACCACGGGGACAGGAGCAGCGCGCGTCGAATGGCGCGTTTGAGTTCCGGAACCGGTACGACGTCCGGCAACTCGATGCGGAACGTGTGGAGGTGCGCGTGCTCCACCCGGGTCGAACGGTGCACGACCGAGCGGGTCAGCTTCGAGTAGGGCACGAGGGCCACCGTTCCGTCTGAGGTCTCCACCATCAGAAGCCGCCATCCGATCTCTGCGATCCGCCCTTCGACCCGGCTCCTCGTGAGTTCGACCTCCACCCGATCGCCGACCCGGAACGCGCCGCCCGAGCGAAGGAGCAACCCGTCGGCCACGTCGCGGAGTGCGCCCCAGGCGGAGCCGACCACGATGCCGAGCAGCACGAGTGGGACCAGCCACCGGGCCTGTTCGTCCTGCAGGAGCCACTGCAGCACGAACCCGATGTACAAGAGCATCGCGAGTGCGCCGCCGAGTGGGAGCCACGCACTGACCCGCGCTTCGGTCGTGCGGCTCATCGGCAAGAGCCGGACCCCCGCACCCACCAGCCGAACCGACCAGGCGAGCAGCACCGCGCCGAGGACAGCCACGAAGACCGTGGCGACTCGGATGAGCCATTCCTCGACGGTCACAACAGACCCCGCGAACGGAAGTGCGCGACGACCCGGTGTCGCAGGAACGGGTTGAGGGTCGCGCCACGCGAAGGGTGGGAGACCACGAGGCCGGCGGCACGCAGGGAGCGCACCATCCCGTCCACCACCCGCGCCGGCCGACCCATCACCCGCCGCAAACGCTCGGGCGATGCTTCTTTGTGGATCACGAGTTGAAGCAACAGCGTTTTGGCGTCCCCGTCGAGCGCGTCGAGTGCGCCCCAGTCGAGCGTGGAAGGCCTCCGGATGGACAGCCCACCGTCTTCTCGGACCTGTTCGATGTAGGCGAGCCAACCCCGGAGCGCGCCCGCGATGTTGCCGCCGGTGGCGTCGAAGTGCGCGGAGAAGAGGCGCGCCAGATCCCATTCACCGAGGCTGGTCTCCGCGTCCTCGCCGAGCTGAAAGGTGAACCCCGTGGAGCGGTGGCGGCGCAAGGTGGCGTGGCGCAGCTCCTCGGCCGAGAACGGATCGCAGCTCAACACGCTGCTCGCGCTCGCGCTCAGCGCGGTGATTCGATCCAGAAGCTCGAACGCATGTTCGTTGACGCTGACGATGAACCGGAGACGGCGGCCATGCTGCTCGACCAGTTCCAGCAACCGGTCGATCACGTCGAGGCCGCCTTCGCGGCGCTCCCACCACAACTCGAGGTCGTCGATGACGACCAACGAACCATCCACGAGCCGCGGAAAGAGTTCCTGAGACGAACCCCAGCGCGAGTCGTGACTCAGCGCGCGTTCGAACTCCGCCACCGACACCGAACCGCCCTCGGGCGACGGGACCCACACGAGCGCCGGTGGACTGAGCGCGGCGGCGAGTTGCTGCACCGTGGAGGTCTTGCCGGAGCCGGGGTCGCCGACGACGAGCACCAGACCGCGGTCGGGCACCGCGACTTGGTCGGCGGCGCGCGGCACCCGGAACGGACCACCGGGTGCGCCCCGGCCGAGAAAGAGCTGCTGATAGAACGACGGCAGCGCTTCGACGACGCTCGGATCAGGGGTCGCCGCCCGCACGAGATCCCGCAACTCGGACTGCGCCGCGGCGCGCTGAGAGACCGAGCGCATCTTCATCGCGACGAGCAGGCCGTGCGAGCGCCGGTAGAGCAGCCCGCCCATCAAGCGATGAAGTCCGTCTCGAAGACCGCCGCCCTCGGTGGACTTCGCGCGCCCGATCGACTTCTGCATGCGGCCGCTCGCCGCGGTGCGCAGGCTCTCCAGGTCGTACGCGTTGGCCACCGAGGCCAGCGCGGCCATGCCTTCGCGGTTGGCGCGCCGCAGGCGATCCCGCGCGTCGGTGAGCGCGTTCAGACGTTCTTCCACGACCGCGCGCGCCCGCTCGATGCTCGACTGCAGTGCGTCGTTGTCGGCCTCGCGATCGACGCGCTGCTGGAACGCGATCATGTGGCTGAGTTCTTCGAGCGTGGTGCGGGTCTCGTCGCTGACGGCGTGGGCGTGGGTGGTGGCTTCTTCCACCCGAGAGAGCAGCTCGCGACGGGCGGCCACTTCCACGCCCCGGCGAAGCAGGGTCTCGACTTCTTCGAGTTCGCCGGATCGGCCGAGGTGAAGCAACGCCTCGTCCGTGCAGGTCGTCAGCCGCTCGGGCAGCTCGTCGGTCGCGTCGGTGATCGATACCGAGAGTTCGTCCAGGTCGGCGCGCGGATCCCAGGAGGCCCGAAGCGCGCCCACCCCGAACTGTTCGATCGACGCACCTTCCGAGGCGACGCGCTCAAGGGACTCCTGCAGGCGCTCGCTCGCCGCGAACATGTCTCCGACGACGTCCTGTTCGAGCGAACGCTGCAGCCGGGAGGCCGCGGTGCGGATCTCGTGCGTCACCGACGCCAACTCGGCACCAAGCGCCGCGCGTTCCGAGAGCAGCCCGGCCCGTTTCGACCAGTCGGCGAGGGGCGCGTCGAACGCTGCGATCGTGACCTGCCGTTTGCGCGGGATCTTTCGGGACCTGGCCACCTCCTCGACGTCGAGTCGATCGAGGGTCTCGGAGAACTCGGTCGTCACCCGCCGCGCGTCCCGGAACGCCACCGTCTGGGCGCGGCTGCGACGGGCGCGCAGGTCGCTGCGAAGCTGTTCGAACTCGTCGCGCGCCGACTCGATGGTGCCCGCGAGTTCTTCGCTCTCGATCGTCGCGAGGGTGCGGCCGAACCGAGACAAGGTCCGTCCGGTCTCGAGCAGCGCTTGATGGTGGTGCGCGAGTGCGGCGCCGAGGGCCGGCAGGATGGCCGCCCGCACGAACTCTTCGTGGCCCCATCGTTCGAGCACATCCATCGGCAACCGGAACTTCACCGGGCCGCGCGAGAACATGCCGCCGCGCTTTCGCCGTTTGACGCGACGCAGCTCGGGGCTGTCTTCGGGCAGCGGTTCGAGTTCCTCGCGTCGTCGGGCCACGACCACACTCGCGCGGTGTTCGACGAGCCCCGATGGGTCGAGCACTTCGGCAGCGAGCTCCAGTGCCACCCGCTGCACCTCGCCGAGCCGCTCCGACGACTCCGCGAGCAGCGACTTCGCCTCTCGCAACCAGTCCGCGACCGCTTCGAGCCGCGCGTCGTGTGCGTCGCCGTCTTCCGCGGCGTCTCCGAGCGAGACCCGCGGCACGTGCAACGAGGCGATGAGCGATGTCGTGAGCTCGGTGTCGTAGAAGCGGGACGCGGCCCCCTCGAAGAACCGGTTCATCGACGCACGCACCCGGGCATCGAACGCCGTCACGAGCTCCGCGAGCGCGGGATGGTCGGGCAGACGCAGTTCCACTGGCGCGTCGCCCTCGGCGTCCGCTCCGGCCATCGACGGCGGCGGAATGGAACCTGCGCCGTGCGACCCACGCAGACTGCGCTCGAAGAGCGACTGCGGGCGGAACGCGATCACGTGTCCTTCGATCGACTCGAGGCCAGCGTACGCGCTCAGGGTTCGCGCATCGAGCGCGTCCGGCATCGGCACGAGCACGAGCGCCGACCCGCGCGATTCCTCTTCGATCACATCCTGAAAACGAAGCGCCGTGGCTGGCACATGACGGACCTGCACATCCGCCACGAGCCGAGCCTGGCTCACGTACTCGCGCGCTTCGACCGCCAGGAGATCGTCGCTCGCCGGATCGGTGGTCAAGAGGAACACCCGCATCGGGTGGCGGCGCCAGGTGTCGCTGCGCGAGAGCAGGCGCGCCATCGTGACCGCGAACGGCAGGTTGCCGAGTTCGTCGTACCACCAGATGTCGATCGGCGCGCTCGCGTCCAGCTGCGTGCCGGCGCGGTGCACGAGCAACCCATGGTCCGTGTCGCCGAGCTCCGCCGCGAGTCGCGCGAATCCCTCGCCATCGCCGCGCGCGAACGACCACGGGATCATGACCGTGTTCGGCCGCACGCCACCGAGACCGGCGTGCCGCGCCATCGCCGCGATCGTGGGATGGGGCGCATCGGCGAACACGTGTTCGACGAAGAGTCCCGGCGGCGGCTCCTCGCTGTCGTCTTCGCTGGCTCCCTCAGGCACGGCCCCCGAACCCCGTCCGGGCGACGCGCCTCCCTCCGCGCGCCCGTCGGGATCGTCGCTGTGGATGCGCACATCCGTCGCGACGCCCACGTTGCCGATGAGCGCGACGACGAGGTCGGTCAACGCGGGGCTCCGCTCCCCCGACACCTGAGAGAAGGCGAGGATGTTCGGCTTCCAGTTGCGAAGCTGCGTGCCGACCGTGGCCAAACGCCGCAAGCCCGTGCGCACCAACGACGACCACACCCCCTCCCACGCATCGCCCGAGTCGAGGGTGAGCCGACGCCGGGAGAGGTAGCCGAACAGCAGCAACATGACGACCATGGCGCCGCCCATGGCGAGGGGATCCAGCTCGAGCATGAGCACGAGGCAGGTGACGGCGCCCACGACGCCGATCCACTTCGGGATTCGGAAGCTCGGGCGGAAGTCCGGGCTGACGTAGCTTTCGATCGCGCAGCTGAGGTTGATGAACCCGTAGAGCGCCAAGAAGACCATCGAGACGACGCGCGCGATGGCGTCGAGTTCGCCGATGAGCACGCCCGCTTCGCCCACGAGGCACGCCAGGATCAGCGCGCGGCGCGGTTCGTTCGTCAGGCCAGTGCCCTTGGCGAAGAACCGCGGCGTCACACGGTCCCCCGACATCGACTGCAGGATGCGCGGTGCACCGAGGATGCTGCCGAGCGCCGAGGAGAGTGTCGCGCCCCAGATCCCGAGCACCACGAGCACTTCCCACTTGGCCACGTGCAGGAACAACTCCCCGTCGGAGCGAAGCGCCGAAACCGGCACGCGGTACGCGAGGTAGATCGTCAACCCGAGGTAGACGAGCAAGCCGGTGGAGATCGCGGCGATGGTGCCGATCGGGATCGCGCGTTTGGGATCCTTCAGATCGCCCGACATGTTCACGCCAGCCGTGAAGCCAGTCACCGCGGGGAAAAAGATGCCAAAGAGCACCGCAAGCGACTCGCCCGATGCGGGCGGCTCGAGGTGCACCTCCAGCGGCGCCTCCGTGTCGCCGAGCGCGATCGACACGATCGAGAGGATGATCGCGACGAGGACGAAGTACTGCGCCTTGATCGCGAGCGACGTGCTGATGAACGTGATGATCGTCAGCAGCAGGACGGTCGCCGAGCCACACACCCGGATCCAGAAGAGCCGTTTCTCGGCGGTCGAGAGATCGACGGCGTCCACATGCGGCGCGATGTACGCGAGAAAACTCTCCGAGAACCCGATCACATACAGGCTGATCGAGAAAGAAAGGCCCACGAAGAGTGCGAGACCGATGGTTCCGCCGAGCGGGAGGCCAAGGCTTCGAGAGAGCACGTAGTACGGGCCGCCCGCGCCGACCCGTTTGTCGGTGGCGATCGATGAGATGCTCAGACCGGTCGTGATCGACACGACGTGGGAGACCAACACGATGCCGATGGCGGCGTAGAGCCCTGCTTCGCCGACCACCTTGGGCAGGCGCAGGTACATGATGACGCCCAAGATCGTGAGCACCGAGGGGGTGAACACCCCACCGAACGCCCCGAATTTCTTCGCCGCCGCCGCCACGGCGCGAGGTTACCCCACTATGGCGGGCCGCATGGGGGAGGTTTCGCGGCGCCCGGTAGTGACAAACGAGCCGCGGACCGGTACCTCAAGAGCATGCTTCGAACCACTTCGCTCTCGCTTGGCACGCTCCTTCTCCTCTTGGCGTGCGGCGGCGACGACGACGCGACCATCGATGCCGGGGGCGACGTGGGCGGGGGCGAAGACGCAGGGCTGGACAGTGCCCCGGCCGAGGACGTGCCCGTGGCGGCCTGTGATCTCGACGACGTCGTCACGTTCCTCACGTCCGATGGCGTGCAGCTCGAGGCGTTCGCGCAGCTCGCCGGCCCCGACGCCCCAGCCGTGGTGCTCTTCCACATGGTCCCGCCGGGCAACAACCGCTCGAACTACAGCGCCGCGTTCCGGAACGAGCTCTTCTCGAACGGCTGGTCGGTGCTCAACGTCGATCGACGCGGCGCGGGCGGTTCCGACGGAGTGGCGCGGGAAGCCTACGAAGGACCGGGCGGCGCGCTCGACGTCGCCGCGGCCACCGAGTTCCTGCGAGGTACCGGCTGCGTGGACATGACGAAGCTCGCGATCATCGGCGCGAGCAACGGCACCACCAGCGTGCTCGACGGCATCGTGGCCGGCGGCATCGAACCGGCCACCGTCGTCTTTCTCTCCGGGGGCAGCTACACGGTGAACCAGAACCCAATCGACAGCGCCGCGCTGGCGACCGTGCCGGTGCTCTTTGCGTGGTCCGATGGCGACACGCCTTCAGCTACTTGGAACGTCGCGGTCCGCGACGGCCGTCCCGGCGAGTGGTTGTTCAACAACCGCGCGGGGGATGCCCACGGCACGATGCTGCTGGCCGACGACGACGCGCGGGGCGCGGTGATCGCCTGGCTTGGGGCGTCTCTCCGGTAGCGGGTTCCGCGTGTCACGGCGACCGAAGCTGCTAGCGTCACCGAATGAGTTACCAGCTTGTGTTGACCGCGGTGTTCATCGTGCTCAACGGATTCTTCGTCGCGGCGGAGTTCGCGCTGGTCAAGACCCGGCCGAGTCGGGTCAAGGCGCTCGCCGCCCAAGGCGACCCACGCGCCAAGCGCCTGCTCGTGATGACGGAGGAACTCGACCTCTACCTGTCCGCCTGCCAGCTCGGCATCACCATCGCCAGCCTGGTGCTCGGCTACCTCGCCGAGCCGGCGTTCGCCGAGCTGATCTCCAACGGCGCGGTGGCGCTCGGTCTGGCCGTGCCCGAGAGCACCGTCCTGCACATCGTGGCGTTCGGTGCTGCGCTCGTCATCGTCACCATCCTCCACATGGTGCTCGGCGAACAGGCACCGAAGATCTGGGCCATTCACAGCGCCGAAAAGGCCGCGCTCCGGTTCTCCCTCATCCTCCGCATCTTCACGATGGTGCTTCGGCCGCTCATCGTGGTCGTCAACAGCATGTCGAACGGGCTGCTCCGCATCTCGGGCGTCGAGGGCGGACACGGATCGGGCGAACACGACGCCCGCGAGCTGAAAGCGATCATCGGCGCCGCAGCCATGGCGGGGAACATCTCGACGCGGCAGCGTCTGTTCGCCGAGAACATCATCGACCTGGTCGAGCTGGAGGTCCGCCACATCATGCTGCCGCGGACCCAGGTGGCGTACCTGGACTCCAACGATCCCGTGGCCAAGAGCCTCGCGCGCATTCGGGCCGAAGGTCATTCCCGCTGGCCGCTCGCCAACGGTGACCTCGACGACGTGGTCGGCATCGTGCTCGCGCGCGACGTGCTCGAGCAGCTCATCGACGAGCTGCCACTCGACCTGGAACAGATCTCCCGGCCGCCTCACTTCGTGCCCGACACCCAGCCGCTCGCGCGCTTCATCGTGGAGAGTCAGCAGACCGGTCATCAAGGCGCGCTGGTGGTCGACGAACACGGCACCGTGGTCGGCATGGCCTTTCTCGAGGACGCGCTGGAGGAGATCGTCGGACCTTTGCACGACGAACGCGACGCGATCGAGTCCATCGTCGACCAAGGCGACGAAGGCGTGATCGAGATGCGCGGCTCCCTCGATCTGCCCGAAGCCAGCCACCTGCTCGGCGTCGAGTTCGGCGACGCGCACGACACGATCGGCGGCGTCTTGATCGCCAAGCTCGGCCGCCTGCCGCGCAAGGGGGACGTCGTCACACTGGAAGGCTACGACGCACTCGTCGTCCGAACCGGCCGCGGCCGAAGCATCCAGACCGTCCGCTTCACGCCGACCCAGACCGAAGACGAAGACTGAGTCTGGAGGCCGAAGCCGAAGCCGAAGCCGAAGCCGAAGCCGAAGCCCAGGCCGACGCAGAAGCCGACGCCGAAGCCGAGGCCGAACCCGAGTCCGATCCCGGCCCTGGATGAGAAAAAAGAGCGCGCCCTTTCGGACGCGCCCCGTTCTCGAGAACAGCTGCTCCGGCCTACTCGGCTGAGGCGCTGACGCTTCCGCTGACCATCACCGACGCTTCGATCGTGATCTGCACGTTGGCCGCGGCAGCCACCTGGGCATCGACCGCTTCCACGAGGCAGACCGACGCCTGCAGGCTCGTGTCGAGCGCCGCCGACGTGGCGCCGCCAAGGCCCGATGCCAGATCGACGCCGGCCTCCACGAGGATGGCCGCCTTCTCCGCCGCCGAGAGGAGCGACGGAAGGTTGGCTTCGAGCGTCGCGATCAAGTCCGCGACGTCGCCTTCGCCGCTGAACGAGACGACGATCTCCGGCTCGGTGCACTCGGCGTCGATGCTGACGTCCGAATCGCAGCTGGCCTGACATTCCACGTTGGCGTCGACTTCGAGTTCGCCGCCTTCGCAGCGCGGCGCGACGAAGTCCACGTCGCAGGAGCCGCTGCACTGTCCCATGCAGCTGCCTTCGATGTCCGCGCGACAGCTGCCTTCGCAGGAGCCCATGCACTGGCCGGTGCACTCGCCCTCGATCGAACCATCGCACATGCCGCGACAGGTGCCGGTGCACTCGCCCATGCAGTTGCCCATCTCGTCGGTGGCGGTGCATTCCCCCTCGCACTGCCCCATGCAGGTCCCGGTGCAGGACGCTTCGACCATGGCGGTGCACTGACCGCTGCAGCTGCCGGTGCACGAGCCCGAACACTCGACGCTGCCCATCGCGGTACAGCTGCCGCTGCACATGCCGCTGCAGGAGCCGCTGAGCATGCCGCCTTCGCAACGCGGCGGGGTGGCCGTGACGTCGAAGTCGGCGTCGCACGACGCGACACAGTCGACGTAGGCGTCGACGTCGATGGTGCAGATGGGCGGGATGATCTGTACCTCGATCGTGACGGCGGCGTCCGAGAGCACGGCCGTGATCTCATCCGAGGCGTTGGTGCAGGCCGCCGTGACGTCGGCACCGGTGGCGCCGCCGAGGTCGGTGGAGATGCGGTTGCAGGTGTCGAGGACCTGGTCGTTCAGATCCGCCGCGGCGACGCTGAAGCGGCCGGTCGCGTCGAAGAGGTTGTCGATGCGGGCGTCGCCGTAAAGGCTCGACACCGGACCTGTGAAGTCGTGGGGACAGGTGACGTCGTCTGTGGTCACACAACCGCCGAGTGCGGTCGCGGCAACGAGAGCGGAGATCACCGACTTCGTTCGGTTTCTCTGAGAATTCAAGATGCGCATGGTTCCTCCTAGGAAAAGCGACACCGCGGACCCTTGCAAAGCACGGGCCGACGGACGGACCGATGTAATCCACCCCTTGGACGCACTCAACCCGCGATTGAGTCACCGCATCCGGGAGATGTCCTCCAGCACCCGCTCCCGTCGCCGCTGTCATGGCGCGTTGCCCGAATCGAGGGGCGACACTATATCCCGGTCGCGTGCCTGACCTGCTCGATCACAACTTCCTGTTCGTCGTCGGCAAGGGCGGCGTCGGCAAGACCACCGTCTCTGCCGCCGCTGGGTTGGCCGCGGCCCGCAAAGGCAAGCGCGTCCTCATCGCCATGGCCAACGCGACCGAGCGGCTCAGCCAGCTCCTCGGCGTGGACCCGATCGGCGACCAGGTCGTCCAGGTCGCACCGAACCTCGACGCCGTGAACATGTCGCCCAAAGCCGCCCTCGAGGAGTACGGCATGATGATCTTGAAGGTGAGGAGCCTCTACAAGGCCATCTTCGAGAACCGTTTCGTCGAAGCGTTCCTGCGCGGCACCCCAGGCATCGAAGCCTGGGCGATGCTCGGCAAAGCGTACTTTCACGCCGCCGGCCATGGCCCGGGCAGCAAGGGCGCCTACGACCTCGTCCTGCTCGACGCGCCCGCGACCGGACACGGGCTCGACATGATTCGGGTGCCGCACGTCATCCTCGATGTGGCGCCGCCTGGGCTGCTGCGTCGCGAGGCCGAACGCGCCCTCTCGCTCTTCCAGGATCCGAAACGGGCGGGTGCGCTGCTCGTCACGCTGGCCGAGGACATGCCGGTCAACGAATCGATCGAACTGCACACAGCGCTCGTGCAGGACCTCAAGATCCACGTCCCCGAGATCGTGGTGAACCAGCTGCTTCCGAAACTCTTCGCGGACGACACGCGCGAAACGATCGCGGGCATCGAAGCCACGCTCGCGGACGACTCCCCGCTGCAGACCCTGGCCCGGGCGGGTCGACTCCGGACGATGCGCGAAGCCACCCAGGCGGACAGCTTGAAGACCCTGTCCGCGGCCCTCGACGTCCCGCGCCGGAACCTGCCGCGCCTGTTCGATCCCGAGTTCGGTCGCGCGGCGATCGAATCGCTCAGCCACGCGTTCGGCTGACCAGGGTCGAGGCGAACCATGCAGCCCCGACGACTCCCCGATCTCGCCGCTTGGTTGCCCACCTTCGACGCGGTGGCCGACGCCACCCTGGGCAAGATCAAGCGCCCCCTGCCCGATCTGGTGCGGGAGGTCTCGAAGTCCTACACGACCGAGCGGGGATCGATCGCGACGGCCTCGAGCCGAGACGCGCTGCAGGCCAGATTCCGGTTCTTTCTCGGAAGAGACGTCGCCAAAGCCCTCGGCCCACTCGACGAGCTCGCGCGGACCGAGGGGCTGCCCGGCACCGATGCCCCGTGGCGCATCCTCGACCTCGGCGCGGGCCTCGGCACCACGAGCCTCGGCGCGGCATTCGTCGCGGGTCCAGACGCGCACTTGAAGATCGACGCCGTCGACCTCGACGCGGTCGCGTTGCGGGGCTTCGAAGCGCTCGCCGCCCGCGCATCGGAGTTGGGGCTCGCCCGGATGGACGTTCGAACCCACACGCTCGATCTGCGCCGTGCACCGGAGGGCCCGTACGACCTCATCTTGGTCGGACTCGCGCTGAACGAAGTGACCCGACACGACACCCTGCTCGAGTCCTGGAAAGCGCGTCTGCGCCCTGGCGGCAGCGTCGTGATCCTCGAGCCCGCGCTGCGCGAGGTCACCCAGCAACTGATGGCGCTTCGCGACGACGCCGTCTCGAGTGGCTGGACCGTGTTCTCTCCCTGTACCCACGCAGCGCCTTGCCCGATGCGCCAGAGCCCGCGCGACTGGTGCCACGAAGAGATCCGGATGGACCTGCCGAAATCACTGGGGGCGACTGCGCGCGCCGCCGGGCTGCGCGACCACCGACTCACCTTCGCCGCGCTGGTGCTCCGACGGGACGGCAAGCAGCTCGCGGACCGTTCTTGGGCGCGGGTCGTGAGCGCGCCGCTCGTGAGCAAAGGCAAACGCGAACTGGTGCTCTGTGACCACGCCGGTCTGGCGAAGACGCGGCGGCTGGATCGACATCGAAGCGACGCCAACGCGCCGTGGTCCGAGGCGGCCCGAGGCGATCTCCTGAAGCTGCCGACGTCGACCTCCCGCATCGAAGCGGACACGGAAGTCGTCGTCCCCACATGACGTGCAAAACCATGCGCCGCGGGCTAGCGTCGGCCCCGTGACGGCTCCCTCCCCGAACCTCGCCCGCCCGAAGATCCCGAGCGCGTGGCACGCGCTGGCCGCGCTCACGGCCCTGAGCTTCGCGGTGACGGTGTTCCTCGTCGGCACCGCGCCGGTGGAAGAGCAGATGGGCATCGTCCAGAAGATCTTCTACTTCCACGTGCCGAGCGCGTATTGCATGTATGTCGGGTACACCTTCGCCGCCGTCGGCGGACTGATGTACCTCTTCAAGCGCACCGACGGGTGGGACGCGATCTCGCTCGCCGGCGCAGAAATCGGCACCCTGTTCTGTCTGATCGTGTTGGTCACGGGGCCGCTCTGGGGACGCAAAGCGTGGGGCGTCTACTGGGTGTGGGATCCGCGCCTGACCAGCACGCTGCTCACCGGCATGATCTACCTCTCTTTCCTGGGGCTGCGCATGGGCCGCGCCGGCGACGTCGAGAAACGGTTCGCCGCGGTGCTCGCGATGATCGGTTTTCCGATGCTCTTCCTCGTGAAGTACAGCGTGCGGCGGTGGAGTGGACAGCACCCGATGGTCATCAGCGGCAACGGCGGCGGCATCTCCTCGGACATGTATCCGGCGCTCGCTGCGAGCTTCGTCGCGTTCACGTTCCTCATCGCGTGGTTGCTCTGGACACGGATCCGCATCGAGCGACAGCGACAAAAGATCTGGTCCCTCGAGCTCGATCTGGCGCGCGAAGGATTTCCTGAATCGGAAGAAGGCTACGAATGACCCGTTCCCTCGTGTCTCGTGCGAGCGCGTTGCTCGGACTCTCGCTCCTTGCTGCGTTCGTCGCGATCGCGCTCACCGTCTCGACGGCGGAGGCGCAAGAGAACGAGCCCGGCGACCGGTCCGCCGCCTTCCGTTCGGTGACCGGACCAGACGCGGAGCAGGTGCCCGGCGGCACCCTCTTGTTGATTGCGTATGGCGCGGTCTGGGTGTTGATGGCTGGCTACCTCTGGCGGCTCGGCGGCATGCACCGAGACAACGAGAGCGACATCGACCATCTGCGGAAGAGTTTCGCGCGTGGGGCCGCCTCGCACGGGGCGGGCGCACATGGGGCGGACGCACCTGGGGCGGGCGAAGAAGCGTAGCCCATGCCTTCGGTCGAACACCTTCTGTACATCCCAGGGATCTTGATCCTCGGGCTGGCGTTCGGATTTCGCCTTGGCGCGAAGGCCGCTCGAGCCGAACTCGAACGACGCCGCAAAGAACGCTCGCGCTAAGCATCCGCCTCAACCGGCCCGCAAGCGACTGGAAACATGTGGCGCGCCTCGCTGCGCTGCCTTACCGATGATCCCATGCGCGGAACCATTCGAAAACTCGGGCTCGAAGGCGGCCTTTGGGCCCTCATCACGGACGACGGGAAAACCGTCGAGCTCATCGACCCACCGTCCGGGCTTCGGCAGGACGGCATGAAGGTCGAAGTCGAGGCCGACGCCCAGGCCAGACCCGAGGTCAGCATCGGCATGGTCGGCGACGCGGTCACCGTGAAAGACTGGAAGAAGATCTAGCAGGTTGCTGAAGAACGCCCGCAGGGCGTTCTCGCAGCCTGCCCCTTGCCCCTGCCCTTGCCTTTGCCCTTGCCCGCGGATCAGCGGTCAGATCGCTTGATCAGCGCGACGAGCATCGCG
>JAXMNT010000053.1:0-52269 GCA_034670305.1 Deltaproteobacteria bacterium
GTCCGCTGGGCATCGCGCTCCGATTCGCGCCTCGCCGTCGCGAAACACACGGCGTCCACGACGCGGGCAAGGGCACGGGCAAGGGCAACGGCAAGGGAGCAGGTCGCTTTTCAGCGACCTGCTAGCCCGCCATCGCGCTCGAGGACGTCGGCCTTCGCCCATTCCCTTCGTGGAACGGGCGTTGCCGGCGTCTTGTCGTTTCAGGGCCTCGTGGCTTCGCGCGCGCTTGACCGAACGACGCGGTGGTCACACACCCATCCGGTGGCCTACGGCTCCGAACGACGGAAACTGATCGAGAAGCGGATCGCCTTCCTCCTCGAAGAAGAGGTGGGCCTCAAGCGCAGCTACCAGCGGCTCCCGTACCTATGGGGCAGCGCGGTGTTCATCGTGCCGGCGTTCTTTCTCTGGGGCATCGTGGGAGCCGTCTCCGCGGTCGTGTGCGTGCCGGGCCTCGTGGCCACCGGCTACTACATCGTTCGGATCCGGCGCCAAGAGAACTTCGGCGATTTGAACGACCTCGAGCGGCAGCTCGCCTTCCTCAAGTCCCAAGACGAAGAAGAGTAGGCCCCGCAGCCGCGTGCTTGGGCCAGGCGCGTCCAGCCGGCGGCGTCATTCGATCGTGCCGCAGGCGGCGAGTACGTCTTCGGTGCCGTTGTTGTCTTCGAGGCACTCGTTGAGTCCGATGAGCGGTTCGTGGGCCGGGTCGTTGAGTACCGCGTTGAAGCGGTAGGTGGTGCCCGCGACGACGGGGGAGAAGCGGTGTTCGACCACTTCGCTCGCGCCGGGCAACAAGGTGCGCGTCGTGAGTTCGCGGCCGACGAACGCGCCGTCCACGTAGAAGCTCACCGGCACGCCGGCCGGTGCGCCGGCCCGGCCTTGGTTCACCACCCGCACACGCAAGATCAAGGTCTCGGCGCATTCGGCCGTGGAGAACGCCGGGTCCCGCAGCACGAGGTCCGGCGCATTGAACAGCCCGTCCGGCTGCACGTTCTGCCGGAAGTTGTTCAGGCGCGGGTTCGAGTGGTTCGGTTCCTCGCGGAGGGGGAGGGTGCCGTCTTCGTTGATGTTCGTGACGTGGTAGCTGTGCTGGTTCCAGATCCGCCGGGTGCGCACCCACTGGTTGTCCGGGTGCCCAAACGCTCGAACGCCGGTGGTCGACGCGGTGACGCCGTCGGTACAGGTGCGGCGCGCGTAGTTGTTCTCGACCAGGACAATCTCCGCGTGGTCGTCGTTGTCGACGTCCACGACGATCGGATACTCGGTCAGCGTCCCGCTCGTATTGCACCGGTCGAGGTACACCTCGCCAGTGGGCCCGCGGAATGCGCGGAAGACGTACTCGTCGTTGTAGAGCACCTCGGCGACGCCATCGCCCTCGAAGTCGAACACGCTTGAGCCCGTCGCGCGGCTCGAGGTGTCCTGCGTCTCCTCGTACCACTTGAGCGTCGCGTCGTTCTCGAAGATGACGTAGGCGTAGCCGCCCGCGAGTGCGAACTCGGGTTCTGGGTCGTCGTCGAAGTTCGCGATGGTCGGCGGTCCTCCACCGGTCAGTGCATCCCGGTCCGGGCGGGCGGCCATGATGGCGGCGACGCGGGCCGCGATGCTGGCGTCGCCGGTGGGCGTGATCTCGATCGGGCCGGCGATCAGCATGCCGGTGCCGCCGTCGCGGATGGTCACCATGTGCGACTGGACGCTGGTGGCCACGATGTCGGGGTCGCCGTCGAGGTCCATGTCGGCGACGGCGACGTAGCCAGACTCGCCCGCGAACAGATCCTCTTGCCAGACCACACTGCCGTCGGCGTTCGCGACGCCGTTGATGCCGATGAGTTCGAGGTTGGCGTCGCCGGTGACGTCGTAGAGGACGGGGATGGCGTTGGTGGCGTTGAGCATCGCGTCGACTCGGCCGCTTCCGTCCGCTTGAACGATGATGTTGCCGACCACGATTTCGGCCACGCCGTCGCCGTCCATGTCGGCCACCGCCGGTCGCCCGCACCCGACGACCACGTCGGTGTCGAAGCGATGCAGGATGGAACCGGTGGCCGAGAAGATGGTCAGAGCGGTCGCGCCGAACGTGGTGCCGGGCACGAACGTGCAGCCGATGATCTCCGGTCCTGGAGAGTCGGGGCGGATGTCCGCGACGGCGACTTCGAGGGCGGGCTGGGTGGCGAAAGGCGGGTCGGCCGTCGGCCACAGACGCGAGCCGTCGTTGCCGGAGATGGCACGCAGGACGCCGTCGGCGTTGTAGACCGAAGCGCCGCCGGTGTCGGGGCTGCCGGTCCGGAAGGTGTTGAAGATCACGTCCGGGATGTCGTTCTGGTCGATGACCCCGTCGCCATTGTCGTCGTTGAGGTTCGCAACCATCGGCGCCGACATGATCTGGTCGTGCAGCGGTTTGACGGTGGGGTCGCCGGTCCAGTGCCACTCGGTGTTCAGCTCGAACTCCCGGATGTCCGGCATGTACTCGCACTCCGGGAGATCCGTCGCGCGCGGCAGACAGCGTCCAATGCTCGCTTCGCAGTACTCGGTCTCGCTGCAGTCGAACGCGCCTTCGCAGGGTTCGCCGGGGTCGATGCAGGCTTCGAGCAGACACACTTGTTCGGCGCCGCAGCACGCGGCCGAGGCTCCATCGCCGCAGGCCGCCCGTTCTCCGCAGTCGAGCACGCAGCTCTCCGCCACACACGTCTGATCGGCGCCCCCGCAGCACACGCCGCCACAGAGCGCATCGGGGTCGCAACAGGTGCCGTCCGTGCCGCAGCGTTCGGCCGCCTCGCAGCACGAATCCGCGCACATCAAGAACGCGGGGCACGAGGGCGCATCGACGTCGCCGGCGTCCATGCCCGCCGCATCGACGCCGCGGGAGACACAGGTTCCGTCCAAACACGCGGACCCGGCGGCGCAGTCCGCGGTGCTGGTGCAGGTCGTGCCGCTGCCACCACCTCCACAGCTCCAGAGCAGACAAGACACGAGACAGAGCGGGGCCAAACGGGAGAGTCGAAGCATGGGACAAGTATGCCTCAACTCTCGGCGTTCCGGTGTTCGTGACGAAGCCCCGTCGACGCGACGACGTGCCCGGGTCAGGTGCGTCGGCGTCTGCGCATGAGGAAGATCAGCAACCAGATGAAGAAGAAGGGGGCGAAGAGCGACGCCACCCACCACCAGTCCTTCTCGACCTGGAACCCATCCCACGAGAGAAACGCGACGATGGTCTCGAACACACCGGCCACGGCGACGAAGAAGAGTGCGCTCTCCATGAAGACGTCCGCGCGTTCGCGGTGTTTGGAGTCGTCGCGGGCTTCGAGCTGCGCGAGCTGGCGCATCTGGTCCTGGATCTCGCCGTATGAGCGCGGCAGGTGCATCGCATCGACCAGGCGCTCGGACACCTTTCGGGCGCGGCCGGTGCCGATCTCGAGGTCGTAGTAGCGGGTCTGGAACGCGAGCACGTCCCGGCGCAGTTGGCCGGTGCGTTGCTGGCTGCGCTTCTTCGAGCGCAGCAGATCCGAGAGCCGCATCCGGTAGTCGCGCAGCGCCTCTCGAACGAACGCGAGGTAGAAGAGCACCTCGAGGTACCCGTCCTCTTCGCCGGAACCCGCTCCGACCGCGCGGACCAAGAGCGAGCGGTGGTTGAAGAGCACGAGCTCGTCGTGGGTGACGGGCATCTCGTCGACGTCCACGTCGCCGAGGCCGCGGACGAGCCCGTCGAGCCGTGCAGGATCCGAGTTGTGCGGCCCGAGTCGGATGCGGGAGAGCGCGTAGGCCGGCGCGCCGTGTTTGGCGACCGCCTCCTGCATGCCCGCGAGCAGCTGTTCGAGCGTGGCGCCTTCGGCGGCTTCGATGTGCAGCAGTTCGAGGCCGCCGCGCGCTTCGGGCGGGAAGTCTCTGGCCTCGCGCCGAGCCACGACCGCGGGTGAGGTCAGCTTCTCTTCGGCCGACGGCGGCGCGCGGCACGATTCATAGAACGGCGCGAGTCGGTCGTCGATGCCGACGGGACACTTCATGGGCGACCAGGTGCCCTTCAAGACCGACGCGGCGTCGCCCGCTTCGTCGAGGTCCGCGGTCCACATCAAGGTCACGGTGCCGCTCGCCAAGGGCACGTGCCAGAACCGCCCACCGCACGCGATCGCCAGCACGTCGTCGTACTCCAGGTGGGTGCAGGTCGCGGGCGCGTCGATGATGGTGAAGTCGTGGCCGCGCCCGTCGTACCAAGGGTCGCCGTTGTTGCAGGTGCCATCGTCCCACCGCGGGGAAGGCGGCCGTTCGTCGCCATCGACCGCGCGCACTTCGCACTCGCGGCGCTCGAGCGCGAATCCGAGCCCGCGCAGCGAAGGCGCGACGCCGTGTTCGTCCGACCAGGTGGGATCGAGTGAGAGAATCACCCGCCCCCATAGCCGAGGTGACTCGCGGTCCGCCTCGGTGGGGTAGGGACAGATGTAGTAGGGGAACCCGGAGGCGCGTACCCAGTACTTGTTGAGTTTGCTGCGCGGCGGCTCGGGTGAGATGAACGTGGGCACCCGCACTTCCGCGAGTTGGGAGACGCCGAGCCGCCCGGTGCCGCGCGCCGGCAGCGAGACTTCCGTGCGATGCGCGGCCTCGTAGTCGTCGGCGAACCGTTCCGGCTCCTCGTCGAGCAGCGCACGCACGTCCTCGAACTCGGGACGCTTCGACCAGTGGGTCGCAGGGTGGTCCTCGTGGTCGGGATGAAATGCCGAGGGACCCCTCAACCCTTGGAGGTCCTGCAGCACGCCCTCCACCAGCATCAGTCCACGCATCAGCCCCGCCAGCGAGCGCTCGTGCGGTGTGCCTTGCGAGGGCAGGTTCTGGATCGCGAGCTGAGCGATGTGCGGCGCGAAGAAGGTCTCGCGCCGGCCGAGACGCAGCTCGTACCGGCCCTGGTCCACTTCGGTCACGTACCGGGCGAGGGACGCGGCGGCGACGGGGACATCGCCGGTCTCGATCAGCTGGCGCACGAGGTAGCTGCTGACGACCCCATCGAAGTCCGGGTTGAAGTGGGTGACGAGGGTGAGTGTGATCTTCGCGCCCGAGAGGTCTTCGCCGGCGGCCGCCCGCTCGAGCGCGGGTCCGAGCAGGTGTACATAGACCAGCTCGCGGTGTTGCAGGATGAGCTCCGCGGTGCTGCTCGGGCGGGCTCCGTCGCCGTGGTGGTCGATGATGCCTGCCCCGAGGCCGCCCCCGACGTCGAGGTAGATCACCCCGGGGGTCTCGGCGGCGCGGGTTCCGGGCGGCACGAACCGGTGTCGCCAGTCGATCTCGATGCCGAGCGCCTGTGCGCCGAGATGGCGCGCATGGTCCGCGGGGAGGTCCGCGGGAAGGGTGCCGTCGGCGGTCACGGCCGCGACTCTACACGGCTCGCCCGCTCGGAGGTATGGTCGCGGGGCCGAGATGCGGCGAAGCCGTCCGCTTGGCGGGAAGTTCCGGGGGAGAAACCTGGAACGTGTACGGAAGAGAGCTGATGGAAGAGTCCCTGCGTTCCGAGATCATGGAAGCCTTGCTGGCCGACGAAGACGTCGACGAGCTGGTGTCGAACTTGGTGGATGCCGCCTGCGAGAGCGACGAAGCCATCGCGGCGGTGCTGAACGGCGAGAAACGGGAGCCCCGCAAACCGAGCGCGCGCGTCGGGGAACCGCCCGGCGCCTACGTCGAAGAGATCTCCGTGAGTGGATTCCGCGGCGTCGGGCCGAGGGTGAATCTCAAGCTCGAGCCCGGTCCGGGGCTCACCGTGATCTTCGGACGCAACGGTTCCGGCAAGTCGAGTTTCTCCGAAGGGCTCGAGACCCTGCTCACCGGCAGCTGCAGCCGGTTCATCGGGCGGCGCAGCAAGCTCTGGGAGAAGGGCTGGCGCAACCTTCACAACTCGGACAAGGCGCGGGTCGAGGCGAAACTCACCATCGAAGGCCAACAGCCGCTGCACATCGTGCGCAGCTGGAAGAAGGACGCCGACCTCGAAGAGTCGCAGGTCGACGCCCGCTATGCCGACAAGACCGAGGTCACCCTCGAGTCGCTCGGGTTCCCCCAGGCGCTCGCGGAGTTCCGGCCGTTCTTGAGTCACCCGGAACTTGGTGCGCTCGTCGAAGAACCTTCGAAGGCCCACGACCTACTGAACCAGGTGCTCAGCTTGGACGAAGTGGTCGCCGCGATCGCGCGACTCACGAAGCAGCGCAAGGAACTCAGCTCCACCAAACGCTCGCTGAACGCGGAGCGCAAGCAGCTGCGCGATGCCGCTGAGGAACTCGAAGACGAACGCGCCGGCAAGTGCGCGAAGCTGCTCGCGAAGACCAAGCCGGATCTCGACAAACTCGAAGGCATCGTACTCGGCACGCAGGACGACGAAGCAGAGACGCGGCTCAAGAACCTCGGCCGGGTCACGAAGATCGCGATGCCGACGAACGAGGAGTTCGAAGCGGCAAAGACCGCGCTGGTGGAGTCGAAGACTGCGTACGAGGCCGCGAGCACCGACGCGGCGGAGTCGCACGCGTCGCTGATCGAAGTGCTCACCGCCGCCAAGACGCACCTCGAACAACACGCCGAAGAGTGCCCGGTCTGCGAACGCCCGATGGACGCCGCGAAGATCACCGCGGTGGACGAACGCCTCGCCTCCGCGAAGGAAGCCTCGACCCGGTTCCGGGAGGCCAAGCGCGGCGTGCGCCGAGCCCGCGACGCGGCGGAGACGTTGTGTGGACGGCTCCCCCAGAAGGAACTCGAGCTCGCGTTCACCCTCGAACTCATCGAGGACCCGGCGCCGCTTCTGGCGTACGCCAAAGAGAAGGTCGAGGCGCACGACGAGCTCCTGAAGAAGCTGGAAGAACTTCCCAAGCGTGCGCGCCCGATCGTCGACGCATCGGCGGTGGCTGCCCGGGAAGCGGCGGAGAAGATCGAATCCGTCTTCCGCCCGTTCGCCACGACGGTCGCCGCGTACATCTCTCGCGCAAAGACGTTTGAGCCCCGGCTTCCGCACCTGAAGCCACTCGACTCCGCGGAGAAGTGGCTCGACGCCCGCCGCGAGATCCTGCGCGACGCCCGGTTCGATCCGATCGTCGACCGCGCGAAGGAGATCTGGGCGATGTTGAGCGCCCAGAGTTTCGTCTCGCTCGACGACATCTCGCTCGCGGGAAAGAAGAACCAGCGGCGCGTCGAGTTCTCTGCCCACGTGGACAACAACGAAGCGGAGGCGCTCAGCGTCATGTCGCAGGGCGAGCTCAACGCGTTGGCCCTGAGCATCTTCATTCCGCGCATGTGCCACGCGAGCAGCCCGTTCCGCTTCCTGGTCATCGACGACCCGGTGCAGGCGATGGACCCGCACAAGGTGGACGGTCTCGCGCGGGTGCTCGACGAAGTCGCGCGGACCCGCCAGGTCATCGTGCTGACCCACGACGGCCGGCTCGTGAGCGCCATCCGGCGCCTGCAGATCAACGCGACGGTGCATCAGGTCACGCGCCGGCCCGAGAGCGTGGTCGACGTGCGGGTCACGCACGAGGCGGTCACGCAGCTGATCGACGACGCCTGGCAGGTGCTCGGCAGCGAGTCGGAACTCGGCGAAGACGTCTGTGCGCGCGTCGTTCCGGCGTTCTGCCGTGCGGCCATCGACGCTGCATGTGAAGAGGCCTTTCGGCGTCGTCGGCTGAAGCGCGGCGACGAACACGAGGAGGTGGAGAAGGTACTCGCGAAGTCGCGAACCACCCACGCGAAGGCCGCGCTCGCGATGTTCGACGACACCAAACACACCGGTGATGTGAAGGCAGAGCTGACGAAGGAACTCTCCGAAGCCACCACCACCGCGTACATCGGCGTGCTGCGCGCAGCGCACGGCTCCTACGAAGGCGACCTGCGGGCGCTCATCGGCGAGACGAAGAAGCTCACGAAGTTCCTGCGCGGGCGCGCTTGATGGGGGCCACGGAGATCACGGCCACCCAGCTGCTCGCGAACGCGGACGCGGTGGTGTCGGCCGGAGATGCGACGTTGCGGGGGGTGTGGCCGCGGGCCGCAGCGGCCCTCACGCGACAGGCGCTCGAGACGCACGCGCGCACGCTCTTGTCGAAGGCGGGGGCGCGGGTCGAGGACGTGCGCTTCGGGGCGCTGATGCTCGCCACCCAAGCGGTGATGCACCCAACCGATGCTCGGGAACTCTCCCAGCTCTGGTCTCGTCTGAGCGAGTGTCTGCACGACACCGAACTGGGCATGGCGCTCGACATTCCGGTGGCGGTTGCGCGCGCCCGCGCGCTGATCACGAACCCACGCGCGGTCGAAGCGATCGCGGATCCAGCGGACGACGAGTGAGGCCGTTTCACCTCGCGCTCCCGGTGCATTCGCTGGAGCAAGCGCGTCGCTTCTACGGCGGGCTGCTCGGCTGCGCCGAGGGACGCAGTGCCGACCGCTGGGTGGACTTCGACTTCTTCGGACACCAACTCTCGCTTCACCTCGCCGACACAGAAGAGACCACCGCGCGCAACGAGGTCGACGGCGACGAAGTACCGGCTCGGCACTTCGGGCTCGTGCTCGAATGGGGCGCGTGGGAGGCACTCGCCGATCGCCTCACCCAAGCGAAGGTGACGTTCCGGATCGCGCCGCGTGTCCGCTTCCAGGGCCAACCCGGCGAACAAGGAACATTCTTTCTGGACGATCCTTCAGGCAACGCGCTCGAGATGAAGGCGTTTCGCGATCTGCGCGCGATGTTCGCGACCGAGTAGTCCGAAGTCGTTCTGGTCGAAGCGGCCGCGTAAGACGACGCGCTTGCCGCGGAACGATCCAGAACGCCGGACGCCTCTCGACCGAGTTGCGGAGCTCTTCGGTGGACAGCGCCGCAGCGGTCTTCCACACCGCGCGTGTGGTTGATCCCGACCGACGCCGCGGCCTGCACGGTGCGCTCTTCGGAGTCGCCGCCTACGGCGCGTGGGGCGTCATCCCCATCTTCTGGAAAGCGCTCGCCCACGTGGACGTGGTGCAGATCGCGGCCCACCGGGTGGTCTGGGGCTGTCTGACCTTCGCGCTCGTGTGCGCGCTGCGCGGACAGCTGGGCGAACTCCGCGCGGCGCTGAAGGATCGACGATTGGTCGGACGGCTCGCGGTCACCGCGACCATGCTCGCGACCAACTGGGTCATCTTCATCTATGCGATCGCGTCCAACCAGGTCGTCGAGGCGAGCCTTGGGTACTTCATCAACCCGCTGGTCTCCGTCGCACTCGGCCGCATCTTTTTGCGCGAACGGATCTCGAGACCCCAGATGGCCGCGGTAGCGCTGGCGGCGCTCGGGGTGGTGGCCCTGACGCTCAGCATGGGCGGCGTGCCCTGGCTCGCCCTGGTGCTCGCGTTCTCCTTCGGCGGCTACGGGCTGCTCCGCAAGACGGCGCGCGCCAACGCCCTCCCAGGGTCGACCGTGGAGACGTTGCTCATGCTGCCCATCGGGCTCGGCATGCTGGTCTACTTCGAGTCGACTGGCGGTGGCGCGTTCCACGGACAAGACGTGGGATGGCTCATCGCGACCGGGCCGATCACCGCGCTGCCCCTCTGGTGGTTCGCGAACGCGGCGCGCCGGCTGCGTCTCGCGACCTTGGGGTTTCTCCAGTACCTCGCGCCGACGGGTCAGTTCCTGCTTGCGGTGTTCGTCTTCCACGAACCGCTCGCGGCCGAACGGCTCGTGGGGTTCGGGTTCATCTGGTTCGCGCTCGCGCTCTACAGCGGGGACGCGTACCGCCGCCGGGGCGTTGTCGGCGAGGCTCCTACCACTGACCCGTGAGGTAGGCGGCGAGGAACATGCCGCCGATGCCCACCACGATCAGTGGAAGCACCACGCAGCCCATGATGAAGTTCATCCGGCTCTTGGTGGGCTCGTCCCAGTTCTGCTGGGCCTTGTGGCTCGCCTTGCGGTAGGTCCGGTCCGCGTCGCGTCGCTGACGGTCCTGTCGTTGCTGCCGCCAATCGCTCATCGGTGGTTGCCCAGCCGCGATCCCATTCCATTCAAGTCTTCGTTCATGGGCCCCCGGTTCTGGAGTCTGCCCCGGAACCGCCGGATCGGGAAGCGCCGCTCCGAAACGACGACGGGCCCGACACAACGCGTGTGCCGGGCCCGCCCTCACTGACTTTGTGTCGGACCTAGCCGGGGCTCGCCATCTGGTACGCGGCCGGAAGCTGTTTCGGGGAACTCACGTTCATGTCGAGATCCTTGATCTTCCCGTCTTCGAGCCCGTAGATCCACCCGTGGACCGAGACGTCCTGGCCGCGGTGCCAGGCATCCTGGATGATGGTCGTGTGCGCCAGGTTGGCCACCTGCTCCTGAACGTTCAACTCGCACATCCGGGTGCCACGGAGCTCGGGGGCCAGTCCTTCGAGCTCCTTCTGATGGAAACGCTGTACATCGCGGATGTGTCGCAGCCAGTTGTCGATCAGCCCGAATGGCTGGGACTGCATCGACGCGAGCACCCCGCCGCAGCCGTAGTGACCGCACACGATCACGTCCCTGACCTTGAGGACCTCGACGGCGTACTGAACCACCGAGAGGCAGTTGAGGTCGGTGTGGTTGACGAGGTTTGCGACGTTGCGGTGGACGAAGATCTCACCGGGCTCCACCCCGCAGATCACGTTCGCGGGGACGCGGCTGTCGGCGCAACCGATCCAGAGGATCTTGGGGGATTGCTGGGCGGTGAGACGCGGAAAGAACGTCGGGTCGTCCTTCGCACGTTGTTCGGCCCAGGCGGCGTTGTTCTTCAGAACTTGAGCGAGGTCGGTCATGAGGCTTTCGCAGGGGGGAAGGAGGAAAGGAGTTGGATGCGCTCGCCGAACTCACTCTTGAGTGCGTCGATCGCGGTCTTGAGGTCGTGCGGGACCTCGTCGAGGCCGGAGGTGTCGATTTCCATCGTACCTCCCTGAGTCGGCGCGGCGCGTCGCAACGCGGCGGGTGTGAGCCAGGGCATCACGTGCGGAATTCGGAACGTCGCTGGCTCCGACTTTCGATGGGCGCGGCGGGCCCGCAGGACTTCGTAGCCAAGGAAACCGGTGGCGACGACGAAGCCAGCCATGACCCCCGAGAGCAAGTCGCTGAACAGGGTGACGAGAACCGTGGTCGCGAACGGCACGGAGGTGGACGGTGAGGCGCCCAGCATGGTGCGCAGGCGCTGGGGGCTCGCGAGGTTGAAGCCGACCATCAGAAGCACGCTCGCGAGGGCGGCCAGGGGGATGGCGTTCATCAGCGGTGCCAGCGCGAGCACGGCGATGAGCAGCCACAGTCCGTGCATGATCGCGCTCATCCGGCTCTTGGCGCCGCTGTTCACGTTGGCCGAACCGCGCA
Source organism: Deltaproteobacteria bacterium (assembly GCA_034670305.1). Taxonomy (GTDB): domain Bacteria; phylum Myxococcota_A; class Polyangia; order Polyangiales; family Houyiibacteriaceae; genus JAXMNT01. Next base: position 11,291 of record JAXMNT010000053.1, read on the forward strand.
CGATGACCGCGGTCACCGGGATGCCGCCCACCAGGCCCGCCAACATGTTGCCGACACCTTGGGCCAGAAGCTCTCGGTTGGGCGGCGTGTGCCGGTTGAGTGGGTCCTGACCGTCGACGGCTTCGGTACACAACAGCGTTTCGATGCTGGCGATGAGCGCGATGCCGAACGCGGCCACCCACACTCGAGGTTCGCCGATCAGTGCGAACTCTGGGGTGGTCAGCTGGGCGGTGAGGCTCGAGACGCCGCCCTCGGGGATCTCGACGAGCAGGGAGCCACCGACGGCGAGCTCCGGCGCCCAGACCGAGAACGCCGCGTTGACCAGCATGCCGATGCCCACCGCGAGCAGTGGACCGGGGAGCCAGCGCATCTTCGAGAGGCGGGTGCGCTTGGAGAGGAAGAGGGCGACCCCACCGAGGAAAGTGAGGATCGTCGCGCCCAAGTTGAAGTGTCCAAGCGCGAACGGGATCTCGGTGAACGTGTTGCGACCGTCGGCTTGGAAGAACGATTCGTCGCCTTCGAAGTCGCCCGAGTATCCGAGGGCGTGAGGGATCTGCTTCAGAATCAGGATGATGCCGATCGCGACGAGCATGCCGATGACGACCGGTTTCGGAAAGAGTCGAGCCACGCCGCCCGCTCGGACGGCGCCCATGACGATCTGCATCGCCCCAGCGAGCATCGTCACCAAGGCGAGACCCGCGTACCCGAACTCCTGTCCGGTGGCCAGCACCAGCACGATGAGTCCGGCCGCAGGCCCCGTGACGCTCGTGTGCGAGCCGCTCAGCCACGCGACGACCAGGCCGCCGATGATGCCGGACGCGAGGCCCGCCAAGGGCGGTACGCCGGAGGCATGGGCGATGCCGAGGCAAAGGGGCAAGGCCACCAGGAACACCACGATGCTGCTGGGCAGATCGTTCTTCACTGTGTCTAGGAAGCGGGAGGGGTTGGACATACGCGGGCTCTTTGCACAGCGCGTTCCACACTCCGTGACTCGATTTCCCGCGCAATTGAGGTCGCAGCCGGTTTGCGAACGAAAAGGTCGAAAGGTTCTTGTGAGAGAGGTCTCAAGAATCTTTCGAGTGCGGGAGCGTACGGCCCACCGAGCGCGTGGTCGCCACCGTGCTTGGCCACTTGCCGAATCCTGCCGGCGCGGGGTAACGGTGCCGCGTGAGGTTGTCGACCAAGACCGCGCTGGTGCTCGCCGCGTTCGCGGTGGTGTGCGTCGGCGGAACCGGCGGCTACCTCTACACGCTCTCTCGGACGGGCTATCAGGAGGTCGTACTCGACCGCCAGACCCTGCTCGTCTCGCAAGCCGCAGCCCAGCTTCACCAGCAGCTGCAGTTGGCGATCGAGAAACTCGACCGGATGGCGCACATGTCCGAAGTCGACCTGACCGACGACGACGACGGTCCAGAGCGGCGGCTCCTGAGCGAGGCGTGGCGGCTCGGGCTGTTCTTCTCGCGCGGCACCATCGAACTGCTGGATGCGCGGGGGCTCTGTCACGGCGCCGAGCCCGAACACGATGCGTGCATCGGCCGGAGCTACGCGGACGCCCCCTGGTTCGCGGAAGGCCGCGCCGCACGGGCACCGACCTTGCGCATTCGCCCGCGGCCTGGACAGAACGCGGTGCTTGGGTTCTTCGTGCCGATCCGCGACCGGAACGCGTTGGTGGGCATCCTCCATGGCGAACTCGAGTTCAGCCGATCCCAGTTGTTGGAAGACGCAGCCGCCGACACGACCTTTCCGCCAGAAATGTTGATCGTGGTCAACGAGGCAGCGGAGGTGCTCCACCAAGAGGGGACCGCGGACCTTCACTCGGCGGTGTGGCGCAGCGTGCTGGAAGGGATCGACGACCAGCCGTCGGGCGCACGGCGCATCGTACTCGCGGATGGAGACCGCGCCTTCGCTTGGGCGCCCGTGGGCGACACCGGCACGACCATGATCGAGTCGTGGCAGTGGGGTGCCCTCGATCCGCACGCAGACGAGCGCCTGGAGGCCCTGTTCGTCGCCGCGATCGTGCTCGCGTTCGTGGGCGTGGCCTTGGGGATGCTGCTCGCGGGCCGGATCAACGAGCCGGTGCTGGCGCTCGCCCGCGACGTGCAACGCGTCCAGAGCGAGGGGCGTCCACTCGCCCCCGGCGAAGGCAGCGATGAGATCCAGGAGTTGAGGACCGCCTTCGTGTCGCTGGTGTCGGCGCTCGAGGAACGGGAAGGGCGCGCGCGCCGGGACCGCGACCGGATCGCGGAGCTTGCGGACACCCTCGAAGAGCGGGTGCGCGACCGGACGCAGCAGCTGGAGCAAGCCCAGCAGGACCTGGTCCGCGCCGAACGCCTCGCCGCGCTGGGGAGCGCAGGTGCGGCGCTCTCCCACGAAATCCGCAACTCGCTCAACGGACTCTCGGTTGGCATGGACGCGCTCGAGTCGCTGGATGGCCCGGCCCGCGCCAAGGTCCGCAAACACGTGCGCGCAGAGATCGGGCGGCTGCTCCTTCTGGCGGACGCGCTGCTCGACCTGGCGCGCCCCCGCACGCTGAAGGCAGAGCGGGTCGGTGTCGCGGGCCTGCTCGAGCGTTGTGCGTTCTTGATCGAAGAGGACGCTGCGGAACGAGGAGTTTCGGTGGAGGTCGTCGACTTGTGCGAGGGTGGCGATGTGCCGGTCGACGAAGTCCTCATCCAGAGCGCGCTCGTGAACCTCCTGCGCAACGCCGTAGAAGCGGTCGAGGGGAAGGGCGAGCGGGTGCGCATCACCGCGCAGTTCGTGGATGAGACCTGGCGGGTGGATGTGGACGACGACGGACCGGGTGTCGCCAACCACCCCGACGGTGCGCCGTTGGCGGACCGGATCTTCGAACCTTTCGTCTCGGGGCGTTCAGGCGGCGTCGGTCTCGGTTTGGCGATCTCTCAGCGGTTCGTTCAACTGCATGGAGGGCAACTCGAACTCGTGCCCGGGGTACTCGGCGGCGCGTGCTTTCGCCTGACGCTTCCTCTGCGTGCTCCGGAGACGTCCAACACACCGGCCGAGGAGTCCAAGGCATGAGCCAGCACGCGAGCGTATTGCTGGTGGACGACGACAAGTCCTTCCGGGTGATCCTCGAGTCGGCGCTCGAGGCCGAGGGGTACGAGGTTCGGAGCGCGAAGAACGTCGCGACCGGCCGAAAGGCATGGAAGCAGCACACTGCCGATCTCGTCATTCTCGATCGCAACCTCCCGGACGGCGACGGCGTCGACCTGCTGCGGGAACTGCGCAAGGACGCCACCGAACGCAACCTCGACACGACCTTCCTCGTGGTCACCGCCTACGCCGACGTCGACAACGCGGTCCTCGCGCTCAAACACGGAGCGGACGACTACGTCACCAAACCGGTCCAGCTTCCGGACCTGTTGCTCAAGCTGAGCAAGGGGCTGGAACGACGTGCGCTCGAGCGGCGGGTGCGCGCGCTGCGCCGGGCCGAGCCGGACGTGGTTTCCATCCTACGACGCACGAGAAGTCCCGCCATGATGCGGGTCCTCGACATGGCCGAGCGGGTCGCGGAGAGCCCCGACACCTCGGTGTTGATTCAGGGCGAGAGCGGCACCGGCAAAGACATGGTCGCCCGGTTCATCCATTCGCTCACCCCCGGGCGAAGCGACAACGCGTACGTGGAGCTCAACTGCGCGGCGATCGGAGAGCAGCTCGCGGAGAGCGAACTTTTCGGGCACGAGCGGGGCGCCTTCACCGACGCGAAGACCAGCAAGCGGGGGCTGCTCGAGCTGGCCGACGACGGCTCTCTGTTCCTGGATGAGATCGGGGACCTTGGACCGGGCGTACAGGGCAAGCTGCTGCGCGTGCTGGAGACCATGCGCTTTCGGCGGGTGGGCGGAACCGACGAACGTTCGGTCGACGTGCGCGTCTTGAGCGCCACCCACCGAGACCTCGGTGAAGCGGTGGAGGCCGGGCGGTTCCGTTTGGATCTCTACCACCGGCTCGACGTGTTTCACCTGAGCGTGCCGCCGCTGCGCCACCGGCCCGAAGACGTGCTCGACCTGGCCGAGCAGTTCCTGTACGCCACCGCGCGCCGGTTGGGTCGCGACATCGAAGGGATTCACCCCGACGCGGCGTCGGCGCTGCTCGCGTACCGTTTTCCTGGCAACGTGCGGGAACTCAAGAACGTGATGGAGCGCGCGGTGATCCTGGAGACTGGGCCGCAGCTCACAACGGACGCCTTGGTGCTCGGCCGACGCGGTGCCCATGCGACCCTGCCGCCTCCCAGCGTGTTCTTTCAGGCCGACCTCGGCGACGATGGACAGCCGCCGACGTTGAAGGAGGTGGAGCGCGCGTACATCGAGAAAGTGTACGAACACGCGAGCGGCAACAAGACCGCCACGGCCCGCATCTTGGGGGTGTCGTTCCCGACCGTGCAGAAGAAGCTTCAGGACGACTGAGTTCGCACCGGACGATGTCCGGCGAACTTCTTGGCCAACCGCGCCAACGTCCCGGTGGTGCGCATCGTGTTGACCCCAACGAGCTTCTGGATGGCGCGCAGGTCGAGCGTTGAGTCCGTGATCTTGCCCACGGGCAACCAGTAGAGCGCGTCGTGGGCAAAGCACAGTCGGTCGTCGCTCGCATCGAACGCCATGACCGCATCGCGGGTGGTGTCGCTCGGCGCCTTCCGCAGGATCATGATCTGTGGTTTGCCCGCCTTGGCGAGCAGCGCGTCTTCGAATGGTGGGACCGCCAACTTCGCGACCTGTTCGAGCGGTCGCACCATGGTCGCGACCTCGTACCCGAGCTCGGTGGCGAGCCCCTTCTCGATTCTCTTCTCGAGGGCGATTGTCTTCTGCGCACGCGTGTCGAACACGACGTTGCCGCTGGCCTGATACGCGGTCGCGTCTTCGAGCCCGAGGGTCTGGAACGCGGCGCAGAGCTCCGGGTTCGTGATCCGCCGTCGACCGAGGTTCATGCCGCGAAGGAACGCTGCGTACCGAGTCATGCACATCTCTACCGCCTCGGAAGGGAGGCGCCAAGGATCCTTCCGGCCATCTGTCAGACCCCCATGGTTCCTCTCCGCGTGTCTTCCTTGCGCCTTGCACTGGCCGCAGCGGCCATGTTTGCCGCGTCGACCGCGAAGGCTCAGGAAGTGACCGCCGATGCCGCCCACGTCCTGCGAGCGCGGCAAGCGGATGTGGCGGACATCGCCTCCCTCCAAGAAGTCCAACGCTACGACCACGACACCACCTTCCGGGTGGGCCTCGTGCGCGCAACCTCCGGGCTCTACGCGGTCGCCCGGTGGCGTCTCCGGCCAAGAGACCAGTGGTCCCTCGGGTTCCGACACGTGCACGCGGGACCCGGCGGCATGCCACCGAGGATCGAGGTGGTCTCCCGCGACCGGCGCATCTTCGCCGTGCACCACACCCTGCCTCCCGAACCCGCCCCGACGGGCCGATGCCATTGCACGGCGCCCGGCGGCGACCTCCAGGTGACGTGGCTGATGGTCTCCAGTGCTGGCGTACTCGTGCGCCTGCTCGACTACGACCCGGACGTGGGCAGCGCGTCCTGGAACGAGGCGGCCGCCCGGGTCACGATCGTTCAGCGATCGGGGCCCGTCCGCTGCCCCTCCGGTTGCGAACCCGCCCCCGCCGTCCAGCTCATCCACCGCCGCAAGTTGGAACTCCGCGGCGACCGAATGGAACCGGTCAGCGAAGACTTCGAGAGTCGATACACCGCCTGAGCCTCGGGGCCTCGGAATAGGACCGGCTCGGAGTCCGGGATCGGAGCCGAGTCGGCTTCGGAGTCGGCATCGGCGTCGGCGTCGGCTTCGGGATCGGCTTCGGGATCGGCTTCGGAGTCGGCGTCGGCTTCGGCGTCGGCTTCGGCTTCGGGATCGGCTTCGGGATCGGCTTCGGAGTCGGCTTCGGCTTCGGAGTCGGCTTCGGAGTCGGAGTCGGCTTCGGAGTCGGAGTCGGCTTCGGAGTCGGAGTCGGCTTCGGGATCGGCTTCGGAGTCGGCGTCAGCGTCGGCTTCGGGATCGGCTTCGGAGTCGGCTTCGGGCTTTCGGGATCGGCTTCGGGATCGGCTGAGCGTCAGTCCCGTCGGGACCGTCCGCCACCACCGCCGCCACCGCTGCGACCACCGCCGCCGCCGCCGCCGCTGCGACCACCACCGCCGCCACCGCCGCCACGCCCGCGCCCACCACCGCCGCCGCGTCCACGCCCACCGCCGCCGCCGCCACGTCGCGGGCCGCCGCGTTTGTGGCTGGGCTTTCGGCCCCCGCCACCACCACCGCGTTTCGACTCGAGGTCGGTCATCGGGGGCAGGGGCTGACTGGGCGGGAAGGGATGGTCTTCGATGCGATCCAGGTGGGTTCCGAGCAGTCGTTCGATGTCGATGAGGAACGGACGCTCTTCGCTCTCGACGAACGACAGCGCGATGCCGGATGCGCCCGCGCGGGCCGTGCGGCCGATGCGGTGTACGTAGGTCTCCGCCACGTTCGGGATGTCGAAGTTGATCACGTGCGTGATGCCTTCGACGTCGATGCCGCGCGCCGCGATGTCGGTCGCGACGAGGACGTTCAGGGTGCCGGCACGAAATCCGTCGAGGGCCCGCGTGCGCGCCCCCTGCGACTTGTTGCCGTGGATGGCGGCGGCTTGGATGCCGGCTTTGTCGAGCTGCTGCACGACGCGGTTGGCGCCGTGTTTGGTCCGCGTGAAGACAAGCGTGTGTTCGACGGCGTCCTTCTTGAGCAGTTCGACGAGCAGCCGCCGCTTGTCCGCCTTGTCGACGAAGTACACGTGCTGCGAGACCTTCTCGGCCGCGGACGAGATCGGGGCGACGGCCACCGACACCGGATCGTGGAGGAGGTCCTCCGCGAGCGAACGGATCGCTTGAGGCATCGTGGCGGAGAAGAAGAGCGTCTGACGCTTCTTCGGCAGCTTCATGATCACGCGACGCACGTCCGGCAGGAACCCCATGTCCAGCATCCGGTCGGCTTCGTCGAGCACGAAGATCTCGATGTCGCGCAGATCGACGAACCCTCGGTTCATGAGATCGAGCAGCCGTCCGGGCGTGGCCACCAGCGCGTCGATGCCCCGCTTGAGTTCCTTGATCTGCGGCTTCTCGTTCACGCCGCCGAAGATGACCGCGTGCCAGAGATCGAGGTGTTTGCCGTAGGTTCGGAAGCTCTCGCTGATCTGTGCGGCGAGCTCCCGCGTCGGGGTCAGCACGAGCGCGCGAAGTTTGGCTTCTTCACCCGAAGAGGCGTCGAGACGATGCAGAAGCGGGAGCCCGAAACCTGCCGTCTTGCCCGTGCCGGTCTGGGCGCAGCCGAGCACATCGCGCCCTTCGAGGGCGGGCGGAATCGCCTGCTCCTGGATCGGGGTCGGTTCGGTGTACCCGGTCTCTTGGACGGCGCGGAGGATTTCGGGGTGGAGCTTGAGTTCGTCGAATCGCACGCCCCTACGTCGCAGACTTCCGGATCTGCGCAACCAATCTTCGAACCCCACCGACCGAAACGGCCAGGCTCGAAACCGGGACCCCCGAACGCAGCGAAGGCGAGAAGGGCGGTTGCCCTCTCGCCTTCCTCATCCGGTCGTTCGGTCGTTCAGCGGCGTTCGGTGGCCACGTTGACGACGATGTTGCGTCCGTCGAGTTCGCTGTTGTCGAGCGCTGCGATCGCCTTGGGTGCGTCCTTGCGATCCGCCATGGTCACGAACCCGAATCCGCGCGAGCGGCCGGTGTCGCGGTCCTTGATCACGGCGGCGTCCGAGACTTCACCGAACTCTTCGAACGCGGCCCGGAGACCGGCGTTGTCGGTCGACTGGCTCAATCCACCCACGAACAACTTGGTCGGCACCGGCGCTGCGGAGCGACTTGCCACCGCGCCACCGGCTCCGCCGATCTCTTGCATCGTCTCGGCGATCGATCGCACGTCGCCCTGGATGTCATCGGCGGTGACGACCTGGATCTCTTGGGGACCCATGTCGCGTTTGTCCGAACGGCGGGCCGCCTTCTCGCGCTTCTTCTGGGCCTTGCGGGTTTCGCGTGCGCGTTTGTCGGGCGTGGTCATCGTCGACCTCCACAAAGTGCGAAGGCAGGGGAGAGCGGGGATGGGTGATCAATCAAGTTGCGAGTTCCTCCAGGAGGTGAACAGGTCGGCTGCCACAGAAGCGTGGAGCGTCTCTATAGCCTTCCATGCGCCTTCGCGCGAGTGGGCGGTGGTTTGCACAGACCGAACCGTCGCCGAAGAGAGCAGGCTAGCCCTCGTCGATGAGCTTCACTCCGTCGCCCGTCAACTCGACGCGCCGGAGTTTGTAGAGCCCGCCGAGCGCCTTCTTGAACGCCTTCTTGCTCATCGCGAGCCGCGCGTAGATCGCTTCGGGCGCACTCTTGTCGTGCAGCGGCAGAAAGCCTCCCTCTTCGACGATCGCCGCGAGCAGCGTCTTCTGGGCGTCGTCGATCGCTTCTCGACCGGTGCGCACGAGACTGATGTCGAGCTTGTTGTCCTCGCGGACGAACTTCAGATACCCCTCGAGCCGCTGTCCGACGACGAGCGCCTGGAACGACTCGTTGCGGTACACGAGCCCCGCGTGTGCGCCGTCGACGACCACGAGCGCCCCGAGGTCGTTGTGGTCGAACACCAGCAGCTCGACCTTCTTGCCGACGGTGAGGTGCTGCACCTCGTAGTCGAGGTAGGGGCCGAGCAAACTCGCGGCCTTCATGCGGCCGTCGCGTTGGTCGCGCACCACCGCGAACACGAGCTCGTCTCCGACGTCGAGCATCCGGGACTGCTCGTTCGTTGGGGCGAACAGATCTTTGTCGAGCCCCCAGTCCAGGAACGCGCCGTGTTCGTTTCGGTCCACCACCCGCAGCAGCGCGAAGTCGCCTGCGGTGGCTTTCGGGACCTGGGTGGTGGCCACCGGGCGGTCTTCGGAGTCCGTGTAGACGAACACCCGAACCTCGTCGCCGAGCTCCACGTCGACGGGCTCGAACTTGCGCGGGAGCAAGACCTGGTGGTCGGGATCTTCGCCGCCGAGGTACAGCCCGAAGTCGGTCTGGGCCCGCACGACGAGGGTCTGAAACACCCCGATCTCGATCTCTGCCATGGCGCTTCGAATAGCCCACCCGGACACCGAACGCGACCCGGGATGGCGGGATCGATGGCGGCGACCGCCCCAGGGGCAACGGCCACGAATCCAACCGTGGTCGCTGCGCGGGTAACGGCCAGGCGTCGAGCCCGACTGGACCGGACAGCGCGGCCGAGTTCGGTCGTGGACATGAGCACGAAGTCCAGTGGGGGGAACCGTTCTGGTTCATCGCTTGGACGAGAACCAAGGAGTCAGACCATGCCTTTGTACGACGCGACCGTTCCTCAGATGCGAAAGATGCTCGCCAACCTCGATGGGTGGCTGGAGAAGGCGGAGGCGTTCGCCAAGGAGCGCGGCTTCGAGGCGGACCGGTTCGTGGACTTCCGCCTCGCGCCGGACCAGTTCGCGCTGGCCCGCCAGGTCCAGGCTTCCTGTGACACCGCCAAGTTCACCGCGGCCCGGCTGACGGGCAAGGAAGCCCCGAAAGACGCGGACGACGAGACCACCGTGGCGGCCTTGCGGGCCCGGATCCAGAAGACCCGTGCGTACCTGGAGACGATCACCGCGAAGGACTTCGAAGGGGCGGACACCCGCGTCGTGAAGCTCCCGTTTCTGGAGGGGAAGGGTGCCCTCGGCGGCGAGTACCTCAATGCGTTCGCGCTGCCGAACTTCCTCTTTCACGTGACCACCAGCTACGCGATCCTGCGCCACAACGGCGTCCCGCTCGGAAAGCGCGACTTCATCGGCGGCATGGAGATCATGGATCTCTAGCAAGCAGCCAGGAAGCTTTCGGCGCACCGGCCGTCTGCGATCAGAAGGGTGGTCCTTCTTGACCGATCCCCATGCGGGGATTAACAGGGCACGGCCCGGCAACGGGCGCGGGCTGTTAGCTCAGTTGGTAGAGCAGTGGACTTTTAATCCGACGGTCGTGGGTTCGAGCCCCACACGGCCCACCGCGGAAAACGAACACGAAAAAACGCGCAATCTGGCACGGGCCAGCGCTCAAAAATGTGCTAGTTAGCCGCCCAGTTCGAGAGTCCCCATCGTCTAGTGGCCCAGGACCCTGGCTTTTCACGCCAGTAACGCGGGTTCAAACCCCGCTGGGGACGCCCAGTCCGAGTCGGAAGGTCCACCGCCTCGGAAACCCAAACGAAACCGCCTCTGGCTCACGCCAGGGGCGTTTTCATTGGAGCGGAGCCGCACGGCGCCCGATGGTGCTGGTGGCGTTCGGCACCTTCCGAGGTAGCTGAAGCTCCTCTTGAGGGACGGTGTTCGGGCCATCGAGGAATCGTGTGGCTCCCCTCCCTGGGGTCGGTGCGCTACGCTCTCGGCATGACGGAGCGGAGGTCGGGGGTGAGCCTCTCCGCGTGGCGCCAGGCGACGATGCTCGCTTGGCTGGTCGCGTGGACAGCGCTGGCGGGATGCGACGGCGACACGGCCGCCGAGGACGCGGGTGCTGGGGACGCCAGCGGCTTGGACGCCAGCGTCTTGGACGCCAGCGTCATGGATGGGGCCGGCGCAGACGGGGAGGCCGCCGACGGCGGAGAGCCCATGGACGCTGGACCAGATGCTGCAGCGAGCGACGCGGCGCCCGACTCGGGCGACGCTGGGCCGCCGCCCCTCCGTATTCTGTCGGTCGCAGCGGGCTTCGACTTCAACTGTGCACTCCGCTCCGACGGGGTGGCGTTGTGCTGGGGGAACAACAGCCAGGCCCAGCTCGGGGATGGGTCCGGGGGGATCCCGCGACCGGAGCCGCTTCCGGTCGTCGGGGGGCACGCGTTCGCGTCCCTCGCCGCCGGCGACGACCATGTCTGTGGGGTCACGCGGTCTGGCGACCTGTACTGCTGGGGCGCCAACTTCGCCAGGCAGGTGGGCGACCCCGCCGAGGGGCTCCCGCATGGGACGCCATTCTTCGTGCGCGGCGACGTCAGCACTGTGGGCGCTGGCGGACGGCACACCTGCCTGATTGACCGCGTGGGCGCCGTTGGATGTTTCGGGGAGGGCGATCGTTCGCAGCTGACCGGCGACCCGGTCAGGGCGACCGCAACGGTGCAGGCCGTGACGTTGCCCGCCACGGCCAGCGCCATCGCGCTCGGCCGCTGGCACAGCTGCGCGCTCGTGATGAACAGCCTCCACTGCTGGGGTGAGAACGCGGACCTACAGCTCGCGCGGGCGGACACGACGGACGGCTCGACCGGCCCCGTGACCGGACTCGAGGCGGTCAACGCGTTCGGGCTGGGGTACGCACATTCCTGCGCCCGCCACGGGGCGGGCACCGCGTGCTGGGGCGCTGGTGGCGTCGGCCAGCTCGGCGACGGGGAGACGTTGAGCCGGTCGACTCCGGCTCCGGTGTCACTTGCCGACGTCGTCCAGGTGGACGGTGGGGAACAACACACCTGCGCGCGTCGCGACAGCGGAGAGATCTGGTGCTGGGGCTGGGACCGCTACCAGCAGATCGGCGGCGGCGGGGACCGATCGGAGCCAGGGCGGATCCTGCTCGACGGCCCTGCGCGCGACCTCGCGGTGGGTGGCCAGCACACCTGCGCGGTGCTCGACGACGGTCGGGTGTTCTGCTGGGGCCGGAACATCCAGGGGCAGCTCGGCACGTCGGAGGCAGGCTCCGAGAGCGCGGCGCCGGTCGAGGTCGAGGGCCTTCTCCCGTAGCGTGGCGATGAGCCCGTCCGAAGCACTCGACCGGCTCCGGTCATCGGAACTGTTCGCCGAAGACTACCCGGCGCGCGGTTCGTCTCCGGAGGCGGGCATCCTTGCGATCAGGCGCTCCGACTGCGGGCCTCTGGTGGAGTGGGTGCGCGTGCTGGGGCACGCGAAGTACATCCCGGCGGTGCCCCTGCTCGTGGAGTTGTGGAACGCATGCGCCCTGGTGCCGGTCCGGAACGCCGCTGGGCACGCGCTTCGGAAAATCGGCACCCGTCCCGCCCGCGCCGCGCTCGAGGCCCTCATCGAGGAACCCGAGTCGGTCCAACTCGCGGTCCACGCGATCTTCGACGCTGACCCGCCCCGCGCCTTCGACCGTTGCGTCCACCACTTCGAGCCCGGTGCGCTCCAGTTGGACCGTGGGGTCACAACCGCGACGGCCATCCTGGCTACGTTCTGCCCCAGCATGTTCCGCTTCGTCGGGGGAGTTCTGGTTCCGGAGTGGACGGAACCTCGCGCTCCGGAGTGGTTCCTCGCGGACCGTCGTTGGATGAAACTCTGCATCCAGCTTCGGCACCACGAGTTGCTCGGACCCACGGCGAAGGATGTGCTTCGTTCGAATGACCAGAACGTTGTTCGACCGGCCCTCGAGGAGGCGGTAGCGACCCAGCCACCGCGTGCCATCACCGCCACGTCAAATGGGCCGGGGGATCTGCTCACCCGCTACCAACGAGGCGCGCACGAGGCCGTATGGCGCGAGCTTCGAGCGTACGAAGCCATTGACGGGGCGCTTCGAGCAGAAGCGCTTGCTGTCGCCCAAGCGACGATGGTCCGCGTCGCGCGGGCGGCGGACCAGTTGGCGGAGCGGCTCGCCCAACAAGAGTGGACGGTGATCGGTGGTGCGCTCCGCACGGCGTTCGAGCCGCCAGACCTGGACGCCATCGAGGGGATCGAACAGCGGACGGGCTCCCTGCCGCCAAGCCTGCGCGCGTTCTGGGAGGTGGTGGGGAGCGTCGAGTTCGTGTGGGACCATGACCGCAGCGAGGAGCCACCCTCGCTTGGTGTCGGGGTGCCGATGGACACCATGGACCCGCTTTCGATCGGGCCGGCTCGATGGAGCTCGGACCGGTTCGAGGACTGGGACGAGCTGAACCACGATGTGCACCCCGAACTCTGGCGGCCCTACGAACTCGATCTCGCACCCGATGTTCTGTGCAAGACGAACATCAGCGGCGGGCCACCCTACGGCGTGGAACTTCCGTTTCGAGGCGCCGACCCAATCCTCCAGAACGAGGCGCACCATCTGCCCTTCGTCGACTACCTGCGGCTCTGTATGCGCTGGGCGGGTTTTCCGGGTCTCGAGGCACACGCCGACCGGGAGGACGTGCGGGCGTTCGTCGAAACGATGTCCAAGGGCCTCGAGCCCTTCTGACGGCCGCTACCGGGCGGCGCGCAGGACGTGGAAGTCGCCGGCCAACTCGGCAAGGTAGAGTTCGAGTCGGCTGTAGCCCGCGTCGTTGACGACGTCGCTCGGTGGCGCCCATCCGATGGGTACGCCCTCGTCGTCGAGCGTCTCGGGGTCGCGGGTGCTCGACGGGTAGTCGGGGAAGACGAACGTGGCGCTGTCGCCGAGCTCGGTGGCGCTCGGTCCGGTCCCGGTGCGCGCCCACTCGAGGTAGCGCTGGTCGATGACGTTCACGTTGTAGGTCGTGCCGTCTTCGTTGAACCGGACGCCGGCGCCAGCGTTGCGCAATACGTCGTCTTTCACGCCGGCCGTCGGACCGATGGTCACCGGGATGGGCGCCGGTTCGGAGGGTGCCGTGCGCCGGGCGGCCATGCCGACCGTGGTGCCGGCGGTGCCGCGTTCGGTGTCCATGAAGTACGTCAACATCGGCCAGTTGTCGTCGTCGAGGCTTTGGAACTCGCTGCCGTCCCGATCGATGATCAGGTTCTCCGCCAAGAAGAAGTTCTCGTCGACGTGAACCGGTGGCGTGAGGTTGTAGTACTCGTTGTGATCGAACTTGTGCATGTACTGGTAGTCGAGCGCGAAGTTGTACGGCGCGGCCTCGTAGTAGTTCCGGTAGATGTCGATCGGTTGGTTGCCGCCGGTGTGTCGGCTCATGCGGAACTGCCAGCCGTAGATGTAGTTGTTGTACATCTGGTCCGCGACCGTGCCGTTGCCCGCGGTGGCTGAAGCCGACCCGATGCTCAACTCACCTGCCTCGTCAGAAAGCGTCGACGCAGGTGACTGTTTCGTTGGCTGGGTCGAGGGAGGCGGCGGTCACGTAGAGTCGGTCGCCGGGGTGCATGTTGAGTCGGCCAGTTGGCGAGAAGGGCTGGGACGTGCGGGGGACGGGCCGCCACGACTCCGTCGCGGATGCACCGCGCGGCAAGACGACGACCTGCAGCGATCCACCGCAGAAGTGATGGAGCGTGCGTCGCCCGGCCCGAGACGCTTCGAGTCGGACGATGGGCTCCGGTCGAGACCCGCCGACGCGCTTGGCGCGGATGAGTTGCGGGGCCAGCGCGCGCGCATGCGCGGTGTCCGACGCACCCAAGGAGCCGCTTTCGGGAGGGGACGGGCGGCGCGGCGACAGGACCGGGGAGCGCGACCAGTTGGCGCTGTCTGGTGCCTCGGCGACGTCGAGCTGCACCCGGTCACTCACGGCGACCGTCAGCACGCTGAGGTCGGCGCCGAGGTCGCGGGCTCCGTCCGTGATCCGAAGCGCCCACCGCCCACCCGACGCCGGCGACAAACCGACCTCACCCACCCGAACTGCCCGCAGCACGTACCGCCAGGTGCTGCCTTCCAAGCGCTCGTGCCGTTCGAGCACCAACTCCGGACCTACGAGACCCGCGAGGTCTCTGCGAGGCTCTTCGGCAACCTCATCATTGTCGACCGCTTCGGTCGCAGCATCTTGGACCGCATCTTCGGCCACCGCAGCTTCGGCCACCGCGTCTTCGACCACCGCGTCCTCGGCCACCGTGCCTTGCTCGGGAGGATGGACACCTTGCGGTTGAACCTGTTCTGCGGATGCAGGTGCCGACTCGCCCGATGTCTCAGACGCGGCGGGTCCCGTCGGAGTGGGCGTGCAGGCGATGAGCAGGACGCTCCCCCAGAAGGTGTTGCCGATCAACCACCGACCGCTGCTCCGCTGGCGCATGGGTCGATGAGGTACCCGGCGACCGTTGCTGGGGTCAAGCGCACCATGACGGGCAGCCGGCTTGGACCTCAAGCGGGTCTCGGGATACCAAGTGGTCCATCGCGGACCTGCTCTACTGCGGGCGGGCATCGCGGTCAGCTCTTGGAGGACGCGGGTGTAGTTCTCGACGTCTTGGGCGCCGACCACCAAATGTTGCCGGTTGAAGATCACCGCCGGGACCCACGGATCCCTGCTTCAGCCAGTACGCTTCGGCGGCGCGCACCTCGTCGGCGAACCGCTGGTCTTCCAGCACGGCCAGGGCTTCGGCCCGGTCGAGTCCGACCTCCGCGGCGACGTCCGCCAACACCGCGCCCGCAGCTGCCTTCCATGCCATACACTGGACCAGCATGGTGAAGACCACCCAGCTGTTGTGTGTTGTCTGCCTTGCCGGAGCGTGTGCCCCCGACGAGTTGAGAGTGCGCGATTCGGGCGTTGGTGTGACCGACTCGGCGACCGTCGATGCGGAGACGATGGATGCGGTCGTGGTGGATGCCGGCGACGTCGGTGTGGAGGTCGACGCGATGCCGGAGGACGGCGGTCCGCCCCCGATCGATGCGGGTCCGCCGCCGGTGGATGCCGGACCGACTGGGCCGGTGGATGCCGGACCGACGGGGCCCGTCGACGAGTTCACCGAGTCCGTCACGTGGCTCCATCCCGACATCTCCGGTTGGCCGATCACCACCGAGCTGACGGTGACGTTCAGCGGCAGCTCGGTCTGCCTCGAGTACGACAGGAAGAACGTCTGGCCGGAGGTCGAGATCTTCCCGCCCGACGGAACGCTCGTGGTCGCCAACGCCTGGGTGTTCGCACAGGACGGCGGCCGCTGGTACGCGGGCACGTTCGAGTGGATGCGCCCCGGCCAGACCTGCAAGGCCATGTCCGCGGTGGAAGGCGGCCACATCAAGGTCCGTCCCTTCGACGAAGCGTCGGGCTGGAGACCTGCGTCCGGCGAGGTCCTCTACTTCATGGTCAGCGGCCTCATCCGAAACCCGAGCTACCGAAACGTGATGGAGCGGACGAACATCGTACGCGTCGTCTGGCCGTAGCGAACGAGTTCATCCCGGCTGGGCCGTGGCAGCCGATCTGCTAACGTCGCGATCGTGGCTGGCCGTGTCTTCTTGGTGGTGGTTCTGCTCGGGTGTGGTGGCGGACTGCTGCCGAGTACACCACTCGAGTTCGAAGCGGGGGATCCGCTCGTGGCGGAGGGGTTCGGCGCGTGCGACGAACATCAGCCCGAATCGATCGCGCTCGACTCCAACGAGCCGCTGGTCGTCATCGTGCACGGCTGCCGGTCGTCGGGCAGCGAGTTCAAGAAGCTTTCCGAGGTCTTCGCGTTTCACGGACAGCAGACGGTCTGTTTCAACTACGACCATCGGCGCACCCTGCGGGGCACGGCGGTTCGGTTGAGACGCGGACTGGATGCGTTGCGCACCCGAGTGCCCGATCGTGAGATCACACTGCTCGGGCACAGCCAAGGTGGACTCGTCGCGCGCATCGCGCTCGCGGAGCTCGACGACGAGGTGCTGTCGGCACAGCACGATCTCCGGCTCGTGACGGTGAGTTCCCCGTTCTCTGGGATCCATTCCGCCCGCCATTGCGGTCTGCCCTGGCTTCACGTGCTCTCACTCGGGATCACGCTGGCGGTGTGCCAAGGCATCGCGGGCGCGAACTGGCCCGAGATCCACCCACGCGCGCGCTATTGGACCGAACCCCATCCGCTCGACCCCGGCGTTCGGGAACACCTTCAGATCGCGACCGACGAAGAAGGGACGTGTCGTGCGCGGGACGAGGACGGCGAGTGTGTGGAGGACGACCTCGTGTTCGGTTTGAGCGAGCAGGAGAACACCCGGATGGAGGGTGTCCGGGTGACGTCGCGCCGCATCCGCGCCGGTCACGCCGCCGTCGTGGGATCGGCAGGCGCCGAGCCCCATGCGTTGATCGCCCTGCTCCAAGCACACGAGGTGCTTGCCCCGACGCCCGCCGAACGCGAAGAGGACCTCGCTGAGCTCGTGCACAGCCTCTTCGATCTCCCAGAGACCGCACCGACCCTGCGCGCAACCCGCGGCCCCTGAGCATGCGGCCTCTGGTATGTAGGTAACGGAGCCACGCGTTTGCCGTACCGACTCCAGTGCCGCAATGGGTCTCTGCGGTCTGGGCGTCGGACATGGGGCGCTGGATGGGGGTGGCGGGCGGAGATGCGGTACGCGTGGACGACAGCGCTGTTGTGGGCGGCGGGGTGTATGCCTTCGCCCGGGCTGACTTTGCCCACCGTGCCACCCCCGGAGGCGCGGGCGGTGGTGGCGCAGGCCGAGGTGGAGCTCCGGTCGGTGGAACATGACGCCGAATGGGAGGCACAGCTGGTCGCGCTTCTGGTCGGTCACCGGGACGCGCCCCTGTCCGATGCCCACCGGGACCGCATGCAGGAGGCCGCGCGGATCGCGCTGCGGGCCGACCGATTGGATCTGTTCGAGGAGGCGATCGAAGCGGTGGAGCGCACGGCCACCGACGGCGGCCAATGGTCGTGGGGAAGTCGGGTGCTCGGGGCACAACTTCGTCTGGCGTGGGCCGAGGCGGAGCTGCTCGTGGCGCTGGCGGTCATCTACGCCGTGCGCCACATCGAAGCCGAGTTCGGTCGCATCGCGGCCGACCGGGCGATCGGCAGTGAACGCGACCGGCGCCGGCGCCGCAGCGAGGAGATCCAGGACGCCATCGAGCGGGCCGCCTACTTTGCGGCCTGCTTCGCGGCGACGGGTCAGGCGCGACTCCAAGCGGCAGCGATCCATGTCGAGCGGGTGCTCGCGGAGAGACCAGATCACTACCTCGGCTATCGGCTCGCGCTCGACCTGCACCGGATCCAAGCGCAGCACGGAACCCAGACCGACGCGGACTGGGTGGCGTTCGAAGAGGTCGCGGCCGAACTCGAACAGCGGCGGCCGGACAGTACGGGGCTCAAGTTCTTGCGAGGGGCGGCGCTGGCGTTCGAGCAACCGGAGGAGGCCCAGCGCTTTCTGGCGGCGGCGCTCGACGATGCGCCAGAGTTCACCCGCGCACAGGTCTACCGGGTGCTGGCGGCGGACTCGTTGGAAGCCCGCAACGTGGAGCTTGCCCGTCTGCGCGCCATCAGCCCTCACCATCAGCTGATCGAGTGGGCCGCGCCGTTGACGGAAGCATTCGGTTCGTGAGGCAGACGCTTCGATGGACCCGGGTGTTCGGTGTGGCAGCGGCCCTCTTGTGCGCATCGACTTCGGGGCGCGCCGAACCACCGCCGCTCCGACTCGGCTTGGAAGTCCACGCGTCGTTCCTCTCCAACCAGACCGATCGTTCCCTTCTGAACGTGACGTTCGGCGGCGGGGTGCGACTTGGCTACCGTCCGGACGGCGCGCGCTTCGGCGGCTTCCTCTTCTTCGAGCAGAACGCCTGGTACGCGACCGACTTGTTTCGCGGCGTGGTGCCCGGGGTACGGAATCTCGGCCTCGGACTCGAGCGGCTTTGGCGAGGCGAACTCGTGCGTACCTCGATGGTGCTGGGCATCTCGATGCTCGCGTACGATACGGAGCTCGATCGGAAGCGCACCACCGGTCTGTACTTCGACATTCGCCCGGCCACCCTTCGATGGCACGTGACCCGGCGGACAGTGTTCGAACTGACCCCGCTGCATCTCGTCGTCGTGGCGCCGGTGATGCACGAGCCACGGCTGGTCACTGCCCAGTACCGGACCACGCTTGGACTGGAGATGTTGCTTCGATGAGTGCCCGCATCTTCGTTCTTGTGGCCGTGCTCGCATGCGGTCTGTCGCTCTCTTCGGTTGCGCGCGCGTACACAATCGGCACTGGGTTCACGGAGGGGTGCCACGAGCGGATCACCGCCGGCGCTTTCCGTGAATTCGTCGGGTTGCTCGAGGTGCCAGTGACCCTTCCCGACGAGGACGAGGAGGATCAGGACTGGAAGCGCGTCGGCCAGTTCTTGGTGCGGGCGGCCGGCATCGACCGCGAGACACTCACCGAGACGGAGTTCTTCATTCTCCACAGTCTGCTCGCTGGGGTGCGTTCTCCGGACACGGCGGGACACTCGGTTCTGAACTTGGACCGCGCGCGTTCGCTGCACACGGACCCCGCGCCGGTGGGGCAGTACGAACATTCGCTGCGGGCGACGACGGATGACTTCGAAGAAGGAAACCGGTCCGCGGTGGATGGCATGCGCGCCGTGATTGCCGCAGAGCTCACGGAGTCGCTTCTCTTGGACGACGACCTCATCGAGGTGTCGGTGTTCTTCGATTTCTACGGGACGGTCGAGGTCGATGTCTGGGCGCCGGCCTACCACCTGGGCCGCGCCGCCCACGCCGTTCAAGACTCGTTCTCGCACACCATCCGGGACGAAGCCGACGACTTCCATTCGGTCCTGCAAGTGCTCAACTTCGCCGAAGCGGTGGCGGGCACGCTGCGAGAGGATCGGGACGGGTTGGCCCATTCGACCGTGCTCGACTCTTGCGACGCAGAGACCGAAGCGGTCGTGGCGGCCGCGCAGTTGGCCACCCAACAGCTCTTTCTCACGGCCGGCGAAGCCCGGGCCACAGGCACCACGGAGTCCATCGATCGATTCCTGGACGACTGGTACGGATTCCGGCCGGGCTGCCACGCCGACAACGAATACTGCGGCAACCTGCACCAGGTCGAGATCGCCCGTGCGTCGCCGACGGGACCCTACTTGTGCAATGCCGCCCACGGTGCGTTGCGGCCCAAGAGTCTGCTGCTTCTGCTCGTCTTGTTCATCGCGGGTTGTAGGCGGAGGCGGTGAGTCGCTGGGTCTTGATCGGGCTCGCGTGCGCGATGCCGCTGGTCGCCGCTGCGCAACCCGACTCGACGGCGTCTGCTCTCGAGGACAGCGCCGCCGAAAGCGGCGAACACGCCGCCGAGGGAACCGAGGAGCGTTCTGCGGGGACGAACGCGAGCCACATGCGGGAGTTGGCCACGACCCTGGCCGAGGCGATCGCAGACGTCGACGCGCGCCAGCGCGGGTTCACCCTGACCCTCGAGGCCGGCGCCTCCATTCTCACGCCGCTCGTCGACTTCTCGGCGCGCTCGTTCACTTTCGACTTCGCACTTCGAGCCGGCTACCACATCCCCGACTTCGCGTTCCTGGTGTCCGCCGAGAGCAGCCGTTGGCGCGCGCCCGAACTCGGCGGCCGGACCTGGCAGACCGCACTCAACATCGGGTTCGGATTTGCTCGGTACCACCGGTCGGGGTTGCTGCGCACGATGGTGATGGTGGGTCCCTCCATCCTGGTGGCGAACAACGACCTGGACCCAGCCGGGTCGGTGGGGCTCTACCTCGACATCCGGCCGCTCGGGTTCTCGTGGCGGTTCAGTGATCGGTGGGCGCTCACGGCGGACCTGCTCCAGATGACCCTCGTCGCACCCGTTCTGACCGGTGTCCCGCTGATCGACTTCCAGTTCCGCTCGTCCCTCGGCATCGAAGCCGCCTTCTGAGCGCGCCGCCAGCGGAGGAGCATAGGGCCGCCAGTCTCGCGAAGCGAGCCAGGCCCGTAGGCCCAGGAAAAACGGAAACACTTTCCGCGCTGGAGCGTCTTACCTGCGCATGCAGACCTCCCACCCCGACCTCGCACATCCGCGCAGTGGTGACCTCAGCGGCCACTGGTGTGGCTGCGAGGAGTCACTTCCGAGTGCCGGATTTCAGGATTGAATGGTTCGCATGGGCAAATGCAACGAAAGCTACGATGGCACGAACATTGCTGAGGAACCCTCACGAACATGACGGGCCCAAGCTCGGACCTTCTCGAAGCGTCTGGGTAGTGCACGTCGGACCTCCCGATACCAACCTCATGGACCTCCAAGACCACGACCCCGTTTCCCTCGTCGTCGCCGAACGCGGCGAAGGCTGGGAACCGAACTGGACCTACTGGGTGGAGCGATTCTCCACCGGTACGCCCGATGTGATCGTGGTCCTCCAGGAACCGGGCGAGTCCGTGGAGACCCTGTCGCAGCGCGTGCGGGCCCGCGTGGTGGACCTGGAAGAGTCGGGTCGTACCCTCGCGCGTGCGGTCATCGTGGGCTCCGGAAACCCCGACCATACGGCGCTCTCGGCCCGCTCACTCGCAATCAAAGCGATCGTCGCCCCGATGGTCGAGCAGGGCCACGGCACGTTGCTGCTCGATGGCGAAGGCGCCGACCGCTTCCGCATGATGGCGCTTGCCTCGACCGTCGCCCAGATGGTCCGCAACACCGGCGTCACGGTCACCTCGACCGAACGCATCGCCAAGGTCGCGTAGCCGCGCTGCGTCACGGCGACTGGCGCATCGCGTCAGCGCTTTCCGACCGGGCTGGCTGCGCAGCCTGAGAACCGTACGCATTCTGCATTGCAGAATCGAAATGACGCATTGCGTCGATGCGGTGCAAACATGGGACGGCAGCCACCGCAGCACGATTCGCCTTCGGGATCAGCTGATCGGGCTCTCGGATTCGGGATCGGCGTCGGATTCGGCTTCGGCTTCGGGATCGGCTTCGGCTTCGGCTTCGGCTTCGGCGTCGGATTCGGGTTCGGATTCGGGATCGGCTTCGGGTTCGGCTTCTGATTCGGGATCGGATTCTGATTCGGGATCGGATTCTGATTCGGATTCGGGATCGGCTTCGGCGTCGGGTGTCGGGATCGGCGGCAGCGGCAGAATCAGCGGCAGAATCAGCGGCAGTGTCAGTGTCAGTGGCAGCAGTGGCAGTGGCAGTGGCAGTGGCAGTGGCAGTGGCAGCGACAGAGTCAGCGACAGAGTCAGGATTCGCTGCCGGGTTCGGATCAGGGGTCGGCTTCGGATTCGGACGGCGCCGCTTGACACCCCGCCATTCCGGCCCAATCCTCTTTAGACCACCCGGTCGAACCACCCGGTTCAACCACCCGGTCCACGCACGATGCCCCTTCCACGCTTTCAGAACCTCGACACCGACAAGCAGTCGGCCATCCTCGTGGCCGCGGCTGAAGAGTTCGCGGAGCACGGCTTCGCAGGCGCCAGCTTCAACCAGATCATCCAGCGCGCCGGCATCAGCAAAGGCGCGATGTACTACTACTTCGCGGACAAGGACGACCTGTTCTGCACCGTGCTGGACGTGGCGCTCAATGAGTGGCTGGCCGAGGTCGGCTTCCCCTTCCAGGCAGACAGCGCCCGGGCCTTCTGGGACGCGTGCCACGACATGTACGCGCGGAGCCTGCGCTTCATGTTGCGCAGCCCTCGCAACGCTGCGCTTTGCCTGAGTGTGTCGCGGGCCCGCGCGCGCATGGAGGGCCACCCCAAGTTGCTCGAGCACCAGCAGCTGATGATGGCCTGGACCCGTGGGCTCGTGACCCAGGGGAGGGCGCTCGGTGCGCTCCGGGAAGACCTGCCGACCGACTTGGTCGTGCACTCCTCACTCGCGCTCATGGAGGCCGGTGACGTCTGGCTCAGCGAGCGTTGGAGCGAGTTGACCGAAGACGATGTCGACGCGACCGCGGCGATGATGATCGGAATGTTCCGACGACTGGGAGAAGCGACATGAAGACCGCCAAGAAGGCTCCAGGCCCCAAGAACCGTTTTGGGGTGCGCAACGTGTTCGGATTCGCGCGCGACCCACTCGGCTTGATGCGCTCGATGAAGGACGAGTACGGCGACGTGGTCGAGATGAAGGTCGCGAACGTGCCCTGGTTCATGCTGAGCCATCCCGACGACGTGGAGCAGGTGCTCGTCAAAAAGGCGAAGTCCGTCAAACGTGACTCCTACGTCGAAGTGCTCGAGCGCACCCTCGGCCTGGGGCTCTTGACCAGCGAAGGCGATCTCTGGAAACGCCAGCGCAAGCTCATGTCGCAAGCGTTCACCCCGCGGCGGATCAAGACCTACGCGGAGACGATGAGCGCAGTCACCGAGCGCGGGGCGATCTGGCGGGACGGAGACACCGTCGACCTCCACGAAGAGATGTCGCGCGTCACCATGGAAGTGGTCGCGGCGGTGCTCTTCGGGGCCGGCATCGGGCCGCGTGAGGTCGCGATCGTCTCCGAGTCCATGGACGTCATCAACGAGTTCTACGCGAACAGCCCCGAGGCGGTGCTGCGCTTGCCCGAGTGGGTGCCGACGCCGCGCAACCGGGCACTCACCGCGGCGGTGAAGAAGATCGACGCCGTGCTCTACGACATCATCGCCAAGCGCCGCGAGAGCGGCGAAGAACGCGACGACCTGCTCGGCACCTTGCTCGCGAGCCTGGACGACGAGGGCTCTGGCATGACCGACAAGCAGCTGCGCGACGAAGCGATCACGCTGTTCTTGGCCGGCCACGAGACCACCGCCCTCACGCTCGGGTACACACTCATGCTGCTCGGCAAATACCCGGACGTGGAAAAGCGGGTCGTCGCCGAACTCGACGCGGTGCTGGGCGGCCGATTGCCCACGGCGGAAGACTCCAAGGCGCTCGAGTACACCGAACGGGTGATCAAAGAAGGCATGCGCCTCTACCCACCGGCGTGGACGACGGGACGCGAAGCCGCGGAGGACATCGAGGTCGCTGGATACACGATCCCCAAGGGCGCGCAGATTCTCACGAGCCAATGGATCGTGCACCGCGACGCGCGCTTCTTCCCGAACCCGGAAGCCTTCGACCCCGATCGCTGGGAGAAGGACAAGACGAAGGACATGCCGCGCTACGCGTACTTCCCGTTCGGCGGCGGACCGCGCGTGTGCATCGGCAACCACTTCGCAATGATGGAAGCCATCTTGGTGCTCGCGGTGGTGCTCCAGCGCTACCACTTCGAGGTCGTGCCCGGACAGACCCTGAAGCTCGCGCCTTCGGTGACGTTGCGCCCGAAACAAGGCGTCCGCGCCATTGCCCAGAAGCGCGTGCAGCCGGCCGCGCAAGCGTCGGCGCAGACCACCGCACGCGTCTGAGGCGTGCCGCGTCGTTGATCGGCTAACGAAGCCCTTCGAGGATGCGTTGGGTGAACGAGGTGCGCAGGTAGAACCCACGCGGCCCTGTCCACTGGTAGCCGCCGTCTCCATCGGGTGCGCGCATGCGCACGCTTCCGTCGGCCGCCTTGGGCCGCACCTGCAGCGCTTCGCCGAGGTGTCCGGTGATCGCGTCCACTTCCCCGGACACCACCAGGTCGGCGATTCGATCCCAATCGCTCCGGAGGGTCGCGTGTTCTGCTTCGCTCGGCGACCAGAGCACCGCGCTCCCGACCCGGCGATCCGCGAGCGCCAGGTGCGGGTCGGCCTGAACGGGGACCCACATCACCCGCGCGAGTTTGCGCGCGACCGACGAGTCTTCGAAGTCCGTGTCCGGTACTTCGAGCAGGTTGATGGTGGTGACGAAGGTGGACTCCTTCGGTTTGCCTTTCACGACGGGCAGGGTCTTGAGCTCCACTTGGATCTCGAGGAAGTCCGGCTCGTCCTTGCTGCCGGCGCTGGCGCCGAGCACCGCTTCCATCAGTTGGCCCACGAGGCCTTTGGCGCGGTGGCTGGTGGGCGGCACGAACACACCGACGGTCGCCGCGAGCTCGCCGATGGTGCGGCCACCGATCGCGCGCGCCCGCGCTCGAAGTTCTTCTTCGGACGCGGGCGGAGCGACCTTCGGAGCTTCAGTCCGCGGCACCGAAGCCGATGCGCCGGTCGGTCTGCGGCTGCTCCTGCTGGAGCTCCGCCGCCATGCGTTTGTACGCGTCGTGCATCTTGCGGGTGACCGAAGGACGCGACTCGCCAAGGGCGGACTCGAAGATGCTCATGTTGACGTCCTTCACATCGAGGTCGTCGCGCAGCGCGAGCAGACCCGCCCGCCGCACGACGTCTTCAAGGTCCGCGCCCGTGTAGCCCTCGGTCCGGTCGGCGATCGACCCGAGATCCACGTCGGTGTTCAAGGGCATGCCCTTGGTGTGGATCGAGAGGATGAGCTTGCGGCCTGGGGCGTCGGGCACCGAGACGTACAGCAGCTCGTCGAACCGGCCGGGGCGAAGGAGCGCTGGGTCGACGAGCGTCGGCTGGTTGGTGGCACCAAGCACGACCACGCCGCGCATGGACTCGAGTCCATCCATCTCTGCGAGGATGGTGTTGACCACGCGCTCGGTGACGGCGGGTTCGCCCTGACCACCGCCGCGCCGCGGCACGAGCGAATCGATCTCGTCGATGAAGATGACGGTCGGCGCGACCTGGCGTGCACGCGCAAACAAGCGCGCGACCTGCTTCTCGGACTCGCCGTACCACTTGCTCAAGAGATCGCTGGAGCGCACCGAGATGAAGTTGGCTTCGGCTTCGCGGGCCACGGCTTTGGCGAGCAGGGTCTTGCCGGTGCCAGGCGGGCCGTAGAGAAGAAACCCACGCGCGGGACGGATGCCCAGCCGCTCAAAGGCTTCAGGGCGCTTGAGCGGTAGCTCCACGCCTTCCTTCAGCTTGGTCTTGGCTTCGTCGAGCCCACCGATCTCATCCCATCGGACGGTCGGGGTCTCGATCATGATCTCGCGAAGCGCGGTCGGGCTCACCCGGCGAAGCGCGTTTTCGAAGTCGTGGTGATGCACGAAGAGCGCCTCGAGCACCTCGGCCGGCACTTCGTCTTCGTCCAGGTGGATGTCCGGCAGCTTGCGCCGCAGCGCGTCGATCGCGGCCTCGCGGCACAGCGCCGAGAGATCGGCGCCGACGAATCCGTACGTCACGCGCGCGAGCTCTTCGAGTTTCACGTCCTCGTCGATCGGCATGCCGCGGGTGTGGATCTCGAGGATCTCGAGGCGGCCTTCTTGCGAGGGCACGCCGAGCACGAGCTCGCGGTCGAAGCGGCCGGGGCGGCGGAGCGCTTCGTCGATGGCATCGGCGCGGTTGGTGGCGCCGATCACCATCACGTTGTTCCGCGGTTCGAGTCCGTCCATCAAGGTCAGCAGCTGGGCGACGAGTCGCCGCTCGCCCTCGCCGGCGACGCGGTCGCGTTTGGGTGCGATCGAATCGAACTCGTCGAAGAAGATGATCGAGGGCGCCGCCTGCTGGGCTTGCTGGAAGATGTCGCGCAGCCGCTCTTCGGATTCACCGTAGTGTTTGCCGACGATCTCCGGGCCGTTGATGACGAAGAACTGGGCGTCCGCTTCCGACGCGACCGCGCGGGCAAGCAGGGTCTTGCCGGTGCCGGGCGGACCCTGCAGCAAGACGCCGCGCGGCGGATCGATGCCGAGCCGGCGGAAGAGCTCCGGGTGTTTCAGTGGTAGCTCGATCATCTCGCGGACCTGGGCGAGCGTGTCCCGAATGCCGCCGACGTCGTCGTAGCTCACGCCACCACGTCCCTGACCCGAGCCGACCGGTTCCTTGAAGTCGGTCGAGAGTACGATCTCGGTTTGGTCGGTGACCCGCACGATGCCCTGCGGCACCGACGACACCACCACCAGTCGCATCTCCTGCAGCCCGAAGGGTTCGCGCGCGAGCGTGTTGGCCACGGCCGGTGCGGTGCCCTCTGGAAGCCAAGCGCTCCGGAAGCCGCTCGTGCTGACCACGTTGCCGCTCACGATCGGCCGCCCACGCAACGTTGGTAGGAAGTCCGAACCGTTGCCGGTCAGGCGGTGCTGTTCGTCGGCCGGCCCGAGCACGATGCGCTCGGCCACCGGCGGTTCGACCACCGAGACGGTGACGGACTCGCCGACGCTGACACCCGCGTTCGTCCGCTCCAAGCCGTCGAGCCGCACCACGAGCGAGTCTTTGTCTTCGTCTCGGGAGGGCAGGGCGATGGCAGCGGTGGTGCGCTTGCCATGGATGCGCACCACGGCCCCGCCTTCGAGTCCCAGCTCGCGCATGGCTTTCGCGCCGATGCGGGCGATGCCGCGTCCCAAGAACAACTTGTTCGATTGGGCGGCGACCTGGAGGGAGAGTGTCTTTGTGCTCATGGCTCGCTTTCGTGCACGCGGAAAGCGCGCCGGGGAGACGGGAGAAAAGCGGGCGAGAGCCGTTCGGTCAAGGGCGATGACCCACGGGCATCCAGAAGAGAGGGATCAGTCGGTGTCGCTCATGTCTCGAACCACGGCCTTGATGGCCTCGGTGTCTTGGTCGACCTGCTTCTTCAGTCGCGCAAGTTCCGCGTCGAGTGCCTTGGCATCCTTCTTCAGAGCCTTCTCTCGAGCACGCGTCCGTTGCTTTCGCGCTTTGGCGGCCCGCTTGGCTTCCCGTTTGGCCGCTCGGGCCGCAGCCCGTTGGGCGGAAGGGCTGGGCGGTGGCGCCGGGACGTCCGCTTCGTCCCGCAGCTTGTCCATGCCTTCACGGGCCGCTTCGCGCCCAATCTCGAGTCCGATGCCCGCCACGATCCACTTCATCAATCCCATGTCCTGCCTCCGCCGTCTCACACAGGATACGCCGAAACTGCCCAAGAATTCGCTGATACATGTATCGTTCAGTGTTCGGTCGGTGGGGGGTGTAGACCCTGGCACAATTGCTCACTCGAGTCCGCAGCCACTCCAGTGGCCACCTGTGGGGACAATGAACCCCACGGGCGTGTCTGGTCCAGATACAAGCCTTTTGATCCGTGTTTTGTTGGGAAATGTCGGTGGCGGCCCAGTCCAATCGATGGCGGCACGCTGGTTGCACAGTACCCCGGCATGTCGAGTGACCACCCCCAGGCAGCCCGAGTGACCACCCCGCTCCTCTCCGGAATCTGTGCCCTCGCGCTCGGCGCGTGCGCCGCGCAGGGGCTCGGAACGGGCAGCGACGATCCCGAGGCCGAGGCCACCAACCACGACCACCAGGAGATGCGCGCTGTCTCAGGCGAGATTCTGAACTGGACGCTGGAGGGCGACTGGTACGTCTCTCCCGTGCTCGCCGCGCCGGACGGAGCCACCCGCGTCGGTGTGTTCTTGACCCTGACCGAGCCGGGCACGATGCCCGCCATGGAAGCGCAGCTTCAGGTCATCGGCGCGCCGATGGGCGACTGGCAGACGGTGGCGGAGGACTTTGGTGAAGAAGACACCTACGTGGGCGTCGCCGAGATGCCGACCTTGGGCGACGGCGCGCGGCTTCGGGTCTACGTCGAGGACGCCGCCCGCATCCTCAACCTGCAGTGGTCCGCGGTGGTGCCGGAAGACGCCAGCCCCGAAGAAGAGCCGGTGGCCGACGATGGCGCGGGCAGCCGACGCGACGCCTTGCGCTCGGGTCTCGGCGACATCGGCATCGTCACCCGCGAGTCTTGGGGCGCTCGCTCGACCCGCTGCACCAGCCGCAACACCCGCAAGACGCGCTTCGCCATCCACCACACGGTCACCCCCTCGAGCGACCCGGCGCGGCAGGTGCGCGGCGCGCAGGCCTACCACATGTCCACGCGCGGCTGGTGCGACATCGGGTACCACTTCCTCATCGGCGTCGACGGTTCCATCTACGAAGGGCGCCCGATCGATCTGCTCGGCGCACACGTCGGTGGCGCCAACACCGGCAACATCGGCATCTCCTTCGTCGGCTGCTACCACTCGAGCGGTTGCCGCGACTGGGGCCCCAGCCGCCCGACCGACAGCAGCATCTCGGCGGGGGCGCGCTTGCTCGGCCGACTGAGTCGTCTCTACGGCATCTCGCTCGACCGCGGTCGGGTGCTCGGTCACCGCGAGCATCTGGGTTCGAGCACCTCGTGTCCCGGTGAGTACCTGCTCGCGCGCATCCCTGCGATGCTCGAGGCAGCTGGTGGGACCACCTCGGAAGATCCGCCTCCGATGTCCGAGCCGGAGCCCGATCCCTCCCGCATCGAAGGCGGCGCCTGCACCCACAGCCACTTCGGTACGTACCCGCAGGCCGGTTGCTCGCGGGACTACCAGTGCTGCGACGGACGTTGGAAGACCCGCGCGGGCGGTGGCTGCGGAGCGTGCGCCTGTGTCGAAGAGACCGGCACCATCGGCTGCGACGCGGCGTCGCCCCCTCCGCCTCCCGCGGCGGGCGATGAAGGCGACAGCTGCACCCACAGCTACCTCGGCGAGTACGGCCACATGGCGTGCTCCGCGGACTACCAGTGCTGCGACGGACGCTGGAAGACGCGGGCCGGCGGCGGCTGCGGCGAGTGCGGATGTGTGGAGCCCTCGGGCATTCACGGCTGCACCGCGGCCCCGACCGAGGCGCCCGAAGGTGCGAACTGCGAACACACGTACGGCGGCAGCTACGCCCACTCGGCATGCAGCGCTGCGTGGCAGTGCTGCGACGGACGCTGGACCGAGGGCCACGGCAGCTGTGGGGCGTGTTACTGCACCGAAGCGACCGGCACGATCGGTTGCGGCGAAGACCTGCCTCCGCCCGACGGTTCGATGTCCGGTGGCGACGGGAGCGGTGAGTGGCTCACCCAGGGCGGCTCCGAGATCCCGCGCCGCGGCCTCCGGAACGGCACCCTCGAGAGCACCCTCGGCATGGCGACCGAACCGTACGGTCGCGTCGTCACCGCCGAAGGACATGAGTGGGTCCAAGGGCGCATCAGCTGGTTCGGCGGACCCGAAGACCGCAGCATCGGACCGAGGGACACCGGCGCCATCACGGGAGAGCGGGTGCGCGAGCTCAACTCGCCGCTTCGGCCCTCCGCGGAGTACGCCGCTGCGAATGGCGAGGCGTACTACTGGATCGCCATGCGCTGGAACTACAGCCCGAACGGTCGGAGCTTCTGGCGGAACGCGCGCTTCATCCTGCGCAACCCGCGCACCGGCACGAAGGTCGTGGTTCGCGCAGTCGACTGGGGTCCGCACACCCGGACCGGTCGCATCCTCGACCTCTCGCCGCAGGCCATCAAGGACCTCGGGTTGTCGACCGACGACGAAGCACAGATTGCGTTCGCCCCGCCCGGCACCGCCCTCGGGGTCGTGTTGAGCCACGAAGGCCGCTAGAGCGCCGACCGGTTTGAATCGCCCGCGCCTCCGCGGCCGATGCGGGCCGCATGCGGCCCCGCCACCCCTCGAATGGCTTACAGCCGTCCTTCGGCGCGTGCAGAACCACCTTCGACACCACCTGGTCCACGCAATCACAGACGATTCAAACCGGTCGGCGCTCTCGCCCGACACGACGGAGAATCTTGCCCCGGCGTCTACCGACGTCGGGGCGTTCTCGTGGTTGGCCTCCGGTTTCGAGAGCGTGAAGACGGCCGGTTGCTCGGACTGGTAGCGTACGGCTGTGGAGGCAACGCAACAAATTCACACGGACGGGTACGCGCGTCTGCACACCTGCCGGAACCCGTTCGGCTCGGCCACGTTCGAAGAACTCGCGGCGCTCATGGTGAGCGATGTGGCGATCGCGCCGCTGGTCGAACGGCTGCGCAGGCCACCGGCCGCAGCCCGCGTCGCCATCGAGTTCGTGGGGCCGTGCGGCCACGGCAAGTCGACCCACCTCACCGCGTTGTGGACCCACTTCAGGAAGCTGCCGCGGACGTTGTTGCGGCCGGACGAGACGGCACCTCGGATTCCGCGCGCCCCCATCGTGTTCCTCGACGAGTCCCAACGTCTTCCGGCCTGGCGCCGCCGGTGGCTCTTTCGCCGGCGCGCCCATTTCGTGCTCGCCACCCACGTCTCCCACCGCGAAGAGTTCGAGGCGGCGGGGATCGAAGACGTGGTGCACCACCGGGTCGGCGCACTCGAGCCCGATGCGTTTCGGGCGCGGCTCGAGGCGTTCGTGCAGCGGCGGATGCGGTGGGCGGCGCTTGGGACCGGTCCCACGCCGGACGTCCCCGCGGAACTGCTGGACGCACTCGTACGGCAACACGGACAACATCTGCGTGCGACGCAAGACGCACTCTACGATTGGTTTCAGGCACTGGTGCGGGCAGGCACCGACAGACGATTCGACGAGGACGGAGTGGGGTGTGGCGAACAGTAGTATCCAGGTGGTCCTTCGCGAGCCTGGCCGGGTGTATCGGCCCGGGGAGCTCATCGCCGGCGTGGTGCACGTCCGGGTGCATGCAGAGTGCAAGTGCGACGGGCTCGACGTCGCCGTCGCGTTCTTCACTCACGGCAAGGGCAACACCGCGACCAAGCAGATCCAAGCGTTTCGATTGTTCGTGGGGACCTGGGCCGGAGGCACCGAACATCAGTACCCGTTCGAGATCCCGGCGCCGCGCGACCCACTCGCGTACCAGGGCACCTTGCTCAACGTCGCGTTCCGCATCGAGGCGCGTGCGGACGTGCCGTGGGCGATCGACCCGAAGTCGGTGGTGCCAGTCGCAGTGCAGCACGACCCGCCGCCCTCGGGCTTGGTGATCAGCTGGAACGAGAAACTGCTCGCGAAGGGGAACAACACCGGCTGCCTCATCTTCTCGGCCGTCTTGTTGGGATTGTCCGCCCTCGTGATGGGCATCGCGGCCATCCAGCTGGAGCCAGGGGCGATTGGCCTCGCTTGCCCGTTGGGCATCTTTGGGATCATCGGACTCGCGATCACGCTTCCGAGGGCGCTCGCAGAACGGAAGCTCGGCGCGGTTGAGATGGGGCTGCGTCTCGGGGGCGGCGGTGGGTACCGCGAGCCACAAGAAGAGGGGCAGCTCTTCGTCTCCATCAAGACGCAGTCGACGGAAGGCGTCTCCAGCATGACGGCCACTTTGGAGATTCTCGAGCAGGTGGTGCGGGGGTCGGGCAGCAACGCGACCACCCACCGACATCCGCTCCACAGTCTGCGCATCCCACTGGTGGCTGCGGGCAACGGGCACTACGAAGCGCGGGTGCCGCTCCCGCCACCCGGGCAGTTTCCGTACTCGTTCAGCGCTCCGAGCAACCAGATCATCTGGCGCTTGACTGGTCACGTCGACATCGCGGGCTGGCCCGACTGGAAGAAGGTCGTGCCGCTCACGGCGAAGCCGGGCCGGGCGCGTGTCTGACCGCCGCTCGCCTCTGGGTTGAACTCGGAACTGGAAAGTTCCCGTTGAAACCGGCAAGGTGGGCGCATGGGTCGAGAGAAGGTGGTTCTCATCGTGGAGGACAACCCGGGCGATGCGGAGTTGATCGGCATCTGTCTCGAGGACTTCGAGATTCCGCTCGACATCTCGTTCGTGAGTGACGGCGCCGAGGCGCTCGACTTCTTGAAGCAGCGAGGCCCCCACCCCGACGCGGCCCGACCGGACCTCGTGTTGATCGATCTCAACATGCCGAAGAAGTCGGGACACGATGTGTTGGCCGAGCGAACCGACGACCCGGCCCTTCGGTCCATTCCGTTCATCGTGTTCAGCTCGTCCGCTCGAGACGACGACATCGAACTCGCGTACGCGCTTGGCGCCAACAGTTACGTGAGCAAGCCGATCGACATCGGGGAGTTGCGCAGCGCCCTGGCGCTGGTGTTCAAGTACTGGTTCGAGGTCGTGAAGGTGCCGGCGGGTCCGACCTAGCGCACCTCCCGATGTTCTTCGTCACGAACCCAGCGGTGGCCCGGCCTCGCCGATCCAACCCGCCTGCGCGCCTCGCCCTCGGTGCCGTGACCTTGCTCGTCGCCGTGATCGGTTGGACGCCCTCCGCCTCCGCCTACGTGCTGGACGCGAACGATGCGCGGACCGTGGCGCCTGGCGGGCTCGAGCTCGAGTTCCAGCCAGCCGGCTGGTACCAGACCTTCGGTGCCGAAGGCGAGCGCTACCTCATCGCGCCCTCGGTCATGGTCTACGCGGGGCTCGCCGAGGGGTGGGACCTCATCGTCATCGGCCGCGGCTACCTGGGCATCGATGGCGGGGACCAGACCCGCTACAGCATCACCGACAACGGCGTGTACACGCGGCTGCTGGTCCGCGAGGGAAGTTATGCGGGCGACGACACGGGACCAAGCATCGCCATCCAGCTGGGGGTCATCCTCCCGAGCTGGCGGGACGAACAAGGTGCCGGTGCAAGCGCTGCGCTGTTGGTCTCTCAGGAATGGACCCAGCTCGATCTGCATGTGAACGTGCAGGTCGATCGACGTCGTTCGGGCCGCCCGGGGATGTTCGCGACCATCGCGCTCGAAGGACCGCTCGAGTGGCCCGTCCACGGCGTCGTGGAAGCCTACGTCGACGTGGAAGACGGCAGCCGCGAACTCTCGGTGCTCGGTGCACTGAGCGTCGCGCCGAAGGAGCGATGGACGATCGGCGGCGGCGTCCGCTACTTCGACGTCGACGGGACCCGCGGAATCGAAGTGCGCCTGTCCCTCTACGCTGCCATCACCGAGTAGTCGCTCGCGTGTCGGCGCCCTCTCTCTATCAAGTCTTGTGGTTCGGCGCGCGGTGGTTCAGCGGGGGCGGGCTTCGATCGTGCGGCTGCGCTCGGCGCCCTCGACGGGGTCGAAGTGGTCCACGGGAAGGGCGCCTCCAAGCGCGATGTTCGACACGGCGATCTCCGTCACGACGTCTCCGACTTCGCCAGCCTCGCTGTCCCACGCGCTCGTGTTCAGATGGGTCGCGAACTGCAGCGCCGAGTTGCCAAAGGACACCGCCTGCAGGTCCGCATAGCGCATCAACTTCTCGGGGGTGTGGCCACCCTCGGGGAAGAAGCCAGGGTAAGCGACCACGTAGCGCAGGGCGGAGAGGCGGTGGGTCTCGGGGTGCAGGTACAGGATGTAGTAGTCCTCGGGCGAATCGCCGGTGCCCGCTTCGTAGGTGAGCCGGACCAGGTGGTGCTCGACGCCGTCGAGCGTCGCGTCCTCGAGTTGCTCGTACTGGGTGCCAGGGTCGGCGGCGACGAAAGGCATCCCGGTGAAGTAGAAGGGCGTGAGCGTCCAGAACCGGGCGGTGCTTGGAAACGCCGCGGCGTTCGGCGTGATCCACGCTTCTTCCCCGTTCCATCCCATCGTCGCGAGCGGCGCGTTCGACGGGTCTTCGGCTGCGAGCTCGTTCTGGCGCCCACGGGCGGACCAGAGATCGATGTCGTTGTGCGTCTTCATCCGACGCGCTGGGTTGGCCACGGGCTGGTAGTCGAAGTCGAACTGGATCACCCCGGCGGTGAGCCAAGCTTCGAGCCCGCCGTGCGCTTCGATCGCATCCCAGACCAGCTGCCCGGCCGGCGACGACTGCATCCGGGTGCGCGCTTCGGCGACCCGCGGACCGACCCAGCTCGGGTCGATGGGACCTGGCGTTCGCGCGGCCGGCTCGGCTGCTTCGGCAGGTGCTTCGGGCTCCGAAGGCGTGGGTGTCGGGTCGGCTTCGTCTGGCGTGGCGGACTCGCTGGAACCGGAACACGCGACGAGCAATGCGAAGAAGAGGGGGCGCATGGCGCCGAACCTAGGGCGATGCGGCCTGGGCGCCAGGCCTGGCGTGTTGATGGCGGGTCAAGGCAGCCCCGAGCTCCGCACCAAAGACCTCCGAGACGCCCCAGAGCGGCTCGAACTCGACGGTGCGGCCGGCCGAATCGCTCAGCGACCAGACGTCGCCCTCACCGTAGAGGTCGAACCACATGTCCTCATGGCGGAGCACCACATCTCCGGTGAGTGCAACGCGCCCGTAGGGGACCCCTGCCAGGAGACGCCAGACCACGACGGATGGACCGGAGGCGGTGCGGCGAATGGTGATGCGGTCGCCGGTGAACGCGAGGAGGCCGACGAGGGCGACGATCAACCCTCCGAAGCCCCACCAGAAGCCGAAGACGAACAGAGCGCCCGGAACGAAGGGGAGCAGGACCCCCACCGTCGCCGCGACGAGCCGATCGCGGTGGATGACGCAAGTCCGCGTGGCGCCGTGGTGCACGGTCACCGTCGAAATCTCCCGAAGCGGGGCGGGGGTCGGGGCGTTGGTGGGTGCGGGCGGGATCCAGGGAAGGGGCGTCATGGCGAAGTCCTGGTTAGATAAATTGGTCACCCAACCTATAAATCGGGTTGGGCGTGGGCGCAAGAGGGAGAAGGGCGGAGCAGCTGTTCGCTGTGGCCGAAGTCGATTCCCGAAGCCGATTTCCCGAAGCCGATTCCGAAGCCGATTCCGAAGCCGATGCCGAAGCCGATCCCGAAGCCGATCCCGAAGCCGCGCCCGTCGCCGCGCCCGTCGCCGATCCCGAAGCCGCGCCCGTCGCTTAGCGGAGCTGGATGGCGGAGGCGCCGAGCAGGCGTTCGATGCTGGCGCGGAGGGCGTCGCTGGGATCGACGGTGAGGCCGGTGTCGCTGAGGGTGACGGACCAGTGGCCTCGGTGGATGAGCTCGAGGCTGACGGGGACGGAGCCGGGGAACTTGGCGAGGGCTGTCTTCAGCGACTCGAGGCGCTCTCGGTCCACTTCGTCGACGTCGACGCGCACGGCGACGGCGCGCGCCTTTTTGGCCAACGTGTCGGTCAGAAGCTCGGCGGAGTCCATGACGAGCTTGGTCTCGAGTGAGTCGCCGCCCCCGCGCGCCTCCTCGTGTTTGACCCGGCCGGTGACGACGACCGGTTCGCCGCTCTCCAGTAGGTCGCGCAGGCCCTCTTGGAGCAGCAGCTTCGGGCGCACGACGACTTCGATGCGGCCGCTGGGATCCTCGAGTTCGAAGAACGCGATCGTCGTGCCGGTGCGGGTGCGGCGGGCGCGGAAGCCTTCGACGGATCCGCCCACCGTGACGCGCGCGTTGCGGTCCATGTGCTCGAGGGTCTCGGTGGTCGCGTTGCAGAAGCGCATCAGCTCTTTGACGTAGCGGTCGAGCGGATGGCCGGAGACGTAGAAGCCGAGGGTCGACTTCTCGCGCGCGAGTTGGTCGCGGCTGTCCCAGGGATCGATGCCGGAAGGAAACGTGCCGCCGCGGGCCGTGAACGCTTGTGCGCTCTCGTCGCTCAAGAGGCCGAAGAGGCTCTGCTGTCCGCTGGCTCGTTCCTGCGCCGCACGCCGCCCACGCTCGATCGCGGTTTCGATCGCGGTGAAGGCCTGCGCGCGATGCACGCCTTGCGACTGATGGATGGTGTCGAAGGCCCCGCTCTGCACGAGCGCTTCGCAGACGCCTTTGTTCACGCGGCGCATGTCGACGCGATCGCAGAAGTCGAACAGATCGACGAACGGCACGTTCTCTTCCCGGTCGTGTTCGTCGGTGGTGGTGCGCGCTTCGAAGAGCGCTTCGAGCGCACCCTGGCCGACGCCCTTGAGTGCACCGAGGCCGAAACGAATGCGCGGGCCGGCTGGGTCGTGGAGCCGCCCCTTCACACTGACCGGTTTGTTCGTTCGGTCGCCACGCGGGGCGTCCTCTTCGGTGTCCTTGGGTTCGTAGACGACGGTGAAGTCGACCGCGCTCTGGTTCACGTCGGGCGGGAGCACGGTGATGCCGAGCGCACGTGCTTCGGCGACGGTGCGCACAACCTTCTCGGAGCGATCCTTGTCCGCGGTCATCGTCGCGCAACAGAACTCGGCCGGGTAGTGCGCTTTGAGGTACGCGGTCTGGTAGGTGATGAGCGCGTAGGCCGCCGAGTGCGACTTGTTGAAGCCGTACTGCGCGAAGCCTTCCATCAGGTCGAATACGTTCTCCGCGTCGCGGGCCGCGTGGCCGCGCTTCTCCGCGCCGGCGGTGAAGATGGAGCGCTGCTTCTCCATCTCGGACTGCTTCTTCTTGCCCATCGCGCGACGAAGAATGTCCGCGCCACCGAGCGAGTAGCCCGCCATGTCCTGCGCGATGCGCATGACTTGTTCCTGGTAGACGATGACGCCGCGCGTGTCCTTGAGGATCGGCTCGAGGCTCGGGTGCGGGTACACGACCTTCGCGCGGCCATGTTTGCGGCGTACGAAGTCGTTGTGCATGTCCATGCTCATCGGGCCGGGCCGGTAGAGCGCGACGGCGGCGACGATGTCTTCGAAGCAGTCGGGCTTCAGCTCCTTGAAGAGCCCCTGCATGCCCTGCGATTCGAGCTGGAAGACGTTGGTGGTCTCGCCGCTCTGAAGGAGCGCGAAGGTCGCCAGGTCGGTGAGCGGAAGGGCATCGATGTCGAACGGGTCGTCCGGGTTCGCGTCCGGTCGTTGACGAATGAGTTTCACCGCGATGTCGATGACCGTGAGGGTCTTCAGACCGAGGAAGTCGAACTTGACGAGGCCCGCGGACTCGACGTCGTTCTTGTCGTACTGGGTGACGAGCGCGCCTTCTTCCGGACAGAACACCGGCACGTGATCCCAGATCGGTCCTTCGGAGATCACCACGCCCGCGGCGTGCATGCCGGCGTGGCGGGTGAGGTTTTCGACCTGCTGCGCGATGCCGACCAGTTCGCGCACTTCCGCGTCTTCGTCGATCAGAGCGCGCAGCCGCGGCTCTTGTTCGATGGCGTCCTTGATGGGCACGCTCTTGCCGCCGACGGGCTCGGGCACGAGCGTCGCGATGCGACCGGCGTCCTGCGGCGGCATGCCCATGACGCGTCCGACGTCGCGCACCGCGCTGCGGCTCTTGAGCTGATGGAACGTGGAGATCTGGCCGACCGAGTTGTGGCCGTACTTTTGGCGCACGTAGTCGATGACCCGGTCGCGCGTGTCCATGCAGAAGTCGATGTCGAAGTCGGGCATCGACACACGTTCCGGGTTCAGGAACCGTTCGAAGAGAAGGTCGTAGGGCAAGGGATCGAGGTTGGTGATCCCGAGCGCGTACGCGACCAGCGAGCCGGCGCCCGAACCGCGTCCGGGACCGACCGGGATCCCGTTGTCCTTCGCCCAGCCGATGAAGTCGGCGACGATCAAGAAGTAGCCGGGGAACCCCATGCTGATGATGACGTCGAGTTCCACCGAGAGCCGGTCTTGGTAGACCGCGAGGTCCGGCTTCTCGCCGCGCGCGTGCATCTCGGCGATGCGCCGCGTCAGGCCCTCCTTGGACTCGGTGCGCAGGTGCTCCGGTTCGGTCTGACCTTCGGGGACCGAGAAGCGGGGCAGCTTGGGATCGGCGAGCGGGTTGGCTTTGCCGGCGGTGCGTTCGGCGATGACCAACGTGTTGGTGATCGCCTCGGGCGCGTCGGCGAAGAGCTCGCTCATCTGCTCGGCGGACTTGAGGTACATCTCCGCGGAGTTGTGGTGCATGGCCTCCATCTCGCGGAGGGTGCGGCTCGCACCGATGCACTGGAGGGCGAGCTGTGCGCGGGCGCCAGCGCGTTCGGTGAAGTGGCAGCAGTTGGTCGCCACGAGCGGCAGGTCGCGCTCCTTGGCGAGGTCCCGCAGCACCCCATTCAGCGGGCGGTTCTCAGGGAAGCCATGGTCCTCGAGCTCGACGTAGAACGAGCCCTCGAAGATGTCGGCGAGCCGGAACATGGCTTCCCGACCCGCGTCTGGCCCCTTCATCAGGACCTTCTGCGGCACGTACCCACCCATACACGCCGTCAGCGCGACGACGCCTTCGTGGTACTGCTCGAGCAACTCGAAGTCGACGCGCGGGGTGCCGTCGACCATGCCTTCAACCCAGCCCAGCGAGACCAGCCGGACGATGTTCTGGTACCCGAGCTGGCTCTCGGCGAGGAGCACCAGGTGGCCAGCGTCCGTGGCCGCGGGGTCGGCACGGTGGCCGCCGACCATGGTCACCTCGGCCCCCAGGATGGGTTTCACGTCGGTGCCGCGGCACGCCTGATGGAGCTGCACCGCGCCGTACATGTTGGCGCGATCGGTCAACGCGACCGCGGGCATCTTGAGCTCGCCGCACTTCTTGACGAGCTCCTTGATGCGGATGGCGCCATCCAACATCGTGAACTCCGAGTGCACGTGCAGATGCACGAAGCCAGCATCACTCATCGGCGGAGGCTACCCCATCTCGCGAAGCGAGCCAGGCCCGTAGTGCCTATAAAGAAGCGCGGCGTTCGAGTCGGATCGGGCGGAACCAGCGGCGCAAGAGCAGGAGGTTCGCGAGGACGAACAAGAGCGCCAGCACCGCGAGGCCGACCGACCACAGGTAGCTCCCCGGCGGCTCGTCGACCATCAACACGTAGGTTTCGGCGCTGATGGGAAAGTCTCCGGCTTCGAAGTGCCGGCGGACCGCGGAGAACCGACCACCGAGCTCGCCCACCGTGACCAGGCGACCCGAGTAGGTGGTCCGCGGATCGGCCCGTCCGCTGCGGGAACCGTTCGCGGCCACGTGCGCGAGGATCCGGCGCTGCCCGGCGAGCGGGAACACCGCGTAGCTGCCACCGAGGAGCCGGGTGTAGTGCACCGTGCGCGACGCCATCGGGGTGCCTTCGATGCTCACGAAGGCGTTGGTCTGCAGTCCGGCGGTGTCGAGCTCCGTGACCTGGCCGAGCGACTGCACCGCATCGCCGGCGAAGAAGTACGCGAGATCGCTGCGGAGGCTGGCCAGCAAAGCGAGCGAGGTCGCCACGACAAGCGCCATCAACGTCATCGTCGCGAACCGCCGGCCTCGCGCGGGCGCAGGCAGCGCGGCGAGCTCGGGGTCCACCCCTTCGACGAGGGGCACGAGGGTCTTGGCGTCGGCGGTTTCCACGCGGGTCACGAGAGTTCAGGACACCCCGGACGCCGGAAAGTTCTGAACTAGGGACGTATGTAGCCGTTTTCTCGGTTGAAGGGAATTGTGCGGGTGCAGGCCCCAAACGAAAACCCCCGCAACGAACATTGCGGGGGTCGATGTCGAAACCTGGGGTTTCGACAGAGTCTCGGGCTTCTCAGCTGCGCTTGCGGGCGGCCTGAAGCCGATCCCAGAGCCGGGGCGAAGACCAGTCGGCGAAGTGCTTGCTGAACGTGGCGTCCTTGCGGCCTTCCGCCTCCAGGATGGCCTTCACGAGCGCGTCGCGGGTCTTGAACTCGCTCTTGATGGTGTCGAGCACATCGAGCAGGCGAAGGAGTTTGGCGTTCGAGACATGCTCGAGGCCCTTGTCGCCGAGTCCGTCGGTCCAGAGACCGCCGTCCACGTGCTTCTTCACGGCTGCAACGAGCTTGGTTTTGGTGGCCTTGCGGGCCTTCGTGGGATCTTTCTCGTCGATCCCGAAACGCTTTTTCGCGGCTGCGAGTGGCGTGAGCTTCATGACTGGACTCCTAAGGGCCGGTGAATCACCCGGCGGGGCAGGCGAGGTAGCACCGCTCGTGGGCGCGGGCAAGCATCGGGAACCGCCACAAACGGAATCATTCAGCGGGTGAAGCCAGTTATGCTCCCCCCGCATGTTGGCAGCAGACCTCCCCCAATGGCTCGTATGGGGCGCCGCGTTCCTGTTCGGGGCCCTGTGGGGGAGTTTCTTCAACGTCGCGATCTATCGGTGGCCGCGCCAGATGAGCGTGGTCACGCCGCCGAGCCACTGCCCCTCGTGTGGCACTCCGGTCGCCTGGTACCGAAACGTCCCTATTTTCGCGTACTTGGCGATGCGGGGACGCACCACCTGCTGCAAGACCAAGCTGACCCCTCGCTACCTCCTCATCGAAGTGGTGTCGGCGCTCCTGTGCGTCGCGTTCGCCGAACGGATCATCGTCCGTGCCGATGGCATGCAGGAGGTCCTGCCGCTCGTGCTCTCCACGCTCGCTTGGTTCTTCTTCGCGGGCGGGCTCCTGGTGGCGACCTTCATCGATCTGGAATGGATGATGATCCCCGACGAGGTCAGCCTGCCGGGCGCCGCGCTGGGGCTCGCGACCGTGAGTCTTCGAGGCGGCGATGCAGCCGACATGGCGCTCGGTGCAGGCGCTGGGTACCTCGTCATCCAGGTGCTCTTCGTCTGGGGCTACGAGCACCTCAGCGGCCGACGGGGCATGGGCGAGGGCGACTCGAAACTGCTCCTCTTCATCGGGGCCTTCACCGGCTGGAAGGGCGCGGTCTTCGCGCTCGTCGCGGGATCGATGCAAGGCCTCGTGGTCGCGATCGGCGCCAAACTCACGGGGCGCAGCGTCGCCCCCGAAGAGCATTTGATCGAGTCGCTGGAAGACTGCTGTGCGCCGGGCGAGGATCCGTCGCAGGGCGCACGCTGCATCGATGCGGAAGGGGCGGCGGCGGAGATCTTCCTGGACGAAGATCTGGACCCGCCCGAGCCATCCGGCGACTCGGAATCGGACGCGGAAGAGGAGGCGCCCCGCGCCCGAATTCCGTTCGGCCCATTTCTGGCGCTCGGCGCGCTCGAGTGGGTGTTCTTTGGGGACGAGATCCTGGATTGGTACCTGTCGCTCTTCTAGCAGGTTGCTGAAGAACGCCCGCAGGGCGTTCTCGCAGCCTGCCCCTTGCCCCTGCCCTTGCCTTTGCCCTTGCCCGCGGATCAGCGGTCAGATCGCTTGATCAGCGCGACGAGCATCGCGA
>JAXMNT010000054.1:0-51978 GCA_034670305.1 Deltaproteobacteria bacterium
ATCGAGGCCCGATATCGAACGGGCTCTCGCCCACCTCGAGCAGGTCGTCGCGATGCTCGTCGCGCTGATCAAGCGATCTGACCGCTGATCCGCGGGCAAGGGCAAAGGCAAGGGCAGGGGCAAGGGCAGGGGCAAGGGGCAGGCTGCGAGAACGCCCTGCGGGCGTTCTTCAGCAACCTGCTAGGCGAACACGACACCGAGGCTCAAGAGCCAGCGTTCCCCCGCCTCGATGCGGCTGACCGAGTGCGGCTCGAGGTCCGGCCGGAAGATCTTCAGGCGGGGCCAGTCGAGCAGGGGGTGCGCGCACGAGAAGACGCCTCCGGCGTCGGCCGCGCGAAGCACGAGGTTCATCCGATAGTGTCGGCCCGCTGCGGGGTCCCGGTGCCGCGGGACGTGGGTGCCGGTTCGAAACCGAAGCAGGTGCAGGTCGAACCCCACCCGGGGCAACCGGCCGGCCGCCAGCAAGAGTTTGTCGTAGCCGGTCCCTTGTCGGCCTTCTTGCCAGCGAAGCCAGGGACCGAGTCCAGCCGGAGTCATTGCGCCGCAGGGTAGCGCGGGGGGGCCAAAGCGCGCTGGTTCCCTGTTTGGGGGCGCGGTGCTAAAGAGGCGGCCATGACCAAGCCGCACACGCTCGTTCACTACGTCGAACACTGGGCTCAGAAGAAGCCCACCACGCCCGCGCTCCACACCAAACGCGGTGGCCGCTGGCAGCAGCTGACGTGGGCGGAGTACTGGCGGAACGTGCGCGCCATCGCGAAGGCGATGATCAGCCTCGGGCACGAGGTCGGCGAGTCCGTGGTCATCGCGGGCGCCAACCACCCCGAGTGGGTCCAGTTCCAGTTCGGTGCGCAGGCCGCGCGCGGGGTACCGGCGCCGATCTACGGCACGAGCACCGTCGAACAGACGGGCTACATCGTCAAGGACTCCGGCGCGCGCATCCTCTGCTGCGACACGAAGGAGCAACTCGACAAGTTCCTCGAAGGCGAGCGCCTCGGTTTGTTCGAACCAGCGCTGCGCTACTTCACGTTCACGAAGTTCGATGTCGACGATTCGGTCAAGGACCGGGTGGTCGCATTCGAAGACGTGATCGCCCTCGGAGACGACGCCGCCAACGACGTCCACCTCGACGAGCGGCTCTCGAACCTGACCGACGACGAGACCTGCCTGATGATCTACACCTCCGGCACCACGGGCGTGCCGAAGGGGGTCGAGATCGACCATGGCGGACAGCTCTTCGTGGGC
Organism: Deltaproteobacteria bacterium; assembly: GCA_034670305.1. Classification (GTDB taxonomy): domain Bacteria; phylum Myxococcota_A; class Polyangia; order Polyangiales; family Houyiibacteriaceae; genus JAXMNT01. The sequence continues at coordinate 1,243 of JAXMNT010000054.1, forward strand.
AACGCGTGCAAGAAGTTCGCGCCGCAGTTCTTCGACGGCAGCTCCGAGTACCACGCGATCAGCTACCTGCCGCTCAGCCACCAGGCCGAGCAAATCATGACCAACGTGCTCTCCCTCATGGTGGGCGGACAGGTGTACTTCTGTCCGGCCATCGCCGACGTGAAGGGGTACCTCACGGACGTGCGCCCCACCTGCTTCCTCGGCGTGCCGCGGGTGTGGGAGAAGTTCGAAGCCGCGCTCAGGGCGCGTCTCAGCGAAGCCACCGGCCCGAAGGCGAAACTCGCTGCGTGGTCGATGAAGACCGAGCTCGAGTGTTTTCACGAGCAGGTTCGGCGCGGCGTGCCGGAGTCGAAGTACATGCCGGTCAAACGCCGCTTGGCGCGCTGGTTGGTCATCTCCAAGATCAAGACCGCGCTTGGACTCGACCGCCTCGAGAACGCGGTCACCGGGTCGGCGCCCATCAGTGAGACCACCCAGCTCTTCTTCGCGTCGCTCGGCATCTGCATCTTCGAGGCGTACGGCCTCACCGAGACAAGCGGCGTCGCCACCGTGACCGACGCGCTCCGACCGCGCTTCGGCACGGTCGGCCGCCCGTTCGACGGGGTCGAGATCCGGATCGCAGAAGAAGACGAGATCCAGCTTCGCGGGCGCAACATGGTGAAGGCGTACCGAGGATTGCCGGAGCAGACGCAGGCGCTCTTCACGGAGGACGGCTGGCTCCGCACCGGCGACGCGGGATCGATCGACAAGGAGGGCAACGTGAAGATCACGGGCCGCCTCAAGGAGTTGCTGATCACCGCGGGTGGCAAGAACGTCGCGCCGGTCGAGCTCGAGTTCTACCTCAAGACCATCCCCGGAATCGGCCAGGCGGTGGTGGTCGGCGACCGCCAGCCGTACCTGTGCGCGCTGCTCGCGCTCGACCCCGAGAACCTCGAGGCGATCCAACAAGCGGCCGGGTCGTCCGAGTCCACGATGGCGGGACTCGCGGGCTGCCCGAAGGTTCGTAAGTTCGTGACGGGCGCGATCGAAACCGCCTGCAACGCCAAGGTCGCGCGCTACCAGACCATCAAGAAGTTCGAGATCTTGCCCGAAGAGATGACGGTGGAAGGGGGCGAGCTCACCGCGAGTCTCAAGCTGCGCCGGCCCCAGATCCTCGAAAAACATGCCGCGCTCGTGACCAACATGTACGAGGATTCTGGCACGAAACCGGTTTCCACATCTCCCTGACCGGTTCAAAGAAGGCGCCGAACTTGCGATCTTCCCCCGAGAACCGGGAAGATCACGCTGCATGAGCGGCAAAGGCCAAAAAGAACCTTCGGACATGTTCTCGCTCCGTCGTCAGCAGACGGGGCCGACGAGCATTCCGCCGGTAGAGGAGGTGCTGACACCTCCGGCGGAACTGCGTCGTCAGCGCAACCGCCGCATCGCCCTCGTGGCGACGCTCTTGGTGCTGTTCTCGATCGCCGGCTACGCGGTGTGGCACTTCGTTCAGGAGCACTCGCTCGAGACCGCCGGGGTGGCGGCCGGCGAGACCGGACGCGTGGCGGCGATCGACGAGGCGCTTGCTGCGATCGGCGACAACGCACCCGGGCTGCGGGCCCGGCTCTTCGCGATGAGCGCGCTGGCCGGCGAGCGGCCGGTCGAAGAAGCCCGCGCGGCGATCTCCGATGTGCCGGACGACGAAGAAGAGGCCTCGGAACGGGTGAAGGCCGAGGTCTACGTGGCGCTTGCCGAGGGCAACGCAGACGTGGCGGTCGAGGCAGCATCACGCCTGATCCCGTTCGGTACCTACTCGGCCGAGACCGCCCACGCGAAATCGCTCGCGGCCACGGCCCATGGAGACTTCGCCACGGCGATCCGAGACGCCGAAGGCGCGGTGGCCACCCACCCGAGTTCGCCGCGCTACGCCGCGCAACTCGCGGTCGCCCGATCGCTGGCCGGCAACCCGGACGGCGCGCTCGAGGCCCTCGACCATCCATCGTCCGACGCGCCCGACATTGGTTCTGCGCGGGCGCGGGTGCTCGAATGGGATCGACGCGAGGGAGCGGACGCGCACGCGACCGAAGTGCTCGCCGACGAGACAGCCACCGTCGCAGAGAAGGGGTGGGCGCACTTGGCGCGTGCTGCGCTGGCCGCACGTTCGGGCGACCGGGAGGCGGCGCTCGAACACGCGACGGCGGCGGCTTCGTCGACGCCGCCCGGGGATCACTTCTTCCGCTGGTGGCTGGCCGAAGTTCGTTTGCTCGCGGGGGATGCGGAGGGCGCGGCCGCGCTCGCGGAAGGACCGCCCAGCGGAGATCCCGGTCAGTCCGGCCGGGTGCGCGCAGCGTTCGCGCTGGCACGCGGGGAGGCCCGCGAAGCCCTTGGTCATCTGGCACGGATTCCCGCCACGCCGGCCGCGTTTCTATTGGTGGGTCGTGCGCAGCAAGCGGCCGGCAACCTGGTCGAAGCGCGCGCGGCACTCGATTCCGCCGCGGCGCATCCGGGGTACGCCGCCGACGCGTACGCTGCCCGCGCCGAACTCGAGCTCGCCGAAGAAGACGACGGCCAGGCGGTGCAGTTCGCCCGGCAGAGTTTGGAGGCGCTTCCCAACCATCCCGCGCACGCCGCGGTCGCCGTCCGCGCGCTGCTTCAAACCGAAGCGGTCGACGAGGCGCTCGAGGTGGCCAATGGCGCACTCGCCGTGCGGCCGAGCGACGTGCGGGTGCTGGCCGCCAAGGCGGACGTTCTCCTCGCGCGCGACGAGATGCAACCAGCCCTCGAGGTGCTTCGACGTGCGGTCGAGGTGAGCCCCGGCGACGTTGAGTTGCAAGCCAAGCGCGCCTTGGCCGCGCACGCGGTGGGCGAAGCGGCGGAGGCGCGGGCCGCGTACGAAGCCGCGCTCGCGATCCGCGAGAACCACCCGACGGCGTTGCCGGGGCTGTTCCGCTTGGACGTGGAGGAGTCGAACATCGACCACGCCACGCCGCTGCGCGCCCGCATCGTGGACGCGGATTTGATCGACGACGAGATTCGGGTGCTGTTCGCCCGCTACGCCGTGGCGCGTGGCACCGGCGCATCGGGGACGACCGCGGTGATGCGGGACATGCGCCGCCGCGGCCTGCGCTCGAACGCGTACCTTCGGTTCGCCCTCGCGGAACTCTACGTGCAGGCGGAGTTCTATCGGCCAGCGCTCGGCATGTACGACCAGGCCGCGCGGCTTGGCTACGACCGGCTGCAGGCGCACATCGGCCGCGCGATGGCCCACGCGCTCGACGGCCGCACGAACCTCGCGAACCAGGCGATTCAAGAAGCGCTCGACGCCGGTCGACCGGAGGGCGCCGAAGCGGGCGCACCGTCGTCCGCGTCCGACGATCCGGGTTTGCTCGCCGCGCGCGCGCGTATGGAGATGAACCTCGGGCGGTTCGACAGCGCGGTGCGCTACGCCGAGCGGGCGCTCGCCGCGCGCGAGGGGCTCACGTCCGCACACCTCGTGCTCGCGCAGGTGGAGATCCGGCGCCGCCGGGATCCAACCGCCCACCTGCGAGCCGCCATTGGCTATCCGAGCCCGCAGACGGATGCGTTCGCGCTGCTTGCGCAGCGGACAGAAGACGCGGCCGAGAAGTGTGCGTTCGCGGAGCGCTACCTCGACATCGCCAGCCGTGGCGCGACGCACGTCGAGGCGATGCAGGCGATCCGGGAGACCTGCGCGGAGTAGCCGTCATGCCGGCTGATTGACGGTGCGACCCGTTCCCGAACCGACGCCGATCCCGATCCCGATCCCGAAGCCGAAGCCGAAGCCGAAGCCGAAGCCGATCCCGATCCCGAAGCCGACGCCGACGCCAAGCCGACGCCGAAGCCGGTCCTTCATCTTCTTGCGCTGGGCCCCTTCTCGTAGCGGGCGGGCTGGCCCGATGGATGGTCCAGCGTAGCGGTCGGCGGGACGGCGCCTCAAGGAGGCCTTCGGCCCGGCGCCTTCGCGCCGCTTCGCGCGCTTCGCTTGCTCGTCCTTGACCCGCCACCCCGCCCTCAGCCGGGCTTAGCGAGATGAGCGGAGCGCCTTTCGAGGTGCTCCGCTCGATTGCTCTGCCGGCGCCAGCATCGCGCCCTCAGCCCAGAAGCCGTCGCCGACGCTACACGCTAGAGCAGGCGGGAGGCGGCGCGTTCTACGTTCTTGACGACCCCGGGGATGTCGGTGGCGCCGCCGGCCCAGCCGACGAGGGATGCGAACCAGACGTCGAGCAGGATGCGGGCGACCTCGCGGGTCTCGCTGTCGGCGTCTCCGCCCCAGCGGCGGTGCTGGGTGGGCGGGTGTCCGTCGAGCGCGGCGACGAGCATGATCGTGACCAGCGCGTGCAGACTCGCGACGCGGGTGCTCATGCCTTCGCCCGACGCGATGGCGCGCAGCATGGCTTTGGCGAGTTTCGGTCGGCGGCAGAAGCCGCGGGTCGCGAGGTCGAAGAACCAGACCGCGCGTTCGAGCGGTACTTCGCCGGGCGGGGCGACGGTCATCTGGGCGAGCATGCGCTCGCCTTCGCGCTGCATCGCGACGACGAGGATCTCCTCTTTGCTCGCGAACCGCTTGTAGACCGTGCCGAGCGCGACCTTGGCCTGGGCCGCCACGTCTCGCAGCCGGACCGCTGCGAATCCGTCGCGCGCGGCCAACTCGATGGCGGTCTCCACGATTCGTTTCGAGCGGTCGTCCACGCGGCTGACTAGCACGGATTGTCTGGCGGCCGACGGGTGGCTTGGCGAACACGGCTCGCGCCCTGGAAGCGACGGCTCACCCCTGGCTGAAGACGGTTCACGGCTCATGGGCGTAGGGTCAGGGCGCACGAGATACGCTCCGACCGTGCGGTACCAGCGATCGGCGGAGGCCTCGAGCTCCCGCATCGGGTTTTCCCTCCCAGGGTTGGCCGCGATCGCCCTCTTGGCGCTCGGAGCCGCCTCCCCAGCCCGGGCCAACCCCGAGCCGCCGGCCACGTACGACGCCCGGATCACCGGGATGGCTGGCGCTGCGGCGGCCGTGACCGAGAACGCGACCGGGCTCTTTCACAACCCTGCGCAACTCGATCAGATCGAGCGGTTCTCGGCCACGGTCGTGGCGACCTCGTTGCTGGTGAACCTCAGGGCGCCGTTCGCCGGCCCAGGCACCGAGCGGGACAGCGGGCTCATCTACGCGCCGCTCGTTTTTCTCGGCGGGGTCGGCCGGGTCCACGAGCGCGTGACGGTCGGCCTGGGCGCCTACGTCTACACCGGGTTCGGCGGCGGCTTCCGCAACGTCGACTGCCTGGGCAACGGTGACCCGAGTGTGTGCACGGACGCGGACTACCAGATCGATCCGGCGGCGGACCAAGACGTGACGCTCTTCGTGGCGGAGCTCTCGGTGCCGGTGCAGGTCAGCATCATCCCGGACAAACTCTCCATCGGCCTGTCGTTGCGCATTCCCTGGGCCCGTCAGGACGTCACCGCGCACCAGGACACCCCGTCGATGTGTGGCCTCGGACCCTGTGCCGAGGACGACCCCGCGCGCGCCGAGCCGAACATCCAGCAGGCCGCGCAGACCATGAACGGGTTCGGGATCCCCGGGATCCTCTTCGGGATCTCCGCCCGCCCGATCGACGGGCTGACCCTCGCGCTCGTCTACCGCTCGAAGGTGTGGATCGACATGGCGGGCGAGACGACCCTGCCCGGCGCGCTCGGCAGCCTTGTCGGCGCGATCCCGACCACGACCCGCTGGTACGTGCCGCACATGCTGCGCTTCGGTGTGGCGCACACGTCTTGGAACGACCGGTTCACGGTGGCGTTCGACTTCCGCTACCAGTTTCACCGCGAAGCGAACAAGGACCAGGTCTTCACCCTCGACCCGCCCGCCCGCTTCGCTTCGCTCGTGCCGAATCCGACCGTCGCGGAGTTCAAGTGGAAGGACGCGTTCACGGGCATCTTGGGAGCCGAACTCTGGGTCGCCCCGCGGGTGCCGATCCGCGTCGGCTTCTCGATGGGCCGGTCTGCCTCGAACCCCGACACCATGACCCCATTCAGTCCGCCGCCCGGATTGCAGATGGCCGCCTACGCCGGCTTCGGCGTCCGCGCCGGTCCGCTCGACGTCGATCTCGCGTTCGGGTGGGGCGGCGGCCCCTCGTACACGATCGAGGACAACGCGCCCGGCTGCGTCGACGCCGACGATCGGCCCGACATGGCGGGCGGCAGCGGTCTGACCGCGCAGGGCGGCTGCGCCGGCACCTACGACGTGGACTCCTGGTTCCTCTCGCTCTCGGCGACGTACACCCTCGGGCGGGGAACTTCTCCGCAGCCCGAACCTGATCCTCGTCAGTCCAGTGCGCCCGCCGACTTGTCTCAGCCAACGGAATAGAACAGGTTCCAGCCATGTCTCGTTACCCATTTCCCTCCTATCCCCGTGGATGGTTCGCGGCGGCGCTCTCCCACGAACTCGGCCCGGACGAGGTGCTGACCCGCAAGGTGTTCGGACAAGAGATCGTGCTCTTCCGCGGCTCGGATGGTTCGGCCAGCGTGCTCGATCCCCACTGCCCGCACCTCGGCGCACACCTCGGCGTCGGGGGCTGCGTGAAGGACGGCGCGCTCCAGTGTCCGTTCCACGGCATTCGGTTCAGCGGCACCGGCGACTGTGTCTCGATCCCAGGCGACGTGAAGATCCCGCCCGGCATGAAAGCGCGCGCTTGGGACGTGCGCGAGATCGATGGCGCGATTCTCGTCTGGTACGACCCGGCCGGACAGCCGCCCGCGTTCGACGCGCCGAGCTACTTCGAGAAGTACGGCGACGAAGGTTGGGAGCCGATGCAGTGGCACGTCTGGGAGAAACTCCGGGCCCATCCACAGGAGACCAGTGAGAACTCGGTCGACCTCGCGCACTTCTCGGTCGTGCACGGCTACTCGGATTTCCGCATCGTGGAACCGATCGACATCAGCGGCGACACCCTGCGCATCAGCTACACCATGAAACGCGACCTCGCCTCTGCCGGTATGCCGGGCCAGCTGGTCGAGTCGGTCTTCCACGTCCGGGTGCACGGGCTCGGCTACTCGGTGGTCGAAGTCGAGACGCCGACCTTCAACACGAAGTTCCGCACCTACGTGCTCTGCACCCCCATCGACGAAGACCACGCCATCCTGCGCGGCGGCGGCACCATGTTGAGCCTGCCCGACCCGAACATGACCAAGATGGTCAACGAGATGTTCTTCAAGGGGTTCGTGCACGACGTCGAACAGGACTTCAACATCTGGGAGAACAAGGCGTACCTCGACCGCCCCGTGCTCGCCGCAAACGACGGCCCCATCGGCCAGTACCGCAAGTGGTGCAAACGTTTCTACGCCGAGCCCCAGCAAGAAGCCGCCGAGTGACGCACGCCGCAGACGCGGTTCGATGACGTCGGAGACCGAGCGGTACCTTCGCCGGTTCCACGGCGCGCACCACGCGGCCACACCGCGCGGGCTCGGGCTCGGTCGCACGAAGGACGGGCGCGACAGCTACGCGCTGGTTGCGACTGCGGTGGGGGCGTCCGGTTCGGTGCTCGACCTCGGCTGTGGCGACGGCGCGCTCTTGCAGCGGCTCGCCCAGCCGGGTCGCGCAGTGGCGGGGATCGATCTCGTCCCGGCCGATCTCGTGGCCGCATCTCGAGCCGCAGCTCCACCCCAGCTCGCCTGTGCGCGTGCGGACGCGTTGCCGTTCGCGGAGGCGTCGTTCGACGCGGTCGTCTCCCACCTCGCGTTGATGTTGATGCCGGTCGAATCCGTGCTCGCAGAAGCCAAGCGCGTCACGAAACCCGGTGGGCGCTTCATCGCGATGCTGCAGTCGGACCTGCCGCCCCAGGGCGCGTTCGGGGAGTTCGCCCGCCGCATGCACGGCGCGCTCGACGGAGTCGCGGTCCCCGAGCTCGGCGACGCCCGCACCTTCGACCGCCAGGAGATGGACGCGCTCCTGGTGGCCGCCGGGTACCGCGCCATCCGCTACGAAGACGCGCGCTTGCACTTCGAGCGCGCACACCGGCGAACCGTGTTCGAGACGCTCTACGGCGTGGATCTCGTGCCCGAAGCCAAGCGCGACCACGTGCTGGCCGCGGCCGACGTCGACGACGACAAGTGCAGCGTGGATGTGCGGCTCGTGACCGCGCAAGCGTGACCGCGCAGATCCGAATCTGAATCCGAAGCCGACCGACACCGACGCCGATGCCTGAAGCCGCTGCCGATGCCGATGCCGATGCCGAAGCCGATGCCGAAGCCGATGCCGATGCTGCCGCGGATGCCAGGCCGGGCTCAGCCCTTCACGAAGGGGAGGTACTCGGCGTGCCAGGCACGCTTCTCGACGTGGGCGCGCATGCCTTCGTCGTCCTGCGGCAGCGTCTTCTGGGCGACGCCGTCCTCCACCGCCGCGCGCGCAACCGCGGCGGAGACCCGCAGGCTCGTCTCGCGCAGATCGGTGATCGGCGGGTAGATGAGCCCGTCCGGCAGGTAGCGTTCTTTGGTGTAGTCCGCGAGTGCGTACGCGGCGGCCCGCACCATGCCGTCGGTGATGATCCGAGCGTCCGCCAGGATGGCGCCGAAGCCGAGGCCGGGAAAGATGAAGGCGTTGTTGCCTTGGCCGATGGGGATCTCGACACCGTCCAGCTTGACTGGTCCGAAGGGAGAACCCGTCGCCACGATCGCGCGGCCGTCGCTCCACGCGAGCACTTCGGCCGGGTGCGCTTCGCTGCTGCTGGTCGGGTTGCTGAGCGGGAAGATCACCGGGCGCTCGGTCGAGTCCAGCATCGCTTTGACCACCGCTTCGTCGAACGCGCCCGGGCGGCCGCTCAGACCCAGGAGCACCGTCGCCTTGGCGTGTTTGATCACGTTGCGCAGGCCCGGCGCGGCGCCTTCGAATGACCAGTCCGCGATGCGCGCCCGCGGCTGCGCGAAGCGGCGTTTGTACGCCTCCATCTTGCGATCGCTGAGCAGCAGGCCGCGCGAGTCGAGCACGAACACCCGGCCGAGCGCTTCTTCTTCACTCAGGCCTTCGTTCCGCAGACCGTCCACGATCGCGGCCGCCACGCCGATGCCGCCGGCACCTGCGCCATGAATCACGAACACCTGTTCGCCGAACGGCTGCTCCTTCAATCGACAGGCGTTCAAACAACCGGCGAGCGCGACCGCGCCGGTGCCTTGGATGTCGTCGTTGAAACTCGGCACCTCGTGCCGGTACCGCTCGAGCACATCGAACGCGGCCTCTTTGGCGAGGTCCTCCCACTGAATGACCGCTTTGGGCCAGCGGCCGACGACCGCCTGCACGAACTGGTCGATGAACTGATCGTAGGCTTCGCCCTTGATGCGCCGCTGACGCACACCGAGGTACCTCGGGTCGTTCACGAGATCGATCCGATCGGTGCCGACGTCGAGCGAGACCGGCATGGTGTGCAGTGGGCTCACCCCACCGCCGGCGGTGTAGAGCGAGAGTTTGCCGATCGGGATCGCGAGGCCGCCGTAGCCCTGGTCGCCGATGCCGAGGATGGCGGAGGCGTCCGTGGCGACGATCATGCGCACGTCCGACATCGGGTAGTTGGCCACCGTCTTGGCGGCGCGGTCGATGTTGATCGGCGACAGACTCAGGCCGCGCGGCGTCTGGTAGAGGTGGCTGAAGTGCTGCACCGCTTTGCCGACGGTCGGCGTGTAGACGATCGGCATGAGCTCTTCGAGGTGCCGCTCGAGCAACGCGTAGAAGAGGATCTCCTGTCGTTCCTGCAGCGCGCGCACGTACTGGTACTTCTGCAGATCCGAGGGGATCCGGCAGTACCCGGCGTACACACGCGCGACCTGCTCCTCGATTGTCTCCACCTGAGGCGGCAAGAGGCCGTCGAGGCCCAGCGCGATGCGCTCCTCTTGCGTGAACGCGGTGCCCTTGTTCGTGAGCACCAGCCGAACGAGCGCGATGCCCTCGAGGTACACCTCGATGTGTTGGCCGGACTCGTCTTTGATCAGATCGAACCAGGGAGTGATCGGTGGTCTCTTGGTTTCGCTCACGCGTTCGTCCTTGGTGCCAGCGGAGCGCCGGCCCACGTCATGGAAGATTCATTGGAGGGCTCGGCGCACTGCATCGCCCACTTCGGACGTGCGCGCCGTGCCGCCGAGGTCTGGCGTACGGATGCCACTCGAGAGCACGTTCTGAACGGCCCATTCGATCTGAGCTGCTTCGTCGGGTTTGCCGAGACCATGACGCAGCAGCATGGCCGCACTGAGAATGGTTGCCAGTGGATTCGCCGCGCCGGTGCCTGCGATGTCCGGTGCGGAGCCATGAACCGGCTCGAAGAGACCGGGGCCGCCGTCGCCGAGGGACGCGCTTGGCAGCAGTCCGAGTGTGCCGGTCAGCACCGCGCCTTCGTCACTCAGGATGTCTCCGAACAGGTTCGGCGCGACCACGACGTCGAACGCGCCCGGGCTCGTGACGAGGCGCATCGCCATCGAGTCGACCAGCTGGTGTTCGAGTTCGACGTCTGGGTGCGCCCGGCCGACCTCGGTCGCGACGCTGCGCCAAAGCCGCATCGACGCGAGCACGTTGGCTTTGTCGATCGAGGTCACCTTGTTCTTGCGCCCCTTGGCGAGTGTGAAGGCCAGCTCCACGATGCGGCGGATCTCACCCTCCGTGTACACCATCGTGTCGAGCGCTCGACGCGGCCCGTCGGTGCTCGTCGCTTCCACGCGTGGTGCGCCGAAGTAGATGCCGCCGGTCAGTTCCCGCACGAAGAGCAGGTCGACGCCTTCGGCGATCTCCCGCTTGAGTGGCGACGCGTCGGGGTCCATCACCTTGACCGGCCGCAGGTTCGCGTAGAGGCCGAGCGCGCTTCGAATCGCGAGCAGTCCCTGCTCGGGACGCACGCTGGCGGTCGGGTCGTCCCACTTCGGTCCGCCCACGGCGCCGAGCAGCACCGCGTGGCTCTCCTTGCAGAGGGCGATGGTCTCGTCCGGGAGCGGGTGTCCGGTGGCGTCGATGGCGGCGCCACCGATCAACCCGTCGACGACTTCGATCGAGACGAGCTCGCGCAGGACCTTCGCCGCCTCGAAGGCGACCTCCGGTCCGATGCCGTCGCCACCGAGCAGTGCGATCTGAATGCTCACGCCAGTTTCTCCTTTGCGATGTCTTCGGGTGGAAGCGCGGCGTCCCCCGCACCCGCGCCCTCCCGAAGCGCGTGCACCAAGCCGAACTCGTATCCGTCCGCGAGCGCCTCGATCGACGCCTCCACGATGTCCGGCGATGCGCCGACCGTCGTCCAGCGATCGGTGTCGCCGTCCTCTTCGGAACGGCACTCGACGAGGACCCGCGTGGTCGCGTCGGTCCCATCGGTGCCGTCGAGGATGCGCACCCGGTAGTCGGAGAGGGTGACTCGGCCGAGCGCTGGGAAGAGCGGTAGGAGCGCTTGCCGCAGCGCGGTGTCGAGCGCCGCGACCGGGCCGCATCCTTCGCCCGCGGCGATGCGTTCTTCGCCCTGGGCGGCGATCTTCACGGTGGCTTCGGAGCGGGCGGGGCGTCCTCGTTCCCGGCGCGCGCTCGTCCGGTACTCCAGCACGACGAAGGGCGGCAGGTAGTCGACGCGCGCTCGGTCGACGAGCAGCGCCACCGACGCCTCGGCGGCTTCGAACGCGTACCCGCGGGCCTCGCGGGTCTTGATCGACTGCAGCACCCGGCCTTCGACGCCGCCGACGGAGAGCCCGAGCTCTTCGGCTTTGCTCAAGACGTTGGCGCGCCCCGAGAGCTCGCTGACCACGACCCGGGTTTCGTTGCCGACGCGCGCCGGGTCGCAGTGTTCGTAGGAGCCTGGGTCGCGGCGAATCGCGGAGACGTGCACGCCTCCCTTGTGCGCGAACGCGCTGCGGCCGACGTAGGGGGCATGATCGTTGGGCGGCAGGTTGGCGACGTCCGACACGAAGCGCGAGAGGCTGCGCAGTTGCGAGAGCGACTCTCCGACGCAGCCGGTCCCAAGCTTCAACTCCAAGTTGGCCGCCACCGTCACGAGGTTCGCGTTGCCACAGCGTTCGCCGTAGCCGTTGATGGTGCCCTGGACTTGCGTGGCGCCTGATTCCACCGCCGCCATGCTGCTGGCCACCGCGCAGCCGCAGTCGTCGTGCGCGTGGATCCCGATCGGCAGGGACACCTCGGTGCGGACGCGGCGGGTCGCCGCGGCGACCTGGGAGGGCAGGGTGCCTCCGTTGGTGTCGCACAGGATCACCACCTCGGCGCCGCCCCGCTGAGCGGCCCGCAAGGTCTCGAGCGCGTACTCGGAGTCCGCCGCGAACCCGTCGTAGAAATGTTCCGCGTCGAAGAACACGCGGCGTCCACGCGAGCGAAGGTGCGCGATCGACCGCTCGATCATCATGAGGTTCTCTTCGGGCGTCGTGCGGAGCACTTCGTGGACATGCCGGAGTGACGCCTTGCCGAAGAGGGTGCAGACGGGGGTCTCGGCATCGAGCAACGCGCGCAGCTGCAGGTCGTCTTCGGGCGCGACGCGGGGCCGGCAGGTGGAGCCGAACGCGACCAGATGCGCGCGGCCGAAGGACTTGCCTCGCACGGCCTGGAAGAAGCCCATGTCCTTCGGGTTGCTGCCGGGCCAGCCCGCTTCGATGAACGCCACGCCGAAGGCGCCGAGCCGTTCGGCCACCCGGATCTTGTCGCGCAGCGAGAGCGAGAGGCCTTCGCGCTGGGTGCCATCCCGCAGGGTGGTGTCGTAGAGGTCGACGCGCGGCGTGGCCGGAGTGGGCATGCCGCCCTCAGGCGTGCTCCCCGACGCGCTCCCCGGGCGGGTTGCTCGAGTCACAGCGCGCGCGCCGCCTCGAATGCGGCGATGGCGTCTTCCGCGCGCTGAAGCGCTTCGAGTTCGTCGACGCCTTGAAGCAGCAACGCTTTCGAGAACGCATCCACCTCGAACCGCGCCACGTGCACGCCGACCGTCAGGGTCTGCGCGGCCAGGTCCACCCCGAACCGGGTCCCTTGTTCGACGTGTCCAAGCACGTTGGCGAACATGTCGGCGTCGACCGCGATCGGCAGTACGCCGTTTTTCAACGCGTTCGCCGTGAAGATGTCTGCGAAGCTCCGCGCCACGATCGCCCGAAAGCCGAAGTCCCGCAGCGCCCAAGGCGCGTGTTCTCTGGAACTGCCGCAGCCGAAGTTCTCGCCGCTGACGAGCAGCTGTTTGCCCGCATCGAACTCGAGCACTCCTTCCTTGCGCCAGTCGGCGAACAGGTGTTCGCCGAGGCCCAGCTTGCTGGTCACCGTCAGGAAGCGCGCGGGAATGATCTGGTCGGTGTCGATGTCGTTGCGCAGCACGAGGGCTGCCTGCGACGTGAACGGTTCGAAACTCATGCGCCGCCTCCAGTGACGGGTGCTTCCGCAGCGGCCAAGCTGCGGGGATCGGTGATTCGACCGGCTGCCGCGCTCGCAGCCGCGGTGGCTGGAGAGCAAAGAAGCGTGCGCCCGCCGCGGCCCTGACGGCCTTCGAAGTTCCGGTTGGAGGTGCTCATGGCCAGCTGTCCCGGCTCCAGTTGGTCCCCGTTCATCGCGATGCACATCGAGCAGCCCGGGTCCCGCCACTCGGCGCCGGCGTCGCGGAAGACCTGGTCGAGGCCTTCCTTCTCTGCCGCGTGTTTCACCGCGGTGGAGCCCGGCACCACCAATGCGCGGACGCCATCCGCCACGCGCCGACCGCGCAGCACCCGCGCCGCATCCCGCAGGTCGCTCAGGCGCCCATTGGTACAGCTGCCCACGAAGACGACGTCGACCGCGTGTCCGAGGAGCTGGCTGCCCGGTTCGAGTTTCATGTACGAGAGCGCCTTCTCCAGCGCGACCCGTTCCCGGGCGTCGCTGACCGAGGAGGGGTCGGGCAAGGTGCCGTCGATCGCGATCCCCATGCCGGGGTTCGTGCCCCAGGTCACCCGCGGCGCGAGCGCTGCGGCGTCGAGGTGTACTTCCGAGTCGAAGGTGGCCCCCGGGTCGGTCGGGAGCGCTCTCCAGCGCGCCACGGCGGCATCCCACGCGGCGCCCTTCGGCACCCGCTCCCGTTCGACCAGGTACTCGAAGGTCGTGTCGTCGGGTGCGATGAGACCCGCCCGTGCGCCGGCTTCGATCGACATGTTGCAGACCGTCATGCGCGCTTCCATGTCCATCGCGCGGATGGTCGAGCCGGCGTATTCGATGACGTGTCCGGTGGCGCCACCGACGCCGAGCTTCGCGATGAGTCCGAGGATGACGTCCTTCGCGCTGACGCCGCTGCCGAGGGCACCGTCGATGGTCACGCGCATGGTCTTGGGGCGGCGCTGAAAGAGCGTCTGGGTGGCGAGCACGTGCTCGACCTGCGAGGTGCCGATGCCAAAGGCGAGCGCACCGAAGGCGCCGTGGGTCGACGTGTGGCTGTCCCCGCAGACGATGGTCATGCCCGGTTGGGTGAGTCCGAGCTCGGGCCCGACCACATGCACGATCCCGTTGCCGTCTTCGCCGAGCGCGAACAGCTCGATGCCGAAGCGCAGGCAGTTGTCTCGAAGCGCATCGAGCTGGCTGCGCGCCGCGTCGCTCACGACGTGGAGCACCCCTTCGCGTCGCAACGTGGGCGTGGAGTGGTCCATGGTCGCGACGGTGCGTTCGGGTCGGCGAACCATCAGGTTCCGTTCGATAAGGCCCGCGAACGCCTGCGGGGAGGTCACCTCGTGTACGAGGTGCAGATCGATGTAGAGCACCGGCGGAAACGCCGCGTCCGGGTGCGCGATGGTGTGCGTCTCCCACACCTTCTCGAAGAGGGTCTTTTGAGTCATCGGTGCCTCACGCGGCCGCGCTCGCGCGCGCGCTTGCCAGGACTTGGTTGACCGCGCTCAAGTACGCCTTGGCGCTCGCGACCACGATGTCGGTGTCGGTGCCCACGCCGTGCACGATGCGCGGCCCGGTGCGTTCTTCGGTCCGTTGTGCGTGCACCCGGGTCGGCAGTCGGTCGCGCTGCCGCACCCGCACGCTGACTTCGCCGAGCGCATCGATGCCGGCGGTCACCGATTGCACCGTGAACTCCACCAGCTCGAGCGGCGCCGACACGATGGCGTCGATCGACTTGAAGACCGCGTCGACGGGCCCGGTGCCCACGCACGCGCGCACGTGCACCGCGCCATCCGCCGAGCGGAGTTTCACCGTGGCGGTGGGCAAGCCCATGCTGCCGCACGCGACCTGCAACCCCTCGAGAGAGAAGGTCTCGTCCACCCGGTGCAGCTCGTCGCCGACCAGCGCGATGAGATCCGCGTCGGTGATCTGCTTCTTCTTGTCCGCGACCTCTTTGAACGAAGTGAAAGCGCGGGCGAGGGCTTCGTCCTCGAGTGGGTAGCCGAGCTCGTGCAGCCGGGCGCCGAACGCGTGCCGTCCAGAGTGTTTGCCGAGCACCAGTTCACTGCGGGCCGCGCCGACGGTCTCCGGCCGCATGATCTCGTAGGTGTCTTCGTGCTTGAGCATGCCGTCCTGGTGGATGCCCGCCTCGTGCGCGAACGCGTTGGCGCCGACCACCGCTTTGTTCGGTTGCACCGACATGCCGGTGACCCGGCTGACGAGTTTGCTGGTGCGGACGAGCTGGGTGGTGTCGATGCGCGTCTGCAGCTTCATCACGTCGCGGCGGGTGTGCAGCGCCATCACGACCTCTTCGAGACTCGCGTTGCCGGCGCGTTCGCCGATGCCGTTGACCGCGACCTCCACCTGACGCGCGCCCGCCGCCACGCCCGCGAGGCTGTTCGCGACCGCGAGCCCGAGGTCGTCGTGGCAGTGCACGCTCAGAACCGCTTGGTCGATGCCGGGTACGTGCTCTCTCAAGTACGCGATCCGCTCGGCCAGTTCGTGCGGCAGCACGTAGCCGACGGTGTCCGGCACGTTGAGCGTGGTCGCACCCGCCTCGAGCGCGGCGGCCATCACTTCAGCGAGAAACGGCAACTCGGTGCGGCCGGCGTCCTCGGCGCTGAACTCGACATCGGCGCAGAGCGAGCGCGCGAGCGCCACCATTTCGCGCACCTTCGCGACGACCTGGGCGCGGGTCATGCCGAGCTTGTGCTCCCGGTGGATCGGGCTCGTGGCCAGGAAGGTGTGGATGCGGGGGAAGCGCGCCGGCGCCACCGCTTCCGCGCAGACTTCGATGTCGCGCCGGGTGGCGCGTGCGAGCCCGCAGATGATCGGTAGGGCGCCCGAAGCCTTGTCGCCGCTGCCCACCTTCTCGGCGATGCTCTGCACCGCCCGCGCGTCGTCTGGGCTGGCCGCTGGGAAGCCAGCTTCGATGACGTCCACGCCAAGCCGGGCGAGCGCGCGGGCGACTTCGAGTTTCTCGGTCGAGGTCATCGTCGCGCCGGGCGACTGTTCCCCGTCGCGCAGCGTGGTGTCGAAGATGCGCACCCGGCCGGGTTCCAAGGGCTGCGGTGCGTCGCTCACGAGTCGGCGCCTTCTGGTGGTACGGCTTCGCCTTCCGGCGTGACCGGCTGGACGAACGGCATCATGCGGCGAAGGCGCGCGCCCACGCGTTCGATCGGATGCTCGCGTTCCGCCGCCCGGTGCTTCGAGAACGTTGGCCGCCCCGCGTCGTTCTCGGCGATCCATTCTCGCGCGAAGCTCCCGTCCTGAATGGCTTCGAGCCGCTTCTTCATCGCCTTGCGCGATTCGGCGCCGATGACCTCCGGGCCCGCCACGTAGTCGCCCCGCTCCGCGGTGTCGCTGATCGAGTGGCGCATGTAGCTGAGCCCGCCTCGGTACATGAGATCGACGATGAGTTTGAGCTCGTGCATGCACTCGAAGTACGCGACCTCCGGCTGGTAGCCGGCGTCCACGAGGGTCTCGAATCCGGCTTTGACGAGCTCGCTGACCCCGCCGCACAACACGCTCTGCTCTCCGAAGAGATCGGTCTCGGTCTCCTCCGCAAACGTGGTGCTGAGCACGCCCGCACGCGCGCTTCCGATCGCCATGGCGTAGGAGAGGGCGAGTGCTTCGGCGGTTCCGCTCGCGTCCTGATGCACCGCCAAGAGGGCCGGCACGCCGCCGCCTTCTTGGTAGGTCTCGCGGACCCGGTGTCCCGGACCCTTCGGTGCGATCATCGAGACGTCGATGTCGTCCGGCGGGGTGATGGTGCCGTAGTGCACGTTGAAGCCATGCGCGAACATGAGCGTGTCGCCCGCCTGCAAGTTCGGCGCGATGGACTCGAGGTAGATGGCGCGCTGCGCGGTGTCCGGAGCGAGCACCATCACAACGTTGGCTTCGGCGCAGGCGGCGGCGGTGTCGAGCACCCGCAGGCCGGCGGCTTCCGCTTTGGCGGCGCTGCGGCTGCCCGGCCGAAGGCCGATGCGCACGTCGACACCGCTCTCTTTCATGTTCAGTGCGTGGGCGTGGCCCTGGGAGCCGAAGCCGAGCACCGCGACCTTCTTGCCCTGGATCAAGGAGAGGTCGGCGTCTTTGTCGTATCGAATCGTGGTCATGAGGCTCTCTTGGTTTCGTGCGGACTACGCGGCGTCGAACGCCGTGGCGGTTCGAAGGGCTGTATGGAGTTGGGGTTTCTCGGCGGCGCGCGTCATCGCGACCAGCCCGGTCTGGACCATTTCGAGGATGCCGAAGGGCACCAGCACTTCGCGGAGCCGGTCGATCTCCTCGTGGGTGCCGGTGATCTCAGCGACCAGCGACGCCGGTCCGATGTCCACCGCGCGCGCACCGACCGCTTCGAGGATCTGCAGCACCTGGGGGCGCGTGTCCGCGCCGGCGCCAACCTTCAGGAGCGCGAGGTTCTTCGACACCTGGGCTTGCTCGGTGATGTCGTCCACCCGGAGCACGTTCACGAGTTTGTAGAGGTTGGCTTCGATGCGACGCGCGGTGCTCGGCGTGGCGCAGCACACGATCGTCATGCGCGAGACCCCGACCTCGTGGGTGCGTCCGACGTTGAGCGAGTCGATGTTGTATTCCCGTCGCCGGAACAGTGACGCGACGCGGTTGAGCACGCCGGGTTTGTCTTCGACGTGCACGACGAAGGTGCGTTTGGATTCGACTTCGACGGTCTGCGGCTGGGTCACTTCTTGTCTCCCTCGGAGGTCTTGGTGGTTTCCGCAGCGGGGCGGGGCCGCCGGATCATGTCGTCGAGCGCGCGGCCGCTCGCGACCATCGGGTACACGCACGCTTCTTCGGTCACTCGGAAGTCGATGACGGTCGTGCCACTGAACGCTTGCGCCGCCCGCACCGCGGGCTCGACGCCGGCGCGGTCGGTCACTCGCGCGCCCTGCAGTCCGTGGGCTTCGGCGAGTTTCACGAAGTCCGGCGCGATCATCGGCGTGGCGACGTAGCGCTTGTCGTAGAACATCTCCTGCCACTGGCGGACCATGCCGAGGAAGCCGTTGTTGATGATCGCGATGTGCAGCTTGATGCCTTCCTGCAAACAGGTGCTCAGCTCCGGCGCGGTCATCTGGAATCCGCCGTCGCCCGCGATGACCCAGATCTCTTTGTCTGGATGCGCGAAGCGCGCGCCGATAGCCGCGGGGAGGGCGAAGCCCATCGTGCCGAGTCCCCCACTGGTCAGGAGCGTGCGCGGCTTGTCGTGCGGGTAGTACTGCGCTTCCCACATCTGATGCTGGCCGACGTCGGTGACGATGATCGCGTCGCCGCCCGTCAGTCGGTAGAGGTCGTGGATCACCGTCGCCGGATGCAGACCGTGGTTCTGATCTTCGGTCTGACCGTGCACGATGTCGCCGCCGAGCGAGTCGGTTCGAATCGCTTCGACCCGCGCGCTCCACGCGGTTCGTTTGCGGGCGGTCAGGCGTGGCACGAGCGTGTTCAACACCTCGCGCACATCGCCGACCAGCGCGACGTCCACCGGCACGTTCTTCCCGATCTCGGCCGGGTCCAGTTCGACGTGGATCTTCTTCGCGTGCGTCGCGAAGGTCTTCGGGTTGCCGGTCACACGGTCGTCGAAGCGCATGCCGAGCGCGATGAGCAGGTCGGCTTCCTGGATGGCGTGGTTCACCCACGCTTCGCCGTGCATGCCCATCATGCCGAGCGCGCTCGGATGCGACGCGGGGAACCCGCCGAGGCCGAGCAGCGTGCAGGCGACCGGGATGTCGGTCTTGGCCACGAACTCGAGGAGCATCGCGCTGGCGGACGCTTTGACGATGCCGTGTCCCGCGAGCACTACGGGCCGCTCCGCCTGCTCGATGAGCGCGAGCGCGGCTTCGAGTTCCCGCTCGAGCGGGGGCGGCTCGGGCCGGTAGCCCGGCAAGCAGACCGGCGCCTCGGAAGGCGTGTACAGACACTCCGCCTGCTGCGCGTCCTTCGTGATGTCGACGACCACCGGGCCCGGTCGGCCACTGCGCGCGATGTAGAACGCGGCCCGCAACGTCTCCGCGATCTCGTCGGCGGAGGTGACGAGGAAGTTGTGTTTGGTGATCGGCAGCGTGACGCCGGTGATGTCCGTCTCCTGAAACGCGTCGGTGCCGAGCAGGTGCGAAGGGACCTGACCGGTGATGCAGACCATCGGGATCGAGTCGAGCATCGCGGTGGCGAGACCGGTGACCAGGTTGGTTGCACCGGGACCACTGGTCGCGATCGCGACGCCCACTTCCCCGGAGGCCCGCGCGTACCCGTCGGCCATGTGCGACGCGCCTTGTTCGT
Source organism: Deltaproteobacteria bacterium (assembly GCA_034670305.1). Classification (GTDB taxonomy): domain Bacteria; phylum Myxococcota_A; class Polyangia; order Polyangiales; family Houyiibacteriaceae; genus JAXMNT01. The sequence goes on from JAXMNT010000054.1 coordinate 20,864, forward strand.
GGCGCACCAGTACGTGGTGGATCGGGTAGGACGCCATCGCGTCGTACGCCGGCATGATCGCGCCGCCCGGGTAACCGAAGACGACCTCTACACCTTCGGCCAGCAGCACCTCCCACAGGATGTGCGCACCGCTCAACGTGCGGGGTTTGGGATCAGGGCGCAGGTCGGCGGTGGCCCGAAGGTCGGGCCGGCGCAGGGACGCGGTCATGAAGGTCTCCGAAGGGATGAGGAGTCGGCGCCGCCCGATCTTCAGGTGGTGGGCGGTTTCCGCTCGGGCGCCTGCGGTTCGAGCCGGCAGGCGCGTGAAGTGAAGTCGAGGTGTTAGTAGAGGTTGTCCGCGAACTTGTGGCCGAGTCGTTCGGCGCGGCAGAGGCGCAGCACTTCGCGGGTGCTCGGAAGGGGCGGCGCCTTGCGTTCGGCGGTTTCCGTGCGGGGGCGGCTGGGCTGGTTCTTCGTGGTCATGGAGTCGATTTCTGAGTGAGCGTTCTGTGGAGCGATAAAAAAGCCCCCGCACCGATTCTGGGTGCGGGGGCCGAACTCGGCTGGCGTGATGCGTCTAGCGCGCGCCGTACCCCGCAACGTCCTCTACGAGGACGCCGGCAATTAGAGCGAGTACCAAGCCGCTGGAAGCGACAGGGGGGAGCGGCGGGTTGGCCGTTCCACTGTGCGTCTTCTCCGGGCTAGTGAGCATCATCACGGAAGACACACTGACCGCGATTGCGCACCGCGTCAAGAGAACAACACAGGGTCTGTTCGTTTTTGTAGGTGCATGTACGCCCGATCCATTAGGCAAGGGACCAGAGTGAGGCGTTCAACGTTCGGAGCGCGACCTTGGTGCGAAGCGTGCTTCGCGGCTTCGGACCGGCGGAGTCGAGCACCAGTGTTCGGGTCGTTGTCGCGCTGTCCGGCTGTCTGCCCGCTTCTGCCCCGCAGGTAGCGGCAGGTCGTTAAGAAGACGGGGGCTGGAACGGGCTCGGGAAGAGTCCGAAGCGCATGGTGGTCTTCTGGATCTCTTTGGGGGTCTGGAACGCTTCGTCGAGGCGCAGGCTCAGGGTCTGGGCGAGGCGCCAGAGGAACTTCACCCCGATGATGCTGTTCTGCTGCACGGCGTTGCAGAACGCGTCGCGCGAGAGCCGCAGCAGCCGACAGTCGGTCTGCGCCAGGACGGAGGCGCTGCGCGCTTTTTGGTTGAGCAGTGCCATCTCGCCGAAGTGCGCGCCCGCTTCGAGTCGGGCGATCTCTTGGCCGTCGCGGTTGACCACCGCGGTGCCCTCCACCAGCACGAAGAGTCCATCGGTCATCGCACCCTGCGAGAGGATCATCCCGCCGGCCGCCACGGACTTCGTCTCGAGCGCGCTCGCGATGTGCGCGAGCTCGGCCATGTCGAGTTCGCTGAAGAGCAAGATGTGTCGGAGCGCTGCAAAGTTCGCAGTGACCTCGGTGGTGCGGGCCCGATCGGCGGCGGGTTCCGGCACCTCGGCGCGCGCACCCACGACCAGCGCCGTGATGTTGTCGTCGCCGCCGCGTTCGTTGGCGGTCGCGACGAGTCCCTCCGCAAGACCCTCGAGTTCGGCGCCGAGCCGATCGCGGAGCTCCGCTGCCTTCGGGAAGTAGCTGTGCAGTCCGTCGGAGCACAGCAGCAAGGTGTCGCCCGCGAGCACGTCGAAGATCAACGTATCGACGATCACCCGCTCCTGCGGACCGACGGCGCGCGTGACGATGTTGCCGTGTTCGCTCTCGAGCGCTTGCTCGGGGGTGAGGATGCCGTGTCGCACCGCTTCGGCGACGAAGGTGTGGTCGCGCGAGAGCTGATGCAGTTCGCCGTTGCGCAAGAGGTAGAGCCGGCTGTCGCCGACGTGCGCCATCGCCGCGCGACCGCCGCGGACGAGGATGGCGGTGCAGGTCGTCCCCGCGCCCTTCTTGCTCTTGTCTTCGGTGCCCATCGCGTAGATGGCGCGGTTGGCTTCCTCGACTGCGAGACGGAGGACCTCCGCTGCTTCGGCGGCGTCCTTGGGGTTGCGCTCGCGCACCATCGTCTGGAGCACTTCGCAGGTCTTGTGGCTGGCGACTTCGCCCGCAGCGTGACCGCCCATGCCGTCGCAGACGATGTGCAGCCCCAGCGCGTCGTCGGACAGCCACGCGTCCTCGTTGTGGCCGCGCACCTGTCCAACATCACTCGCCCCGCCCACCCGTAGTCGCATGGCCGCGACGGTATCCGATCTGGGGGCCGCCCCAAAGCACCATTGCCGGCCCTGGTCGGCGGCGTGGTCGGCGAGCGCGCGGCTACGCCCTCAGAGGGAGTCGATCCACGTCCGGACGGTCTCGAGTCCGACCGGGTCGGTGATCTCGGTGGCCGCGGGCGGCATCTGGACGCCTTCGGACCGCGAGTCCATGCGCACGACGGCGGTGCTCCGGGCGGCGTCACCCGGCGCGATGCGCAGCACCGCGTCGTCCACGGTGAAGATGCTCGGTTGGCTCACCGCGGTCATCCAGGTCTGCGTCTCCGAGACCGCGCCGAGTCCGACCTCGAGTTTGAAGTCCAACCCCGCCATCGGGGCATCGCCGCCATGGCAGTGGCTGCAGTTCGCGTGGAAGTAACCGAGTGCTTCCTGGGCGGCTGCTTCACCCGGCACCGCCACCTCGCTCGGATCGACGTAGTCGGAGAGCCATCCCATGTCGTTGAGGTTGGCCAACGTGATCGAGGTGTCGCCGTGGTTGAGCTGGATCGCTGCGAACCCGAGTGGCACGTCCGGCTGTCCCCGGCCGTTGTGGCACTGCACGCAGACGGCCCGCGAGGGGATGTCGTGGTCGGTGCCGAGCACGTTCTCGGCCCCCTCGGTGACTTCGAAGACGCCGTCCTGCGACTCGTTCCACTGGAAGGTGCGCATGATCCAGGAGCCGATGCCGACGCCGTCGCCGTTCTTCTCGAAGAGCCGCGTTTCGAGGTGTCGGCCGTCGAGGTCGAAGTTCTTCCAGATCCGAGTTCCGCGGGGGAACACCCAGGCGTCCGAGTTCGACGTATCGATCACTGCACCTTCGGGCACTGAGATGAACCGTTGTTTGTCGGTTCCATCGCTCCACAGCCAGTAGCGCGGGTTGAACGGGAGTACGCCCGCGGACAACACAGAACAGCGTGGGTCCGTATACAGCCCAGGCGGGCCATCGCAGGGACGGCCGGCGTCCACGCCTGCATCGGGCGGGCCCACGTCCACACCCGCGTCGAACACCTCGGGGGCGTCCGGTTCGTCCGCGACATCGGCGGGGCCTGCATCGAGCACAACAGCGTCGTCGTCACCGCAGGCGGTGGTGAGGTTCAAGGATGTGGAGACCAAGAGAAAGAGACAGAACGTGTTGCGCATCGGTGTACCCAGCTATGCTATGCCACGAATTCGGAAAGCTTTCATGATTCGGTTCTCCGGGATCGAGTGGAGCGTCGGCAGCTTGGTGCCGGTAACGCCGACGAAGAGGGTGTGGGCATGAGCAGTGCGCGTTTTGTGTGGGTCATCGCGGCGGGGATTTTCCTTGTTGGCCTCGAGTCGACGGCGGTCGCTCAGCCGGTGGACGAAAACCTGGACCACGCGGCCCGTCTGACGTTCCAGGCGGGCTCCGAAGCGTTCAGCGCGGGTGACTACGCGACGGCGCTCGACCGGTTCCAGCAAGCGTACGATCTGAGCCACCGACCGGTGCTGCTCTACAACATCGCCACCTGCCTCGATCGCCTGCGACGAGACGAAGACGCGGTCGCGCAGTTCAACGCCTACATCGAGGCGGTGCCCGACGCGCACGACCGCGCAGAGGTCGAGGCCCGCGTCGCTGTACTTCAAGCGGCCATCGATCAGCGCAACGCGGAGCAAGCCGAGCGGGAGCGCATCGCCGCCGAAGCAGAAGCCGAGCGCGAACGACTTCGGCTCGAAGCCGAGCGCCAAGCACAGAACCAAGACGACGACGAAGGTGGCGGTTTGCACGCGGGCGTCGCGCTCGGGTTGGCCGGCGCCACCCTGGTGGTCGGCGGTCTGATCGTGTGGAGCGGGCTCAACGCGGTGTCGCGCAACGACGACTTCGAGGCGTACGCGAACAGCCCCGGAGCCAACCTGGCGGAGGCGGAAGTGCTCTTCGACGACGTGGTCGGCGCGGAGATTCGCACCAACGCGCTCATCGGAGTCGCAGCGGCGCTCGGTGCCGCGACCGTGGTCATCGCGATCTTCACCGACTGGAGTTTCGGTGGAGACAGCGACGACGACGAAGGGGATGTGCAAGCCACACCCACCGCGTCGTTCTCTCGCGACGGCGGCATGGTCGGACTTGTGGGGAGCTTCTGATGCGTCTTTCTTTGATTCTCTTGGTGCTCGTGTTCGGGGCGAACTGCCGCCTCGCCGATGAAACCCTCCTCGACCGGTTGGCGGACGGTGGGGCAGGCGTGGATGCGCCGACCGGCGAAGACGCGCCGTCGACCGAGCAGGTCGCGGTCGATCAGTGCGGCGCAGACGACGTGATGGTCCTGACCGAGACCACCCTCGACATCTTGATCGACACCACCACGCTGACCGCGCAGAACACGCAGGTTACGTGTGCCGAGAGCCGCGGCAACGATGGGTTCCTCGCGGTCGAGGTGAACGGCGGCGAGTTCTGGCACTTCCACCTGCGCACCGAATCCGCCGCGAGCGACCGCAACCCGGTGCTCTACCTACTCACCGATGGCTGCGACACCCGCAGTTGCGTGCAGCTCAGCGACACCTGCTCGGCCAACCGAGACGAACACTTCGGATTCATTCCGACCGGTGCCCGCCAAACCTGGTTCATCGGCGTCGACGACGCGAACGAAGGCGGCGGCCGCTACCTTCTCGATGCGATCAAGCCGACGTGTGGCAACGGGTCCGCGGAGCACGGCGAGAGCTGCGACGGCCAAGAAGCGTGCAACGACGATTGCCGCTACGAGATCACCAGCGACTCGGTGCAGGAGCGCATCCCCAACGACAACTTCCAAGAAGCCAATGAGATCGTGCTGGATGGCAACCAGCTCGAACTGCGCGGCGACATGGGCGGCATCGGGGACTGCAACTACCCGGACGTCTACACGATCCTCGTGCCGGACGGGGCGCAGCTCGAAGTGGTCGCGCGGGATGAGTCGAGCATGCGGTGCATGACGACGGCAACCGCGCCGTTCTCGTTGACCCTGCTCAACGCCGCCGGAACCACCCGAGGTGGTGGCGAAGACGGCAGCGGTTGTCCGATCATCGATCAGTCGGGACTGCCGGGCGGTCGCTACTTCGTACGGCTCGTCGACCAGCGGCTCGATCGCTCGAGCATCTTCAACTACCGACTGTTCTTCCGGTTGACGCCATGAGGGGGCTTTGCCCCGAGGCCGGAGGGGGATGCGCCCATCGGACAACAAACGGTGGAGAGCGCCGTCAGGCGCCGAAGACCGTCGAAGTGCGCAGCACTTCGCGCGAAGCGAAGTTGGGGAGGAGGCCGGAGGGGCTTTGCCGCGAGGCCGGAGGGGGATGCGCCCATCCCCCTCGGACAACAAACGCGATGCGGCTCGGGATGGCCTTCGTGGCGTTGTGCGGGATCAGCTTGGTCCCCACACCGAGCCACGCCCACGAGATCTACGTGCCGCGTGTGCCCCGCGCCGCGACCGCGATGAACAGCGAAGGCATCGTTCGCCCCTGCATCAACTGCCACAACAACCCGGACGGTGGCGCCGGCTGCGGCACGCGTCCCTGCCTCAACCCATTCGGTTTGAGTTTTCGCGACGTGTACGGCCTGACCTGGGGGCCTGAGATCGCGATGGCGGACGCCGACGGCGACACGTTCACCAATGGCCAAGAGCTGCAGGATCCGAGCGGCGCATGGCGGCCTGGTCGCGAGGCGCCGGGTTCGCAGGACTGCGTGACCCGCCCCGGATTCGCTTCGTTCAGCCCCGGTCAGATCGACGGTGACGGCGACGGCTACTGTTGTTTCGGTCAGGACATGAACGACGACGGCGATTGCCTCGACGCTGGAGAGAACGCGGGCGCACTCGATTGCGACGACGGCATGTCCGCCGTGAACAGCGGCGCGACCGAACTCTGCACGAACACCATCGACGACGACTGCAATGGGCTCGACACGCTCTCCGATCCGGTGTGTGAAGACATCGTCGACCGCGACGGCGACGGCTACTGCGTCATGGGCATCGACAACAACGGAGACCGCGACTGCATCGATGCCGGCGAGATGACGGCGGACGTCGATTGCGACGACACGCGCAACACGGTCTCGCCGGGCTTGCGGGAGAACTGCTCGGACCTGCTCGACAACGACTGCAACGGCGACATCGACATGATGGACGCGGCGTGTCGTGGCGACATCGACGAAGACATGGACGGCTACTGCCCGATCGGCCGCGACCTCAACGGCGACGGCGACTGCCTCGATCTCGGCGAGCCCGACGGCGGCTTCGACTGCGACGACATGGACGCGTCCGCGAACCCTGAGGAGACCGAGATCTGCACCGACGGCATCGACAACGATTGCGATGGTGGTGCGGACGTGGGCGACACGGAGTGTCGTGGATTCTTCGACGCGGATGGCGACGGTTACTGCGCGCCCGGCCGCGACATGAACGACGACGGCGACTGCACCGACGCGGGCGAGATGACCGCGGACGTCGACTGCAACGACGACGAGCCGACCATCTTCCCGGGTGCGGCAGAGATGTGTACGAACGGCGCCGACGACGACTGCGACGACGACTTCGATCTCGACGACGCGGACTGTGTGGGTTTCCTCGACCTGGATGGCGACCGCTACTGCTTCGTCGGGTTCGACATGAACCGCGACGGCGACTGCGCCGACGATGGGGAACTCGGCCGCGGCAGCGACTGCGCAGACGACGACCCGGCGGTGAACCCGGACGCGACCGATCTCTGCACCGACGGCCTCGACAACAACTGCGACGGCAGCGCGGACGCGTACGATCCCAACTGCTCGATGGACTACCTGGACCACGACGGCGACGGCTGGTGCGCGGTTGGCGAAGACGTCAACGCGGACGGCGACTGCTCGGATGTGGGCGAACAGGAGGGACCCGCAGACGCGGCGCCCTTCGATTCGACCGTCTTTCCTGGCGCGCCCGAGAACTGTCTCGACCGCAAGGACAACGACCAGAACGGGATCATCGACGACCCCGACGTCTGCACCTTCGACACCGACGCCGACGGCGACGGGTACTGCGCGCTTGGCCGGGATCTGAACGGCGACGGCGACTGCCTCGACGAGGGCGAGAACCAGGCGATCACAGACTGCGACGACATGGATCCCGAGCGGCATCCGGGCGCCGAAGAGCTGTGCCGCAACGGGTTCGACGAAGACTGCGACGGCGACATCGATCTGCTCGACACCGACTGCTTCCGATTCCTCGATCGGGATGGCGACGGCTTCTGTGCGACCGGGATCGACGACAACCGCGACGGCGACTGCCTCGACGAAGCGGAAGACCGATTCGGCGAAGACTGCGACGACACGCGATCGGACGTGGCGCCAGACGCTTCCGAAATCTGTGACGATGAGGTCGACAACGACTGCGATGGCGACATCGACGCCGACGACACCGGCTGTCCGTGCGAAGTCGATCGTCAGTGCGACGACGGCAACCCCTGCACCGTCGACATGTGCGGAGCGGACGGCATGTGCATTCGAACGAACCTCTGCGACAGCGGCGTGGGCGGCGACGCCGGCCCGATGACGATGGACGACGGCGGCTGCGGATGCGCAAGCGGCGGCACCGGCGGTGGCCTGATGTCGGCGCTGCTCGTGCTCGGCGTCCTGCTCCGGCGTCGACGCGACTGACGGAGCTGCACCCCACCACGTGGAGACGATCGACGCCTACGTGCTCACCCGGGACTGGCGGGACCGGTCGGGTGGGCTGCGGCTGACGTTTTGGGCGACCTCGGACCGCGGCCCGTTGAGGCTCGTGCTCGAGCGCGAGAACGCCGTGTTGTTCGTGCCCGCGCCGGAGGCCGAGGCGGCCGAACACACCGGTCTGCGGGACCTCGAGGGCGGACCCGTCGTGCCGCTCTACTTCCGGACCCAGCGCGCGCTCGTCGAAGAGCGGCGTGCGCGGCGCGAGGCCTTTCGCCGGACCTACGAGGGAGACGTCAAACCCCACGACCGGTTTCTGATGGAGCGCTTCGTGACGGGTGGGTTCACCACGCGTGGCAACTTCGTGGCCCGGGAAGGGTTCCTCGAAGCGCATGGGCCACGCGTGCGCTCCTCGAACTACACGCCTTCGCTCTCGGTGCTTTCGTTCGACATCGAGACGGACGGGCTCGAGGGCACGCTCTTTTCCATCGCGGCCGCGGGGGCGGGCGGTGACCGGGTCTGGATGGTGGGCGAAGACGCACCCAGCGCGCGCATCGAGTTCGTGCCCGACGAACGCAGCTTGTTGCGCGCGTTCCTGGAACACGTCCGGACAGTGGACCCCGATGTGCTCGTCGGGTGGAACGTCGTCGAGTTCGATCTGAAGTACCTGGAGCAGAAAGCGGCGGCGCTCGGTGTCCGGTTCGAACTCGGGCGCGATCGGGGCATCGCCCGAGTGCTCGCGCCCCGCAGCGAACGGCAGCCCTTCGTCGCGCGGGTGCCAGGCCGCGTGGTGCTCGACGGCATCGCTTGCCTCCGCGCCGCCACCTTTCAGTTCGAGAGTTTTCGGCTCGAAGACGTGGGCCGCCTCTTGCTCGGCCGCGGCAAGAAGATCGATCACACCGCGAACCCGGTCGATGAGATCCGGAGGCTCTACCGCGAGGACCGCGAAGCACTCGCGGCGTACAACCTCGAAGACTGCCGGCTCGTGCTCGACATCTTCGAGGCCACCGATCTGGTCGGCTTCGTGGTCCAGCGCCAGACGTTGACCGGGCTGCCGATGGACCGGCAGGGCGGGTCGGTCGCGGCGTTCGACAACCTCTACCTTCCGCGCCTTCACCGCGCGGGGTTCGTGGCCGGAGAGGTCGCGCGCGACGACGAAGAGATCGTGCGCAGCCCAGGTGGGTACGTGATGGACTCGGTGCCAGGTCTCTACGAGAACGTGCTCGTCTTCGATTTCAAGAGCCTCTACCCGAGCATCATTCGGACCTTCAAGATCGACCCGCTCGGTCTGCACACGCCAGGCGACGATCCGATCCCTGGCTTCGAAGGAGGGACCTTCGCGCGGGAGAACCACATCCTGCCGGAGCTCATCGAGACCCTCTGGGCCGCGCGCGATGTGGCCAAACGCGAGAAGGACGCGGCGCGGTCCCGCGCCATCAAGATCTTGATGAACTCGTTCTACGGAGTGCTCGGCAGTGGCGGCTGCCGCTTCTTCGATCCGAGGTTGGCCAGCTCCATCACCCGGCGCGGTCACGAGATCATGCTCGAGAGTCGACGCCTCATCGAAGCGCGTGGGCATCAAGTCATCTACGGCGACACCGACTCGCTGTTCGTCTCGGTGGGTCCGGGCGACGAAGCGACCTGCGACGCGCTCGGCAAACAACTCGCCCAAGTGCTGAACAGTCACTGGTCGGAGACCCTGCGGAAGCAGTACGACCTGCAGAGCGAACTCGAGGCCGAGTACGAGACCCACTTCCTGCGGTTCTTGATGCCGACGATGCGTGGCTCCGCCAAGGGCAGCAAGAAGCGCTACGCGGGCAGCGTTCGAAAGGGCGACGAGCTCGCCATCGTCATCAAAGGGCTTGAAGCAGTGCGCACCGACTGGGCGCCGCTCGCGCGCAGGTTTCAACGAGAGCTGCTGCGGCGGGTGTTCGTGGAGGAACCGTGGCGGGCCTGGCTCATCGAGACCGCGAACGCCGTACGTCGCGGAGAGCACGACGACGCGCTCGTCTTCCGCAAGCGGCTGCGACGACCGCTCGACAGCTACGTGAAGAACGTCCCGCCGCATGTCCAAGCGGCTCGGATGCTGGACGAGGAGGTGCGCGAGGTTCGGTACGTGGTCACCACACGCGGGGCGCAGCCGGTACAGAAGATCGACGCGCCGATCGACTACGAGCACTACCTCGACAAACAGCTCGCCCCGGCCGCCGACTGCGTGCTGCCACTTCTGGGCACGAGCTTTGCGGCGTTGGCCGGCACCCAGATGGTGCTCTTCGAGTAGAGGGGCGAGCAGACTGCGTGTCGCGTGCAAACATGGACGCGACCGGAGCGGGCGTGCGAGTCTTCGGCGCCGCCGAGCGCCGGGTTTGTTCTGTCCCGAGCAGCGGCCCAGCCTTGCGTCCCATCTCGGAGCCACGTTCCATGTACCGCGACACCAACCTCTCTCTGAACGACCTCGAAGACCATGAGAAGGTCGCCCTCGGTGGGCTGATCCGAGTGCTCATCCGGATCGATGGCAGCTTCTCAGAAGAAGAGGAGTCCACCATGGAAGCCGTAGCGGACGAGATTGGCGGGCGGGAGGCGCTGTGGAGCATCATCTCGCGCTCCGCCCAGGAAACACCGACCGACGACGCGATCCGTGCGGCGGCCAAGACGGTGGTGCGGGGGCCGATCCAGCGCTTCATGCGCTACGTGCTCGAGGACATCGCACGTGCAGAGACGATCACGCTCGAAGAGGCGGGGTTGCTCCGTTGGGTGGACGAACTCTACGGTTTCGACCCGGGGCCCGGATTGGACGACGAATTGCCAGAGTCGGGTGACGAGGGTTGAGGTTCTGTGGTCGCCCGGGAGACGACATCGTTGACCTTTCTGCCCGGCTTGAAATACAACGGCACTGTGCTTCGGTGAATCTCCGGGGCGCGCGAATCGATGGATGAGTTTGTCGGGATCGTTTGTAAACAGTGCGATGGGTTCTCTCCATTGGGGGCCCCGCGCTGCGTTGCATGTGGACACGAACTCACGGCCTCGGTCGCGCCTGCGGACGAAGCGCGCACGGCACCTGAACCTGGAGCCGCTGCTGCGGTCGATCCGAGCTCGCCCTTTGCGGGGCTCACTGAGGAGGAGTTGATGGAGCAAGCCCGGAACTACGTGTGCAAGGAATGCTCGAGCCCCGTCCCTGGCGGCCACAAGTTTTGTGGTGCCTGCGGTGGTGGCGTTCCTGACGAGATCCAGAACGCCCAGACCAAGTTCTTCGGTGCGATGCAGCAGCCTGGCAAAGCCCGGTTGATCCTCATCCGCGGCGAACAGGGCATCGATGGACTGAGCTACCTCTTGCAGGGGCAGGAACACATCGCGGGTCGCGCGGATGCCCAGATCCTCTTCCCGGAAGACATGTGGCTGAGCCCGCGTCACGCCAACTTCATCTACCGCGGCGAGAAGCTCGTGGTGCGCGACGAAGGCAGCGCGAACGGCGTGTACGTTCGGGTGCGCGGCACCGTTCCGATCAAGGTCGGTCAGGCGTTCCTCTGCGGCGAGCAGGTGTTTCGACTCGACGGGACCCCGAAGGACACGTCCGGTCCCGAGCCGGATCAGACCTACTTCTACTCCTCGCCGAAACGCACCAGCCCGTTCCGCATCACGCAGCTCCTCGAGGGCGGCGTCGACGGCATGGTGTTCTGTGCCCGCGACGACGGTGCGCGCATTGGTCGCGAAGACGCGGACCTGAACTTCCCGGAGGACATCTTCATGTCCGGCGCCCACGCGAAGGTGGCACCGGCCGGCGATGGCTTCACGCTCACCGACGAGGACTCGCGCAACGGCACGTACATCCGCATCGACGGAGAACACGAGCTCTCCCACGCGGACTACCTGTTCCTTGGTCATCAACTCCTTCGAGTCGAGATGACCACGTAAGAACCGCAGACTCCTCGGCCAGCACGCCAGTGCGGTTCCGGGTGGCATCGGCGGGCGGCACGTGCACGTGTCGCCCGTTCGCAATTGGGGCAGCCACCGAAGTCGCAGTCAGCGCAGACGTCAGGTGTCGTGCGACAGCCGGGCGTCCAAGGCACGGCGGACGGGGCCGTCCCAGGGCAGCCACAGCCACGCCTTGCGTCCGAATACGTAGAGCGGGCCATCGATGCGCACCCGCAGCGTCTCCACGGGGATGCGGCCCCAACCCGCTCGGCGTCGGGCGTACAGGTGCGACCGGGTCAGCGCGACCTCGGTCGCGAGCGCGGAGCCGGGCAGAAGCAGGCTCGCGCGCAGCCGCATCAGCGCGACGTCGGCGAAGCCTGGGTTGGACTGGGAAATCAGTGGCTCCCCCCGGTAGGGGTCGCTCGAGGGCGGCGCACCGCCGCACGGCTCGAAGCACGCCGAGGGCGCGTCCGACCAACCGCCGGTGGCCTTCCGTGCCGAGCGGCTGAGCGCGTCCTGGAGTTCCGCCGCGAACTCGGTTCGGTCGGTCGGCCATCGGGGCTCGAGTCGCTGGGTGGTTCCGTCGTGCAGCTCCAGCTCGAGACTGGGCCAGGGATCGACCGCGACGACCCGCCGCACCTGGGACCAATCGACGGGCGTCACGGGCGGCCGAGGATCTGTTCGACGAGCGCGCGGTCCGGTGCGTTGGGCGCAAGTTCCAAGTAGCGGGTGTATGCGCCACGGGCTCGGGTCACGTCCCCGGAACGCATGTAGGCGCGTCCGAGTTCTTTGTGCACGTTCGCGCTTCGCGGCATCGCGGCGCGTGCACGCTCGAACGAACGAATGGCGCCGGGTACATCGCCCTCGAGAAAGCGCCGCCGGCCGTCTTCGAACGCCTCTCGCCCGGGGCTCGGGGGCTCCATCGTGACCTCGACCGTGTCGGGGTTCGTCTCGCTGTTCATCTCCGATGCCATGCCCATGCCCATGCCTGGGCGCACCCGGGCGCTGGTGTCGGGTCCGACGTCCGGCACCCCCGTGTCGGGCGCCCCGACGTCCTCGCCAGCATCCTGCACGGACGCATCGACGAGGTCGTCTCCCGAGTCGGGAGAGGCGTCTGCCTCGGAGGCGATGCCTCCGGCGTCGACCCCCCCGCCGCCCGAGTCTCCGATCGCCCAGATCGCAGCCAACACCACGCACACCGTGCCCGTGAGCGTGAGCAGCGGCGCCGCCCAACGTCCGCGCGACGGTGGTGGAGGGAGGGTGGCGGTGGGGTCTTCGCGGTGGGTACCGAGCGGCGCCTCCGCCAGCTCCCCGAGCCCCTCGACCGCGCGGTCGAGCGCCCGGCGCATGCTCGCCGCGTCGGCGAAGCGGTTGTCTCGGTCCTTGGCGAGCGCGCGCATGCACACCCGTTCCAAACTCCTCGGGACATGAAGGTCCGGGCGCCTCTTGCGAAGGGGTTCGACCGGCTCGGTCAGGTGTTTGGTGATGGTGCCGAGCGCCGAGGGCCCGACGAACGGCGGCTTGCCCGCGATCAGGTGGTAGAGCAGGCAACCGATCGCGTAGAGATCGGCGCGGCCGTCCAACCCTTCGCCCCGCGCCTGTTCCGGAGCCATGTACTCGGGCGTGCCGCACACGAAGCCGGTCACGGTGATGGCGGAGCCTTCGGCCTCGACCAGCTTGGCGATGCCGAAGTCGCAGACCTTCACGTGCTCGACGTTCTGGTGGTCGCGCACGACCATGATGTTCTCGGGTTTGAGGTCGCGGTGAATCACCCCGATGTCGTGCGCTTCTTCGAGCGCGAGCAGCACGCCGCCGACAAGTGCGCCGATCCGTTTCGGACTGAGTGGCGATTCGTCGGTGATGATGTCGAGCAGATCGGGCCCGTCGAGCAACTCCATCGCGATGTAGAGCAGCTTGCCGCCGTCCTCTTTTCCGAAGTCGAAGATCTGGAGAGAGTTCGGGTGCGAGAGTCGGCTCGCCGTCCGCGCCTCTCGATGGAACCGCTTCGCGACCTTCGGGTCCGCCGCCACGTGGGGGTGCAGAACCTTGATCGCGATCTCCCGTTCGAGGTCGGTCTGGTACGCCGCGTAGACGCAGCCCATCGATCCTTCGCCGATGATGTCGCCCAAAACGTACTTGCCGGCGAGCTCTCGACCGATGAGCGGATCGACCTCTTCTTCCCCATCGACGGGGAGAGCGAGGTCGCAACTCGCGCAAACTTCCGCGTGAGGGAGGTTTTTCGCGCCGCATTCGGGGCAGATCAAGGCGCGCGGAGGGTACGTGATGGGCCGAGCAGAGGCCAACGCCAAGCTTGACCCCCCGGTGACAGGGTCGATATGCTCGCGGCCGATTACGCACAGTTTGTGCGAGCGATGGCGCGACCCGCGCCAGGAGGCCCTCGTGATCGTCTGCCCGCGGTGCGGCAAAGAAAACCAGGACCACTACAAGTTCTGTCTCGGATGTGGCGCCGAGCTTCCTCGCGATGCCGCCCAACCGAAGAGCTTCACGGCCCCCACTCCTCCAGCCGGAATTCCGACTGGCAACTCCCCGGCAGGCGCCGGTGGATTCGGTGGCGGCGGTGGTGGTGGTGGTGGGTTTGCTCAAACGGCCCCCAGTCAACCACCCGCTGAACCCGTGGCCGCTCCGGCAGCACCGGCAGCACCGGCGGCGCCGGCTGCGAGCGGGGGGAACACGCCCTGTCCTCAGTGCAACAACAGCGTCCCACCCAACTTCAAGTTCTGTGGCAGCTGCGGCTTCGACATGACCACGCAGGGTGCGGCTGCGCCAGCGGCGGCCCCAGCGGCGGCGCAACCAGCAGCACAACCCGCCGGAGGGGGACGCGGCAGCCTGGTGCTCATCCGCCCCGATGGGACCGAAGGAGAAGCGTTCCCACTCGGAGACTCGACGATGGTCGGGCGCGACGCCGCCGGCCCGTTCGCAAGCGACTCGTACCTCTCGCCGAGCCACGCGGAGTTCGCGTTCCAGGGGTCGGGCGTGGTCGTCAAAGACCTCGACAGCCTCAACGGCATCTACCTGCGCATCGCGCGGGACATCCCAACGGTGATTCCCAACGGCTGCGTCTTCCGGATCGGCCAGGAGATCCTCCAAGTGCAGCATCTGACGCCGTCCACGGGTCCCGATGGCACCGAACTGATGGGCAGTCCCAACGGCGGCGCCACCGCGCGCATCCAGTTGGTGATCGGCCGCGATACGTTCGGCAACGCGTATCCGATCCCGGCATCGGGCATGCACCTCGGACGCGAACGCGGCGACATCATCTTCCCTGAAGATGGCTACGTCAGCGGATTGCACTGCCGACTTCACTACGAGCGCGGCGAAGTGCACCTGACGGATCTCGGCAGCTCGAACGGCACGTTCGTTCGGGTGCGCGGGGAAGCCGAGCTTCCGAGTGGATCGCTCCTGCTCATGGGGCAGCAGCTCTTCCGCCTCGAGTACTGACCGAGCGCCCTCCCAGTTGAACAACGGAACGCCAGTCTCTCGCGAGGCTGGCGTCTCCAATTCAGTGGGCGCAGTTCACTCGGTCGTCTGACGGGCCCGGTCGGCCAGGATCGCGCGGAGCGCCTGATACGCCATGTAGGCTTGGTGGTCTTCCGCGAACGGTGCGCTGTCGCTCTGCGCGCCACCTTCCCGCGGCGTGCTCCGACCATCGGCGCGGCGCGGGGCCGGCGTGGTTTCGTCCAGGTGGTGCTCCAGACTCGCCTCGCTCGGCATGCGTTCGCCAGCGAGCCGCGCTTGCCGAAGCGCCTCCACGCTGAGCTGTTCCACCTCCACGTCGGGCGTGATGCCCTGCGCTTGGATGCTCGCGCCGCTCGGGGTGTAGTAGCGGGCGATGGTGAGCTTCATCGCGGATCCATCCGGCAACTCGATCAGGTTCTGCACGCTGCCTTTGCCAAAGGTCCGTGTGCCGACGAGCAACGCGCGTTCGTGGTCGCGGAGGGCACCGGCGACGATCTCGGCGGCGCTGGCCGAGAACCGGTTGACCAGCACCACCATCGGCCAGTTCGGGCGGGTGCCTCGACGGCGCGCTTCGTTCCGCTGGAGCTCCTGTCCACCGCGACCACGCGTGGACACGATCACTCCTTCTTCCAGAAAGAGATCGCAGATTCGAACCGCTTCGATCAGCAGCCCGCCGGGGTTGTTGCGCATGTCGAGGATCACCCCGCGAATGCCGCTGCGTGATGCGGTCTCCTGCGCAGCGCGGTCCAGCGCTGCCTCCAGCTCTCGGGTCGAGTTGGACTGAAACGCGCGCAGCTCGATGTGCAGGACGTCGTCGGGGAGCAGCCGGGCTTCGACCGGGTTGACGTCGATCACCGCCCGCGTGAGCGTGAGTTCGAGCCCTTCTTCTCGTCCGTCGCGGCGGATGCCGACGCGGACCGGCGTGCCGGGCTCGCCGCGCATCAGCCGGACCGATTCGGAGATCCGCATGTCGCGTGCGTTGCGACCGTCGATGTGGAGGAAGCGGTCGCCAGGTTCGATGCCCGCGGCGTCGGCGGGACCACCGGCGAAGACGCTCAACACGACCAACCAGCCGTCGCGCACACTGATCTCGACCCCGATGCCGGCGAAGCGGCCCAGCGTGTCCGAGGTCATGATCCGGTACTGCTCCGGGTCCATGTAGGTCGTGTGGGGATCCAGCGCTTCGGCCATGCCGCGGATCGCACCTTCGATGAGGGCGTCCTGGTCCACATCGTCGACGTAGGAATTCTCGATGTGGGCGAGCGCGCGCGCGAACACAGAGAGGTTCTGAAACGGGCTGGTGGTTTGGGGATCGGCGAAGGCGCGCCCGGGGCCGCCCGGATGCATGGCGCCGATCGCCAGGCCGGCGACAAAGATCACAGCCGCAACGGTGGTACGCATAGGGGATGGCATAGCATCCCTTGCGCGCCTTCGGACCTGCGCAGGTGCCTGTTCACGGCTGGGGCCGCATGTGCTACTAAGGAGGCGTACGTCGCACATTGGCAGGTCCCGACCCATGGCATCCGACAAGCGAAAACAGAGTCTCTACTTTCCTGCAGCCATGCTGGAGGACATCGAACGCGAAGCCCTGCGGCTGGACCGCACCCGCTCGTGGATCGTCCAGCGTTGCGTGCGAATCGCACTCTCCGAGTTGCGGAAGTTGCCCTCGATCAACGACCTCGAAGAGCAACCCACCGACGACGACTGATATTGTCTCTCGCGCGGGAGGCTCTGGGCCCGCGCAGGAGCGAAGCGACGAGCAGGTCCGGAGCCGCTTTCGAGGGTTCGGAAAGCCGAAGGCGTCTGGGCCCGCAGGAACCCCGCGAGAGACCAGCAATATCAGCCCAGAGGCGGCGGCACCGAGGCGTGGACGTCGGGGCCATCGATGTGTTCCGAGAGGAACTTGTCCATTCGAAGTTGGACCATCATCGGTTGTTCGACCGGCGCTGCGTGGCTCCCGCCGCGCACCATGAACAGTTCCCCTCGCGGGATCTGATCCGCCATCGCGGCGGCGAGCTCCGACGGGGTGAACGTGTCGTTTTCAGCCGCAAGCACGAGGACCGGCACGGTGATCTCCGCGAGCAGGTCCTGCGCAGAGTGATCGCCGGCGCTCTCGAGTAGTTGGAGGAAGACGTCCGGGTCCATGACCGCGATGTGCTCCCAGTAACGCCGAAAGTCTTCTTCCCGAATCGTGACCGCATCCACCTCGCCGCTCAGACACGCGACGCGGTAGGCCAAAGAGGTGGGCACCCGGCCCCAGATCGCACGCGCGATACCTCGGTGTTTGCGGGCTGCGGAACGAATGCCTGGGAGCACTTGGCTCAACATGTCGCTTCCGTGGAACGTGTGGGTGACGCGTCCGAAACTCCCGCACATCAGCGCGAGCCCAGCCACGCGATCGGGAGCGCGGCGGTAGAGCTCCAGGCAGACCTGGGTGCCCATCGAGTGTCCGACGAATACCGCTTTCTCCACATCGTGGGCATCGAGGACCCGCACGAGATCGTCGGCGAGGTTCGGGATGTTCAGTCGACTGCTGTCGGTTGGGAGCCCACTTCGGCCGTGACCTCGGTAGTGCCAGTGCACCACGCGACGATGTTCGGCCAAGTGGGGCGCGAGGTACCGCCAGACGAAGCCATCGCACCCGATCCCGTCGTTGAGCACCACGGGGGTCTGTTCGCCACCGCCGAGGACACCTGTGAAGAGGGGCGTCCCGTCGGGGGCTTCGACAAACCGTTCGACATCGTACTTCACGGCTGCCCGGGTAGCGCGAACGGCAGGGAGAGGCAATCCAGCGGGTGCGCCACCGCGGCGGGGGCCGGAGTCCCCGGCAACGGGCGAAATCGCACGATCGGCGCGTCCTCAGATCGTTTTCCGGACCCGATCGGCGTGGATCAACCTCGGGACTTTTCGACTGCGCACGTTTCGTACGGTCATGTTACAGTCGCTTCGTTCGCCTTGTGACCGGCTGCCTATTTCGGCATCCTGGTTGCAGAGGGAGTCCATACGATGCGCACTACGACCAAGACCCGGGGACAATCGACCCCAGCGATCCGCCGGAAGTCACCCAAAGTCCGAAACCCCGACCTCGACGGGTTCGTCGAACAAGAAGAGGGTGCCGTCTACCTGGAATACATCACGATCGTGATCACGATGGGCATCGTGATCGCGCTCGCGGTGATCTCCTTGGGCGTTCCGCTCCTCAACACCTTCCGCATGACCCAGGTGTTCCTGGGCGCGCCGGTGCCGTGATGAAGATTCAGCGCAACCTCGCCACGGCACTTCGAGCCGACGAAGAGGGCGCAACCAGCGTCGAGTACGTCGTGATCGTCGTGCTGGTCGTGATGTTCTGCCTGATCGCCTGGGTCGAGTTCCGAGAGCAGATCGAAGCCGACTCCGATGAACAGCACACTTCGTTCGGCACACCTCCCTGATTCAAAACTCTTGACGGAGTTGCCCATCCCCGATCCTTCTCATGCCACTTTCACCACATGACCCCAACTTTGAGCCACGTGATCGTGATCGTCCTGACGGGCATCGCGGCGGTGTTCGACTGGCGAACGGGGCGGGTGCCGAACTGGCTGACGATGCCGCTCATGGGGATCATGCCAGTGGTCTGGTACCTGACCCACGGCTGGACGGGCGTCGTGATGTCGGGATTCGGGCTCTTCGCCTGCGGAGTCGTGCCGCTGATGGCCTACCGCATGGGCGGGATGTTTGGAGCGGACGTGAAGATCTTCGCGAGCATCGGAGCGACCGTCGGACCGACGGTCGGCATCGAAGCCCAGTTCTTCTCGATGGCGATGGCGTCGCTCTACTCGCTGGTGCTGCTGGCGTGGCGGGGCAAACTCCTGGCGGGGTTCGCCAACCTGTTCTTCCAGGTGTTCAACCGACTTCTGCCGAAGAAGTGGCGCAGAAAACCAAACAAGGAGCTCCGCGAAGCGGTACGGGTCGGGCCGTACATCTTCGCGGGCACGCTCGTCAGTGTGCTGATGCGCCACCCAACGTGGCTGGGAATGGAACCATGACTTCGAGAAGTGAACCCACCAGCCTCATCCGCGACGATCGCGGTGCGGCCTACGCTGAGTTTCTCATCGCGTTCCCGCCTGTGCTCTTGCTGTTCTTGGCGATGATGCAGCTCAGCTTGCTCTACGTCGGCAAGCTCGCGGTCCGGCACAGCGCCACCCGGGCTGCCCGCGCCGCCGTGGTGGTGATCCCCGACGATCCGCAGCACTACGACGACGCACCCGTGAACGAAGTGACCTTCGATGGCGTCGGCAGCGACGGCGAGGGCGGCGGCGCGCTCGTGGGCGCGCTCGGTTCCATCCTCGGTGGCGCCGTGGGTGGCGAAGGCGATGGCCGCATCCGCGCGATTCGCCGCGCGGCCACCATCCCTCTCACGCCGCTCGGACCGAGCTACCACAACGCGTTCAACGGCGATCATCTGGTGGCCGAGCACGCCTTCGACAACGGGGTCGCCACCCTGGCGTCTGCCGCCGCCGTCTACAACCGCGGCGCGACCTCGGTGACGTTCCACACCCCAGGCGAAAACGACTTCAAGCGCACGTTTGGGGCCAAGGAGCCGTTCGCGACCCGCGTGACGTACCTCTTCCATTGCGGGGTGCCGATCGTGAACGACTACATCTGTGACGAGTACCTCTCGATCGCGTTGTCCAACCCGCTTGTGCTCGTGGAAGCACTTGGCGACCGGGTTTGGGACGGACACGAGGAGTGGTTGGGCGGCGTGCTCGACCCGTTCCTCGGAAGCAGCGACGTCGGGCAGGGCGTGCGGGAGTTGGCACTGGCCGAAGCGCCGTGGCTCGTTCTTCCGTACGTGTTCGGCAGCAACCGTGTCGTGATTCTTCGCGCACAAGCGATCCTCCCCAACCAAGGCGCTGGGTACGACTATGAGTAAGATTCGAGACGGTGTGCTCGCCTTCTTCCGCGACGACAGTGCGCGGAAGGTTCGCAAGACCCCGGGCAACGATCGGGGGGCGCGGGCGCTGCTCCGAGACGACCGCGGCGCGATGATGCTCATGGGCATCTTCATGACGACGTTCATCGTCGGGCTGCTCTATTACATCGCGGGCATCGGCGAGACGATCGTCTACCGCGAGCGCATGCAGGACGCGGCCGACGCCACGGCGATGGCCGGTGCGGTCATGCTCGCGCGCGGCATGAACGTCATCGTGCTTCTCAACCTCACGCTCGCCTCGGTGTACGGCATCCTCGTCATCGCCCAGGCCGCGCTCAGCATCGTCTGGACGGCACAGGCCGCGGCCGACGCGGTGTGCGCTGGATGTGGTCCCTGGTGTGCGAGTTGCTGTCGTGAGTGCCTCGCGGCCTTCTGCCTTCTCACCTCGACCTGCGACGCGCGCGACGCCCGGAACGAAGCGCGGGACATCGTGGAGGACGTTGCGGATGCCACGCACAGTGCGTCCCGAAACCTGAGAACCGTGGTGCCGCTGTCTGCGATCGGCGCCGGCTTCGAGATCACCATGGAGCAATACAACCCACCGGCCACCGCGGGCGCAGGCTACGCCGGGTTGAACCTTCCGCTCGAGAACGATCCATCGCGGCGCATCTGCGACGAGATCGTCGGCACCAGCGCCCTGCCGCAGTGGGGTGTGGTCTCGCTCGCTGCGACCGAACTGGCGTTCCACCACGCATGCAGTCGAGGCGACCGGTACGTGGCCGTGGCCGCGTTGTCTGCGCCGTTCTGGACCTGGCAAGCATGCCGGTCCGAACACAGCCGAGTACGCAACAAACCCCAACGGGTCGAAGGCGGGGTGAATCTCGGGGACGACGAGTTCCAATACCGCTCGGTGGTCGTGGGTGCGCCTCCCTACGGGCTCGGCGACGACAACCGACACGACGAACGGGTCGCCATTGCGACCTACGGACGAGAAACGGACGCCGACTCTCCGCTCGACAGTCTGGCGCAACTGCACCGCTTCTCGTTCGCCCAGTCCGAGTACTACTACGACGGACAGACCGACCGTGAAAACTGGATGTGGGATCTAATGTGGAAAGCACGCCTGCGTCGCTTCCGAGCCAGCGGCAGCATCTGCAGCGGCGGCTTCGGTGGTGCGATCTGCGGTGTGGTGGATGGGATCGTGGTGCACTGATGAAGCGCGTTCGAAACTTGTTGACGCCCCCGTCCCTGAGGCGCGACCAGAGCGGCGCCATGTACGCGGAAGCGATCATGACGTTGCCGGTGTTCGTCCTTCTCTGGGCACTCATTCTCTTCGTGAACGACGGCTTCAAGAGTGCGCTCGCCTCGGCGACCGACACCCGGCGCGACGGATGGATCCACGCCATGGGCGGATGTCAGGACGACGCGGCGGCGCCTACCGTAACCACAGGGGCGGGCGGCTACAGCCTCGCGAGCCTGCCGGCCGTCGGAACGATCATCCTCGGCACGGTCACCAGCGGCTTCGTCATCCCCCGTCGGCAGCCGGCGATCCCGTTGTTCTACGCCACCACTTTCGCGTTCAACATCGACACCAACCAGTACGCGCGCTCGGGCGAGATCACCCGTCCCGGCGCGATTGGCGGCACAGCACGCTTCGGCCATCGGATGGCGATCACATGCAACGAGGATCTCACTCAGGTGAACGACGTGGCCATGGGTGGATACATCACCGCGGCGTACCTCGCGAGCTGGTCCGACCTGCACTGACGAGACGGACGCTGCGATCCCGATCGAGCGCCGCGCGATGAATGAATCGCGCGAGGACGGTGCATCCGACCGCGACGAGGACGTCTCTGAGGAGGGGTTCGAGGACGCCGTGAAGGGCGCAGCCGACGCCGACTCGGAAGCGGACGAAGCTGAGGCCGAGGCTGACTCCGAAGCTGAAGCCGACTCCGAAGCTGAAGCCGACTCCGAAGCCGAAGCCGACTCCGAAGCCGACTCCGAAGCCGACGACGACGACGACTACGACGACGACTCCGACTCCGACGAGGAGGAGGACCCGGCGGGGACTTCGTTCCTGAAGCGGGGGGGGCGGTATCTGTTGCGGCTCTTGGCGACGGGAATCGTCGTGGCGCTGATGCTGATGCTGGTCTTCTACCTGCGGTTTCGCGCGGAGCTGCATCGAGGCATGGGCCCGATCGGGCAACAGCTCGCGGGGGCCGGCTTTCTGGACGAGCTTCAGACGGACGACGGGCGACCGCCCGGACCGCGCCATCTGGTGCTCAACGGGCAGCGACTGCGGATCTCGACCCAGGTGGTCGAAGAGCCGCTTGAGGATGCGCTGGCTCGAGTGGAGCACGAGTGCCCCACCCAGGAAGAACTCGGGCCGGGTCAGCGGACGGAAGAGAGCGGGTACACGATCTGTCTTCAGGACGAAGAGGATCCGAACCCGTTCGACCTCGCTGGGCGCATGGACGACTTCATGGAGTCGATGGACGCCGCGGACCTCGGGCAGATCCGATACGTGTACGCCCAGCAAGCCGAGGGCGGTCGAACGCTCATGATGACGCTCGAGACGACGGATACCTTCCGCGTCGATCAGCTGATGCCCTCCGAGGGAGATGCGGTCGGGGCGGACCCAGAGGACATCCCCCGTCCGCCGGACGGCCGCCGCATCATGCAGGCCTACGAGGAGAATGCGCCGTACTACGCCACCATCTACGGCCGCTCGACCCGGTCGGTGCAGGAGCTGCAGACCTGGTACCGCGCCAACGTGGACGCGACGCTCTGGACCGAGGTGGACTACGCAGCCGTCGCCCAGGAACGGGGGCAGCAGATCCCCGACGGGGTCGACATGCTCTTCTATCGCCGCAAGAATGACCCGCGTCGGTTCGTCGCAATCGATCTCGTCGGGGTGGACCCGCGCGCAGACGAAGAAGGCAACGAACTCGAAGGCCGCACGATGATCACGATCTTGGAAGCCCGATGAACCATTCGACCGAAACCCGCGCCCTCGCGGTCGCTTTTGCATTCCTCCTCGCACCGACGATCGGCTGCGACGACCCCGCGGCGGTGTACGACAACGCGACGGCGCCCTCGATCGAGCGCGAACTGCCACCGGTCGCCCACGGCGAGACGACCGTCGGCAGAGGCCGCATGCCGCCTCCGGCGGCGATCACGGAGGCGGAGCGTTTGGCGAGTGCGGCGCAGGCCGCGGGCGAGAGCGGCCGCGGCGGTGGGCGTGGCGGCGGTGGCAACACCGAGCAGTCCCGGCGGTACGCACGCCTGGTGGACTCGATGAGCGACGAGGACGCCGAGCGTCTGTACCGCCAGATGGCCGGCAACGCGCGGCTACAAGACTCCACCGATCCGTGTGGACGGGCGTACGCCGCGTTCCTGATCTTGGCCGAGCAAGCCGGCGACGAGCCTCCCAGCGAAGAAGACTTTCGAGAGAACTGCTCGAGCGACATTCCGCCCGAGTTGGCCGCCTGTATGAAGGACGAGGCCGACCGCACCCAGCAGGAGAACCGCATCTGCGAGCGCCTGACCGGCGTGACGGACGTGCTTCGACAGCACCAGCAGGAGCCGCACCCAGGGCGCATCCGCACGCCTGGGGGCGAGCCGTCCCACGTGTTCCGGCAGGGACAGCAGCAGCGCCGCGGAGTTCAGTGACCGCACCGCGGTTTCCACCGTTTGCCTGAAGGACATCGTTGGGTACGGTGCGCAGATGGGGGAAGCGCTGATTCAGATGCGTGGCGTGGTGAAGGCCTTTGGGCCCAAACGCGTGTACGAACATCTGGACCTCGACGTCTTCGAGGGCGAGTCGCTCACCATCATCGGCGGCTCCGGGCAGGGCAAGAGCGTGATGCTCAAGCTGCTCGTCGGGCTTCTGCATGCCGACGCGGGGACGATCGTCTTCGACGGGCGGCGCATCGAGGACAACACCGAGGCCGATTGGCTCGCTGTCCGGAAAGAGATCGGCATGCTCTTTCAGGCCGGGGCACTCTTCGACTCGCTCTCCGTGGGCGAGAACGTGGCCTATGGACTGCGCCAGCAGGCCACGCTCACGCCGAAGGAGATCGAGGACCGCGTGGCGGAGTCCCTCGAACGGGTAGGGCTCGCCGGGACCGAGAACCTATGGCCTGCGGACCTCTCTGGCGGTATGAAGAAGCGCGTCGGGTTTGCCCGCGCCATCGCCATTCGACCCCGCGTGCTCTTGTATGACGAACCCACCACCGGACTCGACCCGGACAACATCGCCCGCATCACGGACCTCATCGTGCATCTAAAACGTACGTTGAACGTCACGTCGATGGTGGTGACCCACGACATGCCGAGCGCCTTCGCGATCAGCGACCGAATCGCCATGATCCACGACGGCCGCGTGATCTTCACCGGCACGCCCAGCGAACTGACTGCGAGCACCGAACCCCAGGTACGTGACTTCGTCCAGGGCAACGTGCCTGAGGGTGAAGAGGCGCTGGGCCCGCCCTCGATTCCACCGCCCGCGCCGCTGGACGAGGTCCGCAGGTGAGCGAGCCCAAGAAGAACCGCACGGAGCTGCGGGTGGGCGCGTTCGTCGTCATCGCGCTCGTCATCGGGGGGTCGCTTGCCTTCGTGATCGGCAATCAGCGCAACATGTTCCAGTCGAAGTCCGAGTACCACGCGGTGTTCGCTCAGGTGAGCGGGCTGCGGCCGGGCAACACGGTGAACGTCGCGGGGGTGAATGTCGGGACGGTCGAGCACGTGGACTTTCTCCCCGACGGACGAGTGAAGGTCGGCTTTCGAGTCATCTCCTCCTCCGCCCACCTCATCCGCGGCAACCCCTCGGTGGCGCCGCCCGAGGTCGGCTCCACCGACCCAAGACCCAGTCTCGTCAGCGTCGGTTCGAAGGGCCTGCTCGGGGACCAGCTGCTCGACATCACGGTGGGCGACGAGTCGTTCGAGCCGTGGCCGAGTGAGACGCCGCTCTACGCGGACGAGAGCGGCGGGCTCATCGCCCAGGCGCAGTCCATCGCAGACGAGGTGGAGGCGGTTGCACAGAACGTGCGCTTGATGACCGAGCCCTTCCGCGACCAGCAGCTCTCCAACGATCTCACCGAGACCGCGCGCAACCTGGCCCGCATCACGGGCATGCTCGCGAACGGCGACGGAGCGGTGCAGCGACTGATGACCGACCCGGAGACCGGGGACGAGGTGGTCGCGACGCTTCAGAACCTGCGCACCACCAGCAGCGAGCTCGCCCGCACCTCCCGCAGCTTCCGCCAGATCTCGGACGAAGTTCGAACAGGGGACGGGAGCGCCCACGCGCTCATTTACGGATCGGAGGGTCGCGACGCGGTCGTGAACATCGGCCGGGCCAGCGATGAGTTGGCGACGATCCTCGGCGATGTCCGAACCGGCGACGGAACCATCCACGATCTGATCTACGAAGACTCCGCCGATCAGCTCCTCGCCAACCTGACGCAGGTCAGCGAAGACGCGGCGTTCCTCACCGGGGAGATGCGCGCGGGGCGCGGGACCATCGGCGGCCTGCTCGTCGACCCGTCGATCTACGAAGACGTCAAACGGCTCGTCGGCGACCTCCAGCGGAACGACATCCTTCGGGCGCTCGTGCGCTACTCGATCCGCCGAGACGAAGCGGCGGAGACACCGGCCGCGTCCGAGGACGAGTGAAGGTCTACCTCGATCTGCTGCGCGACGTGTACGAGCGCGGCATGCGGCGCGGCGACCGCACGGGGGTGGGGACGCGGAGTCTCTTCGGTGCCCAGATCCGCATGGACCTCTCCGATGGGTTCCCTCTGCTCACCACCAAGAAGGTGCACCTCAAGAGCATCCTGCACGAGTTGCTGTGGTTCGTTCGCGGGGACACGGACGTCGCCGGTCTGCGCGCGGTCGGCGTGAGCATCTGGGACGAGTGGGCCACGGCCGAACAGACCGCGCGCTTCGGCCGAAAAGCGGGCGACCTCGGGCCGGTGTACGGACACCAGTGGCGCAACTTCGGCGCGACCCGCCGGCCCGATGGTTCGTACGAGGACGATGGGCTCGACCAGCTCCAACACGTGGTCGAACAGATCAAACACAACCCCACGAGCCGCCGGCTCATCGTCACTGGGTGGAACCCGAAGGAAGCCGACCAGGTCGCGCTGCCGCCCTGCCACACCCTCTTTCAGTTCTACGTCGACCAAGACCGGAAGCGGCTGAGCTGCCAGCTCTACCAGCGGAGCGCGGATGTGTTCTTGGGTGTGCCGTTCAACATCGCGAGCTACGCGGCGTTGACGCTGATGATCGCGAACGCCACCGGGCTGGAGCCCGGCGACTTCGTGCACACGTTTGGTGACGTGCATCTCTACGAGAACCACCTCGAGCAAGCCCAGACCCAGCTCGCCCGCGACCCGCGGCCGCTGCCCACGCTGACCTTGGCGCCCGCGCGCTCGATCTTCGACGTCCGGTACGAGGACTTCAAGCTGACTGGCTACGACCCGCATCCGCGGATCAAGGCGCCCGTCGCGGTTTGAACGTGGAACCCACGGACGAGACGCCGATGCGGACGCTGGCGCTCATCGTGGCCGTGGGCAGGGACCGCGTGATCGGCGATTCCAGCGGTGCACTCGGGCTTCCGTGGCACCTGCCGGAGGACCTGCGTCACTTCAAACGCACCACCGCCGGGCACGCGCTCCTGATGGGACGCACCACGCACGAGGCGATCGGCCGTGCGCTTCCGGGGCGTCGAAATCTCGTCCTGACCCGCACCGAGGGCGCACAATTCGAAGGATGCGAAGTGGTGCACAGCCTCGAGGAGGCGTTGGCACTCGTGGCCGACGACCCGTGTCCATTCGTCATCGGCGGCGAGTCGGTGTACTCCGAAGCTCTGCCTCGATGCACCCACCTGTACATCACGGAGGTCGACCGCGAGGTGCGCGGCGACGCCCACTTCCCCGAGTTCGACCCCGCGGCGTTCCGCGAGGTCTCACGGCGGGCGGGGGAGACCGAGGGCGTGACCTTCGTGGAGCTGGTGCGCCTGGGCGCGACGTTGGGCGTGGACGACGCTGGTTGATCGTCCTGTGTGTCGGCGTGCTCGCGAGCGCGTGCGAGCGGGACACCGAGCCGGCCGCCGATCTCGTGCGTGCCGCTCCGCACCACGACCGCTTCGCCACCTTCGAACGCTGGGCCCACCGCACCGTGCGCGCGCGGACCGCACTCTCGGATGCGGCCGTGGAGTCGACCCTCTTCGCGACGCTTCGGCTCGAGCGCGCCATCCTCGCCGCGCGCGTGGTGCGGGTGGGCTGTCGAGAAGGGAGCGAACGTTGTCGCGGGTGGCGCTTTCAGTCGGCCGGGGCCAGCCGCGACGCGCAGTGGCGAGAGGAAGAGGCCTGGCAGGCGCTGTCTTGGAGATCGCGCCGGCTCGAGGGCGAACTGCTCGAGGTGTGTCACTCGGATGGGTCGGGCGCAGGTCTGGGCGAGCCCTACGTCGGGCTGGCGCGACAGACCGATGAGGTCCGGGTCGAGGTTCTGTTCCGTGCGGAATGAATCGGTTGCGGCCTGGTGTTCGTGCCGGGGCACCTGCGCGGCGGCCCGGTGATGCGCTTCTTCAGTCAGCTCGGGCGGATCCGCGTTCGCCTCCTCGTCGTCAACGTGTTGGTCGTGCTCGTGCCGGTGGTCGGGCTCGAGTTCGCGGACATCTACGAACGACAGCTCTTGAACGGGCTCGAGCGCGACATGCGCAACCAAGCCACGCTCGTGCGACGTCTCTTCGAGGCGGACTTGCGCACCGGGGTGCCGCTCGACGCCGTCGAACACGAGCATGCGCTGCGGCGTGCGGCGGAGCGGACCCGCACCCGCATCCGGGTGCTCGACAAGAGCGGCACCGTCGTCGTGGACTCGCACCGCGACGGTCCGCCCGAGGGACCGGAGCCGCCAGCGCCGAGCCTCGCCTCGCCGTCCCTCCGCACCGTTTCGGCACGGCCGGACGAACCGTGGCCGACGCTCGAGGGCCGGCGCGAGATCCGCGAGGCGTACGAGGGACATCCGAGCTCGTACACGCGGGTTCGGGAGCGGCTGCCCGCGGTGTTCTTGTTCGTGACCGATCCGATCATGCCCCGGCGTTCGGTCGAAGGCGTGGTCTACGTGGTGCGATCCACGACGCCGGTATTGCTCGAACTGCATCGGATCCGGCAGGGGCTCTTCGGGGTGATGGCCGGTGCGCTCGCGTTCACGTTGCTGGTCACCCTCCTGCTGGCCTGGAGCATCAGCCGGCCCCTCGGTCGGCTCTCCCGAGCCGCCAAGCGCATCGCGTCCGGTGAACGGGACGTGCCGGTGCCGGTGGGCGGCGGAGGGGAGATCCGTGAGCTCGGCGAGTCGTTCGCGGCCATGACCGAAGAGCTCGACGAACGGCTGCGCTACATCTCCGCGTTTGCGGCCGACGTCGCACACGAGTTCAAGTCGCCGCTGACGTCGATCCGCGGTGCGGCCGAGCTGCTCGCCGAAGGTGCTGCCGACGATCCCGAGGCGCGCGATCGATTTCTGCGCAACATCCTGCTGGATGCCGAGCGGCTGGACCGGCACGTCTCGCGTCTGCTGGAGCTGAGCCGGATCGAAGCGCACGCGTCCGAGACGGTTCGAGAAGCACTGGTGCTCGAACCGCTCATCCGCGCCATCGTCGGGCGGGCCTCCAAACGAGAGGGTGACATCGCGCTCCACTGGAAGGCGTCCGCACCGATCGTGATGGCGCGGGAAGACGATCTCGACGTCGCGCTCACGAACCTGCTGCACAACGCGCTGCGCTTCAGTCCGCCCGACGTGCCCGTCGAGGTGACGGTGTCGAATACCAAACGTCGGCTGAAGATCACCGTGCGCGACCACGGGCCCGGCGTGCCGGAAGACGACCGCGCGAAGATTTTCGCGCGGTTCTTCACGACCAGCCCGGAGCGCGACGGAACCGGGCTCGGCCTCGCCATCGTCAAAGCCGTCGTCGAGGCGCACGGTGGTGAGGTGAGGCACGAAGTGCCGGAGGGACCCGGCGCGCAGTTCGTCCTCGAGTTGCCGCTGCGCCGAACGCCGGGTCGCTGATCTCTCGGGCGCGCATCCGAGGCGCGACCAGGGTGTATAGTTCGGGGGTGTGGCGATCGTTCGTATGTTCCGTGGCGCTCTGCATCGGGTGCGCCCACACCGAACCGCAACCGCAGTCCACCACCGTGGTTGCGAACCCCGCGACCGAACCGGCGGCGGCCCCGACAGAGGCTGCCGAAGAACCTTCGAGCGCGCCTCGGTTGCTCGGAGACCTTCGGCAGGGCGAGTCGCTCGCGTACCTCGTGCAGCTCTCCAGCGGAGATCGACAGGTGCGGATTCGGGTGGAAGAGGTTGTCGTACGCGAGGGTGGGGCGGTCGCGGTGAAACTCGCCCCCGTCGGCGTGCCGCTGGGCGAGTCGCCGGTCTACGTCGGCTGGCTCATCGCCAACCAGGACGGGATCTTCGCGCTCGAACCCCACGTCGGTTTGAGCGGCGCCGGCTTCGCCCCCATCGATCGGCACGGACGCCTCGTGACCGAAGCCACCGGCAGCATCGCGTGGCAGGTGCCCGCCGCCTGGTACGGCACCGGAGCGCGCGCGTTCGCTCCGAACGACGCCGCCGGATGGCGGCTGGCGGACGCGCAGCCCGAGGTCACCGGCGCGGTTCAAGGAGAACGGTGCGTGGCGATCGAACGCGACGAAGGCGACGCGTCGATCTCGATGCGGGTGTGTGAGAACGTGGGCGTGCATGCGCTCGAGCGACACGGCGAAGACGGCCTCGAACGCTGGCGCCTGCTCGATCTCGGGGACGCGCCGGACGAACTTCAGCCCTGATCGGTTGTCGGCGGGGGCGCCGGTCTGAGAGTCTCTCGCCATGGGGACGCTGCGGAGCTGGCTGAGGGACGCGCACGTGGTCGGCGCGTTCTTGCTGTGCATCGGATTCTGGCTCTGGGGGGCGGAAGGGTCGGCGTGGGTCCTCGAGCCGGCGCTCCGTTCGCTCAACCCCAGACACGCCTGGATGATCCGTTTCGGGTTCGGCGCGCTCGTCATGGGGCTGGTGCCGGTGCTGGTGCTGAAGTTCGGCTACCGACGTTCGTTTGACGACCTGGGCCTCGGACTCGGCAAGTGGCGCGCGGGGGTGCCGATCGCACTGGTGGCCGGAGCCGCGGGTGCAGCGCTGATGTTCTTCGTCACGTCCAAGGACGCGTCGGTCCGCGCCGAGTACCCGCTCTGCGGACACGCCGCGCTGACGACGGGCGAGTTCGTCGCGTATGAACTCGCGTACCTCGGCTTCTTCGTGGGCGGGGAACTCGCGCTTCGCGGAGTGCTCCTGTTCTCGCTGCGCGAGAAGCTCGGCAGCGCCGCCCTCGCAGTGCTGGTGACGACCGCGATTCAGATCGTGTGGCACACCGGCAAACCGCTGCCGGAACTCTTGGCCGCGCCCGTGTGGGGACTCGCGGTGGGCGCACTCACGCTGCGTCTCGAGAGCGCTTGGTACGCACTCTTCTTCCACTGGGTCGCAAACGTCGCCCTCGACGCCGGCATCCTCTACGGGATTTAGCAGGTCGCTGAAAAGCGACCTGCTCCCTTGCCGTTGCCGTTGCCCGTGCCCTTGCCCGCGTCGTGGACGCCGTGTGTTTCGCGACGGCGAGGCCGCGAATCGGTCCGCTGGGACCCGAGACTCCGGGCTCACCAGACACAACATCGAAGACTGTTCATTCGAGCGACCACGCATGGCTCCGGTAGATCACAGCTCCTTCGCGCTGTCGATCCCGAAACCGGGTAGCCCTCAGCCCGATGAGCGCGCATGGCCTTCGGCTTTCCGAACCCTCGAAAGCGGCTCCGGACCTGCTCGTCGCTTCGCTCCTGCGCGGGCCCAGAGCCTCCCTCGCGAGAGACAATATCGAACGGGCTCTCGCCCACCTCGAGCAGGTCGTCGCGATGCTCGTCGCGCTGATCAAGCG
>JAXMNT010000055.1:0-51780 GCA_034670305.1 Deltaproteobacteria bacterium
GTCCGCTGGGCATCGCGCTCCGATTCGCGCCTCGCCGTCGCGAAACACACGGCGTCCACGACGCGGGCAAGGGCACGGGCAAGGGCAACGGCAAGGGAGCAGGTCGCTTTTCAGCGACCTGCTAGGGCCGCCAGTCTCGCAAAGCGAGCCAGGCCCGTAGCGGCCGTGGAAATCGTTTATCATCCGCGGATGCGAAACTGTCCGAGTTGCAAGAACCCTTTCGAGGTCCGCCACGTTCAGGGAGTCGAAGTCGACTTCTGCAAGAAGTGCGGAGGCCTCTTTCTCGACGCCGGAGAGGCGGAAGCCCAGGGCATCGAGACACACGCCCTCTTCGGGGTCGGCGCCGAAGCCGCCAAGGTGGTCGGCGGATCGGACCGGAAGTGCCCCGCCCACGAAGGCGTGATGATGACCGTCGAGGTCACCAAGCAGAACGGGCAGGCGGTTCAGATCGAACGCGCCACATGCTGCGGCGGCCTGTTCCTCGATCCCGGTGAGCAAACCGGACTCGCGGATGCAGCGCGCCGGGCGGTGAAGCTCGCGTCGGCGGCCGAGGGCAGCGGGTTCGCACTCCCGCCGTGGCTGCAGGGCGGCGCGGGCAAAGCGCCCCCAGCGGCGAGCGTGCTCACCGGACTGGTGGGCGGCGGCGCGATGGACGAGATGCCGGACGACGGTGTCACGCGTTGTCCGCGGTGCCGGGGCGAGATGGAAGTCGACAAGCGAGACGGAGTCGAACTCGACACCTGCATCGGATGTGGATCGCTCTTCATGGATGCCGGCGAGTCCAAAGCATTCTCGGTGCAGATCGAGGCGTTGTTCGGCGCCGAGGAAGGCTCCGCGGTCGATCACGGGCCGTCCGCCCTGCCGTGCCCCAAGTGCCGCAAAGCCATGACCACCCTGAGCATCACGAGTGTGTTCGGCGTGCTCGAGATCGAAAAGGCGGAGTGCTGCGGCGGGGTCTTCCTCGACGGTGGCGAAGAAGACGCGTTCATTCGTGCCGCCCGACGCGCCGAGACGTACGCGGCGGATGCCCAGTTCGTCAAAGACGGCGAGGTCGTTGGAGAGACCGCGGTGCAGGCGCATCTTCAAAGGAGTGGCGCGCTCGCCGAAGGTCAGAAGCGCATGAGCGAAGCGCTCGCCGAACTGCAAAAGCGCAAAGAAGAAGAACGACGGCGCCGAGGTCGGCGGCGGCGCCGCGCGTTCGGGGACGACGACTACTACTGAGCGGGCGCCTGTGCTCTAACGGTCGGGTGACCCGTCGCCCCGCACCTCCACGCAGCCGCGCGCGGTACTTCCAGGTGCGTTCGAACCGGGTCGGCTCAGTTCTGGCAGGGATGATCTTGATCGGCTCCGTCGGCACAGCATGCGGCACGGGATGCCGGTGCGGTTCGGATCCGGAACCCGTGTCCGCCACAGCGGAAGAAGGCAACAGCGAGATGGACCGAAGCGATCCCAACGTGCCCGGGGTGTCGACGGATCCGACGCTCGTCGCCGCGCTCGCGGAGCTGCTCGCCGCCAAGGGCGACGACTACGAACCGCGCACCGAACACCTCGAACCGGACGGCAGCCCCACGTTCACCAACCGGCTGATCGGAGAGACGAGCCCGTACCTTCTCCAACACGCGCACAACCCAGTGAACTGGCGCGCCTGGGGCGAAGAAGCGTTTGAGCGCGCGCGAGACACCGATCGACCGATCCTGCTGAGCGTCGGGTACTCGACGTGCCACTGGTGCCACGTGATGGAGAAGGAGTCGTTCGAGGATCTCGAGATCGCGACCTACATCAACGAACACTTCATCCCGATCAAGGTCGACCGCGAAGAGCGGCCGGACGTCGACGACCTCTACATGACCGCGGTGCAGGTGCTGACCGGCCGCGGTGGATGGCCGATGACCATCGTGATGACGCCCCACGGCGAACCGTTCTTTGGCGGCACATACTTTCCTCCCCGCGATGGGGTGCGCGGTGCGCGGCGTGGGTTCTTGTCGGTGCTGACGGAACTCGTGCGGCGGTACCGCGACGAGCCGGGCAACGTCGTGGCCGAAGCGCAGCAGCTCAGCCAGCGCATCCAGTCGATCACAGCGCCGCAGCCTCCGGGCGATGTGCCGAACGCGCGGGCGGTGGCCGCGACGACCGCTGCGATCGCCCGCTCTTACGATCCCCGCCACGGCGGGTTCGGGCGTGCGCCGAAGTTCCCTCAGCCAAGCCGGCTCGGCTTGATGATGCGCTACCAGCGGCGCTCCGAGGATCCACGCGCGCTCGAGATGAGCGTGCACACCCTCGATTCGATGGCGAACGGCGGCATGTACGACCACGTCGGCGGGGGGTTCCACCGCTACTCGACCGACGCCCGGTGGCTCGTGCCGCACTTCGAGAAGATGCTCTACGACAACGCCCAACTGGCCGTGGCGTACCTCGAAGGGTTTCAGCTCGGCGGCCACCCACGGCACCGCCGCATCGTGACCGAGGTGCTCGACTACGTGGCGCTGGAGATGCGCGCGCCTGGCGGCGCCTTCTACTCCGCGACGGACGCGGACTCGCCGAACCCGGACCAGGGTGGTGAACGCGAGGAGGGATGGTTCTTCACTTGGACGCCCGACGAACTCGACGAACTGCTCGGTTCGAGCGCTCCGCACCTGCGCGCGTACTGGGACGTGAGCGATCGGGGCAACTTCGAGGGGCGCAACATCCTGTGGACCCCGCGCCCGGCGGCCGAGGTCGCGCAGGAGCGCGGCGTCTCCGAGGCCGACCTGTTCGCCATGGTCGCCGAGGCGCGGCCGGTCCTCCACGCGCGACGGGCCACGCGCCCGCCGCCGCTGCGCGACGACAAGATCCTCACCGCGTGGTCGGGATTGATGATCGGTGCGTTCGCGCGCGCGGCGCTGGTGCTCGACCGGGACGACTACGAGACGGTGGCGATCGAGGCGGCCGAGTTTCTCCTCGAGACGCTGCGAGACGACGAGGGGCGGCTCATGCGCAGCTGGCTCGGTCAGCCGCGCCACCGGGCCTACCTCGAGGACTACGCGTTCTTGATCGAAGGGCTGCTCGACCTGCACGAGACCACCGGCGATGTGCGCTGGGTGCGCGAAGCGATCGAACTGCAGACCGAACTCGACGCGCACTTTCTTCACGAAGGCCCAAACGGCGGGGGCTATTGGATGACGGCCGACGACGCGGAGGAGCTGCTTACGCGCGACAAACCCTCGAGCGATGGCGCCGTGCCGTCCGGCAACTCGGTCGAAGCGATGAACCTCCTGCGCCTCGCGGAACTCACCCAAGACGACACGTACCGTACAAAAGCGGAGCGCCTGTTCGCTGCGTTCTCGTCGTCGATCACCCGCCGCGGTCCCGGTGTGACGCGCATGCTCGCGGCGCTCGACCGATACACCGACACCGCCCGTGAGATCGTGATCGTCTTCGACGACGACGCGGCCCGGGACCGGATGCTGCAAGAAATCCGAACGCGGTTCCTCCCGAACCGCGTCTTGTGTGTCGTGCGCGCGGATCAGGTGGAAGCAGCGGCCGCGGTGGTTCCGCTGGTCGAAGCCAAGGTGCTGCTCCCGAACAGCCACGCGACCGCCTATGTGTGCGAGCGAGGACGGTGCGAGCGACCCACGTCCGACCCGGCCGAGTTCGGCCGTCAGATCGCCGCCGTGCGCCCGTACGACCCGCCGCCCCGACCGCTCTGATGCTGGCGCTTCGATTCGTCAAAGTGGTCTCGGTGCTCTTCGTGTTCGCAGGCACGATCGGCGCCGTGTTGCCGTGGGATATGCCGCACCGAGTGCGCCGGATGTTCGCCTTCCGGATCGCCGCACCGGGGTTTCTCGCCACCTGGGTCAGCGGGTTCCTACTCGCCGGAATCGCCGGCCATCCCCTGCTCTCCATCTGGGTCGTCGGGTCGCTCGTCGCGTCGCTCGCCGCATTGCACGGCGTGCTCTACAGCGCGGGCAAGGAAGGCCGGGCGAGCACCCGGGTGTGCGTCCTGACGCTGGTGGCGTTGCTTGGCACGGTGGCGCTCATGGTGTGGCGGCCGGTGTCGTTCTGAGCGGTCGGCGGACGGCGCTGTTCCGAAGAGCCGAAGTGGTCGGTAACGCCGGGCCCGCCTCTCCGTATACCCTCGCGCCATCATGAGAATCGTCATCATCGGGAACGGGGTCGCGGGCATGGAGGCGGCGCTCGGCGTCGCGGCCCGCAACCCGGAGTGGACGATCACGATCGTCAGCGAGGAGTCGGACCACTTCTTCTCGCGCACCGCGCTCATGTGGGTCGTGTGCGGCCAGATGAGCCAGCGCGACATCGAGCCACTCGAGCGGGACATCTATGATCGCATGGGGTTTCGCCGCGTCCGGGCGCGGGCCATCGGCGTCGACGTGAACGAACACATGGTGAAGATCGCCGGCGGCCACGATCCGATCCCCTACGACCGGCTGCTCATCGCGTGCGGAAGCCGGCCGCGTCCCGGGCCGTGGCCGGGGTCGGATCTGGACGGCGTTGGTTCGTTCGTGACCATGCAGGATCTCGAATGGCTCGAGACCGAGATCCATGGCGGTGCGTCGCGGGGCGGCGCGGTCACCCGCTCCGACGCGCACCTCGCGCTCAGCACCGAAGACTCGCCCTACCAGCCCCGCAAGTCCCTCCGGGGCGAACGCGGCGGTCCCCCGAAACACCCAGTGGTGGTTGGTGGCGGACTCATCGGGATCGAAGCGGTGGAAGTTTTCGCCGCGGCCAAGCTGCATCCGAAGTTCTTGATCCGCGAGGAGTGGTTCTGGCCGATGGCGATCGATGGGCAGGAGTCCGCCTGGATCACGGAGCGCATGCGCGGGCATGGCGTCGACGTGCGGCTCGAAGAGAACCTCGAGTCCATCGAGGGCGAAGGCGCGGTCGCTTCTCTGAAGACCGACGTCGCCACCCACGACTGCGACTTGCTCGTCGTCGCGATCGGCGTGATGCCCAACACCGATTGGCTCGAGGGCAGCGACCTCGCCCGCGACCGGGGTGGGCTGCTCGTCGACGCACAGTTGCGCGCCCGCACCGTCGACGGCGAGGTGATCGAAGACGTGTTCGCCGCGGGCGATTGCGCGAGCGTCGAGTGGTTCAATTGCGCGGTGCGACCGGAGCAGCTCTGGTACACGAGCCGCGACCAGGGCCGGGTGGCGGCGCGCGGTCTCTGCGGAGACACGGCGCGGTACGCGCGCGGGCATTGGTACAACTCGGCGAAACTGATGGACATCGAGTACACGACCGCGGGGCTCGTGAACATGAACGTCGAAGACGAACGGAACTGGTTCTTCGAGGAGACCGGCAAGGTGCGCAGCACCACCCGCATCGTGCTCACGGGCACCGGGGACGACGAGCGCGTGGTCGGGTTCAACCTGCTTGGTCGCCGTTGGGATCACGAGGTGCTGCTCTCGTTCATCGAACAGCACCGCTCGCTGCAATGGGTCCTCGACCACCTCGCGGAAGCCAGCTTCGACACCGAGTTCGTGCCGCCGCTGCGGGTGCCGCGCGAAGCCCGTTCGAACATTGGTGGCCCTGCACCGAGCGCCATGCGCGAGCCCGTACAACCTCCCGGAGTGTGAACAGCGATGGACCTTCAAGGACAGAACGGGCTGATGTCCACGTACCGGGAGCCGTGGCGAACCCGCAACGCGGTGGCGTACCTGGTCGCGTTCACGCTCATCGGGTTCTACACCCTGATGTACTTCCGGGATCCGCTACACGTGGAGGGCACCGCGTTCGACCCGGACGGCTGGGCCGCTGCGATTGGGCTGCGCAGCCGCTGGCTGCTGTACGGCATGCTCTACAGCATCGCGATGATCGGCGGCGCCATCTACTACCTCAAGCGCCACGGCAACTCGCGCTACAACCGGATCCGTATCTCCGTGAACGTCGCGGTGCAGGTCGTGTTGGCGTTCACGCTCCCGCTCGTGATGCCCCTCTTCTTCACGAGCGACCCGGGTGAGTTCTGGAAGTACGAGTACTACTTCAGCTACTTCTGGCCGCTCGACTGGTACAAGCTGCACCCCGGCACGCTGCAGAACGCACCGGTGGTGCTCGCGGTCTACAGCATCGTCGGCGCGCTCGTGGTCGCGCCGATGCTCGCGTACTTCTTCGGCAAACGTTGGTACTGCTCGTGGGTCTGCGGATGCGGCGGGCTCGCGAACAC
Source organism: Deltaproteobacteria bacterium (assembly GCA_034670305.1). Taxonomy (GTDB): domain Bacteria; phylum Myxococcota_A; class Polyangia; order Polyangiales; family Houyiibacteriaceae; genus JAXMNT01. The sequence goes on from JAXMNT010000055.1 coordinate 6,164, forward strand.
CTTCGGCGATCCCTGGCGACACCTGACTTCGAAGTCGACCAAGAGCTGGCGGTTCGAGAAGCGCGCGATCCACACGGTGCTCGCCGTCGCGATCTTGAGCACGTTCCTCCTCATCCTCGATCACCTCATCGGCGACCAACACCAGACCTTCCGCAAGTACGTGGCGGGCGGCGAGTGGTACTCGATGAAATCGCTCTACGGCTACGTGGTGGGCGCGATCCTCGCGGGTGTGATCGGCACCGGCTTGTATCCCCTGCTCGGTCCGCGGGTGTGGTGCCGCAACTTCTGTCCGATGGCCGCGGTGCTCGGTCTCTTCCAGAAGCTCGGCCGGTTCCAGATCAAGGTGAAGGCCGACATGTGCATCTCGTGTGGCAACTGCTCGACCTACTGCGAGATGGGCATCGACGTGCGCTCGTACGCGCAGTCGAATCAGTCGTTCACGCGCTCGTCCTGTGTGGGCTGCGGCATGTGCGCCCACGTCTGCCCGCGCGGCGTGCTGAAACTCGAGAACGCGCCGAAGCTCCAGTCCGACAAGAAGCGCCAGCGGCTCCCGGTCGTGAACCTGTAGAGAGCGGGGCAGCGCCAGCGGACGCGGACGCGGACGCGGAAGCGGATTCGGAAGCGGATTCCGAAGCGGAAGCGGAAGCGGAAGCGGACGCGGAAGTTCGCGGGCGGTTCTCCGACAACCTGTCCGCAGTCGCAGCCTGCGGGTGCCATGGTGGCGCGCCGCCTTGCCGCTTGGAACGGTGGTCGTGCGGCTGGATGGTGATGCGCGGCGCGGCACGGGCATTGCTCTGTGTGCCGCATGCGACCCCTCATCCTGCTCGGCGCCCTTGGGTGCACCGGTCTCTTCTGCGCCAGCGGCGTGACGACCTTGCTCGGCGCGGCGCTCGTGGACGGTGTGCACCCCGCGGTCGCCCGCGCCGAAGCACCGGCTCCTCACGAACGCGAGGCGCGCCGTGAGGTCGGGCTCGATGCCCTGTTTCCTCCGCCAACCGGGCCGGGCGAGATCCCGGTCTCCACCCCTGCGGATCCGCAAACCGCCCCACCCTGCGCTGGCGTGCGGCTGGTCGGAGCCGCGGCCGGCACCAGGGATCGCTCTCGGGTGCTCCTGTCGAGCGCATCGGGCACCCGACTCTTCTCGGTGGGCGGCGAAGTGCCGCGCGCAGACGACGGGGCCACACCGCCGTGGCGCGTCGAATCGATCGGTGTTCAGTCGGTCCATCTCCGCTCGGGCGAAGACGCCTGCCAGCTGACGATGTTCGGCACCGCGGAGGAGGTACCGGCGACGACGAACCCCCGAGTTGCCGCTGCGGCGACGAGCGGCCGAGCCGCTCCGACCACGCCACGCGCCAACGAATACGTGATTCGCAACGTCTCCCCCGGCCGCTTCGAAGTCGACGACGCGTTCGCGACCGCGCTGCGCGAACGTCCGATGGAGTTCGCGGGAACGGTTCGCGCCGTGCCGCGAGATGGCGGCGTCGGCCTCTACGGCATCCGGCGCGACTCCCAAGCCGCCCGGCTCGGCCTGCAGAACGGCGACCTGCTGCGCACCGTGAACGGGTTCGACATGGGCAACATGGACGAGACCCTCGAAGCCTGGACTCAGCTGCAGACCGCGCGAAGTTTCACTCTTCGCGTGGACCGAAACGGACAGAACCAGACCCTGCAGTACGACGTGCGGTGAACCCCCAACCGATGGCGCAGTGGGACGATTTCCCGCAGCCTGCAATCGTGGCCGACACCTCGCTGGAAGAACGGGTCCTTGCCGTCGACAAGTTGATCCAGGGCGGACCCGATCGATTCGTCCAGGTGGTCGAGCTGCTTCAGTCGCTCGGACCCGCCACGGTCGAGGGGTTCTTGCGCGGCGCCCAGTGGGCACCGAATGCGAGCACGTTCTTCCCCAACGCCGTCCGACTCGAACTCAACCGCATCGGATTGGCCGGCGCGTCTGCCCTCGCCAGCACCATCGCAGTCGCGGTCATGGGCGCGGTTCCACGAAGGGACTGGACACCGTTGATGACGGCGCGCTGGCAGGACCGAGCGGGGGCACTGTCACTGCGGGGCCGCTTTCCGCCGGAGCTCTTCGAGTATCTGGCAGCGCTCGAATTGGACGCGCTCCAACTGGACGATCCCTACAGCGTGGAGGGCATCGGTGACCTCGTCGGCACGCTGAGCGGGTTGCGGGTGAGCGGCGCACGATGGCCTTCGCGGAGTTCGACGCGCGGCGGCGTCGCCTCGTTTCACCGCCTTGCGCAACTCAAGCGGCTCTCGCTTCAACTCGGACGCTGGACCTCGGGCGACGTGGACGCGTTGCCCCACGTGACCGAGTTGTGGATGTGCGCGCCCACCCGCCAGACCCCGGGACACCTGGAGCGGCTCGAGGCGCGGAAAGAACTGCGCACCTTGGTGCTGGACCGGGTGTCGCTCGGGGGGGTCCAGGGGCTGAAGCAGTTGCGCGAGCTCCGAGCCACCATCTACCTGCCGCAGCAGCTGGAGTTCTTGAAGGCGCTGCCCCTGGTGGCGCTCGGACTCAACATGGAGGCCGGAGCGAGTCCATCGCTCCCTGCCACGGTGCGGCGGTTGTCGCTCACAACCGAAGAACGCACGCCCCTTCGACTGGCTGGCCTGCCCGAGTTGCGAAGTTGCCGGATCAGCGGACCCATGAACAGCATCACGATCACGGACTCGCCCAAGCTGCGCCGGCTGTCCATCCTCGCTCCGGGCCTCCTGCGGGTGGAGGCGGCGGGCGCCCGGTGCGTTCTGACGCTCGAGCGCGGATCTGCCCTAGCCACGCCCACCGTCTCGGCCGGCATCGAACTCAGAAGAGCGTGAGCTGCGGGCTCGGCCGCCGGAAGGTCGTCGCGGTTGGTTTGGGGGCTTCGGCGGAGTGGCCGCGCGACAACCCGAGCCGCCGTGCGTGGAGATCGAAGAGGGATTCGATGGCTTGCCACCGCGGGCCGTGGCCGCGCATGCGTTCGCCGAAGCGCATCGCGTTCTGACCGGTGCGGCAGGATCGGGTGGCGTTGCGGACCTTCTCGGCCCGGAGCGGGAACGCTTCTTCGAGCCGGTGGTCGAACACCGGCAGCACCCGGGGGGCGAGGCGCAAGAGGATCAGCGACGCGTGTTTCGTGCCCGCGTTCGCGGCGGCCTCGAGCACCGCCGGGATCTGATCGTCGTTCAAGCCAGGGATGACCGGACCGATTGCGGCAGTGGTGGGGACGCCCGCTTCTTCCAACAGCCGCAAGGTCTCGAAACGTTTCGACGGGGGGCTGGCGTTCGGTTCGATGAGGCGCGCCATCGCGTCGTCGCTGAAGGCGACCGAGACGGCGACGTGGGCGCTCGCGTGCCGGTGCAGCTCGACCAGCAGATCGATGTCGCGCCGGACGAGTTTGCTCTTGGTGATGATCATCACCGGGTTGCGGTACTCGAGGCACGTCTCGAGACACGAGCGGGTCAGTTCGTAGCTCGCCTCGAGTGGCTGGTAGCAGTCCGTGTTGCCACTGAAGAGAATGGCTTCGCCCGCCCACGACTTCTTGTCGAAGCGGATGCGCAGTTGCTCCGCGATGTTGGTCTTCACCACGATCTTTCGATCGAAGTCGGTGCCGGCGCCGAACCCCCAGTACGGGTGCGTGGCCCGCGCGTAGCAGTACGCGCACGCGTGAAAACAGCCGCGGTACGGATTGAGGCTCCAACGGAACCCGAGGTCGGGGCTGTCGTTCTTCGAGAGCGCGGACTTGGCCCGTTCCTCGAAGACCTCGAGTTCGGCGGGTGGAGCCGGCCCATCCCATTCGAGGTGTGCGAGCTCGAACGGGTTGGGCGGGTTCTGGACCGGCTTCACGCACTGATCATACGTTCAGGCAACGGGCCGCGCAAGCGTTCTCGACCGTATCCCGCCGGCACGCGCCCGGGCGCCGTTGTCCTGGAGACCAGCGCGCGCGGTGCGTCGCCGATTGCGCACTTCGAGCACATTTCGCGAACCCCGTGAGAACGCCTGCAACGCCCGCTTCGCACCTCAGGGACGGACCGGCGGTTGCTCTGTGAGTGGCAAGGCGCTGCGGCGCTCCGAACTTTCTCAGACTTGGAGATGGACGATGAAACCCACTGAAAAACTCACGACCAAGGTCATGCACACCTTCGCGCGAAACGGCCTGCTCTGGGTGGCGGCCTTCCTCGGGGTGCTCTGCTGGTGTGGCGGCGCGCGCGCCGATGCACCGTGCCCTGCGTGGACCGATTGCGCCGATGGCACGTCGGTCCTCGCGGCCGAGGCCGCGGAACCCGAGCCTGCACCCGCCGAAGCGGTGGTGCATCGCGCGCCACCGAGCTCCGGCATCGGCGTCGACGAAGACTCGGACGAAGCGCCCGCGCCGATCGACGAGCGCAACATCGCCGCCTGGGATCACTTCGAGTTCTCGATGGGGTTCATCGCCGGCGCACGCGACTACTCCGCGCACACCTACGAAGGCACCCACCGCTTCGACCCCGCCATCTTCGCCGGCACGCCCTTCGGCAACACCGAGGCGTACGGTCTGCGCTACGACGTGCGGCTCGTGGTCTGGTACCTGCGCATGACCGCCGGCGTCGACCTGCCCTTCGCGAGCTACGACGTCGAGAACACCCGCATCAACATCGACGGTCAGGACGCGCTCGTGACTGGGATGAAGAACTGGGCCTTCCACTTCGGCATCGGCGCCGAGTACCCGTTCGGTCCCGTCGCGCCCTTCGTCGACGTCCTCGGCGGTCTCTCGTTCGCGAAACCGACCATCGCGATGGGCGGCGAAGAAGAAGAGCTCCGCGGCCAGACCTTCGGGTTCACGGTGCGCGCCGGTCTGCGCCTCCACGTACGCAAGTGGTTCTTCGCCTCGATCAGCGGCGAAGCGGGCATCGTCGGCGACGTGCAATGGGGCACGGAGCTGAGCGTGGGCTTCGCGGTGATGTAGGCGGCGGAAGCAGCCCAGACAGCGACAGAGACAGCGTCAGCGTCAGACACAGCGACAGACACAGACGCAGCGTCAGCGACAGACACAGCGACAGACACAGCGACAGACACAGCGACAGACACAGAAACAGACACAGCGACAGACACAGAAACAGAAACAGAGACAGCGTCTGCGTCTGCGTCTGCGTCTGCGTCTGCGACAGAACCGGAGGCGTCCCCGATCGCGGATCGGGGACGCCTCCGGTTGAGTCAGTCCTCTTTCTCCGCCCCCAGCTTCCGGTAGATCGTCCGCGCAGAGATGCCGAGCAACTGGGCCGCCAGCTGCTTGTCGCCGCCGGTGTGTTCGAGCGTGCGATGAATGACGCGGCGTTCGATCTCGTGCAGCGGGGTGCCGAGCGGGAAGTTGAGGTGTTCGTCGCGCGGCTCCGCGTTGGCGATCGACGCGGGAAGGTCTTCCACCTCCAGCGTCTCGCGGCGGCAGAGCACGACGGCCCGTTCGATCACGTTCTCGAGTTCACGCACGTTGCCCGGCCAGTCGTACGCCACGAGTTGATCCAGCGTGGGCCGCGCCATGGTCAGCGGCTCGCGGCCGTTCTTGCGCGAGTACACCTCGAGAAAATGATCGACGAGCAGCGGAATGTCGTCGCGCCGATCGCGAAGCGGCGGGCTCGTCACCGCGATGACGTTGAGGCGGTAGTAGAGGTCCTCGCGGAACTCACCGCTCTCGACCGCGGCGCGCAGGTCGCGGTTCGTCGCCGCGATCAAACGGAACTCCGCCTGTTCGCTCTTGCCGCCGAGCGGCTCGTAGACGCGTTCCTGGAGCACGCGCAAGAGCTTCACCTGGACTGCCGGCGAGAGCTCTCCGATCTCATCGAGGAAGAGGGTGCCGCCGGTGGCTTGCGCGATGCGCCCCACCCGCTTCGCGACCGCGCCGGTGAACGCGCCCTTCTCGTGCCCGAAGAGTTCGGACTCGAGAATGGTCTCGGGGAGCGCCGCCAAGTTCACCGCAACGAAGGGACCTTCGAGTCCGCTGCGTTCGTGCACGTGGCGCGCGAGCAGCTCCTTGCCGGTGCCGCTCTCGCCGAAGACGAGCACGGTCGCGGTCGAAGGCGCGGCCTGGGTCGCGATCTCGAGCGCAGCCCGCAAGGACGACGACGAGCCCACGATGCGGCGCGAGGTGGCACCCCGCAGTGCGCTGAGTTCTTTGCGCAGGGTGCGGTTCTCTTCGACGAGCGCGTGGCGCTCGGCCGCCTTGCGCACGGTCTTGACGATCTGCAGCCGCCGAAGCGGCTTCTCGACGAAGTCGTAGGCACCTGCCCGCATCGCTTCGACCGCGGTTTCGATCGTGCCGTGGGCGGTCATCACCACCACCTCGGCGTCGGGCGCGACGGTCGCGAGGGCCTTGATGAGATCGATCCCGCTCATGCGCGGCATCATCAGATCGGTGAGCACGACGTGGACCCGGTGCTGGCGACACAGCTCGAGCGCCTCCTGAGCGCTCGCCGCCGTCAGCGCGCGCACCCCTTCCTTCTGGAAGATCTTCCGGAGGGAGGTGAGGTTCGAATCTTCGTCGTCGACGATGACGACGGTCGTCTCGGGCCGCATCGCGGGGGACGAATCGCGCCTCGCGGAAGGATCGGAGACGGGTGGATGGGAGAGCTCGGGTGACACGTTGGCTCCAAGGCTAAGCGGGATTTGACAGATTGTCTCAGAGAGACGTTTTGTCATCTTCGATTGCCCGGGAAACCGATCGTCCGACGATGACAGGCCATAGCTCTGCATTCGCCATGCCGAATCTCTCGCTCGCGGGGGGCTTCGGCGCGCGCAGCAGTTCGAACGCTATTCGGAGGTCAGTCGTTCCAGCACCTCCACGAAGATCGGGGGCGGCTCGACCACCAGCTTCTGCCCTTCCACCCTCGACGGAATCCGGACGAAGCGCTCGGCCAGTGGTCCGGTCTCGCCTCGGTACAGGTAGATCTGGTCGCTGATCGAGCCGGGACCCTCGCGGTAGAGCCCTTGGATCTTGGGAAGCAGGGCGTTCACCGCCACGATCGCCTCGGCTCCAAGCAAGTCGTAGACGAGCAGACAGTGGCGGTGTGGGACGGCGACCAGCAACCCCTCGGGCGGCACATCCCGGAGCGCGGCCAGCCGCATGAGGTGGGAAGCCACGAAGAAGTTGTCGCCGTAGTACGCCGTCGCGGGCGCCCCCACTGGGAGTGGCAACTCGGTCGCCGAGACGGGATCCTGGCTCGCCACGTTCTCGATCGCCGTCGTGAGCAGGGCCGCGTCCGGCACCGACCACTTGGACCGTTGATCGTCGGCGACCGTGACGACCGAGGTCGGCAGATCGAGCACGAGCACGGCGAGCAGATCATCGCCCACGGCCCACGTGGTGAACTGAGTTTCGATGGTCTTTCCCGCGGGAAGCACACCGGAAAGCGACTCGGTGCGGTAGAGCCGGACTTTCAGGTGGGGCCGCACCGATTCGAAGTCCTCCAGCTTCTCGTCCAGCGCCCCCACCTCGGACCGACTGGTGACGATGGCATCGAAGTGGCCCCGCACGACGCCTGGCCAAAGAAACGTGCCCCCGGCGGAATGGCACTTCTGCGCGAGGTTCTGCAGGCCGAGTTGGTTCGCGCTGTCGGTCTCGAGCCGCACCACTCCGTCGTCGATCGTGTGGGGCAAACCACGCCGCGTCAGATCTGCGGCCACGACTTCGAGAAAGCGTCGGTACTCGGTGCCAGTGAAGAACGAAGCCCAGGTGGGTGCAGGCGGATCGTCGGTCGGTTGGTTGTTCCAGTGTTTCATCGGAGATTGGTGTACCGCGCGTGCCCCATTCCGGCTTCCCTGAATTCGCCTGCAGGCTGCGCCTCATTCGGGCCGCCCTTGCGAAAAACCGCGCTTCCGCGACCAACTTCGCTGCCAGTTTGTCAGCCGCCCAGCACACCCTCCGAGGCTGGGTGCCAGCTTGTCGGAACGGGCCATCCTGCACACCGGAGCCACTTCGAATTCCCCTGGAAACATGGACATTCGTCAGCTAGGCACGGGCGTTGCTCTCTCCTGCGACAACTGGAGTATTTGGTGGCTGATCCCCGACAGAAGTACGTCGCGCTCGCGATCGTGCTTTCGACCCTCGCCTCGACGGCGTTCTTCCTCGCGCAGGGGACGACGGGAATTCTTGCGGCCACCTTCCTCGAGGTCGAGCCCACCGCAGGCGCAGCGCCCGCCCTCTCCTCCACGACCGCGACCGGCACCCGGACGCGCGACGACACCGGCATCCTCCGGAGGAACATCTTCGACGCCGAGCAGGGTCCGCTCGATGGGGAACCGGTCCAGGCGGCCGACGAGATCGAGATCGAAGAGCCCGTCGAGGAGTGGGATCCGAACCAGCCGCCGCCCACCTGCGAAGGCAGCATCCGGCTGGTCGCATCGGTGGTGAATCCGCGGCGCGAGGACTGGTCGTTCGCGGCGATCATCGGGGCGAGCGGCACCGCGCGTCTCTTTCGTCAAGGACAGTCCGTGGACGACAACCAGGTCGTCATGGTGCTGCCGAACCGGGTGTACCTCCGGCCCACTTCGGGACGGGTCTGCCAGATCGCCATGTTCAACGACGGGGAGGTTCCCGTCGTGGCCTCCCGCACCGCACGGTCCACGACCGTGATGGCCAGCGAACCCACCGAGCGGCCCGAGCGGCCGAGCCGCGAAGGCTCGATCAGCTCGTCGGATCTCGAGACCGGCATCACCCGCAACTCCGACAGCAACTTCACGATCCAGCGCGGGCTGGTCGACCAGATCCTCCAGAACCAGGCCGAGCTCATGCGGACCGCCCGCATCATTCCGCACGAAGAAGACGGCCGAGTCGTCGGCGTCAAGATGTACGGCATCCGCCGGAACAGTTTGCTCGGGCGCCTCGGTGTCCAAAACGGCGACATGCTCCGCACCATCAACGGCTACGACATGAGCAGCCCCGACAGCGCGCTCGAAGCCTACGCGCGGCTACGCACCGCAGACCATCTCACCCTCGCCATCGTGCGCCGCGGATCACCCGCGACGATCGACTACAACATTCAGTAACGGCCATCGTTTCGATGAAGCTCCAACACGCACTCCCCCTCCTCTCCTCGGCCGCCTCCTTCATGGTGCTCGGCATGGCACTCAGCAGTGCCGATGCGCAGCCGCAGGAGAACCAGGCACGCCCGAACGTTCGCGTTCGGGCCACCCCCAACAAGACGATTCGCACCCCGCGCATCACCCCCGCCCAGCGGGTTCAGCAGCAAGGCGGCACCAACGCCGGCGGTGGGGCAGGCGAAGAAGAGGAAGAGGGCGGGACCGCAGGCGCGATCACCGAGTTCGAGACGGGCGTCGAGTACGAGCCGGTGTCGCCGCGCACGCGCGTCACGTTCAACCTCGAGGAGGCCGACCTTCCCGATCTCGTCCGGCTCATCTCCAACCTGACCGGCAAACGTTTCATCCTTCCGGGCAAGGTCCGCAGCATCAAGGCCACCGTCTTCGCGCCGACCAAGGTCAGCGTGAACGAGGCCTACAACGCGTTCCTCTCCATCCTCGAGGTCAACGGACTGACCGTGGTTCCGGCCGGCCGCTACCTGAAGATCATGGAGAGCACGAACATCGAGAACCAGCCGGTGCCGCTCTACACCGGTGGCTCGGGCACGCCTACGCAGGACCGGTTCGTCACGCGGCTGCACCGCGTCACGAATGTGTCTGCGGAGGACGTCGCGACGTTGCTCGGTCGATTCAAGTCCCAGGCGGGCAGTGTCACCGCGTACGCGCCGACGAACACGCTCATCATCACCGACACCGGCACCCAGATCCGGCGCATGTTGCGGCTCATCGAAGCGGTCGACATCGCGCGCACTGGTGAGCAGATCTGGATCGAACCGATCCACTACGCGGACGCCGCCGAGATCGCCAGCAAGCTGCAAGAGATCTTCCCGTCCGCCGCCGGAACCAGTGGCGCCGCCAGCGCGCCCGCGGCCCGTCCGACCGCCCCGCGTCGCAGCAAACGCGCCACCGCGACCGCCACACCGCAACAGGCCGGCGGGGGCACGACGACGGTCGGCACGCGGACCGGCGAGAGCCGCATCACGAACATCCTCTCCGACGAGCGCACCAACTCGCTCATCATCCTCGCCACCGAACGCGCGTACCTCCGCATCCTCGAGATGATCCGTCGCCTCGACGTGCCGCTCGAAGGCGAAGGCCGCATCCACGTGCACTACGTGCAAAACGGCGACGCAGAAGAGATCGCCAGCACGCTTCAGAGCTTGATCGGCGGCGGCAGCGGTTCGAGTTCGCGCACACCCTCCAAGGCGGGCACGACCAAACGGGCGTCGGCCACCTCGGCGGGCAGCGGCGGACTGCCGGATCTCTTCGAAGGCGAAATCCGCGTCACGACGCACACCCCGACCAACGCGCTCGTCATCACCTCGTCCCTGCACGACTACGCGTCCTTGCGCCGGGTGATCGAACGGCTCGACCGACCGCGGCGGCAGGTGTTCATCGAAGCGGTCGTGATGGAGCTCTCGCTCAGCCGCTCACAGCAGCTCGGTCTGAGTTTTCACGGCGGCGTGCCCGACCCGGCCGGCGAGGGCTCGCTCTCGATCCTCGGATTCGACGCGGGCTCCTCGCTCGCGTTTCCCGCCGACCAGAGTCTGCTCTCCGGTCTTGCGGTCGGTCTGCGCGGTCCGGACGTCGAGACCTCCGTGACCATTCCTGGCCTCGGCACCGGACTCTCGATTCCGAGCTTCGGCGTGGTGCTCAGCGCGCTCGCGACGAGCAGCGACGTGAACGTACTCTCGACGCCCCACATCATCGCGATGGACAACGTGCAGGCCGAGATCAACATCGGTCAGAACGTGCCGCTGCAGACCTCGGGCATCGCGCCCGGTTCGTTTGGCGGCGGTGGCCTCGGTGCGCTCGGCGCGCTCGCAGGTGCCCAGGGCGGCGCCGGCGCGCTCGGTGCGCTCAGTGGGCTCGGCGGCGGTGGAGGTTTCGGCGTGCCGCGTCAGGACGTCGGCACGATCATTCGCATCACTCCCCACATCAACGAACACGATGAGATCCGGCTCGAGATCGAAGAAGAGATCTCCGAAGTCGGCACCGCGCAGGGCGACCTCGGCGTCGTGCCCATCAACCGCAACACCGCGAAGACGGAGCTGATGGTCCGCGACCAGCAGACGGTGGTGATCGGTGGACTCACCCGCGAGACGGTGACCACCAGCGAGACCAAGGTGCCGATCCTCGGCGACATCCCGCTGCTCGGGGCGCTCTTCCGGAGCACCAACCGCCAGCGCCAGAAGCGCAACCTCCTGCTCTTCCTCTCCCCGTACATCATCCGCGACATGAGCGACCTGCGCGCCATCTACGAGCGCAAGATGCGGGAGCGTCAGGAGTTCCTGGACCGGTACTTCGTCTTCGGCGACCACGAATACGAGCCGCCGGTCGACTACTCGCGCACCCGCGGCCTCGTGGCCGAGATCATCCGCGAGCTCGACGAGATCGACACCGAAGCGGAACTCCAGGCCGCCATCCGCGCCGAGCCGCCGCCCGAACACGTGGTGCGACCTCCGGTCGGGGTGTTCGAACGGGATGAAGAGTCGGAAGGCGACGTCGTGATCGTGCCCGACAGCGACGACCAGGACGAGGGTGGGGACTTACCCACGCCACCCGATCCCACGTCCCCGATCAGCGTACCGATCGGGGAGGTGGAGGAGAACGAGTGATGCCGGATCCCACGACGAACGCTGGGGTTCACGCCGTCGCGACCACACCGTCGACCGCGCCTCCGGTCGACACGACCGGACTCGACTACCTCGGCTCCATCGTGGCTCGGCGCGGGCTGCTCGATCTCGAGAAGCTCCGTGAACTGACGGCCACCGCCGAAGAGCGCGGGGTCGAGCTCATCGACGTGCTGCGGGCCACGCGGATCATCGAAGAAGTGGAGCTGGTGCACGCCTTGGCGGACGAGGTCGGCATGCCCTTCCTCGAGAAGATCGACACGACGACCATTCCCGAGATCTTCGTAGAGCTCGTGCCGATCAACTTCGCACGCCAGCAGAAGATCCTCCCGATCGGCGAAGACGGGGACACGGTCATCGCCGCGATCGCAGACCCCTTCGACGTCGAGACCCCGGACGACCTCCGTGCGCTCCTGCACCGCGACGTGGAGCTCGTCGCCGCGACCACCGAGTCGATCGACGACGCGATCAACCGGCTCTACGAGCGCAAGGACGACTCCGCGCTCGGCGACCGGGAAGAAGAAGAGACCGACGAGCTGCAGGACCTGCTCGACGCGAACGACGAAGCGCCGGTCATCCGGTTCGTCAACAACCTCTTCTGGTCTTCCATCAAGGAGCGTGCGTCCGACATCCACATCGAGCCTCTGGATGACAAGGTCATCGTCCGGTACCGGATCGACGGCCGCCTGGTGCCGCGCCGAGAAGCCCCGAAGGGCGCTCTGGCGGCGATCATCGCGCGCGTGAAGATCGAAGCCGGTCTCAACATCGCCGAGAAGCGCCTCCCACAGGATGGCCGCATCACGAAGAAGATCGCCGGCAAGGTGATCGACGTGCGTGTGAGCACCATCCCGACGGCGCGCGGCGAGAGCGTCGTGATGCGTCTGCTCGACAAAGAGAACATCGAACTCGATCTCATGGACCTCGGCTTCGCCCGGCGCGAACTCGACGCGTGGCAGCACTTGGTCGGTCGCCCGAACGGCATCCTGCTCGTCACCGGGCCGACCGGCAGCGGCAAGACGACGACGCTCTACGCGTCGCTCAACCGCATCAACACCCCGGACCGCAAGATCCTCACCGCCGAAGACCCGGTCGAGTACGAGCTGCGCGGCATCAACCAGCTCCAGGTCCGGACCAAGATCGGTCTGACCTTCGCATCGGCGCTGCGCGCGTTCCTTCGTCAGGATCCCGACGTGATCATGGTCGGTGAGATCCGCGACAAGGACACCGCGGACCTCGCGATTCAGGCGTCTCTGACGGGTCACTTGGTGCTCAGCACGCTCCACACGAACGACGCGCCCGGCGCAGTGAACCGGCTCATCGACATGGGCGTGCAGCCTTTCCAGATCAGCTCGACGGTGCTCGGCATCTTGGCGCAGCGTCTGGTCCGGCAGCTGTGTGGCCACTGCAAGCAGCCCTACCAGGCGACCCCCGAGAAGCTGATGGAGCTCGGCATCGACATGAGCCGCGTCGACGAGGTGCTCGAGCAACTCGAAGCGGCCGCTCGAACCACCGTGCTGGGTCGCAATGCGCCGGCTTCCCAGCCGCCGAAGGAGCCCGACTGGCTCGACGACTCGGCCTTGGAAGACGACGACGGCGCGTTCCCCGAGGAGCCCACCACTGTGCGCGCTCTGGCCGACATCGTCGTCGGCGACGGCATCGGCGACGCGCACATGCTGCCTCCGGCCACGGCAGACGCGACGACCACCGCGGCGTTTGGCGGAAGTGGCCGCCCACTGCCGACCTTCTACAAACCGGTCGGCTGCGAAGAGTGCAGCTCCACGGGTTACCGCGGGCGCATGGGCATCTTCGAGCTGATGTTGATCGACTCGCCGGTGCGCGCGGAGATCCTCAAGAAGAGCGACAGCAAGACCATCGCCAAGGTCGCGCAGCGGCACGGCATGCGCGTGCTGCGCGACGATGGCGCCCGGCAGGTGCTCGCCGGCGTGACGAGCGTCGAAGAGGTCCTGGCCGCAACCCAGGCAGGCGAGGTCGAATGAAGGACCCGCGCAGCAAGCGAGGCGTCTGATGGCCGTCTTCGCATGGAAGGGGATCAACGCGACCGGCAAGTCCGTCAAGGGCGTGAAGGACGCAGACAACCCCAAACAGCTGCGCTCCATCCTCAAGCGGGACGGGGTCCTGGTCACCGAAGTGCTCGAGCAGGCCGAGGCCGCGAAGAAACGCGCCAAGGACATCGACTTCAAGCGGTACTTCAACCGCGTCTCGACCCAAGACATCGCGCTGGTCACCCAGCAGCTCGCGGTGCTTCTGCGCTCCGGCATCCCGCTCGTCGAAGCGCTGACCGCGATGATCGACCAGCTCGAACACGAGGAGCTGCGCGCGGCGTTCACGGACACCCGCGACAAGGTCAACGAAGGCACGAGCTTCAACGATGCGTTGAAGAACCACCCGAAGTTCTTCCCGAAGCTCTACGTGAACATGGTCGCGGCCGGCGAAGCGTCCGGCAACTTGGAGGCGGTACTCCAGCGGCTCGCAGACTTCCTCGAGTCGCAGGCCAAACTCAAAGCCAAGGTCACCGCCGCCCTCGCCTACCCGGCGTTCATGGCGGTCGCGTCGCTGCTCATCATCGGTGTGATGATGACGGTGGTCGTTCCGAAGGTCACCGCGATCTTCCAGAGCTTCGACCAGGCGCTGCCTTGGTACACCGAGCTGCTGATCGGCACGAGCCACTTCGTCGGCAACTTCTGGTGGCTGATCATCGCGCTGACCGTCGGCGGCATCTACGGGTTTCGAAGGTGGAAGGCGACCGAAGAGGGGCGCAAGAAGTGGGACAAGTTCGTCCTCAAGATCCCGCTCTTCGGCAAGCTGCTGCTGATGGTCGCGGTCTCGCGGTTCGCCCGCACCCTCGCGACGCTGCTCTCGAGCGGCGTGCCGGTACTGCAGGCGATGGAGATCACGCGCAACATCATCGGCAACACAGAGCTGATGCGGGTCATCGAAGACGCCCGCACGTCAGTGCGCGAAGGCGAAGGGCTCGCCAAACCGCTCAAGGCCAGCAAGGTCTTCCCGCCCATCGTCACCCACATGATCGCGATCGGCGAGCGCTCCGGTCAGCTCGAAGAGATGCTCGAACACGTGGCGCGCGCCTACGACCAGCAGGTCGACGTGCGGGTCCAGGCGATCACCTCGCTCATCGAGCCGGTGATCATCTTGGTCATGGGCGGCACGAGCGGCTTCATCGCGTTCTCCATCCTCATGCCGCTTCTCCAGATGAACGAGTTCATCGGATGAGCGCCCGGACGTACATCGGGGACATCGCGACGGCGCGCGGAATGCGACCCGTCGGAGAGGCGTCTTGATCCGTGGCGCGCAAACGCAGACGCAGCAACATCGCGTTGCCTTGGGAACGTCGCGGCAGCTGGAGACAGCTGCTGTCGGGATCCCGGTGGCGCACCGGACTGGCGATCGCGCTCTTCGCGCTTGTTGCCATCTCGATGTACGAGTTCTCGGACCGGCATCACCGCGAGCGCACCACGGGCGTCGCCATCACGGATGTGCGCCGAGCACTCGAACGTTTTCGTGCGCACGTTGGACGCTGTCCGCGGTCGACCACCGAGCTCGTCCACCCGCCGCGCTCCCACACCCGCTACATCCGCGAGATGCCGAAGGACGGCTGGGGCCGCGAGCTGCGGATCGAATGCCCTTCGACACGGGACCCCGACGAGGTCTCCGTGGTCTCCGCTGGACCCAGCGGTTCTTTTCTCGTCGACGACAACGTGCAGTGACTGCCCCCGTTTCTGCGTCCATCCCACCACACGCCCAAGATGAACGCGCCAAAGGTTGAACCCATGAAGATCCGATCGCTCTCTCGTTCCCACACCCCCCATCGCAGTGACGCGCCTTCGCTTCGCTCGGCTTCGCCGCTGCGCCGTCGCGCCCGCCTGCTGCTCGGACGCAACGGCCGCCCGTCCTCGACCCTCGGCATGACCCTTGTCGAGATCATGGTCGTGGTCATCATCATCGTGCTCATCGCGACCGCGGTCGGTGTGGCCGTGATGCCGCAGTTCGAGAAGGCGCGCGTCAAGAGCACCATCACGGACGCCACCACGATCCGTTCGGCGGTGCAGCTCTACCGGCTCGACAACAACGACTGCCCGACGGTGGAAGAACTCGTCGAAGCCGACACGATCGACCGCACCACGCGCACCGTCGATGCCTGGGAGAACGGCTTCGTCATCGAGTGCGAAGGCAACGACATCTACGTCGTCTCCGCGGGCCCCGACGGACAGATGGGCACCGAGGACGACATCGACAACACCGGTCAGAGCGCCGAGTAACGCATGAACGTTTCCCCACAGATGGCCCGCTCGAAGGCGGGTTGCCGGCCGCGCACGCCCCCACGCGTGCGGCGGGCCGAGCTGTGGGGTCGTCGGTCTGCGGCCAGGTCGACGGGTCGCACCCTGGACGTGCTCGCGGGTCGCGATCGGTCCGAGGCTGGTCTCACCCTCATCGAGATCATGATCGTCGTCGCGATCTTCGCGCTGGTCGCGACGGGCGTCAGCATGGGCGTGGGCGCGCTGTACCGGACTCAGCTCCGGAGCTCCGCTGTCGACATCGCGTCCGCCGCGCGGTTCGCCTACCACCGCTCGGTGGTTCGTTCGAGCACGGTTCGGATCGTCTTGGACATGGACGCGCACACGATCTCGGTGGAAGAAGCCCACGGCGACATCACGCTCGACATGAGCGAGAACCGCGAGGTCGGGGAAGACGACCAGTCCGCCGTCGATCCTTGGGCCGCCGCCGAAGCGGAGCTCGGGCAGTCCCAGCAGGCCCACGTCGGCCGGTCCGCGTTCGCGATCATTGCGGACGACGACGGCGAACCGCTGGCCCGCTACTCGCCCCGGCGCTTCCCGGTCACCGACAGCCGCGTGGTCCCGCCGGAAGGCCCCGCAGGCACCGCGAACGTGCGCATCACCCGTCTCTTCTCTCCGCACGAAGAAGAGCCGCGCGAGAGCGGCAAGGGGTACATCTACTTCTTCGCGGGCGGACTGGCGGAACACGCCGTCGTCCAGATCACCGACGAGAACGACAACGTCTACTCGGTGGAGATTCAACCGTTGACCGGCCGCGGCAAGGTGTACTCCTACGCCTACGAACCGGAAGACCTGGACGACGAAGACGAGGACCTCCGTGACCCGGGCTGACGCTGCCTCGCGCCTCGTCGCGAAACGGTGGACCCGCCGCATCAGCGCAGGGTTCACGCTGCTCGAAGTCATGGTCAGCGTGGCCATTCTCGCGGTCGCGCTCACCGCGATCTTCTCGAGCGAAGCGCAGGCCATCCGCGTGGCCCGCCGCTCACAGCAGTTGAACATCGCGACCTTGCTCGCGCGCTGCAAGATGAACGAGATCGAAGAGCAGATCGCGAAGGACGGGCTGCCCGCTGTCAACGACTCGGGGCAGGACGGTTGCTGCGAAGGCGCCGAGGTGGAGAACTTCCAGTGCGAGTGGTCGCTCGACCGCATCGTCTTGCCGGACGACACCAGCGCCTACTCGGACGACGAAGAGGGCGGCGACGCGCTCGGCAGCCTCGTGGGCGACGAAGGCGCACAGACTTCTGCGCTGGATGGACTGCTCGGTGGCGACACGAGCGGCGGCGGACTCGGGGGTGGCGGATTCACCGACATGGCCCTCTCCATCGCGTTCCCCGTGCTCAAGCCGTCGATCGAAGAGCAGGTCCGCCGCGCGGACGTGAAGGTCATCTGGCACGACGGCGAACAAGAACACAGCTTCGACGTGATGCAGTTCTTGGTCGCGGAACAACCCCCGCGGGAAGAGGACATCTGATGCCCTCTCGTTTCTCGAACCGCGCCCGAACCCAAGCCGGCGTCACCCTGGTCGAAGCGCTCGTGGCCATCGCGATCCTGGCGATCGTCACCGCGCTGATCTGGGGTGGCTATGCCCAGACCGCGCGCAACAAGGCGCGGGTCGAAGCCGACCTCGACCGGCACCACATGGTGCAGGGCGCGCTGATGCGGCTCACACGCGAGCTGAGCATGGCGTACGTGTCGGCGCAGATGAACCCGAGCCCGTCGCTCCAGTCCATGCAGACCATCTTCGTCGGGACCGACCGCTCCGGCGGCGACCGAATCGACTTCAACTCGTTCTCTCACCGGCGCCTGGTGCGCGATGCGCACGAGAGCGACCAGAACGAGCTGAGCTATTTCCTCACCGCGCACCCGGACGACTCGAGGCGAAAGGTGCTCGCGCGCCGGGAACAACACCGCGTCGACGACCGCCCCGATCGCGGCGGCCGGGTGCAGATGCTGGTGGACGACGTGGTCGACTTCCAGCTCGAGTACCTCGACCCACTCTCGGGCGAATGGGTCACGCGGTGGGATACGACGCAGGCCGCGGGCCAACCCAACCGGCTCCCCTCCCAGGTGAAGATCATCCTGACCGTGCCGCACCCGAACATCCGAGGGCGCAACGTGACCTATGGCACCCGTGCGGATGTGCCCATTCGCTACGGCCTCAACCACGCCGTCTACAACCCCTGAAACCTGACCGAACTCCTTTCCACCCCATGAACTTCCCCCTCCACGCATCGACCGACGCCCGCGGCTTCCGCCGTGCGCGCAGGCGTCCGCGTGCGGTCGAAGGCGCGCAGCGTCGGGGGTGGTTCGGTCGACAGCAGCGGTCCCGCATCCATGTCGGCAAACGCCGACAGGGCATGGCGCTCATCCTCGCGATCACCGCGATCGCGATCCTCTCGGTGGTGCTCGCCGACATGCACGAGTCGACGAGCATGTCGCTCGCGATCGCCGCCACCCAGCGCGATCAACTGCGCGCGGAGTACATGGCGAAGAGCGGCCTGAACCTGACGCGGCTGCTGGTGGCCAAGGAGCCGGAGGTTCGCCGGGTGGCGGCGCCGCTCTACCAGGCGCTCATGGGGCGCCCGCCGCCCATGCTCCCAGTCTGGAACATCGCGAGCGACCTGCTTCAACCGTTCTGCAACTACGAGCGGGTCCGGAGTTCGAGCAGCGCGGGCATCGACTTCGGGAGCGCGGAGGGACTCGGCGAGACCAATGGCACCTGCGAGATCATCTCGTTCGCGGAGAACTCCAAGATCAACGTCAACGCCCCGCTGAACTTCTCGGGCGACCGCGCGCGGCGGAGCATCGCGATGCAGCTCTTCGCGATGATGGGCGGCTACCAGGAGCAGAGCCCCTACGACCCGCTCTTCGCCAACCGCGACCGCGACGGTCAGTTCACGAGCCGCCTCGATGCGGTCGGCGCCATCATCGACTGGTGGGACTACGACACCGACCGCACCGTGTTCGATCCAGGCCGCGCCGAGGTCACCACGAGCGGCACCGAAGACGACATCTACCGCCGCCTCGACGACGCGTACGAACCGAAGAACGCCCCGTTCGACTCACTCGAGGAGCTGCGTCTCGTCCGCGGCGTCGGCGACGACTTCTGGGCGACGTTCGTCGAACCGCGCCCGGGCGACCCGCAAGCGCGCATCGTCACCATCTACGGCTCCGGCTCGGTGAACCCGAACGAAGCGCCGCCCGAGGTGCTGCTCGCCCGACTCTGTTCCTACATGGAGAACGAAGCCATCTGCCGGGACCCGGCGGAGGCGGCCAAGTTCATCCAGCTCCTCAACACCGCGCGCGGCATGATCCCGGTGCCGTTCTTCACCCGCGTGCACGACTTCTTGCACTTCGTCGAAGGCCGCGGTGGCCCCCGCGATCTCTACCCGATGCTGCAGGGGTTCCTCGGACCCGACAGCGCCCTTCTGTTCACGCCCGCCACCATTCCCGCGCAGCACCGCACCGAGATCGACAACTCGTTCGTGACCGCCGCGCGCATCCTCACCATTCAATCCATCGGCCGCTCCGGTTGTCGCCGGGAAGAAGAAGGCGAATGCATCGCGTACCGCGGTGAAGTTCGCATCGAAGCGGTGGTCAACTTCCACGAACGCTGGACGCCTCCCCCGCCAAACGCGGGCGGCATGCCAGGGCTCGGGATCTTCCACTACTACCACGTGGAGTAGCGCTCTCTCATGGCACGCATTCTCGGAATCGACATTCAACCTGGAGCCGTCCACGCGACGCTCGTGCGTTCCGTATTTCGGACCACGGAAGTCCTCCAGTACCTGGAGCTGCGTCGTCCGCCCCGGCGCACGTCCGCGCCGCCGGTCGCGCCTGTGGTGCCGGTTGAACCTCGGGCACCGCGGCTGGACCTGGCGGATGGGTCCGCGGAGCCGCCGCCGGACGCTGGCCACGCGCCGGTGGAATCGGACGAGTCGCTGCTCGGCATCATCCGCTCGCTGGTCGACAGCATCACCCCGCCGCCCGACCAGATCATCGTCTCGCTGGACGGACGGGAAGCCTCGATGCGGTCGGTGAACTTGCCGCTGGGCGCTGCGAAGCGGCTCGCCGAAGTCTTGCCGTTCGAGCTCGATGAGAAGATCCCCTTCGACGTCACCGAGACGGTCGTCGAGTACCAAGAGATCGCCCGGCACGAGACCACCCTCGACGTGCTCGCCGCGGTGGTGCCCCGCACCAAGGTCACGAGTTTTCTCTCGGAGCTCAAAGACTCGGGCATCGACCCGGTCGAGATCGCCATCGGTGCCGCCGCCCTCGACGGATTGGCCCAGGTCATGCCGGAGCTCGCCGGGCCGGGACCCCACCTGCTCGTCGACGTGCAGGCGGACCGCACCGATGTGTGCGTCCTGCAAGCGGGGCGGTGTTCGTTCGCGCGCACGCTCGGCAAAGGTGTCGCGGCCTACAACGACGGGTCGCTCGGTCCGGTGATCAAACGAACGGTCGCAGCCTACCTGGCCGCCGGCGGCGAGCCCGCCGTGACCGCCCGGCTCTCGGGCTGGCTCGCGGTGGACGAGAGCGCGCCCGTATGGCTGACCCAGGTGCTCGGCATCGAGGCGGTCGCGATCCAGCTGCCCGAAGCGCCTGGCAACCCAGACCGCAGGCCGGTCTTCGCCCACGCGACCGCCCTGGCCGCACGGGTCGGCGGCAAAGCGCGGCGGCTGAACATTCGCCGCGGCGAGTTCGCCCATGCCCGCGCCCGCGGCGCGATGCGCACCCACATGCGGCTGCTCGCGATCTGCGCGGTGCCCATCCTGCTCAGTTTTCTCTTCGCCATCTGGGCCCGCTACTCCGTGCTCTCGGACGAACAGGCGGCGCTCGAAGAGCAGCTGGCCGAGGTCACCGCGCGCGTGTTCGATCGAGAGACCCGCAGCGCGGTCGAAGCCCGAGAGCTGCTCATCGGCGGACGACGGGTCGCCGACCCACTGCCTCGTTTCACCGCCTACGACGTGCTCGACGCGATCAGCGCCGCGGTGCCGAGCGACATCACCCACGACACCCGGAGACTCACGATCGAAATCGACGACCAGGCGCGCGAAGGGACCTTCGAGATCCAGGGCGTGGTGGCGAGCATCGCCGAGCGCGACGCGATCGCCGCCAACTTCGAGTCCCACGAGTGCTTCAATGAGATCAAACCCGGACCCGTCTCCCCCGGGCCTGGCAACGAAGGCGTGAACTACCGACTGGAGGCGACGGTGCATTGCCCCGGCGACGAACCGGTCGAAACCGAAGAGAGCTCGCGGAGCAGTCGGAGGCGTCGTGGCCGTTGATGTATTGAGCCGAGCGCAGAACGCGTTCGAGAACCTGAACGCCCGCGAGCGGGTGTTCATCCTCGCCCTCGGTGGGGTGGTGGTCGCGATGATCGTCGCGCTGCCGCTCTATCTGTTGGCGAGTTCGATCTCCGACATGAAGGACGACAACCGACAGATCTCACTGGTGCTTCGGGACATCAGCCGCGCGCGTGGCACCCTCGCCCAGCGGCAGGCCGAACGGCAGGCCGCGAGCGCGCGCTACGCCAACCCCGCGCCGCCGCTCGGGAGTTTTCTCGAGGCCGAGGCCACGGGCCAGTCGTTGAGCCTGCGCGAGGTGACCGACCAACCCGAGAAGGTCATCGGGGAGTTTCGCCGCCGGAACGTTCGAGCGACGCTCCCGAGCGTGGAACTGCGGCCGGCCGTCAAGCTGCTGACCGCGATCGAGAACAGCGAGTACCCGGTCGCGCTCGAGCGGATCCAGATCGAACACTTTCGTGGCGGGGACGCCTACAACGTCAGCCTCGGTGTGATCGCCTACGACCAGACCGCACCCGCGGAAGCCGAGGCAGAGGAAGAGTCGAGCCCCGCGGAGCGGCGGCGGCGGCGCCGCGAACAAGCCGGCATGGCGGGACCGCCCGCCCCATGAGCCGCATTTCGCACAAGGCAGAATCATGGCGATGAATCCGAAACTCGTGAAGGTCGCAAAGTGGGTGGGGTACCCGAGCTTCTTTCTCGTCTCGTTCCTGCTCTGCGCGTACTGGACGTTTCCGTACGAGCGGGTGAAGGACTTCCTCATCCAGCAGGTCGAGTACCCGAAGAGCGGCCGCGGACGCGAAGCCAGCGGCTTCCAGCTCGAGATCGGGTCGCTCGAACCGAGCTGGATCACCGGCGTGGAGCTGACCGGGGTACGCCTCGTGAAGATGCCGGAGACCGCCGAGGAGCGGGCCACCGACGTCGCCATTCCGCGTGCCCACGCCCGCATCGGGTTGCTCGCGCTGCTCGGCGGCACCGTCTCGGCCACGTTCGATGCGGACGTGGCCGGCGGCACGATCGAAGGCGCGTACGAAGAGAGCACCGAACGGTTGCACGTCGACGCAGCGCTCGAGGCGGTGCGGCTCAACCGCATCTCCATCCTGCGCAGCTACTTCAGCTTGCCGATCAAAGGGCAGCTCGGCGGGACGGTCGATCTGACCATCGCAGAGGAGCAAGCGGACACCGAGGGCTCGCTCGATCTGCGGATGACCGACGCGACGGTGGGAGACGGCCAAGCCAAACTCAAGTTCGGTGACATGCGAGATGGCGTGACCGTTGAGGAGGTCGCCGTCGGGACGCTGGCGATCGCGGGCGAGGTCGGCGACGAAGGCGTGATGGAGCTGTCCCGGCTTCAAGGCCGCGGCGACGACGTGCAGATCGATGGCGCCGGGAGCATTCGTTTCAACCGCCGAATCACCAGCTCGCGGATCGACGTCCTGCTGCGCCTGGCGTTCTCGGAAGCC
The DNA here is from genome assembly GCA_034670305.1 of Deltaproteobacteria bacterium. GTDB lineage: Bacteria > Myxococcota_A > Polyangia > Polyangiales > Houyiibacteriaceae > JAXMNT01. The sequence goes on from JAXMNT010000055.1 coordinate 28,958, forward strand.
TACCGGGAGGGCAACCCCCGGACGGGCGCGATGTTCGGCATCCTCGATCTCGACCCAAGGCTTCGGGCCGCCAAGACCCCGGACGGCTCCGCGATCCAGCTCCGCATCACCGGCGCGGGTTCCCGCATCAATGCGCGGCCGGCCGGTCGAGAGCCGGCCCCACCCGGAACCCAGTAGCGGACCCAGGTGCACCGGTCAGCGGCTCGATCTCGGGCAGCCACGATCGGGGCGCCCGTGGTATGAGTGAGGGTCATGGATGAGCTGGGCTGGCTGCGGGTATTGAGGGAAGTCTTCGAACGCGACGACACGGGTGTGCCGGATGCGCTCCGGTCGATGGCCGGGGTCGAAGCGCTCGGCTGGGTGCTCTCGGTGGAGTTCGGCCCCTCGTCGCTCGAGAAGCTGCAACCCCTGGTGGACACCCCCGGCGGCGAGCGGATCTACCACGCCGCGGTCGCCCTCACCCAGGCTCCGCCGCACGCCAGCAAACGCACGTTCGAGGATGCCGGCGAGACCGCGCCGACCGGCCATCAGGCGGCGCGCTACCTGACGAAACTCCGCGACTACGCCACGAAGGGCGAGAAAGACCGCCATTGGTTCTACCAAGACGGCAAGCTGTACTCGGTGGACCGCCGCGGTCGGGTGGCCCGGGAGATCGACGACGCCGATACGTTTGCCAGGGCTCTGGCAGCGGCCCTGAGTTGAGGTGGACGGCCGGTGCGGCAATCCGTTGTGAAGGACGTATCCAGCGGCCGCTGCGACGGCCGAAGACGGCACCGCTGGCGCCGAGGCGCCCCCTGCCCCACACCTGTGGTCTGATCCCGCGCTCCAACCTGTCCTGACCTGAGATGTTCGAGGTACCGATGTTTCCCGATGTTCCCGATGACCCTGATCCCGTAGAGCCCGACGAAGACGGCGACGCATCGGACGACGAGATCGAAGAGCTCGGGGCGGGCGAGGTCGACGAGGTCGAGGTCGTGCTGCCGAAGCGGCTCGCGAAGAAGGCGTCGAAGAAGAAGAAGAAGAGCAGCAAGGCGCTCTCCGACCGGCGCGATCCCTTGTCCGCGTACATGAAGGACGTCTCGCGCTACCCGCTCCTGACCCGGGCCGAAGAACACGCGCTCGCGGTGAAGTTCGTCGAAGACGGGGACCTGGACGCGGCGCGGCAATTGATCATCTCCAACCTGCGGCTGGTGGTGAAGATCGCGTACGACTACCGGCAGGCGTACAAGAACCTGCTCGACCTCGTGCAGGAGGGGAACATTGGCCTGATGCAGGCCGTGAAGAAGTACGACCCGTACAAGGGCGTGAAGCTCTCCAGCTACGCCGCCTGGTGGATCCGCGCGTACATTCTTCGCTACATCCTCAACACCCACCGTCTCGTGAAACTCGGGACGACCCAAGCGCAGCGCAAACTGTTCTTCAACCTGCAGAAGGAGAAGTCGCGCCTCTCCGCGCTCGGCATCGAGCCGACACCCGAGAAAATTGCGGAACGCCTCGCTGTGCCGGTGAAGGACGTCATCTCGATGGACCGCCGCCTGACGGGTGGCGAACCGAGCCTCGACGCACCGATCGGCAGCTCCGACGGACGCCCGATCACGCGCATGGAGCTCCTCGATTCCGAAGATGCGCCGATCGACGACGCACTCGCCGAACAGGAGCTGGGAGACAAGTTCTCCGAGAAGATCCGGGCGTACGGGGAGACGCTCGAAGGCAAAGAGAAGAAGATCTTCACCGACCGACTTCTGAGCGAAGACCCGAAGACGCTGCAGCAACTGGGCGACGAGTTCGGCGTGAGTCGTGAGCGCGTCCGCCAGATCGAGAAGCGGCTGCTCGGCAAGATGAAGAAGTACCTCGAGAACGAACTCGGTCCCGAAGTGCTCGATGTCTACGAAGCGCCGTAGGGCGCTGCGCGATCGTGTCTGAAGTCGAGGCGAATCGGGGGCGGCTCTTCGTCGTGGGTACGCCGATCGGCAACCTCGAAGACATCACGCTCCGCGCCCTCCGGATCCTGGGCGAAGTCGAACTCATTCTGGCCGAGGACACCCGCCACTCGGGCCACCTGACCCGCCACCACGGCATCGCGACCCCTTTGCGCGCGCTGCACGCCCACACAAGCGACGAGAGCGTCGAACGCGTGCTGGACGAACTCGAACAGGGGCACCGGTACGCGCTCGTATCCGATGCGGGCACGCCGGTGGTCAGCGATCCCGGAGCCCGGCTGGTCGCAGGCGCACGCGCGCGTGGAATCGACGTCGAGTCGGTTCCAGGGCCTTCGGCGGTCGCCACTGCGGTCAGCGTGTGCGGGCTGCGTGCCGACCGGTTTCGATTCGTCGGGTTCGTCCCACGCAGCGGCGGCGCGCGCACGGATCTGCTGCGTTCGATCGCCGCCAGCGACGACGCCCAGGTCTTGTTCGAGTCGCCACGCCGTCTGCCCGCGCTGCTGGGAGAGCTCGAGCCGCTCCTTCGAGATCGGAAGATCGCCGTCTGCCGAGAGCTCACCAAGCTCCACGAGGAGGTCGCCCTCGGGACCGCAGCCGAACTGGCCGCACGGTTCGAGACCGTCCGGGGGGAGGTCACCCTCGTGGTGGAGGGGCGGGGCACGACGGCACCGGACTTCGATGTGGACACGTTCATCCGAGAGCGGTTGGCTTCCGGCGAGAAAGTAGGGTCGATCGCGAAGGCGGTGGCCGCCCTCTCGACCCTGTCCCGGAGCGAGGCCTACGACCGGGTCCACACGATCCGACAAGCCGCGGACACCCCCTGAGCCCGGGTGGGTTCGAAAGGCCGGTGCGCCGCCCCGAAAGCCGCCCGGTGTCTTCGAAAAGTGGTAGATTCCAGGGCGATGCGTCCACGATTGTTTCCCCGTCTCCTGATGACCGGGCTGCTGCTTGCTTCTGCGTGTGTCTCGAGCGGTGAACCCGAAGTTGGATTTGGTGCGGCCTGGCTCACGCCCTCGGGTGTGATCCCGCCGGATGTGGTCTCGCTGCGGATCGTTCGGGTGCTGCCCGGCGACCGCGAACTCGAGATCTTCGAACGTTCGGTCGGCAGCCTCGAGGACGCCGACATGAACGGTCGCCGAGAGCTTCCGGTCCCCAGCCTGCCCACGGGCGAGGTCCTCGATCTCGAGATCCAGGGGAAGAGCGAAGACGGCTCGGTCCGATTCGTCGGCCGCACCGGCCCGGTGTTCTTGAACCCAGGCGAGCGCCGCTACTTCAACGTCGCGATGTACGCCGTGTCCGACACCGGCACGAACCAGGCGGTCGACCGCGACGATCCGCCGCCGGCCACCTTCCTGCACACCGCCACGACGCTCGCCGACGGCCGCATCCTGATCGCGGGTGGCTTCGACACGGTCGAGTCCATGGCGACCTGCCCCGCGGGCCTGCCCGACGGGGAGCAGATCTGTTTTGCGCTCGAAGCGACGAACCGCGCGTTCCTCTTCGACCCGAGCACCGCGCTCTTCCACCCCACCCAGGCCACCATGATCGAAGCGCGGGGCGGACACACCGCGAGCCGCGTGACCGATGGACGGGTCGTGATCTCCGGGGGCGCCACCCACGGCGTGCTCGCGATCGTCAAGGTGGGTGAGTTCGCCGACTTCCGCGAGTTCGTGCTGTTGCCTCGGAACGAAGACGGCGAGGAAGAAGCGCTCGCCAACGCCGAAGTGTTCGACCCCGAACTCGAACCCGAACTCGAGGATCTCGATCGCGACGGCGACCCGGGCCGCGGCACCTTCGTCGGCGATCCGAGCCAGACCACGCGGGTTGGCATTCCGATCAACGACGGTCGCTTCATGCACGCTGCGGCCGCGGTGCCGGGTGCCAACACGGTGCTGATCGCCGGCGGCATGGGCTCCGGCTCGGACAGCTACGAAGTCTTCGACATCGCCAAACCCGGCGGCATGGGCGTCTACGACAACCAGGACAATCCGCGGCTCAGTGCTGCGCGCACGATGCCTTCCGCGTTGGCGCTCGGCAGTGGCACCACCGCCCGGGTCTGGATCGTCGGCGGCGCCGCGGTCACGAGCAACGGCCAGCTCGCCGACGCTTGGTCTCCCGACGACACGGACCCGAACGGGGTGCTCGAGACCGGTCCGGAGCTCGGCTTCCCCGGCGGCGCGACGGACCGCCCGGAACACGCGCTCTTGCGCCCAGCCGTCGCCGCCCTCGAAGACGGAGACTTCGGTCTGGTGACCGGCTGGTACGGACCCCGCTGCCCCGCCGGCATGGGACGGGCGACGCCCGTCTTCGCCGACGCAACCACCCAGATCTGCGCGCCGGGCCCCGACCGCAGCTACACGATCGACAACAGCGATGGGAGCGCCGCTGCCACCGCCACCCCGAGCGGCACCCGGCATGCGTTCGGCGATGCGGTGGTCATGGGCGACGGACGGGTGCTCGTGGTCGGCGGCACCTCCGACGCCACATTGCAGGCCACCGAAGCCACGCTCGTCTACACCAACGTGACCTCCGGGACGGCCGCTGGCGCCGGTGGCGCGCGACTCGATCGGGGACGTCTGTTCCCGGCCTCGGCCGCGTTGCTCGAGACCGGCGTGCTGGTCACGGGCGGGTTCCGGATTCTGGTCGGCGACTCGATCGGCCTCGTCCCCGAAGCCGAAGCGATCATGTACAACCCACCCGGCCGAACGGACGGGCGTGAAATGGAGCCGGGCGAGTGAGCCGTGCCCTGCGTCTGATCCTCGTGGTCGCCGCGCCGCTCGTGCTCTCAGTGGGTGCCGAGGCCCAGGAACCGCTTCGGCTCATGAACGATCCGATCGGGTACACCGACGTGATCGATGCGTTCGACGACGGCGACATGTTCGACCTGAACGTGCACGTCGGGTTCCGCCGCTCACGGGTGGCCGGCACGATTCAGCGCGAAGGCAGCACGGACCCCGCGGTGCTCGGCTCGGGACGCGGCTCAGACAACTTCAACGACATCGGCGACTGGGAACACACCCGCAACATCCTCGATCTCGGCGTGGACATCGGCGTCTACAAGGACCTGATGTTGTTCGCGCGGCTGCCGCTCGTGCTGCGCGACCAGCGCCGCATCTTGACGCCCAGCGGGACCACCGCGGACGAGGTGAACCGGCTGCTCCGCGAACCGAACATGGATCCGGCCGATCCCATGACCGATCCCCAGCTCTACCAGATGCCCTTCGAGTCCCCGACCCGCAGCGGGCTCGACCGACTCGAGTTCGGCCTGGCGTTCAACCTGCTGAACCAGGCGCGCGACCGCCACCATCCGACCTGGATGATGAAGCTCTCCCTCGACCTCGGCGTCGGGAACCAGATCAACGCCTGCGAGAACGAAGGCCTGCAGCGGGACCCCGCGACTGGCCTGCCGCTCGACCCCGCCGTGCCGGTGGAGTGCGACCCGGGCCTGACCGATGGCACCCACGCGTTCGTCTTCGCCTCCCGCCTCTCCAAACGCTACGCACACCTGTCGGTGTACTCGGGTCTGCACTTTCGTTTCTCGTGGCCGGGCCGCGCCGAATCCGAGTTCACCCCGGGCGGTGGCCTCGCTGGCTACCAGAACCCGAGACCGCCCATCGAAGGCGGCCTCGCGCTCGGCATCTCGGTGATCCCGTGGGAGAATCGAGCCAGCTGGCAACGGTTCTCGATCGACTTCCGCGTCGACGGAACCTACGTCTCGGAGGGACGCGCCTACAGCCCGCTCTACGATGCGCTCGGCAGCTCCCAGCACCCGTACCTCACGGAGCTGAACTACGAAGGCATCCCGAACGGCTCGGCGGTGTTGCGTCCGGTCGGTTTCAACGGCTTGACCGACACCCAGGCGCACGGCGTGCTGGCCGGCACCGTCGCGGTGGAGATGCAGGCCGCCAAGTACGTCCGGTTCCGGCTCGGCACCACCGTCTCGTACACGACCTCGCACCTGTTGACCTACACCGACAGCTGCAACCCGAACGCCGACCCGAGCGGACCCGACGATCCCCGCACCGGCCGCTGCGCCGATGGCATCATCAACCCGCATTTCCGCGGTGTGCTCGACACCCCCGGCCAGCGCTTCCGACTCGACAGCGCCCTCGGCGTCGAACTGTTCGTCCAGGCCACCGGCCAGTTCTAGAGACCCAGCGCGGCTCGGACGCGGGGGCGGATCGCCGAGCTGGGATCGGGGTCGCTGCCTGCCGCCAGAGCGGTGGCGCGGGCGCGTTCGTACCGCACCAAGAGCTGACGCAGCACCTGACCGAGGTCTCGGCTGTGTTCGATGATGGTGCGCTGGATCGTCGCGGCCTGCCCGCTCTTGCTGCGCACCGCTTCCCGCTGCTGATCCGCCAGCGCTGCTCCGCGCGCGCGTTCCGCTTCGACCGCGCTGAGCGCCGCCTCCAGCGCTGCCATCGCGAGCCCGAGTGCATCTTCGTTCGGAGTCGGTGACGCCTGTTCGATCAGCGTGGTCGCAGCGGCCCGGGCTTCCACCAGCGTGCGCGGCCCCGGCACTGGCTGCGGCGCACCGATGACGATGCTCTGTCCCGCTTGCAGTGCGACTGGCTCCCCCTCGCCGTTCCACACCACGCCGCGGCCGCTCAGGGCCGAGACCCAAGTGGAGCCGGAAGGCAGCACCGACACCCAGAGTTCGCCGCTCCCGCCGATCTCCACCGAGCCATGCGGCGTGCCGATGCGGAGCGGCGGCCGGGGTGAACCGCCGACCGGTGCCAGCACCCCGCGCATCGAACCGGTGCCGAGGATCATCTGTCCGGGCGCTTCGGTCGCGACGCGTCCCAGGGTCTGCGGTTCGATCTCGATCCGGCCGCCCTGCTCGAGGTTGAGCGCGACTTCGACATCGCCGGTGTGCACGACCGCGGCGTCGCCGAGCCGGCTTCCTCGGGTGAGCGGAAAGTCGGTCGCCGCACCTTCGCGCGTCGCCGTCACTCGGGTGACTTGGGCGATGGCGGTGGGGGGCCGTTCGATCGGATGCGAAGGTTGCTCGGCCCACGGACTCGCCGACGTGACCACCTCGGGCTCCGGCTCCGGTTCAGGCTCGTTGCAGCCGTCGCAACCCAGCATCAATCCGAGCGCGAGCGCAACCGCCGCGCCGCGACCGGTCCCGGAGCTACTCGTCTTTGGGGTCGGCGGCCGGCGCATCGGACGGTTTCTCCTGCACACGTTTGGCGTCGGGTTTCGCTGGCAGCGTGGCGTCGAGGTCGTCCGTGCCGGCGGGCGGTGCCGCGAGCGCCGGATCCGTCGCGGTCAGGGCCGGATCGGTGGTGCGGGTGGCCGGATCCGACTCTCTGCGCACCTTCGTCGTCTCGCCGAGGATCTCCTCGGTCAGGTCTTCCGCGCTCAGCGCCTCGCGGGCCTCTCCGAGCTCACGGGAGGTGTTGCGAAGCCGCTTCGCGAGCACCCCGAGGAAACTCCAGAGCAGCTTCACCGCGACGTCGTGGTCCTTGCGGATCATGTCGAAGAAGTCGCGTCGTTTGATCGCGAGCAGCTTGCTGGACTCGGCGGCGGTGACGGAAGCCGACCGGGCCGCTTTGTCGAGCAGCGCCATCTCACCGAAGTGCTGGCCGGGCCCGAGCGTGACGTACTCCGCGCTCCCGGAATGCACCTTCACCGATCCGGTGAGTACGACGAAGAGTTCGTCCCCTTCGGCGCCTTCTTCCACCACTTGATCGCCGGGTTCGAACACCCGCACGGCCGTGATGTTCAAGACCCGCACGAGCTCCTGGTACGTGACGAACCGGAACAGCGGCATCTCGTGGAGAATCTCGAGCTTGAGGTTCACCTCGCGGCTGAGCTTGTCGACACCGGACTCGTCGTCCGGCACCCGCACCACCACCGCTGTGATGTTGTCCTTGCCGCCTCGATCGTTGGCGATCTGGATCAGGTGTGGGGTCAGCGCTTCTTCGGACTGTTCTTCGAAGAGCTTCGGGAGCTCGGATTCTTCGAGGTACCCATGCAGTCCGTCGCTGCAGAGCAAGAACCGGTCCCCCGGCAGGACATCGAAGTCGAACACGTCGACTTCGACGCTCGCGTACACGCCGACCGCGCGGGTGACGGCGTTCTTGTACTGCACCTTGTCGATCTGCTCGCGCGTCAGCCGACCGCGTTTGAGCAGCTCGTTGATCAACGAGTGGTCTTCGGTGAGCTGATGGATCGCGCCCTGGCGGTACAGGTAGATGCGTGAGTCGCCGACGTGGGCGATGAACCCGCGGGACCCGATCACCAGCAGCGCATCGAGGGTCGTGCCCATGCCGCGCTTCGACTCGTCGATGATGCCTTCCTGGTGCACCGTCGAACACGCCTGCTGCACGCTCGCCTCCATCAGCTGGAGGATGTCTTTGCGGGTGGTCCCGCCGTGGCCTTGTTCGAACTCGTGCAAGGCGTCGCGGGAGCTGGCCAGGTGGTCGCGCATGGTCTTGCACGCCATGGAGCTCGCCACTTCACCGGCCGCGTGGCCGCCCATGCCATCGGCGACGATGTAGAGGTTCAGCTTCTTGTCGACCAGGAAGCTGTCCTCGTTGCAGTCCCGAACCCGTCCGACATCCGTCGCCGGCCAGAACCGGATTCCCCCCGTGGCCTCGCCGCCGGCTTCCGACATCGTGCTGATTTTCCTCGCTTTGTGGGCGCCCGGGCTCCCCATCGAACCCGGTACCTGCGCGCGGGCATTGTCCTCGCCACCCGCGAGCATTGCAATCGCAATATTGTCTCTCGCATGGCCGGGCAGGAGCTGAACCCGCGCCGCCTGGGTGATCGACTGCGGGCGTCGCGTCTACGAAGACGGGGCTTGTTTGCTGGATAGGGCGGCCGGGTTCCGGCTCGAGTGGGACTTCGAGCGCCGTGGAGACCAAGCGGCACGGATGGGGGGGCTTGTTGCCAATGCAGCATGCTGCTGCACCGCCTTGAACTGCCGTGTTCGAACGAGTCGCCGGAGGCCTCGAGGACCGCCCCGCTCCTACGCCCGCGCGGGACCGAGCGCAGCCGGCTCCGCGCCATGAGGCGCAGCGCCCGGTCTCGTCCCCCGCTGCCGGAAAGTGGCTGCGCGGTGCGAGACCTCGGGCGAGACTCGGGTGTTCACGAACGCGCCTTCGACTTGTGTCTCGGGCCCGGTCGCTCGTCGGGGTGGATCAGCCCACGTTTGCGCCACCCAACGCGCAACAGCCATGTGTGTGCGCGTGGCATCGGCGGGCCGCAGTCGGTTGGGGGCTCGGGAGCGGACGACCATCCATCGAAGTGCGGCGCCGTGGAACAGGGGTCGACCCAGCCGGGTCGGAACATACGCCGGGACGCATGCTTGCGGGTGTTGTTCAGCACGTAACGAAGCGCGTGGCGGACCTGCGTTGGCGTGGAAAGAACCTCGGCATGGTAGCGGTCCGGGAACAGCTTGCCGGACCGACCGAGGTAGCTGTTCACGCGCTTCGCGAGCCGGATCAGCAAGCCCTGCATGCCGCGCGAAAGCGCCTCCGTGCTCTTCGCTTCCACGATGAGGTGGACGTGGTTCGTCTGGATCGAGAAGTGAACGATGCGCATGCCGTTGCGCTCGGCCGCCTGCTCGAAGATCGAGAACAACAGCCGGCTGAGACGACGCCCGCGAAGACTCGGGACGTCGGAAGCCACCTTGATCGTGACGTGGACGGGGTTGCGGTTGGCAACCCGGACCCGTGGCCGATGCGACACCCCCGCGCGTTCTCCCTTCGGCTTGCGACCGGCGCCCGCACGGCGACCTCCCCACGTGCCGGGAAGCGAAAGGTCGAGCTGTTTCGGTTTGCGAGAGCGACGCGCCATCTTGATTGAGCAATAGTATCACAATTCATCTTCAGTTCAAGGAGTTTCTCTGTGCGCAGCCACCTATTGCGGTCGTTGGGCTCGGCCGCGCGCTGCGCTTCGTGCCGTGAGCCGGCGGGATCCGCCCCTGCCCGGGCGTAGGAGCCCCGCAGCGGTCAAGGCCATCCGGCGACCCTTCCAAGCACGGCAGTTCAGAGCGGTGCAGCAGCATGCTGCATTGGCAAAGGAGCCCCGTCCGCGCGCCGCCGAGCAACCCACCGCTCGAGCTCACATCGCCCGCCGGAACCCACCCGCCCTATCCAGCAAACAAGCCCCGGGCTCGTGGACGCGGCGCCCAGCTGATTGCGGAGTTCGCGCTCGGGGTGGCTGGCCAGCGTAGCTCACCGAATATTCTTGGGGGCACGGCCCCCAAACCCCGTCCGTGACACGGCTTGCTCGCTTCGCTCGGCTTCGCCGCGTCGAATATTGTCTCTACGCGAGAGACCAGCAGATGCCTGCTGGCTCGGGTTCGCCGGACGGGCTCGCGGCTGTTCGCACTTTCACCCACATGGACTAGGGTGTGCGCGTTCCCTGCGTGTCAGGAGAACGCCCTCAGTGGTGTGGGGGTACACGTCGGCCTGGTCGGCGTGGCTTGGATGAAGTCAGAGGCCCGACTTGGGCGAATGGATGTGTGGATCATGAGAACAACACTTCTCTTGTTGTGTGGCTTGGCAGTGGCTGTCGGGTGCGGAAAATCAACCTCCACCGAGGAGGACGCGGGCATTCGCTTCGATGCGACGCCCACGGACACGCCCGTGATCGAGGACGACGCGGGCGAGGACGCGGGCTCGAGCAGCGACATCGGCGAGAGCTGCCGAGGCGCCGGCGACTGCGAGGACCTCTGCATCGAAGAGTTCCCGGCCGGCTACTGCAGCGCGGTGTGTGGCGGCGGGTCCGACTGCCCCGACGGCTCGACCTGCATCGACTTCGGTCGCGGCACGGTCCTTTGCCTCGACGAGTGCGATCCGGCCGCCGAGCGCCCCTGCCGCACCGGCTACGGCTGCACCGACGACTTCCGGGTCGGCAACATCTGCCTCCCCGGATGCACGGACGACACGGACTGCACGGGCGACCTCGTCTGCGCGACGGACGGTGGCAGCGCAGGCGAAGGCGTGTGCTTCGATCCCGACGCCGAGTTCGGCGACGCCTGCATGGAAGAGTCGGAGTGTCCCGCCGATGGGTTCTGTCTCGAGGAGGGGTTCTCCGGCTGGCCGGGCGGCGCGTGCATCGGCTTCGGCTGCGATGTGGGCAGCGGAACCGGCTGCGAGGGCGACGCGGTGTGCGTTCCTTCCATGCGCGGTGGCGGCCTCTGCATCGATGGATGTGTGACCGGCGACGACTGCCGCGCCGGCTACGACTGCCTGCCCTCGGACGACTACCCAGACCGCCTCTCCTGTCGACCGGCGTGCCGTGACGACGACGACTGCGGTGGCGACCGGGTGTGCAACCCGGCCGTCGGCATCTGCGACGATCCCTTCAGCGGCACCCTCGGCGTCGCGTGTTCGCGCTCCATGGGCGCCTGCACCGGTGGCACCTGCCTCACCGAGTTCGCTTCCGGGTTCCCGGGTTCCTACTGCTCTTACGTCGGCTGCGACGCGAGTGCCGACGACGCGGGCGATGGATGTCCCGGCGATGGGGTGTGTCTCGCCACCGACGACGACGGCACGTTCTGCCTGGACGGATGCGAAGCGGATCGCGACTGCCGCGCGCCCGACTACGAGTGCCGGCCCGTGAATCCCGACGATGCGACCAAGGGCATGGGCTGTTTCCCGGCGTGCGACGACGACGATGCCTGCGCCAACGACGGCAGCGATGGCTCGCCCGACTTCAGCTGCAACCCCGGCACGGGGCTGTGCACCGACCCGTTCCAACCGGCGCGCCTTGGCGAACCCTGCGAAGACGGCGACGACTGCCCGGGCGGCGCGTGTGTCTCGGAAGCCACGGACGGTTTCCCGGCCGGCACGTGTGTCTCGGTCGGATGCCGACTGAGTGGCGAGGGTCCAGAGCGCCCGTGCGACGACGGCGGTGTGTGCGTCGACGACGAAGCCGGCGACCCCACCCTCGGCGTCTGTCTCGTGGGCTGCACCACCGATACGAGCGGCACCTGCCGACCCGGGTACGCCTGCGTCGCGATCGACGCGGGACCGGACGGCATCTGCTCCCCGGCCTGTGAGACCGACAGCTGCAGCGGCGCCCGCACCTGCAACGACACGACCGGACTCTGCGAGTAGCAGGCTCCACCGAGTGAGACGAGAGCGCGCCCCGCGACAGCGGCGGCGCGCTTTCTCTTTCTTGCCACCTGCCTTCAGCGCGACACGAACCAGAGGATGCAGCGGCCTACCGGGTGCGGAGCGGGGTCAGCCAGTGCGCGGGCGGGGTGGCGCGCCAGGTCTTGCGGATCGAAGGGTAGGTCACCACACCGAAGCCATCGATCTTCGGGTGGGTCCGGAAGTGGCGGTACGCGACAGCGCGCACCCGGCCACCCGCGTTGCCTTCGATGAGGTGCAGGGTGTCGCCTTCCACCCGCTCCACGATCGCGCTGTGCCCCCAGGTCGCGGTGCGCACCCGAACGTAGTCGCCGGGCAACGGGTCAAAGGTGCGGAACGCCGGTGCGTTGTGGTCGACCCAGAGGCCTCGGTCTTCGAACCAGCCGCGGACGGAGTTGTTGTTGGTCACGAGCCAGCCACCTTCGTAGCCCCCCGACAGGGGCACGCCGGCGGCGCGGTACACCCACGAGACGAAGTCGCTGCACCACAGGGCGTCGTCGGGCACGAAGCTGCGCAGCGGGCCTGGGTACGACATCTCGGCTTCGGCACCGACGGATCGCAAGTCGTGGCCGACCTCCGCCCGTGCAATGCGCACGATCGAGGCGCCCGAGGCCGTGCGACGCGGCGCTTCGAACGGGACGGGCACACACGTCAGTGCGACCGCCATGAACCCGCGCTCACACTGGCAGTAGGCCTGCTCACGTTCCGCGATGCAGCGCCCGTGGTCGGAGCAGGAGACGTTCGCACACGGGGGCTCCGCGGCCGCGGGGCTCGGTTGTGCGAGCCAGAACCCGGCGAACCACAGGCACCCGACACGAAGAAACCCACCTGCGCGAACCGGCGCCACCCCAGGTCAGACGCGTCAGGAGCGAAAAGGGTCTCGGTGGCGTCGACGGCGCACCCAGAAACCCAGCAGGCCGAGGCCCACGCCCCATCCCCACCCGGCGGGTCCTTCGCCGCTCGGGACCGCGCAACCGCAGCCCGCGCTGTCCGCGGGAGGCTCGACACATCCTCCCGCGTCCACATCGCACCCAGCGTCCACTGGCTCCATCGGCTCCGGATAGCCGAAGTCGTCGTTGTCGATGCTCAGGAGAAACGCCACCAGATCGCCACGCTCCGCGTCGCTCAGCGCGTGGGCATCGCCGTGCCCGGGACGCAGCAACACCTCGTCCAGCGTCGCCGCCGATCCGTCGTGGAAGTACGGCGCGCCATCGAAGAGCCCGCGCAGCGTGGGCGTGTCGAAACCGGCGAGCGGCCCACCACGTCGCTGCCCCGAAGCCGCCGAGAGGGTGCCCACCTCGTGGAGCCTCGCGCCCACCGAACCGCTGTCGGTGAGCCGCTCCCCCGCGTGGCAGGTCCGGCACTGAAGGGACTCGAAGGTCGCCCGTCCGCGGAGCGCCGCCTCGGTCATCGCGCCGTCGGGTGTTCGATGGGGACTGCGCGCGAACTCGTCGAGCGATCCCACGTACGCTGCGAGGGCGTCCAGCGCATCGCTCAGCCCGGCTTTGGGCGCCCCGAGCGGATCGGAGCGGTCGTCGGCCAGCCAGTCCTCGTTCGACAGGAACCCGTTCCCCCCGAAGTGCGCCCGGATGTCGTTCTCGAAGTCTTGGATCTCGTCGAAGTTCGCCGTCCAGTGCACCGGGCCGTGACCGGTGCCGCGTCGGCCCCGAAGGTCGATCGTATTGCGTACGCCCTCCCCCCGGTCGGTGAAGTCCCAGGTCCGGGCGTCGTGTCCGCCCCCGGGGTGGCAGCTGCTGCACGCCACGTAGCCGTCGAGGCTCATGCGCCGACTGGCCGCGTCGTGAAAGATGCGTTTGCCGGCGAGCACCTGCGGGTCGAGTGGTTCCGCGTCCAAGGTCACCACCTCCGTCACCGCACGCACGACCCCATCGGCGCCGCTCAGGAGGCCGGACACGTCGTGCACCGCGATGGCGCGCGCAAGGAATCCCTTCACGAACATGTGATCGCCCACGACCACCAATCCGTCCGGGGTGAACGCGGTCCCGAAGTTCGCGAGCACCCTCCCCGTCGCGACGTCGAACGCGTCGACGCGATGGGTGCCGCGGGTCGCGACGAAGAGCACGTCGCCGCGGGGTGAGAACGCCACGGCGCTCGGCCCCTCGTGATCGTCGAGATCCATCCGTGCCGCTTCCCGCTCGCGCCCCGACTCGAGATCGATCGCCGACACGATCGCCCGCACGGTGTTGTCGGTGTTGAGCGCCAGGCCATCGCGCGCGATCCCGCGTTCGAGGTTGTGGCTCGCCGAAGGCACGAACAGCGAGCGTCCGTCGGGACTGATCTGCAGCGCTCCGAGCAGGTTGGGCGTGCCTCGGCCTCCGTCGGCGGCGTCTGGACCGAGCCCCCGCCGAAGCGAGATCGTCTCGAGCGTCCCTCCAGCAGCATCGAGCACGTACACCTCGCCGCGATCGTCCGGGGAGAGGAACCGCGCTGCGTAGATCCGCGCGCCGTCGTGGCGGACGGCCAGGTGATGGGCCGGTGCGGGGAGGTCGACACGACGACGTTCGCTGCGGCTCGCGGCGTCGAACTCGATCAGCTGCGACGTGCCGCGGGTGGCCACCCAGACCGAGTCGCCGTGCGCCACGACCGCGATCGGCGCGGCGCCGTACCGGAGCGTGATCGACTCCGCGGGTGCGCCGTCCACGGCCGCATCTCCGACGATCGAGAGCGTGTCGTCGCCGGTGCACGCCACCCAGAGTTCACCCGTGCTCGGCACCAGCGCGACTGCGTTCGGGGTGCGTCCGACCGACAGGGGCAGCGAGGACGTCCACGCCGTCGCATCGATGCTGCCGAGTGCATCCGCGTCGGGGTGCACGGTCCACACCCGCGACCGGGCGGCGTCGTAGACGAGCGTCGAGGAGGCCGTCGGCAAACCTTCGGTCGGCGGATGGGTCACGATCTGAGAGGCCGAACAGGACCGGGGGCCGGCCGGACCGACCACCCGCAGCACGACGGCGTACCGACCGGGCGCGTCGTAGGTGTGGGTGACGCCCGGCGTGTCCAAAGGTCCGGCCTCCGCCCCATCCCCGAATCGCCACGTGTAGGTGGCGTCGGCGACGGGGCCCGCCGAGAACTCAACGGGCGCGCCGACCAAGGCCGGGACGGGCGGGGCCATGCCGCATGGGGTGACGGTCGCGTCGTCGCCGGTACTGAAGACGCTGCGGAACTCCGAAGCGATCGCGTTGCCCACCAGATCCCGCACGCCCCCGCCCCGAAGCACGACCTCGTACCGGGTGTCGGGCAAGAGCGGTGCGTCCGGCCAGAAGTTCACCACTGTGTCGGAGACCCCGAAGCGGCCAGGGAGCGCCTCCCCATCGACCGGCCGCACCGCGAAGGTCGACGGGTCGAGGGTCCGCACGTCGAGGTGATCGCTGAAGGCGATGCCCACCCGCGAGCTTGTGGGTAGGTTGGTGCCCCCATCGGCCGGTCGCACGTGCAGCACCTCGGGCGGTTGGGCGTCTCGGGCCGTTTCTTGAACCGCGATCACCGAGCCGATGTCGACCTCGTCGTCGCTCACGACCAGCAGGTTGCCGATCGGCATCGAGAACTGATCGTCGGTGAACGCGCCGCCGAAAAAGTCCCGCCGCCCTTCGATCTTGTCCAACCGCACTGGGTGGGCCGGATCGCTCAAATCGAACCGCACGATGCCGGGGTCCGGTCGCAGCAATCCCAGGAAGAGGCGCCCGTCAGCGAAGCTCAGGTACTCGCTCTCCGCGGTCTCGGTCGTGCCGACCAGTTCGATCGACGAGGGGTCCGAGGTCACGTCGTACGCGCGCAGTGGGCTGACGAGGTACGCGTGCCGGCCGTAGAACCCGCCGATGTAAGACTCCGTTTCGGGACGCACGAAGTCGAGCAATGCGGGCGCATCCGGCGCGGAGATGTCGACCGTCGCGACGCCCGCGTGGTTCTTGGGCGTGGTGACCACGAGCAGATTGCCCATCGCGAACAGCGGCCCGGCGCTGACGCCGCCGAGCTCCGCGATGGTGAGATGCGCGACGACCAGAGGAGCCCGTGGGTCGGAGGCATCGACCACGTGCAGCCCCGTGTTGGTGCCGCCCACGAAGACGTGGCTGCCCTGCCAGGCCACGCCCCAGACCGCCTCGGAGTTGTCGCCGTAGTCCACCCCTGGCAGCTCGAGCGCGCTGAGGAGCTCTGGTGCGTCGACGTCGGTCACCTCCCAGAGATCGATGCCGCGACCACTGATCGTCGCGAGAAAATGACGTGCGCCGTCGGTCATCCAAGAGACCTGATGGGACTCCGCTTCGCCGTCTCCGTGGGGACTCGTCAGGGTGGAGATCTCCGTGGGCCGGTACGGATCGGCGATGTCCCAAAACGAATGCACGGCGTTGCCCGCCAGGAGCAGCTGCCCGTTCACCACCACCGGCTGGTTGTGGTCGGCCGCGCCCATCGGAGGGCTGATGATCTGCAACCGCTCTGCGGCCGGGTATGTTCGGTGGGGCATGTCCGCGCGCACCAGCGTGGTCGCGAACAGCGCGAGGCCGGCCGCTGCGAAGCTGTGACGGAAGCCGCGGCAATTGAACACAACGGCAGTGTAGCAGCGGAGCCTTGCCGGAGAGAGGGGGTCAAAGCAGGGGCTGTCCGAGGGCGGCGAGCGCGTTTCTGAGCTGGGCCCAGCCGCGCCGCTCGTCCACGTGGGCGTACGCGCGCTGGATGCGTGCGTCGATGAGGTCCACGACCTCGGACGCCAGCGCCGTGTCGTAGCACTCCACGTTCAACTCGAAGTTGAGTCGGAGGCTCCTCGGGTCCCAGTTCGCGGAGCCGAGCAGACACCAACAGCCATCGATGGTCATCAACTTGGAGTGATCGAACGGCGTCGGGGTGCGCCAGATCCGAACGCCCTCGAGCGAGGTCACGCGCAACACGTGGTCCATGGCCCAGCCCACCAGCCGAAGGTTCGACCGACCTGGAAGCACCACGTCGACCCGGACCCCGCGACGCGCAGCGACTTCGAGCGCGCTGAGCAGGCTCGCGTCGGGCAAGAAGTACGGCGTCGCGATGGCCACCCGCTCTTGCGCACAGGCGATGGCAGCCAGCATCACGAGTCGGGCGCGATCGATGTCCTCGTCGGGGCCGTCGAGCACGGTGCGGGCGGTGACGGGCCCTTCGATGGCTTCGCCCTTCGACACCCGCTCGGCCCAGGCGTCCCCGATCAAACGTTCACCGGTGGCGAAGTCCCAGTCTTCGATGAACGCGGTGAGCAGTTGGTGGGCGATCGGACCGACCAGACGAACATGCACGTCGTGGGTCGGACTCTTCGGCCCGTCGGCGAGCACGTGGTCGGGCCGGATGTTGAGCCCGCCGGTGAACCCCTCGACGCCATCGACGACGAGCAGCTTCCGGTGGTTGCGCAGGTTCATGTACGGCCAGCGCCAGGGCGCGAACATAGGAAGGAAGCGCGCGACACGGATGCCGCGCTTTCGAAGCACGCGAGAGATCCGTGGGGCGCCATACCGTTCCCCGGCCGCATCGACGAGCACCCGCACCTGCACGCCGCGTTCGACCGCGGCCGCGAGCGCGTCGACGAACTTCTGACCGGGGCCCTGCAGCTCGAAGATGTACGACTGCATCGCGATCGACCGTTTGGCCCGGCCGATGGCCTCCAGCATCGCGGGGTAGGCCGCGTCTCCGTCGATCAGGAGCGTCGCGGTGCAGCCGGCGGTGCGAGGAAAGCGGCACACACCATCGGTGGCGATCGCCAGGGGGCTGCTCGTGGTGGGCGGGACCACGCTCGAACGATCGACGAGCAACCCAGAGCCCAGCGTGCGGATCCGAGCGCGGCGCGCGATTCGGTTGATGCCGAACAGAATGTACAAGAACGCGCCGATGAGGGGCGAGAGCCAGGCCAAGCCGATCCAGGCGAGCGCGAGCTGTGGCTCGGCTTTGCGGGTGAGCGCGTGAACCGTCACGCCGAGCGCCGACACGAGCGCCAGGATGGGCAGTCCGATGCTCAAGAGTTCGATGATGAGCTCGCGCGCCACGTGTTCTCACTCGACCGCATTCGTTCCCCCCGGTCAACCGGAGCACGCGGCCAGAGGTCTACTCCCAGCGCGGGGCGTGGACGAAATGTTCGCGCGGTCGGTGCGTCGTCCAGCGATCGAGGATCGCGAGGGTCTCCGGGTCGCCGCTGCCGAGCTTCTCGAAGAGGTAGTCCTGGATGCCCTTGTGGACCTGGCAGAGCGTCGACTCGCGCATGCGGCCGAGCAACGTGCCCTGGGTCTTGTGCGAGTGGACCGGCGGGATGCCGCAGTAGGGCTGGTACGTGCAATCCACGCAGTCGGGCTGGCCTTGCAGCTGTCCCGCGATGACCAGCGCACGCACGGTGTCGTGCCCGACGATGTCTCGGTATGCGCTCGTCGAGACGTGTCCGAGTCGAAAGGTGTCGTCGCCCATCTCGTGAAGCATGCGGCCTTCGTCGCACGTGAAGATGGTGCCGTCGTAGTTGTAGGCGAGCTGACCGATCCCCGCGCCAGCCGGCTGGCGGATGTCGAGGAAGTTCGGGTCCACCCCGTGCAGGATCTTGGTCAAGAAGATCGCGGCGTAGCGCTCCAGGATCTCGACGCCCTGTTTGTTGAGCTCGATCATGTAGTCGACCGCGGCCCGGTAGTAGTCGAGGTACGCGTCGCCTGGGTAGTCGATGCGGCCCGAGGTCTTGTCCGCAAACCCGAACGGATCGAGCGGCCGGAGAAAGAGCGCCCGACAGCCGAGGCCCACGTACGTGTCGACGAGTTCTTTCCACCGGGGAAGCAGCCCTCGGGTGGTCGTGACGAGCGCCTCGACGTTGTAGAGCGTCTCGTCGAGTCCGAGCTCCCGGTACCGCTGGTTGATGCGCCTGGTCCACTGGACGGCCAGGTCGTGGCCCGATGCGCCGTAGGCTTTGGGCAGCTTCCGGATCGCGTCGTGCAAGTCGGGCGGGCCGTCGAGGCTGGTGCAGATCTGCACCCGGTTCTCGATGAGCCACGCGAGCTTCTCTTCGTCCATCAAGGAGAGGTTCGAGACGAGCGTGAACTCGAGTTCTTTGCCGAGACGCGCGTTCCGTTCGTGTGCCGTCGCCACGACGTGTTTCATCGTGTCGAATGCGACCAGCGGTTCGCCGCCCTGGAACTCGATCGTGATCGCGGGGTTGGTCGACTTCAGCACGAAGTCGACGCATTCGGTCGCGGTGTCCGGTGACATGTCCGTGTGCACGGCGTCCATGTTGGCGCGCGACGCGTGGCAGTAGACGCAGGTCGTGTTGCACCGAAGGGTGACGACCAGAATGTGCAGGTTGGGTCCGGCGCCGACGAACGCGCGACGCGCCCGGAACATCTTTGCTTCGGCCGGAACGTCGAAGTGGTCGCGCAGCAGGTTGGCATCCGCGAGGCGTTGCTTCAGCGGTTCGTCGAGCTCGTTCCGGGTGAAGCGCGCGAACTCGTCCGGCGTGAGGACCGCCCACCGTCCGGCCAAACTCGTCAGCAAGATCTTGCCACCCGGCAAGCGGCGCATGCGGAACGGCGCGGCGTGGTCGTGGTGGAGTTCCCCCGGCGGCCCCATCGAGAGCAGGTCGACCCGCGCGCTCATGAGCTGGCGCCTCGGCGCGACTTCATCGTCAGGCCAAGCGCGTAGTTGCCGATCTCACCGGCCAGGCGACGTTCGCGTGCCTTCGATCCAGACTCGATCCGGACGATCCACGCGTCGGCTTCCTCGGCGCGCTCGAAAGTCCCGTAGCGCCCGAAGACCTCGAGGGCGGCGTCCACCTGGGTGCCCTCGTACAAGGTCTTGTCAAAGCGCAACTCCCTCACGTCTCATCGCTTTCGGTGGGCTTCGGCTTGGCGTCGGCCGGCGCGGATTCGCCCTTCTTGCCGTACTTGTCTTCCCAGCTCTGCGCGATGCCGAGGGGATCTTCGAACGGCTCCTCCGAGAAGTCGAAGTCCTCCAGTTCGTCGAGGCTGGGCGGGCCCATGGCGCCACCGATCGCCTGCATGGTGACCGCCTCGATGGTGGCGCGGTTGGTCTCGGTGATCTTCGCCCGCCAGGCGCAGGCGAGCAGCTCGTTCGCGAACTCGCCGATCAATGCGTGGAGTACATCCTCTCCGACCGTGCGATCCTTGGCGCTCAACGTCACACGGATCCGCTCGCCGTCTCGATCGAGAAAGACGAAACAACGGTCGATGAACGTGAAGCTCGCTCCGTACACCGCGTCCAGCGGATAGAGCGTCGGGTCCACCTTCAGCTCCACCGCACCTTCGCGAAGGTCGACGGCGACCAACGAAGCGGGGATTCCTTGGAGGGGCTCACCCATGCGAGGAGCGTACTACTTCTTTTTCTTCGCGCGCATCTTCATGATGAGCGCGTCGAGACTGAAGCGGCCGGGTCCCGTCAGGAGCAGGGCGAGGTATCCGAACATGTAGACGAACGCGAGCTCTTTGCGGCCGAAGGGATCGTCGCCGTGCACGATGAAGAACGCGACCGCCATCGTCGTCAGCAACGGAATGCAGGCGAGCCGCGTCAGCAGCCCCACCACCAGGCCAAGGGAACAGAACACCTCGGCGAAGACGGCGAGCGCCAGGCTCGCGCCAACGCCCACCCCGATGGGATCGCCGAACTGAAGCGGCTCGTCCCCGAAGAACTGCATGAACTTGCCCCAGCCGTGGCTGAGCATGGTCGCGCCAAGCGCGAGCCTGAGCACGAGCAAGCCGACGTCGTTCAACAGACGTCGGCGTTCTTCGGTCAGACCAATCCCCACTTCGCCTTGTTCTCGGTGACCGACTCGGGCGAGGGCTGATCCTTGTCCGCGTGCGTCGGGACCTCGAAGTCGTCCTTCAGGTCGACGATGAGCGCGTTGTGCTCGGTGTCTTCCTTGAAGACCTCCGGCACGGCCACATCCTCGTAGATCGCTTCCCACGGACACTCGGGCTCGCATGCGCCGCAGTCGATGCACTCGTCCGGGTCGATGTAGAGCTGGTTCGGGAACTTCTCCGCGTCCCCGCCCGTGTAAGCGTAGATGCATTCCACCGGACACACGTCGACACACGCTTGGTCGACACAATCACGGCAAAGTCGGGTGATGACCCAGGCCATCGGGCTCTCCTTCTCGAGGGATCAGACGAACCGCTGCGACGGCAGCGCTCCAAGCCGAACCCGATCTCGCAGACGGGGTCGACCCGCGGTGGGTATGGAGCCCAGTGCCGACAATTGCAAGGTTCCCGTTGCCCTCCGCGCCAGGTCCAGAGATGTTGAGGCCGATGCCTGTTCGACCCATCGCGACCATCGGTGAACCTGTCCTGCGCGCACCGGCCCGTGCCCTGACCGCGGAAGAGCTCGCCGGTGAGTCCATCCAGCAGCTCGTCGACGATCTGATCGAGACGATGCGGGCCCAGAACGGCGCCGGACTGGCGGCGCCCCAAGTGTTCGAGCCGGTGCAAGTCTGCGTGATCGAAGTCGGGGACAACCCGCGCTACCCCTACAAGCCGAAGATCCCGCTCACGGTGCTCGTCAACCCACGGCTCACCCCGCTCACGGAGGAGATCTTCGAGAACTACGAGGGCTGCCTCAGTGTTCCTGGCCTGCGCGGGGTGGTGCCTCGGGTGGTGGGCGTCCGGGTCGAAGCGTGGGATCGCATGGGCGAGCCGATCGACCAGGAGGTCTGGGGACTCAGCGCCGGGACCTACCAGCACGAGACCGACCACCTCTTCGGGACGCTCTTTGTCGACCGGGTCGAAGACACCAAAACACTTTGCACCTGGGATGCATTCGACCGCCATCACCGGGCTGGGTTCGTCGCCCGAGTCGAAGCCCTGGTCGCTCGGTTCGGCAGCTGAGAGGGGAAGAACCCCTACAAACTACGGATCTGCTTGAATTGGTGTTCATGGTCGTTCACTTTGCGAACGTGTCTCACGCAACCGAAGTCGCACCGCCCGCCACCCGCCGTTCCAAACGCCGCAAGGAAACCACCCAGCGGATCTTGAACGCAGCAATGAAACTCATGACCGAGCATGGCTACGAGGCCTTCACCATCGCTCGGTTGGCCGGTGATCTCGGATACGCGGTCGGTGCCCTCTACCGCTACTTCAAGGGCAAGGACGCCATCCTTGCCGCGCTCCAGCGCCAGGTCGTGGACGTGATTCGGGACGACCTGACCCTGAGTGGAGAAGCCACCGACGACGCGCTCACCGGCTCCGACACGGAAGCGTTCTCGGCCCTGCTTCACATCGTGACCGGCATCGGAACGTACGAGTCTCTGACCCGGCGTCGTCCGACCCACTACCGATTGCTCGCGCTCTCGCTCGGCGACCCGCGAGAACTCTTGGCCGACGAGATGGTCGACGCCGGCATCCTGCAACCCCTGCAAGCGGTGCTCGCTGGAGTGGCGGCGCGGGTTACCCGCGCGCAGGAAGTCGGCGCGATCGATGCGGGCGATCCCATGCAGCGGACCGTCGTCGCGTGGGGCGCGGTCCAAGGCGTGATGCAGCTGCGCAAACTCGGCCGCTTCGACCCGCGCCTTCACAGCCGAGAGCTCACCGACATGCTTCTCGGCTCGCTGCTGATCGGGTGGGGTGCGGACCCGGCGGTGGTGCAGACTTTGTCGGCACGGGCCGAGCCCATCCTCGACGGCCTGCCGCACAGCGACTAGCAGCAACTGTATTCGCAGCCGCGACTCAAGTCACCTCGGGTGACCAGTCGGTGCCGCTGCGGATCATGGCGTTGAGGACGGTGAGTAGCTTCCGGGCGACAGCTGTCAGGGCAACCTTGCTCG
>JAXMNT010000056.1:0-51690 GCA_034670305.1 Deltaproteobacteria bacterium
CGCGATGCTCGTCGCGCTGATCAAGCGATCTGACCGCTGATCCGCGGGCAAGGGCAAAGGCAAGGGCAGGGGCAAGGGGCAGGCTGCGAGAACGCCCTGCGGGCGTTCTTCAGCAACCTGCTAGGGCCGCCAGTCTCGCGAAGCGAGCCAGGCCCGTAGTGACGATCAATGAAGCCGGGCGTGGATCTGGAGGGGCTGCTGCCAGATGGCGCTTCGCGACAACCGGATGCTCTGCGCGAGCAACGAGTTCAAGGCGCCCGCGGTGCATTCCGAGAACGAGTCCGCCGCGCTCGGCAGCACGCGCACCCGGCCGACGTAGAGTCGCGTGTCGCCCACGTCCCGAAGGCGGGTGCTCATGTCGAGAAGCAACGCCGCGTCCAGCGAACGCGCGTGGCTCTGCGACCACTCCTGAGCGAAGCAGTCGGCGATCACCCGGTTGGCGGCTTCGGTGCCGAGCAGCTCGCGGGTCTGTGCGTACCCGGCTTCGTCCCCGTCGGCGAAGCGGAGCTGGACCGCGACCGAATCGGCCCCCGGAACGGTGGGCTCGAGCGTGTAGTACTGGTCGGGCGGATCGGGTGCGTCGAAGAGGTTCAGATCGATCCCGTCGTGCCGGAGCCGCGCGAGTCCAGCGAGCACCTGCACTCTGCGGGCGTCGCCGGGAAGCGATTCGCGCAGACAACGGTCGGCCAAACGCGCCGCGTGCTCCCGAACCTGGTCGCCCTCGCGCACCTGCAGTGCGGCGATGGCGCCGTCGCACAACGCTTCGGGCGGGATGGGCGCGTCCGATGCGTCGTAGGCGTCGAACCCCTCGTCGAATGCTTCGACGGCGGACCGCGTGTCCCCCGCGGTCAGCAGACCACGGGCGGCTTCGATCAGGATCTCTGCGCGGACGTTGGTGCGTTGGTGTCGGCAGACCTCGTGGACACAGTTGTGGTCGTGGGCGCAGTCCTGGCGGCCCCGGCACGTCGCCCCCGCGGTCGAGACAGCCGTGGTCGCGCGCGCCCGCACCGGTGTCTCGAGAGTGGGCTCGGTTCGCTGGGTCTCGCGCGTCGGGCATCCCGCCACGAGGCAGGCGGCCATCAGGCACGACGCGGTCCGCAGACCCTCATCGAACATGACGCGGACCCCTCAAGGCGCTCTCAGAACCGGGCTTGCAGACCCAGCGTCGCGATGATGCCGCGGTCGTTCGGAACCGGTGTGCTGCCGTACCGGAAGCTGTCGAAGTTCCACTTGATCCAATCGAACTTGGCAACGAGTGCGAAGCCTGCGAACGGCCCGACGTTGCCGTCGTCGCCGGGCGGAAGGTCGTATTCGATGCGACCGCCGGCTACCCAGCTCGACATCGGGGAGAGCTCCCGGTCGCCGGTGAAGTACTGGCCACGCGGGAAGAGCGCGTAGTTGTCCGAGAAGAACGACGCGCCGGTCTGGTCGTAGTACCGGCCGCGGAGTCGAAAGCGCAGGCCACTGACGACCACCTGTTCGTACGCGAGCTCGGCGGTGACGCTTCGGACGTTCCAGGTGTCGCGGTAGACGCGGCCGTAGATCTGGAGTGCGCCCTTGAGCGGCGCGAGCCAGAGCCGCGCCCCGAGCCCAGCCGAGTAACGCACGCGGTTCTCGGGATGGTGTTCTTGGGCAGCAGCGCGACCGAGCCAGACGGACCGGTACGGGTTGGCCTGATACCCGTTGAGCACCTGTCCGCTGAGCGTCAGTTGGGTGGCGAGGATCGAGGTCCACGCCTGGGTCCAGGTACCCTGGACCGTGTGCAGGTCGAGCGGCAGTTCCGCGCGGTTGTCGGCCCCTTCGAAACACCCGTCCGCCGTGTCGAGTCGCTGCCGGTCCACCGGCTCCTGCGCGTCCGCTTGCAAGAGGTTGCAGACGTGGTCGAAGCCGCGGCCGTAGCTGACCTCGAAGGTCGTGTTGCGTTCGAAGAGTTCGGCACGCGCGGTCAGTGCGAACCCGTGCGAGCGGTAGTCGCTCTCGGTGCCGTAGGTGTAGGAGCCGCGCAGACTCGCGCGCTCACTCTGGATGCCGATGCCCGCCGTGGCGGTGTGGCGCTGGTCGGCCCACTCGGTTGCGCTCGTGACCGCGTCCACGCCGGAGCCCGGTGCATCCACCACCGCGACGCTCGCGCCGCTGACGATGTCGGCTTCCCAGCCGGCGAACAGCGTCACCACATCGCGTGCGGTGCCTTCGATCGTAACGCTCGGGGTGATGGACTGCGTCTTGAGGCCGCCGCCCGATTCACGGAAGTAGCTGGTGGTGGCGTCGACGCTGACCTGCGCGCCTGCCGTCGAGACACCCGAGAGGGTGATCGTGATCGCGGCGAGGACTCCGACGATTCGGGTGTGCCACCTCAGTTGCAACCGCACCCTCCGCCGGTGACACCCTGCGCGCCGAAGCTCGCTTCACGGTTGGTCAGCACGTGCACTTCCTGCGCCTGCGACTCCCCGTGCGAGCCGAAGGTCATCGACGGCTGGGCGAGGAACTCCCGCTCCTCGGGCCGCACGGTGACGCATGCGCTCGCGCCGCAGAGCACCCACACCGCAAGCCATCGAAGGGGTCGCCCCCACCCGAACTCAGAAGAAGACCGACATGCCACCGCTGTACTCCTCCTGGGTCACGTATCGACCGGGTTCGAAGAACACGTACGACCGGACCTCGATGCGCAACGTGATGCGTTGCCGGAATCCGAACCGAAGCCCACCGCCGCCGTACATCGCTGCGGTCGAGCCGGACTCGAGCAGAAACGTGTCGGCGTTGGGGTCGCTGATGGCGATGCCGCCGCCCACCACCAAGAACGGCACGACCGGGGAGCGGGGGAACACGTTCACCACACCGCCGCCGCCGAGCACGAAGATCTGACCGGCCCGCGACACGCCGATTTGCGCGTTGAGTTCGATCCCGAACTCGGGCGCGAGCACGATCATGGGTCGGAACGCGAGCGAACCGCCACTCCCGAGTGCGCCGAACATGACCGCGAGCTCGATGTGCGCGTCGCCGAGGGGAGGGGGCGAAAAGATCCGCGAGGGCCGGCGCTCGTCGTCGGGACCGACCTCGTGGTTGTAGACCGCGTCGCCGAGGATCCACGCGAGCGTGCCGTCGGGCCGTTCGACCTGGAACCAGTACCCGGTGGTGGCGCGGCGCTTCACCGGAAAGATGTCGCCGCGCAGCGCCATGCCGACCCGTCGAAAGCTGCTCCCGGGCCCCGAACGCAATGCGGAGCTGTCGACGATCACCCGGGCGAAGAGTTCGACGTCTCCGGAGACTTCGGGGGCGGGTTCGGCCGCCTCCGCCTCGGGTTCGGCCTCGTCTTGGGCGACCGCGGGCAGGGTGCCCAGCAGCACGCTCAGGAGCGCGGCCGACGTCCGCAGCGTACGCCCGGTCATCCAACCGGTCATCCAACCGCTCATCGAAGCATCCACTCGACGATCAGGTCCGCCTCGGGCGAGCTGGCATCGAAGATCACGCGCGGGTGAGACGCCTGACCAATGGGCCGCTGGTAGAGCGGGCTCGACAGAGGATCCGGCCGGACGCCGCGCCGAACCGCTTCGAGGTTGTTCATGTAGGACTGCGGCACAGCGCCTCCGACGACGACCCCGTCTTCGTCGCAGTCGGGGGGCATATCCGTCTCGCCCAGTACATCCAGGCGCATCGCGGAGCGGGCGCTGTGGCAGGAGCCGGATTCGCCCGAGGCACCGCTGGCGCACGTTTGAGGGGCGATGACTTCGGGCTGCACGCGGCAGAAGAAGAAGTCCTCGTCGACCATGACCTCGGGCTGCACGAAGTTGTCTCCCAGCGGCTCCAGCGCGCAGCCGGCCAGGGGCAAGAGCGTGCTCAGGGCGACGGCGACGAACGGCGCCACGAGGGCGCGATGGAGACGGACGTCCACGGATGGGGCCATCGTGCCAAAGCCCACGTCGAAGTGGAAGCGCCAAAGCGGGTCCGTGGGCGTGGCGGCTCGTGGCGGCGTGCCGTTTCCGTCGGAACGGAGCGTGAAGTCAGTTCGAGGCGCCGCCGAGGAGCCCGCCCAGGAACGGCAGCAAGGAACGAAGGTCGTCGTCGTTGAATCGGACCTGCAGTCCCAGGAAGAAGTCCGCGCTGTCGTTGAGCGCGTCGTCGATTCCCGCGGCGACCCACAGTCGGTTGACGATCTCGAAGGCCAGGCGCGCGCGCAGGCGGGGGAACGCCTGGATGCCGATCGCGAAGAAGTCGGTGTTCACCTCGAGGCGATCGTCGAAGAAGTGCAGGTCGAGTCCGAGCCCGCCGGTCGACTCCATGATGCCGAACCGGAACGTCGCGAAGCTCACCCGTTTGGCGAGCTGGATGGTGAACCGCAGCGCGTTGGACCGGGTGATCCGGGTTTCCTGGTACTCGCCCGGCTCGTCCGGGAGGGCAGGGCTGCGCCGCACAGTGGTCTGGGTCGTGCTGATCGACCCGCGCGGGTCGTCGACCAGCTGAACCAGGAAGTAGCGCCCCTCCCGAGGCAGGAGCCGCAGAGAGAAGTACGTCTTGAAGGTGTTGGCGAGGAAGTTGTACTCGCTGCGCAGCTCCACGATCGTCTGGAGCCGCGCGAACCCGCCCACCAAGTTGTTGATGCCCTCGGCGGCGCCCTCGATCTCATCGACCAGGGTTTCGTCGGTCGTGAGCCGGCCGATGGTGCCGTGTCCCTGTGCGGTCCGGTCCGTCACGGTGTTCACATCGGCGAGCACGATCTCCAGCCGTTCGCCCGCCCGCCGAATCGAGGCGACCGCATCGTCCACCTCGCCGACCGTGCGGTCGATGTCCGGTTCTCGGCGTTCGACGAGGTTGCGCACCGTCTCGGTGGTGCGTTCGATGTTCTCGAGTGCGGCGACCAGGCGCGGCCCGCCGGCTGCCGTCGCGTTCTCCACGTTCGCGAGGGTGCGTCCGACCACCTGCTCGTTCGCCTGGATCGTCCGGTTCACGCCCTCGAGCGCCTGGCTGAGGTTCTCGAGTGCGCTGCCCATGCGGTCGCCCGCTTCGTCGCTGCCAAAGCTCCGGTTGAGCTGCTCGGAGACGGCTCGGATGTCGTTGGCGATGTCGTGCACGACCTCGAGCACGTCGTCGGTGCCCACGGCTTCGTTCGCGACTCGGATTTGATCCCCGTCCTCCACCCGATCGAGTTCCAGGTTGCCCGGGTTGAGGGCCAGGATCTTCTCGCCGAGCAGAGACACCGCCCGCATCGAGACCGCCGCGTCTTCGTAAAGCGCGACGTCGCCGTTGATCATGATGTCGACGCGGGCTTTGTCGCCTTCGAGCCGAATGCTGTCGATGTACCCGACCGGAATGCCTGCGATGACGACGCGGCTCTTGGCGACGAGGCCCTGGGCATCTTCGAAAAGTGCGTAGACGCGGTATCCCTCGCCCGCCTGCGAGCGTTCGTCGACGAAACGAAACACCAGGACGACGGCGGCGATGCCCAGGACGAGCATCAGGCCAACTTTGGCCGTTTTCCACGAATCACGCACAAACTGCACCATAGCAGGGCCCTATCGGCCGTGTCGGCTTTCTAGGTGGGGCAACCGCCCCTTGATCCGGGCGGGAGAAGGGCCTACCCGGATCGGAGATGTCCAAGGTCGCAACGGTCGCGAAGAAAGCCGCCAGTGTCGGTGTGGGGTTCTGGGAGGGCTTCAGTTTCCCCTTCAAAGGGATGAAGTTCGTCTACTTCGACCACCCGAAGCTCGCCCGCTTCTGGATCTTCCCGATCCTCATCACCCTCATCACCCTCTGCCTCGGCAGTTGGGCGAGCTGGCACTACAGCGCGGACATCATCGACAGCTTCTGGGCCGCGCCTGAAGGCGATGGCTTCTTCGATGGGGTCGCCCGCTTCTTCCACGGGTTCTTCGAGATCCTCCTCTCCATCGCGCTGTGGGCGGTGAGCATCATTTTCTTGATGCTTCTCACCAGCGTCATCGCGGCCCCGTTCAATGGGGCGCTGAGCGCCGCGGTCGAGGAGATCGCGACCGGCAAAGGAAACGCCGAGGGCGGCTTCGGCGTGTTCATGCGGGACATCGGCCGGACGGTCGTGCTCGAGATCATGAAGCTCCTCATCTACCTGATGGTGATGGTGCCCCTCTTCGCGCTTCAGTGTGCGGTCCCGGCGGTGGGCACGGTCTTCT
This sequence comes from Deltaproteobacteria bacterium, assembly GCA_034670305.1. Lineage (GTDB taxonomy): Bacteria > Myxococcota_A > Polyangia > Polyangiales > Houyiibacteriaceae > JAXMNT01. The sequence goes on from JAXMNT010000056.1 coordinate 6,138, forward strand.
ACAGCATCTTCGGATTCACGTTCACCGCCTGGTTCTGGGGCCTCGACTACGTCGACTGGCCCGCAGAGCGACGCGGTTGGCCCGTGGGTCAGCGCTTCACGACCGCCCGAAAACGGTTCATGACGATGTTCGGGTTCGGCGCCGGGGTGTGGATGTTCGTGTTCATCCCGTTCGTGAACCTCTTCTTCATGCCCGCCGCCGTGGCCGGCGGGACGCTGCTCTTCCTCGAGATGGAGGGCCCCGCCCCGGACCCCACGGCGCCCCCCGAACCCGTCGATCCGGTCGGAGACCCGTCTGCGGCCCCCGGACCCCCCGACGAACTGCCCCCGCGGCCCTAGACCGGAAGCGGGCCAGCCCCGCGACGGCGTTGAATACTGGCGATGGCTGACTCGTCGGGTGATGTTGTGGGCGCGCCTCGGGCTTTGTTATGGTCCGGCCGCGACCCGTGCCCGGCACCTCGCAGGAGTGTAGAGAAACCCATGAGCATTCGAACCCCCTCGAACTGGTACACGCGACGCGGAAACCGTGTGATCGCGGCGTCGCTGACCTCCTTGATGGTCGCGGTCGGGATCACCTGGACCGCCGCCGACGCCGACGCACAGCGCCGTCGACGACGCGCCCCCGCCGAGGAACGCACCCCGATGAGCGACGCCGTGGCGCCCGCGCTCGATGGCATCGAGTGGGGCTGGGATCACCGGCACCTCGTCAAACACCACACCGCCCAGATCCGCCGGCAATACCAGCCGCGCATCAACAAGGCGCGCGATGCGATGACCGAGGACGCGCTCCGCCACGAACGCGACCAGATCCTTCGCCGCATGCGCGAGAGCCGACTCGAGTTCAACGGCCGCACGAGCGGCTACGACTCGGGCTTCCTCCGCGACGAGTTCACCCACCGCAACCAAGAGTCGATGATTCGGGTGCGGGGCGAGAACGGCGACGACTACTTCTTCTTCATTCAGGGCCGCCTCTGGAAGTGGTACCACGCGTTCGACGCGGCGGTGTTCCAGGGCGCCGACTTCGAGCAGTTCACGGCCGCGCTCCAGCGCCGCTTCGGCCCTGGCCGCACCCGCACCGGCCACCTCTCCGCCGGCACCGAAGAGCGGACGTGGATGGAGTGGCAAGACGAGACCACACGTGTCCGCGCCGTGGACAACACGACCTTCTACGGCTTCTACGGCCTCATCTTCGAGGACAAAGCCACGCTCGCCCGCCTCGGCGAACTCCGCCAGAACAAGCGCCGCAGCGGCCCCCGCGAACACGCGCTGGTCGAAGCGGTGACCGCAGACGGCGAAGAGACGAGCGGCGACTCCCACTCCGACATCATCGACCGCATCACCGGCAACATCCGCAACCGCCAGGACGCCCCTCCCTCCGAGTAGGCACACACTGCAGAAGTTTGATGACGAGCAGGCCCTGAGGCCTGCTCGTTTGCGTTAACCCTTGCCCGTGCCCGTGCCCGTGCCCGTGCCCGTGCCCGTGCCCGTACCCGTGCCGTGCTCGTGCTCGCGGTCGGCGGCATCGGCATCGGCATCGGCGTCGGCGTCGGCTTCGGCTTCGGGATCGGGATCGGCATCGGATTCGGCTTCGGATTCGGATTCGGATTCGGATTCGGATTCGGATTCGGATTCGGCATCGGCATCGGATTCGGCTTCGGATTCGGCGTCGGCATCGGCATCGGATTCGGCGTCGGGATCGGCTTCGGCCTCGGCCTCGGCTTCAGGACCGAAGCACGGGCACGGGCACAAGCAGGGGCACGGAAACCGCCCATACTCCTTCGGATTCGGCCTCCGGTCTTCACGGCTCTCAGCCCCATTGCGCGGCTCCGGCTCGCTCCATTCCAGGCCGTGCATCTCACTTCGAACTCGACCGAAGCAAACCAAGAAACTTTCTTCATGTTCCCGCGCAAACGCCTGAATTTACGAAGGAATACGCCGCTCGTTTTCCTGTGCAACCCTTGGTATGCGCCAATCAATGACTAGGTTGTGCGCTCTGAAAATCTGCTTGGAAGGAGCGCGGATGACCGACGAACAACCGACCTACGACGCCAGCTCGATCGAGGTTCTCGAAGGGCTGGAGGCCGTCCGGAGACGGCCGGGAATGTACATTGGAGACGTCGAAGAAGACGCGCTCCAGCACCTCCTCCTGGAGGCCGTGGGGAACGTGGTCGACCTCCACCTTCGTGGGCTCGCGTCCTCCGTCCGCATCGACCTGCGGGAGACCGGTTTCGTGGTGGAAGACGACGGGCCCGGGCTCCACCCGGTCGCGCTGCACATCGTGTTCACGAGGCTCCATGCAAGCAGCAGTGCATGGCCGCATGTGCATCTCGCGTCCCATGGCATCGGGATCGCGCCCCTGAACGCGGTGGCGTTGCCGCTCGTGGTGGAGTCGCGGGCGGCCGGGTGGGGCTGCCGGGCTCGGTTCGCGCAAGGCACGCTGGAGGAACTCGAAGACCTCGGCCGGGTGCACGAGAGCGGGACCCGGATCGACTTCGAGGCCGACCCGGAGATCTTCGGCGACGCCCGCCTGGACATCCCCGCGGCTCGAACACGGCTGTTCGAAGTCGCGTGCTGCAATCCGGCGCTGACGTTCTTCGTCGATGGGGAGCGGCTGGACGCACGTGTCGGAGGCGCTTCGTTTCTGGCGGCCACGGCACCCGACAGCGACCCCTGGCCCAGCCGGCCGATGGGCGTCCGAGTGTCCTGCGAGAACGTAGGGGTTCGTTTGGCGGTGCAATGGGCGGCGCGAGGGGCCGGGGAGATCCACGGCTTCGCGAACCAGCAGGCTTGCAACGGCGCGCACATCCAAGGCTTCCGGAGCGGGCTGCTGGCGGGCGCGCGAACCGCCGGATGCGGGTTGGCCCCGTCGGACCGGGTCGCGCTCGAGCAACTGGAGGAGGGGCTGCGTGCCTGGGTGGAGGTCGAGGTGCTGGATCTGAAGTTCGTCGGACCCACCGGTTCGACGATCGTCAGCGCGGCGGCGCGAACGGCGGTGCATGAGGTGACGGAGCGCTGGATGGGGGCGCTGCTGCGGTGCCACCCGCGCTGGCACGACGTGCCTGCGCCCAAGCCGTCGTGCGACGAGGTCGCGGGGTTGATGGAGCATCGGGCGCGCGTGGGTTAGGCGCGGACGCGGAGCCGTTGCCGAAGCCGAAGCCGAAGCCGAAGCCGAAGCCGAAGCCGAAGCCGAAGCCGAAGCCGAAGCCGATGCCGAAGCCGAAGCCGAAGCCGAAGCCGATGCCGACGGCGCCGTGTTCCTGGAGGCACGGGCACGGGCACGGGCACGGGCACGGGCAAGGGAACCCGGGCGCATTCGCGCCCGGGTTGCGGGGGACCGCGAGCTGGGGTCCCATGGGGCATGCAACGCGTTTGGGTGGGGTTCGTGTGTGTGCTCGGGTGTTCGGATCCGGTCGTGGTGGAGGATGCGTCGGTCGATGCGTTCGCGGAGGACGCTGGGAGCGATGCGAACCTGCCGGACGCGGGGCCGGCGTTTGGCCAGGTGCGGCGGGTCGCGACGTTGGACACGACCACCGAGGGCATCGCGGTGGGTGCGTTCGAGGGCGAGCCAGCCGTCTTCGCCGCGATGACCAGCGGCGACATCGTGGCCGTCACGGCAGACGGAACCGTGACGCCGATCCTCACGGTGCCTGGCGCCTTGGGATTGGCGTTTCGCACGGATGGGAGCTTCGTGCTCTGTGGGCGCGCGGACGACTCCGAAGATGCGCCGGGGGTGATCTACGAAGTTCGGGAGGGCGTCGCGACGGTGATCATCGAACGCACGCCGGACGATGCGGCGTTCGGGGTGACCAACTACATCGGTGTCGCACCCGACGACTCGCTGGTCTTCACCGACTCACCGGCCGATGTCGTGTACCGAGCCGACTCGGATGGATCGAATGTGGCCGTGGTGACCGACACGATCACCTACCCGAACGGGCTCGCGTTCAGTGCCGATGGGTCACGCCTCTACGTGGCCGGGTGGGAGGGTTCCACGATCCATGCGGCCGACTTCGACCGAGAGACTGGAACCTACTCCGACTTCACGCTTTTCCTGGAGGACGTGGCGGCGCCCGACGGCATCGTGGTGGCGGACGACGAGACGCTTTACTTCGTCACGAGCAGCAGCGGTGTGGTGCGTTCGACAGGCAGCGGCATCGAACCGGTGATCCCCGCTCGGGCGGTGCTCATCCCGGCCAACGGGGTCTTTGGCCAAGGCGGGCTCGGCACCGAGTGGATCTACCTCTCGGCGCTTGGCACCTCCACGCTGCACCGCGTCTACGTCGGGCAGTCGGGTCCATCGCTGCCCATCCGATAGTCTGGAGCGGGACTTCGGGGCACGCGAGGCATGGTGCCCCGTGTTCCCAGGCCAATTCGTGTCCGATTCATGGTTGGTGCCTGGGTGGTTTGGGGTTGGGCGCGGGTTGGCAGGCGCGGTATCATGGGCCGACGTGGCGCGTTTCCGGCTCAAGTTCCTGCTTCAAGAGTTCGACCTGCGCGGGCCGGAGGTCGTGATTGGGCGCAGCCCCCAGTGTCAGGTCACGCTCGAAGACCCGCTGGTCTCTCGCGAACACGCCAAGATCGTCGTGGAGGAAGAGCGCGCGGTCATTCACGATCTGGGGAGCCGCAACGGTGTGACGGTGAACGGAGAGCAGGTGCGTGGATCACGCACGCTGATCGACGCCGACCGCATCCGTCTCGGTACGCAGGAGCTCGTCTTCTACATCGGCCGACGGGGCCGCGAAGCCCGGACCACCGGGTTCCTGACGACGTGCACGGCGTGTGGCACCCCGTTCCCGGATCAGGCGCCTGTGTGTCCCCACTGCGGTGCGCCGCCCCGAGACGAAGACACGATGTCCGGTCTGCTGATCCCGGCCGGCCGGCGAAGCTGGACCTTTCAGCTCTTGGGCGAAGTCATCGAACGGGCGCTCGCCACCAACCGCGGCAGCGACGCCGAGCGCATCATGCGCCGCGCGGCCAAAGAGGTGGACGATCAGCTCGCGGCCGGGGACTCGCTCGGTCGACCCGAGGTGCGCACCATCACCGGGTACGCGTTGCGTCTCGCACAGATGTTGTCGCGCGTCGAATGGGTGCATTGGGCGCTGAACGTGCACCGGCACCACGTGATGTTCCCAAGCGACGAACTGTTGGAACGACTCGAAGCACTCGACGCGGAGTCGCTGCCGGACATCGTCGAGGTGCTCGCGGACTTTGCGAAGTGGGCGGCGTCGGAACGCGAATCGCTGCGGCCTCCGCCGTTGCCCGAGTCGGTGGATCGACTCGAACGCATCTCCCGGCCCTCCGACGTCAACTAGCAGGTCGCTGAAAAGCGACCTGCTCCCTTGCCGTTGCCCTTGCCCGTGCCCTTGCCCGCGTCGTGGACGCCGTGTATTTCGCTTTGGCGAGGCCGCGAATCGGTCGGTGCTACGCGGCGCAGCTCCGCAGCCGCGCGACGCGTAGGCAGGGGCAAGGGGCAGGCTGCGAGAACGCCCTGCGGGCGTTCTTCAGCAGCCCGCTAGACCGCACCCACCAAGCGGACCGAGCCCGTCGCGCTCAGGTTCCGCCCTTTCCATTGGCTGCGTGGCCGGCGAAGATGGCCCGCGTCGATGAACGGCACGTTGGACATTGAGGGCACCGTTCGGCACGTGTACGAGACGGCCGAGCCGAAGAGCTTGCGCGTGCCGTCCGGACATACGATTCGCCCACCTCTGCCCTCCGCCGCGAGCTTGCAGGATCCCGACGTGCGGACACTCTTGCGTGGCGCTCTGATCGGCGCCGGCGCGATGGGGCTCGTACACGAAGCCAAACAAACCACCCTCGATCGAGACGTGGCGATCAAGTCGCTGCAGGAGCCCACCGGGCGCGCGGCGGCGGCTCTGGTGCAGGAGGCGCTGGTCACTGCGCGCCTGGAGCATCCGAACGTGGTGCCCATCCACGACCTCGTGTTCGAGCAGGGACAGCCGCAGTTGGTCATGCGGCGCATCGAGGGGGTGCAGTGGGCGGAGGTGATGTCCGACCCCGAGCGCGCCCGGGCGGAGTTCGGGGTGGTCGACTTGCTGGAGTGGAACCTTCGGGTGTTGCTCCAGGTCTGCAACGCAATGCGGCTCGCCCACGCCCGCCAGGTGGTGCATCGGGATCTGAAACCCGAGAACGTCATGCTGGGCGCGTTCGGCGAGGTGTACGTGCTCGACTGGGGCGTCGCGATCGTGACCGATCCAGCCGCCTCGCCACTCCTGCCAAGACAACGTTCGGGGGAGGGTCCGGTCGGTACGCCGCAGTACATGGCGCCAGAACTTCTGGGCGACCGGCCGCACGATGGACGCACCGATGTGTTCTCGCTCGGTGCCCTCCTGTTCCGCATCGCGACCGGCCGGCCGCCGTACGTCGGCGACACGTTCTCGGATCTCCTCGTGGCCATCGCGTCGGGCGAGCCCGAGGTTCCGGCTTCCGTGCCGGACAGCCTCGCGGAGATCATTCGTCGGGCGACCCGGCGCGCGCCCGACGATCGGCATGGGTCCATCGACGACTTCGGTGGGGCACTCGACCGATGTTTGGCGGAACGCGGCGCCGAGCGCCTGGTGCGCGAAGCGGACGCCCGCGTGACGAAGCTGGAGGTCCCGGATGTTGAGGAGACGGACCGCGCCCAGCTCTACAGCGAAGCGCGGTTCGGGTACGAGCAGGCCTTGCGTGAGGTGCCGGGGTTCGGACCCGCGCGAGCCGGGCTGGCCCGTGCGACCAAGCGCATGGTCGAACTCGAACTGACGGCCGGCAATCTGGCGGCGGCGGAGCTCTTCCTGCGCCAGATGGAATCGCCTCCCGCGGATGTGGTCGCTCGCATCGAAGCGCTCCGAACGAGCGCTCGAGCGGAACGGGAGGGGCTCGAAGCGGTGGCGCTCGACCAGAGTTTTCAACCCGGGAGACGGCGGCGTCGCGCGTTGGCGCTGCCAGTGGTCGGGCTGGGGATGGGGCTCACGGCATTCGGTGCGTTCGCGGGGGAACCGACCTACGGCTGGCTCTTCGGGCTCCAGGGGACGGCGTTCCTCGGGACCGTGCTGGCGGCCGTGCTCGTGGCGCGGGGCATGCCGAAGACACGGCGCAATCAGAGCGCCATCGCCTACGCACTCGCGATGACCGGCCTGCCGCTCCTCTTCGATCTGGGCTTCTGGATCTCTCACCAGGCGGCGGAGACCACCGCGCTGACCCACACCGCGGTCTGGACCTGTGCGACCGTTCTGATGGGCGGGGTGGGGGACCGCCGCTTTCTCTGGGTCGCCGTCTGGTTTGCGCTCGGGTTTCTGGCCGCGTGTGTGTGGCCGCCCAGGGTGCTGCTCGTGACCGCGGTCGCCGTGATGTTGGCCGGGACCCACATCGCGGTGATCGTCGCGAAACGTCAGAAGCAGCTTGAAGCGGACGACCGGTTCGTCGGGTGAGCGCGCCTACGGCTTCTTGATGCCGTGGGACTTGAGTTTGTGGACAAGGGTTCGAAGCGGCATGCCGAGAAGTTTCGCCGCGTGGGTCTGGTTCCACTCCGAACGATGGAGCGCGTCGGTGAGAACGCGCGCTTCGTGCGACTTCATCTCGGTCTTGAAGTCGCGCGCCGCGACGGCGTCCGAGACCTGTTTGGCGGCGCGGGGCGCGACGATCCTCGGCGGCAGATCGTCGATCCCGACGACCTCCTCCCGGGAGACCACGACCGCGCGTTCGATGACGTTGCGCAGTTCCCGCACGTTGCCAGGCCACGCGTAGCTGCGCAGGGCGCGAAGCGCGGCGTCGTCGAAGCGGTTGGCCGTGCGTCCGTTGTCCTTCGCGGCCTGAACCAGGAAGCGCCCCAGCAGGGCGTCGAGATCGGCCCGGCGTTCTCGGAGCGGTGGGATGGAAAGCACGAACGCGTTGAGTCGAAAGTACAGATCCTCACGGAACGCACCGTCGGCGACCATCGATTCGAGGTCGCGGTGGGTCGCGGCCACGATGCGTACGTCCACGTCGACTTCCCGGGTGCCGCCGACCCGCGTGACGCAGCCGTTCTCGAGCACGCGCAGCAGCGCGACCTGCGCGGGAGCTGGCAACTCACCGACTTCGTCCAGCAGGACCGTACCGCCGCTTGCGTCCTCGAAGATCCCGGCGGTCCGACCGCCGGCGCCCGTGAACGCACCCTTCTCGTGGCCGAACAAGGTGCTCTCCACCAAGTTGGCGGGGATCGCGCCGCAGTTGACGCATCGGAAGGCATCCCGCGGGCGGGTGCTTCTCCGATGGAGCGCGTGCGCGACGACCTCTTTGCCGACGCCGGTCTCTCCCAGAATGAGCACCGGGATCTGCGCGGTCGCCACGCGTTCCACGAGCTCGAGGACAGCCTTCATGCCGTCGCTCTCGGCGACCATCTCGACGCCGCTCGGCGGGCTTCGTTCTCCCGGCGCGATGCGGACGGGCGCGCGTTCGCTGGTGGCTCGGAGCGCTTCGCCCGCGGTCGAGATCAGCTCACCGGCGGTGGTTGCGCAGAGCGGAAAGACCGACACGCCGACCTGGACGTTGGCAGAGGCGGCGCATGCTTGGGCGATGCCCTGGGCGGCATGTGCGTCGGCTTCGGGGAGCAAGATCTCGAGCGTGTCGTTGGCGTACAGCGCCACGCGGTCGACGGGCCGCAAGAGCCCCCGGACGGAGGGGAACCAGTCGGCCACGCGCCTGCCGCTGGTGCGGGCGACGAGCACCGCGACGCTTCGTTCGAAGGTGCGCGCCCGCACGACCTCGTCGCCGACCAGCGCGCCGAACGCATCGTGGCTGACGAACCCGGCCCGCTCGGCGTCGAACGGTGCGAGCACATGCAGCGACGCGACCACCGCGCCGAGTTCGATGCGATCTCCGGCGCGCACGACCTGCTCTTGCACCATCTCGCCGTTGACGCGGATCCCGTTCGTGGACCCGAGGTCGCGCACGTGGACTTCTTCCCCGTCGTGGGTGAAGCGGGCGTGCTCGCGGCTGAGGCTCGGGTCGCCCACGACCAGCTCGGATTCGCCGCCGCGGCCGAGCGACACACTGGTGCCGGCGAGCAGCGTCACCACCTCCACGCCCCGGTGGTGGTAGAGCAGAAGCGAAACGCTCTGACCCCGCGGGGGAACATCGTCGGCACGAAGACGATGGGTGTGTGCTGGGTCGACCCCCACGATGTCGAGATGGTGCCCCAGCGGCCGTGGATCGCCAATCACATCAGAAGCGGCCGCGAATCGCCGCACCCCCGGCGCCCACGAGCACCTCCACAGGGCGGCGCCGGTGTTCGATCAAGAACGCGACGACGGCGGTCGCGCCCAGCACCCCTGCGACGATGGAGAGTGCGCGGGTGGCTTGGACTCGGCGTGCGATCGGGTCGACGACATCGTCCGAGCAGGTGGGCGCGCAGGTCTGCGCCGCGTCGTCGCGGCTTCGGCTCGCCCTCGCCCAGAGCCCACCGCCGGTGGCGCCCGCGGCCAGTGCCGTGCCCGCCAGCACCCAGCTCCATCGATGTCGTGGTCTGGTCTCCACCCGGTCCTCGGGCGATGGATCGACCAGGACCTCAGGCTCCAGCGCGTCGTTCTCGGCGGCGCTGTGCTCCGCGATCGCGGCGCGCAGTCCCGCGATCCGACCTTCGACCTGCCGCCGGTGCGGTGTGTCGGGGGTCGCTTCCAGGTACCCGACGAACGCGTCGAGCGCGCGCTCGTCGCGTCGCAATCGGTCCGCAGCGAGTCCGACGTTGTAGAGCAACTCGGCGCGTCCACTCCGGGTGTGGGCACGCTCGAAGAAGGTGAGTGCGTCGTCGAATCGGCCGTCGTCGAACGCCAGTTGTCCGGCCCGAAAGAGACTGCGGGCCTCCTCCTCGGAGGTGGCCTGGTCTGCTTCGGCGGGTGTTTGGGCATGGCCCGTGACGGTGAGGAGGCTCCAACACGCGAGGGCACAGACTGGGCTGAGAAGTCGCATGGAGAGGGACAGAGCAACAGGCGTGCCTGGGGACCGCTCTGGGTGGTCGAACAAGAAACCCAGGTGGTCTGCGCGACCTGGGGCACTCGAGACCCGCCGTCGCTCTCGGTTCGAGCAAGGAGTTGCGCAGTCCACGACAAGGTCTTGCGCGATCGTCCTGCCGGCCTTGCGCAATGGGCGCCGATTCTCCACTCCCGTGCGTACGCCCGCGCTGGCACGCGAGTTGAAAAGGGGAGGGCATGCGTTTGCTCTGCTGTCTTGTCGTCGTGTCGGGCTGCGGCCTCAATCTTGGAGAACTTCAGTCCGGGGACGCGGGACCCGCGACCGACGCGTTGTTCTCCGATGCGCTGCCTCCGGAGGACGCGGGTGACTCGGGTGGGGAGGATGCCGGCTCGAGGGACGCGGCCCCCCAAGACGGTGGACGCGACACGGGTCCCGATGCTGGCTCCGCCGACGCCGGACCGGACGACGACGCCTGCGCGTCCGCCGAGGAGGTCTGCAACGGGATCGACGACGACTGCGACGGCGAGGTCGACCGTCCAGGCCCGGCGCTGTGCACCGACGGACGCGTGTGCCGGCGAGGCGACTGTCTCCCGCCGGCCGGCGAGCTCCTGTGGGCGCAGACCTTCGGAGCCACCGGCGCCGCCGACGGCGAGAACACCCGCGACGTGGGCTGGGCGCTCGACCTGCGACCGGGTGGGGGCGCCACGATCGCGGGGCAGGGACAGTACGGCGCGCTCGACTTCGGGGGCGGATCGACCGGCGTGTTCAACGGGCAGTACTTCGCGGCGACGTTCGACCGAGACGGTGTGCCGGTGGCCTCGTTCAGCCGCGGCAACGGGGCGTTCCCCGCCGCCTTCGCGGTCCGGCGCAACGGCACCGAGCTCTTCCTCGGCGGCGTGGTCCAAGGGTCGTTCGAGTTCGGGGGCGGGGCGCACGCAGGCACGAGCGACGCGTTCGTCGCTCGCTACGACGACGAAGCCGGCGCGTACGGCGCCGCGGTGCGGACGAGCGCCGTGGGGATCGAGCGCGTCTCAGGGCTCGCGCCACTCGGCGAGGGGGTGGTGGCGGTGGGCCACTGGGGCGGAGACGCGACCGTCGAGCTGCCCGGCGGCTCGATGCTCTTCGAGGTCGAAGGACAAGACGGGTACGTGATGGCGCTCGACCGCGACGGCACGGTGCAGTGGTACCTGCACGTGGGCGGCGAGGGGAGCGTGTCGCTCAAGGACGTCGTGGTCCACGGCGACAGGGTCTGGGTGGCCGGGAATGTCCTTGGAGAACTCGTCGTGGGCACCCGAACCCCGACCACCCACGCGACGACCCATGGTCTCGTGCTCGCGCTCGATCCCTCCGATGGCACCGTCGCGTTCAGCCACGTGTTCGGAGGCGACACCGGGCAGGTGGAACTCCAAGCGATCGTCGGCGTGGGCGACGACATCGCGATCGGCGGCGCGTACCTCGGCGCCGACGTGACGATCGGTGACTCGGGTGCGCCGTTGCCGAACACCTCCGGCAGCCTGGACATCTACGTGGCCCGGCTCTCGGACGATGCGACCGAGCGCTGGGTGACCACCGCCACGGAGACCTTCGAAGACCGGGTCCGGGACCTCGCCACCAACGGCGACGACCTGGTGCTGGTGGGCGACCACGGGGGCCTTGGTCTCGGCGACTCGTGTCCGCGGGTTCGCGGCGAAGGCGGACTCGACATCTTGGTGGCCAACCTCGACGCGGCCACGGGTACCTGTCGGTGGCTTCGCGGTTATGGAGGACCCGGCAACGACAGCGGCAACGCCGTCGGGGTGGAAGGAGATCGGGTGTACGTCACCGGCGCCGTGCGCGCTGGAACGGACTTCGGTCTCGGCGGCGGTCCACTCGTGACCGCCGACTCGGACTCCGACATCTTCCTCCTCGGCTTCGCCCCCTAAGCGGCGATGACTCGTTCGAGGGCTTCGAGGCGGCGGAGGGTGAAGCGCTGGGATGCGGAGAGGTTGAGGGTGCGCATCGCCTCGAGGTAGCGGCGCAGGGGTTTGGGATCCCGGTAGCGCGAGCTGCGGGCGGCTTCGTGCAGCGCCTCCACGGAGTCGGAGTCGATGAGTCGCTTGCGCACCGAGAGCACGTCGAAGAGCCACGTCAGCCAGTGCGCGGCGTATTTGCTGTGCACGAGATGCAGCGCCAGTCCGACGCCGCGGTCGGTGATGGAGGGTTCGATGACCTCTCCTTCTTGCAGCGATTTCCGAAGCTGCTCGAGGGGCTGGTGAAGCAGCCGGTGCGCTTCGTCGTAACGTTTGAGCGCGAGTCCTTTGTCGGCGATCGGCGCGAGCAGCAGAAAGCTGGCGGCCCCGGACTTCGCAGCTTCGAAGTCCTCGCTGCCAAGCGTCTGGCCCCGCAAGGTCGCCGATTGCCCACTGCCGAGCCGCGCGCCGCATTGCGCGCACGCCAACGCACTCGGTTCATTCAGGCCGCCACACTTGAGGCAACGTTCGATCTGGAGCGTCTGCGCAGGCGACGCGGCCTGTCTCTCCATCAGCACGAACTCGGTCCCGCCGATCTTCACCCGGTCGAGGTGGCGGAGGCGTGCCTCTTCGACCACCCGCTTGTCGTTGACGGACACCCCGTTGCGGCTGCCGAGGTCGCGCACGAAGACGTCCGTCTCGGACACCCGGAAGGCCGCGTGTTGACGGGACACCAAGCCATCGTCGAGTGCGAGGCTGCACGAAGAGCTTCGTCCGACCGTGAACTCCCCCAGGGAGAGTTCGAGGTCCGTCCCCTCGTACCGCAAACGGAACCGAGCCACGCGGCGAGTGTAGCCGAGCCCACCCAATCAGGGGGGACGCATCTGTAGGTTCCACCCCCAACGAAAAATGCCACCCGCGAACGGGTGGCATTTCGGTCTCACGACGAGATCTCGCTCAGAAAGCGAAGACCTCTTCGTTGTTGGCGATGGTGCCGAGCGAGGACTCGAGCCGACCCTGAACCTCGACCGTCTCGTCGACCTGGGCCTTGAGCTGGCTGATGTCGCGGACGTACTCGGCGAAGAGGCTGGACTGCTCACCCAAGACGCCGATCGACTGCTGGGTGTTCACGAGGATGACCAGGCTGCCCGAGGTCTCTTCGTTGAGCTCCTGGCCGGAGAAGATCCCCTTCTCGACTTCCCGGCGTGCCCGCCGACTGGCCCGCACCTGGACGTTGCCGCTGGCTTCCGCGTCTTCTGGCACCCGAACGTACCCGAGGTTGCACAGCCATCGGCCGCTCTCCTCGTCGAGTCCCACCACACAGCCGGTCAGCGCGCTGGCTGTCTCAGTCATGGCGGCGGCCGCGTTGTTGAGCTCTTCCTGACGCTGTTCGCCCGCCGTCATGCCCTGCAGGGTCTCGATGCGGCTCCAGATCTGGTTGATGTGGTTGTAGTAGTCGAAGAGCGAGTCGACCGTGCCGGCTTCGAACAAGCTGTAGTGCTTGCGGGAGAACACGTTGGCGCCAAACGGCTTCTCGAGCGCGTTCAGTCCGGTGATGGCCTCGTAGTCGACGCTCGGTGCTTTGCCAGGGGCCCCACGGGCGGCGGCGACCGCGCGGTCGATGAGTTGCTGGGCTTCGCCCACCCGGTTCGAGGACTCCCGCACCGCGTCGTACAGGTCCTTGCCGTCGCGGACCGCGATGTTGTGGAGCTTGCGGTCGTTCATCACGCTGCCGGTGCCGAAGCCCAGCAGCAGTCCGACGACCAAGCCCATGCCAAGCAGCATGAACGTGCGTCCCTTGCGCTTGCGCCCGACTTCCGCGTCTTCGACGGGTTTGTCGTCGAAGACCAGCCGGACTTCCTGCGGACCGGAGGACTGCTGCGCGGCGAACGGATCGCTCGGCGGGGCAACGGACTTCGGTCCTTCGGACTTCGGCTGCGCGAAGGGGGGCGCCACGAGGCCGCCGCCCTTGGCCGGCTTCGGCTTGGCGATGCCGGGGGGCGCAACGACGCCTCCGGGTTTCGGTTTGGCGGCTGCGGGGGCAGCGGCGCCGGTCGGAGCTGGTGCCGCGGAGCCAGGCGGCGGGGCCACGTCTCCACCCCCGGTGGGGGTGTTGGGCGCAATGGTGCGTCCCAGACGAGCCTTCAGATCCTTGATTTTACGGGGTTTCTTCGCGGCCATAGTGGTCCAAGCCCCTCCAAGGGCGGGCGCGAACGTATCGTTCGGGTCGAGTAAACGTCAAGCTCGGAGACCGTCAAAATGGGGAACAGTCGGACGATCCGGCCGGATTGGCCGGAGCATGCGCGATCCGGGCGCTGACAACAAACGGTCGGTGCGATCAGTCCGGCGGGGTGGGCGGTTCGGCCAGCCGATCCATCAACGCACCGACCGCAGCCTCCGCCGCGCGTTGCTCCGCGATCGCATCCAGCAGCTGCAGGTCTTCGATGAGTCCGCGTTCGAGCGCGGCTCCGTAGTGTTCGAGCGCGGTCGCTCGGGCGTCGAGGGCGGCAACCGCTTCCTCGCGCAGCGCTTCGCCGCGCGGGGTCGTCACGCGGACCGCCTCCATGGTTCGGGCGTGCCGGCGGGCCGCGGGGAGGGCGCCCGCACGCAGCAGCTGGGCCGCCCGCACCGGCAGGTCTTCGGCGACCGCCTCTTCGACCTCTTCCATCGCATCCAACTCCAGGTGATCGCTCAACTCCGCGGCGATGCGCGCGACGTCGTCGGACACGGCCGTGGCGGGGTCGGGGGCGTCGGCGCCGCAAGCGCACAGTAGGGCGAGTAGGGCGAGGCTGGAGGCTGCCGCGGATGGTGTCGAAGCCGATGCCCATCCCGAGGCCGAAGCCGATGCCGAAGCCGAAGCCGGTGCCGAAGCCGAAGCCGAAGCCGAAGCCGAAGCCGAAGCCGAAGCCGATGCCGAAGCCGATGCCGAAGCCGATGCCGAAGCCGATGCCGAAGCCGATGCCGAAGCCGAATCCGATACCGAATCCGGGACCGCAGCCGGGCTCACGACCAGCCTCGCTCCCGGTAGAACTTCTCGATGCGCAGGTTCACCAGTTCGGGGTACTCGACCGCGAGGTAGTGGGTACCGCCGGGGACGACCAGGAGTTCAGCGCCTGGGATGCGGCGGGCCATGCGTTCGGCGGCGCTCCGGGGCGTGAAGAGGTCTTTGTCGCCTGCGATGACGAGGGCGGGCACATCCACCTCGTCGAGCAGGCGGGTCGCGTCGTGTTCGCCGAGCAGCTCGAGCACGCGCATGTAGACCTTCATGTCGAGGTCCGCGAACGAACCCGCGAGCTGATGAAAGATGTCTTCGTCCAGCGTCTTGGCGGCGAGGCCGATGCGTTTGGCCCAGGTCACGGTCTCCGGAATGTTCACGAGCCGGCGGGTGATCGCTTCGGCCACGCGTGGGAACGCGCCAATGCCCCGAATCACCGGTGGCAGCACGTCGCCCATGAGGCCGAGGTTGAGGACCGTGTTCCAAGGTTGTCCGGACACGCCATTGACGAGCGTCAGGGCCGAGACGCGGTCGGGGTGTCGGCCGCACATCTCGAGCGCGACCTGCACCCCCATGGACCATCCAATGAGCGCGGCGCGGTCGACGCCTTCGGCATCCAGTACCGCCAGCCCATCGCGCATGTGATCGGAGACGCGGAGTGCGTCGAGATCGGGTGGCGGTCCGCTGCGGTAGAGCCCTCGGTAGTCCCAGCTGATGAAGCGGTAGCGATCCTGGAAGTACCGAATCTGATGGCTCCAGGCCATCCAGCTCCCGCCGAGTCCGTTGCACAGCAGGACCGGCTTGCCTTCGCCGACCACGTGGTACGCGATCTCGGTGCCGTCGAACGAGTCGACCCGGCGCTCTTCCACGTCGAGTTTCATCGGGGGTCCGTCTCGTGGGCCCGGACTCTGCGCACACACATCAACATGCGGCGGGTGTAGCCGAGATGTCCGGATCCAGCCAGCGTCGCAGCGTGGCCTCGGGGTCGGCCGTGCGCATCAGCCCTTCGCCCACCAGGACGGCGTCGGCGCGGCCTTCCGCGACGGCTTCGAGATCGGACCGGGTCTTCACCCCGCTCATGAACACCGCGACGCGGTCGTCCGGCACGACCTCCAGGCAACGTCGCGCGAGCGTCGGGTCGACACGAAAGGTGCGCAGGTCGCGCGCGTTGACGCCGACGATGGCGGCACCAGTGGCGAGGGCGCGCTGCATCTCGTCGGCGTCGGCGGCTTCCACCACCGGCAAGAGCCCGAGATCCTCGGCGGCGCGGACAAGCCGCACGAGCGTCGAGGGCTCGAGCGCGCGCACCAAGAGAAGTACGAGCGACGCACCGCATTGGCGGGCGAGCTCGAGTTGCACTTCGTGGAGTACGAACTCCTTGAAGAGCACTGGTACGGCTGCGGCGGTGGCGACGCGTCGCACGGTCAACGGCGATCCGCCGAACCCGGGGCCATCGGCGAGTACGCTGATCGCGGACGCGCCGCCCCGTTCGTACGCACCGGCGACCCGCACGGCTTCTCCCGGTGACCAGGGGCGGATCTCACCGGCCGAGGGGCTGCGAAACTTCACCTCCGCGATGACGTGGGGCAGGGCGCCAGGAGGGCGTCGGAGGCGCGAGAGGGTCTCGATCATCCGTTGGGCCGGCGACGCGGCACCGCGACCCGCAGCAGCAGCGGCGGAGTCGGCGAGAGAGTCGGCAGCACGATCGGCAGCCGCACTGCCGTTTCCAGCCGACGCGTGGCGGATGCGTCGCGCCACTTCGCGACCTTTGCGTTCGAGGATGTCGCCGAGCACGCCCCCGGGCGCGGCGGTGCCGAGCGTCTCCGTCACCGCTTCACGCCTGCGTCTCGGCCGCCCAGCGCTCGAGCAGCGCGCCGGCACGTCCGTCGTCGATGCATGCGGCAGCGAGCTGTGCCCCCTCGCGGGGCGTGTCGGCGCGGCCCGCCACCATGAGCGCGGCCGCCGCGTTCAAGAGGACGGCTGTGCGGGGGGCGCTCTTCTCTCCCGACAACACCGTGCGCGCGATGGCGCCGTTCACCTCGGCGTCGCCTCCAACCAGCGCGCGAAGCGGGACCGGCTCGAGTCCGAAGTGCGCGGGTGAGAGCTCCGCTTCCACCACGACGCCATCCACCAGCTTCGCGACGTGTGTGGGTCCTTCGGTAGAGATCTCGTCCAGGCCGCCGGCGCCGTGCACCACCCACGCGCCGTGGCTTCCGAGCTGTTGCAGCACCTCGCACATCGTGCGCACGCGGGTCCGGTCGTAGACGCCGAGCAGCTGATGGGTGGCGCCTGCCGGGTTCGCGAGCGGACCGAGCAGGTTGAAGAACGTGCGGACGCCGAGTTCCCGACGGACTGGCGCTGCGTGTTTCATCGCGCCGTGGTGCGCGGGTGCGAAGAGAAAACCGATCCCGATCGTGCGAATGATCTCGCCCACGCGTTGCACGGGGAGATCGATGCGCACGCCGAGCGCTTCGAGCACATCGGCGCTCCCCGCTTTGCTGGAGACCGCGCGGTTGCCGTGTTTGGCGACGGTGACACCAGCCGAGGCCACGACGATGGCGGCCACCGTCGAGATGTTGAACGTGCCGAGGCCGTCGCCGCCGGTCCCGCACGTGTCCAGGATCGGTCCGTCGACTTCCAGCTGCACCCGGTCGGCACGCGCGCGAAGAACCCCGGCGGCGGCGGCGAGTTCACCGGCGCTCTCGCCGCGCATCCGGAGCGCGATGGCAAGCGCGGCGAGCTGGCTCTGGCTCGCGGCGCCTTCCAAGATTTCGTTCATCGCGGCCTGCATCTCAGCGCGCGAGAGTTCGTGGCGTTCGAGGACCCGCGCCAGCGCCGATCGAACGGCGGTCGCCTCGTTCTCAGAGCTCACGCAGCAGCCTTGTGACCGCAATCGCGGGTCAGCCAGTTGCGAAGCAGCGTGTGGCCGTGTTCGGTGAGAAACGACTCGGGATGAAACTGGACGCCTTCGATGGGGAGCGTGCGGTGCCGAAGCCCCATGACTTCGCCTTCTTCCGTCCACGCGGTGCGCTCGAGCACATCCGGGATCTCTGTGGGCTCCGCGACCAGCGAGTGGTAGCGGGTCGCCACGAAGGGCGAGGGCAGGCCCTCGAACACGCCTCTGCCCTCATGAAGGATCGGCGAGGTGCGGCCGTGCATGAGTCGTGGCGCACGCACGATGCGCCCGCCGAAGTGCTGCGCGATGCACTGGTGTCCGAGGCACACCCCCAGGATCGGCACCACGCCTCCGAGGGACGCGATCACGTCCAGGCTGATGCCGGCATCGTCGGGGGTGCCGGGGCCCGGGCTGATCAGCACCCCGTCCGGACGCTTCGCTTCGATCGCCGAGACATCGATCGCGTCGTGCCGGTGGACTTCGACCGATTCGCCGAGTTCTCCGAGGTACTGCACGAGGTTGAACGTAAACGAGTCGTAGTTGTCGACGACGAGGATCACGCCCGCAGTGGAGCGCATCCGCCGCCCGGGTGCCAGTCTTCTCTACGGTCGCGTGTTCTGGCGCGAGGGCCCAGCGCTGGCTCGGTCCGGAAGCTTCGGCAGCGCGGGGTCGGCGCCTTCCGATGAAACGGGGACGTGCTATGCCTCGGGGTGCCTTCGACTGCGTTCGCCATCGCCTCCTCGGGGGAACTACGCGCGAGGATTCGACAGACCTGGCTCGTGGGCACGTCCGCGATCCGCCGCGGTGCGGGGCCGGTGCCCCGGCGCGTCGGGCGCGTCGTCTTCGTGCATGGATTTCTGGCCACCGGCGCGGTGCTGCATCCGCTCCGGGACCGGGTGCGGGCGGTGGGGTTTGGTACCCACGAGCTGAGCTACGGCCCGCAAGTACCGTTCGTGGGGATCGCGGAGCGGCTGCGAACGCTCGTTGATACCGACGTGCCTCGCGACGAACCGGTCGTCTTGGTGGGGCACTCGCTCGGGGGCCTCGTCAGTCGCTGGTACCTTCAGAAGCTCAGCGGACGTGACCGCGTTTGCGGACTCGTGACGCTCGCGACGCCGCACGGAGGCGTCGCGCAAGCGCGCCTCTTGCCGACCTCGGTGGGTCATGCGCTGCGTCCTGGGGGTGTGTACCTCCGCGCGCTCGAGGCCCAGTCGTCGGTGCCGCACGTGAACATCTTTGGCGAGGCGGATCACATCGTGCCGGTGCAGAGCGGCGCGGCGGTGGTTGGCGCAGAGTCGGTCGGGTTGCCCTGCGACCACAACGAGCTGCTCTACGATCCTGACGCGCACGCCGAAGTTCTCGCCGCGATCGAACGATTCTTGCGCCCCTGACGCGGGCGCCATCGGCTACCGTCTTGGGCATGATGGTTCGATGCCCGCTGGTTGCCGTTCTGCTTCTCATCGCCTGCGGCGACGACACGATGCCCGGCGCCGACGCCGACGTCGACGTCGACGCTGGATGTACGGAAGCCCGCGACTGCGACGACGGAGTGTTCTGCAACGGGATCGAGCTGTGCAACATGGGCGGGTGCCTGGCCGGCGCGGACCCGTGCCCCGAACCGCTCTTGTGCGACGACAGCGTCGACCGCTGTCAGTCGCCGGGCTGTGAGTTCCCAGACGCCGACGGAGACGGGCGCGACTCGAGCGCCTGCGGTGGCGACGACTGCGACGACGCCGACGCGACCCGCTTCCCGGGCAACACCGAGGTGTGCGACGACCGCGACGACGACTGCGACGCGACCACGCTCGGCGGCCGAGACGACGACGGGGACGGTTTCGTCGATGCCATGTGTTGCAACGGCGCGACCTGCGGCACCGACTGCGACGACTCGAACGAAGCGGTCGGACCGGGCGTCCCGGAGGTCTGCAACGACGTCGACGACGACTGCGACCTCGCCGTGGACGAAGGCGTGCTGCGCAGCTTCTTCCCGGACACCGACGGAGACAACTTCGGAGACGCCTCCGCGATGCCGGTGCAAGCCTGCGGGGCCGCGGCGATGTTCGCGGAGAACAGCCTCGACTGCGACGACACCATGTCCGAGATCAGCCCCACCGGGACGGAACTCTGCGACGGCATCGACAACAACTGCAATGGCACGGTGGACGATGTCGCCGCGACTCGACTGGCGTGTACCAGTCAGTTCGGATCCCCACCCAACACCTTCTTCGACTGCATCGCCGGCGGCTGCGTGGTGCGCGGGTGCTCCGATGGGTACGCCGACTGCAATGGCGAACCGAGCGACGGCTGCGAAGTAAACGTCTCGAACGACTCCGCGCACTGCGCGACCTGCGGCCACTCGTGCGGGGTCGCCAGCGAGTGCACGCTCGGCGTGTGTGACGAAGTCGTCGACATCGCCGCGGGCAGCGACACCACCTGTGCCGTACGCAGCAGCGGCGTCGTCGTCTGCTTTGGTGCCAACACCTACGGGCAGCTCGGCAACGTGTCGGTCGTCGACAGCACGATCCCAGTCCAGGTTCGATCGGTCGAAGGGGTGACGTCGCTCGCCGCGAGCGCGTTCGGAGAAATGTTCGGTGCGCCCGGCGACGCGACCTGTCCGTTCACCTGCGCGCGGGGACCGGGCCTCGTGTACTGCTGGGGCTGCAACCAGTTCGGCCAAATGGGCGATGGCGATCCGGAGCTGCGGAGCCTCTTTCCACAGCCGGTCGAGGCGCTGCCGGTCGGCAGCGCGCGGGTCATCGACTTGGGGCGGGTTGTGGTCGGCGGTGCGCATGCGTGCGTTGAGCAGGACAGCGCGATGGACGGTCTCTCGGTCGCGTGCTGGGGACTGAATCAGTTCGGACAGATCGACGAGTCCGGGGACGCTGGTGAGCGCACGGCGACGCTGCTGGCGGCGGTCGAGCCGCGTTCGATCAGCGCGGGGCTCAACCACACCTGTTGGCTGAGCGCCTCGGGTTCCGCCCATTGCATCGGTCGCGCCAGCGAAGGGCAACTCGGCGGCGGCAGCGGAACCACGCCGGTCGCGGGTCGCAACACGTACACCGATCTCGCGCTCGGGCAGGACTTCTCCTGCGGGCTCACCGACGCCGGCGAAGTCTTGTGCTGGGGAGAGGGATCGGCGGGACAGCTCGGTACCCCCGGAGACAGCACCGTGCCGCGTCGCACCGCGTTGAGCGACATCGTGCAGATCTCGGCGGGCCGGCTCCATGCGTGCGCCGTGGACACCGCGGGCGACGTGTTCTGTTGGGGTGGCAACAGCGCTGGGCAGGCGGGCGCCGCGGGCGGCAACGTGCAGAACGCCGCGCGGGTGGCAGGCATCGACGACGCGGTGAAGGTGTCGTGCGGTCTCGCGCACACCTGCGCGCTGCGGACCGACGGAAGCGTGTGGTGCTGGGGCAACAACACCCGCGGCGCGCTCGGAACGGGCGAAGGTGGGGCGCGGCACGTACCGATGCCTGCGGAGAACCTGGGGCCGTAGCGAGAGGCTGAGCCCCCGTGCGCGTGGGTTTGCGGTTGGGCCGAGGCCGAAGCCGAAGCCGAAGCCGAATCCGACGCCGAAGCCGAATCCGACGCCGAAGCCGAGGCCGAAGCCGAAGCCGACGCCGAAGCCGAGGCCGAAGCCGAGGCCGAAGCCGAAGCCGAGGCCGAAGCCGAGCCCAGGCTCCTCAGTGTGTGGGCAGGGCGGCGGTGGAAGCGGGGGTGGGGCGGCGGTGGGGTGGTTCTTTGGGGAGCCAGACTCGGAAGGCGGCGCCGCCGAGTTCGCTGTCGCCGACGGTGATGGTGCCTGAGTGGGCGTCGACGATTTGTTTGGCCAGCGCGAGGCCCATGCCCATGCCGAGGCTGCGCTTGGAGAAGAACATCTCGAAGAGCCGAGGGCGGTCTGCTTCGGGCACCCCAGGGCCAGCGTCGGAGACGAGCAGCTCCACGCCTTCGCCCTCCGCTTGGATGCGGATCTCGACGCGGCCGTTTTGGGGGCTGGCTTGCACCGCGTTCTTCAGCAGGTTCCACAGGAGCTGGCGGAGGCGGTCCGGATCGACGTGGGCCACGAGCTCTGCGTCCGGGCAAACCAGCTCGATGTGGGCACGCTGGAGGGTCTCGTCTTGGGCGGCGACGGCGGCCACGTCCCGGGCCACGGCGGTGATGTTCGTGGCGCCTGGACGCGGGATCGACGGACGCCCGATGTCCAGCATCGTGGTCACCAGCTGGTTGAGGCGGTCGACCTCGGTCGAGATGATGCCCAGGAGCTGACGGTCGTCTTCGTCCAGTTCGGACGACTCCGCGACCATCTGGACCGAACCCGAGATCGACCCGAGCGGGTTGCGGATCTCGTGGGCCAAGGCCGCCGCCACGCCGCCCAAGAGCGCGAGGCGCTGCGCTCGGTCGGCTTCGACCCGCAACGCTTGGACTTCGGTCAGATCGGCGAAGACGACGAGGGATCCCTCGACCTCGCCATCGGTGTTGCGGAGCGGTGTCTTGCTGTAGCCGATGGGAAAGTTCGAGCCGTCGGGGCGGACGGCGTCGACCTCACCGCGGGCTTCGTCCTCGAGTTGCATGAACGCGCCCACGAGTTCGCCTTCGAGCGCGGGTGGCTCCACGCCGAACATGGCAGCTGCGGCGGGGTTGGCTTGCACGATGCGATCGGCCAAATCGATGGTCAGCAAACCGGAACTCATGGACCGCACGATGTCGAAGTTCCGCTGTGCGAGGTGCAGCACCCGGGCCTCGGCGCGCTCGATGCGGCCACCAGCGCTGAGCAACCGCCCACTGAGATAACTCGCGAGCGCGCCTACCACGATCAGCGCGACGGTGTTCGAGAAGAGCGCAAAGCCGAGTTCGGTTGCCTGCAACTCGTAGGGGCGGGCGGCTTGGTCCGGCGGGGCGGGGAGGGCGCCGGTTGCGACCGCGTACCCGAGACCCGCGTACACGACGATGGAGATGCCCGCGACGAACCTCGAACCCGCGGGACCGAGCGTCATGGCGGTGTAGAGGACAACGATGCCGTACAGCACCGTGAACACGCTTCCCGCGGCGCCGGACACGTAGACGAGCACACTCGCCAAGCAGAGGTCGAACGCGATCTGCTCGATGGTGATGAGCCGCAAGGAAGCGCGGCCGGTCATGAGCTGCGCGGCGAACATGCCGGTCGCGGCGAACATGGCGATGGTGGCCGCGATGAGGGCCACCGGCGTGAAGGCGGTCATGCCGCGCGCGCCGTCGATCGCGAAGAGGAGCGTGCCCCCGAAGAGCAGCGTCGCGACCACGAGTCGGCTGAGAAGCAGCACGTTCAGACGACGTCGCAGCGTGCTCGGCGGCATGGCGCGTGGGATGTCGAACGCACTGTCGTCTCCACGGACGGACACGGTGTGTCGACCGCCGGCGCGGCGGTCGCCGTCCGAAAGGCGGTGTTGGCCCCGGGAATCGCGGTGTTGGCTTCCCGAAACGCCGTCCGGGTCGGGGCTCACTCCGCCTTGATCTTGCCAGCGATCTCGAAGATCGGGAGGTACATCGCGATGAGGATCGTACCGACGATGCCGCCGATGAACACCATCATGATGGGCTCGAGGAGAGAGGTCAGCGCGGCGACCGCGACATCGACTTCTTCCTCGTAGAAGTCCGCGATCTTGTTGAGCATCGTGTCGAGTGCACCGGTCTGCTCACCGACGCCGATCATCTGCACGACCATCGACGGGAACACCTCGGTCTCCATGAGCGGCTCCGCCATGGTGCGGCCTTCGCGGATCTTCTCGGCGGTGCTGGCGATCGCTTCTTCGACGATGACGTTGCCGGCGGCTCGGCCGACGATGCCCATCGCATCCAGAATCGGGACACCCGAGCTGAGGAGCGTGCCGAGCGTCCGCGTGAAGCGAGCGACCGCGATCTTCC
This sequence comes from Deltaproteobacteria bacterium, assembly GCA_034670305.1. GTDB lineage: Bacteria > Myxococcota_A > Polyangia > Polyangiales > Houyiibacteriaceae > JAXMNT01. Next base: position 29,823 of record JAXMNT010000056.1, read on the forward strand.
GCATCACGGGACCGATGATGGGCATCTTCAGAAGGGCTTTGTGCCAGAACTTCTTGCCCTTCTTGGTGCGGTAGCTCCAGCCGAGCAGCGTGAAGAGGCCGATCCCGAGAAGGGTCATCCACCACGCGTTCGCGAGGAAACCCTCCGAGATGTTGATGATCATCTTGGTCAGGCCCGGCAGCTGATCTTCGGCGCCGAACTCGGTGAACATCTCCTGGAACGCAGGAATGACCCACGTGAGCATCACGACGATGACGGCCCCGGCCACGATGAGAACGGCGGTCGGGTAGACCATCGCGCCCTTCACCTGCCGCTTCAGTTTGACGCGCTTCTCGATGTAGACCGCGAGGCGCTGAAGGATCGTGTCGAGGATGCCGCCGAGTTCGCCGGCGTGGACCAGGTTCACGAAGAGGTTGTCGAACACCTTCGGGTGTTTGCTCAGCGCGTCCGAGAACGTGCCGCCCTGCTCGACGTACGCCTTGATCTGCTTGAGGATCTTGTTGAACTGCTTGTTCTCACCCTGGTCGGCGAGAATGTCCAAGCACTGCACCAGCGGAAGGCCAGCGTCGATCATCGTGGCGAACTGGCGCACGAAGATGACCAGCTCTTTCTCCGAGACGGGGGCACCGATGGAGAGGTTGATCTCCTTCGGCTTTTTCTTCACCTTCGTCGGGTTGAGCTGCTGCGCTTTCAGGCGAGACTGGACCAGGTCGGCGTTGTCCGCCTCCATGATGCCTTTGCGCACTTCGCCGTTGCGCCCTTTTGCTTCCCAGACCCACTCGGCCATGTGTCCTCCACGCCGAGGGTCAAGCGACCAACCGCGAGCCTCGATGGTACAGGGCTGGGGCGCGCGCGGTCAAAAACTGGAGCGGTGGAGCGGCGGCCCTCCGGCCTGCCAAGCCGCTCCGGCCTCCTCCCAACTTCCGGACACCCTACTGGAGGTAGGGGTTGTTCACGATCTGCGGCCGCATGGTGACGCGCATCGTGGGCTCCATCCGCGGAGGATCCATCCGAGTGTCTTGGACGGTCTCCATGGCGACCTCCATCTCGGTCGCGTTCTCCATCGCCGAAGCCATCGGGGTGCGATCCCGCCGCATGCGCGGACGGGTGACTGCGGCCCGCACCGGTTCGGTCTCGGTTTCGGTCTCGACCTCGGTGACTTCGGCCGAATCCTCGACCGGGGCGACCGGCTGGACCGGTTCGGCGGGCTCGACTGCGGGGGCGGGGGTGGTTCGAGCCGGCTGGGTGGGTTCCGCACCGGCGGTGACCGGAGGCGGAGGGGCGTCGTCCGAAAGCAACACCGCGGTGACCGCGCCGAGCACCCCGAGCAGCAGCACGATGGCGGCCCCCAACAACCAGACCAAGCGGCTGCGCGCCTGGTTGGGTTCGGTCAGCGGGGTCTGGCCGGAGAGCAACTCCTGCGAGAGCGCGGGATGGCGAATGGAGGCGGAGCCGTCGCGCGGGAGCGGAATCGCCGGCTCGCTGAGGTCCGCGCGCCCCAGGGTCTCGATCGACTGCTGGATCCGCGCCTTCTGCGCGGCGATCTTCTCGCCCAGCCGTTTGGAGACCTCCTCGGCCACGATGCGCGGGGTGGCGATCGGACCGATCGAGCGGCCCACCGCCTCCAGCGCTGCCCCGAACGCCTCGGCGCTCGCGAACCGGTCGTCCGCATCGCGGGCCAGGGCCTTCTTCAGCACCCCGTCGAACGGTTCGAGATCGGCCCACAGCTCCGACGGTGATGGGACGGGTTCGCTGAGGATCTTGTTCAGGGTCGCGGCGTTGTTCTCGGCGCGAAAGAGGCGTCGACCGGTCAAACTCTCCCAGAGCAGGATCCCCATCGAGAAGAGATCCGAGCGCTGGTCGGCGTAGCCGGTCGAGGCTTGCTCCGGCGACATGTAGGAGAGCTTGCCTTTGAACTGTCCTGCCCGGGTGGAGGACAGCCGTTTCTCGGCCTTGGCGACGCCGAAGTCGGTCAGTCGCGAGATTCCGTCGGCCCCGACCATCACGTTGTGGGGGGAGACATCGCGGTGGACGAGGTTCTGGCGCTCGCCGTTCTCATCGGCGAGCTCGTGGGCGGCACCGAGGCCGGCCAAGGCGTCGAGCACGATGCGAATCACCACCGGCACCGGCAACCGCTCCTGCTGTCGCGCAGCCTCGGTGAGAAGGCCACCGAGGTGGTCGCCTTCGATGTACTCCATCACGAGGAAGAACCCGTCTCCGTCGGTGTCGGAGATGTCGAGCGTCGGCACCACGTTGGGATGCCGGATCCGAGCCGCCAATCGCGCCTCGTCGAGGAACATCGAGATGAACTCTTCTTCGTAGGCGAGGTGCGGATGCAACACCTTCACCGCGACGAGGCGTTCGAACCCCGCGACCCCACGTGCCCGCGCCACGTACACGCCGGCCATGCCACCCGATGCCAACTGCGACAGGACCTCGTACCGACCGAGGCGCCGTCCCGCGAGCGAACGCGGCTGCAGGTCGGGGGCCGTGCTCATCAGAAGCGTCCCTCGAGTCCGAGGTGGCCGCCGCGGCTTGCGCCGAACGCGACGCCGCCCACCGGCCGGAGGCGCGCTTCGCTCTCCTCGTTGTCGCCGCCGAAGTCCGCGATGATGGCGAACACCACCGTCAGCGCCGCGAGACCCGCGGTGACGCCGATGAGCACGTTGGTGCGCAGTTCCTTCTTCTGGCCATCGTCGAGCATCGCCCGCGCAGTGGTGATGTCCCCGGCCGCGACGGTCTGTTCGTATTCGTCGGCGGCGTTGAGGGTGTCGACTCCGGACCACGCCAGCGTGGCGCCGGCACCGACGGTCAACGCGAGACCCACGTAGAACAAGGCCGGGCTGACGCCTCCGGATTCAGGGTCGCTCGATGCCACACCGGTGGAACCCGAACCCGAACCCGAACCTTGGCCGAGGCCCGTGCCTTCGGGCGGCGTCGTGTCCGGGACGAGGACCGGGCCTTCGGGCCGAACGAGGTGCAAGGTGCGCTGCTCGCCTGCGTCGCCGGCCACCGACTCGGTCACCGTGCCGCTGTCGAATCCAGCGCCGATCTCGTAGTCGCGGTCGGGCTCGAGGAAGAACGCCGGATGGCTCTGCAGCGTGCCGTCCAGCTCCACCGCACACTCGGCGTCGCAGGTGACCTCGACGAGGACGTAGTCCGCCCGCACGGAATCGATGATCGCTTGGGCTTCGGTGATCGATGCGTCCGCGTCCGGAAAGCGGGCGATCAGACGCAGCGCCAGGGTGCCTGCGCGCTGACGGTTGCCCGCCTCGGCGTGCGATCGGATCGCTTGCAGGAGCGCCGGAGCCGCTGGGGCGAGGTTGTTGGCCATCTCGAACCAGCGGGCCGCCGTGGCGTAGTCCTCGTCCAGAAACGCGGCGGTTCCACGGTCGAATGCGGCCGCAGCGCCCTGCCGTCGCTGGGCATCCTGGGCGTGGGCCACGGGGGCTTGCACCAGAGGGGTTGAGAAGAGACCGAGCGCAAGCAAGCCGACGGCGAGGCGCGTCCCCGCCTTGGCGAGTCGCGTCACGAATCGTCTCTTCACCGCTGGCCGTCCCATTCCACCGACTTTCGTGTGCGGGGGGCACTGCGCACGCGACCCCGCCTTCGTGCGAGAAATCCGCACGGGGACAGGATGGCGGCCCACCGGTCGAACCGTCAAGCCCGGTGCACAAACCGTTTGGCCGCACTCTTGGGCCAGCGGGTACTCGGGGAAGGGCGGTTCCTGGTATCCTGAGGTCATGCAGCATCCGGATGAGCGACCCCGCATCAGTCTCCGTCAGCTCCTTCAGGTCATGATCCAGCGGGGTGCCTCGGACCTGCACATCACGACCGGGACCCCGCCGCAGCTCCGCATCGACGGCAGTCTGGTGCAGCTTCGGACGCCTCCGCTCGGGCCGGTCGAGACCAAATACCTCTGTTACGAGGTCATGAGCGAAGAGCAGAAGATCAAGTTCGAGAAGAGCAATGAGCTCGACTTCTCCTTCGGCGTGAAGGGGCTCTCCCGGTTCCGCGCCAACGCCTTCATGCAGCGGGGCGCCATCGCTGGGGCCTTTCGAGCGATCCCGTTCAAGATCCGGCCGCTGACCGATCTGGGACTGCCGCCCATCGTCGGCGATCTGTGTGAGCTGCCCCGCGGACTCGTGCTCGTCACCGGACCGACCGGTTCGGGCAAGTCGACGACGCTCGCGGCGATGATCGACAAGATCAACTCGGAGCGCCGCGAGCACATCATCACGATCGAAGACCCGATCGAATACCTGCACATGAACAAGTTGTGCGTCGTGAACCAGCGTGAGATCGGCGCCGACACCGATTCGTTCAAGGGCGCGCTCAAGTACGCGCTGCGCCAGGATCCGGACGTGGTGCTCGTCGGCGAGATGCGCGACCTCGAGACGATCGAGGCGGCCATGACGATCTCCGAGACAGGCCACCTCGTGTTCGCCACCCTGCACACGAACTCCGCGGTGCAGTCGATCAACCGCGTCATCGACGTCTTTCCGCCGCACCAACAGCCCCAGATCCGGGCCCAGTTGAGCTTCGTGCTTCAGGCGGTGGTCAGCCAGATGCTGCTCGCCCGCAACGACGGCCCCGGCCGAGTGCTCGCTTCGGAGGTGATGGTGCCGAACTACGCGATCCGGAACCTCATGCGCGAGAACAAGGTGCACCAGATCTACGGCCTCATGCAGACCGGTCAGGGCAGCAGCGGCATGCAGACGATGAACCAGGGGCTGTACAAGCTCTACCGCCAGGGCGTGCTTCACATCGAAGAAGCCCTCGGCCGTTCACCGGAGCCGCTCGAGCTTCAGTCGATGATCGAGAAGCAGGTCACGGTGACCTCCGGCAGCCGCGAGCGCTGACGACTACGTCTCGACCTTCGTCCAGAGCCCTCTCCGCATCCACTCTTTGCGCCGGTCGCTCTTCGTCACGAGTCGGGCGACGGACCATGCGGTGAGGAATGCGCCTTCGTCGCCCAGCGCCGGCACGACCTGTCCGTTGCACAGCAGCAGTTTGCGGATGGGCGTGCGGGTGGGCATCGCACAGATCCCGAGCGCGCCACGGACCGGGTACCCGTGGGAAGCCTGCATGGTGCGGGGTCCACGCGACCACGGCTGCTCGGGTGGAATCAAGCGTCCGCGCGCAACGTCCTGCACGTCGCGGCCATCGTGCGGTGAGTCGATGTAGAGGACGTGGTCGCCGAGAAACGGGATGAGGTCGCCGAGCGCGGCGAGCAGACGTTCGCGCATCGCGCCGATGTATCCAACGATCTCTTCCACGCCGCGTCGCGGGAGCAGCGCTTCGACGGTGATGAGGCGCGTCGGACCGTCTTCCGATTCCTCGACGGGGTGGGTCTCTACCCGGAGCAGGTTGGCTTCGGTCGGCGCCCTCAACGGATCGCGGAGCGAGAAGACATCGCGCGCCATGCCCGCTGGCACCGCGTGTGCGCGAACCACCAGGTTCAGGGTGTAGCGGAACCAACGCGGGGTGGGCTCCCCGGTGCGTTCGAAGAGTTGCCCGAGCGAGGCGCGGTCCGGCAGAAGCGGAAGCAGGCCGGCCACCTCGATGCCCGCGACCACGAACCCAGCACCGACCGTTTCGTTGGTGCCGGCGAGCCGCACTCCGGTCGCGACGCCGCGGCGAATCAAGATGGCTTCCGCGGACTCGCGGGTCCGAAACTCTCCGCTGTAGGTCTCGAGCTTTTCGATCAGCGCGGAGTGAAACCAGCCTTCGCCGCCTTCGAGTTTCACTGCACCGCGCAGCCACGAACCGTAGAGCCGGGCGATCGCGATGGGCGGGATCTGCTGCGGGTCCATGCGGGTCGCGAAGCGGGTCGCCGCATCGACCAAGAGTCGGAAGGGGTGTCGCTCGGGAAACTCCGCGAAGAGGTCCTTGCCGTCGCCGTTGCGCCCGAACGCTTGGCTGGTGGTGGCGCGGGCCAACTCGCGTCGTTCGAAGAAGGTCTCCGGCGGCCACATCAGATCCCGTTCGACGATGCGGTCGAGGTCCTCGGCGTGCTCGCCGCAGGCGCGGTGGAAGTCTTGCACCGCGCGTTTGACCGGGCGCAGCTCCCGGTCGATCTCTCGGTCCAAGGTCGGGCCGTCGAGCGCGAGGTCGAAGCGCACGCCCGGCGCGACGAACTGGAACGCAGGGTCGATGGCGTTGGCCCGCCGCCGAAACGCTTGGTGCAGCGCGAGCTCGCTGAGCACCGTGCGCGCGATGGGACTCGGCGCGGCCAAGAACGTATGGGCGCGTCTCGGCCACACCCGCCCGGCCGCTTCGTACCGGGGCGGCCGCTCGCCTTGGCCGAGCACCAGCACCCGGAACCCGCGTTTCGCCAGGAGCGCGGCGCTCAGCAGCGACTCGAAGCCGGCGCCGAGGAAGACCGCGTCGTAGTGACTCCGCGTCACGAGCCGTCCGGCATGGGTGAGTACAACACGGCGGTTTCCGCGGAGGGCACCGCGCTTCCCACCGCGGCGTCGGTCCGCCAGCCAACCGGGGAGAGGGTCAACGCGCCGGTCGCGAGGGCGGACAGCACCGACGGGAACAGCCGGTGCTCCGCGACTTGGATGCGCGCCTGCAAGGCGTCGACCGTGTCGTCGGGGAGCACCGGGACCGCGGCTTGCGCAACGATGTCGCCGGTGTCCACGCCGGCGTCGACGAGGTGCACGGTGCAACCCGTGATGCGAACCCCGGCGGCGAGCGCGTCGGCCGCGCCATGGGCGCCAGGAAACGCAGGCAGGAGCGCGGGGTGCACATTGAGGATGCGGCGATCGAAGCGCTCCAGGAACGGTGCACCGAGCACCTTCATGAAGCCCATCAATGCCACCACATCGGGCGACCACCGCGCCACCACGTCGGCGAGTTGCTGGTTCCACGCCGTGCGGTCGTCGCGCTTGCGCAACGGCACCACCGCGGTGGCGATGTTGCGTGCCATCGCGAGTTCGAGACCGGGTGCGGACCGGTCGGCCACGACCCCGACCACAGCGACCTCGCATCGCCCGGCGTCGATGGCCTCGAAGAGCGCACGAAGGTTGCTGCCGCGCCCACTCAGCAGCACGACCACCCGCATCATTCGTCGGCCCGCATCATTCGTCGGCCCGCATCATTCGTCGACGCATCATTCGTCGGCAAGGTAGCGGACGCGCGGTGTGGTCTCGACCGTGGGCACGACCCGACCGATCGCGACGACGGTCTCTCCCGCGGACGCCATCGCTTCCTGAACGGACGCGGCGGCGGATGGCGGCACCACGACGATCAGCCCGATCCCCAGGTTGAACGTGCGGCGCATCTCGGACTCCGGCACGTCGGCCACCTTGCGGATCCGGTCGAAGATCGACGGTTCGTGCCAGGTGCCGTCGAGCACGGCGCTGCATCCCTCCGGGAGCACGCGCGGGAGGTTGCCCACGATGCCGCCGCCGGTGACGTGGCAGAGCGCGTGCACACCTTGAGGGGCCGCGGCCAGGGCGGCCGCCACCGTGCGCGCGTAGATCTTGGTCGGCTCGAGCAGCGTGCTTCCGAGCGTCCCGTCGTCGTGCGGCGTATCCAAGGCCAGCCCGCCCACTTCGAGCAACGCTTTGCGCGCCAGGGAGAATCCGTTGGAGTGCAGACCGCTCGACGCCACGCCGAGGATCACATCCCCATCGGCGACGGCTGCGCCGGTGAGAATCTTCGATCGGGATACGACGCCCACCGCGAAACCGGCGAGGTCGTACCGGCCTCCGTCGTAGAAGCCGGGCAGCTCCGCGGTCTCGCCACCGAGCAATGCGCACTCGGCCTGCTTGCAGCCTTCGGCGATGCCCGAAACGACGGCCGTCGCTCGGTCGACGTCGAGTTTCCCAGTCGCGAAGTAGTCCAGGAAGAACAGGGGGCGCGCCCCGGTGGTGATGATGTCGTTCACGCACATTGCGACGAGATCGATGCCGACCGTGTCGTGTCGGTCGAGCTGCACCGCGATGTCGAGCTTCGTGCCCACCCCATCGGTGCCAGAGACCAGCACCGGGTCCTCGATGTCGTCCGGCAGGCCGCAGAGACCGGCAAACCCTCCGATCCCGCTCAGCACGTGGGGGGTTCGCGTCGCGCGAGCGAGCGGCCCGATCCGATCGACCAAACGTTCGCCGGCATCGATGTCCACTCCGGCGTCCCGGTAGGTCAGGCCCATGACGCCCTCATAGCAGCCTGGCCGAAACTGGCTTGTGATGATTCTCCGCCGTCCGGGCGGCGGCAGGTCAGTACGGGTTCGAGCTGGTGAAGCCGGACATGCCGCCGCGCATCCGGGTGCGCATGGTGGCGGTCCGCATCGTGGAGGTGCGCATGGTGGAGGTGCGCATCGAGGTGCGCATGGAAGGGGGCGGCGTCGGGATCCGGGACAACGTCAGGGTCTCGCGCCGGTTCTCGGCGAAGTTCAGCTGTTCGCGCGCGGTTTCGTAGCCATCCAGCGTCGCGCTGAGCACGTGGGGTCCGGTGCTCTGCTCGACTTCGCGGTCCAGCGGGTTCGGCACCGGCTGACCATCGAGGAGGAGGGCGGCGCCGCGGGGCACCGTCGAGACCTGCAGGCGGACCATCACAGGCGCCGCGGCCGCTTCGGCTGCTGCGGCTGCTTCGGCTGCCGCGGCTGCTTCGGCTGCTGCGGCTGCTTCGGCCGCTGCGGTTGCTGCGGCGGCTTCGGTCGCTGCTGCGGCTTGGGCAGCCGCCAGCTCCGCCCCGCTCGGGTTGGCCAGCTCTGCCGCTGCGGCCAGCTCAGCCGGGGTCGGCTCGGCCTCCTGCGAGGACTCAGACGACGTGGGTTCGGACTCGACCCTCTCCGGCGTGTCGGAGTCGGTGCCCATCACGAACATGGCCACCAGAAGAACCACACCCACCACCAACGACCCGACCACGATGAGCGCGGTCTTGTTGGAGCCGGCCCCGGGCAACATCGGCTCGTCCTCGTCGAAGACAACGGCCGGGGCAGGCACGGTGGCGTCGGGACTCATCGGTTTGCTGGCGGTGGCCGGTGCCGGCATCTGAGCCGCCTGCGCGGCGGGTGCGGCGGCCGGCGCCTCGCCCCAGGCCTCGGCGCCCCAGCTCGGACGGAATCCACTCGCGAGCTCATCGGCCTCGACCGCACTCAAGCGCCCCTCAGACCAGGTCCGATCGTCTTCCGGTTCGGGCGCCTCTCGATCGGCGTCCGTGGACGGGCCCGCTTCGTCGGTGGAAGCGGGCGCAGCAACTGCTTGGTCTGCAGCGGCGGGCACCTCGGCTGCCGGTGCAACTTTGGCTGCAGCGTCCTCGGCTGCGGCTGCGCCCTCGGTGGCAGGTGCGGCTGCAGCGCCCTCGGCTGCAGCGTCCTTTTCTGCGCCCTCGGCTGCGTCCTCCTGGGGTGCGTCCTCTTGAGGAGGCGTGGCGGTCTCTGGCGCCTTGGCAGATGCGGCGGTCTCAGCGGGCGAAATCGCGGCCATGTCGGGCTGGGCTTGCGCAACCTCGGCCGGCTCGGACGGGTCCGCTGCGGGCTCGGTTGTCTCAGCCTTGGTCTCGGGTTCCGCGGCTGCGTTGCCTTCGCTCGCGGCGGTCTCGGCGCCGTTGGCGAGATCTTCCAAGTGATGGCCTGAGTCTTCGGGCGTCGCATCGAGCGCGTGCGGTCCGCTGTCCGACGTCGCGGGCGTCCCGTCCTTTTTGGCTGCTGCCTGCTCCATCCGCTTCGAGATTAACACCGCTCGGGGGGCGACACCAGCGAAGCGTTCGATCGGCGCAATGCGTTCATGCCCCTCCGGTACGGTCTGGGGCGCCCCGGTCTCCCCACAAAGCGTTTGTTGTCCGAGGGGGATGGGCGCATCCCCCTCCGGCCTGCGGGGCAAAGCCCCTCCCCCGCCGCATACAACCTCCTACGCGTCGCGCGGCGGAGCTGCGCCGCGTAGCACCGACCGATTCGCGGCCTCGCCGTCGCGAAACACACGGCGTCCACGACGCGGGCAAGGGCACGGGCAAGGGCAACGGCAAGGGAGCAGGTCGCTTTTCAGCGACCTGCTAGCGGGGGAAGAGTTCGTTCAGCCGGTCGTCCCACTCGTCGGCGACCAAACCCACCGTCTCCAGCAGATCCTCGAACTCTTCGTAGTCGAGCCCGCTCAGGCGGCGGTGGGCACGGAGGTAGAGCGCGTCGCGATCGCGATCGATCGCGAATGCGGCGTCGCTCGTGACCAGGAAGTTGAGCTCCAGCAGCCTTCGGTAGAACGATTCGCGGCCTTCTCGCGGCACTTCCATCATGCGAGAGAGCAGCAGCAAGATGCCGTGTTCTTCGAGGACGTTGACCCCGACGCGCGCCGAGCCACGCTCGAGTTCGGTGTACCCGTCTTCGTCGAGGGGCTGCACCTGAGCCTTGCCCGCCGCGCCGTACCGACGGAGGTAGTCGTTGACCATTTGCTTGGCGTCACGGTAGACCCGGCCGCTGAGGCGGTCTTCGTAGGTGGGACTATCGGTCATGCCAGAGTGGGGCGCCAGAGCGCGGGCCGACGGTAACACGCCGCATGCCCGGATCCAGGTCGAGAAACCGACGTGGCGAAGCGGAGCGCAGCGAAGCGAGGCACGTCACCGAGACGGGGTTTGGGGGCCGTGCCCCCAAGGAACACCGACGTGGCGAAGCGGAGCGCAGCGAAGCGAGGCACGTCACCGAGACGGGGTTTGGGGGCTGTGCCCCCAAGGAACACCGACGTGGCGAAGCGGAGCGCAGCGAAGCGAGGCACGTCACCGAGACGGGGTTTGGCTCGCGGTGCTTCTCTGTGCTGGCGGGGTCGGCTGCGGCGGAGACGAGGCGACCGTTCCGGCCGCGACGGAACCCACCGAAGCCGAACTCCTGAGCCGCATCGAGGCTGGGGGACAGACGGGCTGCGAGGCCGCACTCCAGCTCGCCGATGGATCGGAGGCCGGCTACATCCGCGCGTACGAAGCGGCCCGTCTCGGTGCGGACACGCCCTGCGCCACGGCCGCCCGGGTGCGCCTCGGGGAACTCGAGGAACATCGGCCGCCGCTTGGCGCGCTGCTCGCCATCGACCGACGGCTCGGACTGGTGGTCCCGGAGTGCTTCGTGGAGACGTTGCGGGCGCACGGCGGAGAACACGGTGCCCGCGTGGTGCTCGAGCTGCGGGGGGACTGCGAACCCACCACCGCGACCCTCGACGCGACCGGCGACCGACCACGGCGCTTCGTCGTGTCGAACCCTGGGCTGAGGCGCGGGGCGGCGCCGCGCACGTTGGAGGTGGGTTCCGGCGGGGCGCGCGGTCTCGCGTTCGAGACCGACGACGGAGCGGAGTCGTTCGTCGTGGAACTCGAACCTCGCGCCGAAGCACGGATGTTCCGGCTGGGCGAGCGCTGGTTGATCGACGTCGTGCCGGAACCCGAGATCGGGGAACAGGCCTCACGGGTCGAGGCGGTCATCGTTCTGGACCCCGGTCATGGGGGGGCGGAGATCGGCGGGTCGTTCGGCGACCTCGTGGAGTCGACCCTGGTGCTGGACATCGCGGTCCGAGTGCAGCGCCGACTGCGCGGACATCTTCCGCGCGCGACGGTGGTGCTCACCCGGACCGGCGACGACGCGCTCGGTCTCGATGAACGGACGGCCATGGCCAACTCGCTCGGCGCCGATCTGTTTCTCTCGCTGCACCTCAACGCGTCCGACGAACCCATCACCACGGGTGGTGTGACGACCTTCGTGCTGGACGCCACCAACGACGAGTCCGCGCTGCGACTGGCGGCCCGGGAGAACGGCACCCGCGTGAACGAAGTCACGGGCATCCAGCGGCTCATCGCGCGGCTCCACCGACGCGAGCAGGTGGGCAGCGCCCGCGAGTTCGCCGCGCTCCTCCATGAGCACACGCTCGAAGGCGGGCGTCGGGTGTTGCCGACCCTCGAGGACCGAGGGGTTCGCAGCGCGATGTTCTATGTGCTCGTTGGCGCGCGCATGCCCGCGGTGCTTCTCGAGGCGAGCTTCCTGAGCAAACCGGAAGAAGCCGCCGCGCTGCGCACGGTCGAATACCGGGACGCGCTCGCAGACGGAATCGCCGAAGGCATCGTTCGCTACCTGAGCCGCGACCAGTAGCGCGAAGCGCTGCGCCCGCGCCCGCGCCCGTGCCCGTGCCCGTGCCCGTGCCCGTGCACCGTCTTCTCGGCGACCGCGAAGCCGAAGCCGACGCCGAAGCCGACGCCGACGCCGAAGCCGACGCTGAAACCGACGCCGAAGCCGAAGCCGACGCCGACGCCGACGCCGACGCCGAAACCGACGCCGACGCCGAAACCGAAACCGAAACCGAAACCGAAACCGAAACCGAAACCGACGCCGAAACCGACGCCGAAACCGACGCCGAAACCGACGCCGAAACCGAAACGGAAACCGAAACCGACGCCGAAACCGACGCCGACGCTGAAACCGACGCCGACGCTGAAACCGACGCCGACGCCGAGTACGCCGAGGCCGCTACCGTCGTTGGCGGGCGGCGAGGACGCGGGCGACGCGGAGGTGTTCGCGGGTGCGTTCGGCGTGGGAGCCGTTCGGCTCGAGGGCGAGGTAGCGCTCGAAGTGCGGGATCGCTTCCCGGTAGGCTTGGCGCGAAGCCATCAAGCTGCCGAGCAACGTGTGCGCGATCGCGAACCTGGCGTCGAGTTCGATCGCCCGGGTGAGGGTGGCTTCCGCGGCGGTGGGGTCCTCATTCGCGCGCTGCGCGAGCGCGAGCTCGGCCAAGAGCGCTGGGGTGGGTTCGCCGTGGGCTTCGATCGCCATCTCCATCGCTTGGACCGCTGCGCCCGGTTGGCCGGCGCGGCGCAGTCCGAGGCCAATGGCTTGCAGGGCGGCGGCGTCGCCGCGACTCAGCGGGAGCGCGCGACGCAGTTCGATGGCGGCTTGGTCGTCCTCGCCCAGTTGCAGCAAGAGCAGCCCCAAGTTGGCGCGGGCGACCCCATCTTCCGGTCGCAAACGCACGGCCCGGCGGTAGGCCTCGCGGGCCTGGCTCTGGCTGCCGGTCTCTTCGAGCGCCATCGCGAGGTTGAGCCAGGCTTCTCCGAAGTTCGTGTCCACCTCGACGGCACGCTGCAGGAGGGGAACCGCTTCGGCGGCGCGATCCACGTCGCGCAGGAGGAGCCCGAGGTTGTTCAGGGCCTGCGGAAAGTCCGCGTCGAGTTCGAGCGCCGCGCGGTACGCACGCTCTGCTCCCTGGTAGTCGTTGCCGAGTTCCAGGACGAGTCCCATGTCGAGTTGCGCCCGTGGGTCGGAGGGGTTCTCCGCGATCGCCGCCTCGAAGATCGCGAGGGCCTCGGCGGAGTCCCCGCGCGCGAGCGCCGCTTCGCCTCGTCGGACCTCGTCGGTGGCCGGATGCGCTTCGGGGGCCGCGGCCTCCGCCTCGTCCGGGAACATGATGTCGTCTTCGCCCCCGCCGGTCTCTTCCTCGACCGGTTCGGTTCCGGACGGGCAGCCGCAGAGGGACACACAGACCACGAGCCACAGCCACCTAGAGACGTTCTGCCGCATGGCCGAAGGGTACACGCCGCGGGGCTGGAACGGACCGCCGACCCGGCCCCCCTTGGTCAAACGCCGCATTCTCATACGTGGATGGACACCGTGTCGTGGGGTTCGGTGGGGGGCTGGTGCAGTTCGGCGAGGTCGGATCGAAACGCGATGAGAAGTGCCCCGCCGGCGAAGACGAGCGCAACCAGCATCGCCAGGATCCAGAGATCGAGGGTGCGGCGTCCCTCGTCGGGACGCCACGGCATCTGTCGGTGTCCAGGCATGGTCGTGGAGTAGACGTTCAGCGAGGCCAAACGCTTTCACCCGATTGAAAAGAGGTTCCGCCCGCGCGGACCGAAGGGCACTGCGATTCCGAAGCCAGCACTGCGGTTCCGAAGCCAGCACTGCGGTTCCGAAGCCAGCACTGCGTTCCGAAGCCAGCACTGCGATTCCGAAGCCAGCACTACATTCCGAAGCCAGCACTGCGATTCCGAAGCCAGCACTGCGATTCCGAAGCCAGCACTGCGACTCCCGAAGCCAGCACTGCGACTCCCGAAGCCAGCACTGCGACTCCCGAAGCCAGCACTGCGACTCCCGAAGCCAGCACTGCGCCCGGGCCTGTCCTCGGGGCGCCTGCTCAGTCCGCGTCGGCGTCGTCGAGTGCCTGCAGGCTGGTGCGCAGCGCAGCGCGCAATGCGTCGAGTCGACCGGCGTCCCGGATCTTCTGACCCGCTTCTCGCGCGTCCTGGACGTAGAACACGTCGGCGACCCGGTCGCCTTCGGTGTTGACCTTCGCGAGCGCGATCGACGCGCCCTGCGCGTGGAGGGTGTGGGCGATGCAATGCAGCACGCCGGGTCGGTCGCGGGTGAACACGTCGACCACGGTGAACTTGGCCGAGGCGTCGTTGTCGACGGTGACTTCGGTGACGACGTCGGGGCTGTGCCGGCGCGCCCAGCTCGGAATCGGGGGCAGCCGCCCGACGAGCTCCTCCGCGGACACTTCTCCACGAAGCCGCGCACCCAGATCCGCTTCGAACGCGGCGACCGCCCGTTCGTCGATTGGTTCGACCGGTGGTTCGCTGCCGACGCCGTGCCCGGAGCGTGCCACGCGCCGGACCAAGAACACGTCGAACGCCCGCTCGGTCCCGCCGTCGTCGTAGGTGTAAATCTGTGCGTCCACGACTGCGATGCGGTTGGCTGCGAACGCCGCGGAGACATCGGCCAAGAGTCCAGGTCGATCGTCGAGCCGAAGTACGAGCTCGGTCATCTCGGTGCTCGGTCCCGGACCTGTCTCGATCGCCAGCGCGCGATCGCCGGCGTCCCGCACCACCCGCGCATGGCGCCGGATCGCATCGGCCGGATTCGCGAGCACGTAGCGGTCCGGCATCGCGTCGAGGAACGCTTCGAGCTCCGATTGGCCAAGGTCTCCGACAAACCCGACCCGCACCTCTTCCCGCAGCTGTGAGGCGCGACCGGTCGCGCTGGCCAAGGTCGGGGACGCGTGTGGACCGAGCTCGCCGGCGAGCCCGAGGTAGAGATCCTCCAACATGCGCGCCTTCCACGAGGTCATCGCGCCGGGGTTCGTCGTGGAGAGGACGGCCACCGTCAACAGGTAGAGGTCGCGCATCCGCTCGAAGGAACCGACGCGCCCCGCGAGCTCGCGCAGCGTGACTGGGTCGCTCGTGTCGCGCCGCGTGGCCCAGTGATGAAAACGAGACTGCTCTTCGACGAGCCAGACCACGTGTTCGATATCGACCGTGGAGAGTCCGAGCCGCTCTGCGATCGGCCGGGCCATCGCCGCGCCGCGGGACGGACGGTGCGCGCCATGCACCCGGCCCAAGATGTGAAGGAAGGTCGCGAGGAAGAGCGGCGTGCGGCGCGGTGCTTCGACCGCGAGCCGACCCGGGAGTGCGAGCAGCGGGACCCGTTCTCCTGCGGTCAACTCGCGCAGCCGGTCGACAGCCCGCACCGCGTGAATGTCGGCCGTGTACACGTGGTAGACATCGTGCGTCACCCGCCCGGTCAGCGGCTCCAGTTCGGGCAACATCGCGGTCGTCAGCCCGACCTGATGCAGCTCGCCGAGCAACGAACCGCGCGCGAGCGGGACCCGCGTCAAGCCGGCGAGCAGTTCCACGAACAGCTGTGTCGCTTCCTCCGACGCCCGCAGACGTTCGCGAAAGGACTCGTCCACGGCGATGCGCGCGATGGCGTCGCGGGCGAAGTGGTAGACCGGCAACTTCTTGCGCGCGACCTGTCGGTACAGACGCAGCGCGAGCGCCGGGTCTTCGGCGAGTCGGTCGGTGTCGACGAGCGTGATGTGTCCATCGAACACCGCCGTACCGTCGCCGAGATCTTTCATCGAAGCGCGCGTCTTGCGGCGCACCGGGCGGGCGCGCGCGAGCATGCGCTCCGCCGTCTGGCTCACGGTCCGCGCGTGCCGGTAGTACGCCTGCATGAACTGCTCGACGCCAAGCACGACGCCGTCGACGAAGCCGAGTTCGGTGGCGATCTCTTCTTGGTCGGCGAAGGTCATCCGATCCTGCTGCCGACCGGACTTGAGGTGCAGCAAGTTGCGCACCCGCCAGAGCATCTCCCGCGCCGCCTCGAGCTCGTCCACTTCGCGCGCGAGCAGTGCGCCGGTGCGTACGTAGTCGTCCGTCGAGCGCGCATCCCAGCGCGCCCGCGCGGCCCACTCGGCCACGTCGAGATCGCGAAGGCCGCCGCGGCCCTGCTTGACCTCAGGCTCGAGGAGGTAGAGCGACCCTCCGAACCGTTCGTGCCGCGCCTCGGTGTCCTTCTGCAGCGCGTCCAGGAAGTCGTTCAGATGCGGCTCGAACACCTGGCGGCGCGCGGCGCGTTCGAGGTCCCGCGCGATGCTGCGATCGCCGCCGACCGCACGCAGATCGATGAGCGTCGTCGCGGTGCGGATGTCCTCCCGAGCGAGTGCGAGCGTCTCGTCGACCCCGCGCACGGCGTGGCCGATGTCGAACCCGAGATCCCACAGCGGGTAGAGCAACCCCTCGGCGAGTGGCCCCACACGCGGGTCACTCGGGTCGTCGCAGAGGAAGAGCACGTCCACGTCGCTCTTGAGGCCGACGATGCCCCGCCCGTACCCGCCGACCGCGACCAGCGCGATCCGGCCCTTCGGGGTGCCACGGGCATCCCGCGCGGCCGCGTCCGCCGCACAGTAGAGGGCACCGAGCAGCCCATCGAGCACCCGCGCAAAACGACGCGCCGCATCCACCCCGCGCTCTCCACGTCGGACCGCCCGTGCGAAATCTTCACGGTAGCGACAGAGGTACTCATCGCAGGTGCCTCCGAGATCCGGAGCAAGTCGACTGAGATCCACGCTTGGATGTTGATGCGCCCCGGGCACGAGCGCGGCAGTATTGACCGCCGACGGGCACGGTGCCACCGGCCCGGCTTCTTATATGGGGATTGTCGCTCCGCGGCTGGGCTCGACCTCCTCGTCGGATGCCTCCTGCGGGACCTTTCCGGCGTCGGGTTCGGCTTCGGCGTCGGCTTCGGCTTCGGCGTCGGCTTCGGCTTCGGGTACACGGATTCGGCTTCGGGTTCGGCTTCGGCTTCGGCTTCGGCTTCGGCGTCGGGCTTCGGCTTCGGCTTCGGCTTCGGATTCGGATTCGGCTTCGGCTTCGGCTTCGGCTTCGGGTTCGGCTTCGGTTCGGGTTCGGCTTCGGTTCGGCCAGCACTCACGGGCACGGGCACGGGGGGGCCTTGCGGTGTCCCTACGGCAGGTCCGCTTCCCGGCGTTCGAGTCCGACCAGGAACACTTCGAAGCTTTCTTTGCGGACGGCTTCGGGACGGATCGTGCGCGACTTGCGGTAGGACTTCTTAACCGCTTCGCGTGCCTTCTCGATGTCCGGACCCTGGAAGATCTTGCCGACGAACATGCCGCCGGGGACGCACATGGTGCGGCTGATGTCGAGCGCGCTCATGAAGAGTTCGAAGCTCCGCCACTGGTCGCCGCTGCGGGTGCCGCTGGTTTTCGGGGCCATGTCGCTGAGCACCACGTGGAAGGGGTCGAGTTCGTCGAGCGAGAGTTCGCGGGCGTCGCCGTGCCGAACGTCGACCTGGTTTGGAAACGACGCGTCCATCTCTTGCAGATCGATCGAGAGCACGTAGCCCCCCGGGCCCACCCGACCGGCTGCGTAGTGCGTCCAACTGCCCGGCGCCGCGCCGAGATCGAGCACCCGCTGACCGCGGCGGATGAGCTGCACGCGGCGATCGATCTCTTCGAGCTTGTAGACGGAGCGCGCGAGATGCCCCTCGCGGCGCGCGCGTTTGGCAAACGTATCTTGTCGTCGGCGGCCCACGCGCGAAGGGTAGGCAGGATTGCCCAGCGCGCCACCGATTGTTCGGGATCCAACGAAGAACGCCGCATCCCGAGAGGGACGCGGCGTCGTTCAAGAGACAGCACGCGACTGCCTGATCGAAAACCAACTCAGTTCGCGGCGTGCTTCTTCTTGATTGCGGGGCGCACGGTCACGATGCCGCCGGGTGCGCCGGGCACGCTGCCTTCGAGGAGCACGAGGCCTTCTTCCTGCATCACGCGGACGACCTTCACGTTCATGACGGTCACGCGTTTGTTGCCGTGCTGTCCGGCCATCTTCTTGCCCTTGAAGACCCGGCCCGGCGTCATGTTCATACCGATCGAGCCGCCGTGGCGCTGGTACTCGTGCTGTCCGTGGCTGGCCTTGTAGCCCTTGAAGTTGTGACGCTTCATGACGCCGGTGAAGCCCTTGCCCTTGCCCTTGCCGGAGATGTCGACGAACTGTCCGACCGTGAACACGTCGGCGACAGTGATCTGCGCGCCGATCTCGTACTTCGCGACGATCTCTTCCGACAGGCGGAACTCCATCATCGTCTTCGGAACGGGCAGGCCGAGCTTGGCGTAGAGGCCGGCTTCGGGCTTGCGGACCGACTTCGGGTTCTTGGTGCCGAACGCGAGCTGCAGGGCGCTGTACCCGTGCTTCTCCACGGTGCGCTTGCCGACGACCGTGCACGGACCGGCTTCGACGACACTGACGCGGCGAACCTCGCCTTCTTCGGTGAAGACCTGTGTGGTGCCGACTTTTTTGGCGATGAGGCCGAGATTGGTGTTCATGGAACTTTCCTAAACTTCAATGGTTTCGCCGCTTTGCATCTCATCGGGATGCTCTACGACAGTGTCTTGCGACAGGAAAAAGGGCCGTACGCTAGGAGAAACGCGGCGCGGGTCAAGCCGGCGGCGTCAGACCGAAGAGCGCGCAGGCATTTCTGGCCGTCGTCCACCGCAGTTCTTCCGGGTCCACGCCGCGCAGGCCCGCGACGAAGTCCGCAGTGTGCGAGACGAACGCCGGTTCGTTTCGTTTGCCGCGCTGAGGGATGGGGGCGAGGTAGGGCGCGTCGGTCTCGATGAGGATCGCATCCGCGGGCTGCTGGGTCGCGGCCTCTTGGATCGCTTGGGCGCTCTTGAACGTCACGATGCCGGAGAAGCTCGAGACAAAGTTCATGTCGAGCGCGGCCTTGGCGAACGCCGGCCCCTCGCTGAAGCAGTGAATGATGCCGCCGACATCGGCCGCGTTCTCCTCCCGCATGATGCGCAGGGTGTCGTCCGCCGCGTCGCGGGTGTGGATCACGATGGGCTTCTTCACTTCGCGCGCCAGCGCGATCTGGCGCCGGAATGCCAGCTGCTGCACTTCGCGCGGCGAGTTGTCGTAGTAGTAGTCGAGCCCCATCTCGCCGATGGCCACGACGAGCGGGTCGCGCGCGATGCGTTCCACCTCGGCGAAGCGTGCGTCGTCGAGGGCACGCAACGCGGCGTCGTCAAGCACCTCGCCCTCTTCGACGGGCGGCTCCGCGTCGTGCGGATGAATGCCGATGGTGGTCGTGATCCAATCGCGGTGCGCCCGCGCGATCTGAAGCGCGCTCTCCACGTGCTCGAGCGTCCGCGCACACCCGATGGTGGTCATGCGCCACACGCCGGCGTCGGCCGCGCGGGTGAGCACCTCGTCGATCTTGCCGTCGTACTTGCGGTGATCGAGGTGACAGTGGGTGTCGAAGAGCGGGCCAGAAGGAGAGATCGTCATGATGGTTCCGGAAGTTGGTGACGCGAACGCAGCTCGTCCAGTGCCCGCTTCGCTTCGTCGCTCGTGGTCGACAGGGCACGGAGGGCATCCGCGAGGAGGACGGGGTCGGCGCCCCGCAGTCGTTCGCAGAGCCGCGCGAGCGCTGGGACCAAGCCGGTGAGGCCGAGTTTGCCCACCGCTTCGATGGCGTAGTCGCGCCCGTCGGGCCGCCACGCGCGCAACACCCGGTCGAGCGCCGGTTCGCCGCGCCAGTCTCCGCGTCGGGCGAGCGCCTTGCCGACGGCTGCCCGGATCAGCAGCGGGGTGAAGAGCCGCGCCGCCGTGAACGCCAGCGCTTCGAGCCCGCGTTCGGTGGCCACTTCGCCAAGCGCCTCGGCGGCCTCCAGAGCGATGGTGCGGTCGGCGAGCGAACGGATCAGCACGGGTTCGCCCCGGCCGTCGCCAAGCGCCGCCAACGCGAGCGCGGCGCTGAACGCTGTGTCCTCCCGCTCGAGGGCCGGCGCGATCGCATTGGCCGAGGTCCGGTCGATCCACGCGAGAGACTCGACTGCCGCGCAGGCGACCCGCGTGTCTTCGTCGTCGATGCGCGCGCGCAGGGCGGCCGCGATTTCGGGCGTCGCGCTCGGGTCGGTGTGCTCGGCGCCGTCCTCGCCGAACGCCACCTGTTCGGCGAGCGCGCCGATCGCCTGCCAGCGCATCTCGGCCCGGGCATCCTTCGTGAGCGCGACGAGCCAGTCGGGAGAGCGGTCCATCCGTGCGGCGGCGCGAACGGCGGCTTGGCGCACTTCGTCGTGGCCATCGTCGAAACGCGCGCGCAGGAGCGCCAACACTTCGGGCCGCTCTCGGCTCGCGTCGATCGCGCCGAGCCCCGCCACCGCCACCGTGCGAATCGGGCCGAGCGGGTCGTCCGCGAGTTCGACCAGCGCGTCGATCGCCTCGGCTTCCCGACCGTCCGGCGGAGACGCCAGCACTGCGGCCGCGGCGTAGCGGTACTTCG
Organism: Deltaproteobacteria bacterium; assembly: GCA_034670305.1. Lineage (GTDB taxonomy): Bacteria > Myxococcota_A > Polyangia > Polyangiales > Houyiibacteriaceae > JAXMNT01. The sequence continues at coordinate 50,377 of JAXMNT010000056.1, forward strand.
GGTCGCCGCTGCTCCGGTCTCGGAGCGCTGCGTCGAAGGTGGGGGTGAGGGGAGGGAGGAACACGCGGGTGCAGACATAGCAGCGTGACCAGGAAGGTCGATGCCGGCGCCCCGTGCCCTTGCCCTCCGTGCCCTTGCCCGTGCCCTTGCCCTTGCCCTTGCCCTTGGTTCAGCCGAAGCCGAAGCCGAAGCCGAAGCCGAAGCCGAAGCCGAATCCGAAGCCGAAGCCGAAGCCGAAGCCGAAGCCGAATCCGAATCCGAAACCGAAACCGAAGCCGAAACCGAAGCCGAAACCGAAACCGAATCGGAATCCGAAGCCGAAGCCGAATCCCGATGCCGACACGTCGGCCGGGTATGCTCGTGGCCACAATGGAGGCACGCACTCGGGTTTTGTTGATCGCCGCGCTCGTGGTGGGGGTGGTGGGGCTGATTGTCTACGGGTTGCTACCGACGCCGGAGGCGGAGGTGGAGAGCGCCGGTGCGGCGGCCGATTTCGCGGATGCGTCGCTGCCGCTGCCCGATGCGGGACCGGTGGAAGGCGCGCCGCCGGCGCGGGCGAAGGCGATGGAGGTGCGGCGGCTTCGGCGGCAGGTGGCCGAACGCTTGCGCGAGGCGGTTCGGGAGGCGCGCGCCACTCGAGAGGCGCAGGTTGCGCAGGCGCAGGCGGCAGCGGCCGAGGCGTTGCTGGGGGGCGCATCCGCGGAACCGGCCGAGGCGCCCGAGGAGCCGGCGGGGCGGATCGATCCGCAGTACATCCGGGACGCGATCGAATCGGTGAAGCCGCTTCTCGCCGAGTGCTACGAGCTCGGGGTCGACGAGGCGGAGCGGGCGGGCGAAGCGGCGCCGGAGGGCAGGGTGCTCATGCAGTTCGTGTTCGCGGGAGAACCCGACGTGGGGGGCGTGGTGGAAGAGAGTGAAGTGCTGACGGAAGAGAGCGACATCCAGACGCCCGCCATCCACGAGTGTTTTCGCGAGACGCTCTACACACTCGAGTTGCCCGCGCCGGAAGGCGGCGGACGCATCACCGTGCGTTACCCGTTCCTGATGCACTCCGACCCGCCCGAGGAAGCGGTGGGGGCGGAGTAGGGGCGCGCGGTACGGGCAGTCCAGCACACGCGGAAGCCGTGGCCGAAGCCGATGCCGACGCCGATGCGGATGCCGACGCCGATGCGGATGCCGACTCCTCGGGCTAGCAGGTTGCTGAAGAACGCCCGCAGGGCGTTCTCGCAGCCTGCCCCTTGCCCCTGCCCTTGCCTTTGCCCTTGCCCGCGGATCAGCGGTCAGATCGCTTGATCAGCGCGACGAGCATCGCGA